>NZ_JJMU01000029.1 GCF_000757725.1 Sphingobacterium deserti
ATCTGCCGCATGCCGCGGCAAGGCACTACTTTTGTAGGGCAAAAGTATTCAAAACCCCGTCGCTTACTTTTGTTGCATCCTTATTGAATAGTGCAGAGGCAAATGACTACAGACGCAACAAAACTGATGCGACATTTCGTTTAATAATGGGAAGAAGCGATAAAATAAAGAATATCTGAACTTCTCGCACTACGCACTACTCACTACTCAATACGCAATTCTATATACTATCATCTATTTTCACTACAGCGAAAGCCGTCATTCGCTATTAATGTTAAGGGTTTACCACACGTACACAGCGAATACTTCTTTTTTGGTTGTATGATGTGGCATCTTCCTCTAGAACTTCTTTAGAATAGCTGCCCAGGTTACTTGTTGAGCCTGCTATAGCCGAGGTGTTATAACTCATCCTGCTATAAGTAGGGATGGCTATTAACTGGCCCGCTTCATTGAGTCGAATGGTGTACTTTTGTGAAAAATAATGCCCGTGACCGCTGAGTTGTGTTTCCGTTGCTGCCGGTTTTTGCAGAGTCGTGCCTTCTGCTGTTCGGTATCCGTAGAAGGGTAGGCGCAACCGGTCCATTCCATCGTAGGCACTATTGGTTGGTTGGTCTGGGCTTCTTCGCCAGTTTGCAACTATGCCAACCTCCCCTGTTTCCGGTAGCGTGTAGCGCTCTAAGTTGAACGGACTTTCGAGCGCAAGAAGATCTTCTCTGGCAGGCATTTTCCACGTCCCAGCTGGGTACACCCGCAGACAAGGGTCTCGAAGGATCGGTTGTTGCTGACCTGAGGGCGTAAGCGTGCCGTAGTTCCATAGATCAACATTGGGATCGAATATATAGTTTACCGGATGAGGTCTAAAACGAAGTCTAAATCCCTCGGCGGCGGTGGGTAGGTAAGTCAGGTTTGATCGTGCCCAGCGAAGGCGAGAGGAGCCTGTGCGGACACCGGACTCTATTAGTCTGGCTGTGACAGTGTAGCTACTGCCGCGAACAGGAGAAAATGCAGAGCCGAAGCTCAGGGTGTTGTCAGCATAGGTACGCGTCGAGCCATCATCAAGAGTTAAATTCAACGGGTTTAAACGTAGCTGTAAGGTTCCGGCGGCGACTGGTCGGGGCCTTACCGTATAAATGGTACCGACGCGCAGCGCAGGATCCGTATTGGTCATGTGGTTTGAATTGAGTCCCGACGGCTGGAAATTCGAAAAACTGCTGTCCTGTATGTTGAAGTCTGCCGTCTCGCTTAGCGTTTCCCCAGCGTTCATAACGAATGAAAGAATTGAGTTTGCTGCAATATTTCCGAACATCCCGCGCGAATCGACCGTCAGCTGGATCTGTGAGGTATAACGTTTAAAAACTATATTTAAATAGTTTTGCCCGAATTGCGAGAAGAACGTCCCGGACGCATATAAAAAATCTTTGTTGGCAATTTGAGAAGCGGAAACGATATTATTGGATACCGTTGGGGCAGATGTGCTTTCGTTAGTAGAGATGGCCATCCACCTATAGTTGAAGCCTGACGCAATGCTCACGGCAGGAAATGTTGATCCGGCGGCCTCCACATTGACGATAGGCTGCATTTCGTTTTCTCTGTAAATAAGTAGACGATATTTGATTCCATTGCCTAGCGGCTGCTTGGCTACTAATGAGCGGTTGGCTGACATACTAGCACCACCGGCCCTGCGTTTAGTCTCCGTTGCAACCGTTCCTGCAGGATGTGACTTGACAATTTCAAAATCCACATCAAAATCTTTTCCGAAATGGAGCTCGTGTTCATTTCTTTCATCAGTGGACGTTTGTACCGGGCCTAATAGATTGCTGTTTGCACTGCTTTGCGACACATGTGCTGCGCTCTTGTTTGTCTGACGCAGCTCAATGGGTGCGTCGACTAGGGTATATTCTTCCAGTCCACTAACGTTGACAACGAGCGTCGCGTCTTGATTCGTCGCTTCGTTGCCATCTTTCGAACAGCTTAATAGCATGCTCGCTGTACCGAGGCACAGCACCAACCTTATGCAGTTCAATAATTTTTTGTGTATCATTTTTTGTGTTATCTAAAATCTAAAGCATTGGAAAATCCGGAAGCTGATTCAGAACCCTTTCTATAAGGAAAGTAGATCTGGTCATTTTCCAAATTGATGCAAGTTCTTGTCGACATAGGGATGCTGGGAAATTTTAACCCATCAATCGGATCCGTATAATCGAATCGTTGTGTCTTTTCTTAAGTAAGTCTTAGCGATTTAATTCTAAAAACGCCTATAAGACAAGTTGTGTGCCAAAATGAAATATATTCTCATTTAAAGTTGTGTTTATTTTAATTGAGTTTGATAATTTGGTGTTCAAGCGGTTTTTAATTCTTTAAATGTAAACTTTAATCTACACGGTGATTGTTTTTTTTTGCGTGTCCAAAATGTCGAAAAGCGTGTACGTGTTTAGAAATACATTCAAAGCAGTTTCTGTGTTGTTCCGTTTGTTTCTTTAGATATACCTATCAGCACCTGCAGGCTCATTGTTCGCTTTGAAGCGTTAACAAGTATTATGTATAGAAATCAATGCTTATTAATAGTGACTGCTTCGACAAGCAGTTCTTGTCATTGCGTAGCTGTGATTGCTTTAAGACGGCAAATGAAGTAATTACCGGGGCTGGCGAAACTTTTTGGATTACATAGGTCAGCACAGGCCTAGATGGGAATGCACATGTATATAAAAACGAAGAGCTACAGCTTGGCGCGCTGTGGCTCTTCGTGAAGTGGTAAAAGTATGCAGTCTAAAAGTTGGTAGCCAAGTTTTTTATGGGTTAACGACCCGCACGCACCGGATATTTCTTCCCTGATTTAACACAGAAGTGGTTTCTAATTGCCCGTATACTAATCGTTGCGTATAGTTTGCCGTGTTGGTTGTTGATCCCGCAAAACTCTCCCCATTATAACTCAATTCCAGCAAGGTTGGATGCCGTGTAGTTACTGATGTGTTGGTATTTGGATCAGTTTCGGTTCGGTCATAGAACTGGGCCGTAAAATATGTAGCTAGACCACTTAGTTGTGTTCCGTTTATTGCCGGTTGTTGGAGTAAGTTTCCGGTGGTATCTCGGTACCCGTAAAACGGTAGGCGCAAGTTATCCATCTCCGGATAGGCGCTGCTTGCTGGTTGATCTGTACTTCGGTTCCAGTTGGCAATGATACCGGGAGCCCCCGTGCTTGGTAAGGTATAGGCTTCCAGAGAGTTCGGTCTTCCGGCACTACTAATGCTGCCTGCGAGGTCTTGATCCGAGGGGAGCTTCCAAGTACCGTTAGGATAAACCCGTCTACAGGGGTCTATGGCATCGAATGGTATTGTGGGTGTTGATGCGCCGAAGTTCCACAAGTCCACATTGGGATTAAATATATAGTTTACCGGATGTGGCCTAAAGCGGTACCTAAAGCCTGCTGCTGCGGATGCGTCATAGGTGAGGTTGGACCTTGCCCAACGCAGGGGGGAGGTGCCTATGCGAATGCCGGACTCGATCAACCTTGCCGAAATGCTGTAGCTGCTGCCGCGCACAGGAGAAAAAGCCGAGCCAAAAGTTAAGCTGTTGTCAGCAAAAGTCCGTGTGCTGCCATCGTCGAGGGTCAGCAGTAAGGGGTTAAACCTTAGCTGTAAGCTCCCTGCAGCTACCGGCCTGGGGCGCACCGTGTAAATCGTGCCTGTGCGTAATGCCGGATCGGTGTTGGTCATATTATTAGAGCTCAGCGCCACGGGTTGAAAATTGGAAAAACTGCTATCCTGCACATTAAAATCTGCTGTTTCGCTTAGGGTTTCGCCGGAGCTTATAGCAAAAGAAATGTTTGAGTTAGGAGCGATATTACCAAACATACCGCGGGAATCGACCGTCAGTTGGATCTGCGAGGTGTAACGCTTAAAAACAATGTTTAAATAGTTTTGTCCGTACTCCGAGAAAAACGTACCGGAGGCATACAGAAAATCTTTATTGGCGATATCGGAAGCCGACACAATGTTGTTTGTAACATTCGGGGCGGAGGTGGTTTCGTTCGTTGAAACGGCTACCCATCGGTAATTAAATCCTGTAGCAATACCTACAGCAGGGAATGTAGATCCGGTAGCTTCGACATTAACAACAGGGTTCGTTTCGTTTTCCCGGTAAACCAGCAAACGGTATCTTACCGTGCTGCCAAGGGGCTGTCTTGCCATCAAAGAACGTTTGGCTGACATCTTGGTGCCGTTTTCGCCTGCCATAGTTTCCTTCGGCGCGGTGGACGCGGGGTGAGCTTTAACGATTTCAAAGTCAACGTCAAAATCATTTGAGAAATGCATCTCATGCTCTTTGTTGTCGATTTGCTGCATTTCTGTGGTGTTGAACAAGCTGCCGCTCGCTGTATTCATTGCCGGGGCCTGTTTGCTGCTGCTTCCCTGACGTAATTCTACAGACGTTGTGACCGCTACATAGTCTTCTAATCCGCTTACCCGCACAACAAGCGAAGCGTCCTGATTTGTTTCGTCTTGGCTGTCCCTCGAACAGCTTAATAAGGCGCAGGCCGATCCAATATACAGCAGTAGCCTAAAGCAGGCTGATAAATTTTTGGTGATCATGATGCTTTTTCTATTACTACAAATCAAAATCGTTAGAAATCCCTGGCTCCGATTGTACGTCCTCAACGTACGGGAAATTTTCCTGTTCATTCCCAGGATTTACGCGTGCGCCTGTTGACATGGCAG
Source organism: Sphingobacterium deserti (assembly GCF_000757725.1). Taxonomy (GTDB): domain Bacteria; phylum Bacteroidota; class Bacteroidia; order Sphingobacteriales; family Sphingobacteriaceae; genus Sphingobacterium; species Sphingobacterium deserti. Next base: position 4,713 of record NZ_JJMU01000029.1, read on the forward strand.
CCATCGAAGACTCCAACCACACAATGGTGCAGGTGATGTTTGGAGGAATGTAAGTCTTTTTATACATCTTCATATTTTTAATTCTAAAAAAACTTTCGCTCAACTCACGTGCCAATTTGCAATTTAATTTCATGTAGCGTTGTTTTTTACGTGTTTCGAGCCCTTCAAACGTTTTGGTTTTGTTTGATAAACAATATAAATGTAAATTATTATCTACAAATGTTTATTTTTATTCTATTTTGGTTGTATTTGCATTGTAAATCTTTCTCTACAAGTTATAAGTCGCGTGTGATTGTTTTAATAGTCATTTTTCGATTTATGTAATAGTTTTTTGCTTGAAAATCGTATGCTAAGCGAGTACTGAAAATCTGATGCAATTTTTTTCGGCATTTTCTGCCTTGGAGAAATGTATATATTGGATTGTTTGATGGCGTTTTTTTTCTACATTTTTAAAAAAAAATCTGCTACAAGCGAATTATTTGGTTTTTCTAATCTATACGGATGATGCTTATGTGTATAAAAATAGTTTAGCCGTATGGTAATGAAGACAGTGGTGTAGCTATCCATAAACCTACACGTGTCATAAGCATAGAGAATGGGAGAGGAAGGTAAAAGAGGAACTATGGTTTTACTTGAACACAAAGGGCAGCAGTACTTGGTTAATTCGCGGCTGTAGGATTTTGAGGCCCGACCTTTCAATGTTGCTTTTTAACCGCTAAGCCGGTGTGCGGATAATTTTAGATAGCTATTTTAGGATTCCACCTTTACTTTTATGCGGCACAGTGTTTCTAGTTTCATATTTAAATAAGAGGCAATATATTTCAATTTAACACGTCCTAATAAACTCGATCGTGTCGCAACAAATCTTCGAAAGCGTTTTTCAGCAGAGGGGAGTCTGCAAAGGAAAGCACGTTCGTCTGCATCGCGATAATAGCGTTCAAGTATTTTCCGCCCTATTATATTCGCTTCATAATACCTGTCGTACATTGCATCAAGTGCAGATTGTTCAATCCCAATAAGAGTGCTGTCTTCCAAAGCCTGTATGTATTCCTCCGTTTCAACATCTAAACCTAGGTTGCGAACGCTTCCCACAATATTGTTTTCTTCGTTTAACCAAGTTGTTATATCATCCCCATCCTCTTTAATAAATCCGCGGACCAGCCCCTTTACTATAAAGTATAATGTTTCCGTATTATCAATCGGACTTCTCAGGAATTTTCCTTTTTTAACATGGAAGTAGCTGCACTGTTGGACGAGATAGGCCGTTGTTTCGTTTGAAATGGGGTGAATATGGTTTAGGAAATCTGTTATTTCCTTAAAATTTACTGTCAATTTCGCTTTGGCCATTTGTGCTGTGTTGTGTCTTGCTAACTGCGCTTTTGTATTGCAAAAATACATAGTTGTAGGTGTTTCGGCGTATAAGATTGTTGATTTATTTTACCGCGGCTGATAGCTAACTCTTACTTTCGTTTTGATTGTAGAAAAAAAAGTAGTTGACATTTGTCAATAGAACTAGGGTTTACTTACAAATGTATGCGTGCTATCATTACTTTTGTGCTGAATAGTGTTGTCCAATCAATTTTAATCAAGCTGCTGCAATAGTTCGGGGTGTAGATTGAAATCGGCTGGTAGCCGAAAGCAATATTTCTTTTGGTAGCAAATGACATCTGTAGCGCCGGATATCTTTTTATATTTTAAAATCCATCTTTTGGAGACTACTCATATTGTCGGCTTGCTATAAGCCGAAACCCGGGGGGGGGAAGGCTGTCTCGATAGAAACAGCCTCTTTTTTTGTCTAAGTTCCTGATCATTCGGCTCATGACCAAGATGTTGTGCGTAAGGTGTCAGCCATGTTTGGTAAATTGTCTTCTTAGCCATTTTATTAACTGCATGATATTTGAAATACCGTTCAAAAAAAGGTGCAAAAAAGTAGTAAAATCAGATTTTTTAAGTATTTTTAGCTGCTTGTGAATGTGAGTTGATGTGTGTTTTCTACGCCGCTTTATCCATGGTTTTTTTCTAATGAGGTGGCTTTATGGAGATTATTACAAACAATAAGCACAGCTTTCTGTTAATTCTTTACGGATGGATAAAGTGTATTTTTTGCCGCGATTGTTGTATTTTTTTCTGTTGTTTGCGATGGCAGCATGCTCACAAGAGCGCGCTTCGAACGTTGCTAGCGAGCCGCAGGCTGTCGCTGTTCCAGAAAAAGCAGCTGCCCTTACAGCTGATACAGTAATCATGCGCTATTGGCGAGGGTATGATTTCCATGATGAGGTCAATATTACCAATCCTGACAAGGGCGAGCAGTCCCTGGTGAACTTTATCAATCTGTTTCCATCCTCGAGTCCAGATGTTGTTTCTCGTTCCATCAAGTCTATGCTTTCCGACGCTCAACAGGTGCCCGCAGCACTTGATTTTTTTATAAAGCAGTATGAAAAATATCTTTACGATCCGAACTCTCCTGTGCGAAACGACGTATACTATATTCCTGTTTTAGAATTTACACTAGATTCCATGCAACTGGATGAGCTGGAAAAAGTAAGGACGGCAAACAGGTTGACTCTGCTCAGAAAAAACCTGCCGGGAGAAACTGCGGCAGATTTCTCCTATGTTTTGGGCAATGGCGATCGAGGCCAATTATCAAAACTTTCATCGCCTCTTACGGTGCTGTTTTTCTATGAACCGGGCTGTTCGCATTGTGAGGAAGCTATTCAACAGCTGGAACAGCAACCATACATTAACAAAGCGATCGAAGATAAGTCTTTAGCCTTTCTGGCAGTCTATCCGTTTGGCGGTAAAGATATTTGGAAGGCCTATCAAAGTCATATCCCTGACAAGTGGATAAACGGTTTTGATGAACAAGGAAAAGTTGTTAAAAAAGGCTTGTACGACTTGAAAGCTACGCCAACTATATTCCTGTTGGACGCCGATAAGAAAGTTATCCTTAAAGATGTGGATGTCGTGCAGCTGTTAGGGTATTTTGGTTTAAGATAGGTGCAGATTATCGTTCGATGTAGATACAAATAAAGTTTAGATGAAAGTACTCGTTGTTATCGTTCCATTTATTATTGCTATTGCGCTTGGTCGCTTTATCATTCCATATATCCTCTTTGTGTCTTATAAAAAGCGTTTATTCGACCCGCTCGATGTGCGAAAATCTCACCAGCAGATTACGCCGCGCCTTGGGGGGGTTGCTTTTGCACCTGTGCAGAGTTGCCTTTTTATACTATCGGTCGTTATCCTCTACAAGGTCAATTTCGTCGCATTGGGGATTAATACGGCAGAGATATTTCCCATGTTCACCTTATTTCTCTGCGGGATGGTTATGCTGTTTCTGGTCGGTCTGGCGGATGATCTGGTAAGTGTAAGCTATCGATGGAAATTTATTATACAGATATTTGTAGCCACGCTATTTCCGCTGTCGGGTTTATGGATTAATGACTTGTATGGTATCTTCCTTATTACCTACTTGCCTATGTGGGTTGGGGTGCCTTTGACTATTTTTGCTGTGGTGCTCATCATTAATGCTGTCAATTTGATTGATGGGATCGATGGTCTTTGCTCGGGGCTTATTATGGTAGGCTGTCTATTTCTTGGCGTTTTATTTACCTACTACGATGCTTGGTTGCATGCAATTTTTGCGTTTATTACCGCGGGGGTGCTGGTGCCTTTTTTTTATTTCAATGTGTTTGGTGCCTTCAAGCGTCGTCGGCGCATCTTTATGGGGGATACAGGAAGTTTAACTTTAGGCTACGCCATTGCATTTCTTTCCATTAGCTTCGCTATGAATAATAAGGATATTAAGCCTTTCTCGGAGGGGGCTATTGTTACTGCTTTTTCTACCCTTATTGTCCCGGTATTTGATGTGAGCAGGGTACTTTTTGTTCGCTGGCGCGAGAAGCAGCCCTTATTTAAAGCGGATCGTAATCATCTGCACCATAAATTTCTACGTTCGGGCATGTCACATCGTAACGCTATGATTTCCATACTCCTATTGGCGCTCTTCTTCTGTTTGTTCAATTTATTTGCGGTACAATACATCAGCAATAACATTGTCGTCTTGTGTGATGTAGTTTTATGGATCGGGTTTTTGCTGGTTTGGAACATAGTAGAAAGCCGAAAAAAGAAGGAGCGGGCTCAAAAGATGCAATTTTTAAACCAATAAATGCTCTTTTTAAGTTTCCTTTAAAACAAAAAATTACTCAATAATAAAATTGTAGCGATCTATCTACACGGAGCGTCGAATTCGCGCGTGGTTGTGTTGTATGCAATGTTTTCAATACTTTTTGAAAATTATAAGCCTCATTTTGATTAGATATTTCCCCTGTGAATTGTTGACATTTGTCAATCAAATATCCCCTATATACCTATTTAAACGCATTTGTAGTTGTGCGGCTACAGGCTTATTTTCATTTGTTTGGTTAAACAACTACCTTTGTATCACAATGAAAAATAATAGATAGCATATGAAAAGCCTTTTGGATTTATGCCGCGCTCTAGCACAGTCTGACTAAATTCAAATTAATATTCAGGTCTAATTTAGCTTTATAGTTTATATTATTAAAATATTCTCAACAAAAGGGGTGAGCCTGGATTTTTATGCCCTTCGCGTTGGGTTGCATATGGGAAATACCTTACGAAAATGGAAAACACAAGAATTCAAAAATCTACCGCTAAACGTCCTTACACGACGCCACAAATCTTTATCACTTATTTAGAACTGGAGTGTTCGATCGCGGCAGGATCTGCTACGGTGCGTACACAAGGTGCTAATCAAGATGTTTTTGAAACGTGGGATGTAGAGCTGGACGATAACCGCAAAATTGACTTCTAATAACGCAGACATGAGATTTTTAATAAAACTGAAATACAGTGTTGCGATAGTTTTTGCAAGCTTATTTATTTTGTCTTGTTCAAAAGAGGAGTCCATTTCGGTGGATGGTGAAGCACGTGTCTCCATTTTCTTGGAAGGTGTAAACGAAGTAGAAACTTCCGTAAAGATGAGTGCTGCCTCTTCCGGAAGCTACGCTGGGCAGCAAGTAACGGTGCCATTTAATGATGACTTTGAATTAATTGCGACCTTACAAACGCAGGGCGCCGTGCGGGTGGAGCGCAAGATTTATGCAAATGGGAATGCTGCAGCTGCAACCAGCACAAAAACGGTATTGCCAAAAGGAACGTTGTACAGGGTTGCTGTTTACGATCAATTGGGAAGCTATGTAACCGACCAAGTCTATAAAGTAGGCGAGCCAGCTACAAATGTTTTTCTATTGGATGGAGGGAAGACCTATACTTTTTTAGCCTATTCTGTTAATAGTAAAAGTGATCTGCCGTCGTTAAACAACCAGCAGAAACTTGCAGACGTGAACCTGGCTAATCTTAATGGCAGTGCTAATTTAATGTATTTCAAGCGTGCGGTGACGGTAAAAGGTGGGGAAAATAATGTGAATTTGGTGATGCGTAATCTATTTAGTCAAATCACCACAACTATTGACGCTAGCGCCGTGGGTGTTATCGATGAATGTTCGGCATTTATTTCACCTCACTACGGTGCTGTAAATATTAGACTGACGGATTCTACCATTACCTACACCGGTTCAACAACTGTGAACAATTTGGTCTTTAGTGGTTTTAATACACAAAAAATTGTGAGCAGCGCGGCGGTGCTTAACCACCCGGCGACTACCAATGGGGTTTTAACGATTGCGAAGATTAGGGCAGGTGGTACAACAAGAGAAAATCTGGTCGTTAATAATTTGGATATAACGCCTGGTGTAAAATACAACCTCAATCTTACACTTAGCCCTAAAAATGGAATCAGCGTGGGAAGCTACACCTGGGCACCGGGAAATTTGGTGTACAACAATGGTAATTATGGCTTCGCAGAAAATCAAGGTTTATATGGCGATCAATGGCAAGTTAACGCGCTATTGCCCATTGATCGGGGTGCAGGCAGCGAAGGGCAGCAAGCTTACGATCCGGCAAAAGACCCCTGTACAAAAGTTACTTCCCATGGTGGAAACTGGCGTACACCCACGATGCAACAATTGCAGAGCATAACGGGTGCGAACCGTAACGAAAAACCGATCTTTCACGTGCGTTATGACCTGAGTGGGCAACCACGAGCCAGCTATAACGGTGTTGGCGGATTGTTTGTGGGTACAACTACGCAGCCCGCGCCAGCTGATATCGATCGCTATATGTTTCTCCCTTATGCAGGCGAACGCAACCGGGGGCAAGGGTCAATGGGGACATATTGGACGGTTACGCCATCCAGTGCAAATAACGAGCGTTTTCAATTTAACACAGGCGATGTCACTTGGCCATACAGCGGTCAGTACTATAACGCTGGTGGAAGTATTCGCTGTGTAAAGAAATAAGTCCATAATTAACCTGTCAATTAGGGTTGTATCATGTAGCTGATATAACCCTTTTTGATTTATTAGGCCCACTCCATATGCGTGGTCATGCCTCTGCCTTTTTTTAAATTTCGGCTGCTATTGTGTGCTGGGAAAATACAATATTATAGCTGCGATTTTAGGTGAAACGCAAAAGGATTTTCCCAAGGGTTGCTGTATGCCGAAATAGTTTGTAGCCCTTATGCTACAGGGCTTTCGGGGTTTTTGGTTTGCCTGCGTTTTACTGTAGCGCTTGGTCTACAGAAATTTTTAAATAGCAGAAAAGACTCGTCTACGTCGGTGCGGCGCTGTACTTTTGCCGTACATACTAATCGGAGAATTCTTTCCAAACTGTTGAAAAAAAAGAACAAAAAAACGACTATGAAAGTTTTATTTATACTTGCACCCTTTTTCCTCGCGCTTTACCTCGGTCGGATAATTCTCCCCTATGTTTTTTTGATTTGTTTTAAGAAAAGACTTTTTGATCCTATCGACAAGCGTAAACTACATGGGCAGTTCATCCCGCGCTTGGGCGGTGTTATATTCGCTCCTATACAATGTTTCTTGATGACGTTTGCTGTTGTGGTGTTTTACAAGTATAATTTTGTGGACTTAAGTGTGAACACTCAGGAAGTGTTGCCGATGTTCCTTTTGTTGATCTGCGGTTTGGTAATGCTCTTCTTAGTGGGGATTGGCGATGATCTAGTAGGAGTCAGCTATAAGTGGAAATTTGCCGTTCAGCTGTTTGTCGCGGCTTTGTTTCCGTTATCGGGTTTATGGATAAATGATCTTTACGGCGTGTTTTTTATAACGGCTATCCCTGCTTACGTAGGAATGCCTTTGACGATGCTGGTTGTCATATTGATTATTAATGCGGTGAATTTGATTGATGGATTGGATGGCTTATGTTCCGGACTGATCGCTGTAGGCTCTATGGTGTTGGGTGTGATGTTTGCCGTGCAAGGGGCTTATCTGCATGCAATGTTTGCTTTTATTACAGCGGGTGTGCTAGCTCCATTTTTCTATTTCAATGTATTTGGAATATCTAAGCATCGGCGCCGGATCTTTATGGGCGACACGGGAAGCCTTACATTAGGGCTATCTATCGCTTTCTTAGCCATAAGCTTTGCAATGAACAACCCGGCAGTAAAGCCCTTTTATGAAGGGGCAATTGTGGCTGCATTTTCGGTGTTGATTGTTCCGGTGATGGATGTCTTACGCGTAATGTGGGTGCGCAAGCAAGCGAAACAGCCGTTGTTTAAGCCTGATAGAAACCATATCCACCATAAATTGCTGGATCTCGGCCTGTCGCACCGCAATGCAATGATGAGCATTCTTGCATTTGCTGCATTCTTCGCGATCTTCAACAGTATCATGGTGAATTACATCAGCAACAATATTGTTTTGGTTTGGGATCTTGTGCTTTGGTTGGGCTTTCACGTTATGCTGAACAAAGTTGAAAATATACGGGCTACGAGACGTATCCAAGAGTTGATGAAAGCCCAAAACAAATTGGAAAATACTGAAAATAAAAAGCTAAATTTACAGGATGTATCGTTGAAAAATCTCCAGTTGGAGAATGTACGTTAATCCTTAAATTATCCAGCTTCTTATGAAAGTTACTATTATTGGCGGATCCGGATTTGTGGGAACCCGCCTGATTGAAAAACTACTTTTAGAAAACAGTGTCGATATTGTAAATATTGATAAAAAACAGAGCGACAGCTATGCATCCCTGACGCATATTGGAGATGTAAGTGATGTTGCTGGTTTGAAGACTGGCTTGCAGGGTACAGATGTAGTGGTCTTACTTGCCGCAGAGCATCGCGATGATGTTTCGCCAACGTCCTTATATTATGATGTCAATGTGGAAGGCACGCGCCATGTGCTAGAGGCCATGGAGGTTAATGCCTGCAAACATATTATTTTCACGAGCTCGGTAGCAGTCTATGGTCTTGATAAGGATAATCCCGACGAGCTATTGCCTGCCGATCCTTTCAATCATTACGGAAAAAGCAAGTGGCAAGCGGAAGAGGTTTTACAGGCATGGTTTAAAAGCCATAGTGACTGGACCATTTCCATTGTGCGGCCCACAGTGATATTTGGGGAAGGGAACCGCGGAAATGTGTGGAACCTATTAAACCAAATCGCATCCGGAAAGTTTATGATGATCGGTTCAGGTACTAACCGGAAATCGATGGCTTACGTAGGCAACATCGTCGCTTTCATCCAGTTTCTTATTGCAAACAAAAAGACCGGTTTAGAAGTTTATAATTATGTGGATAAGCCCGACTTCACAACGAATGATCTGGTTTACCATACCGGCAACGTGCTGAACAAAAAAATCCCGACCCGCCGCATTCCTTACTGGTTAGGCATGTTAGGCGGATATGGCTTTGATGTGCTTGCTTGGGCAACACGAAAAAAATTGCCCATCAGCTCGGTTCGCGTGAAAAAGTTTTGTGCCGTCACACAGTTTGATTCCAGTAAGGCAATGGGCTCCGGCTTTAAGCCGCCATTTACCATGGAAGAAGGCTTGCGCAGAACATTAAAATCAGAATTTGGAAAGTAAGGACGCTTCCCTAAACAAGTTTATCCCTTAGTATGTCGCTTAAACAGCAGGCTTTTACAGGTGTAGTTTGGACGTTTGCAGAGCAATTCGGCTCGCAGATTGTTGGCTTTTTGACAAGTCTCGCGCTAGCACGTCTTTTGTTGCCATCTGATTTTGGAACGATTGCGTTATTCGGTGTGGTTATGGCTATAGCAAAAGTGTTTTTGGATAGCGGCTTAGTAGGTAGTCTTATACGTACTACCGATGCTGATGAACGGGATTATTCAACTGTGTTTTGGTTTAATCTGCTGGCTGGTACGATATTATACGGTGTCGTTTTTTTTGTAGCTCCCTTAGTTTCAGAATTTTATACGTTACCATTATTGACTCCCTTGATCAGAGTTTATGCTATTATCCTAATTATTGATTCCCTAGTAGCCGTTCAAGGCGTCCAATTTGTCAAAAATTTAGATTTTAAAACAAACTTTAAGATACAACTTCCTTCGATTCTAGTGGGGGGGATAGCAGGAATCTCATTTGCTTATTTCGGGTTTGGAGCCTGGTCATTGGTCTACGCTTCGCTTATCCAAAACATGTTATACACCCTGCAATATTGGTTGTATAGTACTTGGCGACCTTCATTTCTGTTTGATAAAGCTAAATTTAAATATCACTTCACTTTTGGATCTCGATTGATGCTGTCTTCGCTTTTGGATGTTACGTTTAATAATATTTACACCATTCTCATTGGCAAGAAGTATTCTACGGCTGAACTTGGGTATTACAACCGTGCCGATTCTCTGAAGCAATTGCCGGTCAATAACATCTCAAATGCGTTGAATAAAGTTTCTTTTCCGCTCTTTGCAAAGATGAGCCACGACGATATCCTCTTAAAAGAGGCATATCGAAAGATTCTATCGATCGTTATTTTTGTTATAGCGCCGATCATTGCCTTTATGGTAGTATCTGCAGAACCACTTATTCGATTTTTACTGACTGATAAATGGCTGCCAGCCGTTCCGTATTTTCAGATTTTAGCTATTGCAGGGGTTTTGTATCCAATACATGCCTACAACTTGAATGTGTTGCAAGTAAAAGGGCGCTCTGATTTGTTTCTAAAGTTGGAAATTTTTAAGAAAATTTTGGTTGTACTTGTTGTGCTAGCTTCTTTACCTTTCGGTATCTTAGGCCTGCTCTGGGGGCAAGTAATTACTTCTATTCTAGCGCTTTTTATCAATACCTATTACACAGGTAAGTTTATAAAATACACTGTTTTTTCACAAGTAAGAGACTTGGTGCCCAGTCTACTCATAGCCTCTTTTTGTGCATTGGCGGTATACCTCATTGACAGATTTTATATTGGCAACTCCATCGATCTTATTAGGCTTTGTATTTTATTGTTGTTGTATACTTTTTTCTACCTCGGCATTGTTCTCTTGACAAAGGGTAAGGAAATAGGAATTTTGAAAGAATTAATTTTTAAGAGATGATACCTGTAACAAAACCTTTTCTTCCTCCGCGGGAAGTATATGATAAGTTTGTAGATGGCATTTGGCACCGCCAGTGGTTGACTAATATGGGGCCTTTGGCCAGTCAGCTAGAAATGGATTTGAAAGCGTATCTACATGTAGACCATTTGCTCTATGTAACGAGTGGAACAGTTGCTTTGCAAATGGCTTTAAAAGCTTTGGCTGTTAAAGGCGAAATTATAACAACGCCGTTCTCCTTTGTTGCAACGACTTCCAGTATTGTTTGGGAAGGTTGTGAACCTATATTTGTAGATATCGATCCATATACGTTGAATATAGACCCTAAAAAAATTGAAGCCGCCATAACGGAAAACACGTCCGCTATCCTTGCTACACATGTGTATGGCAATCCCTGTGATGTTGAGGCGATAGAGCAGATCGCAAAAAAGCATGATTTAAAGGTTATTTACGATGGTGCGCACGCATTTGGGGTGCAAGTTGATGGCAAGTCCGTCTTTGAATATGGTGATATTAGCATTTGCTCCCTACACGCCACAAAGCTTTACCATTCCATTGAAGGAGGTTTAATTGTCACGAAAAACCCTGATTTGTTGAAGAGGTTGGCATCGATGCGTAATTTTGGTATATCCGGTTTTGAAAGCTTCTCAGACCTGGGTATTAACGGGAAAAATTCGGAGTTTCATGCAGCGATGGGGCTAGCGAACTTGGAACTCGTTACCAGCATCATGGATAAAAGGGTGTCGCTTATAAAACGCTACGAGTCCAAATTGAAAAACTTCAAGGCTTTTCGGCCCAAGTGGCATGGTAAGTCTGCAAACAATGGCGCCTATTTACCCTACGTGTTAGAATCTGAAGAACTCTTGTTGAAGATTAAGAAAGAGTTAGATGGACATGAAATTTTTACCAGACGGTATTTTTATCCAAGCCTTGCAAAGGCGTTGCCCTATCTTGACCCAGTGGAGATGCCCATGACGGAGGATATTGCAAAGCGCGTGCTATGTCTTCCGCTATTTTTCGAGCTTACTTTTGAAGAAGTGGATATGATTTGTCGTGTGATTTTAAGAATGCAAAATAATTAAGATATGAAAGTCGGGATAATGCAACCGTATTTTCTGCCCTACATCGGCTATATAAGTTTGATTAAACACACAGAGCGATTTATATTATTTGATGTTGTGCAGTTTATAAGACACGGATGGATTGAAAGAAATAGAGTGCTTAAACAAAATGATGGCTGGTTATATATTCAGGTTCCATTGGAGAAGTTCTCTAGAGAAACCCTAATTAAAGATGTCCGAATCAATAATGAAATCAATTGGAAAGACAAAATATTTGCTCAGTTGATAACGTATAAGAAGAGGGCTCCTTTTTACGCTACAGTGGTCGAACTACTTCGGAACGTATTTGATAAAAGTTTCGATTCGATTGTTGATTTGAATAGAGAATTATTGATCGCGATTTGTCAGTACCTTGAAATTGCGGCAACAATTGAGGTATTTTCACAAATGAATTTACAAATTGACGAGGCACACGCTCCTGACGAGTGGGCGCTGAACATTTGTAAGAAATTAGGAACTGACATCAGTTATATAAATCCGATCGGGGGCATGGATTTTTTTGACCGGAAAAAGTACGAAGACAATGATATCAATCTGCTCTTCCAAAAAATGATGATCACGCCGTATTCTCAGAAGCGCGCAACTTTTGAGCCAGGGCTTTCTATCATTGATGTCATGATGTTTAATTCGAAGGACGAAATTAACCTGATGTTGGATAATTATGAGTTGATATGAAAAAGGCAATTGGCGGATATTTCGGGATAGAGTTACCTATCTATAATAATGGATTTTTCAACAACTCTAAAAATCTATTTACAACGTTTTTAAACTCGGGGCGTAACGCTTTCGAGTATATCCTCATATTGAAGCAAGTAAGGAGAATTCATATTCCTTATTACACCTGTGATGTGTTGTTAGAGCCACTCTTGAAACTGAATATAGCTTACGAATTCTATGATGTAAATGATAGATTAGAGCCAATTTTTAATTTTAATCAACTTAGTCAGTCTGATTTTTTTTTGTATACAAATTATTTCGGACTTAAGACTGCGTACATTCAGAAAGCCTTATTAAGTAAAATTCCCAATCTTATTGTGGATAATGCACAGGCTTTATTTGCCAACCCAATAGAAGAAATTTATCAGTTCTATTCGCCGCGAAAATTCTTAGGATTACCAGATGGCGGGATAGTGGTTGGTCCTGATAAACTTTCAGCCGATTTTGAAAGAGATATAAGCTACCAGCGAATGGCTCATTTGATAAAACGTCTTGATCTTTCTGCGGAAGACGGGTATGAAGACTTTAAGATCAATGACAGCGCACTTTCGAATCAGCCTATAAAACAGATGTCTCATATTACCGAAAATATATTTTTATCCACTGATCTTCAAAATGTAACAAAAGCCCGAATTGAAAATTTCGATTTTTTGCATGCGAATCTATCCCAATCAAATGGATTGTCTTTCGAAAGGTTAGAAGGGGAAGTACCAATGGTGTATCCTTTTCGTTCAAGCAATTTACATTTGCGAGACAGACTTGCTCAAGATAGAATTTATTGCGCTAAATATTGGCCAAACGTTTATGATTGGTGCGATCAAAACAAAAATTCTTATTGGTTGACAGAAGAGATTATCGCCATTCCGATTGACCAGCGTTACAATATTGACGATATGAAAACAATTGTAAGTCATGTGCAGAGTATTAATTAGACCCTTGGAAGAGTTGGATGCTAAAACATCCTACGCTTGGAGGAATGATCCTAAAATTTGGGAGTTTACGGGTAGTAGACCAGATCGAGAGATCACTGAAGAAATAGAAACAGAGTGGATTCTCAAAGCGTTATCAGATCCGACGAGTAAAAGGTTTGCGATTTTAGCTGATGATATTTATGTAGGAAATATTCAACTGACTCATCTCAATACCGAGAAACCACAGTATCACATTTTTATTGGTGATAAATCTTTTTGGGGCAAAGGTGTCGCTAAAAGAGCTACTTATCAAATCCTTTATTTCGCATCTAAAGTATTAAAGCTGACAGCTGTGTTTTTGGAAGTGAATAATTTGAATATTTCGGCGATAAAGGCATATGAAAGTTGTGGGTTTAGACAGATAGAAAAGAAAGAGACGGGTTCAATTATGTCCATAATGCTTGATACGCTTTACAAGCCAACAGTAAGTATTTTTGTAATGGTCTATAATCACGCCAAATATCTTCAAGAGTGCTTAGATGGGCTGCTCATACAGGATTGTGATTTTGATTATGAGATATGTGTTGGAGAGGATTGTTCGTTAGATGAATCTCGTGTTATATTACAGCGTTATCAATCGTTATATCCTGGTAAATTTAATCTTCTTCTTCATGAGAAAAATGTCGGCGCTGTCAAAAATCAGAATATGTTGTTAGACATGTGTGAAGGAAGTTATATCGCCATTTGTGAGGGTGACGATTATTGGACAGATCCCTTTAAGCTTCAGAAACAAGTTGATTTTTTGAAAAGTAATAACGATTGTAATCTAGTTTATCATCGGGCAATGATTTATGACGAAGATGATAAAGTCTTGGTGCCCGAAAATCTTGGAAACCATGATGTTGAAGGTAAGCGAACATTAGAAGAGTTATCAACTAATGGCAACTTTATGCATAGCCCGACGGTTATGTTTCGAAACAATATAAATTTTTCATCTGAACTGCTTTCGGTTGTGGTCGGGGATTATGTCCTATGGTTCTTAAATGGTGAAAAAGGTAAGTTTGGGTTTATTCCCGATTATATGGCGGTTTACAGAATGTGGAATGGATCTGTTTGGGGTAAGAAAAGTTTGTTTAAACAATCTTATCACTGGCTATTGATGTTGGAAAAACTGATAAATTATACGGATAGTAAGCTGATAAGAAGAAAACTGATCGATCAAGCAGTGACTGTATGTGAACGAATAGGCTTGACAGATTTAAATGCTAATGAACGCAATTCATTTATAATGATCGTTTTAAGGATAAAGCCTGTCTACATATTTACTTTGTTTAAGAGGTTTATTAAATCAGCCTTTTAAGTTTAATACGAAGAAAGTCTACAATTTTTAAAAGATATTTCGCTAATAAGTGAAGAGCGCATATTTTAGTGTCTTAATCGAATAGATAGCTTTTGCTTAGAGCGTAGTATTCTCAATTATACATTTTATCAGGTTTGTAAATTTGACTACTGGAAACAATTCGCTATTTGCAAGCTTAAAATATAATAGGAAGTCAAAAACAGCTATGACTAAGTTATCATTTGTTCTGCCAGTATTCAAAGCCCATTATCTGAAGGAAGCTATTAGTAGTATCCTAAACCAAACATTTACGGACTTCGAACTTATAATCGTCAATGACCAGTCACCGGACAATATTTCGGGAATAGTTGGTGAATTTTCGGATGAGCGGATAAAATTCTATGAAAATGAGGTGAACATTGGCAGAAAAGATTTGGTAGGAAATTGGAACCGTTGTTTGACATATGCAACAGGCGAATGGGTGGTTTTAGCATCTGATGACGATTATTATGAATCTACTTTCGCCGAAAAACTACTTACAAAAGCCCAGCAATATCCGTTGGTGAGTTTAGTGCATTGTCGTTATAAAGTTGTAAATGAAAAGAATGAAGTTATCGAAGTTTCCGAGCCCTGCTTGCCATTTGAACAAGCTGAAGAATTTATTTTCCAAAATATAATTAAGCGAAGGCGGCAGGTCGCACCGGATTTTATGTTTAGGCTTGCGGACCTCCGAAAAATCGATGGTTTTATCAATTTTCCGTTGGCTTGGGGATCAGATGATGCAACATGGTGTAAGCTCGCCCTAAACGCGGGGGTAGCTTATGTCGATGAAATTCTTTTTACGTGGCGCTTTTCAGGAATCAATATCAGTTCTCAGCGGAGTAACGTTTTAAAAAAAGCAAAGACAAGAGTCCAGTTCCTAGCATACTTTAATCGTGAAATACTTCCGTTTTTGAAATCAGACAATATTATTGCGGCTTATTATGCAAAAGTAACAGAATACAATTTAAGAAATTCTATACAAGGTGAGGTTGTGAATACTATTGCTTTAAGCAAATCGTTTAAAGTATTGTTTGCCCTGTTTAAAGACAAGAAGCTACGCGGGCTTCTCGGAACAAAAAATTTGCTGAAGATGACCTTTGCTACGATTTATTTGAAGATAATTAAATGATATAAACATGAGTTTGTACACCGATATACCCATTTATGGAGTAAACAACATATTTTCTCTATTCGAACGAGTATACATTGAATTGGCTTCTACTGATGATTTTTTTCAATCAAATTTAGGAGGAGTGAACCGGATACTGTCCGTTTCCCTTTACGGATAGATTAGCATGAAGGGCAAAATCAATTCTTTACAAATAATCAGAGCTTACGCTGCTATTCTCGTGGTTATTTGCCATATATGGAATGACGGTTGGTTGAATAATGCCTTAGTCGAATTGGGTGGCTTTGGTGTAGATTTATTTTTCGTTCTCAGCGGATTTATCATGTCTCTTACAGTTAAATTGAATTTAGAAAATCGGTCGATAAATGCTTTTCATTTTTTGTCGAAGAGAGTGGTGAGGATTTTCCCGATCTATATTATTTGTGCGATTCCGCTCTTACTATTTGACGTCAAGGCAGAAGGCGTTAAAAGTCCGTTCTTTTACATAGGTAACATTTTTTTGTTACCTTCTATCAATGCTGATTGGCCATATAGATTAGTGTTAGGTCCAGGTTGGACATTGGTTTATGAAATGATTTTCTATTACATTTTTGCACTGACAATGTTATTTACGATATGCAAAGAAAAACTTTTACTAATAGTAGGCTTGGCCGTTCTAGCGATTGTAGGTATGTATCAGTTGTTTAATTTGCAATCATCGCAGGGGGGCTGGGTGAACCTGTCTTACATTTTAGGCGATACACTTATGCTTAATTTTGTGCTGGGAATAGTTTGCTTTCGCCTTTATGAGTTATGGCACAGGGCGGTTAATCTAGATATTTTTTCGGCGTTTATAGTATTACTAGCAGTAAGTATATTGGCTGCATATTTATATTCGGAATGTAAGTTTCCGCGGTTTGTTGCTTATGGACTTCCCGCCTTTATTGTCGTAAGCTTTTTTACCTTGACCCAAAAAGGCTTTGCTGGAAACAGAATAATAAGCAAGATAATTTATATCGGCGACGCGTCCTACAGTATCTATTTGACACACTATTATTTTGCATTTTTTAAGCCTAAATTGATAAGCAGCTCTACATATTTTAATGTGGATTTTGATGTATTTCTTAATGCCCTTGATTTTTTACTTGTTATTGGAGCTGTGATCGGGGGATGCCTTTTTTATAATCGGGTCGAAAAGCCCATCATTCGTTACACATTAAAAAAGATATAAAATATATGCTATTGTCGTTTAAATTTCTGGCGCTATGGATTTGAAAACCTATCTGTGTAATGATCGAATGGATTATTTACCGTTTTTTTCGAAGGGGTATATCATGGATTGGTTGCTTAAGTCGGAACAATATTGGTTGCGTTGTTTTGTTAAAGCATTGCGAAAGGAAGAGTTTTACACGTTCTACAAACCCAACAAATTTTTGAAATATTACTATGGGCGGCAGAAAAATATTTTGGGACGTAAGCTTGGTTTCTTTATTCCTGCAGGTTGTTTTGGCCCGGGACTAAAGGTTTACCACTACGGTTCTATACTGATCAACCCAAAAACTCGCATTGGAAAAAACTGTACCCTACATGGCAATTGTTGTTTAGGAAGTAAGGGCGTTTATCCGGATGATTCGCCTGTCATTGGAGATAATGTAGATATAGGGCAAGGTGCACAGGTATTGGGAGGAATAACGATAGCTAACGGCGTGAAAATAGGCGCTGGCGCTATCGTCACAAAATCTATATTGGAACCCAATGTTACGGTCGTGGGAATTCCAGCACGTATTGTTCATCAACAAACATTATAATATGAAAATTACTATCATTACCGTGACGCTCAACAATAGGGATTACCTAGAGCAGACGATTCGATCTGTAATTGATCAGTCGTATTCAGATAAGGAATACATCGTCATTGATGGGGGGAGTTTAGATGGCAGTAAGGGACTGATTGAAAGTTATGCGGCGCATATAGATTATTGGGTTAGCGAGCGCGATAACGGTATTTACCACGCGATGAATAAAGCCATTGCCGTTGCCACCGGAGATTACTGTTTGTTTTTGAATGCGGGTGATGTTTTTGTTGACTCTTCTGTTCTGGATCGTGCCAAGCCCTTGCTCAATGCCGACTTCGTTTACGGATCTGCCTATGTCGTTGAAGCGGATCAAACAAAGTCGCTGTGGAAGGGGCCACTGCAAGTTAACCCGCTTTTTTTTATGCAACGTTTTTCCATTTGCCACCAGTCTGTATTTACAAAGACACATATCCTGAAGGCAAGGCCTTACAATGAAGCCTATCGTTTAGTAGCGGATTATGAGCAGATGTTTTATGAGTTGATCATCAATAAAAGAACCTTTCGACGTTTGGAAATGGTCATAGCAGATTTTCGCAGAGACGGCGTATCTGCTGATGATAAAAAGGCAGATCTCGAAAAGCAGAAGGTGCTCGAAGCATTTCGTTACTTTAATTATATTGAACACGACGAATTGTTTCAACGGGTAAATCAACTTAAAATGGGTACAAAAAAATATGCTTTAGCCCTATTTTGTTTACGGATCATTGTCGATGGAGCGAAGACGGTAGCGCCAATATGGAGCAAACTGCGGAGCTAATTCCTGCGAGGAAAATTACAGATAAGGGATGAAAAAAAATATGCGGATTTTGCATGTGGTGACAAGGGTCGACGCTGGTGGGATAAGTACATTTCTACATAATTATTATACGTTTTCGGATCGCTCCAATATGCAATTTGATATTGTGGCGATTGATACCGGTTATCCTCAGGGATATCATGAGATTTTCACTTCTTTGGGCGTGAATGTATTCTATATGCCGAACCCAGTTATACAAAGGGTGGCTTTTTTAACGAGGCTTATTCGATCAAAAGCGTATGATGTGGTACACGCGCATATTGAATTACAGTCCTCCGTATATTTAGCATTGGCCGCCTTGTGTGGCGTTAAGAAACGTGTAGCGCACGCGCATTTATCGAGAGCGCGTCATGGCTTTTCAAATAGTATACTGCGTTTACTCATGAATATGGTGGTGACGGCACGTGTTGGAGCTAGCGATCTCTCTATCAATGCTGTCTTCGGAAAACAGTATGCGAAAAACGCAGTAGTGCTTTATAACGCCGTCGATGTGAAGAAATTCTCTTTTCAACCTTCTGTACGAGATAGTAAGCGGACGGAGCTCGGGCTTTCGGATAGATTGATAGTAGGGTTTGTGGGGCGGCTTTCTGCTCAAAAAAATGTTTTCTTTCTGTTAGAAATCATTATGCATCTTGCTAAAGTAAGGCCCGAAGCAATTCTTCTGATAGTCGGTGAAGGGGAATTGCGAACAGAAATGGAAGAAAAAATAAGGGAGTTTGATATTGAAAGCAATGTCGTTTTCCTTAATAATCGGGAAGATATACCGCAACTTATGATGGCTATGGATGCGCTACTTCTACCATCATTTTATGAGGGGCTGCCCTTGGTTTTGGTAGAAGCACAAGCGGCAGCGTTAAAATGTTTAGTCTCTGAAAATGTAACAAAGTTAGTCGACGTTACGGAATTTATTCGTTATTTGGATATCGAAAACGCTAGCATGTGGAGCGAAACCATAGCAAAGGAGTGTTTAAATTACCCGCGGTATTCGGTGGAGGAAAGTATCACTAAAAAGCGGTTTAATATCCGGAAAGAGGCGCAAAATTTGAATCAGTTTTATAAGGAATTAATAGACAAATAATGCAAGACGTATCAACAGGACATCATGAAGCAGCAGTGCCCATCGTACTTGCCTTTACGCCCAACTATTTTGTGCCTGTAGCGACCTGCATCACCTCCGTTTTACAAAATGCCGCCGCCCATGCAACTTTTCATTTTATTTGCTTACTAACAGAGGCACTGCCTACAGCTATGCAGGAATTGCTAAAGGGGCTTGCAAGCGAGCAGCAGCGATTTACCTTTATAGACCTTACAGGCGCGCTGTCACCAGATATTTATGTCGATCCAAAATACACAATTGCGGCTTCTTATCGTTTATTGCTTCCCGATCTTTTGCCTCAATACGATAAGATTTTATACATAGACTGCGATATGATTTTCAGGAATGATCTGAGTGTGCTTTATCGGACCGTGGATTTAGAAGATAATTATATGGCAGGTGTTTTTGAAGCGACCTTGCCGGAACAGCGTGTGCATATGGAAGCCATAGGGTGCAAGCCGGGTACTTATATCAATAGCGGCCTGCTCTTCATGAACTTAAATCAGCTGCGTGCAGACAAGATGGTCGGGAAATTTTTGGAAGCGGCCAAGGTAGAAGGATTGGAGTTTCCAGATCAAGATGTTATCAATCAATTGTG
This sequence comes from Sphingobacterium deserti, assembly GCF_000757725.1. Taxonomy (GTDB): domain Bacteria; phylum Bacteroidota; class Bacteroidia; order Sphingobacteriales; family Sphingobacteriaceae; genus Sphingobacterium; species Sphingobacterium deserti. Next base: position 24,736 of record NZ_JJMU01000029.1, read on the forward strand.
TAAAGGTCGGATCGTTGGCCTCCCGCCTTTTTGGAATAGTATACGCACCTTTTTGCTTCCGCAGTATAAGGCTAGCTTTTTGCGCTTTTATACGGAGGAAGATTGGCGAATGGTACAAAGCCAGGGGAATGTACATTACACGGGGCCGAAGCCCTGGAATAGGTTCACGGTGGCTTTTGATCTTTGGTGGACTTTCTATGATCAATTGCCAGACGCGATAAAAAGGTTCATAAGTATTGATCGTAAGCTGACGCTTTTTGCAAGATTCTATAAAAATTCATTCGGTAAATTCAGTATTAACTTATTACAAGCTGTCTATCGGAAATTGAAAGGAACGCCGGAATGAAACATGCGTACCTCATTATCGCCCACAATGAATTCGAGGTTTTGAGTAAGCTGATTACTGTTTTAGATGATCCGCGAAACGACATATACCTGCATTTTGACAAGAAGGTAGAAAACTGCCCCCTTTTGCAAACCCAACATGCGAAACTTCAGGTGCTGGAAGAAAGGCAGGATATTCGTTGGGGTTCGGTATCGCAGATCGAAGCAGAATACTTGCTTTTTGAAGCGGCTTTGGCAGATGCTGTTTCGTACGAGCGACTTCACCTTATTTCTGGAACCCATTTCCCGCTTAAAACGCAAGATGATATCCATGCTTTTTTTCAACAGCACCAGGGAAAAGAGGTGTTGAATTTCCTCTACACGAATTCTTATGAAATCGATATGAAACTGGCGAGATATCATTTCTTTTTGAATTACTTTCAATACGGAAAGCCCTGGATCCGGCGTATTGCAAACCTGTGTTGGCATGTCATTTTAAAACTACAATATATATTTTCTATCCGCCGACAAGCGCCAGATGTTCATATAAAAGCAAATAATTGGGTAAGTTTGACGGAGCAAGCTGTACGATACATTGTTTCACGAAAAAAAGATGTATTACGGAAATTCCGTTGGTCATTATGCGGCGATGAATTTTTTGTACCCTATCTCTTGGCGGATGAAAAGTCCGGCTTTACCGTGGTTAATGAAGGAAAGCTTTTATTTAATGAATTTGAAGGAAGCAACCCTAGGGTGTTGACAATGGACGACTATACATTTTTAATAGATAGTGATTACCTATTTGCGCGAAAAGTTAGCCAGTCTGGGATGTCCTTGGTTGATAAGTTAGTAGAGACCGTAAAAAAAGACGTATGAAGCACGCTTATCTTATACTTGCTCATCATGAATTTGAACTTCTAGGCTATCTACTGGAGGCGCTGGATGATCCACGTAATACTGTCTTTATTCATTTTGATAAGAAAGTGGCTGTTCTACCAGTTTTGCGAACCTCTTTTGCAAACGTGATAATCCTTGAGGAGCGTGTTGATGTGCGTTGGGGCGATGTAAGTATTGTAGCAGCTGAACTTCTTTTGTTCCAGACAGCGCAAAACCACGGCAAGTATAGCCACTATCATCTATTATCCGGCGTGGATATGCCGTTGCAAACGCAAGATGTTATTCATAGCTTTTGCGCCAAACATGCAAACAAGCAATTTATAGGCTATTCTCAGGGAGATCAAAAAGCGCACATTGAACGTAAAGTGCAGCGCTACCATCTCTTCCCGAAGCATTTTAGAACGAGCGGGAATATGGGCGACAAACTGAGAAAAATTCTTCGATTTATTTGCTTACGGCTACAAATTATCTTGGATATTAAGCGAAACCTGGATATTGAATTTAAAAAAGGGACGCAATGGCTAAGCTTGACAGATGAATTTGTCGCCTTTCTGTTAGCTCAAAAGGACGATATCCTTAAACGTTACAATTATACGTTTTGTGCGGACGAGATCTTTGTGCAGACTGCCTGTTGGAACTCTCGCTTTCGAGAGCAAATATATGATATGACTCATGAAGGAAATGGTTCGCAACGCTTTATACAATGGCGGGACAACCAGTTAATCGATTGGGAAGTAAAAGATTTTGATACGTTGCAAAGATCCGATTTGCTCTTTGCACGGAAGTTTACTAGCCGGCATAATGATCTTCCAGCAGCGATACTACGAAAATTAAAAGAGGCCGATCTATGAACCCAGAAAGCAAGTTGAAAAATCAATCGGAAATTATTGAAATGCTTCGTTTCCCTTTGATCATACTCGTTGTATTTGTGCATATGGCGCCACTCGAACCCCAAGCGGTTTCTTGGCGGTTTGATAGCTATAGTTTATACTCGACGATTTCGGAAATTATATCTCACCATATAGGGCAGTTGGCCGTTCCTTTTTTCTTCGTATTTTCAGGGTATTTATTCTTTCTCAAAGACCAACAATGGACGTTTAATAATTATATTCAACAATTACATAAGCGATTGAAGACATTATTGATTCCTTATCTTTTTTGGAACATAATCGTCATATTGATTATAGCGCTTATGAATACGCTATTTAACGCTCTAGGGCGCGGAAATAACGAAAACTACAGTGCTTTAAAAGAGAATTCAGTGTATGATTTGATGTGGTCGCTGCCTGTAAACATTCCTCTTTGGTATGTACGCGACCTAATGATTATGGTCTTACTCAGCCCGCTATTCTATTATTTTCTGAGTCGAACAAAGATTTTGGGTTTAGCTATTCTACTGCTTTTATATCTAGCTGTTCCTGATTTAGGCATTCCTGGATTAAGCGGTGTCGCTATTATGTACTTCGGTTTGGGAAGTTATTTAGGGATGTTTAAATATAATGTATTGCCATTTTGTGAGCAATACGGAAAGCTCTTTTTGCTTTTATCTTTTATATTTTTGGGTCTTGACTTGTATTACATCAATGAATTTATAGGCCAATACTTTTTTAGATGTTTTGTTGTTAGTACATTACCGGGTGTCTTTCTTATGGCCGTGCGATTTTCAGAAAAGAAAAGGCTCAAAAATATCCTCAAATCACTATCTCAGACGGTTTTTTTTATTTATGCAATACATACCGTTTATTTTTTAGGTAAATTGAAGAGTATATTTACGGCAACTCAACTTTCAAATTCGGGATGGGGAATGTTAGCAGGTTACTTGATAATTCCCTTCATATGTGTGCTAATAATATTAGGGATCTACTATTCGATGAATCGCCTGCTACCAAAAACCCTATCTTTCATTACGGGAAGTAGAGTCAAACAACTGTAATTATGCTTATAGAAAATTCCAATGATCCGTTAGTATCCATTATTGTTCCTGTTTATAATGCAGAAGCTACCTTGCCTGATTGTTTACGCGCATTGGCAGAATTGGATTACCCAGCAATGGAATTATTATTTGTAAATGACAGCAGTACGGATGGGAGTCTAGCATTGCTGGAAAGTTTCATTCAAAAATTTTGTATGGGTGAGAGACAGGCAAAAATTGTGAGCCACGCCACGAACCAAGGTGTAGCTGCAGCGCGAAACAGCGGCTTAGAGCATGCTACCGGGATGTATATTTATTATGTTGATGCAGATGATAGTTTAGCACCCAATGCGGTGTCGCTAGCGGTAAATAGAGCACAGGAGATGGACGCTGATATGGTAGGCTTCAATTGGTTTTTGACTTTTGATGAGAACGAACGAAAGATGAATCAGCCTGCTTTTCAAACAGCATGGGAGGCATTGGAAAAGATGATGTTAGGTACGATGCGTTGGAACCTGTGGTTGTTTCTGGTGAAACGTTCCCTATATGAGCAACATGCAATCCGATTTACGCCTGGGATGAATATGGGGGAAGACCTGATGGTGATGGTGAAGCTGTTTTGCTACGCGCAGCATGTGGCTTTTATTGATCAGCCTTTATACCGTTACCGACAGTCGAACAGTGCTTCGCTGACAAAAACATATGCGCAAGAACACATAGCGCAAGTAACGCAAAATGTCAACGAGGTAGAAATATTTTTGAAAGCCAGTCAGTATGCCCCCCAGTTAGGGAATCTGCTTGAGCAATTGAAACTCAATATTAAGCTGCCTTTATTGATTTCTGCTAAAACGGCGCAATACAAGCTATGGCGAAGGTGGTTTCCTGAAGCAAATGCATTTGTCTGGAAAAATAAGGCGTTGCCTTGGCGCACACGGTTCATCCAATATTTAGCACTGAAAAAGCAATTTTGGCTGCTGAAAATATATTATTATTTTGTGATACGTTTTGTATATGGTGTAATTTACAGATAGGGAGACATGCTTAAATTTTTACAATACATATCGTTGACTATATTGGTAAGTCTCTATTACTTTCCCATAGGCTTGTCGATACTTCCCGCAAGTTTAAATACAAAAAATGTTTTGGCATTGGCGGGGATTTTTTTTCTGCTGTATGACTGTATAAAAGCCAAGCATGTAAAAATATCGTTGAATTTGCTCGGATCTATCGGTCTAGCGGTTGTATTTTCACTCATTTGCTTGTATGCCATAGATTATAACCGGACGGTGGATTATGCGTATGCGAATTATTACGTTTCTTTTGCCGTATGGATGTTTGGTGCATATACTGTTTGTACAGCCATTCGCTATGTACATGGGACTGCCAATTTTAAACGTATTACGTTGTATTTAACAGCGGTATGCTTTGCGCAGTGTGTGGCCGCCATGCTAATTGACCGTATACCTGCCGTACAGGCCTTGGTAGACAGTTATGTAAATCAAGGCCAAGAATTTTTTGAAGAAGTCGATCGTTTGTATGGAATTGGCGCTGCCTTAGACACGGCAGGAGTAAGGTTTTCATTGGTGTTGGTGATGATTGCGGCGTTATTGGTCAATGATACTAAGATACGCTCCAACGCTTGGTATGTAGCCTTGCTGTTATTGGCGTTTTTTACCATTACGTTGATTGGAAATATGATGGCCAGAACGACCTTCCTCGGTTTTGGTATGGCCTTGGCCTACTTAGCCATTGCTACCGATGCCTGGAAGCTGGTTATTCGGGAACGGTTTTTTAAGTTCTTTTTAGTGTTTTTGCTGATCCTTGCCCTCGGAATATCGATTTCGGTATATCTCTATCAGACGGATGAAAGCTTCTACCATAACATGCGCTTTGCCTTTGAAGGTTTTTTTAATTGGGTGGAGAAAGGCGAGTGGCGCACAGATTCTACAGATAAGCTGAACCGTGAAATGTGGATTTGGCCAGAAGATACCAAAAGCTGGATTATCGGAACAGGTCTGTTTGATAATTTTGTATATAGTACAGATATTGGCTATTGCCGTTTTATCCTGTATTGCGGGCTTAGCGGTTTTTCCGTATTTGCCCTTTTCTTCATCTATAATGCCTATATCTTTGCCCAGCAAAATAAGCGCTATGCGCTGATGTTTTTCTTTTTCGTGCTCATAACCTTTGTCATCTGGCTTAAAGTAGCAACGGATATTTTTGTTATCTATGCGCTATTTTACTGCCTGGACGGGATAGAACAAAAAACCTTTGCCCGAAAACGGGTAGCGCAACCTACTTTAGCCACAGCTGTATGAAGATAGTCTATTGTATTGCAGCAACCAGTAACTCAGGCGGGATGGAACGTGTACTGACTAATAAGGCCAACTACTTCGCAAAACTGGGGTTCGATGTGCATATTGTGACGACAGATCAACGCGGCATGGCTAGTTTTTTTGACTTAGATCCGCGTGTGCAACAGCATGACCTAGGCATCAACTATGTACTGAACAACGGAAGAGGTCTTTTGGAAAAGTTGTTTAGCTACCGTGTTAAACAGCGCCAACACCATCAGCGGCTAGACCAACTCCTTCATCAATTGCAGCCCGACATTACGGTCTCTATGTTTGATCATGAAGTGTCTTTTCTTTACAAGATCGGCGATGGAAGCAGAAAGATAGTAGAAATACACTTTTCTCGCTTTAAACGTTTGCAATACGGTCGTCGTGGTATTTGGGGCTTCATCGATCAATGGCGGAGCAAGCAGGATGTGTCTTTTGCAAAGCGTTATGAACGGTTTGTCGTTCTCACACAAGAAGATAAGGGATACTGGGGAGCATTGCCAAATATCAGGGTCATCCCAAATGCTAATAGTTTTGTTCCCACATCTGTCTCGGATTTAACCAGTCAGCAGGTGATCGCGGTAGGTCGGTATGACTACCAAAAGCGTTTTGAAGATCTTGTATACGCTTGGAAAGAGGTTAAAGCAACTTGTCCCGGTTGGTCTTTAAATATTTTCGGTCACGGGCCATTGCGCGATAGTTTGCAGCGGCAAATTCAAAGCTCTGGTTTGCAAGACGTTGTTAAGCTGCGCGAACCGGTTAAAAATATTGAAGGGCAATACGTTCAGCATGCTCTATTGGCAATGACCTCGCGCTATGAAGGATTACCCATGGCATTGCTGGAAGCACAAGCGTGTGGTCTGCCGTTGGTAGCATATGCCTGCAAATGTGGTCCTCGCGATATTATCAGCGACGGCGAAAACGGTTTCCTAATTAATGAAGGCGATACATCAGGTTTGGCAAAACATATCATTCAACTAATAGAAGATGATACTTTGCGTAAAAAGATGGGGCAGGAAGCAAAGCGTTTGTCTTTGCAATACGCGGAAGAAGTTGTGATGAAATATTGGCTTGATTTATTTGATGAATTACATGTTAAAGCGTAGCGCGTAATGGAACGAGATAACCAACTCCGACAGAAAAAAACCATTGTTATCTCTGCCGTAAATTTAAACAGAGGAGGTACGCTACGAATATTGCGCGATTGTCTAAGTTACCTTTCCAGCATGGCCGTAAATGAGGACTACCGTATCGTGGCCATCGTCTATAAAAGAGAGCTCGTAGACTTTCCAAATATCGACTATATTGAAACCCAATGGCCTAAAAAAAGATGGATCAACAGGCTTTGGTATGAGTATTTCTCCCTTCGCAAAATATCAAAAAGCTTGCAGCCCGTAGAATTGTGGTTTTCGTTGCATGATACGACGCCTTCTGTATTGGCAAGGCGCCGAGTCGTATACTGCCATAATTCCTTTCCATTTCTCAAATGGAATTTTAGAGATCTGCTATTTGCGCCAAAAATTGTTCTTTTTGCGCTGTTTTCCCGTTTTTTTTACCAGTTCAACATCCACAAAAACGACTATGTCGTTGTGCAGCAGGAATGGTTTCGTACCGCCTTTGTACGGCTATTTAACTTGCATGCCAAACATATTATCGTTGCGCCGCCAAAAGTCGCAAAATCGCAAGTGGATGTGCCTATGCAAAAGGGTGCAAAAGAGAAGACGGTTTTTATCTATCCTGCCATTGCAGATAGCCATAAGAATTTTGAATGTATCTGTGCCGCTGCTGAATTACTATGGATGAAAGGTGTGCGTAACTTTGAGGTGCTTCTGACAATAAGCGGTGAAGAAAATAAATACACGAGATGGCTGTTTAAGCGATGGGCGAAGAAAGTTCCGGCCTTACGGTTTTTGGGTTATCTCGATCAAACAACACTATTTCATTACTATCAATTGTCTGACTGCCTGATTTTCCCCTCAAAAGTGGAAACCTGGGGTTTGCCTATTTCTGAGTTTTCGCGTTATCAACGGCCGCTTTTACTTGCGGATCTTCCGTATGCTCACGAAACAGCTCAAGGTAATGAGGAGGTCGCCTTTTTTGATATAAATGATTACCAGGTTCTAGCGGGCTATATGGAAAAGATTATCGCCGGCGACAACTCTTTTTTAAACCCTGTGTACGCCAGAGCTATTGAAGAGCCACTGGTGCAGTCATGGGAAGAATTATTTACGAAATTATTGGAACGATAGACCCTATGAAAGTACTCCAACTGGGTAAGTTTTACCCGATCCGCGGCGGTGTAGAGAAAGTGATGTACGACTTGATGTTGGGACTATCAGAAACCGGTGTGCACTGCGACATGCTTTGTGCATCTACGGAAGACCACGCAGCCGGTACCATCAAAATAAATGAATTTGCCAATTTGTTTGTCGTTCCCACGCAACTTAGTTTGGCAGCTACAAAGCTTGCTCCGGCGATGATTAGCAGATTGCGAAACATCGCAAAGCAATACGATATTATCCATGTGCACCATCCGGATCCGATGGCGTGTTTGGCGCTATTTCTTTCAGGATACAAAGGCAAAGTATTGCTGCATTGGCATAGTGACATCCTCAAGCAGAAAGTTCTGCTGAAGGCATATGCGCCTTTGCAGCGCTGGCTTATTAAGCGCGCGGACAGGATATTAGGCACGACACCTAAATATGTCTCAGAATCGCCATTTCTGCAAAAGGTGCAACATAAAACGGGATATATTCCTATTGGCGTGGAGCCGCTGCAGCCTGAAGCAGCATTGGTGGAAAAGATTCAAAAACGCTATCCCGGCAAAAAGATTATCTTCTCTTTAGGCCGACTCGTAAGCTACAAAGGCTATGAGTACCTCATTAAGGCCGCGCTCAAATTGAGTGATGACTACTGCGTGGTTATAGGCGGAAAGGGCCCACTGCAACAAAGTTTAGAAGCCTTGATTGTAGAGCGTGGTCTACAACAGAAAGTTTTCCTGGTTGGCTATATTCCGGATGAGGAAATTCCTGCATATTTTGCAGCGGCAAATCAGTTTTGCTTACCCTCCATATTGAAAACAGAGGCGTTTGCCATTGTGCAGATTGAAGCGATGTCTTGCGGAAGGCCGGTGGTATCTACAGATATTCCGGGATCTGGGGTAAGTTGGGTCAATCAGGATGGTGAATCTGGGTTGATCGCACCGATTGAGGATGCGAACGCGCTCGCCGAGAAAATTTTACAGATAGGTGAAGACGACGAACGCTATCAACGGCTGGCCGCTGGTGCAAAAAATCGGTATAATACATGCTTTACGCGAGTAGAGATGGTGAAGGTATGCCTTGGGTATTATCAGGAGGTATTGTAAAGGAAATAAAAGAAAACTCGCGTGTTTACGTTATATTTTTTGATAAATTGTAAAGTATTTACGTATTTTAACAGGTACAAAATACAAGTATAGTTGGAGGGTATGGATCGGAAAGTCATCATAAACAATCATATTTTTTTCGATGAAATCCAGTTTCATCTTGCGAAGGGTAAGGCGGTTTCCTTTATTGTGCGAGGTGAGAGTATGCGGCCTTTCTTGTTTGAAGGGGATAAAGTGCAGGTTCGTACTGCCGATGGCCAACGCTTAAAGCTGGGAGATATACTGTTGGCAAAATGGCGCGGTAATTATGTATTGCATCGATTGGTGACCAAAAAAAGAGATAAATTTGGATTGGCAGGCGATGCTAACTTTTCGCAAATTGAGTGGGTTGAAGAACTCGACATTATCGCAAAAGTGGTAGGCGTTACACGTGGAGGAAGCAAACTTAAAAATCCTGAAGGCAGATTAAACCGTATATTAGGCGTACTTTGGTTTTATATGCGGCCAGCGAGACGAGTGGTCGCTAAAATAAAAAAATAAACAATGAACTTAAGAGAAGACTTAATTCTAAGGCATGTAGGTGAAGATTACATTATTGTAGAGCCTGGTCAAGATCAAATTGATATGTCGCGTGTTTACACGTTAAATGAGACAGCAGCATGGCTTTGGGAACAATTACAAGGCAAGGAATTTCAGCTGTCGGACGTGACGAACCTGCTTTTAGATCGGTATGAGGTCGATGAGACAACTGCTGCTGACGATGCAGAGAAGCTGATCGAGTTGTTCCGTGCGCAAAACTTACTTAAAGGATAATGAATGGGGGCAGAGCAGATACATGACTCTTTTTTCTGTTTACTACGTCTAGGTTTATGGGAGGCTACCGACGAAGCTGCGCACAGCTATTTCCCAATCTCTGCTGAACAATGGGAAAAGGTACTTCAACTAGCTGTAAAGCATACGGTAGAAGGTATTCTGTTTGATGGACTGAATAAATTACCGCTATCCCTGCATCCGCCAAAAGCGCTGCTCTTGCGTTGGACGGTACGCGTAGATGCTATCGAGCGGCGCAATGTATGGATGAATAAAATTATCGCTGCGCAAGCGCGTTTCTTTACAACGCAAAACATACAACCAATTTTGTTGAAAGGTCAAGGATTGGCTAGTTGCTACCCCAATCCAAACCACCGGATCTGCGGCGATATCGATTGGTATGTCGAGGGCAGAGAAGATAATAAGGCACTGTTCAGCATACTCCAAGAGCAGCATCTGAAACCGGAGAAACAGGCCGGATTTAGCTTTAGTTTTCTTTGGAAAAATTGTGATACGGAGATTCACCAACGGCTTCTCGATGTGCACAACCCTTTCGTAAAATCGTATTTAAAACGGCTCGAGCACACAGAAAGGCCGCGCAGTATCACGCTTGAGCTGCACAAAGAATCCGTTTTTTTGCCATCAGCCTTGTTAACCTATGTACAAGTCAATGTCCATATTTTGAAACATCTCTTGTCCTTCGGAATCGGCATGCGGCAGCTCTGTGATTCAGCGCGGGTATGTTTCCAATATGCCCACAAAATTGACGGCGAGGAGCTACGCGCAGTTTACCGAAAATTGGGCATCTCAAAATGGATTGATCTTTTGCATATTTTACTGGTAAAGTATATCGGGCTCGAAACGGCAAAACTTCCATTTCCTCTACCGGAAGACGTGCAAGCTGACTGGATGATGAGAGAAATACTGGTCGCTGGAAATTTTGGTTTTCACGACGACCGTGTAGATCTGGCGCAGGAGGATCAAACTAATCAACGTGTGGATAGCTTCAAACGTTGGAAAAATAACTTCCGCAGGTATATTGCTTATGCTCCGCAAGAGACCATCTTTTTTCCGCTTGTACAATATTATTCGCGATTTGTAAAATAATGCGTTCCTATTCCGTACCATATCAGCTCCGTTGGGTTTGGTCTTTGACCCAAAATTTTCGCAAGCAGCTTTTGGGATATTTTTTGTTGGAATTAATCGCCATTGGCCTCTCTTTGCTTTTTATCTTTTTTTCAAAACGAGCTATCGATCAAGCTGTGCATAGCGTGTCGGGAAGCTTGCGGACCACACTAATCTATGTTGTTGGCTCTGTGCTATTGGGTTTACTGATCAAAGCCTGTTCCACACGTTGGAACGATGCTATAGGATTAAAAATGGGACTAAACCTGCAAAGAACACTTGTCGAGGGGCAAATGCGTGCCGTTTGGAAATATGCCAAAGACTGGCATACCGGCGACCTCATGCTGCGGTTGCAAACCGATACTGCGGAGGTATCTCAAATGCTAAGCCAAGGTATCCTTTCCTTTTTTCTGGTTTTGATTAGGCTGTTAGCCTCCTTCGGCTTCTTGTGGTTAATGGATCCAATGTTAGCGTTAACAATTGTAGGTATATCGCCACTTTTTTTATTTTCTAAGCTATACTTTCGAAAAATGCGTCGATTAAACGCGGAAGTTAAACAAGCAGAAAGTAACTTTGGAAATGTTTTGCAAGAGAACTTGCGATTCCGGCTTTTGATCCGAGCGCTGGGTCTTATCCCTTCAAGAGAAGGGAAGCTAAAAAACAGTCAGGATGTTATTTTTTCGTTAAAGATGGCGCAGCAAAATTTTGCGATTAGTAGCCAAACGATAATGAAATTTACGATTAATGGCGGTTATTTATTGACGTTTATATGGGGGATCTATCGGTTGGATGCCGGTCAAATATCTTTCGGAACGATGGCTGCCTTTTTGCAGCTCGTCAGCAGGATACAGACACCTATACTGCAAGCCATGAGCTTCGTGCCGCAGTTTATTCGTTTTCGTACGGCCGTGGATCGTTTGCTGGCCTTGCATAATGATGAAAAGGAAACTGATTCGCAGGCGCAGGTCTTGAAAGCCCCGACTGCTATTAAAATAAATGAGCTAGGCTTCCGTTATGAAGATAAGATGGTTGTCGATAATTTTTCAGCCATCATGCAGCGCGGACAGCCAGTGGCAATAGTAGGCTCCAGTGGCCGGGGGAAGACGACATTAATACGCTTATTGCTCGCACTAATTAAGCCGCATAAAGGTGAAATTTTAGTCGAACAAAATAGCGAAAATATTGTTTTATCAAATGTGCACCGTATCAATTTTGCTTATGTCCCTCAAGGGAATTCTTTGTTTAGCGGCAGTATATTAGATAATTTAATTGGAGATCAGGCGATTGATGCTGAAAAGATAAAGCGTGCTATTTATTTAGCAAACGCCGAATTTGTATACAGCCTACCGCAGGGGCTAGAAACAGTGGTTGGCGAGTCAGGCTTTGGGTTGTCTGAAGGACAGGCACAGCGTGTTGCAATCGCCCGAGCGATGATGCGTGAGGCGTCCATTTGGCTGTTTGACGAAATCACTTCGGCTTTGGATAGTGAAACTGCAGAAATTGTGGTGCAGCGATTGACGGAAGCCGGAATGGAGAAGATTATACTATTTGTTACACATGATATGAAGTTGGCCGCGCGGTGCCAGCAAACAATTTTTATACAAGGTTAATGAACGATTCAGACACGAATACAGTGCAAGCAGGCGATAAAGCGAGTCTATATTACGAGATCGCCAATCTCGTGATGCGGGTGTTGCTTCCCCCAACGGTGAATCCAGATAAAGTGCTTCCTAGTTTTCGCCCTTTTCTACGCGATACGGATGCAGGGCAACTGGTGTCTACCGTAAAGGTGAATTTCACAGCGCTGGACGAGGATATTACTGCTACAAAGTTGCTGAGCGAAGAGTCTCTTGTGTGGGGCGATCATTTCCAATTTAGAGAGTCTGAAACCTATTATTATACGATTCTACGTGCAGGGCATGGCGAAAGTGAATGGAAAATGCGGAGCTCGAAAGATTTCTCTACGAATGAAGTTTACGCTGTAGAACAAGAAATACATTCGACAACGGTGCTTGCTTGGTTACTAATGGTTACCTTTGCGCAAGCTGCCTTGCCTTACGATACGGTGCTTATCCATGCCTCTGTTGTTGAACGTGCAGGCCAAGGATTTGCGTTTTTGGGAAAAAGTGGTACTGGGAAAAGCACGCATAGCAGGCTTTGGTTAACGAATTTGCCAGATTTTCAATTGTTGAATGATGACAATCCGGCACTACGCATTGCCAACGACAACACCGTATGGATTTACGGCACGCCATGGAGTGGGAAGACGCCGTGTTACCGCGATTTGGGTGTACGATTACAAGCTGTGGTACGCTTGACACAGGCCAAAGAAAATAGCTTTCATTGGAAAAAGGGTAAAGAGGCTTTGATTACGATGCTGCCCAGCGGATCTGCTTTACGCTGGAATAGCGGGCTTTTCGCCGCGATGACATCCATCTTTCAGCGTGTGCAAGATCGGGTTGCTGTGGGTCACTTGAATTGCCTGCCGAATGCGGAAGCTGCGGAGACGTGCTATACAGCAATTGAACGAAAACAAAAAAATTAAATTGTGGAACGAAAGATCCAACATAGGCAGATGGATATTTCGAAAAGGCAATTAAACAGACCTTGCGTAGCGAGGTTTTGAAATAGAAATTACATAAACAACCATGATGATTGTTTTGGTCGGTAGATGCGGCCAAGAATCTGATGGATTATATTAGCTTTTGAAGAGTAACTTAATTAAGATGAAAAATACGGTAATTATTATCTTCGCCTTGTGTCTTATTAGCTTTCAATCGTGCATTGTGCCGAAGAAAGTCGTCTATTTAAAAGATATGGAGCCTGACAAGGTCTACAATACGACGTTGGTACCGCCACTTCGCGTGCAAAAGAACGATCGTCTGAGTATCCAGATTACTTCCAAAAATCCGGAATTGGCAATACCGTTTAATCCAGATGGAGGCGTATACAATGTTTCGTCTCAGGGAGCGGTAACAAATGTCCCTACAGCAAATACCAATAAGGGTTACCTCGTCGATCAGGAAGGCAACATTGAGTTTCCTGTTTTGGGTACATTAAATGTGGAAGGTATGACGCTAGATGGTGTGCGCGATATGATACGAGATCGTGTGGTGCAAGAAAAGCTGATTAGCGATGCCGTCATTAAGATTGAGTTAATGAATCTTAAAATTACAATGATGGGTGCGGTAGGAAGTGTGGGGGTATTGGACGTGCCTGACTCCCGTATCACTTTATTGGAAGCTATAACACGCTCGGGTGGATTGACCGCTAATGCCAAAACCGATAAAGTAGCTGTAATTCGTGAAGAGGCTGGAGGACGTAAAATGTATATGAATGATGTGGAGAAGATGGATATATTCAATTCCCCAACGTATTATTTACAACAAAACGATATTGTCTATGTCGAACCTCGTTCAGGAGAAATGACGCCACGAGAAACGCAAACATTAACCTATTTCGGGCTAATTACAGGCGTGGCAACGATGGTGTTGACGCTGCTGAATCTGATGAATAACTAATTGCAATTTCGTTATGGATAACACAAATTATAATCCCTATATCGAAAGTCGAGAGAAAGAGGGGAAATCCCTGAACTTAATCGATTTGATTAAATATCTGCTGCTGCACTGGTATTGGTTTGTCCTGTCTGTACTACTGTTTGGCGGGTATTATTACTACCAATACAGTAAAACTCAATTCTTATATAGTCGCTCACAAACGGTCATGATAAAAAGCACGACTAACACGCTGAGTGTTAGCCGCGCGACGCGCTTGAACTCCTATTATAATACAGTGAATGTGGCGGGTGAGATTTTGCAGCTACGCTCGAAAGAACTGATGCGAAACACTATAAGCTCGCTGCGATCTGACGTCAGTTATTCTGTACAGCACGGTTTACGTACGGTTGAACTCTACCGTAATTCGCCTTTTGAGGTGAAGTTTTTAAATATAAAGCCGGAAAGCAATTTTTCTTTTACGCTTACAGCAATAGATTCCACGAAAGTACGCTTTGCAACAGTAGATGGCGATGTAGAAAATTACACGACGATACCCATTGGAAAAGAAATAAAGACACCCTTCGGAAATATGGTCGTTGACACAACGGCCAAATTCACTTCGTCGTATTATGGCGAACAGGTAACTGTCTCGAAAAATGCAATGGAGTCGATGGTAGGCTATTTTTTAAGCCGGATGCGCATCGAACAGATGGAGGATGACGCTTCTCTACTTCAAATGTCGTTGGAAGATGTGTCTGCGGAGCGGGCAGCTGATATGTTGTCGACGCTGGTAACGGTTTACAACAAAGAAACCGTGGAAGATAAGAACCGGGTGGCAAAAAATTCGGCTGAATTTATTAAGGAACGTATTGCTATTATTGAGACTGAGCTAGGTGGGGTAGAGACCGATTTGGAACAAATGAAGGCTCGTAATGAGGGTATGGATGTAAATACGGCTACAGGTGTTTTTTGGGGTGAAAGTCGAGAATATCAGTCTACCACACGAGGTATAGAAACGCAACTGCGCCTAGTAGAGCTGATGCGACAAAGGATAGATAACACCGAAAGCCGGAATGACTTGATACCAAGTAATACTGGGCTTGTCGAGGATAATATTGAGGCTCAGATTACGGAATATAATGAGGTGCTGTTGAAAAGAAACCGTTTGGTAGGTGGCGACAACTCCGCAAACCCAATAGTTAAAGATATGGATGCGGCTTTGCGGGCGATCCGAGACAATATTTCCCGCTCGGTGGATAATGCAGCTATGGGTTTACGTATCCGTATCCGCAATTTACAACAGGAGGAAGCTGCTTCTCGCGCCAAGGCACAATCACTACCTGCAAAACAGCGCATGATGCTGTCCATCGAACGTCAACAAAAGGTAAAGGAAGAACTTTATATTTTGTTATTGAATCGTCGCGAGGAAAATGCGTTAAACCAGGCCATGACCGATGATAACTTGCGTGTTGTCGATCCACCCTCTGGAAGCGAAGCACCTATTTATCCAAGCAAAGCTCGTAAGGTAATGACAGGGGTAGGATTTGGTGTTGTGCTTCCTACAGTAGTACTTTTACTACTGCTTCTATTGGATACAAAAGTTAACGGCCGGAAAGACATCGAAGAGGCGGTCTCCGTTCCTTTTCTGGGTGAGATACCCTTTTCAAAACAGACAATACGTGCCAATGATGATGTCGTCGTGAATGAACAGGGGCGCGATCCCGCGACAGAAGCCTTTCGTATTTTACGTACCAATATTGGCTTCATGTCTTCGGCAGAGCGAGAAATTCGCGTCATAACGTTCACATCATTTAATGTTGGCGCAGGGAAGACGTTTACAGCGGTAAACTTAGCAGCGAGCTTAACGTTTTTATTGCAAAATGTGGTATTGCTCGATTTGGATTTGCGTAAGGGAACTTTAAGCGATCATTTAAAATTAGGTTCAGTAAAAGGTGTGACGCATTTTTTGGCCGATCCTGCAGTTTCACTCGATCATATTACGTACAAAGCAAATGTGGGTAATGGTGTAGATGTTATCCCGATAGGTGTCATAGCGCCAAATCCAGTAGAGTTACTTTTAAGCAAACGCCTCGATGTATTAATAGCACAATTGAAAGAACGTTATCGCTATATCGTAGTGGATAACGTGCCGATTGATCTTGTCGCGGATGCAGCCGTCGTGAATAGAATTTCTGAATTAACAGTGTTTGTAGTGCGTGCGGGTGCCATGGATAGACGTCTCCTTCCGGAAATTGAAAAGATCTACAGAAAAGGCAAATTAAATAATATGGCAATTTTGCTTAATGGTATTCGCAAACTAAAATCCAGTTATGGCTATGGCTACGGTTATGGCTACGGCTATGGCTACCAAAAAGAAAAAGCTGGACTTAGAGGTTTCTTCAACCGCTTGTTCAGACGCTAAAATAGCACACGTTAGATACTTTAGGGCCCATGTGCAAAAACGCACATGGGTCTTTTTTTATGTAACTCTTTTTACTCCCGCCTTTATTTTTCCACGCTACACATCCTGATAAATACGATCTGCTTAAGAAACGCAGGCTAGACGATCCACTTTTTCTTCCGTTAATTTTTATTTCCTGTTAAACCTCGTGTTTTGCCGTCGTTTGCATATTGCTCGGCTTTTGTGTAGTTGTTCATCTACAAGAATTGATAAACCCGGGAATGTAGTTGTAAGCCGACAGTGATAGAAAACCCTTATGTATAAATTTGTCGCATTAATGCTTGCAAGAAGGAGGATTGGTTTAGAAGGTGTTGGAAAATAAGCAATAACTAAAGGTATACACAGGAAGAAAATTATCAATTTATGAAAAGAATTTTATTTACTCTGGGAGTTTCACTTTGTGTCATGGCAGCGTCCGCACAAACAACTGTTTCTACCCCTGATTCTACTGTAGAAGTAATTTCGGAGAAAAATAGAGTAATTACAAACAAATTTTTCCAAAACTGGTTTATCGGAGCTGGGGCTGGGGGGCAATTGTTTTATGGTGACCATAATAAACAAATGAAGTTTGGCGATCGCATCGTTCCCGCTTACGAGTTTCACGTTGGTAAATGGTTTACGCCAGGTATAGGTACGCGTTTGGCCATAAATGGTATTAAAAACAAAGGCGTTACGCAGAACGGTAGCCATGCTACTGGTGTTGTCTACGACGCATCTCAATTTTTATACAATCAAGAATTCAACTATTTAAATGTGCATGGTGATGTGTTGTTCAATGTAAGCAACTTAATAGGCGGATACAATCCAAACAGATTTTACACATTAAGTCCCTACGTGGGTTTAGGCTTGATGTTTACATTGGATGAGCCTAAGACACGAGAAGTTAGTGCAAATTTGGGATTGTTTAATAGTTTCCGGTTAGCAGACTCCTGGGATTTAACGTTGGATCTGCGTGGTAGCTTGGTAAATGATCGTTTTGATGGCGAGCTTGGCGGAAGAAAAGATGAAGGGATGTTAACTGCAGCGGTGGGTATTGTTTATAAATTTGGAAAACCTGGATGGAGTAAAAACACAAAAACAGTGATTCGTTACACAAATGAAAAGGAATTAAGCGCCTTACGAGATAAGATTAATGAGCTGGCGCGTGACAACAATGCACTTAAGCAACAGCTAGCTGATGCGAAAGACAAAACGGTTACAGAAGTGATCGTCGATGAGAAGAATATGCTAGCAGCGCCTATTTTAGTGACTTTCCCAATTAACAAAAGTACAGTGAGTAATGAAGCTCGCGTCAACCTTGGGTTCTTTGCAAAGGTAATTAAAGAAAGTGATCCAGATATGACGTACTGCATAGTAGGTTATGCGGATGCAGGAACCGGTTCTAAATCAACCAACGAACGATTGAGCAAGGAACGGGCTCAAGCTATTTACAATATTCTGGTACGTGAATTTTCTGTCCCAGCAACTCAGCTAGAGGTTGATCACAAAGGTGGTGTCGACAATATGTTCTACGATGATCCGCGTTTAAGCAGAGCGGTAATAACGATAGGCAAGTATAAAAAGAAGTAGAAGGATTATTGAGGCGGTACGACCTCAAACGAAACAGATTGGGCAGAGGTACATTTATAATACATGGAACAGCCTAATTGACTAATGATAGCGTGTGTGTGATTTAAAGGGTGGAGAGAATCGGGGATGATGTAGGGACGCTTTTTAGCGTCTCTACTTGTTTTGTGTTGGTCGTGTTTGTATCCCTCTCATATTAAGTTTTGTAAGGGTAGACGGTTAGCCCCACTGTCGCGTTAAGTAAGATAGCGCAAGTCAAATAAATCTTGTTTACGACAGAACACTGCGAACCCTTGTGGATTATGCTGTCGTTTTTTTGCTACATTTATTATCTTTTCGGGTTCACGTATTGTAGCTTATTTCTGAAAACGATAACTTTAAATCGCCTATAAAAAAGTTGTTGGGGAGATGTTTAGTTTCCATTACATACCACTCGTATGTGACGACGAAAAATGATGCAAAATAGGTATACAGAAGCACAGAAAGAAAAGATTATTCTCAAGATAATCTCCGGAGAGCTCCTACTTGAAGAAGCTTCCAAGGAGTTTAGCGTTTCTACTGTTAGTCTTGTTAAATGGTTGAAAGAGAGACAAAATCTTATTGACAACTATTTTAAAAAGAAATAAGCCACCTTGAACACGATCTGCTATTACGAGGATGTCACCGTACGCATGCGTCAAATAGCAAAAAACCATTCAAACAATCCTTTCCGGTCCCTAAAATTGAGCTAGAGGCATGTGTGCATATGCACGCTCGTGGTATCTCCTCCAATATAGCGCAGGCTTTTCACTGAAGCCTTCCTCGCAAACCTGCTCCTTTGTCGCCAAAAGAAGTAGTAGATCGCCATCGTTTTTTCCAAAAGCGTTTTTTATGCCCTTAGAACAACGTTACCCATATACCTTGAAACTGAAGAGATCAGCTATATAGTTGGTATGCTTTTTGCGCACTTTTTTTTGAATAATTGTATTTATTCTGTTTATCTTTGATAAGCACATCTGCTATGAAATTTGATCACTTAAAATACCATCGTATGAAA
This sequence comes from Sphingobacterium deserti, assembly GCF_000757725.1. GTDB lineage: Bacteria > Bacteroidota > Bacteroidia > Sphingobacteriales > Sphingobacteriaceae > Sphingobacterium > Sphingobacterium deserti. The sequence goes on from NZ_JJMU01000029.1 coordinate 44,076, forward strand.
ATACTTGTACTTTGTCTTGGGCTAACCTTCGTGTTGTCTGGCGCTGTTGCGCAAACAAAAAATGTTGCTGCTGATTCAACTGTCGAAGTCAGCACAGACAAACACCAAGTTGTGACCAACAGATTCGTTGACAACTGGTTTGTGGGAGCGGGCGTAGGGATGCAGTATTTTTATGGTGACCATAATAGACAAATGAATTTCGGGGATCGCCTAGTTCCTGCGTTTGAGTTGCATTTAGGAAAGTGGTTTACGCCGGGAATAGGTGCTCGTTTAGCTTTAAATGGGATACAAAATAAAGGTGCTACTCAAAATGGGAGCCATTCTACAGGAGTGATCTACGACGCTTCACAAGGCTTGTATAATCAGGAGTTCAAATATCTGAACGTTCATGCGGACGTTCTTTTTAATTTTACCAATTTGTTTAACGGATATAAACCAGACAGGTTTTATGAAGCAAGTCCGTACGTAGGGATAGGATATATGTTTACTTGGGAAGAACCTGTATCTAATGAGGTGAGCGCGAATTTAGGTTTATTTAATAAGTTCCGGTTAAATGATTCCTGGGATTTGTCGCTTGATCTTCGCGGAAGCTTGGTACATGACCGCTTTGATGGCGAAGAAGGTGGACGTAAAGATGAAGGCATGCTGACTGCTGCGGTCGGCATAGTATATAAATTCAATAAGCGAAACTGGGATAAAGAAACAACAACGACTATTCGTTACGACAATTCAGAAGAAATCAATGCACTTAGGGATCGTGTGAACCAGTTGGCGCAGAGCAATGACGATCTTCGTCGACAATTAGCAAATGCTAAAGATACAACGATGACGGACCTTGTGTTGGAAAGAAATATGATTGCAGCACCAGTTTTAGTGACATTTCCTATCAATAAGAGTACTGTAAGTAACGAAGCGCGTGTTAACTTAGGCTTCTTGGCGAAAGTTATAAAAGAAGCGAATCCAGATATTCGCTATCAAATCGTGGGTTACGCCGATGCTGGTACAGGCAGCACAGCTACCAATCAACGATTGAGTAGAGAGCGTGCGGAAGCGATATACAATGTGCTTGTGAGAGAATTTAATGTGAACGCTTCGCAGTTGGTCGTTGATTACAAAGGTGGCGTAGCAAATATGTTCTACAATGATCCTCGGTTAAGCAGGGCGGTAATAACAATAGCGCAATAAGGCATGATAAAGAGAGATTCACAGGTTGGAAAGTAGGAAGTATCGTTTAGCAATAATAGAAGATAGGCAACACTTACTAGACCTCCTGGTTAGCTTTTTTAGCGTTTCTAAGTTTTTTGATCTCAAGTTCACTGCGAATTCTTACGAATCACTAGTCGAAGGTTGGAAACCACAATCCATAGACATTGTGCTGAGTGATATTGGACTGCCTGGGAAATCGGGTATTGAAACAACTTGGTATATCAAGAGAAGGTCCCCCGAGGCGCAAGTCGTTATGTTTACGGTGTTGGAGGATAAAGATGCCGTATTTCAAGCACTCTGTGCTGGCGCTTCTGGCTACCTGCTAAAAGGCACACCCCTGCCCCAGATTGAAGAACGATTGCTGGAGGTGATGCAAGGTGGTTCAGTAATGAGTCCGCAGGTAGCGCGGCTGGTATTTCAACATTTTAATCCATCTCTAGCTACAACGAAGTATCAAAAAACAGAACAGTTGACGCCACGCGAAATTGAAATTGTCTCTATGTTGCAAACAGGTGCGTCTTATAAAATTGTCGCCAACACATTATTTATAAGTGTAGATACCGTAAAGTATCATATCCGTAATATCTATCAAAAATTGCAGGTTAGCAGCCGTGTAGAGCTCATCCTAAAGTATAAATAAGCTATCCTATCAATTGAAAAACTCTTCAAATAGCGTCTAAGTAAATCTTACAGACCCATCACAATCTGTTAAATCGCAGTCTATACACATGGCTCTTGGCGGTATTTGAAATTTTGTAGATAAGATTTTGTAAGCGAATAATTTTTGCAACTCCGAACGAACAGCTCTTTAGAAAAATTGAAGTTGGATAGTAATAAAAAAAGGTTTTCAAACGGGGAGAATGAAAACCTTTGCTAACCAATTATAAACCTAAATTATGATGAACAAAGATAACATGTTTTTCAAACTTCACAAAAACGTTTTATTTATTTTTTAAATGCACAATGAAAAAATTGATTTGCGGTGACAAACGCAGATGCTTATTTTTGAGGGATTGAGATTCGGTATAGTTATTGCTTAATTCAAAAATAGATTATCCTTTTAATCTACCTTTGTAAAATGCAGAATTTGAAAAAACGCTATATCCGTGCCTCATTCGCGGAACGTAATCTATGGTCACTATTTGCTTTCACAGTTATTGTGATTTTGCAACTATGTGCCCTTTTTGTCTTTAATCCATAATCTGTGTAGATTTTACTGTGTTGAGCCGGGGAGGGAGATAGCCGGAGTTAAATAGAAATAATAAGACGGATCTAAACGTGTGAGCATGCAAATGAAATTGGCTTTATTAAAAAGAAGATTGCGGAAAGATAATCCGAGGTGGGTTATTCTTCTGCTTGATATAGTGATTGTATTGTCTTGCTATGTCGTGTCTCATTTTATTGTAAATAGCTTTACAGGGGGATTTGATGTCGAGTTAATGGTCAAGAAAGGGTTGCTGATCTTGACAGCTTACACGGCAACATTTTTGATCATGTGCACGTATAAAGACATTGTACGCCATACCGGCTTAAGTGAAGCTATCCGCATATTTAAAACGGTGTGGCTTGCCTGCATGATGATTTTCGTAGTAAGTTTTGCTGTACGTCAATTCTTTCCGAAGGATACGTTGGTGAGCGATTATCTTCGTCAATCGTACTCCTTAATTTTTACCCACGGTTTTTTCACGATGGTGATGCTGGTAGCTGCTCGTGTAGCCTACAGGCAACTCTATGAAATATTGTTCTTCACGAAACGTAAAAGCAGACATGTACTTATATTTGGCGCATCTCGTCCAGGCCTTGTAGCCTATGCTATGCTAACCGACGATATCCGAGCGAAAAATAAAGTCATTGCTTTTGTTGAAGATAAGTCGAATAGGGTTGGCAAAAATTCTCGGGGTATTCGGATTCTTCACATTTCTGATATTGATGAGGATTATGTAAGAAAGCATGATATTGATGAGGTTATCATTGCGGTGGAGAATAATGATCCGGAGCGATTAGCTCGTGTGACAGATCATTTTCAACATTTAAATATTGAGCTTAAAATAATGCAGCCGGGACGTTCCTTGCTCAATGGTGGTGGAAAAAGGCAGATACGCAAGCTCCAAATCGAAGATTTATTAGGGAGAAAGCCTATCCGGCTAAATAATCCTATTGTGGAGGAAGAGCTTAACGATAGGACGATTATTGTTACCGGCGCCGCTGGATCAATAGGAAGTGAACTCGCCAGACAGATCGCACGCGTAAATTACAAACGACTAATTTTACTGGATCAGTCTGAATCTCCATTGTACGACCTGCAGCAAACCATCCATCTGCAGCATCCGGAAAGTAGTCATTTCATTGTAGGTGATGTGCGCGACCGTATATTTATGCGTAGAGTTTTTGAAAAATATCGTCCCGAAGTTGTCTTTCACGCTGCCGCCTATAAGCACGTCCCCTTAATGGAGGACAACCCTTATGAAGCGATTTGGACAAATGTATATGGTAGTCGTATCATGGCTGATCTAGCCATGGAATTTGATGCCTATAAATTTGTCATGATCTCTACCGATAAGGCCGTTAATCCTACCAATGTCATGGGAGCCAGCAAGCGTGCTGCGGAGATTTATATTAATTCTTGTAATGCACGAAGTCGTACAAACTTTATTATAACTCGCTTCGGGAACGTCTTAGGATCCAACGGATCTGTGATACCTCTCTTTGAAAAGCAAATGGAACGAGGTGGTCCACTTACACTTACCCACCCAGATATTACCCGTTATTTCATGACGATTCCAGAAGCCTGTCAGTTGGTTTTGGAAGCAGGGACAATGGGTCACGGGGGAGAAATATTTGTATTTGACATGGGTAAATCTGTCAAGATTATAGACTTGGCTAAGCGTATGATTAAGCTTAAAGGATACCGATACCCACAAGATATTGATATTAAAATCGTGGGTCTTCGCCCTGGAGAAAAAATCTTTGAGGAGCTCCTTGCTAATAATGAGAATACCATTGCAACGCATCATCCTAAAATTATGATTGCACAGGTGTCAACAAATGATCTCTTGATGAAACGCCTGCAAATCGAGCAAATGTGTGCTTATTTACAGTCTGAGCATGGTCGCGACGAACAGACGGAGCTCGAGGTCGTAAAACAACTTAAAGCGATCGTCCCTGAGTTTATATCTCAAAATTCTGTTTACAGTAACCTGGATACGACAAAAAGTTCGATGGTATCATAATTTTATTAGCATGCGCGAGCCTTATCGGCTTGCGCACAGCTTGGTGTCTTGTAAAAGGCTTACCCTCTATCTAAATCGATTACCTACCTCACTTAAACTACCCCTTTTTCCTCTTACTTCCATTACAACCGTCCGTAGCCCACGATAAGGTGACTGTGGAGACTAGCATACGCCTTTAGCGGAAGAGCGTTTATTCTGCTTTTGATTACTGCCCTGTCTCTTTTGAAGCTATTGATAACTCCCAATCTTAGCTAATACGTTTTATATTAACAATCTGTTAACAAGTCGTTAGGATTTCATTCACAATTTGGATACCTACTTAAGCCTAAATTTACATTTACTAACGTAAAACTACCGGCAATTATTATACTATGAAACGCAAGAACCTTCATCACTTATGCACTAAAACGATTAGCCTAAGTTTTCTATGTGCAATTTGAATAAGAAAAGCTACGAACCGCAGAAAATCTAATATCCAAAATAATGACTAAATTAAACTTGAGAAGAAGAGGCCGGTATACTAATGCTCGGCAATTCATGTGCTTCCTGCTCTTGCTATTCACTAGCGTGTATAGCGGTGGGTTAGCTTATGCGCAACAACGCAGCATTAATGGTGTTGTGACGAGTGCCACAGATCAAAGCCCGCTTGTAGGTGTTACTGTTCGTGTAAAAGGCGGAACGGAAGGAAGCTCTACCGATCAGAATGGTCGATTTAGTATTCAAGCCCAAGCAGGCGATGTTTTACAATTTACCTATATCGCCTATCAGCCCGAAGACGTTAAAGTAGGTAATTCTACAAATTTGCAGGTTGTCATGCGTACAGATAGCCGTAGTATGGATGAGGTCGTGGTTGTAGGCTATGGTACGGCGAGAAAGTCAGAAATAACGGCAGCATCCACCAATATCAAAGCAGAAGATTTCCGCTCTAGCGCGGCACGTAACGCACTCGACCTGCTGCAGGGTAAGGTCGCTGGTCTACAAGTCTCCCGAGGTAGTTCTAATCCTAACACAGGTACAGTCACACAACTTCGTGGAGCGACGTCTGTCGCAGGGACAAACTCACCTCTAGTTGTTATTGATGGTATCCCCGGGGGGAACCTCGATCTGCTTCAGCAGGCAGATATAGAGTCTATAAATGTGCTAAAAGACGGATCGGCAGCTGCTATTTATGGAACGCAAGCCAATGGTGGTGTTATTTTGGTTACTACCAAGAAAGGTACTGCTGGTAAAACACGCTTTGATTATTCCACGTTTGTAAACCGGGATTATTTGGCAAGAAGATTAGACTTCATGAGTGCCGATGAATATAGACAAAAAATCGCGGAAGGTCTGATCGATGAAGAGACTGATTTGGGCGGAAGTGTCGACGCACTGGATGAATTATTGAGAAAAGATAACCTAAGCCAATATCAAACCCTTGCGATATCGGGAGGCGGAGAAAATAATAACTTCCGAGCCAGTACTTACTATCGTGATTTGCAAAGTATTGCGCGTGAAAACGGTCGTGCAGAATATGGTGTACGTGCTAACTTTAACGGTCGCGGTTTTGAAGATCGTTTGACGACGCAGGTAGATTTTGCTACTAATATCAATAATGCAAATCGTCTAGGTGGCGGGAATGATATGTATAGCGGTGGTGGATGGGAATGGGCCTATACAAGGAATCCCACTTTGCCTTTAAAAAATGAGGACGGTACATGGTATTATGAGCCTACGTCCACCAATGAAGTGGCACGATTGGCGGAAGAACATTATCGTCGTCAGCAACAGACCACGACACTTGCCGGAACAATAGGATACGAAATTATCAAAGACCTTAAATTTAATGTATTTGGATCGGTTCAGCGAGATTCATGGGTTGACGGTAGCTATGCTTCAAGGTTTTCGGAATCGTCGATAGAAAACAGCGTTGGGGCACTTGGACGTGCGACCCAGGCAAGCAGATTGGAATTCCGTTATGCGTTTGAACCTACCATTTCGTTTAACCGCGTGATCAAAGACGTTCACTCCATCAATGCAGTTGCAGGATATAGTTATCGCTATGAGGTGAATCAAAATTTCGACGCCACCAACCGAGGTTTTCCCAATGATGTTTTCGAGGAGAATAACTTAAATGCAGGTAACCAACTCGCCTTGGGTCGTGGAGAGATGGGAAGCTGGAAGAATGACAATAAGATTATTGGTTTCTTAGGACGGTTGATCTATTCCTATGATGGGAAATATACGATTCAAGGTACATATCGTCGTGACGGCTCTACGCGCTTTGGTGCGAATAACAAGTGGGGTAATTTCGGATCGGTTGGTGCGGCGTGGAACTTGAGTTCTGAAGATTTTATCAAAGATTTGACCTTTATCAACGACCTGAAGTTGCGTGCCAGCTATGGCGTAACGGGAAATCAGGATATACCAAACTATCGTTCATTAGTTACGCTTGGCACAGGTAACAACTATCTATATCCCGATGATGTTTGGCGTCAAACATATGGTCCTACAACCAATCCAAATCCTAATTTAAGATGGGAAACGAAGCACGAATACAACATTGGGGTAGATTTTTCTCTTTTGGCTGGTAGACTAGGCGGTGCAATAGATCTATACAGACGTGTTACAAAGGATCTTTTGGGGACATATACATCGCAGCAACCCTCTTTGATCATGAATTCTATTTACACCAATGTAGGCCAAATGTCTTCTAAAGGTGTTGAATTAACATTGAATGCTGTGCCTGTTCGGAACGAGAATGTGACCTGGTCAATCGACTTTATAGGTAGTACAAACAGAAACCGTATGGATCGTTTTTCCGATGATGTCTATAAGGCGAGTTACCGGGATTTTGCCGGTATTGGCGGTTCTGGAGACTTGGGAAGCGCAATTCGTACATTCGAAGGCAATAGTGTTGGTGACTTTTACGGCAAACGCTTTGCAGGCTTCACCGAAGAAGGAAAATGGCTCTTTTATAAGCGTGATGGCTCGGCAGTTTCTTTTGATCAGATCAATGACTCGCGCGTTGACATCGCAAATAATGACTTAACCGTTATTGGAAATGCTATGCCTAAGTATTTCGCCTCTTTGACGAACACGGTAAAATATAAAAACTTTGATGTACGTGTGTTTTTCCGCGGTAAGTTCGGTTACGATATTCTGAACACGACACAATTATCTTATGGAAACCAAATCACTCTTCCTAATAATTTAATAAATGATGCCTTTACAAAGCATGCCGATTTAAAAGATACCTACATGTATTCTGATTATTATATCGAGAGTGGTTCACATGTAAAATTGGACGAAGTTAGTTTAGGTTACACCTTCAAATTAAATAGCGAGCGCATCCGCAACTTCCGGGTATATGTCACAGGAACAAATCTAGCGCTGTTCACCAAATACTCAGGTAACGATCCAGATTTGGTTAGAGATTATGGCTTGGAACCTGGCGTAGATGGTCGTGATAGGTTTCCAACGACGCGGTCATTCCTTGTTGGTTTGAATATTGGATTTTAACAGAAACTCATTGGAAAAAATGAATGTGATGAATAAGAAATTTAGAAAAATAATATACGCGTTAGGGATACTCAGTAGCATGGCAGCCATGAATGCCTGTACAAACCTTGACGAAAAAGTGTATGATACACTGGTAAACGAGAACTTTTATAACACACGCGAAGAAGTAATTTCAGCGGTTTTGCGACCCTACACGCATGCAAATGCTTGGGCGACACCTGGCCAAGATGGCTGGTGGCGACTGAGCGAATACTCCGCAGACCAACTGGCTTGGCCGGTGAAAGGTAGGCACGGACAAGATGGTGGTAAATGGATTCGATTGCATTACCATACCTGGACAGGGGACGATTCGGCTATACAACAGGCTTGGAACTTAATGTTTTGGGGAATGGGTTTATGTACGTCTCCTATTGAAGCATTGGAAGGACGCGATATTGCAAGCATGGGGATTACAGAGGAGGAAAAAGCAGCATTTATAGCCGAACTCAAGCTTTTTCGGGCGTTTCATTATCTAAAGATTATGGATATATGGGGGAATGTGCCGATCGTAACGCAAGTCGGAATTCCTGCGAGCCCTACTACGGCACCAAGGATTGAGGTATTTAATTTTATTGAAAAAGAAATATTAGAGAATATTGATAAGATCCCGGTTTTATCAAAGGAGATGACAGGTCGTATGTCTCGGGCAGGTGCTTACGCGATGTTAGTTGAATTGTACCTAAATGCCGAAGTCTGGACAGGTACGGCGCGATGGGACGACTGTATTGCGGCAGCAAACCAGATAATCAATGGAAATGCCGGCGCACAAAACGGTCAAATGGCGCTTGATCCAAATATTACCGATGCTTTCAAACCGGATAACCATCTTTCTAAAGAAACTATTTTTGCATTAGCTTATGAGTTTCAAAGATCCAATACGCAACCGCAATGGACGGGCGACTTTTTCTATTTCAATCACCGTGCTATAACCGGGGGCGGAAGAAATGGGAACGACGGAACGGTAGTCATTCCTGGTGTTTATGATACTTTTCCAACAGCAGATTTACGTAAGACAGCATGGATGTTGCATGGCCCGCAAATGCGTTTTGATGATCCCACACAGCCCGTATTGGGAAGTAATGATGAATACCAAGGGCAGCCGGTAGTTTTTGTGGATAACATACGCCGAAACCTAGAGGCAATACGTAATGGTACCGATCCTGAATTGCTACCTTCAGACATGACAACTGGCGAAGGAACCAGTGGTGTGCGTTTCAATAAATATCAATTGGGGCACATCGCTCATCCGAGCTACAATAGCACAGATTGGCATTTTTATCGTTTGACCTGGGTGTATTTTGCAAAGGCTGAAGCATTGATGCGCAAAAATGGCGGCAGCGCCAACGCCGAAGCTGTAGAATTAATTAATGCATCAAAGCGTAGGGCATATTCGGCGGCGGATTGGCCTGCCTATGCGTACACCTCGGCGACGCTGACGATGACAGAACTACTCGCAGAAAGAGGCCGTGAGTTTATCTTCGAAGGGTTCAGAAGGCAAGACCTGATACGCTTCGGTCGTTTCCATACCGACTCCTGGTGGGATCACGAACCAACAGACATTAATAAAACCATATTTGCAATCCCGAACAATCAACGGGTGTTAAACCAAAACTTAGCCCAAAACGCTGGGTATAATTAAGCAAGTGTAAAGTGTAGTGAGAGGCCCGGATCGTATGATCCGGGTTTTCTTTATTTAAGGAAACCAAATTGTCAAAAACGTGTTTTAACTATTGAAATTAATTGAATGTACTGTGTAATGCGTAACTTTGTGTATGGCTAAAAATCTTCAAGTAACGATTGATAAGGACTCCGGCTTTTGTTTTGGTGTGGTTTATGCCATTGATATGGCCGAGGAAATCCTCGAAGAAGACGGCTATCTATACTGCTTGGGCGATATCGTTCATAATGATGAGGAGGTAGCTCGGTTAAGAGCCAAAGGTTTGCGGATCATTGCACACGAAGATCTTGCTACGCTGAGCAACGAAAAAGTATTGATTCGTGCGCACGGGGAAGCGCCAGAGACGTATCGCACCGCACTCGAAAATAATATCACACTAATTGATGCATCCTGCCCCGTGGTATTGAAATTGCAAAACCGGATTAAAACTTCTTACGACGATAACGAGAAGATTTTGATTTTTGGGAAGCATGGCCATGCTGAGGTGATTGGTTTGCAGGGACAGACCAATAACGAAGCCTTAGTGTTTCAGGATCTTGAAGAATTAGATCAAACGGAACTACCAGCTTCGTTTACCCTGTATAGCCAAACGACAAAAAGTGTCGATAAATTCTATGCTATAAAGGAAGAGCTCATAAAACGGGGCTACGAAGTGAAGGCCAACGATACCATTTGCAGACAGGTGTCAAATAGGTATGAGGATTTGGGCGATTTTGCGCGCCAGTATGACAAAATTGTTTTTGTATCTGGGAAGAAATCCTCAAACGGTAAAGTGCTTTACGATGTATGTAAGCAGGCCAATCCAAACAGCTACTTTATCTCTGACACTGCCGAACTTGATGAGACGAATTTCCAACCGGATGAGCGTGTAGGTATCTGTGGTGCTACATCCACGCCTATGTGGCTAATGAAAGATGTGAAACAAGCTTTAGAGCAGTTTTAGTACGTCATGTCATTCTCATTTTAAAATGCCTTTCCACGGTTCCTATAAATAATAATTATTTTTGTATTAATGAGTAAGAGCGCGACGAAGGGGGTTCTTTTAGTGCAACTTGGCACGCCCGATGCCCCCACCACGCCCGATGTGCGTAGATATCTAACAGAATTTTTGATGGATCCCCGGGTGATTGATATCCCGATTGTAGGACGGACTTTATTAGTTAAAGGCCTGATCGTTCCCCGCCGTGCTCCGAAATCTGCCGCTACCTATCGTACGATCTGGGACGAAAAGACCGGATCTCCGCTAATGTATTACAGTGAGCTACAACGCGACCTATTACAGCAGGAACTTGGCGAGGATTATCATGTCGAGCTTGCTATGCGCTACCAAAATCCTTCTATCGCTTCTGCATTGAAAAATATGGAATCGATGATGCTGGAATCTATTCGCGTCATTCCTCTTTTTCCGCAATACGCTTCTGCGACGAGTGGCTCTGTTATAGATCGGGTGATGGAAGTTATGCGTACTTGGCAGTATTTCCCACAGATATCATTTGTGAGCAATTACTGCGACGATGAGCAGATGTGTGAAACCTATGCAGACCACGCAAAGCAGCATGATATCGATTACTATGATCATATTCTGTTTAGCTACCATGGTTTGCCCGTTCGGCAGTTAGGCAAGGTTGATCCTTCGGGTGAACTCACCTGCCCGGATCGCGGTTGTGATAGCTGTCGCGTAGAAAAGAAAAGCTATTGCTATCTTTCGCAATGCTATGCTACATCGCGCACTATTGCTTCGAAGCTCGGGCTTTCGGAAGATCGTTATACGGTATGTTTCCAATCTCGATTGGGAAAAACGCCTTGGATTCAGCCCTATACCTCAGATGCCCTTCACCAATTGGCAAACGAAGGCGTGAAAAAACTGCTGGTATTTAGTCCGGCATTTGTTGCCGACTGTATCGAAACCCTCGACGAAATACAAGTGGAGTATGCCAACGAGTTTAAAGAACTAGGCGGCGAAGAGGTTGCTATGGTGGAAAGTCTGAATGATGACCCCAAATGGATAGGCGTATTGAAGCGACTAGCACAAGGATAAAATTATTACTATGTTGATATTTAATGCAGTGTTACTGCTTTTCTTTGACTTTTATATTTTCTTCGCGTTGCGCGCGACGAAGATAAGGGTCGTTAAGAAGAATTGGTTTCCATACGTATGGTGGGGGTATTCTGTAGGTCTATTGCTAGGCTTAGTAATCGCTACAAAATTTGACATTCCGCTATCATACCGTTCGGTAATCTTAGTCGCCTTCTTCATGACCGCTGTCTGCAAGTTTATTTTTATCATCATTTTGCTTATTGATGATTTAAGACGTGGTGGTTTATGGGTTGCACGCCTCTTCATTCCTGCAAAAAAAGAACAAACCATTGAAACTGAGCAAGAGCTGGATTCTCCATTGCCGGAGGAGCCACGAAATGGTATTTCGCGATCAGAATTCCTGACTAAATCAGGAATAATAGTGGCCTCATTGCCTATATTCCCCTTGTCTTGGGGAATTCTTTCGGGAGGATACGATTACAAAATTCGTAGGCAAAAACTGTATCTGCCCGATTTACCAAGTGCATTCCACGGTTTGCGCATCGGCCAGATTTCAGATGTTCACTCCGGTTCCTTTTATAATCAAAAGGCTGTTTTAGGCGGGGTAGAGATGTTATTGGGTGAGCGGCCTGATGCGATTTTTTTTACTGGAGACCTTGTGAATAATGTAGCTTCCGAAATGCGGGATTACCAAGATATTTTCACCAAGGTGAAGGCTGATTTGGGGGTGTTTTCGGTGCTTGGGAACCACGACTACGGCGATTACTATTTTGGTAAGGAAGACTCCCAAGCGAAGCGCAAAAATCTGAAAGATTTAATCGAGACGCATAAGGTGATGGGCTGGGATTTGTTAATGGACGAAAACCGATTACTGAAGGTAGGCAATGAGCAGTTGGCGATTGTGGGCGTACAAAATTGGGGTACTGGACGTTTCCCAAAAAAAGGCGATTTAGGGAAAGCTTTGCTAGGAACAGAGGAATCCGAGGTAAAGCTATTGCTGTCGCATGACCCTTCACATTGGCGTGCGCAGGTTCTTGATACCGATGTAGACGTCATGTTTGCCGGACATACCCACGGGATGCAATTCGGTGTGCGTGGTGAGCATTTTCAATGGAGTCCGGCGAAGTATATTTACAAGGAGTGGGCGGGCTTGTATGAAGAGGATAATAAAAAACTTTATGTCAATGTCGGTTACGGCTTCTTGGGCTATCCGGGTCGTGTGGGGATCTTACCAGAGATCACGATCTTCGAGCTTATAAAAGGAGATAAGCCACATCTATCGTAACATGTAGATAAATCTATTTAAGCCTATGTTTTTCATAGGCTTTTTTTTGTTTTCTAATTTAAAAAGAAGATATTTATAAAAATCTAGCCATGCTTAATTTTTCAGAACAACCACATAAACGCAAAAACCTATTAACAGGGGAGTATATTTTAGTATCACCACACCGGAGCAAACGCCCGTGGCAGGGACAGGTAGAGGATCTCGTTCCGGATAATCGTCCGCATTATGATCCTACATGTTATCTGTGTCCAGGCAATACCAGGGCAGACGGCACCGTCAATCCCGAGTATACCGATAGCTTTGTTTTCATCAATGACTTTTCCGCTTTACTAGAAGATACCCATCTAGACATATTCAATGAAGAGGATCTCTTACAGGCCGAAGCCGAGCGTGGGATCTGCAAAGTCATCTCCTTTTCGCCTAGGCACGACCTAACTCTTCCGGAGATGAGTCCTCGTGAAATCAAGGCCGTTGTTGATCTATGGCAGCGAGAGTATCAAGAACTGTCTGCGCGCGAGTGGATAAAATACATTCAAATTTTTGAGAACAAAGGTAGCGTCATGGGATGTAGTAATCCACATCCGCACGGACAGATTTGGGCTCAGAGCTCTACACCCGTAGAAATAGAGAAGGAAAGCGAGCAACAAAAGGCTTATTTCCAGAGGACTGGTCGGACTATTCTTCAGGATTATCTCGACCTGGAACTAAAAAAAGATGAGCGTATCATCGTGAACAATGCGCATTTTGTGGCGCTAGTTCCATTTTGGGCCGCATGGCCTTATGAAACGATGATCATCAGCAAACGTGCGGTAGCCTCCATTTTAGAATTCAATGAAGCGGAAAAAGAAGACCTTGCCAAGACGCTGCAGGAATTGACTATCCGTTACGATAATATCTTCAAAACCTCGTTTCCGTATTCCGCTGGTATGCATCAGGCGCCAGTTAACAGTGGCGAACATCCAGAGTGGCATTGGCATATGCATTTTTATCCGCCTTTGCTACGCTCGGCGACAGTAAAGAAATTTATGGTTGGGTATGAGATGTTAGCTAATCCACAGCGAGATATCACGCCCGAACAAGCCGCGAATACACTGAAACAACAAGCAACGGTACATTACAAAGCACAGTAAAATGATTTCCAAAGAACAAATAGAAAATAGATATACGCACGTTTTTGAAAGCAAACCCACACACACGGTGCGCTCACCGGGAAGGATAAATATCATTGGTGAGCATACGGATTATAATGAAGGCTTTGTATTGCCTACTGCCATTGATAAGGCTATCTATGTAGCTGTTGGCAAGCGGGAAGATGATCTCATTCGGCTTTACGCGGAAGACTTTAAGGCTTATTTTGAGATTCGCATAGCTGATATTCATCCGGTAGAGGAAGGCTGGCCGAATTATGTGCTGGGTGTTGTGGCACAATTGCAGGAAAGAAAGCTTCCATTTGGAGGATTCAATATGTATATTGACGGCGACGTGCCACTTGGCGCAGGACTCTCGTCATCTGCGGCCTTAGAATGCGCAGCTGGCTTTGCACTGAATGTTCTTTTTGACCTGCAGTTGCAACGGGTGGATATTGCGAAAATTGGTCAATTGGCGGAACACAACTATGCCGGAGTAAAATGCGGTATTATGGATCAGTTTGCCTCGGTACTAAGCAAGGCTGGTCATGTCGTGAAATTAGACTGTCGCGATCTGTCTTTCACACATATACCGTTAGAACTTGGCGAATACGCCATAATCTTGTTGAATACCAATGTAAAGCATTCGCTGGCGTCTTCGGCATATAACGACCGACGAGCATCCTGCGAAGAAGGTGTTCGCTTAGTACAGGAAAAACATGCCGAAGTGAATAGTTTACGGGATGTATCTATAGCTATGTTGGACGAACTCGTAAGACCCGTTGACGAAGACATCTATACGAAGTGTCGCTTCGTGGTAGAAGAAAACCAGCGCTTGAATGATGCTTGTGCTGCTTTAGAACGCGGCGATTTGGAAGAAGTTGGCCGACAACTGTTTCGCGCACATGCTGGTTTAAGTAAAGAATATGACGTAAGTTGTCCCGAATTGGACTTTTTAGTAGAATATGTAAAGGAATTTCCAGAAGTGCTGGGTGCCCGTATGATGGGCGGGGGCTTCGGGGGCTGTACCATCAATTTAGTAAAAAAATCTTTTCAGGATCTGTTGATCGAAAGAGTAACACCAATATACAAAGCGAAATTTGGTTTGGAACTGACAGCGATTAAAGTAATTCCGTCCAACGGAACGGAAATATTAATATAAACCTCTTTTATTCCCATGATGAAAAAAACATTTCTTTTAGTCGGTTTGGCAACAGCGCTTTCGTGGACAGCCTGCCAAAATCAAGCAAATAAAACAACAGATACTGAGTTGTCGGACAGCAGTTTTGCCGGATCTATAGATGGGCAAGAAATGACATTATTTACCCTGAAAAATGAAAAGGGAGCTAAAGCTACTTTTACAAATTTTGGAGCCCGTATTGTCTCGCTTTGGGTGCCTGATAAAGAAGGCAATTTGACGGATGTTGTGCTCGGATTTAACAAGGCAGGGGATTACAATAACCCGGAAGAACCGTATTACGGAACGATTGTGGGGCCATTTGGTAACCGTATTGCCAAAGGGAAATTCACGTTGGATGGCGAAGAATATACATTGCCGACGAATAATGGCGGGAACACGTTACATGGTGGATTCAAAGGTGTGCATTTCGCCGCTTGGGAAGGGAAGCAGGATGGGGATAACAAAGTGACATTTTCATACACCTTACCCGATAAGAACGAGGGTTTTCCTGGGAATATTTCGATGACTGTAACCTACAAACTTACTGACGATAATGCGCTGGAGATAGATTACACCGCTACAACGGATAAGAAGACGGTTGTCAATCTGACTAACCATGCGTATTTCAACCTGAATGGCGAAGGTAGCGGTACCATCTTGGATCACAGCTTGCAGATCTATGGAGATCAATATACGCCGGTCGATAGCACCTTGATCCCGACGGGAGAACTAGCTACCGTGAAAGGAACGCCTTTTGATTTTTCGCAAGCGAAGACGATTGGAAAAGATATTGAACAACAAGATGAACAATTGCGCTACGGAGGGGGATATGATCATAATTTTATACTGCGTGGCGACAAGGTGGATAACTTAAACCACGCCGCCACATTAATCGGTGATAAATCAGGAATTAAAATGGACATCTATACCGAGGAGCCAGGATTACAGTTTTATAGTGGAAATTTTATGGCGGAGAAAGTAACCTTAAAGAATGGTAAAAAAGATGCATTCCGCACAGGTTTGTGCTTAGAAACGCAGCATTTTCCGGATGCTCCTAACCAAGCTAATTTCCCTTCAACGGTTCTAGAACCCGGCCAAACATATACGACAAAGTCTATCTATAAATTTAGTTTGTAACAAGGATAATATCCAAAATTGAGGGGTTTGTATGTATGCATGCAAACCCCTCAATTTTTGTAATATAAATTGTCTGCGTGTACAGTGGGTTTAAACTAAAAAAATCTTAGTCCATTTTTAAATTTTCCTTTTATTACAGTAGTAATATCATTATATTAGTATATGCAATAATTAAGTATTTAATAATATTATGGTATTATTTATATCACCTTCGAAAGCACAGCTTAAAATTGCTGAACAGATCCGTGCAAAGCGACTTGCGATGAATCTAACGCAGGAAGGGCTAGCGGAACGCTCTGGCGTTGCACTTCCGACATTACGCAAGTTTGAACAAAAAGGATTGATCTCTTTAGAGTCATTTGTGAAACTTCTGATGGTCGTTGGTGGTGTCGAAGCGATCATTGAGGCATTACAGCCTTCAAAAGCCGTTTTTGCGTCGATAGACGATGTGCTGAAAGACGAGAATACCACTTATCATACGCGGAAAAGGGCGCGAAAAAAATGAGCAGATCAATTAGAATAGTTTATGTGGGATTTTTTGCAGTAAATCAGCGAGTTCGGTCTGTCAAATTGGATTTTTCGGATTTATCATAGATCGCTAGTAGGTAAACTGTATCATCTTCCAAAATGATATTGGCAATAACCCTAGCACCACCAGATTTCCCTTTTCCTTCAGAGGCAACGGCTAACCTTATCTTATAACAGCTACTTCCCAAAGCTGTACCTTGTTGTGGGTTTCTTTCTAACGAATCGACTAAATCGATGTATTTACTTTTAAGCGAGGGATACTTTTTAACCAGTCTTTTTAGCTGTTTTTCGAATAATTGTAGTGTATATACATTATAACTCATTTATCAGATCTCTTGCAGGACGTGTTTTAAGCTTGCCCTCACGAACAAGCTTGAGTTCTTCCACTGCTTGCTTAATCTCTTCAATTAAAATAACATCATCTTCAGAAAGTGGTCTTGCTTTAACGAAAGAGAGGTTGCTCAAAAGCTCCATCACAAAAGCCGCCTTATTGTCCTTAATATCTAATATTACTTTCATGATTCGGTATTTAAAGATTATAAAACAAATATAACTATATCTTTTCAAAGGTAAAATGGATCTACGTAACGAGGCGTTAGTCTAAAACGTAGATTACTGCTCCAACCCTTCAGGTTATAATGTATATCAAATCTATCGCCATCTTATAACTGGATTTAATAACTGCTGCCGGCTTAGTATATCCGATCTATAGTTGCGCAAAAGCCTGTTGGAAGTCGGCGATAAGATCGTCGATATGCTCTATGCCTACCGAAATGCGCAACATGCCTCGGGTGATACCCGATGTTTCTTTTTGGCTCGAAGAATGGTGTGACCCCCACATACTTGCTGGATGCACGATCAATGATTCCACGCCGCCTAAACTGGCGGCATTGATGAATAGCTTTAGTTTGCTCAGAATCGTTTGCGCACGTAGAAATTCTTCCGCCTCATTTTCTCCATTTATTTCAATGCATAGCATGCCCGTAAATCCCTGCATCTGTTTACGTGCGAGTGCATACTGGGGGTGTGTCGGTAAACCTGTGTAGCTGATTTTTTTTATAAACGTGCTTTGTTCCAGCCATTGCGCCAAAGCCAATGCATTTTCATTAATCTGCCTGACACGCAAAGCCAAGGTCTTTAGCCCACGCAGCAACAACCAAGAATCGAAAGGGCTTAATGAGGCACCCAGCACAAGCGAGCGCCGCCATACGCGCTCAATATATTCCTTAGACCCACATACCACGCCCGCAGTCAAATCGCTATGACCGCCGAGATACTTGGTGGCGCTGTGGACAACTATGTCAATTCCATATTCGCTCGGCCGTTGATTAATGGGGGATGCGAAGGTATTATCAGCCATGGTGGTAATGCCGTGTTTCTTTCCTAATGATCCAACAAAGGTAAGATCCGTAATGTCAAGGTTTGGATTGGAAGGCGTTTCTACATAGATCAGCTTCGTGTTTGGCTGGATGGCTGCCTCAAAAGCGTTGTTATCGGTTTGGTTGACATGGGTGATTTCCACGCCATAGTCGCGCAGAAACTCTTTCAAAAATAAGGTGGAACCAGAATAGTGGGCGTGCTGGGCGATGATGTGATCGCCAGCCTTAACAATGGCAAGGATAGCGGTACTGATAGCCGCCATGCCGGTGGCTAATACTAGTGCATCTTCCGTATTTTCAAGTTTCGCAATAAGCTCGGCTACTTGACTATTCGTCGGGTTGCCGTGTCTATGGTAAAATTCGGGGTGTTTGGTGGCCGTAGCGGCTTCAATGTAGGCGGAAAGATCAGTATCGGCCAAGTAGGTGGATGTTTGAAATATAGGGGTAGCGACGGCTTTAGTGGTATTATAATGATTTCCCTGATGAATGAGGGCTGTTTCTACGTTTTTCATGAAAATAGCTTTATTTTCAAAGCTAATAAAAATCTACTTAAATAGTAGATTATAATATCTGTCTGGGGTATATTATAGTCTACGCTATACGAATATAGAGGAGCATTCGTATAGCGCAGAAAAAGCGAGATAGCGTTAAGCCATCTTACTGAGCAAATTTAAGGCGTAATCGATGCTATTCACATTAGTTAATGCCAATCGTAACTGATTCTTTACCTCCTTGAGATTGGACATTGCTGGATGCGCTTGTACAAAAGCTAATACCTTACCAAATTGATCCGATTCGAAATAACTGGATTTCGGGTTGTTGAGGAAATAGCCTTTCAATACATTTTTCTTATAGGAGATCTTTTCAAACCCTATCTGCTTACCCATCCATTGCAGCCTGAGGGTATTAAACAGTTCAAAAACCGGTGCAGGTATCGGACCAAAACGGTCTTCCAGTTCCTTTTGAAAACCTGCCAATTGCTGATCATTCTCTAATTTGGCAATCTCATTGTAGAGGTTGTAGCGCTCGCCAATATTAGTAACATACTCGTCAGGAATCATGACTTCCAGGTCGGTGTCAATCTGCGTGAAGTTAACGTATTTCCGGTTTTTATCATCCGCAAACAATTCGCCGAATTCATCGTCTTTCAATTCTTGAACGGCTTCATCTAAAATCTTATTGTACATTTCAAAGCCTATCTCGGCAATAAAGCCAGACTGTTCGGCGCCTAAGAGATTTCCCGAGCCGCGTATGTCCAAATCACGCATGGCTACATTGAAACCAGACCCTAGCTCAGAAAACTCTTCCAAAGCGGAGAGACGTTTGTAAGCTTCGCTGGTTAAGGTCGATAGGGGTGGACTTAGCAAGTAACAAAAGGCTTTTTTATTCGAGCGTCCTACGCGGCCACGCATTTGGTGCAGGTCGCTGAGCCCAAACATATGCGCATGATTGATGATGATGGTATTTGCATTAGGAATGTCAAGTCCTGCTTCGATTATCGTCGTGGCGACAAGGACGTCAAATTCATGATTGATAAACTTAAGCATCACATCTTCCAGATCATCGCCCTCCAGCTGCCCGTGCGCAATACCTACTCGAGCACCGGGCACCAGCTTTTGGATCATGGCACCAAGCTGTTTCAAATCTGCGACACGATTGTGAATAAAGAATACCTGTCCGTTGCGGTTCAGTTCGAAAGCCACCGATTCCTGGATCAAGGTTTCGTTGAAAACGTGCAGCTCCGTTTGTACCGGTTGGCGGTTTGGTGGGGGAGTAGATATAATGCTTAAATCGCGTGCACCCATGAGGGAAAAATGCAGGGTGCGCGGTATGGGCGTAGCCGTTAAGGTCAAGGAATCGACATTTGCACGCATCACTTTAAGCTTTTCTTTGACCGAAACGCCAAACTTCTGCTCTTCATCAATGATCATCAGTCCCAGCTCTTTAAATTTCACATCTTTGCTCACCAAGCGGTGCGTTCCAATGATAATATCTACTTCGCCAGCTTCCAGCTTTTTTAGGGTTTCCTTAATTTGCTTCGACGACTTAAACCGGTTGATATAATCTATATTCGCTGGAAATCCTTTTAAGCGCTCGCTAAAGGTGCGGAAGTGTTGTAAAGCCAAAATAGTCGTTGGTACCAAAACTGCGACCTGTTTGCTATCGGCAACTGCTTTGAACGCAGCGCGGATAGCCACTTCGGTTTTGCCAAAACCTACATCGCCACATACAAGTCGATCCATTGGGTGGGGCGATTCCATATCGCGTTTTACATCGTTCGTCGCTTTCTCCTGATCCGGAGTATCTTCATAAATAAAAGATGCTTCCAGCTCATTTTGTAAATAGCTGTCCGGACTAAATGCATTGCCTGTTTGCGCCTTTCTCTTCGCGTAAAGCTTGATCAGGTCGCGCGCAATGTCTTTGACTTTTTTCTTGGTGGTCTTTTTTAGTTTATCCCAAGCATCTGTGCCTAATTTATTCATTTTAGGCAGTGTGCCTTCTTTGCCCGAATATTTAGAGATACGGTTCAGGGAGTTAATGTTAACATATAGCAAATCATTATCAGCGTAAATAAGCCGAATCATTTCCTGCGTTTTCCCATTGACCTCCACTTTCTCTAACCCTGCATATTTGCCGACGCCGTGATCTATGTGTGTGATGTAATCGCCCGGTTTTAGTTCTCTTAGGTCTTTCAGCGTGATCGCTTGGGATCGTTCGTATCCCTTCTTTCGTTTGTACTTGTAGTATCGATCAAACACCTGATGATCCGTGTAGCAAGCCAATTTCAGACTATCATCACGGAAGCCTTCACGAAGGCCGCGGTGTATGGGCGTGAATGTAGTCGATTTTTCTATATCCTCTAGAATGGCGAAAATGCGTTCTATCTGCTTAGTTGAATCGGAAAAAATCAGGTTTTGAATACGTTGCTTCTCATTTTCTTTGAAATTGTGAATGAGCAAGGTAAAATCTTTGTTGAAAGAAGGTTGAGGATGCGTGTCAAAGACGATGGTTTTATCCGCTTTATAGTAAAACTGCTTACCAAATTCAATGTTAGGAAATTCGAACAGCATTTCGCTGAAGGTTCGGTCCGTTGTGAACGTAACTCGCGGATCTACCCATTCGGTATTCACCTTAATATCTTTTTCTGGCAATGCTTTCCAAAACTCGGCAGCTTTCTTATAGCCGTCTTTAATGACATCCATCGTAAACTGCACGTCTTTATGCCAAAAGACGCTATTCCGATCCACATATTCCAAAAGTGATATATGGTTGTTGCTTAAAAATTTGGCTTGCACGTTGGGCACAATGGTCACTGTATGCATCTTGCTTACAGATAGCTGCGATTCGATATCGAAGGTTCGGATACTTTCAATATCATCACCAAAAAATTCGATACGGTAGGGAAGGTCGTTGGAAAAAGAAAATATATCTACTATGCCGCCGCGGATGGCGAACTGTCCGGGCTCGTATACGAAATCCACCCGGTCGAAATCATACTCATACAGAAACTCGTTTATAAATTCGATGCTGAGCTTGCTGTGTTCGGTGATGGCCAGTGTATTCTTATCCAGGTCATCGCGATTGATTACCTTCTCCGCTATAGCTTCCGGATAGGTAACGACCATCTTTGGTAGTTCGGATGCATGGTTAAGTGCACTTAATGTCTCTGCCCGTTGCAGCACATGAGCGGCATCTGTCTGTGTAAATTCAAAAGCTTTGCGGAATGAAGCGGGGAAGAAAAGAATTTGCTTATCTAAAATACTTTCTAAATCGCTAAGGAAATAGGATGCTTCCTCGTGCGTTGGAAGGATAAAAATATACGGTCTTTCTTGCAAAATGTAAGCGGCAGCGGCTACCATGGCGTCAGATGAACCGACTAACCCTTTCAGGTGTACTTTTGGATTTTTTTGTTGTATAGCTTTTACCAGCTCCTGCACATCATTACTGTGCTTATATTTTTCTATAACTTCTTGTATACCCACTTGATGCCTTTACTTTTTTGCGAATTTAAGAAATTATCAGAGCGAATCAGAATACAAAGCCGTGAAACATCGGCCATCCCGCGTGAAAAAGCAAATAACGTGGAAAATACTGGGCGACCGTTTTTAATAGGTGATTTAAGAACCCGATAATAGGCAATGCCTTTGAAGGAATAGGGTATGGTTCAACTTGCTGGCTGGAACTCCGTTTTTAACACATTTTTAATAAAATCGGGATCAGTGGAAATACGGCGGTAAAACCATCGTGGCTTTTACACCACATATAAAGTGTCATACTTGCTTACTAAATAAGATGAAGACGTACAGCAAAATCAAGTATTTTTTGCATGTCGTCATTAAGGTCAAATTGAAGGTCTTCGTGCAGCTTGTCAAATTTGTTCGTTGTGGTTTTCAGACGCGCTTTGACATACACTTGGAGCTTGAATGCCGCGTGTACGGCGGATGCTTCAAAAAGCGAAGGAAAACGTTCGAAGGCTTCTTTTAAAAGGTAAATACGACATTCCATCTCACTGTATTTGTCTTTGGTCACTTTCTCGTGCTCATTGATCATCCCACTGCCTTGGCGCAGCAAAGCTTGCAGCTCTTTGTAGTTGGTATATTGGGGAATATTCTTGATCGCGTGGCGGCTCGTGGAAAATAGTTCGCGTAAAGATTCCTTAAGACTTTCGATACGATCATCTAGATCCAGTTGGTTTTCCAATAACTGGAAATGAAGCTGCTTCATAAGCATCTTATCCTTGCTGACTAAGCGTACCAAGAGTTTGTCTTTCTCTTTTTGCGGTAAGTTTAAAACGGCATCTTTTAATTCGGGCTGTTTATGAAGTGACATGTGTGTGTTTATCGATGTGAAGTTAAAAATAGGAAGTAAATATTGTATTTGGAAATGCTTGCCAAATCAGACCAGCCGAGAGCTCATTATCCGTAAAAAGTACCATTAATAGCAGAAATTATACCATTCATTTCGGCCAAATGCAGGTACCTTTGTGTATGGAATTGAAAATACCTGTTATCGAGCAATGTACCGTCGCCAATAGCATTCATCGGGGAGATCTGATGGTGGAAAATTTGGCTGCATACCTGGATCGGAATAAGAACTTGGTATTTCCGCATAGGCATAATTTTTACCATTTCCTTGTTTTTACGGCCGGTTCTGGCACGCATAGTATCGACTTTGAGCGTTTTGATGTACAGCCATGGCAGATCTATTTTATGTCGCCCGGACAGATTCATAGTTGGCATTTTGAAGGTGACATACAGGGATTTGTCGTGAATTTTGACAGGGATTTTTTCAAGACTTTTCTTTTACGTCCAGAAAGTATAACAAATTTTTCCTTCTTTTCGGGCTTAGTAAAGGATGGTGTTTTTATGGTAGGTGCCGAAGAACGTGCTGCTGTGTTGAATATCTTGACAAGACTATTGGACAATGTTGCTGATCATAACTTCGCCCGTGTTTCCCTTTTGTATCTTTTTCATGTACTCGAAAAGCAACGCGGTTTAAATAAAGGTTCGAATAGCCATGTCTATAATCATACGCTGCTGCGTAACTTTCTGGATTTAATTGAAAGCAATTATCAAACGCTAAGGTTGCCGAAGGAATATGCGGCGATGCTGTATATAACCCCAAATCATTTGAATGCGCTTAGTAACGAATTTTTAGGAATTTCTGCCGGTGAACTTATTCGCAATAGGATCGTGCTAGAAGCAAAACGTTTGTTGGCCATTCATGATCAGGCTATAGCTGATATCGCCTACACCCTGAATTTTAACGATAATTCGTATTTCACTAAATTTTTTAAAAAAGCAACAGGGTTAACGCCCGATGAATTTCGACGGAGCATAGCATTAACACATAAATAAAATGGATAATACAAACACATATACGATTAGCAAATTTCAGGCGGCAAGGCAATGTAAGTGTCCACGCTGTCGGACAGGTGAAATGTTTACAGGTAGTTTGCTTAGTTTGAAAGGGCAAAAAATGTCGAAATACTGCCCCCATTGTGGGTTGAAATTCGAAATGGAGCCAGGATTTTTTTATGTCTCCATGTTTGTCAGTTACGCATTGAACGTCGCACAGTTTATCGCGGTATGCATTGCTACCTACGTGCTTTCCAGTAAATCTGAATCGCCTTGGCTCTACTTAACGGCTTGTTGTTTTGTCGCGATCGCTCTGGCCGGTTTTAACTTCCGCTATTCGCGTGTTATACAGCTGTATTGGTTAACGCCGAATTTGAGTTTTAATCCGAAATATTATGGCGATCAGTATAAAAAGGACATAAAAATAGAGGCGTAAGGAGTGCGCCTCTATTCTGTTATTGATCTTACTTATCTTATTGGATTTTCCTGCAAATATTTTTCCCAAGCCCAAGCAGATGACATCATTTCATCAATACCCAGCTCGGCTGTCCAACCTAGCTCTGCGCTGGATTTGCTAACATCCCCCCATACTTGTACAACGTCGCCTTCGCGTCGTGGGCCTACCTCGTAATTCAATTTTTGACCAGAAGCTTTTTCAAAAGCCGCAATCGTTTGGAAAACCGAGTAGCCGATACCTGTTCCTACATTGAATAGATCATAATTCCCATTGGGATTACCTTTTTCCAATAATTTAATAGCAGCCACATGTGCCTTTGCTAGATCTACTACGTGGATATAATCGCGCACGCAGCTACCATCTACGGTATCATAATCGCCTCCAAAAACGGTTAACTTTTCCCGCTTTCCGATGGCTGTTTGTGTAATGAAAGGCAGTAGATTTTGAGGGACGCCCAAAGGAAGTTCGCCAATTAAAGCGGAATTATGCGCGCCCACGGGGTTGAAATAACGTAAAGCGATTACCTGGTAATTATCGTGAGCTTTCGCCGTTTCTTCCAAAATCTCCTCGGCAATCTGTTTGGTGTTGCCATAGGGCGAGGTCGCTTTTTTGACAGGTGCTGCTTCGCTCACAGGAAGTGTATCAGGCTCTCCGTAAACGGTACAGCTTGAAGAAAAAACAAAATTGACTGGTCTTTCTTGATAGGCTTTGAGCAAATTGATTAAGGAAAAGAAATTGTTATGGTAATATTTTAGAGGTTTTGCTACGGATTCACCGACGGCTTTAGAGGCTGCAAAGTGTATGATGCCTGTTACGTCGGAATTGTTTCGCACAAACGCTTCTACTTTTGCCGTATCGCAGAGGTCAAACTGGTGAAATTCGGGCTTTATACCGATAATTTTTTCAATCTGATCCAAGATTTGCAAGTTGGAATTGGAAAGGTCGTCGATAATAACTGGAGTGTAGCCAGCATGATGTAATTCCACGACGGTGTGAGAACCTATAAAACCGGTTCCGCCTGTAACTAATATTTTGCTCATTATCCTTTATTATAATATATATTTTTCGTTTTCACAAAATTTATGATACGCTGTAAGCCCTTATGCTTCTCCTCATTTCTTTATGCGCTCTTGCGAAATTGCAAATCATAGCGA
The DNA here is from genome assembly GCF_000757725.1 of Sphingobacterium deserti. Lineage (GTDB taxonomy): Bacteria > Bacteroidota > Bacteroidia > Sphingobacteriales > Sphingobacteriaceae > Sphingobacterium > Sphingobacterium deserti. Next base: position 69,873 of record NZ_JJMU01000029.1, read on the forward strand.
TGTGTAATTTTTAGGACGCTTCCCCAGCCACCTCTATTTTCCTCCTGTCAAATCTACATAAAAAAGAGGAAGTTCGATCGTGCTTAAAAAAAATTGGGTAAAACATTAGCATGGATTATTTCCTGTAAAAAAGCAGGCATCCTGAGTCTGTTACTTGGGCTACACTGTTTATTCTTCAGCCTGATCGCTCATCGATTCGATAGTTGCTACTTATGGCCTTTCAGAAGCGAAAAGGGGGGATTTATGCTGGAAGCGAAGAAGTATACATAATTGAAAAATTTTGTTGCTACGTCGCTTCACAAGGACGTTTCTTAGTGGGATAATTCCTTTTTTTTAATTATTTAGTTTGCTATTAGTTAAAGTTGGCTTGAAATTTGACAAAAACGAAGCGAAAAAGATGTTTTTCATATTTCCACGCAGCATGATTTGCTCGTGGGATTGAAATCGGATAAGTAGTTCCTAAACGCAATGCTCAGTGCCCCTTTGTTTACGAACGTTGATTGGTTTTTTGCACAATTAAATTTGCCATCACTCTGTGATCGATAGGTCTTTTTATGTGTAAATGATTGGTCATTAAAGTGTGATGAACTTTTTTATATATGTATTACTTTAAAATAGGCGAAAACATGAACTTTCACATCCAAAAGAACAAAAATCCCAAAAACAAGATTTCGAAGGCTTACACTGCTCCCCACAGTATCGTTACCATGGTAAAAATGGAAATGGGTATTGCTGCGAGCTCAACCACTGTCACCCCGACGAATAGTGGTAACCGAGTGCAAGAACAGTTTGATTTACAGGAGCAAGAAAGAGAATTAGACTGGTAGTTTTTTAACCCATTATCATCATGACTATTAAATTGCTACAAATCACAACGATGATTCTAGTCGTATCATCTTTATTTTCGTGTAAAACTGACAATGAACTTGGCCAGGAAATCGTTACGCTCAACGTAAGCTTAGGTGGGGAAGAGTACGATGAACAGGAAGTAGTTTTTGCGGGGAAATCCACTGCTAATAATTCAAGATCAACAGACAAATCAAGCTTGTTAAGCGCACCGGCTGTCCAGATTCAGGAAATACCCTTAGACGATGGTTTCTATATTAGTGCAGAAGTGACATCAAAACCCGCGGTGTACCGTCCAAGTGGAAGGAAATCTTCATCGGGCGGAAAACGTGCTGCATTAGTGGTTAGCCCTATACAGCGAACCATATCCTTTCGGCTTGCTGCTTACAACAGTGGGGGGAATTTCGTTCAGGCAAAAGTATATAGTATCGCAGCGAACGGTACGGTCACACCTGCAGATGGGGTGGCGATGCAATTGCCCAACGGGCAATATACATTTATTGCCTACTCCTATAATACGAATACAGCGCCAACTGAGAATCTTACAGGAACCACAGCGTCGAACTTTACCATAGCCAACGCTCCAGTAGCTAACGGTTTTATGGTATTTAATTCGGGGCTGATTACGGTCTCTTCCCAGGCTACAGTAAATTTAAATGTCATCTTACGCCATCTTACTTCCCCTATGCAGGTACTGATTGACGCGTCGGCTACCAATGGCTATTTAATCACTAATGTAGGTGCAACAACGTTGGGGACGACTAGAGGCACGGCAACGGTTAACTTAAGTACGGGTGCGGTTACCAATTTTGCTGGAACAACAACTACGCAAACAATATCTTACCCGAGTACGACCGCTGCAGATGAATGGGTGTCTAATATAGCCTATTTCTCCAATAATACTACAGCTGGTACGTTGTCCATTGCGTCGTTGACTGTGGGGCCTTTAAATAGAACAACACCGATCAACTTTAACAACATCAACATCTTGCCGGGAGTTGCTTACACAGTGCGTCTGCGATTAAATCCTGCCGATGGTTTCGAAACTATTGCCGGACAAGAGGCAGCATTCATTGGGGGGCGATATTGGATGCGCAGAAATCTCGGCGTAGCAACGACCGTTAATCCGGACGTGCCGAATGCAACTGCTTCAATCGGATTTCGGGATCATATTGGGAGTTATTTCCAATGGGGTAGAATTACAGCGCGAGGAAATGGGAACAGTACGGCTAACCAAACGGGTGCACATTGGGCTACCAGAGAGGAAAGTCTGACGGCTTGGAATACAGGAACGGAAACAGCGCCGGTGAAAAATGCCACGAACGATCCCTGTCCTTCGGGATGGAGAGTGCCTACCCGGAATGAATGGAATCTTCTTCTCGCGAACACCACGCAGAATGAGAGTGATAACGTAGGAAGCAATTGGACTGCTGGCCCGACAAATTATGCCACAGCGAAGGTGTTCCGTAGCCTCCGCGATCGGAATGTTATTCTTACATTTCCATCTGGCGGCGCTTATACACCTACAGCAGGCGCAAACAATACAACCGTTGGTGCATTGCAAAGCAGAGGCAATGCCGGGGCCTACTGGACAAGCCAATCTATAGCGCCAGAAACTGCTGCTTTGAATGCTGCCCGTTTGGTCACCAACCAAACATCGGCTACTATGGGGCAAGGAAACAACAATAAGAATTTTGCTATTAATGTACGTTGTATACGCGATGTGCAATAGCATGAGCGAGCTATTGAATGCCGTCTACGAGCGAGATCTAGAAGTGATCGCGAAATGAAAAAATGAGAACGACTGAAAATAGACAGTTTTCTATCAGGGTGGTAATTGGACTTTTGTAGACGGATAAGATTGATTTTAAGTTTGTTAAAATGAGTCGTTGCAACGAAGCAATGGCTCATTTTCATTGGTATGCAGTTGGCTTGTTGGAGATTTTCGTTTAACAAGCCTTTCAGTGGTGCGTGTGCAACTTATTTTTGGTTGTAGTAGGTGAAGTCCTTGCGTTTGAGCTCTTCTTGCGGTAAAGTCCTGAAGTATTCAATAGTTCTTCGAAGACCTTCTTCACGGCTAACTACCGGAGCCCAATGCAATAGCCTTCTCGCTTTGCTAATATCGGGACGCCGCTGTTTCGGGTCATCAATCGGTAAAGAATGGTACACGATATTCGATCTTTTTCCGGTCGCTTCAATAATTTCCTGTGCCATGTCGATAATGGTCATTTCATCCGGATTTCCAATGTTCACAGGCAATGCGTAGTCTGCTAACAATAATCGGTATATGCCCTCTACCTGATCGGAAACATAGCAGAATGATCTGGTTTGCGTACCATCGCCAAATATCGTCAATGCATCGCCGTTTAGTGCTTGCGCGATAAATGTGGGTAGTGCTCGGCCATCGTTTAGTCGCATGCGTGGGCCATAGGTATTAAAAATTCGTACAATGCGGGTTTCCAATCCATGAACGTTGTGGTAGGCCATAGTCATGGCTTCTTGAAAACGTTTTGCTTCGTCGTATACGCCGCGAGGCCCCACAGGATTTACATTTCCCCAGTACTCTTCGGGCTGCGGAGAAACTAAAGGATCGCCATAGACTTCGGACGTAGAAGCAACCAATATTCTTGCTGACTTGCTTTTTGCCAAACCCAATAAATTATGTGTGCCTAATGAACCAACTTTCAATGTTTGAATCGGAATCTGTAGGTAATCAATTGGGCTTGCCGGCGATGCGAAATGTAGAATATAATCCAACTGGCCAGGGACATGAACAAACTTGGAAACGTCGTGCTGGTAAAATTCGAAGTTAGGCAACTTAAAAAGATGCGCTACATTGCGTAAATCGCCAGTGATTAGGTTGTCCATCCCGATCACATGGAAATCTTCCGCTATAAAACGATCACATAAATGCGATCCGAGAAAACCCGCAGCGCCTGTTACCAATATTCGTTTTTTGTGTTGATTATTCACGGATGTTTGGAATGGAGAAAGTTTAATATCTTTGACGAATATACGGATAATTTTTTCACATGCGCGCTCTCTACGACTTCGGGATAGGCTTTTACGCCACTATTTTATGGATCATAGCGCCCTTTCATGCAAAGGCGAGATTATGGATTGCGGGCCGAAGGAAATTGATGGAGCAGATGCAGCAAACGATTGAACCTGGTAGAAATCCGATCTGGTTTCATTTCGCTTCGTTGGGCGAGTTTGAGCAAGGGCGGCCGGTTATGGAAGCAATTAAAAGCAAATATCCCACTGAAAGAATCATCGTCACATTTTTCTCTCCCTCTGGCTACGAGATCAGAAAAAACACGGCATTGGCTGACTATGTATTTTACCTGCCGCTGGATACAGCACGCAATGCGCAAAGATTCATAACGATTATACAGCCCAAATTTGCCGTATTCACGAAATATGAATATTGGTACCATTATTTCAATGTACTGAAAAAGCAAAATATTCCGCTTTTTTTAGTGTCGGCTATATTTCGAGAAGATCAGGTATTTTTCAAATGGTATGGAACATTTTTTAGGAGAATATTAAGAAAAGTTAGCTTCTTCTTCGCTCAAAACATGGATTCTGTCCATCTGCTTAAATCCATCCATATAAAAAATGCAGGGTTGGCAGGCGATACACGATTTGACCGTGTTGCGGAGCTCCCCAAGCAACGACGAGATGTACCTGTAGTGGAGGAGTTTATTGCTGGATGCGCTAATGTTTTAGTAGCAGGTAGTACCTGGCCGGAAGACGAACGCTTGATTGCGGATTGCTTTTTAAAACACCCGGATTGGAAGATTGTACTGGCGCCGCATGAGGTGTCTGACTTTCACTTGCAACAGATTAAGCAAATATTTCCCAAAGCTATTTTTTATTCATCATTTTCTGAATATTCGGAGTGCGCAAAAGAAGCGGCGCAAATACTAATTATTGATAATATCGGCATGCTCTCCTCATTATATGCCTACGGGAAAATCGCCTATGTCGGTGGAGGGTTTGGAGCAGGAATACACAATACACTAGAAGCTGCGACCTATGGGCTTCCTGTTGTTTTTGGTCCGCGTTACAGCAGGTTTCAGGAAGCAGTCGATCTTATAGAATTGGGTGCCGGTTTTTCCATAACTAAGTCTACACAATTAGAGGAATTATTGACGGTTTTCGCCGTAGATCAAAAGTATGCATATGCTGCGGAAAAGGCTCGAGCGTATGTGCAGGAGAAGTCTGGAGCTACGCCGATAATTATGAAATATTTGCAATCGCAGAAACTGCTTCATGACTAAGTCTCAACCTTCGGCATGCGTGATGAAAATTCCATAGAATGCGGGGATGTAGCGTTCAAATTGAAGTTTTTTAAATATATTATTGTTAAAGCATTCTTCTTGACAGTGTGCGAATATGCTTTTATGTCCTAGCTATTTCTGCACTGCAGTAAATGCAATGGTTGTTTTTTAATTTTTTTGAGAAATAATAGAGGGATGTAATATATTTGCATCATCAAACATTACCCAAAAATATGAAATCCAAATTAACCTTATTTATTCTGATTTTCGGAATACTAACTGCATGTGAAAAAACGACTAATGTCGATGTTGTTGTTTCTACTAGTGGCAAACTGAGCTACAAACTTGTCGATGACAGTGGCAAAGGGGTGCCTGATGTTAAAGTTTCGCTATACGATCTTTTAGGAACCTATCCGGCATATCAAGTGCTACTTGATCAACGTACAACAGATGCTGCAGGCGTCGTGGATTTCGGTGATCTTAATCCTAAAACCTATTTTTTACGTGCTGATTCTGCGATTGTAAACAATGTGGGGTATATGGTGCAACAACACGTCCAAGTAATTACAGGGGATGGAAAGCAGAAAGAAACGAAAGTAACAGATTTTTCAGGAACGCTTACCGTAACCGCACAATCCTACAATAATCAGCGACTAAGAAATATCGGTGTGGCCGTTGTCCCAGCGAATAGATTTGATTACTCGGCAAATACAACTTACTTCATACGGGTTGCAGAGTTTAAAGGACTAACTGATGCCGCAGGAACGTTGCGCTTACAAATTCCTTCTGACAAAGAATATGTGCTGTATTTTTATAACAGTGTTACAAACGCTGCTTACAATAATTATCAACATGTAAGCGTGCAAAAGGGGCAGACTGTCAATTATACAACTTACATCTATCAGTAAATATCTGCTTTGATGCATTATGAAACTTAGAGTCTTTTTTTTGTTTTCTTGCACGTTGCTTTTACTCTCATCGTGCAAGAAAACGACGCATGTATCGCTGGTAGAAAATGAAACGCATGGAACTTTAACTTACCATCTTCAGGATGACGATGGTAAAGGTATTCCGGCCGTGAAAGTCTACTTGTATGATACGGAAGCTTTTTATCAATGGGGTGAAAGGTCTGACAAAACCTACGTTGACACTATGCGAACGAATCAGCAAGGATCAGTTTATTTCAAAGACCTAAATCCAAGGAACTATTTTGTTGTTGCCGATTCTGTTTCCCTGAATGGTCTTCGGTACCGGACCGAGGAATATGTACAAGTGGTGGCGGGAATCGAAAAAGAAAAGTCAGTAAAAATTTCTGACTTTGCAGGAACCTTACGACTCAAACTAATCTCTCACTACGATTACTTCACCGCATTAAGAGGATTAGGCGTAATAGCTTATCCATCAAACACAGCAGTTCAATCTGATAATGTAAGAACTGTTATTGCTAACGCTAAGCTAAAAGGTGTAACAGATGCTCAAGGGATTGTATCGATTAAAGTTCCATCAAATGTCAATTACGATTTCATCGTATATAGTCTGACCAGCAATAATCTCGGCTATGGTTATGGCAGTTTTAGCGTGCGAAAAGGGGAGCTTAATAATATTGAGCTATATACCCATCCTATGTAAACTACGGAAAGCACAGGATTTACCGTCCTAAAATTTCTTATATATGGAGACTCTTCGGTGTCATGGGGAAGGAGCACGGCGTGTCATGCTTTATTTTAATCATACCCATCCAGAATGAAAAGTTCCGATGCAATATGATCAGCCAACAGCTTTCCGGCGGCTGTCAGTCGAAGATATCGCTCGTCGATGAGGGCTAGTTGTTGCTTTTCTATAAAGGGCTGCACACCCTTTTGTATTGCTGCCAATATTTCCGTCCCGAATACGTCTTTTATTCGATTTAGGTCTATTCCCCACATGGTGCGTAATGCGGTCATAACGTATTCGTTAACCCGATCGCGCAACGTAAGCTCTTCCGTTTCCAGCGCGCCGCTGCCACTTCGCGTCTGTTGAATATATTGAGCGTTGTTGGCGATATTCCAGCTTCTGGACTTGCCATCAAAAGAATGCGCTGACGGGCCTATACCCATATAATGAACACCGCGCCAATAATTTGTGTTGTGTTTTGCATATTGTCCGCGCTTAGCAAAATTGGAAATTTCATAGTGTTCAAAGCCATTCAACGTTAGCGTCTCCATTAGGAATTCCATTTGGTTTGCCGCCTGTGCTTCATCCATAGGTTGCGTTTTTTGCTGTTGGATAAAATAGGCTAAGGCGGTTTTTTGTTCCACAGTCATGGCATACGATGAGATATGTGGGATGTCAAACGCTAAAAGCTGTTCTATGTTCGCTTTCCATTTCGCGTCGGTAAGTAGCGGATAACCATAAATAAGGTCCGCTGTTATATTTTCGAAACCAGCATCCTGCACCCGCTTAATTGCAGATTCGGCTTCGCCGGCATTATGCGCGCGATTCATCCATCGAAGATCCTCCTCAAAGAAAGATTGAATGCCTACACTAAAGCGATTAATGCTGGTGTGGCGAAGTTCTTCTACTTTCTTCTTATCTAAATCATCCGGATTTGCTTCTAGCGTAATCTCCACATCTGGGGCAACATCGTAATGGGAACTGATCTTGTCGATCAATCGCTCGATTTCGGAAGCATTCAGGATCGACGGGGTTCCGCCACCAAAGTAAATAGATTGTACCTTTCGATCGGTTAAGTAGTGTTGGCGTTGATCGAGTTCCGTGTGCATAGCTTCGAGCATCTCATCTTTTTGCTTCAAGGATGTGCTGAAGTGAAAATCACAATAATGACAAGCCTGTTTACAAAACGGAATATGGAAATAAATCATCTTGCAAAGATAGGTATAAGGAAGATAAGCCTCCTTGGTAAAAGCATAAATTTCGTAAGCCCATAGGCGCTTAATGAGCAACTCATTCGATTTTGTTCAGCTATCCCTTCGTTATTCATTTTACTCCACGGCTGATGCATCGGCCTACATTCAATTTAATGTTTTGTTAATATGGAATATGTATCTTTGTATTATCATGCAGGAAATGAGGTCTTTTAAAGATAATGAGCTTCTCGAAGGGATGAAGTGCGGGCGGGAAGATATTTTTGCAGATATCTTTCATATGCAATGGGAGGGTCTTTTTAAAGAAGCTTACTATAGATTAAAGAGTCATAGTGAAGCGCAAGATATGGTGCAAGATATCTTCACTGATTTTTGGCAACGCAGGCACAGTATTCAAATTTCCACATCCATTTCAGCTTATTTACACGGAGCTTTAAAGCATAAAATCATACGACATTTTTCTAGATCGCGACTGCACCAAACCGTTGTGGATCATTTGCTTCTCCACATGCAAGTATTCGAGGATAGCATTCTTGAAGTTATTGCTGCAGGCGAAATTCAAAAAACGCTGCAAGCAGCAATCGCACAATTCCCAGATAATATGCGTGAGATTTTTATGTTGCGTACCGAAGAATTCACGATAGCAGAAATTGCAGAAGCCCTCAACCTATCCCAACAAACTGTTAAAAACAACAATTCTCAAGCTTTGAAACGCTTGAAGCATGTATTGACTGAAAAACATCCTGAGATATCCTCTTCTCTTTATGCAGCTTTAATGTTGTTTATAAAAAGTTAACAAAGGCGTAACAATTTCTTGAAGTACTTTTCCGCGTTTCGATTCACTATATGTGTGAAAAGCGAAGGAAAGTGATATTTAATAAGCTAAAAAAACTACTCCGTAAATACGAAGATAATAGCGCATCACCTGCGGAACGTAGGGCTGTAGATATCTGGTACGAATCTTTTTCTGTGAAGAAAGAGGGTTCGCCTCTATTCGATAGTAAAATGGAGCGAGATGCTATGCAGCAGCGTATATGGGCTAATTTGCCGGTGTCGAAAAAGCAACCATCGTGGTTGCAACGAAACCGATACCTGATGATAAGCTTAAGCGCAGCGGCGCTCTTTGCAGTTGTATTTTCTTGGACTCAGCTGCAGCAGCGTTTTGATATTGATAGCAAAGAAGTGCAGCTGTCGAATTATGTAGCAGCCTTTACCGCGTCGACAGGAACAAAAGAACGAAAATTGATCACGCTGCCAGATAGTTCACGCGTATGGCTTAATGCCAACTCAACCTTGTCTGTCGAAGCCGGATATGGAACGGAGGCGCGCCTTATGCAGCTGGAGGGTGAAGCCTTCTTCGACGTATCGCCCGATCCGGAAAAACCATTTGTTGTTAAAACTGAGCACATCAAGATTGAAGTGCTGGGTACAGCATTTAATATTCAAGCCTATACGGCTGCTGACAAATTTCGCGTGGGAGTAGAGCATGGAAAGGTCGCGGTTTGGGATAATGCCGGACAAGAATTAAATAAACTAACCAAAGGCCAAATGTTGTCTTACGAAACTCGTAGTGGTGAGAGCCTTACACAACAAGATGCTGTTGTTGGCTCTTGGCGTGAGGGACGAGTTGTTTTAGAACAGGCGACTTTTTCGGAGCTGGCGCAGGCCATTTATAATATATACGGCGTTCGGTTACGCAACGAAAAAAAATCTGCCAAAAACTATTCATACAATTTACAAATACATAGCAACCGCTCGCTCGTGCAAACCTTAGACGTTATCTGTGGCATGCACCGGCTAAACTATAGGAGGGAAGATAATGGAATAATACTTTACTAATCGATAAACAAAACAGGCGCCAAAGAGGCACCTGTTTACATTTGTTTGGCCAAGCTCAGCTTGAGACCCTTAGCACGGCCACTTAGCTTAATATGAATTACTAAGACAATAAAAATATGAATAAAAACCTGTTGTTCATACGAATAATGATGCGTACGACAATTATTATCTATCTAATCGGTTTAACAGTGTCTCAATTGCTGTTAGCCGCTCCGCTTAGCGGACAGGTCCATCTTCGGAAAGTGGACTTCTCAGTATCCAATACAAACTTGTATGCGGCAATCAAAAAATTGCAGGCCGAGCATGGCATCGATATGGCCTTTGACGATAAAGCTCTTAATCTAGTAAATATCGAAGTGCGCCAACAGGCGTACCGAGCGACGTCCGTCGACGCGGTATTAAAAAGCCTCTTTGCAGGAACTGCCTTAACCTACGAAGAAAAGGCTGATGGAACGCTCGTCTTAAAAAAACAGCAGCGCCCAGGCCGTATTACCGGTGTTATTACGGATAGCCAAGGCGAGCCATTAGCAGCAGCATCTGTGCAGATTGTGGAACTAAACAGAACCGTAATTGCAGATGCAGACGGTCGTTTCACCATTTCAGCTGCTCCGGGTACCTATACCCTTACCGCCAGATACATATCTTTTGAAACAATGAGCAAGTCAAAGATCACGGTGAGCGAAGGCAGCACTTCCACAGTGGACTTTGCCTTATTACCAACAACAGGCGATTTGGAAGAGGTTGTGGTTACTGCTCTCGGTATTACGCGAGAGAAAAAGGCCTTAGGCTATGCCGCTACTGAAGTGAAAGGTGAAGATATTGCTCAGACGATGCCGAACAATTGGAGTGAAGCGTTATCTGGCCGCGTTGCCGGTGTGAACCTCGTGCGCTCTGGAGCTGGTCCTGCTGGGTCAAACAAAATTATTCTTCGTGGAGAAAACAACCTCACGGGAAGTAATGAGGCACTTATCGTTATTGATGGTGTGATGGTAAGCCAAAGTAGCGGTAGACAGATTGGTAATGGATCTGGAGCCTATCTTGGCGGGGACTCGCCAACGGATTTTGGAACGGGAATCAATGATATCAATCCTGAAGACATCGAGACACTTACGGTTTTGAAAGGGCCAAATGCGACTGCGCTTTATGGTGAGCGTGGCGGTAATGGTGCCATTGTGATTACCACAAAATCAGGTCGGGCTAGAAAAGGCATCGGCGTCACCATTACGTCAAATGCCACGATGGAATCAATCTCTAGATGGCCAGATTACCAATATGAATACGGACAAGGTACCGAAGGCGTTCGCTTTTACTCCTTCAACGCAGGTATCGATGGAGCAAGCACACGCAGCACGAGTTCAGCCTGGGGGCCTAAGTTTGACGGGCAATACTTTTTCCAATACGACCCCGTAACCCAAACGCGGGCAACTGAGCGCACCTTGTGGCAGGCTTATCCGAATGAACGTAAAAACTTTTTTGATACGGGAACAACCTTTACCAACTCTGTGAGTTTGGATGGTGGTAATGCTAAAACTCAAATTCGATTTTCATTCACCGATTTGCGAAATAAATGGATTATCCCAAACACAGGGTACGAACGAAACAACGTATCCTTAACAGCCGGTCATAGCGTAACTGATAAATTACGAATACAAACGCGGATCAACTACCGCCAAAACCGTAGTGATAACTTGCCGTCTACTGGTTATAATAATCAGTCTTTGATGTATTGGAATGCTTTTTGGCAACCCAATGCCTCTTTAGATTGGTTGACTGACTATTGGCGTATTGGCCAAGAGAATATTTTACAAAATTATCCATTTAGTAGTTTGGTTGACAATCCTTATCTCATTACCAACGAAATGTTGAACAAGAATAAGCGCCATGGTTTGACGGGAAGTGTGGATGCTACCTATCAATTTTCAAAAAACTGGGATATTTTGGTTAGAACAACCATGGATCTAAATGCAGAAAGCAGGAGCCAGCAGCGACCTTGGGATACCGAGAAATTCCGTAAAGGGATGTACAGGACGCAGTCTATTAATAGTTCGGAAACAACGTCTGATGTGATGTTGACTTATAAAAAAGAAATCACACCGGATCTTAAATTACGATTAACAGCAGGGGGAAGCACCCGAAGACGTGAAAGCAATTTAGAAAGAAACAATGCTGACTCGCTAGCCTACCCAGGAATATTCAACTTAGGAAATGCCGCAGGCAACCTTGTAAGTATGCCACATAAGGAAGAACAGGTAACCAACAGTCTTTACGCTTTAGGAACGTTATCTTTCAAAGAATTCCTTTTTGCGGATTTCTCCTTTAGAAATGACTGGAATAGTGCTTTGGCTTCTCCAATTAATAAGGGTGACCCCTTCCAATATCCATCGCTTAACTTAAGCTTTGTGCTTTCGGATGTTGTACGTTTACCTAAGCAATTTTCGCTAGTTAAATTCCGCGGTTCGATTGCTGGCGTGGGAAGCGGTTCTGACGTGCCTTATGTGACATCGTACAACTATCTCGTTGAATCTATCTTTCCTGGAGGTCGATCTAATCCAACAAGGATGCCGAACTACACATTGGAACCCCTATATACCACCAGTTATGAGGCAGGGGCAGACGTTTCGATGTTCGCAGGTAGATTCTCCGTCAATATGACGTACTATACCTCCAAAACTTCAAATCAACATTTAACGGCCACGGTCGATAGGTCGTCAGGAGCCAGCACAATATTAGTGAATGCGGGTTTGATTCAAAATAGTGGTTTGGAGATCGAGTCACGCATTATGCCAATTCGCAATGAAAACTTCCAATGGACGATGAGCCCGACGTTCAGCACCAATAAAAATAAGGTATTGGAACTGACAGATGAATTACGTGAAATGATCTTGCAAAATGGTCCCGGAAGTAGAGGCGCTATTATTGCAAAAGTTGGTGCGCGTATGGACGATCTTTATGGCCGAGGATATGAGCGCGCTCCGGATGGACAGATTGTTTATGAAAACGGTATTCCACAGTTGACGGATACTATGCAATATATCGGTCAAACCAATCCGGCATGGCGGGTAGGTTTACACAATGAATTTCGTTATAAGCAGTTCCGTTTAGGTTTTATGTTTGATGCGCAATTTGGCGCGGTGGGCTATTCATTGACCTCTGCTGTACACGGCGAGCAAGGCAAAACAAGAAACACCTTGCCAGGCCGTTACAATGGTATCATCGGAAACGGTGTGATTGCCAATGGTGACGGGACTTACCGTCCGAACGACGTTATAGCAACCAATGTTTGGGATTACTACAATGCTCACCTTGGGCGTGACAATGTTGAAGGAACCTCCTATTCAACAGATTTCTTAAAGCTTCGCGAATTGCGCTTTGATTATACATTAAGTCCCTCTGTGCTCTCGCATATAGGGTTGCAGCGTGCTTCCGTAGGGGTGTTTGGTCGTGATCTATTTATCTGGTCAAGCTGGCCAGCATTTGATCCTGAATTTGGAACATTAGGTAACGGCGACATCACCCGTGGGTTTGAGCTTGGTCAGTTTCCAGCAACACGGACTTTCGGCGTGAATCTCGTTATAGGATTATAAAAAATGAATGATGAAGATGAAACTTATTAAAAGATCAATATACATACTTGGCTTGGGGTTGGCGACGCTTATGCTCGTGCCTTCCTGTAACAAGAATTTTCAGGAAATAAATACCGATCCCAACTCGAGTCCGCGTGTGCAGCCAGAAAACTTACTGGCACCGGCAATTACCAAAGTGGTTACGTATAATATGAGCCGCAGTCAACGTATTACCAATGAGCTGATGCAGGTGACGGTCAACATGGGCGATGGGGACGGCCGTATCTTCCGCTATGATATTCGGACGAGTGAAGCTGATTATATGTGGAATAACTTGTACTTGCAATTGCGCAATTTTCGGGATATCTATGAATTTGCAGAGGAGTTAAACCAGCCGGAATATATGGCTATCGCCCAAATTTGCGAGGCTTGGATATTTTCAATCCTGACGGATATCTATGGCGATATTCCTTTCAGCGAGGCCTTGCGAGCAAAAGATCTTAATGCGGTGCGTCCAGTGTTTGATAAGCAGCAGGACATTTATCCGGCACTATTTGCAAAACTGGAAGAAGCTAATACTTTACTTCGCGGCTTAAATCCTACATTTAAGATCAATGGCAACGCCGATCCTATTTTCGGCGGTGATACCTGGAAATGGCGCCAATTTGGAAATTCCCTCTATTTGCGGTTGGCCCTACGCTTGGCCCACAAAACGGAATTAAATACCCCCGCAATCATCAAGAAAATAGTAGATGAATCGCCTATAATTTATCCTATTATGCTTAATAATGATGATTCGGCTATTCTGCGTTGGTCAGGCTCGGCACCCTATGTTTCGCCTTTCGCGACTTGGCGACCTGCAGATTGGTATGGGCCTCGTTCGGCAAGCTTCTTTATCGATAAACTAAACGAACGGAGCGATCCGCGTATCGTGACCTGGGTATCATTGGCTGATGGCGATTATTTTGGTGTGCCGAGTGGTTATCCTGTGGGACAGCCACCAGTGGCCGGTTCTGCACTGCATACCGGATTGATGTCAAACCCGCTATTGGGTAATATCCTGAACTATGGTGAATTGCAGTTAATATTGGCAGAGGCAGCCGTTAAAGGTTGGATTACAGCGCAGCCTGCTCGAACGTACTATGAAAGAGGTACAGTAGCAGGCATAGAACTTTGGAACCATACCGTACCTTCTTTTTATCTGACATCCGACTTGGTAGCTTGGGACGATTCTTACAGCGAATTCGAGAAAATGGAGCTTATTCATCTGCAAAAATATTATGCGCTTTTCTTCACGGATATGCAGTCTTGGTTTGAGTATCGCCGTACGGGGCATCCAGTATTACCTATCCGTTCCGGGCATCTTAATGGGGGAAGAATGCCGGCAAGGCTCAACTACCCAATTTATGTACAATCTGCCAATCGGGAAAACTATTCGAGCGCTGTGGCAGAACAAGGTCCAGATGATATCAACACATTGGTATGGTGGCAAAAACCATAATATTTATCGTAAAACGTATATTGATGAAAAAGAATCTAAACTATATCTTTTTGCTACCTCTGCTCATAATCTTGATGCAGGCATGTGAAAAGCGAAATTTTTTGGACGGCACATTGAGTCCCTACATCACCATTGAGGATGTTCGGCAAATACATAAAGGTACTGACGTACAGATGTCGGCCGACCTGCTGAATGAAGCGCAGCAGACGCGAGGGGTGGTAATTTCGGATTCCCGGTTGGGAAATGTTCCTGAAGGGATGCTGATTGTGCAGCAAGCACAGCCGGGTAAGTTGCACGGTATTGCACTTAAGGTAGGGGATATCGCTGCTAATTATCGCGTAGGCGATTCTATCCTAATAAATATCAGCAACAAGCAACTAAAAAGGGAAGGCTTCCTCTATGTGGATGCTGTTACAGCAGCAGATATAGAAGTTATTGCAAATGTCTCGCGGATATACCGTCGCAATTTAACGGCCTCGGCAATTTACCAGCGACCTCATGAATTTGAGGCTACGTATGTCCAAATCATTGGTGGGGAGATGTTTCCACGCCCGGAAGTAGGACAAACATTTTCTGGCGTAAAGAGAATGGTGAATGGAGCCGATACATTGAATATACGCACCTTGCCTAGCGCACCTTTTGCTAATCTTCAAGTTCCACGTAATATCAATGTGCAGGGAATACTGCTTGGAGATTCGGATAATGCTAGGGTAATGGCTATTTGGCCTCGTATGGCCTCAGATATTCTAGATGTTTCAGATCCTGAAATTCCGGGCGACTTAGGCGACATGCCTTTAGTATTTACCGGCTATTGTCCTGACCCTGAAGGAGGAGACGGTAATTATGAATACATACAATTGCGCGCTAATGTGGATATTAATTTTGCGGAGATTCCGTTCGCTGTGGTGACGACGAATAACGCTGGAGCAAATCAGCCGAATGCTGGCGCGCCTCCAGGAGCAGGCTGGGCAACAGGTGGAGCACGTACACTGAAGTTTAACCTGACGGAAGGTTCCGTAAAGAAAGGCGAATTTTTCTATGTAGGGGGGCATCAGAAGCGTATTAGCGGTGCAAACTCTACGTCACTTTCTGCGCTAAACTGGGTTCGTGCGATACCGTATGCTACCTCGGGTGGCGATGGCTTGGGCGACGCCAATGCGAATATCTTAGCGAATAGTGGAAATGCCAGCGGGATGGCGCTCTTTGTAGGGACCAACATCAATGAGGGGACTGTGCCAATTGATTTAGTGATGTTTGGCGGTCTAGGCACTGCGACAGTAATTGACTCGGTCAATAATTTAGGGTATCGGGTAGCCAACAACGATCACTACAGCCCGTCTCATAAGGAGACTGGCGAGGCACAACCATTCTTCTCGATGGGCAGTAATCAATATCGTATCCCACATTTTCTCCCAGCAAACGTAGGTTTCTTCATTCAATTAGGTGGAGTCTTTAATACCACTACGCGAACTTGGGAAACACCTCGAAGCTACAACGCGAAGCAGTTGACTAAACAGTCTCCAGCTAGCGATTTGGAAGTTGGCGAGTTTGTGACGCGACAAACAGAGTAAATTTTATAAAAGTGGCCGGTTAAAAAAGCAGGACATGAGCGTCATTGCAAGAATAAGGAACAACGACAAAGCATTCTTACGAAAAAATCAAGATTGCCGTGATATCCTTCCTTGCAGTGACGCTTTTTTTGTTCGTCAATGTCCTTTTCCTCCCGGTATTTATTTTTAAATAAGAAAGTTATTATGCTGTTGAAAAAAGCATTTCATTTCTCCCAAAAGGCACGCCCGCATTATTTCTTTTTATTGTTGATCCTCCTGATTTTTTCGGCTTGCCGGAAAGAGGTTTCAACAGCAACGGAAGTGCCGCCGCCAACGGTAGAGAGTAGTAAGCTCGAATTGGGCGATGTACGTATCCCACAAGTGTGGGACGTGGTCAAGGAATCGACTACGCAAATTTTAGGAAAAGGTTTCCAGATCAATGATGAAGTCACATTGGAGCCCTTGGATGGCTTGACAAAATCTTTTAGTATTCGTATCACAGAAGTACAAGCCACGCACGCTTTGCTAAAGCTGCCCATAGATTTTGTGCAGGGACGTTACAACGTCTCTGTTTCCAGGGGTGATGCCAAACAGACATTGGGGACAAGTAGTTTTAATTTTGTACTTCGTGCCGATATTCCCGATATGGATGGCAAAACTGTTAAGGGCGTTGTTCATGTTGATGGAAAGGGATTGAGCAATGTAGTCGTATCAGACGGATATGATGTCACCACGACAAACCAAGATGGTGTCTATTACCTCGCATCTAATAAGCGGACAGGTTATGTCTTTGTTTCCATTCCCGGCAACTATGAAATGGCCAGTACGAGTCAAAACCTTCCTTTGTTTTACAAATACCTTAATGCCAATCCGACAATCGTTGATACGCGTGACTTCGAGTTGAAGCCAGTAAATAATGAAAACCATGTTGTACTGAGCTTGGCAGATATGCATCTCGCAAATAGAAATGATGACCTTTCACAATTTCAAAATGGCTTTATAGCGGACGCAAATCAGCAGATAGCTAAAATACAATCTGAAGGAAAAAAGGTGTATGCTTTAACTCTGGGAGACCTCACATGGGAAACATATTGGTATAGCAACAGCTTTATGCTTCCAGAATATGTAAAGGAGATTTCCAAGCTCAATGCGCCCGTTTTCAATACGATTGGTAATCATGACAATGATCCCTATTTTGCGAGCGATTGGCTTTCTGAAAATGCCTATCGTCGGATCTTAGGGCCAACCTACTATTCTTTCAATATCGGACAGGTACATTATATTGTACTAGACAATATAGAATATATCAATTCGGGTGGTGTTAATGGATCGATCGGGAGCCGTAATTACAACGCGAAATTAGTCGAGCAGCAGATCGACTGGTTGAAGAAAGATTTGGCAACGGTAAATACGTCCACACCAATTATTTTAGCTACGCATATCCA
This sequence comes from Sphingobacterium deserti, assembly GCF_000757725.1. GTDB lineage: Bacteria > Bacteroidota > Bacteroidia > Sphingobacteriales > Sphingobacteriaceae > Sphingobacterium > Sphingobacterium deserti. Next base: position 87,764 of record NZ_JJMU01000029.1, read on the forward strand.
ACTGCACAATGCGCCTTCCAGCAACGGGAGTCTACCTGGTTTCCGTATGAGTAATGGGCAGCAGCTGGTTGATTTATTTGCAGGCTTTGAGCAGGTACACGTGCTGACAGGACATACGCATATCAACAATAATATCGTGAGGAATGAGCGTTTCATGGAACACAATACGGCAGCGATATGTGCCACTTGGTGGTGGACGGGAAGAAATGGATATGCAAACAACCATATCGCACCGGATGGAAGTCCTGGCGGCTACGGTATTTGGGATATGACAGGAAAAGTTTTGAAGTGGCGCTACAAAGCGATCGGCTATGACGACAACTATCAGTTTCGTTCTTATGACCTAAACAATGTACATATCACGTCGGAAAAGTATGCGCCAAATGTCAATGAGGAAAATAAGCGTTTGGTTACCCAATATGCGTTTGATTTTGCAAAAGAGAATAAATCCAACGAGGTTTTAATCAATGTATGGGGGTATGACCCTAAATGGACGATATCCGTCACCGAGCAAGGTACGCCGTTAGCTGTACAGCGTGTTACATCTTATGACCCATTGCACATCATCTCTTACGCTATGAAGCGAATTAATGTGAATGCGGTGCCCACATTTGATTCATCCAACTCTTCGCATATGTTTAAAGTAAAGGCATCTTCCGCAACAAGTACGTTGCAGATTCGTGTTACAGATCGATTTGGCAATAGTTACTCTGAGCAGATGGAAAGGCCGAAGGCTTTCAATTACGCTATGCGGTAACAAACCGTTTGAAAAAAGCGATTGAAAACAAGACTCGCCACGTTTTGGCGAGTCTTGTTGTCTTGTTTTCCTTCCACGATTAGGAAGCTTATAAAAGGTTATCACCAGCATCTCATGTAAACTGCGCTTATTCTGTTACAAAAATTGACTAAAACTGGTTTTATTTTGTTACAAAATTTATGTGAATTTGGGTTTATTTTGTTACAAAATGTAGATTACTGGTAGATTACGGCATTAAAAGAACTATTCAAAAACACCTTTGGCAGTGGAAGTTAAGTAGTACAAGGAAGCCATTAATTATACGAGGTGCGCGGCAGGTTGGTAAACGCAGATAGGGGATGTTCTCTATCTGCGTTTGTTTTTATGGCTGCACGTAACTGTTGTTAGATGATTCAATATCAGCTAACCGTTGTGACGGGTCAATTTCAACTTTCGCAACTTTCTTTTCCAATTTTAAGCTGTAGGTTGGCTTGGTCCAAAACCAATCTTCAAGCACGGTCCTTTTCACACCTTCGTACATGCTAAAGTTTTCAGCAGGTTTCTCACCACGCATTTCGCGCAGCGGTATATAAAACAGCTCTTTCGTTCCATCAGCGTAGTGTACCAAAAGGTCGATAGGCATAGCAAAATTTGATTTGTTCGTGATTAGGATTTCTTGGTCATTTACGCTCGTCACACCGTAGTCAATAGTGCGTGTTGTGTTGATGAACAGATTGAAATACCATTTCAAATTGATACCTGAAACTTCTTCCGCTATCCGTTTAAAATCATTTGGAGTAGGGTGCTTAAGCTTCCAAACATCGTAAAACTTTAGAAAAGTCTTTTGCAGGTTTTCCTTTCCAATGATATAGCCAAGCTGCTCCGCTAAAACCTGTCCTTTGTTATATGCTTCATTGCTATAAGCGTAGTTACTGTTGTAGTAATCTGCCAGTAAACTCATAGGCTCTTCTTTCCCTGAAAGCGCCAATTTATAATAAGCTCTGTAGGCATCGATAACAGGGTTTGTTTCCAGTGCTCCCTTTTTCTCAAACAAATGCTGAAAGGCCAGCTCCTGTACATAGCTTGTAAAACCCTCATCAAACCATTCGTCTACGGTTTCGTTGATGCCGAAGAGGTGTTGATACCAAGAGTGTGCCGCTTCGTGAAAGATAACACCAACAAGACTTTTTATATTTCGTCCGCCGGTAACAAGTGTTGCGGTACCATACTCCATGCCGCCATCGCCGCCCTGAACTATGCTGTACGTTGGCCAAGGGTAAGCGCCAAAACGAGCCGATGTATAATCGAAAAATTCTGTAGCCAAGGAAAGAGCGGTTTTCCAATTATCTTTTACTTCTTTATTCGTAGGCAGGAAAACAGTATATACTGTAACGCCGCCTTTGCTCTGCGCAGAATCCACGGTAAAGTTGGGGTCGGCAGCCCAAACAAAATCATGAATATTCTCCGCTTTGAAATGCCAGGTCGCCTTACCATCTTCAGCAATAACTTTTGCCTTTTTATGATATCCTTTTACGGACAAAGGGTTTTGTAGTTTTCCCGATCCGCCTATCACGTAATCTTTATTAAGGTGGATGGTTACGTCAAAATCTCCAAAGGGTGCAACGAATTCGCGTGCGATATATTCGTCTAAATGCCAGCCAAATTCATCAAAGTGTGCCATTTTCGGGTACCATTGTGCCATAGATAGCGCAACACCTTCTTTAGAATTACGTCCGCTCCGGCGGATTTGCTCGGGAACCTGAGCCGTCCATTGCATTTCGAAACGTGCAGTACTTCCGGCCTCGATGGCCTGTGGAAGGTCTACCACCAGCAATGTACCGTCTATTTTATACGTTGCTGCTTTTCCGTTCACGGTAAGCGCATCCACTTTTTGATAACCAATTTGAGCAGGCGTTAGCGTAGCAATACGACTTTGGTATTTGGGATTGTCTTTTGTGCCAAGGTTAGTTGCCATGCGCGAATCGGGATCGCTGATATTAGCCAGCCGATAATCCATCATACTCCCCGGTTGAAAAGCATTAAAATAGAGATGGAAATATACTTTAGATAGGGATTGATTGGAATTATTGCTATAATTTAAGGTCATTTTACCTCGATATTGATACTTCTCTTCATCAACATCAATATCCATTTTATAATCCACCGCTTGTTGCCAATAACCTGCTCTTTGCGCAAAAAGCAGTGTGTTGACGAGCATAAAAAAAGCGAGGGTAAATAGTTTTCTCATGGGTTTTGGTTTTACATATAATAATATTCTACACCTTGTTGTTTTAAAACGTGTATAAGGGCGTTAAGGTCATCGTCTTTTTGAAACAGCTTATTTCTCCAATAACGTTTAGGCTGTTTTTTACGCTTATTAAAGATCATAATCAGGTTTCCGCCTGAGCGGGGTAGATTCCGCAAGTATTTGATATCTGCGAGCAAAAGCGTCTCGTGCTTTTTGTCATGAAACTGGATGGCGATCTCGCTATCCGTGACGATCCACTGTGAATCGTTACGGCTCCATGTTATACTTAAAAATAATAGGAGCGGTAGACTGCATAGTACAATTAGAATTTTCGGCACTTCTTGTAGAGGAAGCCTCGAAACTATCGCCGTTACTATGCATACGCCGATTAATAGAAGGATCATATATTTTCCACGGTGCAGGGTTGCAATGTGAAACGTCTTTTCGCTCATGAGCCAAAAATAAGAAAGAGCAATCATATTTTGCTCTTTTCTCTGAATATCACGATATCTTTACGCATAAGCGCCGTTTCCTTCGTGACAAAATATGAAGTTTGTTAAGGCCTGTTAAAAGTAGAAAAACTTTGCAGGGTTTAGTTTTTTATCATGCTGTGTTACTTCGTAATGCAGATGTGGGCCGGTACTTCTTCCCGTGCTGCCTAATAAGCCTACGATTTCGCCCGCTTCTATGGCTTCGCCTCGTTTTACGCGGGTTCTTGTAAGATGCGCGTAGCGCGTTTCAAAGCCATTGTTATGTTTTACCATAACAACATAACCATAATCACCTTTGTAACCCGCGAATGCTACTTTACCTTTTGCCGTAGCCCTTACCGGGTCGCCCACCCGCCCTTTTAGGTCTACACCGCCGTGCATTTCGCGGCCCCTATTCGTAAATGGATTTCTACGGTAACCGAATGGCGACGTGATACGGCCAGGATGTGGCACACCAAATGGCATACCGTCTAATTTCGTTTCTAAATTTTTAAGCTGTTTTTTATAAAATAGGGAGAGCTCTACAAGATCTTCGTCATCATTTTCTACAGGGCCTCCAGCATTTTTCATGCGTATTTCCTTTAAACCCCGAGTCCGCATTTTTTTATTGATGCGTTCCAGGGTGCTATCGATGGAATTAAATGATTTCTTCATCTCATCCGTCGTTAACTGGCTGTTGAATCCTTCCTTTTCCAATTGTCTTTTTTCCTCATTCAGGAGGTCTATTTTTTTATTGTAGGCCAATGTGTATTCTTCGGAAGTCTTTTGCTTAACGACGTAAGCAACTGAAAATACGGCGATAGCAATTAAAACAACTAGCGACCCCAATATTTTTTTCCAGTGGGTGACCATTAGGGTCGGCACTTGCACTCTTTTGGTAGATGTACCATCCGTTTCCACGAAAAGTACAGCGGTTTTTTTCTTCAACATACTGTCAATAACAAAAACTGTTTTTATGATACGGAGCACAAAGGTACCCTAACAACTGCTTTATGTTCAATATTTTACATTTTTTAACATTTCGACATCACGTTTTTATTGTAAAAAAATAAGCAACTTTGCATATGTCGTTTGCATTGAAATTGATGAATTGGTACCGTGAGCATGGACGCGATTTACCCTGGAGAAACACCCAAAACCCCTATATTATATGGCTTTCCGAGATTATACTTCAACAGACAAGAGTTGAGCAAGGTTTGCCGTATTTCCATCGCTTTTTGGAGGCTTTTCCAATTGTAACAAAATTTGCCGCTGCAGAGGAAGAAGAGATACTGAGGTTGTGGCAGGGACTGGGCTATTATTCGCGCGCCAGAAATATGCATAAGGCAGCTAAAATGGTGGTAAATGATTTTGATGGCATATTTCCCAGCAGCTATACGGAGGTCATTCGCCTGTCAGGCGTTGGCGACTATACGGCGGCAGCAATTTCTTCATTTTCTTCCAATGAAGCGAAAGCTGTGGTCGATGGAAATGTCTATCGCGTGTTGTCCCGGTATTTTGGTATTGACGAACCCATCAACGGAACCAAAGGCAAAAAAGTGTTTGCAGAGATTGCAGCCGACATGTTAGACATGAAAGATGCATCGACATACAATCAGGCAATTATGGATTTTGGCGCTTTGCAATGCAAACCCAAAAAGCCAGATTGCGAAATCTGTGTGTTTAATTTGGAATGCGTTGCTCATCGTGAGGGAATTGTCGATAGGCTTCCGGTAAAATTGAGGGGTAAAGCCAGCAAAAACCGATATTTCCACTATTTCATTGTCGAGAGCGACAACCAACTTTTGATGTCGAAAAGAGGCGAAGCCGATGTATGGGCAAACTTATATGAATTTCCCATGCTAGAAACCGAGCAAGATCTTACGCTGGAAGGACTTTTGAAAACAGCGCAATTCTCGGAATACTTTGATGAAGAGGCGAGCTTCGTACAGTTGGGCAATGTCACCAAGCATATCTTAAGCCATCAAAACATCTATGCCCGCTTTTACATGTTGGAAGATGCGAAATCACTTCGCATCAAAAAAAGCAATTGGAATTATTTTTTTGTTGAAAAAATCGATACATTAGCCAAACATAAACTTATATTTTCTTTTCTTGAAAAGAACAAACAGCTAATTAACCCTAAATTTTAATTATGGCAAGTGTTAACAAAGTAATTTTGGTTGGACATTTGGGCAAAGACCCTGAAGTACGATATCTAGAAGGCAATATCACCGTTTGCAGTTTTCCTTTAGCCACATCAGAAACATATACGAAAGATGGCGTTCGTATGCAACATACAGAATGGCATAACATCGTTATGTGGCGTAACCTGGGCGAAATGGCCGTTAAATACCTCAAAAAAGGTAAACTTGTATATATCGAAGGCCGCCTGCGCACACGGAATTATGAAGACAAGGAGGGCACCAGACGCTTTGTAACCGAAATCGTAGGTGAAAGCTTCAAATTGCTGGGAAGACCATCTGACTTTGGCCAAACTACCAAAAGCACACATCCAGAAAATACAACAGAAGAGGTTGAAAAGGAACAAGAAGTGGACTTCACAGAAACCGATAATGATACCGATGGATTGCCATTTTAAGACCTCCGCGATCGAGATTCTTGCTTAAAATTGGAACTGTGTGGGCATAAGTTTTAATATTTTGCCGTATCTTTGGACACTATGTTGCAGGACAAAATTAAGCAGTATTCAGAAGAGATAAATCAGTTCACGCCTACATCAGCTGCTGATGTGGAACAATTTCGGTTAAAATTCCTCGTATCCAAAGGACTCGTCAAGGCTTTGTTCGACGAATTTAAATCTGTTGGGCCTGAAGAGAAACGCACTTTGGGCAAAGTTTTAAACGAATTTAAACAGCTTGCCGAGCAAAAGTTTAGTGAGGCACAAGCTCAATTTTCAGGAACATCTGACACGCAGTCGAAAAAAGAAGGCGATCTAACATTACCGGGTGAAGGTTTTCAGCTGGGTTCACGTCATCCGCTTTCGCTAGCGCGCAAGGAAATTGTTGAAATCTTTAAGAAGCTCGGATTTGTGGTATCTGAAGGGCCTGAAATTGAAGATGACTGGCATAACTTTTCTGCCCTTAATTTTCCTCCTGAGCACCCTGCCCGGGATATGCAAGATACTTTTTTTGTAGAGAAAAAGGAGGGAAATGATATTGCCCTGCGCACACATACATCCTCGGTACAAGTACGCTTAATGGAGATGGGCCAGCCGCCTTTTCGGGCGATAATGCCAGGCCGGGTGTATCGCAATGAAGCCATATCCGCAAGAGCACACTGTTTCTTCCATCAGGTAGAAGGCTTGTACGTAGATGAGAACGTTTCTTTTGCAGATTTAAAGCAAACACTTTTTCACTTTGTCCAAGAGTTATATGGTGAAGGCACGAAGGTTCGTTTTCGTCCTTCTTATTTTCCATTTACGGAGCCTTCAGCAGAAATGGATATTTCTTGTACCATTTGTAAAGGCGAGGGATGCCAGCTTTGTAAATATTCTGGTTGGGTAGAAATTTTAGGTTGCGGTATGGTCGATCCGAATGTGCTGGAAAACTGTGGCATTGATAGTAAAAAATATTCAGGCTTCGCATTCGGTATGGGCATTGAGCGAATTACAAACTTGAAATACGAAATTCGCGATTTGCGGTTGTTCTCCGAAAATGACGTGAAGTTCCTCTCGCAATTCGAAACAGAGATTATTTAAATATGATTGAAGGAACCCAATACACATCTGTTCTTACATCCTTTGAAACCATCTTATGTTGTAGAGCAATTAGCTGTCATGGGGTTCCTAAAATTTCGTTTCCGGCTCATTGCAATCAAGCGGCAGCTACGGCATGTTTTTTACTATCGGATGTCGTTGGGTTAAGTAGTAAAGTGTTTTACGTACAAAACCTATTGCATGGAAACGGATAAGGTCATATTGTCAATAAAGAAGTCAGCTCGCGAGCTTTTCAGGCGCTATGGCTATAACAAAACCAGCGTCAATGAGCTTGCTAAACATTCAAAAATAGCTAAGGCGACTTTCTATAAACATTTTTCAAGTAAGGAACTGATTTTGCACGCCGTCCTGATGGACTATATTCGTGAAAATGTGCAGGATATCCTGGATAAAAATGTGCGAGAGAAAGACTTGTCAACATTCTTGGCGAATACTATTCTTCGGGTAAGCCGTGTAACCTACACCGTGTGTAATGAATTTGTTGGCTGGGAGTTTATTCGAGAATCTGCTAACGCGCAGGAGTACTTGAAAACACTGTCTGATGATTTGGAATTTCTCCTCCTAAGTTCTTTTATTCAGAATGAGACGATAGGGCAGACTGTACCTGAAGAACGACTAACATTCTTGATAAAGTCCAGTAAAAATATTGTTTTTTCTTTTGCTTTTACAGCCGTTACCGAGGCCGATGTCCGTAAGAATTTCATCTCCTTCCAAAAGGAAATATTGCCTTATCTCGTACAGGCTACATTAATCTAAGTTTCAAAACTGCTATAGACAGATCGTTAATTCGCTTGTTTTCATTTTTATTCGTGGTAAGGTGCGCGCTGTTGTATACCTGATTAGATACGGAGTGCTTTAAGGTTCAGCTAAAAAAGCGTACTTTTGCAGCCATTATGGGTAGACGAATTCCACAAGACAAAAAATTTATCGCCAACGTCGATATTATAGACATTGCTGAAGAGGGCAAGGGTGTAGCGAAGCAAGATGAGATGGTGATGTTTATAGAGCAGGCGGTCCCAGGCGATGTTGCTGATGTGGAGCTATTACGCAAAAAAAAGAATTTTGCTGAAGGGAAATTGGTGGCTTTAAAACAGCCTTCACCACATCGGGTAGATCCATTTTGTCCGCATTTTGGCGTCTGTGGGGGCTGTAAATGGCAACATATGAATTACCCGGCGCAGCTTCAATTTAAGCAACAATATGTGGATAACGCACTGCGACGTCTGGGAAAAGTCGATACCCAATCGATGGAAGAAATATTAGGCTCTTCGCAAACAGAATACTATCGCAACAAGCTGGAATTCACTTTCTCTAACAAGCGCTGGCTTACCTCTTTAGACCAAGAGGTTTTACCGGAAGATATGAATGCTCTTGGTTTTCATGTTCCAGGACGTTTTGATAAAATTCTGGATATTGATCATTGCTTTTTACAACAGGATCCTTCGAATGCCATCCGGAATAATGTGCGCGAGTTCGCCGTTAAGAATGATATATCTTTCTACGACTTACGCGAACACGAGGGTGTATTGCGGAATTTAATCATTCGGACCTCATCCACGGGCGAGGTAATGCTTATTGTGGTATTTGCCTACCCTACTGAAGAACAGGTGGAGCTGCTCATGGCCCATATTCACCAAAGTTTTCCAGAGCTAGCATCGCTGCTTTACATTGTAAATCAAAAACGTAACGACACTATTTTCGATCAGGATATTCACCTATTTGCAGGTCGGGATTTTATTTATGAGGAGATGGAAGGATTAAAATTCAAAGTTGGACCGAAATCATTCTACCAAACAAACTCTGCCCAAGCTTACGAGCTGTATAAAATTACACGGGAATTTGCAGATTTAAAAGGCGACGAGCTGGTTTACGACTTATATACAGGAGCTGGCACGATCGCTAATTTTGTCGCCAAAACGGCGCGTGAAGTTGTTGGTGTGGAGTATGTACCATCAGCAATTGAAGATGCAAAAATTAATTCAGCGATAAACGGGATCAGCAACACCAAGTTTTATGCCGGTGATATGAAAGATGTGCTTACTTCGGACTTTGTTGCCGAGCATGGCAAACCCGATGTGGTTATTACCGATCCGCCACGGGCTGGAATGCACGTCGATGTGGTACATCGTATCTTAGAAATGGAAGCCGATAAAGTGGTTTATGTTAGTTGCAATGCCGCTACGCAGGCAAGAGACCTGGCTATATTGCAAGAAAAATATGCTGTAGAACGGATTAAGCCTGTTGATATGTTTCCGCATACACAGCATGTAGAAAATGTTGTTTTGCTCCGTTTGAAGTAGTTCAGGGATTGGGCAAATTCAAAATTTGAGAAAGCAGCTTCTTAATTTTGAAGTATTCATTTTTTACTTTTGAATTTGAAGGGTTCTAATTTCTAACTTTTGACTTGTTTGCTCTGACTTTTTACTTTTAAATTTGAAGGTTCTAATTTCTAACTTTTAACTTCTGACTTTTTACTTTTAAATTTTTACTTTTTACTTTTCAAAATGGATATTGAAGATTTAATGGCACGGGATTCATCTGCTGACGATCCGACCGCGTCCAGTCCCTTAAAGAGCTTAAAACTAGACTTAGACTTTTACAAGGAATCTATAAAAGAGGTTGCTAACGAGATGATCGCAGAGGGCTACACCTTGTATCCCATTTTTATTGCGCATCAGCATGAGGTGAACGTTGGCGAAATGTTATTAGACAAAAATGAATTGAATACGCAATGGACTATACAAGTAAGTTCCTTCGAAGAATTTGTTGAGCGTGGGCTTATCAAGGAAGAGCGTAAAGATCATTTTATAAAAAGCTATAAAAACGCGAACGATTTCATGTGTTTATTTGTCATTGTACCTGAGGGGGCAAATTTCGTTTTCTATCCCTACGCGAACTAGGTTCAATAATTTAAATCTTTTTAACATAGAGAAGTCTAAACATTTGTTATTTTTAGCTTAATGTATTTGGGAATAAAACATATTTATATAGTCATTTTTGCCGTTTTAATAGCACTGTGCACTGTTGAAATGGCGTCGGCGCAGTCTACGGGTATTTCAGGAATTGTAGTGGCAAAAGGAGGAAGCATCAGGCTGGCTGAGGTAAATGTGCAAAACCTGCGTACGAACAGAAGAGCCCAAACGAATACATTCGGTGTATTTATTTTAGAGGCGTCGGTAGGTGACAGTTTATCATTTAGTAAAACTGGCTATGGTCCGGTAAAGACAGTTATTCAGACTGCTGAAGATATCCTTATAGAGATGCAGGAAGGGCTGACGATTGAGACGGTTGTTGTGAATCGGATGAGCAAAGAAGCCGAAATGCGAGACATGCTGGATGATTACGCAAAAAAAGGCGTTTACAATGGTGGTAAAAATACCGTTGGGACGTATTTAGGAAGTCCAGCTACCGCCCTTTACAATCTTTTCGGCAAAGATGCTAAGAATGCCAAGCGATTTGCGAAGATTATGGATCGTGAACTTGAAGAGTCTAGGGTTGACCGCGTTTTTAATAAATCATCCGTCGGTTCGTTGACAAGTCTTGAGGGCGATGAGCTTCAATCTTTCATGGATTTATACCGTCCTTCGTTTAGTTTGGTAGAACGCTGGGGTCAATATGATTTTATGAATTATGTCAAAACATCCCTGGAATCTTGGGAAAAAAACGGACGCCCCCGTTCTACGCGCTTACCTAAGCTGGACGTACCGCCCCAAGAAAAATAAATTTATTTGCTTTTCTCGTTATTTTGATAAGAACGATATAGTTTGGCATTCGCTTTGATTAACAGCTAGTATATTACAGTTTAATAGTAAAGAATTAGTTATGAAAATGAGTAGAAAAGTAGCTATATATGGCTTATCCGTTGCGACATCCATGATGTTGTTAGCGAGTTGTTCAACAATACAAAATACAAGTAGTACGACAAAGGGAGCGGCTGTTGGTACCGCTGCTGGTGCTGGTCTTGGTGCCCTAATTGGTGGTAAAGCTGGTAACACAGCTATCGGAGCAATTGCGGGAGCTGCCATTGGTGGTGTTGCTGGTGGTTTAATTGGTAAAAAGATGGATCGCCAGGCCAAAGAAATTGAGAATGAGGTAGCCGGAGCACAGGTTATTAAGTCTGACGAAGGTATTATCGTAAAATTCGATGAAGGTATCCTTTTTGACTTCAATAGCTCATCATTAAAAGCTGCTGCTAAAACAAATATCAATAAGCTTGTGACTACCTTAAACAAAGAGCCTAACACAGAAATTCTTGTTATTGGTCACACCGATAATCGCGGTACTTTAGAAGTTAACCAAAAAATTTCTGAGTCACGTGCAAATGCTGTTAAAGCGTATGCTGTTGCACAAGGCTTAGGTGGTGCACGAATCAAAACGCAAGGTAAAAATTACTCGGAGCCTTTAACATCAAATGATACAGATGCGGGACGTGCTGAAAACCGTCGTGTAGAAATTGTTATTGTTGCTGGTGATAAAATGATCAAAGAAGCAGAGAGCGAAGCAGGTAGATAAACTTATTCAAGCTTTTAAAAAAGAGTTGTCATTCTAAAAAATGACAACTCTTTTTGTTTATAGATAAGGTAACAACAACATTGACCCACCTTATACTGCATTTCGTCGCTACACTATAGCTACAGCTCTTTTAATTAAGCAAAATAGCGTTTGTTAAATTTGGGTCAAGCTCTGCCAAAGTGTCATCAATTTAAACTTTTATTGTTAGCTTTGTAGTCTTTTAAATGAAGTCATGCTAGAATTAGAACATACTACAAAGACACACGATGAAGCCCGTCAGGGCGAGGCTTTAGAACTATTGCCGACGGGCAAATCTACAGGTCGTAAATTGTATATCGAAAGTTACGGTTGCCAGATGAACTTTTCGGATAGCGAGATTGTTGCGTCGATTTTGGTGGGTAATGGTTTCGAAACAACGAAAGACTATAAAGAGGCAGATGTGGTATTTATAAATACCTGCTCCATACGCGAAAATGCGGAGCAACGTGTGCGTAACCGATTAAAGGAGTTTGAGTCTGCTAAGAACAGAAATCCAGGTATGATCGTGGGCGTGCTAGGTTGTATGGCTGAGCGCCTCAAGTCAAAATTTTTAGAAGAAGAAAAGCTGGTAGATGTTGTCGTCGGTCCTGATGCCTATCGTGATCTTCCTAACCTTATTGGCAAGGTGGATGACGGGACGAAAGCAGTAAACGTTTTGCTCTCTAGGGAAGAGACCTATGCCGATATCAATCCTGTACGATTGAACTCAAATGGCATATCGGCATTTGTTTCTATTATGCGGGGTTGCGATAACATGTGTTCTTTCTGCGTGGTGCCATTCACCCGCGGACGCGAGCGTAGCCGCGACTACCAATCTATTGTTAAAGAAGCCCGAGAGCTTTTTGAAGCTGGGTATAAGGAGGTCACCTTGCTAGGGCAAAATGTGGACTCGTATAAATATACGGCTCCAGTTGCCGAAGGCGAAACGGCAACGCCTACTGTAAACTTCGCCCATTTATTGGCGATGGTTGCCGAGGTAAGCCCAGAGCTCCGCATTCGTTTTTCCACTTCCCATCCGAAAGATATCACGGACGAGGTTCTTTATACGATGGCCCGTTACGACAATATCTGTAAATATATACATCTACCTGTGCAGTCCGGTAACTCGCGCGTTCTGGATTTGATGAACAGGACGTACGATCGGGAATGGTATATGGAACGCGTAGAAGCTATCCGTCGCATTATTCCAGCGTGTGGTATATCTACCGATGTTATCACCGGTTTTTGCACAGAAACGGAAGAGGAGCATGCTGAAACATTATCCATGATGGACTATGTAAAATACGACTTTGCGTATATGTTTGCTTACTCCGAACGCCCAGGTACGCTGGCGGCGAAACGTTATGAAGATGATATCCCAGAGCAGGTAAAGAAAAGACGGTTGACGGAAGTTGTTAATAAACAGCAAGAGCACAGTCTTTTCCGACTTCAAAATTTCGTTGGAAAAGTACATAAAGTTTTGATCGAAGGTTTTTCGAAGCGGTCAGATCAGGATTACTGTGGGCGTAATGATCAGAATACGATGGTTGTGTTTCCCGTTGACTCACGTTTCAAACCGGGACAATATGTGCATGTATTGGCAGAGCGCTGTACATCAGCAACGTTAATGGGACGTATTGTAGACCTTTAGTATTAAGAGAACTATCGTGGACATTCAAGATATTAAGAATAGATTTGGCATCATCGGTAACTCACCGGTGCTCAATCGTGCAATAGATGTTGCAAAACAGGTAGCACCGACTGATATTTCCGTTTTGATACAAGGGGAAAGTGGATCTGGAAAGGAAGTCTTTTCACATATTATTCATCAAATGAGTGCCCGTAAACACGGATCATTCATCGCGGTAAACTGCGGAGCAATACCAGAAGGAACAATTGATTCCGAACTTTTTGGACATGAGAAGGGCTCGTTTACGGGTGCCCACGAGGCTAGAAAAGGCTATTTCGAAGTGGTTGATGGGGGAACGATTTTTCTGGATGAAGTTGGTGAACTTCCTTTGGGTACACAAGCTCGGCTATTGCGGGTTTTAGAAACTGGCGAGTACATTAGGGTGGGCTCTTCTAAGGTTCAAAAGACAAATGTACGTGTCGTTGCCGCAACGAATGTTGATGTGTATGAAGCGGTGAAGAAAGGTAAGTTTCGTGAAGATCTCTATTACAGGTTGAATACGGTTCCACTCCGAATTCCCTCTCTTCGCGAACGGAAGGAAGATGTTAACCTGCTATTTCGGAAATTTATAGTAGATTTTTCCGATAAATACCGGACGCCTGGCATACAGCTCACCCCTGATGCGCAGGATATGCTGATGAATTATGGCTGGCCAGGAAACGTCAGACAGCTGAAAAATATTGCCGAGCAGATTGCTGTTTTAGAGCGCGAACGCGTCGTAAATTCCAGCATCTTATCAAAGTACCTACCCGTAGAGCATGTATCCTCATTACCTGCGCTTGTGAAAGAGACGAGCAAAGAGGATTTTTCTGAACGCGACCTGTTGTATAAAGTGTTATTTGACATGAAAAAAGACATGGTGGATTTAAAGAAGTTGGTAGTCGAGTTGATTCAAAATGGTGTTAATAAGGGTACATTTGAAGAAAATTCTCCCTATATTAACCAACTATATAGCGAAGTAACTCCATCATCTGCTTATCTAGGTGAAGAGCAAGCATCGCCAAAGCTTACCATTCATAATCCTAATCAAAGCGTTAAATCAAACAATGACTATATGTCTTATGAAACGCAAGATGCGGAGGAAGTAGAAGAGTCGTTGTCATTGGTTGAAAAAGAATCAGATTTGATACGGAAGGCTTTGCGGAAACATAAGGGAAAACGTAAGGCTGCCGCCCGAGAACTCGGAATTTCCGAACGAACCTTATACAGAAAAATTAAAGATTTAAATTTAGATTAGTTCATCAGTCATATGCAAAGAATTATTACGGCTTTTACACTACTATCGTTGGTGCTTGTTATGGCCTTTTCAAGTTGTGGTGTCAAATATCGCTTCTCTGGAGGTTCTATACCGGAAAATATGAAAACGGTAAATGTCCAATTCTTTGAAAATATAGCGCCTTTGGTGTACGCAACGCTAAGCCAAAATTTTACAGAGGGGTTGAAAGAACGTATTAGAAGTCAGTCGCGTCTAAGCCAAGTAAACGGAGATGCTGACGCTATGTTTGAAGGCGTTATAACAGGTTACGACATCAGTCCGGCAGCCGTGGAGGCAAATTCGGATAGAGCTGCGTTGAACAGGCTTACCATCACCGTCAAGGTGAAATATACGAATCGCTTAGATGAAACGGGTGAAAGTAATTTTGAGCAATCGTTTACGCAGTTTCGCGAGTTCTCTGGTTTGGTACAGAATCAGGAAGATGGCTTAACTATGCAAATCATTAGTTTGTTAACTGAAGATATTTACAATAGAGCATTTGCAAACTGGTAGGTTATATATGGAAAATCAAGGACAAACATTCACACGGTTATATCACCAAGCCCTCGTAAATCCAAAGGAAGTCTCTCAGGAGGACTTTGACCTTCTATTGTCCCGGTATCCCTATTCACAGCCTTTACATTTCGCCTTTGAGCGGCGGAAGTTTTTATGTGGTGAGCTTACCAAATTGGGCAGTCGCGCGATTTTATTGGCGAGTAGCCCGAGTTGGTTACATGATTATGTGCAATTACCTGTTCAAGATATCCCATTCATAGCCGCTATCGACGATGACCTTTTGGTCACTGATTTAACCTCCCCATTGAGTACTGGCAACGAAGACCGACAAGAACCAAATAATTCTGCAGTCGAACATCCGCCGTTTGCGGGGGAGACATCCGGTGATGACGCTGAGCCGTCGAACGACGCTGTCGAGCGTGCACAGTCTACTGGTGTTAAGCTATCAGAAGAAGAATCGATCACATCTCCTATGGATTCGGAGCGTGTAGCAGCTTTGGATCCTTCTTCTGAGGGAACTTCGCAGCATGAAGTTGAAGCGACAGATGTCGATCCAAAAGCCGGTGAAATTAAAGATACTGATGATGATAAACCATTGGCCGAAGAAGCTGCAGTATCAGATGTCGTTCCAAGTGGCGAACCAACTTTCGAACCTTCTGTTGAAGAGTCATTAACGGCGGAAACGGAAGCGTCGGATTTTAAGGTCGGGGAAGAAGCCATTCATGCTACCACGGAGCATGAGCCTTCTGCCAACGGAACGGAGATACCATCTATCGATAAAGACGAGGAACGAGTTGTCGATCTGAATGATACGGAACTTTTAGCAGATGAATCCAAGCCGGCAGATAGCGAAGAAATAGAGCACAGTTCTCTTGGTGCGACTGAAGAGCAGCATGAGTCAGAAGGCCATACAGCACCTGATCGTGCTCGACATGTAGACATCAATCTGGAAAACTTACCAGATTTGACAAAGGAAGAGGAAAATGCGGCGCTGGATAACCTTGTGCATGAGGGTATTGGCGGAGGTGATTACTTTGCACTGCATACCAAAGAGATTCGTTGGGAGACTAACGTGGGCTTAAGCGGGAATAACGAAGCCGACAGTAATTCCAGTGTCATTTCGGAGCCGGTAGATCAGCAAAAGGAAGAAGATGTAAGTGTTTACAACGATGATTTGATGCCTTACAGCTTTCGTTGGTGGTTGCATAAAACACGTTTGGAATATGCGGATACGTATCAACCATTTGCCTCGCCCCATTTACCTACGAATAAAAAATCCTCTTTTGATCCGGAAGCATTTGATAAAGTCGTTTTGGATCAGCAGATCCGCGAGAACATCATCCACTTGCAAAGTCCT
Organism: Sphingobacterium deserti; assembly: GCF_000757725.1. GTDB lineage: Bacteria > Bacteroidota > Bacteroidia > Sphingobacteriales > Sphingobacteriaceae > Sphingobacterium > Sphingobacterium deserti. Next base: position 104,305 of record NZ_JJMU01000029.1, read on the forward strand.
GAAGACAAACTGAGTGAGGAAGTCAAACAACGTGCTGTTACCTATAGCAGGGTTGACAAAACAACAGAAGTTATCGAGCGATTTATTCGAGAGGAACCGCAAATCCAGCCACCGCCAGCCGATCAGCTGACGATGGAGAATAAAGCTCGGAAGAGCTCGGAGGAGCAGTTCAACTTGGTCACGGAAACTTTGGCCAATATATATGCTAGCCAAGGTATGTACGTGAAGGCCATAGAGGTTTACAAAAAATTAATTTTGAGATTTCCAGAAAAAAAATCGTATTTTGCGACCCAAATTAAAGGTCTGGAAGAGAAACTATATTAACGACTATAAAGAAATGCAAACATTTTTAATTATCCTGATTGTATTGACAAGTGTTTTATTGGCACTGATGGTGTTGATTCAAAACCCAAAAGGAGGAGGTTTATCATCAGGATTCGCTGGCAGCTCAAATTTAATGGGTGTTCAGCGTACAGGAGATTTTCTTGAAAAAGGAACATGGGGATTGGCTATTGCCTTGATGGTTTTTTGCTTGGCAATCAACATTGTAGGCCCGTCAGCAGGTAAAAGACCGGGTGGATTGGGCGACCAAATTGAAGCTCCGGCGCAAACATCGCCATTGAACCTAAACGGACCAGCACAGCAGCAGCAAGCACCAGCTACAACGGCGCCTGCGACAGCAGATACAACAAAATAAGGCACTCTTTTGCTGAAGAAATTAAAAGTCTCACACCATATGTGGGACTTTTTTTTATCCGGAATTTTCGGTGCGGCTCTAGGTAGCTTCTGTTTAAAAGTAGGTAAGCCAATGCGTCTCGCTTAAGTAATGACAGGATGACACGGAGAAATTTGCTGACTGTCAATTTTAAGACCGTTAATGTGAAAAAATGTCAACAAACACTGCTTTTTTGCATTTGGCATAATTGGTGATAAAGATTGGAAGTAAAAACGTAAAACAATAAAACACAATAATTATGGCATTAAGTATTAAACCTATCGGAGACAGAGTTGTGGTAGAAGCAGCTCCTGCAGAAGAAAAAACAGCATCTGGACTTTATATCCCTGATACTGCAAAAGAAAAGCCTTCACAAGGAACTATTGTTGCAGTTGGATCGGGCAAGCCTGAAGAACCCCTTACCGTGCAGGTAGGTGATAAAGTTTTATACGGAAAGTACGCAGGTACAGAAATCACTTACGAAGGAAAAGAATATTTAATCATGCGTGAGTCTGACATTTACGCAGTGTTATAAGCTAATCAACAAATTTAGAAAACAAAAACAATACGGATTGAAGCTTGCTTTATCCACATATTAAAAAGTTATAGAAATGGCAAAACAAGTAAGATATAACGTTGAAGCTCGTGACGCACTGAAAAAAGGTGTTGATACATTAGCAAATGCAGTAAAAGTAACATTGGGACCTAAAGGCCGTAATGTTATCATCGAGAAAAAATTCGGATCTCCGATGATCACAAAAGACGGTGTTTCCGTTGCTAAAGAAATCGATTTGAAAGATGCTTTAGAAAACATGGGCGCACAAATGGTGAAAGAAGTAGCATCAAAAACTGCTGATCAAGCTGGTGATGGTACGACTACTGCTACTGTATTAGCGCAAGCGATCGTATCTCCAGGATTAAAGTCTGTGGCTGCTGGTGCAAACCCTATGGATCTAAAACGCGGTATTGACAAAGCTGTTGCTGCTGTCGTGGCAAATTTGAAATCACAGTCACAAGTAGTAGGTGCTGATAACAACAAAATCAAGCAAGTAGCTACAATTTCTGCGAATAACGATGACGTTATCGGCTCATTAATTGCAGAAGCAATGGAAAAAGTAGGTAACGACGGTGTTATCACAGTTGAAGAGGCGAAAGGTACAGAAACAGAGGTGAAAACTGTTGAAGGTATGCAGTTCGATCGTGGTTACTTATCTCCATACTTCGTTACAAACTCCGACAAAATGGAAGCTGAGTTAGAAAACCCTTACATTTTGATCTACGATAAGAAAATCAGCAACATGAAAGAGTTGTTGCCGATTTTAGAAAAACAAGTGCAAACCGGCAAACCGTTGTTGATCATTGCAGAGGATTTAGATGGCGAGGCTTTAGCTACATTAGTGGTTAACAAAATCCGTGGCTCACTGAAAGTTGCTGCCGTTAAAGCTCCAGGTTTCGGCGATCGTCGTAAAGCGATGCTTGAGGATATCGCCATCTTAACAGGTGGTACAGTTATCTCCGAAGAAAGAGGTTTTAAATTAGAAAATGCAGAGCTTTCTTACTTAGGTCAAGCAGAGAAAGTTGTGGTTGATAAAGACAACACAACCGTTATCAACGGTTCTGGCGATGCGGAAGATATCAAAGCACGTGTTGCGCAGATCCGCTCACAGATCGAAACGACTAGTTCTGATTATGATCGTGAGAAATTGCAAGAGCGTTTAGCGAAGCTATCTGGTGGTGTTGCCGTTCTTTACGTTGGTGCTACTACAGAAGTAGAAATGAAAGAAAAGAAAGACCGCGTTGATGATGCTTTACACGCTACTCGTGCAGCGGTAGAAGAAGGTATCGTAGCTGGTGGTGGCGTTGCTTTCATCCGTGCAACAGAAGCTTTAGCTGGTCTAAAAGGAGCAAACGAAGACGAGACTATCGGTGTCGAAATTATCAAACGTGCTATCGAGGAGCCACTTCGTCAAATCTGTAATAACGCAGGTATCGAAGGCGCAGTTGTCGTACAAAAGGTAAAAGAAGGTACTGCAGACTTTGGTTACAATGCACGCACAGATGTTTACGAAAATTTAATCGGAGCAGGTGTTATCGATCCGACTAAAGTTTCCCGTGTAGCATTAGAAAATGCGGCATCTATCGCATCGATGTTGTTAACTACAGAATGTGTTCTTGCTGATGAGCCAGAGGAAAACCCGGTAGCTGCTGGCGGACCTCCAATGGGTGGCGGCATGGGCGGTATGATGTAAGACATATCAATCCCTATAGAAAGAGGTTCCACGTGTTAAGCGTGGAACCTCTTTTATTTACTGGCTTTTTTCAGGCCTATTATACATTTCGTTCAATAATGCAAAGAGTTCGGGATGGTCTTCTTCGAGCTGTTTCGGTTTCTGAAAGAAATATTCTGAAACCACCGCGAGGAATTCAGCTTCATTTGTCGCTGCGTAATCGCGAATATCTGATCGGTCGTGCCGAATGGCATTAATAGTCTTATGCATCTCACGAAGCCAAGGTTGCACAAGGTCCCTTGAGATGAGGTATGAGGGCACGCCGTCGATTTCGCCATCTGCTTTGTCGATAAGGTGCACAAACTCATGAATGGCGGTGTTTCCCTCTGATGGGTGATCTTTAAACCCAGCGCGCAATGAATCTAGGGAGAGGATCATCTTTCTGTTCATCACACCTTCACCCACCATGCCTAATACCGTGCGATCTTGCGCTTCTATATCATATTTTTCATTAAATGTTCCCGGATAGATAAGTACTTCATCTAGATTTTCATAAGACCAGCGGCTAAAATGAAATAGGGGAATAGTTGCGCTCGCGGCCACCAATACACGATCCGTATCAGTTATAGCAGCTCCTTTTTCCGGTGAAATCTTCGTTGTAGCTAGAAAATATTGTACACGCTCTATAAATTCGTCTTGCGCGGCTTTTTGTAGTCTTTGGAAAAATGCTACGCTTCTTTGAAGTACCGATCTGACTGACGCTTCCTGTGGCAACTGGCTCCTTCGGTACTTTTTGTTTCCTACATACTTAAATACGTACCAAATTAACAGCATGCCCACCAAGGTTATAGCAAGAAGCATCCATACCTTATTGTCTATCATCATATCAGGGATAATTAAAAAAAGATTTTATTATATTTATGCAATATATCCATGTAAAGATGCAAAAATTTCACTATACAGATGGTACTAATACCTTTGGCCCTTTTTCTGTGGAAGAATTAAAAGGAAAAGGAATCACCGGAGATACATTCGTTTGGGCAGAGGGGCTACCAAATTGGGTAGCAGCTCGACAAATCCCTGAGTTGGCTTCGGTTATCAATGAAGGAGCACAACCCTATTACACAGGAACAACCCAAGTGCCGCCGCAATTTGGAGGGAGTATGCCGCCAACATTTAATAGACCTACTGGCAGACCGCCCAAAACATATTTAATTGAATCTATATTAACGACTATCTTCTGCTGTTTGCCGCTAGGGATACCATCCATTATTTACGCTTCACGGGTGGAGGGAAAGTATTATCGTGGCGACTATTTAGGTGCTGAAGCTGATTCGGCCAGTGCAAAAAGGTGGTTGTTCATCAACCTTGGACTCAGTGTAGGCCTCTGGATCTTGTATTTCTTGATATTTGGGTCTGCGATGTTTGCTGCGATGATGGGCGACTTCAATTAATTTTATGCTAACTGGACACCTCCGCTGGCTATTTATTGGGCTGGGAGCGGGTATTGTAAGTCTGCTAATCTATATTTACTACAAGTATGACCCGTTGCAGTCTGCCTGGTTTCCGAAGTGCCCTTTCAAGACATTTACGGGTTTGGATTGCCCTGGCTGCGGCTCACAGCGAGCAATCCACGCTTTGTTGCATGGTGACTTCTCGGCCGCTGTCCGATACAATGCGTTATTATTACCCTTCATTCCCTATGTCTTAATCGGTACAATTTTCCAGTGGAAACAAAACTTAACCGCTCCTATGCTACGCTGGCGCAGAATTTTGTATGGGGAATGGGCTATAAAAATTGTGGCTACCGTCATATTGCTTTATTTTATTGGCCGTAATATCTACTAAAGCGTTGCCCTGAAAGGCAATATAATTGGTAGTTTGTCTGGATGTTGATTGCACCAACGGTTCTTCGGTTAAGTTCCCATTGCTATTCCACAGTCTATCAAGCCATCCGAGCTATGTTTTCTATCTGCTGCTATGGATTTCAGAGAATTGCAGGTAATAATGATTTTCGCCCAGTCCTTTCGAAATAAGTGCGACATCAAGGTTAGGGTCACATATTTGTTTACAGTTTGCTGCGCAGGACCATGTGCCGTGCGTGCATTCGCGCCCATGTGCACGTAACATAACTCATTATGCGCAGAAAAGTACAGTTCTTCCCGAATTATAGTCGTTAGTTTATTTTGTTATCGATCGTCTGTAAAAAAGTCTTATTCGAAGTCTTTATAAAGCAGATATTTCTTTCGCATCTCTTTGTATGCAGCCAAATCATTTTTCCAAGATGCTCTAATTTCCTCCTCTGTCTTCCCTGCGATGATTTGCTTCCTTAGTTCGTCTGTGCCGGCCAGCTTGTCAAAAAATTCAGCACGGCTGAAAAACTTACTTTTATCAGGCATCTTAGTATAGAAATCGAGCACATACTTAAGGGTAAATTTATGCTTGTTTGCGTCAACGCTTCTTAAGTCCAACCCATAGTTGACCTCACCTTTGCCTGCCACATGCTTGGCCATACCTGATTTTTCTCCTGGCGTAAACTTAAAATCTCCGAATACAGGATCGGGATACCCAATGACTTGAAAAGGCCATGCTGTGCCTCTACCCTCGGATATGGATGTGCCTTCGAAAAGACATAGCGAGCCATACAAGCGCACGGAAAGATGGTTTGGCAAAGATGGTGAAGGGATCACAGGAAGCTCATACATCATCGTATGGTCGTAATTCTTTACAGGGATCACCGTCAGGCTACATTGGCGTCCTTCCTCCAGCCACTTTTCCCCGTTTATCATTTGCGCCATTTCTCCCATCGTCAATCCATGCATGATCGCCACTTTGTGAAAAGAAATATCTGCTTTAAATTTATCATCCTTACGTACAGGCCCATCCACCTGGTCTCCATTTGGATTAGGACGATCTAATACAATCATTTGTTTACCATGCTTGGCGCAGAGCTCCATAACGTGGTGCATAGAAGCCATATAAGTGTAAAATCGAGCGCCTACATCTTGTAGATCGAATAGCATCACATCAATTGACTGGATAATAGAGTCTTGTTTTGAATTGCCCCCATATAACGTGTATAAGGGAAGACCGGTTTTTTCATCCTTTTCGTTTCCAACTTTCTCACCACGCTCAATAGTGCCGCGAAAGCCATGCTCTGGTGCAAAAGCAAAGTGAAGATCCACCCCCTTTTCAAGTAGGATATCGACTAGATGCTCTTTTTCGGCACCCACGATAGTCGTTTGATTTCCCATCAGGCCTACCTTTTTATCTTTTAATAGCGGCAGGTAATCATTAAGCTGATCCGCTCCAGGTAAAATTTTAAGCGCCTGATCGGTCGAATCTGCTGATTCTATAACGGTTTTTGGCTTAGATCCAGACTGGCAGGATAGAAGGCTGGACGAAAGAATTATTAAAAGTGAAATAGTTTTAAACTGTGGCATAGCTATCGTTATTAGAAATATTGATTACACTATAAAAGTAGAAAAAATATGCATAATCATGCGTTTTTTTGCGCTGAATTTTACGTTTAATTATTAGTTTCTTTGTGGCCATAGTGTTAAAACAAGTATAAACCTGCAAATATGTTAGCTATGCTCGAGTAAAGAATGTAAACTCATTCAGCGACGAGCAAATACGTATTTAGTCATTCTGCTATGAAAATGGCCACTTACAGTTACCTACTATTACTTACGAAAAGATCCAATTGGCCTCAATCAAAAAAATGTGTATACAATAGATATGGTAATAGGTATTGCTGCATAAGGGATTTTTCCCTACTCGTTATTTAAGGCATGTTAAACTATAAACTACGACCTATTACCGTTAAAGCGACTTATGCTTTGGCCCGCTATCTTAGCTTCTTTGTCAACCTCGTTCAGTACGAAATGAAAAAAGGTGATCGATAAATTAACGATCGTATAGCAAATTCTAAGCTGGGTTATTAAAAATAAATGTGTTACATATGCCCAAGTTTGCTTACCCTGCATTTTTGTGCAATTGTATTTTCAAACGTTCAATTGTGTGTATTCAGAAATACCTTTGTAACAATTATTTGCTTAGTCACATGCGTTTTCTTGCATATTTCATTTTTAATCCCTATTCTTACGGAACTATTAATGAGTCGATGGTGCAGTCTTTCAGGCCTGTCGATTAATTCAAAATGAGTTAGCCATATTAATTTGAAACGTTGTAAGTTCAATTTTGTCATTATGAAAATCAAAAACATCAGCTTATTTATCTGCCTATTCTTGTTTGTTTCTGCGCCGACGTTTTCGCAAATCGTTCCGGGAGCAGATCGGATAGATGAATACCTCAATTACCTGAAAGGCAAAAGGATCGGCATGGTTGTCAATCCCACCTCACGGATAGGTGATAAGCCTAGCGTAGATAGTTTATTGGCACTCGGTGTCAATATTGTTAAAGTATTTGGTCCAGAACACGGTTTTCGCGGAGATGTAGGTGCTGGAGTTAAGGTCAAGGATGCTGTCGATGCATTAACCGGAGTGAAGGTTGTGTCGCTTTATGGAAAGACGAATAAGCCTACCAAGGAAATGCTAGACGATATTGATTTAATGATTTTTGACATCCAAGATATTGGTGTTCGTTATTTCACCTATCTGGCAACTATGCATAGGGTGATGGAGGCTTGTGCGGAAAATGGCAAGGAATTACTGATCCTTGATCGGCCGAATCCCAATGGATACTTCGTGGATGGTCCTATATTGGATATGGATTACAAATCAGGCATAGGTATGCACCCCGTGCCGATCACGCATGGGATGACGGTTGGTGAATATGCACAAATGATCAATGGCGAAGGATGGTTGGCTGATGGCATCAAATGTCAGATAAAAATTATCCCTGTTGCAAACTATACGCACGATATGGAATACCATCCTCCTGTCAATATGTCTCCGAATATTAACACGTATCAAGCGGTCATCTTATACCCGTCAACCTGCTTGTTCGAGGGCACAGTCTTAAGCGAGGGCAGGGGCACCCAATTTCCATTCACAGTGATCGGGGCACCCGAATTCAGGGGTATTTACGATTTTTCATTTACGCCAAAAAGCATAGCAAATATGAGCGCTACGCCTATTCATTTAGGAAAGAAATGCTATGGTTTGGATTTAAGAAATGTAGACCTAAAGAGCGTTCGCAAGGCACAAGCGATCAACCTTTCCTGGCTTATAGAAACGTATAATAAATATCCGGATAAAAAGATATTTTTCGATAATAAGCAAAGCAAAGAGATTGTGGTGTTTGATAAATTGGCGGGCGGCCCATTGCTAAAGCAGCAAATAATCGATGGGCTAACCGAAAAACAGATCCGCGACAGCTGGAAGCCAGGCCTCGAAAAATACAAGGTGATGCGTAGCAAGTATTTGCTGTATCAATAATTACGGATCGTTCAAGGACTCGCAAATCTTGACGTCATTATCAAGCTATGATAGATTTAATCGGCTTTCTTATCTGCTGGCCGCGCCCAGCTTTTTAAACAACTCGACTTTATAGCGTCCGCCAATTGGAATCTCAGGTAATTTACCTTTCATTTTGATGGTATTTCCAATGACATGTTCCGCATAATCTAAATTGATGATGTAAGATTTGTGCACGCGAGCAAACCTTCGCATACCCTTTAAGGTGTCTTCCAAGTCGATAAGTTTGCGCCAAACATAGTATTCCCGTTTAATTGTCCAGATATGTACGTAATCTTTATCTGCCTGGATATAGCAGATATCGTCATAAGAGGTAATAAAACTGTACTGCTTATCTTTAATCACCATATAGTCAGAAGCTAAATTTTCTGCTTTTCGAGACCTCAGGAGGTTTTTGGCTTTGTTTACCGTTTTTAATAAACGCTCAATCCCGAAAGGCTTGAGGATGTAATCCAATACATTCAGTTCATAACACGCTACTGCATAAGTAGGGTCTGTCGTTACAAAGGCAAAAAATGGAGGGTTTTGTAAACTTTTAAACAAGCTCAAGCCATTGATGTCAGGCATTTGTATGGCACAAAATACTAGATCCACCTCGTTAGTACTTAGGATAGTGATGGCAGCGAGTGCAGTATCGAATACCGCAACAATTTCTACATCAGCCATCTTTTTCAATGTCGATACTACATGTTTCTGTGTATGTATATCATTCTCAACTACAATGCATTTAATCATGGCATGTTCTTATTTTAGAGTGATTTCCTATCACACAACATTTTTCGTTTACTATGTAGAATAGTAGATTCTGTATCAATTGGCCCAATTACAATATAGCACCATAAAACTTACATCATCAAGACAGCTCCATTTCTCCATCTATATCCCAAACTATTTAAAGGATTTGTTTTATGTTCTTATTGTCAATGTTTACTAATATAAATAATAAAATATTACAAAATATGTTTTTAATAAAAATTCTATTTTTTGGAGAGAAAAAGAGATGGTGCTTGTGTGATCAAGTGGTTACTATTTGTTATAATTTGTTCCTTGTATTGGTTCTTATTTTCTTAAAATATTGATTAATTGAGGCTGTTAGGTTGATTCAAGGCTGTGTAGCTATTCACGTCTGTCGGCTATGGTTTGAACTCGGGCTTGAGTGCGTTATACTTCAGCAGGAATATCGGGTCAATTTTGCCTTTTAAACGATTAATATAGGAGTTCGTCGAAAATATTTCATAGGAATCTTACTGAATGGTAAATTAACCAACGCTTAAATTACCGAATTTTTTATTGTAAGCTACTTTAATCTTCTTTTTTGTCAAATTTAAAACCACAGTATTATGAAAATGAAGCTATCTATATGTTTTATCAGTGTATTCCTTGTTATGCAGACTTGCGTTATGGCTAGATCAAATGGAACGGCTGATTCTGTCTTGAATAACATTCAGGAAAGAGTTTACAATGCCTTTGTATCTGATGTTTCACAAAAAACGGAGAAACTGCAAGAGCTCAAGGGTCAACTGGGAAATCTGGATAAAGGAAAACAAAGCGCAATTTTAGTTTATTGGAGAGCGTATCTACAGTTCTATACGACCATACTTTATTCACAAAGTGGTAAAAAGTCGAACGCGAAGGAGGAGGTAGATTTTGGTATAGAGTTGCTAAGCAGCCTTCCTAATAAATCAAGTGAAGATTTCGCACTTCTCGCAAGGCTGGAAAGTAATCTGGTATGAATTTTGAAAAATTTTTTCTAGCGCAGAAAAAAGCCCGTGTCGGTTCGAAACGCACTTGGGCAAAAGAGAGCTCACAAATTCCTCTCTTGTTAATTAACGAATTTGATCCGGGTGTGGGCGGATTGTAAGATAAAACTATTTTAAATTTTTAAAAAAATGAAAAAAATTTCATTGAAAAATCTTGGTAAGGATCAGATTCTGACCAGTGACGAGTTAAAGCTTATTATGGGTGGTACTATCGATAGTGAAGATGGATATGAGGATGGATATAGTACATTTAAATGCAAATGCTATAATAGTGGTATAGTTTGGGAAGCCAAATATAAAAATACATCAGATATGGTTAATTATATCGATGGATCTTGTTCGAACGGTGGGGAATGTAATGCTGTTTAATTATTTATACGAGGCTGTCTCAAAATGGCAGCCTCTTTTTTATGAATTAGCAGGCGTTAGATTACCAATACAAAAAGGCTGATCTTTTGATCAAAGGTGCATTATACTATAAAAATGAAACTGGAGATCGTCAACAGGATCAATCGTTCGAGTTATTATCGAATAGAGTCCAGACATTTGGTGCAGAGTTCTATTTTGAAAAGGTCTTTTACAATTACATCAAATACTCTTTCTCCAACTCATTTATCGATCAAAAAGCCTTTATAGGGGATGGTCAATATAATGGTACTAGTCATTTAAAGTATTTCGTCAAGACATTCGTACAATATAACAATCCCTCCCTGTTTTCCCTTTCGCTCGTGTATTTCGCTCGGCCTGGAACCTTCATTAATACGGTGGATAGGGCAGAGTATAATAGCGATTTAGATCTTTATTACCCAATTTTTAGTTCTGATTATTTTAATCAACAGTTGCCTGCTTATAACAGGTTTGATGTATCTTTCTCGAAATTCTTTCGTGGGAAAAAGCTTTCGGTTGCAACATTCGTTTCGTTGAATAACGTATTCAATACGAGTAATGCAAGAAGGCCTATTTATAGTCGTGACTACAGCGCGGTCAGCTACGATTCCTATCAGTTTAGGACTTTATATTTCGGCTGCGTATGGTATTTAAAGAACTGAGCCGGCTGATGACGTTTTAAAAGGCAAACCCCACAAGATGGCTTGTTGCCGACTTGTGGGGTTTGATAATGCTCATCGGAACTTATTTCAGTTCCAGAACCGTCAAGATCGGAAAGTGATCCGATGGAAACTTACCAAAATAGGTGTCGGTCAGTATGCCCCACTTGATCGCGTCGAAATGCTTGCTCATAAATACGTGGTCGATGACCCTATTGTTTTTAGGCTTGCGGAAAGCATTTGCCGAAGAATTATTTTGATAAGGATGGCTTACCTTGGCGTGCACATCAACTATGCTGCCTGAGTCTGCAATCCTTTTGTACCAAGACGATTCGCGGTCGCCATTGAAATCACCGGTGAGTAATACCGGTGCGTCTCCTGCGATCTTTTTGATCTGTGCAAGTATCAGTTTGGCACTTTCTTCCCGGGCAACAACGCCTTGATGATCAAAATGTACATTAAACACATACAAAGATTTACCGTTGCGCACATCGTTAAGCTGTACCCAAGAGCAGATACGGTTGCAGCAGGTTGCATCCCAGCCCAAGCCCGGCTTTGATGGGTTTTCAGCCAACCAAAAGTCACCGCTCTTCAGCAAGGTAAACCGATCTTTTTTATAAAATATCGCGGAATGTTCACCGGCTTCCTTACCGTCATCGCGGCCCTTGCCATAGCGGCTGTATTCGGGCAGTTTGCGAGCAATATCATCCAGTTGATTTTTAAAACCTTCTTGTGTCCCGAGGATATCGAAGTCGTGAAACCGAATCAGGTTGGCGACTACAGGTGCACGATCAACCCACAAGTTTCCGGTATCGGCGGGATTATCGTACCGAATATTGTAACTTCCTAATGTGATCTGCTGCGCTTGAAGTCCAAAGCTGATGATGAATAGTAGGGCTACGGCGCCTAGTTTTTTCAAGTTCATTTCTATTCTATGTTTTTAGACAATAGTGACATTTATTCCCAGCCGGGATTTTGACCTAGATTCGGATTCCGTTGCAAATCATTGAGCGGAATAGGGTAGTAGTACATATGTTCTTTCCAGTCTCTCGGAATCTCGTTCATCCAGATCAGTTCACCGCTGCTACCGTTTTTTAGTTGCTGCGAATTGATGGCATTACCAATTGTCGCGGAGACATTCACATACGTCACGCCGGGGACGGGATTCGGACGCGTACCTTGGTAAAAGGCGACATCGAGTATACCATCCTCATTGAGATCCAACGGCGTGTTTAATGCCGGTACGTAGAATCCATTCCATTGTTGTTCCATCAGTTCGCCACGTTTCCAACGTAAGATGTCTGCGAAGCGCAAGCCTTCCAGGCTGAGCTCAATGCCGCGCTCTCGTCGGATTTCAAGAAGTGTAGGATCACTGATCTCCGGGAAATAATTGGCTATCAAATATGGATCTGCCTTGGTAGGCTTGCTTGATAAACCGCCGGTAATACCTGCTCTTGCACGCAGAACACCAACTGTGTTTGCCCAATCAGCATCGCTCAATGTACCAAGCTCTGCTTTGGCCTCTGCGTAATTAAGAAGTACCTCAGCATAGCGGAATAAAGGAATAGCGTTATTGTTTAGCGCGCCTGCATCATAGTACATATCATCCAACGTCCATTTGATAGGTTGATAGCCGGTGAAGGTGTAAGAAAATACTGGTGGAGCAGGCACTTGCTGCCCGTTGTTAATGCGCTTGTAATCGCCGGAGCGGATAGTTTGTTTCAAGCGTAAATCACGATCTTTTACTTCATCCTTAAATAGCATCGTCTGGTAGTTTTGTTGGTCTGTAAACGGTGTGCCATCAAGTTTCAAGTATGTATGTATAAACGTACGGGTAAAGCTGGCCTTAGCGCCATATGTCCCACTCGTCCACCACCAGTTTGCTTCGTTTAAGATACCTAGATTTACATCGGCCACTGCTGCTTGCAACACTTCTGTCGCAACAGGAGCAGTGCTGGTGAACACTTGGCGGTAAGCTAAATTAGAACCACCGGCTGTATTGATCGTATAGCCACCATTCGCCATAACTGCAGCAGCGGCGCTTTCCGCTTCGCTCAGCCAACTGTTTGCAGAAGCCGTTAAGCCTAATGAGCTATGATATTTCCTGAAAGTGCCCTCAAAAAGGCAAACCCGCGCTTTGTAAGCGTGCGCAACCCACTTCGTAACTGTGGTTCTGCTCGCATCGTTTGTTGCTATGATGTGCTCGCATGCGAAATTCAGATCGGCAAGCACAGAATCCATCACCAATGTTCTGGGGTCTCTAGCGCCTTCAAGCCGCGGATCATCCAAATCAAGTGGCTCGCCGATCCAAGGTACATTCCCGAAGCGTTTTACTTTCTCCATATAGAAGTAAGCGCGGTAATAACGGGCGATGCCTAAGTAATTGTTGCGCACCTGCTCGGGCACAGCCGGATCATTGCAGTTTGCAATAAAATAGTTGATGTTTCGCAGATCTGTCCAGGTCCATCCGGAACTGTTATTTGCAGCAAAAGCGCCGGGGCGAAGAAAGTTTTGCACTTCCCTAACCGCCAGGTAATCAGACATGGCATCACGGCTAGTGGAGTTCCGCGGAAGGAAATCCATATTGTAAAAGCCGTTTGTATATAGTTTCAGGCCGTTCTCCGTGCCGAAAACGGCGGATTTTGTGGCTGTTGACTGCGGTTCCTGATCCAGCTGTTTACAGGCCGAAGCACTTAAACAGGCTAGCAAAATCCATATATAGTTTTTCATTGTTTTCATGTGTATAATATTTGACTTTAATCCATTAAAATCCGAAGTTCAACCCAAATGCGTAGCTCTTCATCAATGGATAGTTGTATCCATCGCCATTGGTGCTGTTCGGATTTAAATCCTGATCAGAAGCTACAGCATTCTCCACGTCGATAGTCTTTACGATTTTATACATCGGGGAATAGGTGAATAGGTTTTCGCCAGAGAAAAATACCTTCAAACTGCGTGCACCAACTTTTCTACTCACACTAGTCGGTAGGGTGTAGCCAATTTGGATATTTTTCAAACGCAGGTAGGCGACATTTTGCAGATAGCGTGTTTGCGCCACGCCCAGTGTCCTATTCGTGTTGTTAGACGCGGCTCTAGACATGGTGCGTGGAAAGTACGCATCGGTATTTTCTGGCGTCCACATATTTCCGAGGTGGAAAGTCGGGATGTTGTTATAAGGCCTGTTATATTGTCCCCAAAACATTTCCGTCTCTGTCGATGGATACCATTGCTGCTTGCCCACGCCTTGGAAGAATGCTGCAAAGGAGAAGTTGTGGTATTCAGCACCGAGATTTAATCCATACATATACCGTGGCGCGGAGTTTCCAATAATGTGTCTATCGCCTGAATTGCCTACACGGTTTTCGCCTACGTTGATAAATCCATCACCGTTAAGATCACGCAATTTAATATCACCCGGTGCCCAGATATTTGTCGGCGAGGCGCGCATTTGTGGACTTTGTTTGGCATGTGCATCGATATCGGCCTGGTCGATAAAAAATCCTTCCGTTTCATATCCCCAGATCTCACCCAACACTTGTCCTTCATAGTAATCCGACAAAAGTTTGTTGGGATTGTTGTAGCGGTCGATCGTCGACTTGTTGTCAGACATGGTTACGCGTACATTGTACCGGAATGGTTTGTTGGCGTCGCCAAGCTGGTCATTCCAAGACAAACTAGCTTCCCAGCCACGTGTTGTTAGATCAGCATAGTTTCCTTTCGGCACGGCCGTACCAAATAGGGCTGGTGGCGTTAGTGCATTGGTAAACATATCCGTTGTCTTGCGTACGTATGCATCGGCGGTAAAGCTCAATCTGTTAGAGAGCATCGTGAGGTCAAGACCTATATTGGTCGTTGTAGACGTTTCCCAGGTCAATCCGGCCGGCAGTACTGCAGGCATTCCCGTAGTTTGCGGGCGTACGCCATTTAAGATAACATTAGACTGCGCAATATTAAAGATCTCTTGGAATGCGTAGGATGCAATATTACCATTCCCTAGTGAACCATACGAGGCACGCACCTTGAAATCGGAAACTAGATTTTCGGAAACGTTCCAAAAGTCTTCTTTATTGATTCTCCAACCCCCAGAAACCGATGGGAAGAAACCGTAACGCTGATCGCTCGGGAACTTTGAAGAGCCATCAACCCGCGCATTGACTTCAAGCAAATAGCGATCTTTGAAGGAATAATTTAAACGGGAAAATCCGCCTAATATGGCCCATTTCTCATAGCCGCCGCCCGTGCCAATTGATTGACCAAGCGCAAGGTTTAAGTCCGTGGCATCCTCGAAAATAATGCCGTTTCGCTGAACAAAGTTTCGGTTATAGGTGGATTGCTCATAGTTGTAGCCTACCATAGCTTTCAAGTAATGGTCTTCAGCAAAACGGTCTTCAAACTCTGCGTATATATTCGTCGCTAGGTATTGCGTTTCGCGAAGATCAACCATCAAATCATTGGTTGTTGTACCGATATAGGACGTAACGCCAGCGGAATTGCTGTAGGGCACCTGCACGCGTTTTTGGTGGATATCGTTATTTGTATTTCTAAAAGAGAAGTCGGCATTTACTCGTAATTTGTTGTCGAAGAAATTACTCCGAAGGCCGGTGATATTACGGAATACCTGCCTGCGCGTGTCTCTCCCATTCTTTCCATAAATAAAATCGCCCACGGTATAGGCCGCTGAAAAGGTAAGGCTGCCATCCGGGTTAAACATAGGCATGGTCGGGTGGCCTTCATCAGCAATGTTACGCCAGATTCCACCGCCTTCACCCACGTTGATGGGGTTATGGTAATTCATCACCGAGTAATCGGAATTGTTCTCGATCTTCAGCCATGGAAATACTTGTATCGATCCACGTGCCCGGATATTTTTCATATCGTAGTCGTCGCTATTATGACGAAACAGACCATCTTGCTTCAATAACCGGCCAGACACTAGGTAAGAAACCTTATCGTTGCCACCGGTAATGGACAAGTTGTTTTCCATAGCGGGTGTGTGGGGCTTATAGAGTTCTTTGTAATAGTCTACACTTCCGTAATACGTGTATTCGCCCGTTACTGGGTCGATCTCTACTTCATTATAAGGTTGCCCGGATTCCACACGACGTTTAAATTCATCGAGGTAGGCTTGTGAAAATTTCTGCGTTTTATTGGCATTTTGTGGGAAAGATCCATCACCATTTATAAAAGCCTCTGCGAACATTTTTGACCAGGTATACCCATCTGTTACAAAATCAGGAACCTGTAAAGGACTTTTTAGCGCATAGTTGCCTGCATAATTCAATTGCACCTGTCCTTTTTTAGCTTGCTTGGTGGTGATTAGCACCACGCCAAAAACACCGCGCGCACCATAGATAGCGGCAGATGCGGCATCTTTCAAGATGGAGACGCTTTCGACATCATTCGGGTTGAGCAAACTAGGGTCGCCCTCGAAGCCATCAATCAAAACAAGCGCGCTTCCGCCTTGCCCGATGGACGTGGTTCCCCTGATATTATAAGCCGGTGATTGGGTAGGCTTGCCATCGGCCATCCGCAGGTTTAAGTTGGGGAGCAAGCCTTGTAAGCCCTGTGTCAGGTTTGTGATTGGCCGGTTTTCCAATACTTTGGATGTAATTTGATCTACGGCGCCTGTGGCATTTTCCCTTTTTTGTGTTCCGTATCCTACTACAATAACTTCGTTCAGCGTTCCTGATTCTCCGGTAAGCTGAACGTTGAGCGTGTTTTCGCCACTTTTGACGACCGTCTTATCATACGTGGCCGTGGTGTAGGATACAAAACTGACGACGATGCTATAGGTTCCTTCGCTTAGGTTGATGCGGAAAGATCCGTCGGCATCACTCTGCGTCGTGAGATTAAGTTCTTTGACGAGGACAGTCGCGCCAGCCAATGGCATGCCGTTTTGATCGACCACTTTGCCGCGTAGCGATGCGTTTTGCCGGATAGGGGAGCTGTGTTCAACGATACGCCTGTCTGCTGCTCTACTGGGCGTAATCATGCCTTGATCTGTAAGGTTTGCAGCTAAGGCAATGAGCGCAACCTTCAGAAAAAAGTTTTCTGATTGTTTCATTAGAAATTGGGGTTTAGAGTATTATCGATACGGTTATCGAATGGCCAAAACTACATCCGGAAAATGAATAGAATATTAAGGATGTATTACTAATTGGTGAGCTTATTCTTTTGAATTATCCTGTGATATTAAGTTATTGTGAAGGTTGATTAGAAACGATTGGTATTATTATTTACAATCCAAGTAAGTCCAAGCTCGATAGACATTCAATACGAAGCTTTATAATTCTATGCTCTGCTATAGCGAAATGTTTATATATTGACTAAATGAAAAAAATAGAGAATTGGGCGGCAAAAGTGATTGATACAATAACGCCCCATGCAGAAAAGCTCAATAGGGATTTTTACCCACTACAGTCTCCTATTAAAAAATATGTTGATGTATTATTCATAGGGCTTAATCCAGGGGGCGGATACACCTATGCATCGCAAAAGACCAATCTTTCATGGGAATTCCGTAACGGCCGTATGACAGTCGAAAGACTATTAAAAGGTAATCCTGATTTTTCTAGTGCGTTAGAAAGCTGGTCTCTATTCAGAGGCTTGAAGCAAATCCCCTATATACATAAGGTCTTGCAAAAGGATAATTATGCCTATACAAATTACTATTATATCAGTACGCAATCCTTCGACGAAGCTTTAACCGATCCCGATCAAACCCAAGCGATAAAGCAATGCAAAGAATTAACGCTGGAACTGATCCGCCTTATACAACCCAAAACAATACTTGTGTTAGGAACGTCTAATGGTATTGACAAACTCCCATTTAGCAATAAAAAAACAATACTAGAAGGCATCAAAAAGCGATTATTAGTGTCCGCTGAATTTGAGGGGATAAACGTTTACGCCATTCCCCACCCGTCTACCTTGGCTATTTCAAAAGAGGAGATCAAAGCGTTGAACACAAACCTAATCGAATTGATAGAAAGCAGAACTTTAACGTCTTTTGCTTTCGATCGAAAGTTTGCGGAACAGTTTTCAGTAGCAGCCTTCCTGCAGTTAGCTTCCTCGCAAAATATATCTTTTGAACAATTCATTACGAATGATCGAAAAGCTGAATTCCGCAAAACGGTTAAAATAAATGGAGATAATCTATTGATCAAAATTGTTGTCAAAACAAACGAAAAATATTTAGGCATTCGGGATGCAAATGCCGGCAATAAAGGGAATGCTGACCGGTTTTATAAAGATATTCTTAATACGGAATATCACTGTACGAAAGTAGCAGACCCGAAGATTATCAAGGAAGGAGCTTGGTTAATAAAGAAGAATTTCAATGCTTATGAAGCCCTATCGTTAGCAGATTTATATAATGCGGTGTTGGTTGATATTCAAAATCTGACCCGTGTTTAAAAAATCAAGGGCACAAGGAGCAGATTACCGCTTGATAATTCCCGTTTTAGAACATTATAATTTGAATTGCCAAGGTCTGTTGCGACTTGATATACTTTCTGCCTACGTACTTGTATTGAATACTCCTCTGTATCTATGTTTTTGAAATAAAATCAAACAAAATTTCACATTTGTTTTTGTAGAAATGTGTAATATTAAATAAATAGAAATTATTATATATTTTTGTCGCCTAAATTGCATTTAAACGTTATGATCAAAACATTAATTATCGGCATTCTGTTGTGTATAGGCTTGTGCAGTGTCGGGCAGGTTGCTATGCGTCCTGAAATCAATTATCCAGAAGGAATCTATTTGACGAAAGAGGACTTTATAAAAAAGACACCAAGCGATAATAAAGAGGTAGTCGTGAAGAGCATAGCGTTGAAGCCGAAGACTATTCATGATTCCATTCCAGACCATTGCATGTTTTATTACAAAGAGAGTGATAAGAAAGTGAAAAATGTATTTGCTATCTCGCACCAAGGTAATCTTTATTTTCAGGCGCTCTCCATTTTGAAGAACTGCACTAAAAAAGACAAAACAGAAACGACCCATGCCTTAAATTCCTTTTGCAGGGTGCTTATTGGCGGCTCAAATTACCTCTATACAGAACTGGATCTAGCAAATTCATGGAAGCAAGGGTTAGGATACGGTTTAGGTGGAGCGGCCGGAGGTGCTATAGCTGCAAGTGCCATTAAGGGTAAGGGCCTAGTGTGGGATTTCAAGAACGAGGAATTCAACATCTTTCGGCATTGCAAGGATTATAACGAGTTTATGACGGATGTATATCCAGATGGCGTGCAAAAGTGCGAAGGTAAGCAGCCAGATATGGTGCAGGTAAGAGCTACTATGGAACTGATTAAATGATTTCGCTGGGTGGCCTGTAAGGGAATTTTCTGTTGCTCGTATAGTCGATCTAGTTAAACTGTACCAATGGCTTGTTTTAAGTAGAGATCAACCGGCAAGCACCGGGTTTCCCTCCCCGTCGCCAAAACCGATGGGGCGAGCAGTTTAGCAATAACCTGCTTGCGCTCTTCTTTTCTATCGGCCAGCATTAACAAAATGTAGGAATCTTTATTTTCTTTCCTAATTCCTCTTTCCATTCACTTTCCTGCGCCATTGTTTCGTTAATCTTGTCACGATAATATAACTGATACCAGCCTAATTGCTTGTGTTCTTCCTCCTTCAGCCGTTGAAATTCAGTTATCAAGTACAATTTAAATGGTACGCCAATGGCAGAGCCGAATTTGAAGGCAATATCTTTATGGGCTTAGGTTCCGCCGTATTTCCTTTTTTTACGATAATACCAATTGCATCGGTTTTTTCGATCCATTCTGAAACACTCAACACGAAATTTGGTAAACCAGACTGCATTTTAAAGTGGTCGGATTCGACCACTTTAAAAATGGACATTATTAATTTGTTCCCAAATACTCAAAAATTCAAGAGCATAACTTGTCCTGAGCAGGTTTTTGATAACGTCGGCGGCACGACTATCGCCTTCTTTTGCATTTGCCATATCGGTGAGGGAGATATAATCGCTATCTGCTATCGATATAACCGTGATTTCGGTATGATGTACATTGATTTTTGCCATTTCAATTAGGTCGTTTGATTTCCGTTGTACATATAGCTATTTCTGAAAGGCCAAGAAGCTTGTGTCTTCAGAAATAGAAAGCCCGATGGTCACATCAGGCTTTTAATTTGCTCGTGGGAGCAGGATAGTATTGACTCGAACAAAGGCTACATTACAGCTTATTTTCCTTTCAGCAAGCGCTCCAAATAGTCTACTTTAGATTTTTCGGCTTCTAAGAGGCGTTCGTAGAGCTTTTTGTTTTCTTCATGTGACTCGATAAGTTTATCGAGAGGATTGAAGTTTGGTTGGTAATTCACTGCGCTTGCGATCAAGGTCGAATTGTCGCTGCTCGTATTGTGATAAGTGTTATTAATAATATTGAACACGGCTTCCTCACTAAAATTTTCAATAGCTTCTGGCGTAACACCCAAAATATTAGCAACCTGCGCTAAAAGACTGGCTTCGATAGCAGCACTTTTCTCGATATTGGATACAGTTTGCTGACTCACGCCCAATTCAATGGCTAATGCTTCTTGCTTCATACCGCGCAGTTCGCGGATCCGGCTGATCTTTCTTCCTATATGGTTTGTCGTGTGGGTTGTGCTCATACCTCCAAAGTTAAAAATATTCAGCGTTTAAGATACGAAATATCTTGGGATGGTACAAAACCAAGATGGCTTGTATGTTACCAAGCCTGCTGGTGGTATACAAAGCGTAATGGTTCGGCACGCGGATGATGCTGTGTTTATTTGCGTATCGGTACATCATTTATAACAAGCAAAATTATGGATAATGCATATTTAACCAATCCAGGAAGTAAGTGGGATACGCCTTTGTATTTGCTAGACGGCGGAATTGCCGAAGCATTACAGCACGATACATTCGCATCGTTTAACAAGAAAATGTGGAAGCTGCTCGTTGCATTGACTTCAAGGCAAGAAAGCAGTGCAGCTGAAAAAAAGCAATTGAAGAAAACGTTAGCTAACATCGTGCTCATGATCAACGGCTGCCATTATTTTTTGCACCATAAAAATCGTTTGCACTATACCGATGAATGGATCGATATCGACTGGGTGAAAAATCCGTACCGCTGTCTTAAAAAATATCGGTCAGCAGATGATGCACGGCTTAACCATCATCTGGCGCATTTTAAGGATCATTTTACGCTGCTTAATAGGCGAGAAGGACAAAACTTTGCCCTAGCATTTGCAGATCTTTTTAGCGTGATAGACCTCAGTGCTTGGCTCAGGCTCTTGAAAGGTTGGAAGTGCTGTATCGAATCGCAGGGCAGCTTATTTGAAGATGCTGGAGACTATGCGCCGTTGGAAACTTATGCACAACTATCAAAATTGCATGAAGCCTGTCGGTTGGCGTTGTATTGGGCAGATCTTTCCTATCCTCCTCCAAATCGGCATTTGGTTGAAGACTATCTGGCGTCGGAGTATGAGAACGGCTATCAGAGCGCTAGTCCTTTAGAAATGATCAGTGATGTGTTTTATAAGCGAAGTTATGCGGATATACAGGCAAGCATCATATCGCTCTATGCACTATCTCCGCGCCAGGAACTGCCCTTCGCCACTCCGCCCCATATTTTACGTGCTGTGTTACGCTGGATCCTGGAAACGGGATGGCTATTGCTGCAAACGGATTTTTTTCCGAAAACCTGGCTCGATGCCGATCGTTTTGATTATCTGCACTGTCCTGTTGCGCAAAAGCAAACGGCATATTGGCGCGCTAAAAGTTTATCTTTCAAGGAGCGAAAAAACCTGCAAAAGACCTTGTCTAAATTATATCACGGTATGGATATCCGCAAGCAGATCTACCGTGTGGAAGAACGGATTATCACCTGTTGCGAAGCGCAGGAAAATGTGGGAATGGAGGAAGATGATTTGGAAACGCGAAACCTCCTGCTGAAGACGTTGGATGTACTGACGTTGATTATGCTGGATCTGCACAAACGCCGGACTAGATCGGATGGGGTTTGTTATCCGGCAGAAGTGGTGGGGTGATGCGCTCGTGCTGTTCCCAGTAGAGGGCTTTTAGCTACTGATATTTCACAAGTTTTTTAAATCTTATTAGGCTGTAGTTGCTGCGGTGATTTGATATCGTTTTTTTTGTCTTCAAGTAATTTAATAGTATAAATATATATTTTGGAGTATTATTGTTTTTCCAAAACTTCTTATTTAATTTTACACACGCCTAACATAAAAAAAGCCAATAGCAGTAAGCAACCTTAGATCACTAAAAATGCAATTCGACCTTTCAGAAGACCAAGTTTTTAATGCTTATAAAAAATTAAAGCACTATTTTTTTTACGATAGTACGACTCTATTTGTAAGGAAAAAAATAGCTGATTTCGAAAATGAGCTATTTTTAGAAGCCGACGATATAAGCTCCGTTAAACGAAAGTTAAAGTTTAAGGTGTCCGATTGTTTGGAAAAAATTCTTTCCAAAAGTGATTATTTATATAAAAATATAGATCTTAACATTCTCCCTAAGAAGATAAAAGAAAACAAAACAGACATTGTAACTAATAGCTCAAAAGAAGCTTTCGAAATTGAGATTGAAAAAATGAATTTTTATTTAGATGCACCCGTTGAGATTCATATCTTATCGGTTCTTTGGGTAATGTTTGCAGGAAGATACTTGGACAATAATTTAAGAGATTTTAATTATGCCAATAAACTCAATTTGGATATCGATGAAGATGACAAACCTCAAGAAAATCTCAAACTCTACAAACCCTATTTCGTTCAATATCAACAGTGGCGAGATGATGCGATAAAAAAGGCGGAAGACCTTTTAAACGAGAAAAGAAATGTTACAATTTTAAGTCTCGATATCAAGGAATACTATCATTCTATACGACTAAATCTCGAATCAATGGTTGATACATTAGACTCATGTATCAAAGGTTATTACAGATATAAAGGTGAATATTTACTTAGTGAAGCATTAGACTTAAGTAGAAAACTAACTGCTGCGCTTCATGAGATTCATATAGTATACTATGAAAATCTAAAAAAATACAGAAAAGATAGTGATAGAAAGGTTGATCCAGCAAATTGTTCATTACCCATAGGACTAGTATCTTCAGGATTATTAGCTAACTACTATCTAGCAGATTTGGATTCTCATATCATTCAAAAAATTAATCCAGCCTTTTATGGAAGATATGTCGATGATCTTATGTTTGTGTTTTCAGATCTTGATAATCATGTTAAACCAAATGTTGTCTCACCAACTGTTTCATTCATCTATGACAATTTTGTTAAAAAGGGTATCATGGATATTTGTCCCAAAAATGACTTGGCCAATTCTGTTTTTTTCAAAAATCCGGAGGATAAGAATTGTGAATTCATTCATGCTAAAAATGATATTAACATCTCGAACTTCGATTTTAAAAGTTATGCAGATATAGGACTCGATCGAGAAGAGCTAATTTCTAGATTGGCCCATTCTATAGACTTTAGAATTAGAGTTAAAGAGGGTTTTGAAAAACAACATTCTCAGTCGCGGGAAGATAATATTGGTGGAAATTTGTTAACTATTCAAAATGAGAAAATTGTCCTACACTATTTCAATTGGAAAGAATCAAGAGCAGTACTAAATATCTTTAAAAAGCGATTAGAACAGCAAAGGAGTGAATTCCGTTTTCTTCCAGATGAAGACGAAATTAATGATGAGTTTGACGAGCAGGCATTTAGTTTACGATATAATGACTCCGAAAATAAGTTTAGAAGTATACAAGATTATTCAGAAAACAAATATGGTGCTTCTAAATTTCTCGCAAAGAAGATTTTTGCGTTAAGCTATGGAGATATAGAAGAGGACAAAACTACGGATAAACAAATTTTGACTTTTTTTACTGAAGCAACTGCTTTAAATTTTTATTCCCTATGGGAGAAGGTTGCAACCTATTTCGTTTTACAAGGTAGAACTGATCACCTAATAAATTTCAAAAGGAATATAGAGTTTGCTATAAAGAAAATAAAAATTGGAGAGAATGCCGCTTCCATTGTGGAAGAGAAATTAACTACCGATCTGTCTAAATTCCTAGATGTGTCCATATCTATATCTCTTGTTTTGAATCCTGCATTAAAGTTTGGCTTTTTAAATGAATCAGAAAAAAGCTGGCTAATAGATATTAAAAAGACTGTTGCAGTAATTAGGAAAAGTAATTTGTTTCGTAGCTCTTTGATTTCTTTACCAGGGATTAACTACACCAGCTACTTGTTTAATGATGATAGTCTGTTGGAAAATGACTATAATAAGTTTACAAGGAAGTCTAAGCACAGTAATCACGAAAATGCCACATATGCAGATTTTGATTACGAGAATAATTTTTACAATGGCGAAGAAATCAATACGAGATTGGCACTTCTAGCCCCTAATTATATTCCCTTTCATGAAGTGAATATTTTAAAAATAATCAATACTGTTAGTAATCTCGATGAAGACAGCCTAAATGAGAAATTAGCACCTAAACCGTATAACCTGAAAACTGATACACCCTCTCAAAATAGTGTTTCGAAATTTGATATCCTTGATATAGATAAAATTAATTCTATTCCTGATTTAGCATTTATCGACTATTATAAAATTAATTATTCTTGGAAAACGCGATACCAAAGTGACGAAAAAAGGTTCTATCTGAAACAGAAGTATTTTTCAATCAAAATGAATGAGGAGTTAAAAAGTGGATTAAGATCTTTCAAAGTTACTATAGAAGGAGAACATGACGAAGATTTTTCTAATGACAGAATCGATAAGCGTATAGCTATTGCTAATATAAAAGTAGATACCGATAATATAAATAAAAGCATAGAAGGATTTCCGAATTTAAAAAGAGCGAGGAGAAAAACTGTATTTAAGCTTTTAAACGAAGCAGATCGTCTAGATGCGGATATGACTGTTTTTCCAGAAGTTTCGACTCCCTACTCCTGGCTAAGGTTGCTAGCAGAAAGAAGTCATAAACGATATATGGGAATAGTCGCGGGATTGGAGCATTGGGTAAATAATAAAGGGGTCGCATTAAATCTAATGGTCACAATCCTCCCCTTCAAAGTACACGAATACAAAACTTCGCTGATTAAAATACGTTTAAAAAACCATTATTCTCATGCAGAGAAGCACCTGCTTAAAGGTTATCGTTTACTACTCCCAGAAGAATTGTCTAAAAGTTATCAAATGTCATATGATCTATTTCACTGGAGGAAGTCATATTTTTCAGTTTATAATTGTTTCGAGTTAGCTGACATATATCATCGTTCGTTATTTAAATCCAAAGTCGATTTCATAATAGCTTCTGAATATAATCAAGATACTTCATATTTTTCAGACATTGCAGGCGCATGGGTTAGAGATGTCCATACGTACTTTATACAAGTAAATTCCTCGCACTTTGGAGATTCTAGACTGATACAACCCGCAAAGTCATATGAAAAAGATCTAATACAAGTTAAAGGTGGTATCAACTCTGTTATTTTAGTAGGAAATTTGGAGATTGAAAAAATACGTAAGTTTCAACTTGTTGAATATCATCTACAGAAAGATTTTATAGAAACGGGGAAGTATAGCTTCAAACCAACGCCACCAGACTTTAACAGAGCGAATGTAAGAGCTCGGATAAATAACAGCCAATTTTTTCCAAGCGATATAATATAAAATCAATAACCCTTAACATTAAAGACGATGAATTTTAGAGTTCAAGACTTGATGAAAATTTTGATACCCGGGATAATTACCACATTTCTTTCCGGAGTTTTAATTTTAGATGTGAAGCAATTTACAGTCCTGTCAAGCCTCATTAAAGACACAATGGCAGTCTGGATATTAGTTTTTCTTTCCGTCGTATATTTACTGGGATACTTTGTTGATTTTTTGGGGAGTTTACTTGAACAGTTGTTTTACAAATATTTTGACAAGCCATCACTTTCTTTACTAAATGAAAAGTTGAAAAGAATACCTTTAAGTGACAGAGAACAAATTATCGAATACTTATGCGAGAAATTAAAAAGAAGTTCTCACCGACCTTTCGACAAAAATTCTGCAAATGAACTTTTTAAATACGCGAATGTCTTAAAGGATTATTCGTCAAAACGCGGCAATGAAAAGATTTCAGATTATTATTTTTCTAAAATCTTAAGTAGAAACCTATCTTCCTCATTCCTAAGTACATTTGCTATTTACGCTGTGTTTTTTCTTATTACCCCAAAAGCAGTTCCATTCAACGTTTGTTCTTTAGGGCTATTTTTAGGATTTTTCTGCACAGGCTACCGATGGAGAATTCATTCTTTCTATTATAGTAGACAGGTTTTCTACACAGCATGTGAGAATTTATTTAAGAGTTAGAGATGTCTGTGAACTG
Organism: Sphingobacterium deserti; assembly: GCF_000757725.1. Classification (GTDB taxonomy): domain Bacteria; phylum Bacteroidota; class Bacteroidia; order Sphingobacteriales; family Sphingobacteriaceae; genus Sphingobacterium; species Sphingobacterium deserti. Next base: position 130,896 of record NZ_JJMU01000029.1, read on the forward strand.
TTTGGCGTGCTCTAGCCAACTTTAAAGCATTTCTAGACTTTCCAATTTTGGCAAATTGCGCCAATGCACAACAAATCCTCGCGCGAATTCCCTTGTTCAGATTGCGCGAATAATAGTAATGGAAGACTTTTTTCGCAGATTAATTATCTTGCAAAAGAAGTATTTATGACGTTCAACCTCCCTGCTACAACGCTAACTTTATCGTTTCCAATTCCTCCGCCGTAGGAATAATGGCCATGCGATCTTCCCAAAACCGCGATGTATAGCTGTTGCCATTCTTCGTTATCGAGGAGTTTTTAAATCGAGACATATCTTTCAGTTTATCCGCTTCTACAGATCCATCTGTGACAAGCACTTCAACGTTGGAACGCAATACACCGCTTTTCTTTCCAAGTTTGAAATCAATATCCTGCATAACTTTGCTAAACCTTAAAAAGACCCGATCCCCGGTATTGTAAATGTTCGTAGACCAGTCTTTTTTAACAGCGTATTTCAAAACGAAAAGATTGATAGATGGCATATACTGCAGGTGCGAGTCATACCCGTAGTCTACGCGTTGAATTTGGTTGGTCAGCTGATCAATGTATACAATCGCAGATGGGAGATACTTCCGGATGATACTCTTCGGGTTAACTTCGATTTTAGTCACCTGGCCCAAGTCTTGCAGTGAAAAGTCGAAATACATATCCTGATTTTTGCCGACAAACTTCAGGAGGTAATCCATCGTGTAGAATTCCTTTACAGATTTGTCGGTGTCAACCAGACTTTCAACATCAGATTTCCATTTTTCGTCACTCGAAACAGAATCCTTGATAAGCCTTGATTCGGCTACAAACGTTTCTACTTTGGGTTTTTTATTGGCAGCATTGATCTTATAAAAAATTGCAGCATCAGCATACTTAAAGAGCTCCTCATCTAAATAAGCAAACTCCCTGTAATACACATCTAGGATACTATTCTGTGCAATAAGCGCATCCGTAGTTTCAATAGCCGCATGTAATATCTCTGCCGCAGAACGAGGGAGTACCGTGACCTCCTCAAGTACTGTTGAGACCGGACTCAGCGTGAAAACAGCATGACCTTGGGAATGTATGGATTTCGATAAAGCAATGGTTTTTGTTTCAAAACCTATATGACTAAAGCGAATGCTATCATCACGGTGGGGCGCATCAACAATTAGCACGAACTTTCCTTCTTTATTACTGGTGGTACCGGTTGAACTGTTACCGAGCGAAACAGAAACGTATTCTAATGGTGCTTTGCTTACCAAATCTATTACCTCACCCGATAATTTAAGCGACTGCGCAAAGATGGCAGATGTGGATATTACAAAAGCCAATAGGAGGAGGAAGGTAGATCTCATTTTTTTCATTGCTTATAGACACATGTAGTTTGTATAGCCTTAGCTTTCAATTGTTAGGCCAACGATCTGGTAAAGTAACAAACCGCTACTGCTAGGCGGCGACCTTGGCGTAGCGCACTGGCGGCTCTAGAAATTATTGCAGACGAGTATGAATAACCAGCTTACATCGTATCAGGCTAGAAAGTAATGTTTCTACAACGATTTGTTTGCAAATATATCAAAATAAAAAGATTTATACATTTGTATGTTCCACCTGTTTCTATTTGTTTCCGCTGCGAAAACTTGACTTGTGATTATGAGATTGAAAAAATTTGGTATTTACTTTGTCGCAACAGATTCGGGGGTAGAAATTTATGAAAATTTTTGAAAGACCGAGATACCTATATGTTGTCATTCTTTTCTGCTTGTTCATTTCTACTCATTTGTCCTGCTCGCAATGTCAACAGGATAAATGTGAAAAACAAATTTACAGGAATTGAAAAATGGTCTCCGTCTATCACAAAACCGATCAAGCATAATAGGTTTATTAAAAGCCAAAACGCAAAGAATATTTCCCATAAAATTGTTGTCCTGCTGTATTGCACTGGTTTAATAAAAAGTTTGGTCGGCAACTTTGTTTTTAGGGTTGTCAAGAGAATAAATATGTTTAGCGGAATAAGTAGCAGTAAATAAAATGATATTTGTGTCATTAGCGGAATTCCTATGCTGTCCGCAAATGGAGGATAGTAGCCACGTTCGCCACGAAATATGTAATACCAACATGTGCCTGGTAAAAGCAGAAGCCAAACAATGTTTGCATAAATGAAAACTGCGGTTTTGGTAGGTGTCCTGTTGTTTTTAAAGTCATTAAATGTCTTGACTTTTGTAAATATTAAAAACAACAAAATTGTCATAGAAGCAATCGCTAGTCCTGAACCTAAGTCCATAAATGTCACTTTGCTTGTTCTGAGTTCCGCTTCTTTTTTGTAATAGTCGGACTTCTCTATGTCGTAAGATTTACTAATTAAATCGTCTGCCGATCTTTGGTCTTTGTAATACGGCAAAGTCAAGGAGTAGGAGAAAAGTACAAGTCCGATTAGAAAAATCAATAATGTTGTTAGTCGTGGTGTCATTCGCTGTATTGGGTTTTATGCAGGCTATAACGTTTCTGGTCTTGCTTAAGGAAGGAATTTTAGTGTAAAGGTATAATAGAATTAGCGGTGTTTTAGTTTCATATTATCGTAATAAGTTTGTATATCTTTTGTGTAAGCCTTTAATGCATCTTTTGTAAGACGTAGTAACGAAAGCAAAAATCTTTTTGCAGGCGAGAGCAGTCGTTCTTTGCTAATCTTATCATCTTCAAGTGCTAATGAAATCTTGTCAAAAGGTTTGCGACGTAAATAGGAGAGTTATCTCCCACTCCAAGAATTTTATCGTGATTAAAGATCTCAATCTCTTCGGAAATCATATCTTTCGATACCCATTCAAGCATGTTGCCGAACTCGGGATTAACTATTGTCTGAAAAAGCTGGTTTAGAATTGCGTTATCATTCTCGTATATGTATTTGTCGAATCCGCTTTTCCCCGGCATAGAGTTCCATGCTAGAAAATAGCCGAAGATACTGATAGCCCCCACAACATTATCTTGGTTGGGAAATTGAATTTCGAAAGTCAAGCACCGATCGTCTTCAATAAAATATGTATATCTTTTAATTGTTAAAGCTGGATAGGCCGCTTTAACTTGATGAATGATATTTACTATTGCATTTGGATGCTTTTTTTGAAAATCCTTCGCAAGATTCTCGATTAATTGTTTCCTTTGAGAGTCTTGTCTCCAAAAGAAATCAAAATCAAAATAATCGTTAATGATGGATTGAATTTTATTCATTGCTTATATCTTATGGACAACCATTGACAGTAGCTTTAGGCGTGGTTCTCCCGCTTAGCTGCGTACTTACATTAGCTTCAGGGGACAAGATTTTTAATTGTATAGTCATCTCAGTAGTAAATCTCGGAGTGTTAATCGAACTGTGTTACAGCGTTCCTTTTATGGTTCCTATGGATTCATCCAGCATAACTTTTTCGGCCCTAATATTATCGATAAAATCTTTTACCGTCAATCCTAGCTCTTTTCGGTGGAAATAGAAATAGAAGTCAAACGAGCCTCCCACGATACCCTTCTCGGGCAAATAAATAAATCGGTCGATGCCACGTTCGATCTCGTAATATACCCGGTGTTCATGCCAATCAGTGTATGTCCAAAATTTGTATAGGCGAGTTCCTTCGCCGTTGGTCAATATATCGGAAAGGTATTCTCTTCGGTCGCGTAACCTGGAGAACCAACTAAATTTAAGCGGCTCTCTAAGGGTATAAAGAGGAAACTCCAAACCTTTGTAAGTTTGCCGGAAAATTTTTTCAAAATCAACGATTCGATGTGGGGTTTGCTGCGTATTAATCGTGCCAAAAATATTGTTAAATACATCATGCCTATCATGTATGGAATAAAATTGAAGAAGGCAATTGTTACTTACATAGAAATGCTCACCTTTTTTAACAATAAGCTTGTATTTGTTGAAGAATTTCGTTCGGTCGCCCTGCAGAGCCGTAAAATTCCGCAGTGTAATATCATCGTACATTCTTCTAAAATGGTAAAAATCAACAATCGCTTCTTTTTTTAAGCTATCGGGATCTATCTTAGTCCAATTTGTCCTCGTCTTGAAATCGGGAAGAACGGAAAATAATATCAAGTTATCTTTTTGTTGCATGCCAGTTAACTCTTCTCCATAGATCACATTAAAAAGCTCTACATCGAAGTCAACCCCATAGAGTTCTTTTGTGGATAATGTATAATGGTTAATGCTGTAACGTTCGGATACAGAATCGACAAAAAAGTGCCTTACTTGACCAAAAAGCTTACTGCCTAGGCTGATAAGCAATAAGAGAAGGAAAGTGCGTTTGCTAAGGCGTACAAGTAGTTCCTGAAGTTCCACTTTTATAAGATTTATTGATTGCATCTTCTATCGTATTTAGATTTGTAACTACTCCGCCCTTTGCAAGAGCTAAAGCGTCACCGTAAGTCATATTTGGATTAAACTGTTGTATTGCTTTTGCAAGATCGTCTAGCAATGGCAAATACTCACTGTGCTCTAATGCGAATTTCATTTGTCCACTTATGTTCATCCCCCCTACACCTGAATAAATCGTAGTAAATTGTTCTCCAAGCCTTTTTTCCTCGTAAAAAAGAAAGGCATGCAAAACTTCATGGTACATAGTCGCCACAATATATTCTTGCGAAGCCGATAAAAGCATATTGCCGTTTAACGTTATCGTATGCAGCTTTCCTATATCATTGTTGGGGTTATAGGTGCCGTCGAGATCGCTTTGCATGGTCGTAACAGCCCTAAAAATAATATTGTTATCAAAATTATCAAATTTGCTTTTCATCCATATAGCTATCTTGCTTTGCAAGTTGGGCAACTTTGCAAGCACTTGTTGCGCGCAGTCATAACCTTGCAGGGAATCAATGATCTGTTTATTGCTTTCCGGTTCGTTTCCTGATCCGCCTGGGGTTTCCGGCGCATCTGGAACCCAGATATTCTCACAAACCAATTCTTCACTGGAATCAGTTAACTCCCAACCGTAACTTCCGCAGAATGTGGGCCAATGGCAATCTCTACTATGATAGATCTGAAGATCCGGGCCACAACCATAACTAGCAATTACCCAAGTACAATTGATCTCACGGGAGTTACAATGTTGCTCCCAACCCATTTTTTTTTGTGTCGATGACGTTTTAAGAATTGTCGCTGGATCCTTGAAATAGGGCGATCCGTTGTTGTACTTAATGAGGTTCGTTTCCCCGCTCTTTAGATTTTTCAGTAGCATTTTACCCGTGAATCCTCCAATTTCAATAATTTCACCGTTATTGTCTGTGTAGTAGAATGCTTTGTAAAATTCTTTTCCATTTTTTACAAGCAGATATGTTTTCCCTCCTCTTTCAATTGCAATCCTTTCCTTATTCTCTTTTAAATACGCCCGTACTGGAACGAACAGATACTCTACAGAATCGTTTGTCTTCTGTACGATTCCTTCATCCCATATCGGACTCCAATAAATTATTGCATCTGTGTTAGGATTGAATTTCGAATCTATTGCCAAATTCTGATACAACCTTTTTATTTGCTCGATTGGTGTTTCGCGCATTGGTTCAGCATTATTAAATGAATCTTTTCGACAGCCTATTAGGCAGGAAAAGATAACAGATAATAGTATCCCGATTTTTTTTAGGCTCATAATTATAATAATTTATTAAGCAAATATATTCATAACAATATATAGTGTATAATAAATTGTGTTAATTTTTTGTTGTGAAAAATATGGAGTATTTAATGGTGTAATTTATACTCATGATAATCATTAAAAAGTTGAGGCAAATTAAGCTGCATCCGTGCCGAGCTCTGCATCACCACTAAGAATTCAGGGATCAAATTAGCCCTGCAGCCAAAACCAGTCAAGATGTTTAAATTCACAACATGTTTACTGTCAATTGTTTAAGCCCCTTTCAGCGCGTCATTGTTTTCCATAGGGTGACGCGCCAATTGACGCGCTTGTTTTATGGGAATTTTTGAAAAAACCGATATGCCGTAAAAAACAAAAAGCCTGCAAACGTTGTGTTTGCAGGCTTTTGTATGTTTTGACTTTGATTTCTGTAGCCCGTAGGGGAATCGAACCCCTGTTTCAAGAATGAAAATCTTGCGTCCTAACCCCTAGACGAACGGGCCTTTTTGTGTTTCGGTGTGCAAATATAGGAAGGATTATCAATTATCCAAAATAAATTTTTAAAAAAGTATAATTTAAAAAAATAAGGTATTTTTAGGGTCTATCACAACCCTGACACAAACATTAACAATGAAACTAAAACACCGAATATTTACTATAGTAGGAGCAATGTGCTTGGCGAGTTTTTGGCTGCCCGCTTCCGCACAGCTTAGCAGCTCGCCCATTTCGCTGCAGTGGCGCACCGCAGAGGCATACAACGGAACAGACAATCTGGAATTGGCGCTGGTTTTAAAGAACAACAGCTCGAACGACTATGCCTTGGCAAACGCCGACCTGTGGTTTAATGCTATCTATCCGATTGAAGAAGCCAAAAAGTCGAATTACGAGATTTCAGGTAAAAATGGAAACCTGTTTAAGATTCGCTTTGCAGACAATCTTCGCCTTGCTCCGCAAGACTCGCTCGTGCTACAGTATACCACAAAATACCCTATAGTAAACATCTCCAACGTACCGAATGGATTTTACTTTCAGGATAGAAAAAATCCAGCAATCATCAACCCCGTATCCTTAGCGATACGCCCGATGAAAACCAGTGACGCCGACCAGGCCGGCTATTGGGCCAGCCTATACGATAAAAATAAAGCCCGGCAGGTCTCTGATGCATCGAAACTGATCTTGCCAAGCCCGAAGTCAATCAAGACACAGCGCGGCACGCTAGCCTTGGATAAGGACGTCTCCTATTGGGTGGCCCCGTCCTTCCAGTCGGAAATGCCCAATTTAAAGCTTTTCTCGGCTATGTTCCAGCAGCTGAATTTTTTGGAAAAGCCAGAACAGGATGCCCTGATCACCATTCGCAAGAAAGCGGGCTATGGCCCCGAGGCATACGCCTTAAAGGTTGCTAAGGATGGCATTCAAATCGAGGCGAGTGCGGAAGCCGGCGTATTCTACGCTATACAATCACTACGATCATTAGTAGATGCAGACGCTTGGAATAGCGGAAAGCTCGTGCTACCATTGGTTGATGTGCAAGATGAACCTCGATTCGCTTACCGCGGCTTTATGATGGATATCGCCCGGAATTTTAAAGATAAAGCAACGCTATTGAAATATATCGATCTACTTTCTTACTACAAGCTCAATACTTTTCATTTACACTTTATCGACGATGAAGGGTGGCGCATTGCGATTGCGGCCTTGCCCGAGTTAACGGAGATTGGCGCTAACCGATCGCCGGGGTTTGTGGAGCAGAAAGGTATTCAGCCTGCATACGGTTCTGGCGCGCGGTCCACAAATGCTGATTTTTTGAGCCGAGCAGATTTTGTTGAAATCTTGCGTTATGCGAAGCAGCGGCACATCACGGTGGTGCCAGAGATTGAAACACCGGGGCATGCGCGCGCCTCTATAAAAGCGATGGAAGTCCGGTACAACAAGTATTTGAAAACCGGAAACCGTGTGGAAGCAGAGCGTTACCTGTTGCATGATTTCGATGATAAATCAGTCTATAGTTCTGCACAATATTGGAATGACAATGTGATGAACGTGGCTTTGCCTTCGGTTTATTCGTTTATCGGAGTCGTGTTGGATGAATTTAAGTCCATGTATAGCGAGGCTGGAGTAGAGTTGAAGAAAGTTTCCTTAGGTGGGGATGAAGTACCGAATGGTGCTTGGGAAAAATCGCCTAAGATCAAACAGCTGATGGATAGCACAGGTATGAAATCGGTATACGAAGTGTGGCCATATTATATCAAAAACATAAACAAGCTTTGCCAAGATAAGGGTCTTCAGCTGGTGGGCTGGGAAGAAATGGGGATGGTGAATAAGGGCAAAGGGATGGAAGTAAACCACGACTTAGCAACGGCCAATATCCAACTTGACGTATGGAATAATCTCATTGGCGCAGGACAGGAGGATTTGGCTTACAAATTAGCGAATGCCGGATACCCTACCGTCTATATCAGCGCCAACAACAATTATTTTGATATGGCTTGGGATACGTATTTCGAAGAGCCAGGTTTGAAGTGGGCTTCTTATGCGGATCTTTATCAATCATACACCTTTTTACCGGAGAACTTTTTTGCGTCTATTGACCACAGTGTTAATGGCGCCAAGTTTAAGCCGGGGCATTTTAACGACAAAAAGCGCCTTAACGAAAAGGGCAGGTCTAACTTGATAGGGATCAAAGGTGGCTTATGGGCCGAAACCGTGGCTTCTCCCGAAAGATTGGACTATATGATATTCCCGAGGTTATTCTCCCTTGCTGAGCGCGCTTGGGCGCCACGCAAGGCGTATGAAGACGATGCAAAGTTTGACATCAAAAGCTTCAATAGGGATTATAGCGAGTTTTTGAATAAAGTAAGCCACAGCGAGCTCCCTAAAATCTCTTCACAGGTGGCGTACCGATTGCCTGCAGTGGGGGTCAAAGAGATGAATGGGAAGCTATACGCCAATACAGAATACCCGAACTATAGTATTTACTACACTGTGGATGGATCAGCACCGACCTTATCAAGCCTGAAATATACCAAGCCGATTCCTGTGAAAGCAGGCCAAACGGTTAGTTTTTCAGTCCTGGATAACCAGGGAAGGCAAGGTACAGTGTCTGTTATTCGGAAATAGCAGCAGCGACAGCATCAGCAAGTTCGATATCTTGATGTGATGCATGGTAAAGGCAAGAGTCTCCTTTTAGCACCAATAGCTGAGGAGATTCATGTCTAACCGACCATTGCTCCGCAATCGTGTTAGAGATATCACGATCCGCTATCAAATCCAGGTAGTAGAGTGGCATATCTGCCGGTAATTGTTTGAAATCGTATTCTAGATTCCGTTTTGCCATGCTGCTGACGGAGCAGCGTGTGCTATGTTTGAAGACTATGAATGCGCTACTAGCTGCACGAAGTTCTTCCAATTGTGCTATTGACGTCAGGGGTTTCCAGCTCATATTAAAGGTTTGAAAATTGTGTGTCTTCCATTTCTGTAAATGCAGCCACGGTTGTAAACGATGTACTTTTATCTTGGTTTCCCAAGCTCTTGAATGTTGTAGGCAACATTAAACCGCCACCGATATCTTTGTATCCATCGACGTAAAATTCGTTACCTTCTTTATCAATAATTTGTTTGATAATCCCTGTTTCGCCATTGTAATACAGCTCGCCAGATAAGTTGTTTTGTTTTACTTGAAAGGGGATATGTTGCAACTTTTCGGCGTTCACAATTTTTAAAGCAGCTTTTCCTGTTTTATCAACCAATGTAGGTAGAAACAGAAAGGATGCGTCTTTGTTAAACTGCTCGTTTATTTTCGAAAAGACTTCTTCGCCCTCAGCGGATATGGATTTGCTTTCAACACCATTATAGGATAGCTTGGACAGTTTATCTGTTTTGAAATTGAACAAGGCTATCCAGCTATCGCCATCGTTAGATTTACCTTCAAACCGCACTTGGCCAGACTGTTTGTTGATCAAGAATTTCCGTCCATTCTGTAAAAACCGGGATTCATTGCCATGCGCTGTGAAGAGGATATAGTTTGTATTATCCCACTTTACTTTTCCGCCAATACCTTTCCATAATATCGAAACAGATTCTTGGCTAGCTTGGGCCATGAGCTGTCCTCCTGTGTATACGAGAAGACTAATAATTGCAGCCTTTAAAAATGTTTTCATAGTTTTTCTTGTTAAAAAAGAGATAGCAGCATTGCCTTTATAGGCAACGACCTGCTGTTGCCTTGTACATAAATTGTTGCTTTCTCGTTGAATAAGTGCTATAAGCGACGCACTTATTCAACGAAAGACATGAAGAATAGATGTCGCAGCTGGGGGAAAATATGCCAATGAGGAGAATAGCATAGCGCTTCATACCTAAAAAGCTTTGATTGCAGCCTAGCTATACTGCTTGCTAAGGCGAGCCATTTGAATGGCCGTGATTGCCGCTTCTTCACCTTTGTTGCCATGGATACCCCCGGAACGATCGAGCGCCTGTTGCAAGTTATCAGTGGTCAATACGCCGAAAATAACCGGTTTATTGTATTTCAGCGCCACGTTCGCAACGCCGTGTCCTACGGCATCGCAAATGAAATCAAAATGCCTGGTTTCACCTTGTATCACACATCCCAAGCACACGACAGCATCGATGGCATTATTCCGTAAAATAATATCCGCGCCTGATATAAGTTCGTAGCTTCCCGGCACCCGAAGGACTTCGATGTCTTTCTCCTGCGCACCATGATTTAATAGACCGCTTACCGCACCGTCTAATAAAGCTCCGGTGACTTCGGCATTCCACTGCGATACCACGATCGCAAATTTTAACCCTTCTGCATTTCCAACTTCTAAATGTGAGAAGTCTGAGAGATTTTTCAAGCTGCTTGACATGGAGGCAAAGGTAAATAAAAAAGGCTACTTAATAAAATAAGCAGCCTGTAAGTCTCTTTATAGGGTATACTACTGTTTCGCTTGTACACGAGCTAGTGGACCATCAATCATGTTTGCTTCCGGGCTTTCTGGATAGTCTGATTTAATAGACTGGTAAGCCTTTTCTGCATTTTTGAAGTCTTCCAACGCCTCGTAGACCAAGCCTAGCTTCTTAAGGAACAACGGCGTAGTATAGGTATTACTTGCTTTATCTGCTGCTTTCTTGTAATAGTCTGCTGCTGATTTGTAGTCTTTCGATTCAGAATAGGCATCACCAATTAATCCGGTCACTAAAGGGTCTAAAACCTCGCTTCCTGTATCTGAATACTTTTGTAAGTATTTGATGGCATCTTGGAAGTTACCTTGACGAAGGTATAGACCGCCCAAATAGGCATTTGCGATGTTAGCAGATTTTGTATTAGAATATTCATCAGCAATTTCTTTGAAACCCAAGAACGATCCATCTCCGTTTATAGCTTTTGCCTGTAGGGAGTCTATCATGGCATATTCTTCTGCTTTATAAATTTGATTGGCAGCTTTTTCTGCACGCGGAGCCAAATACAATTTCTGGTACCCCATATACAACAATATCAAAACGATGATACCGCCGACAATAAAGGCTATACTTTTTTGGTTGTCCTGAAAAAAAGAACCTGTTGACTTTTTAGGTTCTAATGGATTTACATTTGTGTTTGACATCTGCTAGTATCGAATAATAAATATGGAACGCAAAATTACACTTTTAAAAGTTTATTGCAAGTATTAATATAAAATCTCGGCTTTATATCAGTTAGTTGAGCGAGAAACGTCATTGTCCAATTGCTCATAAATGGAATTACGGCTTTTAAATTCCGGAACAATCACTTTCATTTGACGGACGATATTTAAATTGTCGTTTGTTTGCGTTTGTTTAAACAAAACATCGATCTGACTATCGACCAAATCGTAATTATTTTCCCGAACTTTTGCGATCATGATTTTTTGGTGATGGGTAGGCATGGTGTTTTCCAAATCATTCAGCAGCTCTTCGTATAGCTTTTCGCCGGGCCTGAGGCCGGTAAATTTGATGTCTATTTCTTTATAAGGAAGGAAGCCGGATAGCTTGATCATTTTCTCCGCCAGATCAACAATCTTCACAGATTTACCCATGTCGAACACAAAAATTTCCCCGCCATTGCCCATGCATCCAGCTTCGATCACCAACTGGCAAGCTTCTGGTATCGTCATAAAGTATCGGGTAATGTCCGGGTGCGTTACCGTTAACGGCCCGCCTTTCTCAATCTGTTCCTTGAAGCGAGGAATAACAGACCCATTGGAACCTAGTACATTGCCAAATCGAGTCGTGATAAACCTTGTTTTGAGATCCGCATGCTTTTCTAAAATATTGTTGTTTAAAGCTTGCACATACATTTCGGCAATGCGTTTAGTAGCGCCCATCACATTGGTAGGGTTTACGGCTTTATCCGTCGATACGAAAACAAATTTCGACACATTAAATTCTACCGCAAGGTTGGCCAGCGTGTAGGTGCCCAATACGTTGGTGCGCACACCCTCTATTGGGTGGTTCTCCATCATCGGTACATGCTTGTAGGCTGCTGCATGGTATACATATTGGGGTTTGAAGGTTTCAAACAGCGTACGCATGCGCCCTTCATTTTTCACATCGGCAATGAACGATTGGTAGGCCTGGTTTTTAAAGCGCTCCTGTAAGTCTAAATGTAGGTTATGTAAGGGCGATTCCGCTTGGTCGCAAAGAATAATCAGCTGTGGGTTAAAAAGCCCAAGTTGTTTTGCTATTTCGCTGCCGATCGAACCAGCTGCACCGGTTACTAAAATGCGTTTCCCCGCCAACTGATCGCGAATGTTATCGTGTGATAAGATAATAGGGGCCCGCTCCAGCAAGTCTTCAATTTTAACTTTCTTAATCTGGTTGGGCGACAAAGTGCCGTTGATAATCTCACTGACAGGCGGGAGGGTAAGCACATTGACATTGCTTTCCAGGCAGACATCCGTCGCCGCATCTTTTTTCTCCGGATCAACTTTATGCGAAGCAAAGATAAGTTCGTCGATACCCAGCTTTTCTATCAGCTTGGCCAAATCTCTGGAGTTGAAGATTTTTACCCCGTCAATGTATTTCCCGATCTTGGTGTCATTATCATCAATATAAGCCACGATAAATTTGTTCGATTTTAAATCATGGTCAAAGGTGCGTTTTACGGCAATACCCAAATCTCCCGCGCCATAAACCACCACATTCTTTTTCTCCGATGTTTTGGTTTTATTGTATTGGAAAACAATTTTGATCAGGGTTCTGTAGGTTGTAAGGCCGGTGAAGGCGAACAAACTATAGATAATGATAATGTTTGTAGGCAATAATGAAGGAATACGAAGCGCGATCAACAGCAACTTTATGGCAAACAAAATGATGATGTTGAATAAAAGCGTTGATAGTATACGTATAGAATCGACAGCACTTGTATAGCGAACGATGCCAGAATATAGCTTAAATACCAAAAAGGAAAACGAGGTAGTGGCTAAACAATAGATAATGTCTACTGCAAATTGCGAACGGGCGTAAGCATTCAGGTTGAAGGAGTAGTAAAGCGCATACGCAAAGATGAACGCGATAGCAGCGATAAACAAATCGAACAGAAATATAGTCCACCTCGGAACAATGCCGATTTGATTGAAAATAGGTAGTTTTTGCATTAACGTGATGTTACACCATGGTAAAAGTAGAAAAAAAAATGGATTTAATATTCTTTGCCACGGAATATGAATAATAATCTTTAATTTCACTAGTTTTGAAAAGGAAGCTATTGCCCTTATGAATGATATGTCAAAAATTGCCCAAAAAGCTATATTTCAAACGCAAGAAGCGTTTGCAAGCGTCGGACGGAGCCGAAATTCGTTGAAGATAGGTGTTCCGAAAGAGATATCATTTCAAGAGAAAAGAATTCCGTTAACCCCCTTGTCCGTTGCGCTATTGGTGGAATATGGGCACGAGGTTGTTATTGAATCTGGGGCGGGTGATGCTTCCAATTTTCTCGACCAACATTACAGTGAGCAGGGAGCGCGTATCAGCCATGATAAACAGGACGTTTTTCAATCCGATATCATTATCAAGATTGCCAGTCCGACGCTTGAAGAAGTCGGAATGATGAGAAATAAACAGGTATTGCTGTCTTCTCATCAGCCATCCTTAATGGATTTAAAAGTGTTGCAGGGGCTGATGCGGAAGCAGATAACGGCGCTCTCCTACGAATATCTGAAAGACGAGGGCGGGCATTTGACGGTCGTTCGTGCGATGAGCGAGATCGTTGGCGCTACCTCCGTATTGATCGCAGCCGAGTACTTGAGCAATATTTTCGATGGAAAGGGATTGATGTTGGGGGGCGTAACGGGCGTGCCACCTACCGAGATGGTCATTATCGGCGCGGGTACTGTGGGCGAATATGCGGCGCGGACAGCTATCGCGCTGGGTGCACAAGTCAAAGTTTTTGATAGCTCCATTTATCGTTTACGGCGCCTGCAGAATAATGTAGGAAGCCGCGTCTTTACATCGGTTATTCAACCGATGGTGTTGAATAAGGCTGTAAAATCTTGTGATGTGGTAATCGGTGCGGTGCGCGCAAACAACGGTCGTTCGCCATGCATCATTACGGAAGAAACAGTATCCAGAATGAAGCCCAACTCGGTATTGATCGATGTAAGTATCGATCAAGGCGGCTGTTTTGAAACGTCGGAAGTGACAACGCATGATAAGCCTGTTTTCCGCAAGTATGACGTCATCCATTATTGCGTGCCTAATATTGCATCACGCGTGGCGCGTACCGCGACCTATGCGCTGACCAACATCTTCACACCATTGCTGTTGCAGATCGGCGAAAACGGAGGAATGAATAACATGATTTGGTCGGATAAATGCATTCGAAGTGCGATCTATCTATACCAAGGCATGCTTACAAACAAGGATATTGCTGAAAAATTTAATCTTCCCTCCAAAGACTTGGATCTACTTATTGTTGCTAATCAATAACACATGAAATTCCAATACACGTTTCTATTTGTGGTATTACTAAACTATTTTACGCTAGCCCAAGAAAAGGTAAAGCTTTACGATGTTATTCCGAATGCATCCAAAAGTGAGGCGATGCTGGGCGAAGAAAATATCCCTGTTTTATATCGCTATCCGTTAAAGGATGCTGATAAAGCGGTACTCATTATACCCGGTGGCGGCTATTCGCATGTTGCTATCAACCATGAGGGGCATCAGGTAGCTAAGGAATTTAATAAACAGGGCTACAGTGCTTTTGTGTTGTATTATCGCTTGCCAAAGGACGAAAATATGCCGGAACGCAAAGTCGGGCCTTTGCAGGATGCGCAGCGGGGCATGCAATATATCCGGAAACATTATGCCTTTAAAAAGGTAGGCGTAGTAGGTTTTTCCGCTGGTGGGCATCTCGCGGCCTCGCTCTCCAACCATTTTGGAGATGTAAAAATTGATAATGCGCAGCCGCAAAACCTACCGCCAGATTTTTCGGTGCTCATTTATCCTGTGATTTCCATGCGGGATAGTATAACGCACAAGGGATCCAAGAAGAGCCTGATAGGCGAGCATGCTGCGGAGCAGGATGTAGCCTATTTTTCGATGGATGAACGTGTTTCAAAAAATACACCGCCAACATTTCTCGTTCATGCCGCCGACGATAAAGTCGTGGTCCTCCAAAACTCCACAAGCTACAAAGAAGCGCTCGATCGCGAAGGGATACCCAATACGCTCTTTTTTTACGAGACAGGTGGGCATGGCTTTGGATTGCAAAACAAGACTGATTCGCGTAGCTGGTCTGATAGCCTTTTTGTTTGGCTAAAGGATGTTTTACGGTAGGGAGTAGTGCCTTGCCGCGGCATGCGGCAGATCGCTTGTCCCTAGCCGGGACTGGGCCATACTTTTTCAGATGAAAAAGTATACAAAAAATCTTTGTTTCATCGAGGCGATTTTTCCCACAACCCCACGCACAGCAGCAGGCTGCCTGTCAGGCTAGATGACATCCCAAAATCCTTTTAGATTGGATTTCGGGAAATAATCTCATGCCTTCCCATACCCACTAGGCCACGGCAGCCCTCTGCTCTTTCCATCGCTTAATGAAACGTAGAATGCCGTTATCTGGTTTCGAAAAGATACGGCTGGTCTTTCGCTTGATTGGTAGTGAGTAATGAGTATTGCATAGTGAGAAATTTTTGAAGAGCTATTATAATGCATTTGCCAATTTTAAACGAAATGTCGCCTCTTTTTTAGATGATAGTATGTAGTACTTAGTGTAAAGAATTGCGTAATGCGTATAGTGTAGCGAGAAGTTAAACTTTTCTTTATTGCTTCTTCCCATTATTAAACGAAATGTCGCCTCGAAAGCTTTGCGATATGTAGGAACTTGCCACTGCACAAGCCCTCCCTGCAAAGGTTTCAAGCGACGGGGTTTTGAATACTTTTGCCCCTCAAAAGTATTTGCCTTGCCGCGGCATGCGGCGGAAGGGGTGTGCGTCGGACAATCCGTTTGAAAAGCAAAAAAGTCGCCTTACAAAAGTAATACCCTGCCCTGCCTAAGGACGGATGGGGCTGAGCGGAGGACAATCCGTTTGAAAAGCAGACATCACCTTACAAGGGAAAAACCTTGCTGCGGCATGCGGCGGAAGGATTGTAGCGGAAACAAAAGTATTAGCATAATAAATGATATAATCCTACATTTGATCATGGAAATCCTTGTAAATAGCTTAGCAGAATTAAACGAAGTGACCGAAAAGATCTTATCAACTTTCCCGGATGACAGAATTTTTCTGTTTCACGGGAAGATGGGTGCAGGAAAAACCACGTTAATTAATGCGCTCTGTAGATCCCTAGGCGTACAGGAACCCACTTCAAGCCCTACATTTTCCATTGTCAACGAATATGTTTTCGAAGCAGGCAGCATTTTTCATTTCGATTTTTACCGGCTCAAAAATGAAGAAGAAGCTTTAGATCTAGGCTATGAGGAATACTTCTACTCTGGAAATTATTGTTTTGTAGAATGGCCAGAGAAAATTGCGAGCCTCCTGCCTGCTGATGCTGTACATATATATATAGAGGCGCTTTCGCCAGAACAGCGAAAAATTAGTATCGCATAATTTTTTTTGCGGCCATGCAACCATCCTTTCTTTTTCCCCGTCTTCCCTATAAAGACTAATCAAAAACTTGGAAAAGCAACCGTTGGAAATACTGTGGGCCAAATGCCTGAAAGGCGAACGCAAAGCGCAGTTCGAACTCTACCAATTGTTTTCCAAGAAAATGTTTGCCGTCTGCCTTCGTTATGCTTCAGACGAACAGCTGGCTAAAGACATTTTACAGATTGGCTTTATCAAGGTATTTCAGAAAGCGGAATATTTTGAAAGCAAGGGTTCATTAGAAGGATGGATAAGAAAGATAATGGTCAATACGGCAATAGAACATTACAGAAGAAACAACATCGCGATGGTTGAATCTGTCGACGAAAGGCATGAGGAGATTGCGGGATCAGTGGAAAGCGCTGATGCGGTTCATTACAAAGATTTGCTGGCGCTGATACAGCTGCTACCGGCAGGTTACCGCACCATATTCAACCTCTATGCTATCGACGGCTATTCACACCGCGAAATTGCCGAAAAGCTTTCTATCAGTGAAGGCAATTCAAAATCGCAATTATCAAGAGCAAGACAGTGGCTTAAGGAAAGACTACTTAATAGGGAAGGACAAGCATCATGAACGACGATCAATTAGATAAACTTTTCCGTGATCAATTAGCTGATCTGAACGTACAGCCGAGCGAAGATGTTTGGGCCGGTATCGACGCGGAACTTGGAATAAAGCGCCAGACTACTCCTTTTTGGAAACAGCCATGGCTTCGTTACGCTGCCGCTACAATAATCGTCGTCGGTATCGCCGCGTTACTTTACAACAATACGGAAGATCAAATTCAAAAAGCCGCGGAAGTACAGGTTGTTAAAACACCAGCAACCAGTAGCGATCGGAAAATAGAAAAGTCAGGTATTGCAGATGCATTACAGCTGGAAGATAATTCAGCGGCGTATATCGTGGAAGAAAAAGTGCCGCAGAAAAAAGAATCATCAAATTCATCACCTTTGACCCCAACCGCGGCGGAGGAGTCGAAAAAGCTTGATTTGGAACTGCCCGAGATTCAAGTTGCGATGGTCGAGGTTGCTCCGATTGACAGCATTAAAAGCAGCGCGCTTACAAGTCATAAGGTGGTAGAGATAGATCCTATACAGCCGCTTATTGACGATCCGGAGGTAGAGGATTCTATGCTCGCGACTGTTCCACAAAATTCTGCCCCGCAGAAGGGTTTAGTAGCTGGGTTGCTCAATAAAATATCGGAAGTGGTGAACCCTGATGACAGCAAAACTATACACTTCAGCAATGACGAAGAAGGATCCCTTCGCGTTGACATATTTAATTCACTGGTAAAAACTCGAAAAAAGCATAGAAAATAACCATTATGAAAAATACACTTACAAGCTACATCCTATCCAGCTTTATGGCAGGCTTACTATTCATCGCATCGGTATCTGCACAGGAAGATACGAGCGATAGCACAGAAAATAGGCATATGGACTTTGAGCCTACGCTCGGTAAAAAAGATTACGACGACCGCGGGAAAGTTGTCACATACCCTCGGTTCTTCGGCGGGCTGACATTCACGCGGATCGATTGGGGATTTTCCCGACTTATCGACAATGGTAGCTTTACCTTATCTCCGGAGAACCAACCGCTGGATTACGGCAGAGCATCCAATTTTGGCTTTGATGTCGCTCAAGTAGGCCTCCGGTTTACGGATATGTTTAAGGTATATGTGTCTACAGGTTTCGAGTGGAACTACTTGCGACTAAAGAATGACGTGATATTAGATACAGACGCGGTGCCGTTAACGTTTGTGGAATCTACGACAGACTATAGAAGAAACGTATTTACGTCTACCTACCTACGTGTACCGCTGACTTTTGAATTTCGAAGCCGTAAAAACCGGCACGGCGATCGTGCCAAAATAGCGGTGGGTGCTATGACAGGTATATTGCTAAAGGGCACACAGCGACTGCGAAGTGAAGAGTTCGGAAGACAAAAATTCCGTGATAATTACAATTTGGCTAGCTTCCAATACGGTGCATTCGCCCGGGTAGGTTACGGCTCTATGGGAGTTTTCGCGAAGTATTACCTCAACGATATGTTTGAAAACAGCCCGAATCAGCAATCGCTAAATAATTTTACATTTGGATTGACGCTAGGTTTCTAAAAGCAGATCTAGCATTTAAGATCCTTGATATTAAATGCGTACTTTTGTGCCGGACTAAACAGTTTCCGGCACTTTTTCTTTATGGCACAAAAAACCTCTTCCTGTCAATATATACCGAATGATATTCAACGACCTGATGTTCCGCTGATTTTTGGAGAGCAGCTATCCCATACCTTTTCCGCCAAAGAGTCTGTCACAGCAGTAGATCAGGTGGACTTTGGCATTTCAGAGGGGAAGATAACGGCGATCATCGGAGAGTCTGGAAGCGGAAAAAGCACGCTGTTAAAACTTATCTACGGCCTTTTGGAGCCGTCTGAGGGTGAGGTGCGCTATAAAGGATGGCTTGTTCCCACGCGAAAGGATAAGCTTATTCCCGGGCATGATGCCATGCGACTGGTCTCCCAAGGCTTTGAAGACCTTAATCTATATGCCAAAGTTTGGGATAATATCGCCTCGCAACTTCCAAATACAAACCTTGCCAGAAAAGAATCGAAAACCCGGGAAACGCTAAAAAGACTGAAAATCGACCATCTTGCACAACAGCGCGTTGCAGATCTCAGCGGCGGTGAAAAGCAACGTGTGGCTATCGCCCGTGCGCTGATCAATGAGCCCGAAGTATTGTTAATGGATGAGCCTTTCAACCAGGTCGACGCGGCATTTCGGGACGCTTTGCAGCAAGATATCCGCACTATCGTAGAAGAGAGCGGACTTACCATCGTATTGGTATCTCATGACCCGACAGAAGTGCTCGCTATGGCTGATGAACTTATTGTGATGAAAAATGCAAAGATCCTGGAACAGGGAAATCCGGAGATGCTTTATTACAATCCGCGCCATAGCTACACAGCGCAACTTCTTGCGAAAAGTAATATATTGACAGCAGAGGAGGCGGCGGCATTGCATATCGAAACAGATACGAACATCGGCATCCATCAAGAAGACATTCACTATAAACCCGATAGTGAGGGGGCTTTCCTTATCAAGGACATTCGTTTTCGAGGATTTTTTAAGGAGCTTATCCTGAGCAACGGCTCGTTGACATTACACGCCATTTATTATCCTACCAAAGATCTTTCTATAGGTGTTTCTGTTAATATAGAGGTTGTAAGGTATGTGGTGTTTAATTAGGCTGTGCTTGACCTCCCTTTACACATCCTATCCGTCCTTTACCAAGAGAAGGCATTACTTTTGTAAGGGGACTTTTTTGCTTTTCAAACGGATTGTCCCTCGCTCAACCCTTCCGCCGCATGCCGCAGCAAGGTTTTTCCCTTGTAAGGTAATGTCTGCTTTTCAAACGGATTGTCCTCCACTCAGCCCCATCCGTCCTTAGGCAAGGCAGGGTATTACTTTTGTAAGGCGACTTTTTTGCTTTTCAAACGGATTGTCCCTCGCTCAACCCTTCCGCCGCATGCCGCGGCAAGGCAAATACTTTTGAGGGGCAAAAGTATTCAAAACCCCGTCGCTTGAAACCTTTGCAGGGGAGGTTTGTGCAATGGCAAGTTTCTACATATTGCAAAGCTTTCGAGGCGACATTTCGTTTAATAAGGGGAAGAAGCAATAAAGCAAAGAAAAGTTTAACTTCTCACTACGCTATACGCTTTACGCAATTCTTTACATTAAGTACTACATACTATCATCTAAAAAAGAGGCGACATTTCGTTTAAAACTGGCAAATGCATTATAATAGCTCTTAAAAAATTTCTCACTACGCACTACTCATTACTCAATACTAATAAATCGATAGACCAGCCGTATCTTTTCGAAACCAGATAACGGCATTCTACGTTTCATCAAGCGATGGAAAGAGCTGAAGACTGCCGTGGCCTAGTGGGTATGGGCAGGCATGAGATTATTTCCCGAAATCCA
>NZ_JJMU01000030.1 GCF_000757725.1 Sphingobacterium deserti
ACTGCTGTGCGTGGGATTGCGGGATAAATCGCCTCGATGAAACAAAGATTTTTTGCATACCTTTTTCATCTGAAAAAGTATGGCCCAGTCCCGGCCAGGGACGAGCGATCTGCCGCATGCCGCGGCAAACCATTACTTTTGATGATCAAAAGCAAATTCTGTCGCTTTTGAACTGTCAGCATAGCCATAACTTAATCAACGCATGGTCTTCAAGCTTTTCGATTGAGGGATTACGTACAGGGAGTTATTCTAATCGCCTGTATTTTATTTCGGCGTATACACCGCATAGGGGATAATCATCTCTTCCATGGATATGCCGCCATGTTGGAAGGTACCATTGTAATAGTTGGAAAAATGGTTGTAGTTATTGGGATACACAAAGAAGTAATCGTCCTTAGAAAAAACGAAAGAAGAACTGACGTGTAGCTTCGGCAGCTGCGCATCGTGCGGATTTTTGATGACAAAAACTTCCTTATTCGTGTAATTAAGGTTTTTCCCCTGTTTGTAACGCAAGTTGGTATTGGTATTGCGGTCACCGATGATTTTGCTTGGACGTTTTACACGGATAGTACCGTGATCAGTCGTTATAATAACTTTGACATTGCGTTGGGCAAGCCACTTTAGCGTGTCTAGCAGTGGTGAATGCTCAAACCAAGATAGCGTTAGTGAGCGGTAAGCGCTTTCATCGTTAGCCAGTTCGCGTATCATGGCCATATCGGTCCGGGCATGCGAAAGCATGTCGACGAAGTTATACACCAAAACATTCAGATCATTTTGCATCAGGTTATTGAGCGAATCGACGATATCCCTGCCTTGATCCAGCGTTAAGATCTTGTGGTAGGAATGCTTGATATCTCGGCGGTAAAGACGATTGATCTGGTCGCTTAAAAACTTATCTTCGTTTAGGTTTTTTCCACCTTCCTCGTCATCGTTTTGCCATAGATCCGGAAAGCGGCGTTCCATTTCCAAAGGGGTTAACCCACTAAATATCGCGTTTCGTGCATACTGCGTTGCGGTTGGAAGAATACTGAAATACGCATCTTCCTCTTCTAATCGATAATAATCTGTTATTACGTCGTTAACGATCTTCCATTGATCGTAGCGAAGGTTATCGATCAAGAAGAAAAATGTAGGCTTATCAGCTTCCAAGGCAGGGAATACCTTCTTCTTAAATAATTGATGCGATTGTATAGGACCATCCTCCTTATTTTGGATCCAGTTGAGGTAATTTTTTTCAACGAACTTAGAAAATAAGCTATTTGCGTCTGATTTTTGCATCGTTAAAATCTCGTGCATTCCGGCATCTTCTAGTTTTTGTAGGGAGAGTTCCCAATATATCAATTTTCGGTAGGCGTCCGTCCATTGTTTATGGTCAAGATCATCGTTTATCGTCATCCCTAAATTTCGAAACTCTTGCTGATAGGCCATCGAGGTTTTCTCGCTCACGAGTCGCTTATTCTCGGTGAACTTTTTGATCGTCAAGAGGATTTGCTTTGGGTTTACCGGCTTAATCAGATAGTCATCAATCTTAGAGCCAATAGCATCTTCCATCAAATGTTCCTCCTCATTTTTCGTAACCAGGACAGTAGGGATGGTCGGATTGATGGTTTTAAGTATTGCCAAGGTCTCTAAGCCGGTTTTTCCGGGCATATTTTCATCGAGGAATACAAGATCAAAGGGTTCGTTTTGGAATGCTTCCACGGCATCGTTCCCATTATTAACCGTTTTTACACGGTAACCCTTTTCCTCCAACAGCATGACGTGCGGCTTTAAAAACTCAATTTCGTCATCTGCCCAAAGTATATGTATTTTATTGATCATGTATGCGTTGTTTAAATTTGAAGGAGGAATTTGCTATGGCGACTACGCGAAGAAGTTTCCCGATGAAGCTTTCACAAATTAGCCAAATAAGGCATTACAGCTTTTATTTTAACATTAATTAACTTCATTCTGCTTATCTTTGCGCTAATTTAGGCGAAGATTAAGGAAGGACTATAGCACTATCAAAAGTAATAATAATTAAAAAGTTGCAGAAAATTGAATAAGAAAAAAATAATTAACGACCCTGTCTACGGATTTGTTTCAATTCCGTCGGCATTTATTTTCGATCTTATTCAACATCCTTTCTTACAACGGCTACGCTTTATCAAGCAAGTAAGCATGACGCACCTTGTCTACCCAGGTGCCTTGCATACACGCTTCCAACATGTCGTAGGGGCTATGCATTTAACTTGCTTAGCGATCGACACCCTTCGTAGTAAAGACGTGTATATTAGCACGGAAGAAGAGGAAGCCACCTTGGCCGCGATTCTTTTGCACGACGTTGGGCATGGTCCGTTTTCCCACTCGCTAGAGCATACGCTTATAGAAGGCGTATCTCACGAGATGATTTCCGCCTTATTGATGGATAAACTAAACGAAGAATTTAAAGGTCGTTTGAGTTTAGCCATAACGATTTTCAACAACGAATACCCAAGACAGTTTTTTCACCAATTGATATCGAGCCAGCTTGATACGGATAGAATGGATTATTTAAATCGGGATAGCTTTTTCACGGGTGTTTCGGAAGGTGTGATTTCTTTTGACCGAATAATTAAGATGCTGAACGTGAAGGATGAAAATCTGGTTGTTGAAGTAAAAGGCATCTATTCTGTAGAGAAGTTCCTGATAGCACGAAGACTGATGTACTGGCAGGTGTATCTTCATAAAACCGTTATCGGCGCAGAGCAGATGCTCATCAAAATTTTGTACAGGGCAAAAGAACTCAGTATGCAGGGCAAAACGTTATTTGCATCAAAAGCACTTCGGCATTTTCTGCAAAATAAAATTGATATCCATAACTTTCTCGATATCCCTGATCATTTGATCTGGTTTACTCGGCTTGATGATACAGATATCATGTCGGCGGTAAAGGATTGGGTGTATTCGGACGACAAAATTCTGCAAACGCTCTGTCGCAAATTAATGAACAGGGATCTTTTACGCACCGAATTGCGAAGTGTTCCGTATTCTCGGGAGGAAATATCTTTTGTGAAAGAAAAGGTAAAAGCCCATTTTGAATTAAATGACACAGAAGTGGATTACTTTGTTTATGAACAAACGATTCAGAACAGTGCTTATGACGCTCGCTATAACAACATAAAAATTTTGAACAAAATGGGTAGCGTTCAGGATATTACTGAAGCATCTGATCTTTCGAATCTGGAAGCTTTGGCCAAGCGGGTGGAGAAATATGCCATTTCGTATCCGAAGGAAATAGGCTTTCCATTGTATGAAGGTTAACAAAATGGTAAGAATTAATTAAGAAAAAGTATACATTTGTAAGATGCAATTTACTGCAAATCAAATAGCAACATTACTAGGCGGGTACGTAGATGGAAATCCGGATGTTACTGTAAATCAATTGGCTAAAATAGAAGAAGGCACTATTGGTTCTTTAGCTTTTCTATCCAATCCGAAATACGAACATTTTCTTTATGAAACGAACGCCTCAGCAGTGATCGTAAATGAAGACTTACAACTTCAGAAAGATGTAGACACGACTTTGATTCGTGTGAAAGATGCTTACTTAGCTTTTTCTGAACTACTTAAAATCTATCATAAACTTCGTAACGAACGGAGCGGCGTAGAGGAGCCGTCTTATATGCATGAAACGGCTACCATGGGTACTGATTTTTATTTGGGCGCATTTTCCTATATAGGGCGCGATGTAAAAATCGGAAATGGTGTGAAGATCCACCCTCAGGTCTACATTGGCGATGGTGTTACCATTGGTGATAATACTGTGATCTTTCCTGGCGTTAAAGTGTATTACGATTGCCGTATTGGACAAAACGTGGTACTACATAGCGGTGTTGTGGTGGGTAGTGATGGCTTTGGCTTTGCTCCGCAGACAGATGGCACCTACAATAAAGTGCCTCAAATAGGCAATGTGGTTATCCACGACGATGTCGAAGTGGGGGCCAACACCGTGATCGATAGAGCGACGCTAGGATCCACCGTGATTCGTCAAGGCGTTAAGCTTGATAATTTAATACAGGTTGCACATAATGTGGAAATCGGCACGAATACCGTAGTCGCAGCGCAAACCGGTATTTCAGGAAGTACAAAGGTAGGAGAGCAGGTGGTATTAGGCGGGCAAGTCGGTATTGTAGGGCATATACATATCGCTGCCGGCTCGCAGGTGCAGGCGCAATCCGGAATCAACAGATCGATTGATCAAGAAAATAAAAAATGGGGCGGTTCACCTGCTATGCCCTACAGCAGTAATTTACGCTCACAAGTGCTGTACAGTAAGTTGCCAGCGCTGGAACATCGTTTAGCCGCTTTGGAGGCAAGACTAAGAAAGCTGGACGACAGCGATAATTTTGCTAAATAGTTTATGTTAGATATGAATGTGAAACAAAGGACAATTCAGTCCGAAATAACTATATCAGGGATAGGACTACACACGGGCGAAATCGTGAATATGACTATCAAACCTGCTGCAGAATTCCATTGGTATAAGTTTAAGCGTGTAGATTTAGAGGGGCAGCCCATTGTTGCTGTCGATGCTGATAATGTATCGGATACCTCTAGAGGCACCACAATATCACAAAATGGCGCATCAGTAAGTACCATAGAACATCTGATGGCTGCCTTTGTAGGTTTACAAATTGATAACGTGCTTATCGAAATTGATGGGCCGGAGGTTCCTATTTTAGATGGAAGCTCAAAAATATATGTTGAAAAGCTGCTGGAAATCGGCTTTATCGATCAGGAAGCAGATCGAGACTATTATGAGATCAAAGATAATGTAGCCTACATTGAAAAAGACCGTAAGGTTGAGATCATTGCGATGCCATTGGATGGGTACAGGCTTACCTGTATGATCGACTTCAACTCATCCGTTTTAGGAAGTCAGCATGCATCAATAAGTAATATCTCGGAGTTCCGTGCTGAAATTGCTTCCTCGCGCACCTTTTGTTTCCTACATGAATTGGAAAGCCTACTAAATCATAACCTTATAAAAGGGGGCGATCTTTCCAATGCCATCGTTATCGTGGATAAAGAGGTCAGCGAAGATGAGCTGAATAAGTTATCTGGATTATTCAATAAAACGGTAGAGGTGGCGAATGAGGGTATTTTGAACAATATCCAGTTGCGTTATCAAAACGAGCCTGCTCGGCATAAATTGCTGGATATGATCGGCGATTTAGCTTTGGTTGGTCGTCCTTTAAAAGGGCATATCATGGCTGCACGGCCTGGCCATGCAGCAAATGCTGCGTTTGCGAAAAAGATCAAAGCGCAAATGAAAAGAGATAAAAACCGCAAGAATATGAAGGTGTACGATCCTAATATGACACCGGTGTACGATACCGTGCAGATCATGAATATCTTGCCACACCGCCCGCCATTCTTGATGATTGATAAGATATTGGAGCTATCTGATACGCACGTTGTGGGGCTAAAAAATGTGACGATGAATGAGGAATTTTTCACTGGACATTTTCCTGGCTCCCCTGTGTTTCCTGGCGTATTGCAAATTGAAGCAATGGCGCAAACCGGTGGTATTTTAGTGTTAAATACAGTGCCTGATCCAGAAAATTGGTTGACACTGTTCCTAAAAATAGAAAATGCTCGTTTTAAAAACCAGGTGACGCCGGGGGATACAATAATTTTTAGCTGCGAATTGTTGGAGCCCATCCGTCGAGGCATAGCCCGTATGAAAACGGTAAGTATGGTAGGCGATAAGGTAGTGAGTGAGGCAGAGCTGATGGCTCAAATTGTAAAAGTAAAAGGTAATTAACATGATACAACCGTTATCATATATACATCCTGAGGCTAAAATAGCGCAGAATGTTGTGGTCGAACCATTCACCACAATTTACAAGGATGTTGAAATTGGAGAAGGTACGTGGATAGGATCCAATGTGACGATAATGAACGGCGCGCGAATTGGCAAGAATTGCCGTATCTTTCCGGGGTCAGTAATTTCTGGCGAACCGCAAGATTTGAAGTTCGAAGGCGAAGTTACGACGGCGGAGATTGGTGACAATACAACCATCCGGGAGTGTGTTACGATCAACAGAGGAACCAAAGACCGTTATAAAACTGTTATTGGTAAAAATTGCCTGATACAGGCATATAGCCATATTGCACACGACTGTTTCGTGGGCGACAACTGTATCTTTTCAAACTCCAGCACGTTGGCGGGGCATATCACGGTAGGTGATTATGTCGTTCTAGCGGGTATGGTTGCTGTGCATCAATTTTGTCAGATTGGCTCACATGCATTCGTGACTGGCGGTACACTTGTGCGGAAGGATGTTCCACCGTTTATCAAGGCGGCGCGCGAACCGATTTCCTATGCTGGTATCAATTCCGTCGGGCTGCGTAGAAGAGGGTTCACGGCAGAACAGATCACGGAAATTCAAGATATCTATCGGGTACTCTTTGTACAAAACCGTAACCTCACGAAGGCGTTAGATCTTATCGAAGCCGAATTTGCACCTACCGAATTACGCGACGAAATTTTGTCTTTCGTGCGGAATTCTAACCGCGGTGTGATCAAAGGGTTCAACCAAGGTCGTATATCCACACTTTAACACGATACGTTTATTGAGTATAACTTTACAAGACTTAGGCAGACGGTATAATAGAGAATGGGTATTTCGCCATATCGATTATACCTTATCATTTGGAAAGAAATATGCTATCCTTGGGCCAAATGGCTCGGGGAAATCGACGTTATTGAAAATTATAGCGTCCAATCTCTCACCCAGTGAAGGCCAAATTTTATATAAAACCAACGATGGGTCACCTATTGAAGTAGATAAGGTGTTCCAGGATATAACAATGGCCGCGCCCTACGTGGAGTTGTTGGAAGAATTTACCCTCCGTGAAATGATAGATTTTCATTTCAAGTTCAAATCATTTTTGCCCGGATTCACAGCTGATCGTCTGATCGATCTGTTGCAACTTGACAAAGCTGTAGATAAGGAAATCCGTTTTTTTTCGTCGGGAATGAAGCAACGCGTCAAACTTGCACTTACCTGCTGTGCCGGCACCCCACTTGTTCTTTTGGATGAGCCGACTAGTAATTTGGATGCCGCTGGTGAAACATGGTATTTGAATCTTATTCAGGAGACCATAGGGCCCGAGCGAATGTTGATTATCGGCTCCAACCAGGAGCGGGAATATGCTTTTTGCGATGAATCGCTCAACATCCTTTCGTATAAATAGTCAGTAGATTTTTTTTAAACCGTATATTTTGTAGTTTTGTAATCAAAATTCAAAGATATTGTTATGTCAAAAGCATCTGAAGTAAAGTCAGGAAATATATTACGTTTTAACGGAGAGTTAGTCGCTGTGGAGGAGTTTATCCACCGCACGCCGGGAAACTTACGGGCCTTTTATCAAGCGCGTATGCGTAATGTACGTAGTGGTAAATTAGTAGAGTATCGTTTCAGAACAGACGAAGATGTTGAAATTGCACGTGTAGAAACAAATGATTACCAATATCTATACGACGAAGGCGATTTCTTTGTTGTGATGGATAACAACACGTACGAACAGTTCAATATTCCTAAGAATCTTTTCGGCGATACAGCCCGTTTCTTGAAAGAAGGTATGAATGTCATTATTGCTTTTGAAAGCGATGAGCCTATTATGGCGCAGGCACCTGCTACCGTCGAACTTGAAATTACGTATACAGAACCGGCTGTCAAAGGCGATACATCCACCAATGCTTTGAAAAGCGCAACCGTGGAAACTGGCGTAGAAATTCGCGTTCCTTTATTCATCAATCAAGGTGACAAAGTGAAAGTGGATACGCGTACCGGTGATTATATCGAACGCGTAAAATAAGAACTGAGCTACTAAAATTTACTAATCGGTCTTGTATGCTGCTGCAGCGCAAGACCGATTTTGTTTATAGACAATGATAAAAGCAACTTTGCGACACACGTATAAGGAACGGAGGAAGCAGCTTCCCAGCGATGCCATTGAAAGTTTTAACGATGCATTATTGCTACGCTTGCAAACCTTATCCTGGTCAGATAAAACATACATTCACACGTTTCTGCCTATCGCAAGCCAGCATGAGCCCGATATGTGGCGTTTTATCGAATACGTGCAACATCACTTCCCCGCGAACAATATCGTCGTGAGCAGGGCTAACATAGCCAACTACAGTATGGAGAATTTCCTGTATACAGAAAAAACGCTGATGGAAGAGAGCGCTTGGGGAATAACGGAACCTATCTCCGGAGAACCGGTGGAGGAAAGTGCTTTGGACGCGGTGATTATTCCGTTGCTTGTCGCCGATATGAAAGGAAATAGGGTAGGATATGGAAAAGGTTTTTATGATCGTTTTCTAGCTAAGTGCCGCCCTGATTGCGTAAAAATTGGGCTTTCCTATTTTGAGCCTATCCTAGAAATTGCCGATGTTGGGCCATTCGATGTCCCATTGGATATGCTGCTTACACCGGATAATACCTATTCGTTTTTTTAAGAGGGTAGTGGGTAATGAGAATAGATTGTATTTAGTAAATAGAATTGCGTAATGCGTATAGCGTAGTGGGATGTTAAACTTTTCTTTATTGCTTCCTACCAATTTTAAACGAAATGTCGCCTCTTTAGATGATAGTATGTAGTACTTAGTACATAGAAAAGTTTTGCTTGATAAGTGATTGCAGGGATCATTATTAACGGAAATGTTGCATCAGTTTTGTTGCGTCTGTAGTCATTTGCCTTTGCACTATTTAATAAGGATGCAACAAAAGTAAGCGACGGGGTTTTGGTTACTTTTGCCCTCCAAAAGTAACGCCCTGTCCTGGCAAAGGACGGAAAGGTTTGAGCGAGGGACAAACTGTTTTATAAACATCAATCTGAACTTGCTGCGGCATGCGGCAGATCGCTTGTCCCTTGCCGGGACTGGGCCATACTTTTTCAGATGAAAAAGTATACAAAAAATCTTTGGTTCATCGAGGCGATTTCTCCCACAACCCCACGCACAGCAGCAGGCTGCCTGTCA
>NZ_JJMU01000031.1 GCF_000757725.1 Sphingobacterium deserti
ACAAAAGTAACGCCCTGTCCTGGCAAAGGACGGAAAGGTTTGAGCGAGGGACAATCCGTTTGAAAAGAAAAAAGTCCCCTTACAAAAGTAACGCCCTGTCCTGGCAAAGGACGGAAAGGTTTGAGCGAGGGACAATCCGTCTGAAAAGCAAAAATCCCCTTACAAAAGTAACGCCCTGTCCTGGCAAAGGACGGAAAGGTTCGAGCGAGGGACGATCCGTTTGAAAAGCAATAAAAAACCCCTTCGATTCGTATCGAAGGGGTTTTCAAACTACTTATATAAAATCCTAAACTTTATGGTATTATCGATCTGCTTGAGCTGCTTCAACAAATTCTTATCGTAAGCAGCATGTATATCGGTCACAGCATAGCCAATATCCCCTTTTGTCATCAAAAATTGAGAGATGATATTGATGTCATTTTCTGCATACACATTATTGATCTGGGCCATAATGCCGGGAACATTTTGATGGATGTGGAGCAGGCGGTGAGCTTGCATGAGCCTTGGTAACGTCAAGTTTGGGAAGTTACGACTCATGTAGGTGTCTCCGTTGTTGATGAAGTCTGCCATTCGGCGCGGAATAAATTCGGAGTTACGTTTCTTGTTCTTTTTATCGTCGAAAACGACGATACCTTTTTCCGTACAAATTTCCTTGCTGACGTTTCCTTTAACATCACCTAAATAACCAATAGTTTTGAGCTTGTCAGCCCGTTCAAGCTGTTCGTCGAGGATCTTCACGCCATCGGCTACCAACAGCATGCCGACATCTTTGACGTATTTTTCTTCAAAGGTTTCCTTTGTGCGCACAGAAAACCCGTCGCGTTTGAGAATATGTACGGCTATTTCCGGCACATCGCCAATAATTAAACAAAGGATACGGTTTTTGGGGTACGAAATTGCTCGTGGCAAATCGTTCACGTATAAAAACTCATCAAAGCTCGGTGTGATATGGTCCGCTTTTTCCGTAACGCTTTGTCTGGAGATGTTTTCGGTAAAGGCGAAAAATTTCTCAATAAGACCGGATTCCTTCAGCTGAAAATCAGAGTAGCCGTCGCCGATTCCGAAGATACGACCATCGATATTGAGCGCTCGAAGTAGCTTAACCTTTCCTCCTTCGTCCGATAGCGGGTTGCTGTCATCGTAACCAATAATATTTCCTTCGTCGTCAAACTTAAACGTATTGGCGTAGATATTTTCTTTTTTTATGTGGTAGGGTGTTACCACAGGCGTGATAAACTCTTTAAATCCGCCCGAAACGATCCATGCGGTATCTTCATTTTTTTTGAAAAATTCCTTGTTTCGCCCAAATGACAAGGATACTTTCTTTTTCAAATGGGAAACTAACTTGTTTAGGTGTGATTTGTTTGCATTCAATAATTGCACGCGCCCCGTCAAGCTCTCCCGAAAAGAGATTTTGCCTTCCATAGCAAGATTTGTATAGTCTTCGATCTTCTGATAGATCTCCTCTCTATCGGGATGATCTTTTAATGATATGCGAGCTAATTCATCCAGTGCTTCGACTTGTGTAAAGGTACTATCGAAATCGATGATATAGTAATTTTTCACAGTAGTTCAGTTTGATTTATGGTGTTAGGATTTAGTGCAAGACTTATTTCCTTCAAAGTTACGTCAACAGGCTTAAAGATGTATCCTGTGGTGTCGGTGATCTTTTGATTCGAATAGGCTAGTTTTGAGGCCGCTGCTTTTGCGGCGTCGCGGGTTAAAGAAGGGCGCTCCCTTTTTATTAGTGCAATAAGCTTAGCTGCGCGCCAGGCAATGCTCAGCATAAAGGGCTTTGCTGCGACCGTTGGAGAAGGCTTGTTTAGAAGCTTCGAGATGCGTTCTAAAAGATCTTTGTTGGTGAGGTTTTCACTGTTCAGAATAAAACGTTCGCCAGAGATAGCTACTTGGTCCATGAGCACGATCATCACTTTAGCCACATCTTCCACATCCACGATGCCCACGGTACCTGGCGGATAGATTTTTAATCCTTTTTGCACCATATTGAAGATGACGCCGGAGCCTTTTGTGCCTGCTCCGATCCCCATGATAACAGATGGATTAACGATAACAGCGTCGAGCCCTTCAACGATGCCGCGCCAAACCTCCATCTCGCTTTCGTATTTTGACACAGCGTATTTTGAGTTCTCCGCGCCTTCGTCCCATTTACTACTTTCCGAAAGCAACTCCCCTCGCTTACTCACGCCAAGTGTTGCAATCGAGCTAACGTGGACTAAGCGTGCGCCGTGTTCAAGGCAGAGATTAACAATATGCTTAGTGCCTTCTATATTGGCATGCAGCATGGCTGCAAAGTCTTCCGGCTGGTAGGATATTTTGGCTGCACAATGGTACACCTGCGTAACACCGCCGAAGATATCGGATAACGTAAAATAATCCGTTATGTCGGCGTTGATCCATTGTATCAAAGAGGAAGAGCGCAAAGTTTCTGGGATCACCGAATGTTCGCGTTTGATGGCCACGACAGCCACACCTTGATCCGTTAATAATTTGATCAATGTTGATCCCAAAAAACCAGTTCCACCTGTTACAAATACCACTGCTGACTTAATTGTTGAAAGTTGTTCCTTCCAAAGATAGATTATTGTGATTTGCTATCCAAATCGTTTCGGTCTTATGAAGCCGGCTGTTTCTGCAGCTAATGGACGATTGATGAATAGTAATGTGATTCATCTTTGTGACGTATTACGAATAATCCTAACTATTGTTGATTAATTTTTCTTCAAAAAGCGAGCTAATAAATGCATATTTGTGAAGTTTGTATCCTATTTATACCAACATATTCTATGTCTTTAGCTGATTTTTTTTCGCCAATCTCAACACGTGAATTTTGTTCAGGCACCGATTTTTATAATTCGCAGTTTGGAAAGATTATCCAAGCTTACGAGCACACTTTCCCTGACCTTGATTCGCCGGATAATAAGCCGCAACTCGTAATTTTAGGCGTTGAGGAAGAGCGGGGTGCTGTCAATAATGCTGGTACAAAAAAATCCGCAAATGCCGTTCGCAAGCATCTTTACAATTTGTATCAAGGAGACTATAACGTACGTATAGCGGATTTAGGCAATATCCAGGCTGGCGCTACGATTCGGGATACCTATGTCGCCCTTAAAACCGTTGTTGAGGAACTTGTGAAGCAGGATATTCTACCGATCATTATCGGAGGTGGGCAAGATTTGACCTATGCGCAGTATACCGCCTACGAGGCCTTAGAGCAACGTGTAGAACTGGCTATCATCGATGCGAAATTTGATCTGGATCAAGACAATGCGGAGAATACATCTTTAAATTCCAATACCTACCTGAATCATATTATCTTACATCAACCCGACTATCTTTTCAACCTTAGTAATGTGGCCTATCAAACCTATTTGGTCAGTAAAGAATCGCTAAATATGTATGATAAGCTGTTTTTTAGCACCATGCGTATGGGGATGATGACAGGAAAGTTGGATCAAGCCGAGCCCTTGATACGTGCTGCAGATATACTAAGTTTTGATATTGGTGCAATACGGGCATCTGAAGCGCCTGGAAATGCGAATGCAAACCCGAATGGCTTATATGGCGATGAAGCCTGCCAGTTAACACGATATGCAGGGATGTCAGACAAATGTTCGTCCATCGGCTTCTACGAATATAACCCCACCTTTGATCCTATGGGGCACACCGGCAGTCTGGTAGCACAGATGATCTGGTGTTTTATTGACGGTTTCTATAACCGAAAAAACGATGCACCACTTATCCCCAAGTCCGCATACATCGTCTACCGAACAACATTGGAGAATGATGATTACGAGTTGGTGTTTGTGAAGAGCAAAAAATCTGACCGCTGGTGGATGCAAGTGCCGTATTTCGGGTCGAAATCTGTCAACGAGCGTTATTATTGGGTTCCTTGCAGGTATGAAGATTATCAGCAAGCCGTGGCAGGAGACATGCCCGACCTGTGGTGGAAAACACACCAAAAGTTGCAGTAAGACGAAGTGCTGAACAGTTCTCCTGCCGATCATGAGCAACGTGATTGGTGTTTATTATTATAGAAGTTTTTATGGAAATATTACTGATTGTAATTATCTGTGTTTTGGTAATTTTCATGCTATTATTGGTTCGCGCAAACGCAAGCAACGTCAGCAAAACCGAACATGAAAGGTTGGTTGAAATGCATAAGATTGCAGGTCTGGATCTTGCTAAAGTGCAGGAAAGAGAGCGTATGCTGGCTGAACAGCGTGTGCAGCAAGATGCTGCACTACAACGCGAGCGAAATGAGCGCGCAGCACTAGAAAGGACATTGGAGGCTACAAATGCATATTTGCAGGCACAGCAGGAAAAGTTTCAGGCGCAGCAGGCCGAGATGACGCGCTTACGCGAAGAATTTAATCTGCAATTTCAGCATATGGCCAACAGCATTTTGGAGGAAAAAACGCAGAAGTTTACCGCGGTGAACCAGCAGCAAATGGACCAGATTCTAACGCCGCTAAAAGAAAAAATCAAAACATTCGAAGAGAAGGTGGAACGGACCTATCAACACGAAGCGGCAGAAAGAAACGTTTTGAAAGGAGTTGTGGAGCAACTCATGCAACAAAGTCTACTGATAAAAAATGAAGCTAACAACCTAACCAGGGCGTTAAAAGGGGATACAAAAAAGCAGGGGAATTGGGGGGAAATTATACTAGAGCGTGTCTTGGAACGCTCGGGGCTGATTAAAGATCAAGAGTATACCTTGCAGTCGGTATTCAACGCTGAGGAGACCCGTAAAATTCCGGATGCGATTATTCTGCTTCCCGAAGAAAAGCACTTGGTCGTGGACTCCAAGATATCTTTGGTCGCTTATGAACGATGGGTTAATACGGAAGACGAGGTGGAGCAAGCAAAATTTCTGAAACAACATGTGCATTCTATTGAAAGCCATGTAAGGGATTTGGCTACGAAGAATTACCACGATATATACGGCATACATTCGCCAGACTTTGTGCTACTTTTTATGCCTATTGAATCGGCATTAAGTGTTGCTGTTCGCGAAAAGCCCGATTTGTTTTCCGAAGCGTGGGATCGCAGGGTCGTCATTGTCAGTCCATCTACACTGCTGGCTACACTGCGCACCATAGCCAGCATTTGGGTACAGGAAAGACAAAACAGAAATGTATTGGAAATTGCGAAGGAAGCTGGCGCACTGTACGATAAATTTGTGGGCTTTCTAACGGATATGCAGCAAATCGAGGTCCACTTGCAGCGCGCTGGAGAAAAACATCAGGAGGCAATGAAAAAATTATCCTCAGGGCCAGGCAACGTAGTGAGAAAGATAGAGAATCTGAAGAGCCTAGGTGCGAAAGCAAATAAACAAATCGACAATCGCTTTCTGGATTAAGAAAGCGATTGTTGGTTGCTCATGAAGGGGATTGATTCCCCACTTGCACCCTGCCATCAATATCCCGCGGCAAAGTCATCTCCCCGCGGATCTGCGCCGACCTGCAATTTTCCATTGGGTAAAACAATAATGTTTTCCATTCTACCCATCTTCCCGCGTTTGTGAATGGAATACCCGTCTCTCTCCAAGCTTTGCCGTACTTTCGTTGCAATAGCTCCTTCTTCAACATCTATCTGATCGGGCTTCCATTGATGGTGAAACCGTGGAGCCGACACCGAAGCCTGCGCATCCATATCAAATTCAAGGACGTTAAGGATGCCTTGGAAAACCGAGGTGATAATAGTTGATCCGCCAGGCGTGCCAATGACCATTTTCAATTTTCCGTTTTCCTCCACTATCGTCGGCGACATAGCGCTGAGCATCCGTTTTCCCGGTTGAATAGCGTTTGCCTTTCCGCCTAACAGTCCGTACATATTTGGCGTTCCCGGCTTTACTGAAAAGTCGTCCATTTCATTGTTCAACAAGAAGCCGGCACCATCTACCCAGACGCCGGCACCATAGGAGCCGTTTAACGTCGTCGTGAGTGAAACCGCGTTTCCTTTGTTGTCTACAATACTGAAATGCGTTGTTTCTTCCGATTCATAGCCCGGAAATTTTGCTGCTTTCACCTGATCACTCGGGGTTGCTTTCTGCAGGCTTACTTTCTGCATGCGCGCTTGATTGCGTGATTTGTTGGTAAGATATTCGGCAGGAACTTTATAGAAATCCGGATCTCCAAGATGTGTTGCCCGATCGGCGTAGATGCGTCGTTCTGCCTCGACCATAGCCCGTACAGTGCTATCCGCCTGAAATCCCCATTGTTTTAAAGGATATTTTTCTACAGATTGCAGAAGTGCCAGCACGGCGATTCCACCGCTTGATGGTGGCGGCATGGAAATTATGCTGTAGTTTTTGTAGCTGCCTACAATGGGTTGTCGCCAAACAGCACGGTAGTTTTCTAGATCGGCATGAGAGATTATGCCATTTCCTCTTTTCATTTCAGCAACGATAAGGTCGGCGGTTTCACCCCTGTAAAATCCAGCGCTTCCATTGTTCGCAATTCTTTTCAAGGTGTT
Organism: Sphingobacterium deserti; assembly: GCF_000757725.1. GTDB lineage: Bacteria > Bacteroidota > Bacteroidia > Sphingobacteriales > Sphingobacteriaceae > Sphingobacterium > Sphingobacterium deserti. Next base: position 6,496 of record NZ_JJMU01000031.1, read on the forward strand.
CGCCAGTTGATTTTGTACAAAAACATCGCCCTGCGTCCACGGTTTTTCTCGAATGATTTCCGCTCCATTTTTGTTTAACTTTTTAAACCGATCCTGATGCCTGTTAAACTCTTTCGCTTGCTGTGTTGTTAACGGGAATCCTTTTTCTGCAAGTGCTATCGCCGGTTCGAGCAGCGTGGACCAAGCTAACGATCCAAATTTCTTGTGCGCCTCTTCCATGCCTGCCACAGAGCCGGGTACGCCAGCTGCAAGTTGCCCGTCCAGACTTAATTCTGTAATAGGTTCGCCTGCTTCATCAAGATACATGTCACGACCGGCCTTGCCAGGTGCTTTTTCCCGAAAATCCAATGACGTAGTTTCTCCTGTGTGGTCCCTATATATCATAAATCCGCCGCCGCCAATGTTTCCAGCATTTGGATAAACAACAGCTAGCGCAAACTGAACCGCTATAGCCGCGTCAACAGCGTTGCCATTCTTTTGCAAAATATCAACGCCAATTTGAGACGCTAAAGGGTGCGCTGTTACTACAGCCCCATTGGAAAATTCCTTGATTTTATTCGCTCCTTGATTGCTGTGCTGCACTTGGCAGGAGCTTATAAATAAGATAAATAAAAGTGGATAATACAGTTTCATATGCAAATAATGTGTTTTTTAAAGGCCATCTGCCAGGTGGCGGATCTTTCTTTATTCATCGGCGTTTGTGTTTCCAAATATGGACATTATACCTGATAAATATAGATTAAAACTCTCGTTCCTAAAAACCTGAGGCGATATGGCTCTGCGATTTTAAAGATATGGGTCGCATTGAACCTTTGCGAAAAGACCGTTTCTTGCTAGAAGTTTGCTAACTTTAAATGATCTACAGGTAAATTATGAAATCTAAATGAAGAATAGATGAAAAGCATTGTTGTGACTCTCACCCTTTTATTTGGCTTCGCCGCGGTTTATGGGCAGCGCGTGCAAGTAATGTCTTATAATATCCACCACGGAAACCCACCCGATAAAGGTGATGTTATCGACCTTGAGCAAATAGCAAAGGTTATCCTGGAATCGGGTGCCGAGTTGGTCGGAATTCAAGAAGTGGATGTACGCGTGCCGCGCTCGCTATTTATTGATCAGGCACATAAACTTGCCGATCTCACAGGGATGTATTACTTTTTTTCTAAGGGAATTGATTTCGACGGGGGTGAATACGGCACACTTATACTGTCTAAATATAAGATTTTAGGCAATAGGCGATATGAACTTCCTATGCCGGTGCCTAGCGAGAATAGATCGTTGGCGATTGTAGATGTGGCTCTGCCAAGTGGTCAAATTCTGTCTTTCGCTAACACGCATCTGGATTTGAAACCGGAGAATAAACTTGCACAAGCAACCTACATCACGGAGATTGGTGATTGGTATGACAGGCCGTTGATTATCGTGGGTGATTTTAACGCAGAACCGGATAGCGAACCTTTGAAAGTTTTAGAAGCGTATTTCGCACGCAATACAACAACCAATACGGTTACTCATCCAAATCAAAATCCCTCCTCGGAAATTGACTATATTATGGTCGGTAAGCATTGCCGCTTTTCTTGGAAAACGTACAAGACCATAGCAACAGATGCGTCTGATCATCTTCCGGTGTTTGCTGAAATAGAGTTTAAATAGGGCCAGTCCATACGTCGGTCTTTAAAAACTTTATGACTTTAGCTTTTCATTATTTTTATGCCTGTCAGCATCTCGGATGGATTTCTTTTCGAGGTTTTTAAGCAGGGCATCGTGGAGGTCGATACCCGTTTGGTTGGCCAGGCATATCAACACGAAGAAGACGTCTGCCATCTCATCGGCAAGGTTCACCGCTTCGTCTGACTTTTTGAAAGATTGCTCGCCATACTGCCGCGCCATAATGCGTGCAACTTCGCCAACTTCTTCCATAAGTATGGCTGTATTTGTTAGCTCATTAAAATAACGAATGCCTGTACTATTGATCCATTTGTCAACTATCTCTTGTGCTTCCTTGATGGTCATGATATAAGTAATGTTAGTTGTTAAAAGTTATCCTTGTCTTTTGTGTTCATCATGATCGTGACGGGACCATCGTTTCGCAGATCGATCTTCATATCTGCTCCAAAAATTCCCATTTGAACTTCGTTGCCTAACAGCTCTCCCAAATATGTACCCATATCTCGGTATAATGGTTCAGCCTTATCGGGGCGGGCAGCTCGGATAAACGATGGGCGATTTCCTTTTTTCGTTTGCGCAAACAGGGTGAATTGGGAGATCAATAGAATTTGTCCGCCAATGTCTTTAACAGATCGATTCATCAATCCGTTTTCGTCGGAAAAAATTCGAAGGTTGACCAGCTTTTGCCCAAGCCACTCCATATCCTGCTCGCTGTCATCCTCCTCCACGCCTAACAATACCAGTAGCCCATTTTCAATTTTGCCGGTGCAAACGCTGTCCACCGTACAACTTGCTTGTGTGACCCTCTGTACAACTGCTCTCATGGTTTGCAAAGTAGAAATTAAAAAGTAAAAATTAAAAAGTCAAAATTCAAAATTCAAAAGTGACAATTCAAAAGTAAGAAGTCAAAAGTGATAATTTCAAAAGAGTCAAGTAAGAAGTCAAAAAAATTCAAAAGTTACGATTCAACAATTAAAACCTAACATTCAATCCAAAAAGGAAATTTGTTTCTGCTTGCGGATAGTAGGCATTTCCAAAAACTCTGGAACCATCTGCTTGGGCTATTCCGCCGTAGGTATATCCGTGCGATTCGTACTTCTCATTGAAAATATTGTTTATCGCTAAGTTGGCGTCGATGTTTTCAATATTCCACAGGGAGAAGCTATAACGTAGGCGTAGATTACTAACAAAAAACGGATCGACACTTCGCTCGCGACTGCTCGTATTATCAAGATATTGACGTGATACATACTTGCTTGCTAAACTGAATTCTAATGGTGTGATAGGGGTATAAGACAACTCATTGGAAAGAATGACAGCTGGTGAAAAGGAAATGTTTGTGGATCGGTATACATTCGTTACTTGCGGTGCATCTGTAGGATCCCAGTTATCATCTAGTATGCTGAGGTACTCGGTGTAATTTTTAATTTTATTTTCGCTGATGCCGGCAGTGGCTTTCCATTGAAAGTGTCTTGAAATCTTCCAGGCACCGTCAAATTCAAAGCCTATGCGGTAACTGTCCGGAACGTTTTCCCGAATGGAGCCGCCGACGTCATTGATTTCACCCGTAAGGACTAGTTGATCTTTGTAAAACATACCATATAAATTGGCACCGATATTTATATTTTCTTTTCGCAGACGGTAGCCTGCTTCGATATTATGCATCTTTTCGGCAATTGGTCTTGCATTAGCGGAAGACGCAACATAGTCATCACGAACTGGTTCTTTGCTACCATAAGCGTAGGAGCTGTAGAGTGTCGCACTCGGTGAAAGAATATACGTAGCACCTAGCTTTGGATTGAAGAAATGATGTTTCACGTTGACGTCAGACAGTATTCTGTTGTGGTCAAACCCTTCAAATGTATAGTCAACAAAACGATATTGTAAGTCTGTATAAAGATTGAAAGCGCCAAATTTACCATTCCACTTGCCATAAAAATTGACGTCATTTTTCTCTGCATCATTAAAGTAATACTTATCGCCCAATCGGCTATCTGATGCGTATCGAGCCCATATCACTTTGCCATAATGGTCACCACGGTATTGATTTGCGCCACCACCTATAATCAGGCTATGGTTTTCGTTAAGCTTATGGTTTACTGAAAAAACAGTTCCATAAAAATAATTATCCAACCAGCGTTGACGTATTAGATCAGTGGTATTGATCGTTGTATCGGTATTGATGATGGGTGTTAAACCGTATGTGCTAAAGTTATCATCTCCCCGGTATTCTTCATAATATCCCTTTCCACGCGTATAGTGCAAGGCAACGTTAAGCGTGGTATTAGCTGTAGTAAAATAATTATAATGGAGATGATGATGTGTCTGTGTGTAATTATCTGTTTGATTTTCGTAATCAAATCCGTTGTAGCGACGGTTTGTTTCCAGTAACTCTTCCGGCACGCCGTCCCATGCTTGGAAGGTTTTCTCCTTTCCAGAGAAAATGGTTGCTTTTAACTGATGCTTGTCTCCATAATAGCCTGCGTCTACATAAAATGACTTCAAATCCGAGGTCGCCTTATCAATGTAACCGTCCGAGCTGATGCGTGATAAGCGGGCGTTAAAAGCGAATTTATCGTTTATAAGTCCTGTGCCAAGTTTCACGGTGTTTTTCCAAGTGTTGTATGAACCAAAGGTGTTATTTAGTTCGGCGTAAGGTGTTGTTTCCAATGCGTCGGACTGCATGTTTAGCGACGCACCAAAAGCACCTGCGCCATTCGTGGATGTGCCTATGCCGCGCTGGATTTGAATGCTCTGCGTGCTTGAAGCAAAATCGGGAAGGTTCACGAAAAATGAACCCATACTTTCCGCGTCGTTCAGAGGGATGCCGTTTAATGTAACATTAATACGTTGGCTATTAGATCCGCGGATCGTCATGTTTGTGTATCCAACCCCCGCGCCGGCATCAGATCCGACAACGACGGACGGTGTTTGATCTATCAAGTAGGGGATATCCTGCCCTAAATTTAAGCGGTTAAGTTCTTCTTTCGAGATGTTTTTATACGTTGTCGCGGAATTTTCCGGTGCGCGGGTCGCCATCACCTGTACTTCGCCTGTTAATCGTTGGTCGGGTTGCAGCACGACGTGAACGGTGTTTTCCTGCGTTGGGTTAACGTATTTTGAATAAGAGCCAAAGCCAATGTGGCGAACCTTTAAGGTGCCAGCTTGCGGGCCGAGCTGTGGAAATGTCACGATTCCATCTTGATTAGAGGATTTTGTGATGCCTTGAAACTCAACCGATGCACCAGGAAGGGGCTTTTGTTCGAAGGTTTGGACCGAAACGCGCAGTTGCGTTTGGGCAAATGTCATGAATGTGCAAACGATCAATGCTAGAGTAACCAATCCATTCTTTACCATAAAAATTGATATTAATAAAAGTTAAACTGACTATTATCAGGGGCTATTAATAGCGGTCTCATTTAACTAACCTTTTCCCTCCGCCAGCATTACCTGGATCAGGTGCGTTCCGCAATAAAGCGAAACTGGGTATAATCTCAGCCTGTATTTGTGTTAAAAAACAAGGCACCCCTTTCGATGGCAACAAAAGTAAACATTAATTGTAGAAACACAAATTGTTAATCTTTTTTTTCAAAGGGGCTAAATGTAATTTTTAATTATCCTAACATGTTGTTTTTCGAATAAAATTTATAAATTAGCAAATGTATTTTCTTTATGTATGTTAAGAAAAGCCATTGACACGCATCAATGATTTCTTTTTATACACAAAAATTAAGTTTTGTAAATCGATGAGGTATATTTCAGCGAGTATAGTTGTCCCCGTAGTAGGGAACTTTTTGAAGAACGGCGTGGTCGCGATAGATGAGTCGGGGGTCGTTAAAGGAATTTACGAACAGAATGATGTTGCGGTTCTCGATGAGGAAAAAGAAGTTTATGAGGGTATTTTGATACCTGCATTTGTGAATGCGCACTGCCATATTGAGCTATCGCACATGTTAGACAAAACCCAAAAAGGGTTAGGGTTGCCACGCTTTCTTTCGGAAGTGATGAAGGGACGTGCCGCTGATGAAAGCGAAATTATGGGACAAATTGCGCTCGCTGACGAACTGATGTGGAAAAATGGCATTCAGGCAGTAGGTGATCACGTAAATACGCCATATTCGGCAGAGGTAAAGGCCCACAGTAAAATAGTCTACCATACCTTTGTGGAGATTATGGGTTTAAATAAGGAAGATATCCAACCGCGGATAGACGCTGCACGTGATACAGAATTTTACTTCGATGCAAATCACGCGTCTATCACGCCCCACGCGCCTTATTCCTGTTCCAAAGAGCTTTTCAAAGCGTTCAAGCGAGCCGTGAGCGAAGACAATATATTCAGCATACATAATCAAGAAAGCGACGAGGAGAATAAGCTGTTTCGTTATCGCGAAGGCGGATTTCTTGATTTTTACAAAGAAATGGGTTTTGACGCCGAAGGCTTTAAAGCGCAGGCTCGAAACTCCGTGCAATCTTATCTGCCACATCTGCCAAAGAATAATCGGCTAATTTTAGTGCATAATACCTTCACTTCCTTAAAGGACATCGACTTCATAAACCGTCAGGATAGGGATGTTTATTACTGTATCTGTCCCAAAGCCAATCTTTACATTGAAGGGAAACTGCCCAAGATACTGAATTTCATCCCTGATAGGGCCAAAATGGTATTGGGAACGGATAGCTTGGCATCTAATGACGGCTTGAGTATTTTAGAGGAGATGAAGGTGTTAGCCTCGCATTTTGAGCATTTGGATTTCTTACAACTGCTACAGTGGGCAACGATTAATGGCGCGAGAGCCTTGGGGTTAGAGGATGTTATGGGTTCTATTGAAGTGTCGAAGCGACCTGGGCTATTACTTTTGCAGGGAATGAATAATTTGCGCATTCATGATCGGGTGACATTGCAAAGAATCGCTTAGATTTCTTGGATTTTGTTCTGTACATTTGTGCTTCATGAAGCATTTAAATATAGAAGTTTATGGCAAGGTGCAAGGCGTTTATTACCGCCTAACCTGCAAAGCTGTAGCCGATCAGTTAGGGATTAAGGGATTTGTGATGAACCGACCTGATGGAAGCGTCTATATGGAAGCAGAAGGTGATCCTTTCGCTTTGGAAGAGTTGCTGGAGTTTTGCAAAGAAGGACCTGAGCGTGCTGAAGTAAAATCGCTTATGCAGGAAGAAGGCCCTCTTCGGGGCTTCAAGAATTTTGAGGTCGTAAAAAAAATCAAATAGCATACCGTGTCAGTAGTAAAAAGGTTTTTGGGTGATACAGCGATCTACGGCTTGTCCACGATCGTCTCACGTTTGCTCAACTTTGTTTTAACCCCTTTACTTATCAGTAAATTTCCGGCATCCGTATATGGCGTTTTCACAAATGTCTATTCGTGGGCGGCTTTAATCAATACTTTTTTGGCCTTCGGGATGGAGACGACTTACTTTCGCTATCTACAAAAAGTGGAGGCAGAAGATCGTCCTAAAGTATTTAACAATACCTTTCTAGTCACCTTGGTTACCGCCATGGTATTTGTCGGTTGCCTTCTCTTTTCCGACGATGCTATTGCAGGTTGGTTCGGAAGGAAAGGCCTACAATCTATCGCGGATTATAAAATGTATATTTTACTCATGGGGCTTACACTGGCGGCAGATGCTTTGGCGGTCGTCCCTTTTGCGAAGCTTAGGTCTCAAAATCGACCTATTCGCTATGCTGTGCTTAAATTATGCAATATTCTGGTATTCGTCTTTTTCAACCTCCTATTTCTAGTATTGATCCCAAAAGCTGCGGAGATAGGGATTTTACCGCAAGTAAATTTAGGGTGGTTTAGGGAAGGCTGGCTAGGCTATGTGTTTCTATCAAACTTGATAGCTAGTACAGTGACGCTCGTTATGCTCGTTCCTGAGATGAGGGGATTTCGGTTCCAGTGGGATAAGGGTATGCTGCAGTCCATGTTGTCCTATAGCTTTCCTATTTTCGTTGCCAATATTTCCTTCATTATTAATGAACATTTGGATAAAATATTGATGCCAAACTTGTTGCCAGAACAAATTGGCGAGCGGGATCTCGGAATTTATGGCGCTATTGCTAAAATAGCTGTCTTTCTTAGCATCTTTGTTCAGGCATTCCGTTTGGGTGCAGAGCCTTTTTTCTTTTCTTATGCGAAGCATGAAAATGCACGTAAAACCTATGCACTCATTATGGAGTACTTTGTTATCGCCATGATGTTCGTTATGGTTGGTTTATCCATGAATATTGAATGGCTGAAATATTTTATCAAAGGCGGTACTGAGGCAGAGATTGCACAGTATTGGTCTGGACTGGCTTATATACCTATTATACTTTTTAATTATGTGCTTTTGGGTATCTATATGAATCTTTCGGTATGGTACAAGCTTTCTGATCAAACGAGGTACGGACTCTATATTTCGGGAATAGGAGCTTTAACGACGATGGTTCTCTGTTATTATGCCATACCCCGTTGGAGCTATGTAGGGGCAATCTTCGTTACGACAGCTACCTATGTACTCATGGTCGCTTTGTCATACTTTTGGGGACAGAAAAACTATGTTATCCCTTATAATGTTAGGAAAATTTTGACGCACCTCTTTGTTGGCAGTGCCTTGGTGGTCGTTAATTTTACATTCTTGGATCGAAGTATATGGTGGGGAAATGCGTTATTAGTCTTCTACCTTTTATTGATACTGCTGGCAGAGCGAAAATTTATACAAAGAGTCCTTCGACTTTAAAGCTGATTTATTTGGAGAGGATGAATAGGAATTTTTGGTATCCTAAACGACCTCTTCCGCAAACTTATCGCTGATCTCTTCTAATACCTCCAATATATCGTGCTGGTTTTGTAGTCCGACAAGCTGCATCCGGTATTCTTTAAAGTTGGGGATACCTTTGAAATAATTTGCGTAGTGTCTGCGCATTTCGAAAATCCCGGTCTTGTCGCCTTTCCATTCGATAGACTTCGTTAAATGCGTTTTACAAACATCTACACGCTCTGCGATAGTTGGCCCTTCTAGGCGTTCGCCAGTTTGAAAAAAATGTTTAATTTCTCGGAATATCCACGGGTAGCCAATTGATGCGCGACCGATCATGATGCCATCAACTTCAAATTCCTGTCGCCAGGCTGCCGCTTTCTCCACGGAATCCACATCGCCATTTCCAAAGATCGGTATTTTGACGCGCGGGTTTTGCTTCACGTCTCGGATCATGCTCCAGTCCGCTTGCCCCTTATACATTTGTGCGCGTGTACGTCCGTGGATAGCGAGAGCCTTGATGCCGATGTCTTGCAAGCGCTCCGCAACTTCGTAGATGTTTTTTGTGTTGTCATCCCAACCGAGTCTGGTTTTAACCGTCACGGGAAGATGCGTCGCGTCCACAACGGCTTTCGTCATGGCAACCATTTTATCAATGTCTTGAAGTAGGGAGGAACCCGCCCCTTTACAAACCACATTTTTTACGGGGCAGCCGTAGTTGATGTCTATAAGATCCGGATTTGCGAGTGTGCATATTTCAGCAGATTGGCGCATGTGCTCGATGTCTGAACCGAAAATTTGTATGCCGATAGGTCGCTCGTACTCAAAAATATCCAGCTTTTGTCGTGATTTGGCAGCGTCGCGAATAAGCCCTTCCGATGATATAAACTCTGTATACATCATATCGACACCATTTTTCTTACACACATAACGGAATGGAGGATCACTTACGTCTTCCATAGGAGCCAACAATAGCGGAAACTCACCCAGATCAATATGCTCACCAATCTTAACAGCCATCTTCTCAATTTTTTACAAAGGTACTAAAAAATAGAAAATGAGTAGGGTAGGGAATTACCCTTGTTTAAAGCTGCAATCATTTAAGTGATCATCCACCATACCCACGGCTTGCATGTAAGCGTAGCATATTGTTGTTCCGAAAAACTTAATACCGCGTTTTTTAAGGTCTTTGGCTATCGCGTCAGATTCTGCGCTATGTGTTGCGGCGGATTTCATATCGGGTAGCGCGTTGACCATACGTTTTTTATCGGGCATAAAACTATAGAGATATTGGTAGAACGATCCGAATTCCTTTTGAATAGCGATAAAGACTTGGGCATTTTTCACTGTTGCTTCGATTTTTCCCCGATGCCGAATAATGCTAGCATCAAGTACTAATTCTTCTATCTTGTTTTGATCAAATTGCGCCACTTCGTTGTAATCAAAATTGCTGAAGGCATTTCTGTAGCCCTCCCTTCGTCGGAGAATCGTAATCCAGCTTAATCCCGCTTGCGCGGATTCTAATACAAGAAATTCAAATAGTATACGATCAGATGTCACTTGTTTACCCCATTCTTCATCATGGTATTTGGTATAGAGGTCGTCCGTGCCGCACCACGGACAGCGGATCAGTTCAGCATGCTTCATGTTTTCTTTTTTGCTTAATAATATTATCCTAACTTTACGCCAAAATAAGTAATTTTTTGCATGTATTGGTTGAAGCGCATTCTAATCACTGGTCTATTTTTTTTGTCGGTTTTACCGGGCATTTGTCAGTCGGATTCGCTACAAACAACGAACAGCGCGGATAGCGTTATGATGCAGGAAATAGACACTTTTAACTACATCTATCCGCCCGACGATCGGCCGCATCAGCTTTTACAGCGTTTGCTCGCTGGTATCCAGACCCGAAGTGTAGATTTCGAAAAAAGCTTATCCTATATGCGTGGCGAGGATAGTGAAGTGCCGACAGCAATGGGAACACAAAAGATCAGCCGCCCGGCATGGATACTCGGCAGTGTGTTTGTCCTTTTTTTTGCAGTAGGTCTAGTTAGAATTCTGTTTCCTGGAGATTTTACCATGATTGTGCAGGCCTATTATAATGAACGCACCCTGCAGCAAATTAGTAAAGAGGATAATATGCTCACCTCGTGGCCTTACATATTGCTCTATCTAATTTTTAGCCTCGCTTTAGGCTTATTTATTGTGCTGGTAGAATCATCGTTCTTGCACCACGATGTATTGAATTGGTCGAACTACTTGCGCACGACAGTGATCGTTGCCGTTTTATTTGTTTTGAAGATTTTATTAATACGTTTTATATCGTTTGTTTTTGAAATCGGCCGGTTGGTAAGAGAATATGTTACGGTTTTGTATTTGGTGTATTTCAATAGTATGTTATTTTTAATGCCCATTCTTTTAGCCGTAACGCTGATCCCCGCAAACTATTTTAAATTTGTGTTAATTTTGTTTAGCGTGGTGGCGTCTATCTTATTTATTTACAGGTTTTTGAGAACAGCTCTTCGTCTTTTTGGAAATCTTAAGTTTTCAATTTTTTATTTAATTCTGTATCTTTGCGCACTCGAAGTAGCGCCGATTTTGATATTGGTTAAAACACTGAGCAATTAAAAAAATTGAATATGCAAGTAGATGTAGCAAGAGCCAAGAAGGTAAAAAGCATTTTAGTTACGTTGCCAAAACCCGAAAATGATAAGTCTCCATATTTCACATTGGCTGAGAAATACAACTTAAAGCTTGATTTTAGAGGTTTTATCCATGTGGAAGGTGTGCCAGCGAAGGACGTTCGCAAAGAGAAAGTAAATTTTGCTGATTTCTCTGCCGTTATCTTTACCAGTAAAAATGCGGTTGACCACTTCTTCCGTGTTTGTGAAGAAATGCGCTACGAGGTATCATCAGAAATGAAATATTTCTGTATATCAGAAACAATCGCCCTTTATCTTCAAAAATATATTCAGTACCGTAAACGTAAGATCTTCTTTGGAAAGCAGACCGCGAAAGATCTGGAAGAGGTTTTGAAAAAACATAGCAAAGAGAAGTTTTTGTTTCCTTGCTCAGATGTTGCAAATGAAGAAACGCAAAAGTGGCTACAAGACAATGGGTATGACTTTACGCCAGCTGTTTTGTTTCGCACCGTAATCAGCGACATACAGGATCTTGAGAATGTGTTTTATGATGTTATTGTATTCTTCAGTCCCTCAAGCGTACAATCTTTGTATGAGAATTTCCCTGACTTTAAACAAAACAACACGCGTGTTGCAGCGTTCGGAGCGACAACGCAACAAGAATTGTTAAAACATGATTTGATATTGGATATTCCAGCTCCTACGCCAGAAGCGCCAAGTATGACGATGGCTGTAGAACAATACATCAAGCAAGTCAATAAATAGACATTAAAAAGAGAGCTGCAGAACGTAGCTCTCTTTTTCGTTCATGCTATCTTAAGCGCGCATCCCGCCATATTGGTTCCTCGAAAGTTACGCCGAGGAGCAGTCCAAGCACGCTACCCTGCAGCTACTAAACAGTCGTGATTACAATCTATCCCTGTTCCGCTTTTCATTATAATTTCCAGTTTGATGATAAATTTAAAATATCGAAATTTAACATGTATATTGTCGAGCTAAAGGTAGATTCTATTCATCCCTGTAAGGCAGAAGGACTATCTTTCTCTGCTCGAACGCATAGGACTCGCTAGCATATTTTGGCGGGCGATGTCTTGAAGGAATCTAATCCTGAAGCTTTGTGTATTTATGGGTGCATCCAAGATGGTATAAGGAGGATCCGTAAGACGTTGTATGTTAATGATTTAGTGATGTACTATGCGAGCATCTTGTGCATGCATTAGCAGCGAGAATAATAAGACATGGCATAGCGAAATGGATGCTGCGATTTGCTTATTTAGAAAGATTAAAAATAGTGTAGAAATTTGCCTTCGATAGCATATTTTTTTTTTAAGTTTGCGTAGGCGATAAGTTAAAAAACTAGTGAAATTAAAACCAGTAGATAGTATATCAGGAGTTACTCCGAAGGATTTTGTTAGGGATTATCTTAGCAAAGGTCAGCCTGTCATCATCAAAGATTTTATTAGCAAGGATAGTGCGTGTTGGCAAAAGTGGAGTTACGACTATTTCAAGGAAATAGCTGGTAGCGAGCAAGTAGATATATATGGACGCGAAGAAGAATCTCAAAACCATGCCGCCAGTCCGCCGATCGGTCGCATGAGCTTTGGCGAGTATCTCGATAAAATAAGCGCAGAACCTACCGAACTTCGCCTGTTTCTTTTTAATCTCCTTAAAATTCGGCCGGAGTTAAAGAAGGATGTAATTTTCAATGACGTAACTGGCGGGAAGGTGTTGCAATGGCTGCCCTACATGTTTTTTGGCGGTGAAGGTTCTGCCACCCGTAATCATTTTGATATTGACATGTCCCATGTTTTTATCTCGCAGTTTCAAGGTACGAAGAGAATATGGGTTTTCCCTAATGACCAGTCTGACTTGATGTATAAATTACCGTATAACTTCCATAGCATCGCTAACTTGAAAACCAGTGATCCGGAAAAATATCCTGGCCTTAAGCTGTTGGATGGTTACGAAGCACTCATCCACCCTGGGGATACCCTGTACATGCCTGCGGGCTGGTGGCATTATATACAGTACGAGACAGAAGGCTATTCCATCTCCGTGCGTGCGCTGGCCAATTCGTTGAGTGAGAAAATAAAGGGTGCCAGAAATTTGTTTATCACCCGACATTTTGATGATACCATGCGTAAGCTTTTTAAGCAAAAGTGGTTGGATTATAAGATCGATGTTGCGCAAAAAAGAGCACAGCGCGGGATCCGTAGAAGAAGTTCATAAAAAAAGGAATCAGTGACGATTCCTTTTTTTATCTGGTGTTTTTTTATGCGCATGGCGTATTGCGAATAGCTTGGCTTACGTTAGCAACCCTTCACTATCATCCATCTATCTATCCCATTGATGCAACAAATTCCTCGATAGCAGCCGGGGGATTCGTAGTTTTCATAAAATTTTCGCCAATTAGAAAGCCATTAAAGCCAGCAGATTTTAGCGCGGTAATGGTTTTCGGGTCAGATATGCCGCTTTCAGAAACTTTAATGTAGTTATCAGGGATTTTATCGACCAAATCATAAGAATGCTGTAGATCAACGCTAAAATCCTTCAGATTTCTGTTGTTCACGCCGATGGCGTCGACGCTATCGATGAGATTTTGCTGAAGTTCCTCCAAGTTGTGCACTTCCAATAATACATTCAACCCAAGCGATTTAGCATACGCAGCAAAATCCTGAACTTCTTGCGGACTTAAACAAGCCGCTATCAGTAGAATGATATCTGCACCGTAAGCCTTTGCTTCCGTGATTTGATAGGCATCTACCACAAATTCTTTTCGTAAAAGCGGGATAGACAACGTTTGTCGTGCGACAAGCAAGTCGTTGAGGCTCCCGTGAAAAAAATCAGCATCGGTCAATACAGAAACGGCGGATACGCCAGCCTGTTGATATCCGAGTACGACTTCTTCCACACCCACATTACCGTTGATCAATCCTTTGGATGGAGAGGCTCGTTTAAATTCTGCGATGATTCCATTCGTTCCATGCTCTTGAATAGATTCTTTTAAGGAATAACAGGTGCGTGAATACAACGGGTAAGCCTGTAATTCTTCGGTAGTCACCTTCGCCTTCGCCTCGGCAACTTCAATCTTCTTTCTTTTAACTATTGTGTCAAGAATCGTCATTTTTTCCATTATGTAATAAAAATACAAAAATCAAGGGCTTTCTAAAATAATCGAATAGTGCAGCCATGTCGTATATGGCACACAAATCCCTTGCTATTTTTTCAACCAATTATCGATCAGTTTTTTCCCATTTGTAGTCAAGATAGATTCCGGATGGAACTGCATCCCACGGACATCATGTTGCGTATGCGCCAGAGCCATTATCACCCCATCACTATCCACCGCGGTTACTTTTAGGCATGCCGGTAAAGATTCCTTTTCTACCGCCCACGAATGATATCTGCCGATTAGGGAATCTTTAGGAAAGTCCTGAAACAGCTTTTCTTCTTCGTCCGTGATGATGATGCCTGTAGCCACCCCGTGTAGAGGTTTGGGCATATTGTATAGCGCGCCCCCGTATACCTCCGCGATAGCTTGCTGGCCCAGACAGATGCCTAAAATACTTTTCGATGATCCATACCGGCGTATAACATCCAGTAATAAACCTGCTTCCTCTGGTATTCCAGGGCCCGGTGAAAGGAGAATTTTGTCGTAGTTGGCTACTTCCTCCAGCGTAAACTTATCATTCCTTAAGACGGTATAGCTCTGCTTCAGCTCTTGCAGCAAATGCACTAAGTTGTACGTGAATGAGTCGTAATTATCAATTACCAATATTTTATCGTTGCTCATGGCAGTATGTTATACTTTATAGGTTATCGCGATTGGTGTAAAGATGCGGTGATCATGCTATTAAGCGCATGTATGCTGTCATTCTCCGGTATAAACTCGGGGCTCTCATCTGCTTCGACATTTTGCAGCGCCTTATGCCCCGCAACATATTGTTTGCGTAGCTCCAACAACTCTTGGATACGGTTATCAATAGTATCGATCGAATGCTCAAAATGATTGATGCTTTCGCAATAGGCTAATGGTCTAATCATAATGTTTCTGCAATTTCAAGTGCACGGCGAAGGGCCGCAATTTTGTTATTTACTTCCTGAAGTTCTTTTTCCGGATCCGAGTCAAGTACGATGCCCGCACCCGCTTGGTAATGCAACGTATTTTCTTTGCTCAGGAACGAACGGATCATAATAGCATGGTTAAAATCACCATTGAAGCCCATGTAGCCTAATGCGCCCGAGTAAAAGGAACGCTGTAGTCCTTCGTAGCGGTCGATAAGCGTAAGTGCCATATGCTTTGGTGCGCCAGATAATGTTCCTGCAGGATAGGTGTCGCCCACAACATCAAATGGGTTTGCCTCCGGATTAAGCTTTCCGGAAACCTTTGAAACCAAGTGGATGATATGCGAGTAGTATTGTGCTTCCTTATAAGATTTCACCTGCACATTGGTGCAGTGTCTGCTCAGGTCATTACGAGCAAGATCAACCAGCATAACATGTTCGGCAGACTCTTTCGGGTCGTTCTTCAATTCTTCCGCTATCTTTTCATCCTTTTCCATATCGCCGGTACGCTTGAATGTACCCGCAATAGGATAGATCGTTGCTTCTTTTTTCTTGATGGTGAGCTGTGCTTCCGGAGACGACCCAAAGAGTTTGAAATCGCCGTAGTCAAAGTAAAACAAGTAGGGTGATGGGTTCACAGAACGCAAGGCTCGGTAAACGTTAAATTCATCACCTAAAAATGGTGTCGCAAAGGCGCGTGATGGTACGATTTGAAATACATCTCCCCGTTGGATATGTTGTTTCATTTTTTCTACCAGCTGCTTGAAATCTTCGTCTGCCATATTGGAAGTTTCCTCGCCTACGCGCGAAAACTGATACTCCGGAAAGTTCTTGTTTTGTATAAGGTATTCCATCCGGTCGAGTTCGGAAGATTCGCCTTCAAGCAGATTTTCGAAGATGTATAGTTGGTTCCGGAAATGATCTATCGCGATGACATAGCGATACACATGGTATTGCATGTATGGGATGTTGCGACTCGCGGCGGCTTCCCTTGTTAACGTGATATCTTCAAAATGGGCAACAGCATCGAAGGTGAAATAACCAAATAATCCTGAAGAGATAACATTTACATCCGGTAGGTCGGACTGCGTGAATTGTTTTCGAAAGTTAGATACCTCTTCACGAAGTTTAATAGCCGATGCGGGTTGATAGATCGGTTCCTTTTTCGGATAGGCAATACGCAATTGCTCATCGGTCAGTACGATTCCTGCTATAGGGTCACAGCAGATGTAGCTGACGTTATTGTCGCGGCTGTGGTATTCCGAGCTTTCCAGCAAAAGGCTATTCGGGAAAATATCCCGCATGCGCAAATAGATACTGACAGGTGTTGTGGTATCTGCAAGTATCTTTCTATGGTTGGTATTTAATTGATATTCCATATGAGCGATCAAAAATAAATGTTTTATAGATAAAAAATTAGGTATGGCACTTCATGAATCCTCCGAAACAAAAAAAGCCCGACATTTTACGCGTCGGGCTGATCTTCACAATAGTTTTGGTTGATTATGAATATTTTATACCATACCAAATTATGTCCCGACGCTATCTGCTTCGAGCCACCACCAATTAGTATGTAATTTTATAGTCTTCATTTGTATAGCGCAAATTTATCATTATTTTTTGTTTATCAAATTTTTTTTAACAAAAAAACAATAAACGCCGCTAAATATTAGTCATTCAACAAATCCGGCCGGCGTTCCTTGGTGCGTATGAGCTGTTGCTCGTCTCGCCAGGCTGCAATTTTGCCCTCATGTCCACTTAATAAGATATCCGGCACCTTATGTCCTCGCCAATCGGCGGGCCTTGTGTAAAGGGGCGCATCTAAAAGACCATCCTGGAAGGAATCAGAGAGTGCGGAAGTTTCATCAGACAGTACTCCCGGAATTAATCGTGCTATTGCGTCGACCACTATAGCTGCAGGCAATTCTCCTCCAGACAATACATAATCTCCGACAGAAATCTCCTTAGTGACATAAATATCGCGGATCCGTTGGTCTATACCTTTATAGTGTCCACACAAGATCATAATATTTTGGACTGTCGATAGCTCATTAGCCAGCTGTTGGTTTAGTGTAACGCCATCAGGTGTCATGTAGATGATGTCGTCATATTCACGTTCGCTCTGTAATTTCTCTATGCAAGCGGCGAAAGGCTCAATTTGCATCACCATGCCCGAGCCGCCGCCATAGGGGTAGTCGTCCACAGACTTATGTTTGTTGTTCGCGTATTCCCGCAAATTGTGCACATGGATCTCCAAAAGATCTTTCTTTTGTGCCCGTTGTAAAATAGAGTGGGCAAACGGACTTTCCAATAGCCCTGGTAATACGGTAATAATGTCGAAGCGCATGCTGCAAAGATAAGAAGTTAATCAATGTTTCAGATACTACCTGCGTTTAATAAACATCCGGTAGAAATTATGTAAGGGGAGAGCACTGCATTATTTGATCATTGTCAATCTGTTGTTTAGCTTATATTTTTCTCGCTTTATCAAAAATTGATCATTAAAATTTCAAAATGATATCCTTTATTTTACCAGCATTGTGGTTGAATGTTACTTTTCACTGCTTATTGAATTGTAACATTTTAAAAACATTAAATTAACATTGGAACGACGGCATGCGTTATTTGTTTTATCATATTTTGTTAATTCAGAATATTATTCTGTTTTTAAAACCTATCCTTAACGATTTGTTATCAAACAAATTTGTAATTTTTACAAATAAGCAACGGTGTTCTTGGCGTTTTTGTTGAATTAAGTATTTTCTATTCAAAAACTTGCAATAACAACTTTATGCATCTATATTTGCCCTCCGCTTTCTTAACATGTTTTAACATTTATTATGGAAGCGTTACAAAAGCCTAATAGCATAGGCGACGCTTGATAAGCAAAATAATTAAACAACAAATTTATATGAAACAAAAATTACTCAGTTTTATTTTTGTGTGGACGAGCTTAATTGGCTTCACATTCGCACAAAATCGTCAAGTGAGTGGTCGGGTAACGTCCTCAACGGATGGAGCAACTCTTGGAGGGGTTTCCGTAGCCGTAGTGGGCACGTCCAATGCCACGCAAACCGATGGAAACGGTAGCTATTCGTTGACCGTATCTTCCAACGCGGTACTTACTTTTACCTATGTAGGTTACCAATCACAACGTGTAACTGTTGGAAATCAATCCGTCGTTAACGTACAACTTGTAAGTGATCAGGAAATGTTAGAAGAAGTTGTTGTACAGGTTCCTTACGGTACGGTGAAGAAGACAGCTTTTACTGGATCGGAATCTACTATCACATCGAAAACATTCGAAAAGCAACAGGTTGCTTCATTTACGAAAGCTTTAGAAGGAACAGTATCTGGTATTCAAGCCAACAGTGGTGGCGGTGCACCTGGTACAAGCGCGGATATCCGTATTCGTGGTATCGGTTCTGTTAACGCAAGTTCTTCTCCTTTGTATGTAATTGATGGTGTGCCTTACTCGGGTTCGAATGTGGCTATATCTACGGATGATATCGAGAGTACTACTGTATTGAAAGATGCGGCTGCAACAGCACTTTACGGATCACGTGCGGCGAACGGTGTTATCATGATCACGACAAAAAAAGGTCGTTCTAGCGAGCCTCGGTTAAATTTCACAGCTCGATTAGGCTTTTTAAACCGCGCTATTCCGGAGTATGACCGCGTAAGCATACCTGATTATTATGAAGGAATGTGGCATGCAACAAGAAATAGATTAGCTGGTGGTAACCCCGCTAATATCACAGATGCGATTAACCAAAATGCATCAAACCAGTTGATTACTGGTCTGCGCTACAACGTTACTAATGCTGCTAACAATCAGGTTGTTTTACCAAACGGTCAATTCAACCCAGATGTAGAGATTTTATATGCTGACGACTGGCAGGATGTTTTGTTCCGCACGCCGTTCAGACAAGATTACAACTTAAACTACTCTGGCGGATCTAATAAATCCACAAGCTATGTCTCTTTCGGATACCTTAATGAGCCAGGTTATGTTAAGTTTTCAGGTTATGAGCGTTTTAATGCACGCGTGAACGTAGATACGAAAATCAAAGACTGGTTATCATCCGGTATTAATCTAGATGGTGCTTTGGCTTATCAAGACAACGTTTCTTCCAGCGGTGGAACGGCAACAACAAATCCTTTCTATTACACACGTATGATGGGACCTATTTATCCGGTTTGGCAACGTGATGGAGAAGGTGCATTCACCGTTGATCCGTTGACTGGTGGTCGTGTGCTGGATTGGGGTGTAAACTCGCAGATGGGTGCTAGACCTTACGCTGGTAACTCCAACCTATTGGGTTCATTAGACCTGGATGAGCGTTCCGGAAAAATCGGTAACGTCAACTTTAACACCTATTTAGAAGCGAAGTTCCTTAAAGACTTCACATTCCGCACAACTTTAGGTGGTAACTATTACAACAGATATACCACAACATTCCAAAACCCTGAATTCGGGGATGCGCAAAATGTTCGTGGACGTTCAACAAAAATTCAAAACAGACAGTTGTCATTCACGTTCAACCAAGTATTGTCATGGGATAAAACCTTCAACGAGGTGCATAACATCAATGCATTGGTGGGTCATGAAAACTACCGTTTAGAGCGTAATTTCTTATCGGCTACACGATCAGGCTTTCCATTTCCAGGAAACTCGGAGTTAGCGCCGGGTGCTACGCTAGAGGATGCCACATCATACGCAAACTTCCACCGCATTGAAGGTTACTTTAGCCGTGTAAACTATAGCTACGAAGATAAGTATTTGTTATCAGGTAGTTTCCGTCGTGACGGTACTTCACGTTTCTTCCCAGGAAGAGATGGACAGGGTGGCAATCAATGGGGTAACTTCTATTCCGTAGGTGCAGGATGGCGCATCAGCCAAGAGAACTTCTTGAAAGATGTAAGTTGGGTAAATGAGTTGAAATTGCGTGCAAGTTACGGTGAGCAAGGTAACGAGGGTGTTGTACAAGCGCGTGGAACAGACGAAACCGATCAAGAAGATCCAACAAATACAAACATCGATAACTTCTACGGGTGGCAGAGTTTGTATGGCTATGGCTGGAACAACGTAAATATGCCAGGTGCAATCATTGGTTCATTGCCAAACGAAGGCCTTAGCTGGGAGAAAAACAAAGCGGTTAACGTTGGTTTAGACTTTACATTGTTCGATAGAAAGATCGATGGTACCATCGAATGGTATAACCGTGAATCGACTAACTTGTTATTCCAGGTTCCACTTCCAATGTCTACAGGTATTACTTCTATTTGGAGAAACGTAGGAACAATGTATAACCGTGGTATCGATGTACAGATTGGTTACAATGCCATTCGTAACACAGATTTTGACTGGAGAATAGATCTTAATTTCAGTCACTACAAAAATAGAATCACGAAGTTGCCAGCAGAAAGCCGTGAAAACGGTATCATTAGCGGTACGAAGAAGTTGATGGAAGGTGAAGATTTGTATCAATTCTGGTTGAGAGATTACGCCGGCGTAGATGCAAATAACGGAGATGCGCTTTGGTACAGAGACGAATTGGATCAACAAGGTAATGTTACTGGCCGTACAACGACAAATAACGTGAATCAAGCGACTTACTACTACCACGGTTCTGCTATTCCTGACCTTGTAGGTGGTATGACAAACTCGTTCCGTTACAAACAATTCGATCTTTCCGTATTGTTGACTTACCAAATCGGTGGTAAATTTTATGATGGAAATTACGCGTCCTTGATGCATGCAGGAAACTATGGTACACACTGGCATACAGATATCTTGAATGCTTGGAAACAGCCTGGTGACCAAACTGACGTTCCACGTTTGCAAAACAACATCCCAGGTGCGGGTGCTCCAAATGCAGCGTCATCTCGTTTCTTATTTGATGCATCTTACATGAATGTGAAAAACATCACGTTAGGATACAATTTCGATAAGACATGGATCTCAAGAGCAGGTTTATCAGGATTACGTGTATTTGCGAACGTAGACAATGCGGTGATTTTTACAAGCAGAAGAGGTATGGATCCACAACGCGCGTTTACAGGAACGGCAGATTATACTTACCCAACTATGCGTAACTTCACTTTTGGTGTAACGATAGGTTTATAATAGACAATAACATGAATAGAATATATAAACAATTAGCTGTAGCTGCGTTAGCCTTTACGGTGCTAGCTACGGGTTGTAGCAAAGATTATCTAGAAACAAATCCTACTGACGAAGTAAGTGCGGATTTAGTTTTCACGACTACTGATGGAGCGATGGTTGCACTGAACGGTACCATCCGTACTATGTACAGCTCCTTAACAAACCATAGTAACTTCGGACAAAAATCATATGATCTGACATCAGATATGATGGGCGAAGACATGATTTTGCATACGCAAGGATATAACTATTACACCGGCGAATATAATTATGCAGCATTTAGTAATGCGAATCCAAGCCAAAGGCCTGACCGTACTTGGTTTTACTACTACCGCATTATTAACAATGCAAACAGAATTATCGCACAAGTGCCAAATGCTACTGGTTCTCAGGAAGAGAAAGATCTTATCACAGGTCAAGCCTTAGCTTTGCGTGCACACTCCTACTTTTATTTAGTTAACTTCTTTTCTAAGTATGGTGATCAAAATCCAGGGGTGCCACTTTACACGGAGCCTACAACAGAAGGAAATCCACGCGGTACAGTGAAGGAAGTGTACGATCAAATTTTTGCTGATCTTACACAAGCGGAAACTTTGTTAGAAGGAAAGTCTCGTGCCCATCTGTCGCACGTCGATCTTGCTACTGCACAAGGGATTTATGCCCGTGTAGCTTTGCAACATGGAGACTACGCTAAAGCTATTGAAATGGCTGATAAAGCTATTGCAAATAGTGGCGCTACTTTGTTCACAACTTCCGAGTATACCGCGTCTGGTTTCAACACCTTAAGCGCTTCAGAATGGCTATGGGGTGGCGAAGTGAATGTAGAACAAGCAACGATCTTCGCATCTTTCTATTCTCACATGGATAACAGACCGGCTACAGGCGGTTATGCAGCATTAGGTGGACAAAAGAAGATCACGAAATCGCTGTATGATAAAATCCCTGCGGGTGATGTGAGAAAGACGCTTTTCCAAGCAGAGCAAAATGAAGATATTCCTATCTATTCGCAGCTGAAATTTCAGTTGAGACAATCAGGAAACTGGGCATCGGATTATTTATTTATGCGTTTAGCAGAGCTTTATCTTGTGAAAGCGGAATCTGAAGCTCGCGTAGGTCAAGCTGCAGCAGCTGTTCAAACCTTGACTAGCTTGGTAAGCACACGCTATCCGGCATACACTGCAGCGGGATTAGCAGGCGATGCATTACTGAATGAAATCTTATTGCAACGGAAGATCGAATTGTGGGGCGAAGGTTTCAGTATTTTAGATATCAAGCGCCTTGGTAAAGGTTTGAACCGTCCTACAGGTGATGGTAACCATGGTGGTGGAAATCTAAACGGCGATGGCGGAAGCAATTTCTCGCCAGGCTTCACAACGTTGCCTGCCACATCAAACAAATGGTTGTTTGCCATTCCACAGGATGAGTTAAATGCAAACAAGGCGTTGACTATCGCTGATCAAAATCCGTCAAACTAGTCAGTAAATAATTAATATAAGTTTCTCGAAAAGGGGTTGATGCCATGTGGTATCAGCCCCTTTTTGTTTGTTGCTTGAGCAACTGCATGCCTCTACCAGCACCTTTTCGCTATCTGGCGGTAGGGCCGCTCCATACTTTTCAGAGTTTACTAACTGCACTTTTTGAGTGGTACTCTTTGGCGTCTCCTTGACTCGATTTCAACGATATATGTGGTAATAGGTCACAAATTGGATAGCTAATGTTAGCCTAGGCGTGGCTTTCTTTAATTTCACTCTTTATTGAAATTCAATATTTTATGATTTCCGACTGGTTTACGAGTTTTTATTTCAACTAATACACCTTTATTGATATTAGTTATCAATGGAATATGTTTTTGCAACTTTTTTGTTAAATGTTTTGTAAGTAAGCATTAAATGATCTACATTAGCACCGTTGTTGTTATTTAACATTATTTAACACAATAAAATAAGACCAACTAATTTTGAATTTTTTAACTAACAATCTACATATGAAACAAAAATTACTCAGTTTTATTTTTGTGCTGACGTGCCTGATAGGTGTGTCCTTTGCGCAAAATCGGCAAGTGAGTGGTAAAGTCACTTCCGCAACAGATGGTTCGCCCATTAGTGGTGTTTCCGTTGCAGTCGTGGGAACCTCAGTTGCTACGCAGACGGATGAGTTGGGTAACTATTCGATAGCGGTTAGCACATCTACTTCAGCACTGTTGGTATCTTACATTGGCTATAATAGCCAGCGGATAATCGTAGGAACTCAAAATGAAATTAATGTTCAGCTGATGAGTAACGAGGAAGCGTTACAAGAGGTGGTAGTTACGGCTTACGGAACCCAAACAAAAGAGTCTATAGCCGGGTCTATATCAACGTTAAAATCAGAGGATTTACAGCAAGTTCAGACAGCAAATGTTGTGCAATCCCTTGCAGGTAAAGTTGGTGGTGTACAAATCCGCTCTACTACTGGGCAACCGGGGGCGGCAGCTACAGTGCGCTTTAGAGGACTAGGATCTATATCATCTTCGAATGATCCTTTATATGTAGTAGATGGTGTTCCTTACAACGGTGATATTGCTGCTATTTCGTCTCAAGATATCGAAGAAATGTCCTTCCTGAAAGATGCTGCTGCTAACGCCTTATATGGAAGTAGGGGGGCAAATGGTGTCATCATTATTACGACAAAAAAAGGACGAAATAATAACCGTGTTGATATTTCTGTTGAATCTCGGGCAGGTATAAACTCAAGAGCTACGAAAGATTACGACTATATAGCAGATCCTTCTGAGTACTACGAGTTAAGATGGCAACGACTTCGTTTGGGAGAACTCTCTAATGGTGCTGCGGATGTTGATGCAAGGACAACTGCTTCAAACACCTTATTCAATGATTTAAGGTATAACATTTTTGACGTAGCAAATAATCAAATTGTAGATCCAACAACAGGAAAAATCAATCCTGGTGCTACGAGGCTATACCATGACAATTGGAACGATTATCTTTTCGAAAATAGTGTCAGACATGAGCACTCTTTGAATATGAGATATGGTAACGATAAGATATCATCATATCTCTCAGGTAGCTACTTAAAAGACAATGGATACGTGGTTAACTCAGGTTTTGACAGAATTGCGGCTCGTGCAAACTTAGAGTTTAGGCCGTATGACTTTGCAAAAATTGGCGGAAACGTCAACTTTGCTAGTACTAAGGCTCGGGATCCACAATCAGGTAAAGGTTCCGGGACATATTCCAATTTGTTTTCTTGGACTAGGAGTATAGCACCTATTTACCCAGTATTTGCGAGAGGACAAAATGGCGAGATACTTAGAAATACTGAAGGACGGGAATTGTATGACTGGGGCCGCGGTGAGACTATAAATCCAGATGGTTCTGTCGCAACAAGACCTTACATTACAAATATGAATCCATATGCTTCTACTTTGCTGGATGTACAAACAAATAATAATTCAAATATTAGCTTCCGAACATATGCATCATTCGATTTCCTAAAACATTTCAACTTCACCTATAATTTAGGGTATGACTTTATTGCAGGTAACAGACTTCGGTATGGCAATAGCGAAGGCGGAGATGATTCGCAATATGGCGGAATGATCACTAATGCTCTGACGCACGAAAGCACATTGACAAATCAGCAATTGCTAACTTATGATAACAAGTTTGGAGAACATAACATTAACCTCTTGATTGGGCATGAAACATCTGACTATCTTAACAAGATGATTGCCGGTACAAAGAGTGTTATTGTAATACCAAATGAGAATTTCCTATCTAATGCAAGTAAATTTAGCTCGTTAAATGGCTATAATGACATTTACAAAGTTGAAGGTTATCTATCTAAACTTACTTACAGCTACAGCAATCGTTATTACTTAAACGCTTCTTTTAGAAGAGATGGCTCTTCTGTATTCCACCCCGATCACCGTTGGGGAAATTTCTACGGCCTAGGAGGCGCTTGGATAGCCTCAAATGAAGATTTCTTGAAATCTATGGATGCGATTTCAAATTTAAAATTGAAGGTTAGTTACGGCGAGCAAGGTAATGATAATCTCTTTTATCCAACGTATGTCACTATGGATCACCGTAGCCATTTTGGATTCGCAAGAAACTATTATCCTTATATGGATCAGTTTGAAATTACAGCGGATGCTGATGGTAATCCTTCTATAAAGCAAGTGTATCACGGAACAGAAGATTTGAAATGGGAAGTCTCGCGGAATTTCAATACTGGTTTCGAACTAGGTTTATTCGATAATAGACTGAATGTCGATTTCGAATTCTTCATACGTAAAGTATCAGATATGTTATTCAACTTTCCGCAAGCTCCATCTTCTGGGATACCAGCGGTTTCTCGTAACATAGGTGATATGCAAAATAAAGGGGTCGAGTTGTCCATTGATGGTGATGTTGTTCGTACAGATAATTGGAACCTGAATCTTTGGGCAAACGCGACACATTACAAAAACCGGATCACAAGATTGCCTCAGCCTTTTGTAAATGCGGGAATTTTCCGTTTTGCAGAAGGTGAAAGCGCATATACTTATTACTTGCGTGAATTTGCTACTGTTGACCGTAATACTGGGTTAGGTAGTTGGTACGTAGGAGATACGGATCCTATAACAGGCAAATCTACCGGCGAGAAAACCACTACAGATACACATTCTGCTGCAACTCAGTTTTTAAGTGATAAAACAGCGCATCCAGATCTCTACGGTGGCTTTGGATTGAACCTGAGATATAAGAAGCTATCTTTCAATGCCGGTTTTGCTTATCAAATTGGTGGTTATGTATATGATAATGTATATCAAGGTTTCTTTATCGAAGACACAGGTATGGGCAATAGTGGCGCTAATTTCCACAAGGATGCTTATCAAACTTGGTCTCCCGAGAATCCTGATGCTTCCTTGCCAATAATGGCCAATCAAGGATTAAACCAATATAATACATCTGATTTATTTCTAGTTTCTGCCAACTATCTTAGTTTAGAGAATTTTGGATTGAGCTACGACTTTTCAGGACAAACTTTTGACAGAATAGGAATAAAGAATGCAAGAGTAAGTGTTTTGGGAAATAATCTTTTTATGATATCCAAGCGGCAGGGATTAGATCCAAGAATGATGCAACTCGGTGGAGATATTAACAATGGCTTGTCGCTTAATAGTTATTCATTATTGCGTAGTATTTCTTTAGGCTTGTCTATTAATTTTTAAAAGAATGAAAAAAGTAAACAAATTTATAGGTATTGTCGCAGCGGGACTATTGTTTTCTGCCTGTAGCAAAGAATATTTAAATATCGACCCCCAGTCTACCATAAATTCTGAACAGTTAGGCTCTTCGTCTGCAGCGACTTTGGGAACGCTCAAAGGGGTATATGCTACACTAAGATCCGCGCTAACTACAGGTTATGCTGGTCACGAAGACTATGGTCATAAGGGCGTGCTCTCGGTAATTGATTTAATGGGGAATGATGTCATTATGAATAACTTAAACTGGGGCGGATTCAATTATAACTATACTGGGCGTGTGTCTACTAACGCAAGAGCTCATTATCCATGGTTTACCTATTACACCCAAATAAAAAACGTCAATACCATTATTAACAATGTGGATGAAAACACAGATGATGTCGAATTGAAGGGTATCCGTGGACAGGCATTGGCTCTAAGAGGCTATTTTCACTTTATGTTGGCTAGAATATACGGGCCAACATATGTTGGCAATGAATCCGACTTGAGTGTGCCTATTAACGCAGCAACGCTTTCGTCCAAAAGAAATACTGTCGCGGAGGTCTACGCGCAGATAGAGAGTGATCTTACAAACGCGGTGGAAGCATTGGAAGGATATTCTCGTCCTAGTAAAGAATTGCTGGATAAAAGCGTAGCTCAAGCTTTTTTAGCTGATGTTTATTTGGAAATGGGAAAATACAGCGAGGCGGCGGTAACAGCAAACGCTGCTAGACAAGGGTATACCTTGTTGACTGAAGCGGGGTGGAAAAACGGTTTTTATGACATCAATCAAGACGAGACGATGTGGGGGGCAGATTTAAATGCGGAATTGACGACATTTGTGGCAAATTTCTTTTCACATTTCGATAATACAAATACTGGGTACTCTGAAGGTGGAAATATCGCTATCGATCGTCGTCTTTATGATGCTATGTCTGAAACCGATTACCGAAAAGCGATGTTTCAAGGAGGCACTAGCGGTGCCTTTGAAGGGGTCTCGTATGGTCCATACATAAGTTACAAATTTCGTGATTTGACTACTGACCGAGTTTCTGGTGATTATATTTATCTCCGGTCAGCAGCGCTTTACTACATCGAAGCAGAGGCTTTGGCACGTTCAGGAAATGAACAGGCAGCAAAAGATGTTCTTTATGAAATTACAAGTGCTCGTGATCCACAATATGTGAAATCTGCAGCGGCAGGTCAAGCTCTTTTGACAGAAATTTTAACACAAAAGAGGATTGAGCTTTGGGGAGAAGGTTTTGCTTGGTTTGATCTTAAGCGCTTGAGTCAACCCGTTGAACGTGATTATGCAGGTACAAACCATCCTACTTATGGCCGTTTTAATATCCCAGTAGGTGATAATAGATTTTTATTTATGATCCCGCAGGCAGAGCTTGATGCTAATCCTGATATACTACCCAACAATCCGCAATAGTATATTTTCGCCTTAAGAGCGATTTTTATTAAATCACCTTTAAGGCCTTATAAAGATCAAACGTTTCGAGCAATGTACCCCCGACACAGGAAAAGTTTTGGGGGTACATCGTTTAATACACCTGTTAATTTTAACATATTGAAAAATATTCAACATTATTGGTCGTTTGATTTTTATATATCACTTCTATTACAATTCATTAATCCTTTTTACACAATACTCCTTGCAGGGATTTTTATCAATTACTGATATCACGGAATATTATTTGAGTAATTGTGGTTTGGTGAAAAAATGCAATACACATTCGAATGCAGATGATACATATTGAAATTGCAATAGGAAATTAAAAATAGTTAAAAATGCAGATTGATAAGCATAAATATGTCTAGATAAAATGGCACGCTGTGAAGCCATTACGAAATTTGGTGAATCTAGAAATAATCACGGCTTTTACAGATCAAATACCAGTTCTCTCAGAAATTGCACAAAAGCAAATATCCTATTACAAATCCCCGACCTCATCACTTATTTTTTTATGCAACTATAAATTCAATCTTTTTGAAAAAAATATGGTCACGAACAGTACCAACGCTTGTTTTCAAAATATTTTGAGTGATAAATCCAAATAATTTTTCAAAAAAATAGGTCATTTTTTGTTTTTTATTTTGATGTTGTTGTTTTTGCATTTATATTAGCAACGGTAACTGTTAAAAGATGTTAACAATTGCTCATACTAACTAGAATTAACGTGTGTGCTTCTTCAAGTGGAAGTATTTATTAACTAAACAACAAACAACGATGAAACAAAATTTACTAACTCAAATCTTTGCATTTCTGCATTAGGGTACATACTTGGTTTTCAAGTCCGATTTCTAATTTTTAAAAATAGTTTTTGCTGCTTCACAAGGGATTGTATCTCTATGCGCTAAACACTATTGCAATAACACATACATCCTTTAAATGGGGCGGAGATTTCTTTTGCCTTATTGAAGCGAGATTGTTATGCCTGATCGGTTGTGCCTACCAAATCGAATAACTAACGCATCCCATCTCGGGAATTAATTAACTAAACAACAATAAACACATGAAACAAAAATTACTCAGTATTCTTTTTGTGCTGACCTGCCTAGTCGGGGTTTCGTTTGCACAAAATCGGCAAGTGAGTGGTCGGGTAACCTCAGCCGTAACAGGTGAGACGCTAGCAGGCGTTACCGTTCGCGAAGGTGGAACCAACCGCGCTACACAAACGGATGGCGACGGCCGTTATAGCCTGTCGGTTAACGCATCTACTTCCGAGCTTGTGTTCACTTTGATCGGCTATGCCGAAAGCACCCAAGCTATCGGTGGACGCACATCCATTAATGTAGCTTTGGGCGAGGCCTCTAGCGATTTGGACGAGGTTATTGTCGTAGCTTACGGAACGGTAAAGAAATCTGACTTCACCGGTTCTGCAACACAGATCGGTGCTAAGGAGCTCGATAAACGCCCGTTGTCCAATCCATTGGGCGCGCTTCAAGGTGCTGGTCCAGGTATCCAGACAGCTACACCGGGCGGA
This sequence comes from Sphingobacterium deserti, assembly GCF_000757725.1. Lineage (GTDB taxonomy): Bacteria > Bacteroidota > Bacteroidia > Sphingobacteriales > Sphingobacteriaceae > Sphingobacterium > Sphingobacterium deserti. The sequence goes on from NZ_JJMU01000031.1 coordinate 36,019, forward strand.
GCACCTGGCTCATCACCGACCATCCGTATTCGTGGGGTAGGTTCTTATTCTGCTGGTAATGATCCGTTATTTGTTGTGGATGGCGTACCATTTGATGGAGGAATGTCCAATATCAATCCAGATGATGTAGAGACAATTACCGTACTAAAAGATGCGGCTACGATTGCTATGTATGGTTCGCGTGGTGCAAACGGTGTAGTGATGGTGACTACAAAACGCGGTAAAGAAGGAAAAAGCACCTTTGACGCAAAAGTTCAAAAAGGGATCAACCAAAATGCAGTGCCTAACTATAATACAGTATCCGCAGGTGAGTACTACGAATTGATGTGGCAAGCGTATACAAACAGTTTAGCTTATCGTGCAACAGCTCCAATTCCATTGGATATTGCTCGTCAGATTGGTTCAGGTCTGCTTACGAGAAATGCGGCGGGCCAACAGGTATATAACGGTCAAACATTTCAGGATATCGTACAGTACTTAGGGGGTTATAACTCATACAATGTTGCGAACAATGAATTGATTGACGCGACCGGAAAATTAAACCCAAATGCACAGATTAAGTACAAAGATCTACGCTCCTGGGAAGATGAGGCCACCCGTAACGGTAAGCGTGATGAGTATAGCGTAAACTATTCAACAGGAATTAAAAATACGGATGTATATGCATCAATGAACTATTTGAGTGAGGATGGTTGGGGCTTACGCTCTTCAATGGATCGTTTTCAAGGCCGTTTAAACGTAAATAGCAAAATCACCGACTGGTTAAAGACAGGTATCAATATATCTGGCGCAAGTAATAAATACAACTATGCATATACTGGATCAGGTTCTATTAATAATCCTTTCGGATTTTCGAGAGGTATTGCCCCAATCTATCCGGTTTATGTACATGATCCGGTAACGGGCGAAATTATCAGAGATATTAACGGCAACAAACGTTACGACTATGGAAACTTGGTGTCAGAGTTTGGCCTGTCCCGTCCATACAACAGTGGTCGCCATGCGATAGCAGAAACGCTAATGAATACCAGCAAAGCGGATCGTGATTTTGTATCTGCTAGAGCCTATATTGATATCAATATCTTACCTTGGTTAACATTCTCGACGACCTTCAATCCTGACATTCAAAGTTTACGAGAAGAAGGCTATGAGAATACTGAGGTAGGAGATGGTGCGCCAGCCGGTCGCTACAGCCAAAATTGGTACCGGCAGGAAAGCTATACGTTCAACCAAATCTTGCGTGCAAATAACTCCTTTGGTAAGCATAATCTAGAGTCGTTATTAGGACATGAGTATTACAAATTCAAGGTGGAAACGATTGATGGTATGCGTACCGGACAGGGTTTTGACGGCTTATATGTGTTTTCCAATTTTGCAGATATCAGCTCGCTCACTTCTGGCTTAGGAGAAGAGGCTATTGAAAGTTATTTCGGACGTGCAAACTACAACTATGATAGCCGCTATTATTTAAGTGCAATGGTCCGTTACGATGGGAACTCAAGGTTTCCTGCGCATTTGAGATGGGAAGAATTTTGGTCGGTGGGTGCTGCATGGCGTTTGGATCAGGAGCCATTCTTTAAGAACGACTTTACTGACTTGTTTAAACTACGCGCTTCATACGGTAGACTCGGAAACTCAAGTTTGTTAACCAGTACAGGTGCTCAGAACCGTTATCCATACCAGCCAGGCTATAGCATTGGCTATAATAACGGGTCGGCATCGGGCGCTGCGTTTACTTCGCTAGGTTCAAACGAAATAACATGGGAATCGCAGAAGCCTCTGGATATTGGGGTAGACTTCTCCTTTATAAATGGAAGAATCAGTGGTACATTTGAGTATTACAATAGAGTTTCAGATGGTTTGTTGTTTGATGTTCTTCAGCCTTACCACAATGGCAGTACAACTACAAATTCTTTTTCTATTCCTAGAAATGTAGGAGCGATGACGAATAAAGGTATCGAGCTCTCCTTAACAGGTAATATTATCCGTAAGCAAGACTTCAATTGGAACCTGACATTAAATGTAACGACAATCAAAAACAAAATTACAAGGATGCCAGTAGAAACACCTGAAATTGTAGACGTGCCTTACAAGTACGCCGAAGGTAGATCGATGTATGACTTTTTTACCAGAACGTACTATGGCGTAGACCCGGAAACCGGTCGTGCAATGTATTTAGGATTAGCGGATGGTGTAGAATACAATCCAACTAATGCAGATCACAAATTGATAGATAGAGGCAATGGCGTAGTGGATACGGTAACGTTCAACCATAACTCGGCTAAGCAAGACTGGATTAATAAATCGGCTTTGCCACCGGTGTATGGAAGTATCGTAAATAGTTTTTCCTACAAAGGATTTGATTTCGGATTTGTCGTAACGTACAGCTTAGGAGGCTACTTTTACAATGGTCAATATGCGAGCTTAATGAGCGCTGGTCCGGCAAATGCTGCTAACCTGCACAAAGATTTGTTTGGTGCATGGAAAAACCCGGGCGATCAAACTGATATTCCATTGATGGACTTAAACAGAGTATCACAGCATGGTGCCACGTCCACACGTTTCTTGGAAAAAGCTTCTTCGCTGAATCTATCTGCGATCACAACAAGCTACACCCTCCCAAGAAGCTTGACGAACCAAATTGGCGTGCAACGCGCGCGCGTATTTGCCAGTGCAGAAAATCTATTCTTCTTGTCGGCAAGGAAAGGCTTTAATCCAATTGGTGGTATCTCCAGCGCAACAGGCGCATCGGGTTACAACCATGCAAGAACAATTAACTTTGGTATTAACTTCGGATTTTAAAACATGAGAATTTTTAACAAACTATCTATAAAATCTACCCTCGCTACGCTAGCGCTTTCAGCCTTGCTTTTCTCGGGGTGTAATAAAGATTTGCAATTGGATCCTACCGGACGTATTGCTCCTTCTGTTGTATTTGCAACAACACAAAATGCTTACGCGGCGATTAATGGTATGCACCGCTATATGTACTCGCAATGGTACAGCAACCAAGCTGCCGGCGGGCAGAGTGGAAATATGCTCTATATGGAGGTGTTGGGTGAAGATTTTGTAATGACCGCAGCAGCAAACGGTTGGTTCAATACGGAACATCGCTGGATTTCACACCGCGATGAAAATGCAAATATTCTGACATTTAACTATGGCTTTTATTACGCGCTGATTGCGAATGCGAATGAAATAATAGCCAACATTGATGGCGCGGAAGGGCCGCAGGAAGACAAGAACTTCTTGAAAGCACAAGCTTTGACTTACCGTGCCTGGTCGTACTACCAAATGGTACAATTGTTTGGTAAGCGTTATGTAAAAGGTGGGGACAACTCTTCGATGGGGATGTCGCTAATTTTGGAAAGGACAGTGGGGGCAGTGCCTCGTAATACGGTGGAAGAGGTGTATACACAGATCAATACGGATTTGGATGCGGCCATAGGCCTGTTTGCTACTGCTACAACTCGGCCAAACATTTCTCACTTAAATGCAAATGTGGCACATGGCGTTAAAGCGCGCGTTGCATTAACGCAACAAAACTACGATATTGCTGTCGCGGAGGCCAAAGCAGCTAGATCTGGTTTTACGCTTATGAACCAAGATCAGTATGTCAACTCCTTTGTGAGTTTTGCCAATCCGGAATGGATTTGGGGAATTGAGCATCGGGAAGATCAGCCTACTTATTTCTATTCCTTTTATGCATATGTGGGTAACTTTAGTTCGACAAATACACGGGGAAATCCAAAAGCGATCAATTCATTATTGTATGCTAAAATTCCGACTACCGATGTTCGGAAGAAATTGTGGGATCAAAACGGAAATACGCCTGGATTCCCAGTGGCTGCAAGTGGTGTGAGACGTCCGTATATGACACGTAAGTTTACTATGCCTAACCCTGCAAACAGTAATGGTGATCTGATGTTTATGCGCGCAGCAGAAATGTATTTGATCGAAGCGGAATCGTTGGCTAAACTAGGTGGAAGAGAAGCGGAAGCAAGGCAGACGCTATTTGATTTGGTTAAGACAAGAGATGCTAATTACGCGGTTTCCACAAACTCAGGTGCAGCGTTGGTGGAAGAAATTTTAACGCAACGTCGTATAGAACTTTGGGGTGAAGGGTTCCGTTTTTATGATCTAAAACGCTTAAACCTTCCATTGGACAGAACGGGAGCAAACCATAATACGTCGCTCGCCGTTAAAATGAACGTGCCAGCAGGAAGTGATGAATGGGAATTCTTAATCCCTCGCGGTGAAATCGATAGAACCTTAGGTGTCGTTCAACAGAACACACGTTAATAATTAATTTTACTATCTACCTTTAAACGGGAGTTGTCTGAATGGCAACTCCTTTTTTTGTCGTATAACCATCCATCGGTTGTGTCGCATTGTTGTTGCTATGGATTCCCATCTCGTTTAGCGATAGTTCTCTTTGCCTTGTCATATTTTTGAACCTGAACACTCGTGTTTGCGACACCCTAATACTTTTCTTACGCAAAATACCGCCCATTTTTTATAGACATATTTAAAAAGTAAGGAACTTATATATGTATTGTTATAGTGTTGTTTTATTGATATTAATGGTGATATTATTACTTTATAAAAATAGAATTAAAGTTAATTTTATTATTTTAGTTCTCTTTTTTAACTTGACCGGCACCTAATTAACAATTATATTAGCGGTACCAATCAATAAATGTTCGCCTGCATTTACATTGATAGCACAATATTTTTTTCCAAATTGGAACAAACGGATATTTTAAACTAACAAATGTAATTATGAAGCGAAAAGACTGCACATATGGCGCCACTACGAACTACTGGCGTGAATTCAACATCAAAATCTGCGGAATACATTAAGCTAGATCTGCTTTAGGCGTCAACTATGCTCTCTAGAGCTGTGCGTGCGAAAACTTGGACCTTTGTCAAAGGTCTCCCATACTCTTGTTCTTTGAGTCTTGGGAAGCGGGCTTATATGGTTTGCGATCCCATGGAAAATAACTTATTAACTAACAACAACTATATGAAACAACAATTATTAAGTATTTTTTTTGTGCTGACCTGCCTAATCGGCGTTTCGTTCGCGCAAACCCGGCAGGTGACCGGGAAGGTCACTTCGGCAGCAGATGGTGCGCCTATTAGTGGGGCGACGGTACTGTTGAAGGGAACATCTACTGCAACGCAGACTGACGCTAACGGGCAATTTGTCATTTTGGCGCCAGATGCTGCAGCCCTAATCGTCAGGAACATAGGATACGTCGAAAAGCTTGTGACAGTAAGTTCAAATGCCTTAAATATTCGTCTCGAAACAACTGAAGCTGCCCTTGATGAAGTTGTAGTCGTGGGATATGGCTCTGGAACAAATTTATCGACGACAGTCGGCTCTGTAGCTCGTGTATCTTCTAAAGATATTGAAGGGCGTCCTACAGCTAACGCTTTGGAAGCACTTCAAGGTAAAGTTCCAGGTTTACAAGTGTTCACGTCCAGTGGTGAGCCATCGGCGACACAGTCTGTTCGTTTGCATGGTGTTGGATCACTAGGAGGAAGTTCGACGCCTTTGTATGTGTTGGACGGTGTTCCGGTTTCCCCAAACTCTATCGTTTCGATGAACCCAAGTGATTACGAAAGTATCACGGTACTTAAAGACGCGTCAGCAACGTCTATTTACGGTGCACGAGCTGCCAATGGCGTTATCTATTTTACCTCTAAAAAAGGAAATAAGGGCGAAAAAGCTACCATTACATTGCGTTCACAGGTAGGTTGGTCGAATCTGGCTACAACAAAAGCACAAGAAAACCTAATGAATTCAGGCGAACTCCTGAACTTCTGGCAGGAAACTGGGTATCGCACGCCTGCCCAAATTGATCAATTGCGCCAGCAATATCCGAACGATACGCAGTGGTATAAGTATTATAATAAAGAAGATGCTCCGATGCAACAGCACGACCTGAATATTTCTGGAGGTTCGGACAAAACGACCTATTTTATATCTTCAAGTTATTTCGATCAGGAAGGGTTGATGTACAGATCCAGTTTTGACCGGATAACATTAAGAAGCAATATCGACTCCCGGTTAAATGATTGGGTACGCGTAGGGCTAAATTTATCGGGAGGATATGATGTTCGCGAACTTAATGGATGGGGACTAAACGATACTAATGGAGGGCTTGCTCTGTTGGCTCCGCCATTTTATACACCATACGATGCAAATGGTAACGAGTATTATGATCAGCAAATTCCGGGATGGGCGCGTTGGTCTCCACGTTATTTAGCCGATAAAAACCCTGCCGATCGGAAAAGAAAGCAATTTAATCCAGTAGGTTATATTGAAGTGAAGCCAATCTCTGGTTTGTCACTTAAAGTTCAAGGTGGGTTGGATTATACTGGTGATCGGTACACAACTAGACGATTGCCGTCATTTGGTTCTAATTTCGGGAATGGTCAGGGGACGGAGGAATCTGAAGAACAAATTATGCGGACTATCCAAAATACCGCCGAATACAGATTCACTGTTTCGGAGAAGCATAATCTTGCCCTTCTGGCAGGACATGAATACGTTGATTTTACGCGTGATTTCTTTATGGCCTCTTCCACAGGGATGACGGATGACGCTTTAATTTTATTGCCAGCAGGGCCTAGTAATCGTAACGTTGGACAGGAGAAGATTCAATTTGCATTCAATTCTTATTTTGGACGCGCTAGCTATGACTTTGATAAGAAGTATTTCTTTGATGCAACCATAAGACAAGACGCTTCTTCGAGATTTGGTATAAATAACCAAACGGCCACTTTTTGGTCTTTAGGAGGTATGTGGAATGCAAAGTCCGAACTGTTCCTTAAAGATATAGCATGGATTAACGATTTGAAAGTAAGGGCGAGCATCGGCACAACAGGGAATTCCGAAATGCTGATGACGCAACAATATAGCAGTTTGTCTACCACAGGAACCTCCATCTATAACGGAGAAACAGCTTGGGGGGTAGTCTCGCCGGGAAATCCAAATTTAAGCTGGGAGTCCCAGCGTAAATTGACGATTGGGTTTGCTACGACTTTGCTTAATAAGGTGAATTTCGACTTTGAATATTACCATAGAACAACAGACGATATGTTGGTAAATGTTCCTCATCCCTTTACCACGGGATTTGCCAATATTTTGGAAAATGTTGGGTCTTTACAGAATAGAGGTTTTGACATAGCATTAAGTGTCGATGTATTATCGGGAAGCGACTATTTCTTTAGTCCTTATATCAATCTGAATTACAACAAGGAAAAGATTACCGACCTATTTCAAAATAGAGATTACTGGGTAGTGCCTAATACCGGCGTATCATGGGCAATAGGACAACCGGTGATGTACTTTTATCCTGTTGTGGCTGGAGTCAACCCAGAAACTGGTTTACAGCAATGGTTCGTGCCGGGCGAAGATATTGCTCAGACGAACAAAGATCCTAATAATGTCACTTCTGTATTCAACAATGCTAATCTTCAGCAAAATACGGGTATCAAAAGATATCCCCCGTTTAATGGCGGATTTGGTTTTACATCGGGTTACAAAGGGTTTTCGGTAGACGCTTTTTTTGCTTTTTCTCAAGGGAAATACTTAATCAATAATGATCGCTTTTTCTATGAAAATCCTTCTCAGTTCGCGGGTTTTAACCAGTCAAGAGATGTGTTGGATTATTGGAAGGAGACTGGTGATGTTGCAAAATTCCCTAGGTATGGCCAGATCAATCAGTTTGATACAAGTTTAATAGAGGATGCGTCTTTTTTAAGATTGAAGACGTTGACGATTGCCTATCAACTTCCAAGACGTATTCTAGATAGGTCTAAGTTTTTCACGGGAGCGCGCATCTTTTACACTGGTCGTAATTTGTTTACCGCAACCAAATATTTGGGGCCGGATCCTGAAGCCGATTCTAACTTGGCTTTAGGTGTAAACCCCAATACCAAACAATCTATGTTTGGACTAGAAATTCAGTTTTAACTAAAAATACAATACGATGAAATTTAAATATGTAAGGGTTTTAACCGCTATTTTAGGCGTGGCTATCACCTCGTGCGATGTGGAGCGATTGCCATTTGACTTAGTAGAAACAGGGTTGGCATTTCAATCTGTGAGAGACGCGGGGAACTGGCGTAATAGACTATATGGCCAAATGCGAGGAAATTTCTATGGTTCCTTTACTTTTCCTCAGGACGTTCAGGCAGATCAGTTAAATGCAACCTCAGATTACGGGAATCGAAATGGAGGTCCGCATCGCTGGACTTTTTTGGCTGATGATGGCACCATTAGTAATGTATGGTCGCTTCAATATAATGCCTTGACAAATATCAATACGATGTTGAGAGGTTTTGGAACGATCAACCCTGCCAATACAGAAGAAGCGGCACTGCTGGAACTGTACAAAGGGGAGGCACATTTTGCCCGCGCTTTTTATTACCATAGCCTGGTCGTACGGTATGCAAAAATGTATGACCCAAGCACAGCAAGCGCTGATCTTGGTGTTCCGGTAGTTTTGGTTCCGGATTTAGATGGTAATCCTGCACGCGCTACTGTAACGCAGGTTTACGATCAAATATTAAGTGATATCGATGAGGCCAAAAGTCGACTTCAAGGTGTAGCAGGATCGGCTGGTTCCATCAGATTTACTATCGATGCAGTAATTGCACTAGAGGCGAGGGTCAAGCTCTATATGCAAGATTGGGCCGGTGCGAAGGTAGCTGCGGAAATTTTAATCAATTCAGGTACTTATAGACTTTATTCCACTGCGGACGATATAAAAAATATGTGGCACATAGATCTTACAGGGGAAGATATTTTAAATCTAGCTGTGAGCGCGCCCAATGAGTTGCCTAATGCTAATTCCATTTATTTAGGTTATAATGCTGCCCAAAATCTTTTCAGTCCTGATTTTATGCCATCTCAATGGGTAGTCGATAATTATGCGGAGAATGATTACCGTAAAAATGCCTATTTTTTAAACACCGACCTATTGATATTGGGCGCTTTGAGATCTAGTTATTGGGTGGTGAACAAATACCCTGGAAATCCAGTTCTTTTTACATCCAACGTAACTAATTACACACACAAGCCGAAAGTATTCCGTATCGCGGAGACCTATCTTACAGCTGCTGAGGCAAGTTTTAAAGTAGGAAATGAAGCTGATGCCTTGATTCATTTAAATGCTTTACGCGTATCGCGAGGGTTATCCGCAGTTAATGTGAGTGGGGCAGTGTTATTTGGTGCGATTAAAGAGGAGAGAATGAAAGAGCTTGCCTTCGAAGGGTTTCGATTAGATGATTTGCGCCGTTGGGGCGAAGGGTTTACGAGAAGAGAACCGCAGTCAACTGAATTTATCCAAACTGGACCCGAATTTAATACGAAGACAGTAACCGCTAATGACCCTAAATTTATTTGGGGAATTCCAGAGCGCGATCGTACTGTCAATCCAAATATAGTGCAGAACGAAGGCTGGTGATTTTTTTGATTATTGCGCTTGGAAGCTTCAACAAAATCCCGATTTTTATATGGGATTTTGTTGAAGTAAACTTTCTATCAATCGCCGGGGTCTACAGATGCCTTGGTCTCTTAATTTACTTTTCATAGCGACGATGATCCGCTCTGTTGAACAATAATTGTTATTCCTTCTCCTATGTAAAATTAGGTTTGCAACTAATATTTCCTCGTTGCCTTGTTCATGTATCCTTCGTTCCTATCCTTACTTGTTGGTCAGTGTTGTTCATGAAGCTTTGTCTTTTTTTTCATCACATGCCGGTCATGATTCCTGTTTTTAGTGCTGTGTTACTCTAATGTGTAGTGACCGCCCTTGTTTTTACTTGGCTAACAATACCGAGTGTCAGCTTCGCGCCCTTTGTGACATACAGGTTTCCATTTGCGTTAAAAAAACAACGGTTTGTGACTTTATGTAATTAAAATATATGGAATTTGTAGACGGTTGTAGAATAATATTGTAATCAATGTTAACGTGAATTTTTATATTTTATATAGATTAATAAAAATTGAAATAATATATATTTTTATATTTTTATGAGCTATATTGTAACTTTTTTATTTTGAATATTAATCTTTTTACTGTTATATTGGTTGCTGAAGTGGAAAAGGTTAGTTAACATTTATATAAAATTAAGCCGCTTATTGTCCCATATATCGGAGGATTAATGAAAACTAAACAAACGTAATTATGCAACAACAGAATCACATACGCTACCGCGCGATCCATCTCTAGGGCATTCCTTATGCTATATCAGCTCTTAGATTTTGGGAGCCACGAGCTTTTGGAATTCGTGCTTATTCCTGCTATTAGTCTGTGTCAACCCTAGTGTGGGCTTACTTAACGTGGGCAGTATAACGTTGCTCCTTTAAGCTTTAGGGAACGAAACAAACCCACATTCACTTTGTAGGGTATTGATCCTTGTGATCCTTCACGCGATAACTAACTAAACAACGATAAACAAAATGAAACAAAAATTATTAAGTATTCTTTTTGTGCTGACTTGCCTGCTCGGGGTATCGTTCGCGCAAAATAGACAAGTTACCGGAAAGGTGACTTCCGCCAAAGACGGCACGCCTATAAGTGGCGTATCCGTGTCGGTAGTTGGTAGTACTACCGCAACGCAAACAGATGCGGATGGAAAGTATACAATCTCTGTTCCATCCGTTGGAACACTTTCCTTTTCGTATATAGGGTATGTTGCTCAGCGTATTGCACTATCGAACCAATCGGTGCTTGACGTTCAATTAAGCAATGATGAGTCTGCATTGGAAGAGGTGCTAGTGACGGGATATGGAACGCAGCTTAAGAAAGAGTTTACGGGAGCTGCATCTTCAGTCAAAGGAGCTGTTTTGGCAGATCGACCGATTCAAAGTTTCGGTCAGGGATTGACAGGGCAAGCCTCGGGTGTTAATATCGTACAGCCTAATGGACTTTTAAATAATCCACCCGTGATACGTGTGCGTGGTTTAAGCTCGATTTCCTTAAGCTCGTTCCCACTTGTTGTAGTGGATGGGATCCCGATCTCAACAAATGATGTGTCTGTCAATGCGGCTACAAATAATCCTCTTTCCGATATTAATCCCGCTGACATCGAGTCCATCGATATTTTGAAAGATGCGGCGTCAGCATCTATCTATGGATCACGTGCCGCAGCAGGTGTGCTGGTGATTACCACCAAGCGCGGTAAGGTAGGTGCTACTAAAGTTACGTATGACGGTTGGGTAGGTGTGACATCACCCGTCCGCCTACAGAAAGTATTAAATGCGCAGCAATACATGGATTTTAAGAACAATGCTATTGCTAACGCCTTGCAGGTAAATCCTGGTTTTACAGCTGCCCCTGCAGGTGCTTTGAGGCCGAGTTATGATGAAAATGGTGATTTAGTCGATGTAAATTGGGCAGATGTTATATATAGAGATGCATTTTCGCAGAACCACAATTTAACCGTTTCCGGCGGGACTGAAAAAACGCGCTACTATTTTTCGGCTGGAATGACCGATCAAGATGGCTTTTTAGCGGCTAACAATTTCAAACGTAGGAATGGCCGTTTCAATATTGATCACAACTTAACGGATTGGCTAAAAATCGGGGCAAATATCAATTTCACAAATAATATCAACAATGCTCCTAATAGCGGCTCCAATGTGGATGGTGCATTTGCATCTTCGGGTTTAGGTCGTCTAGCCCTAACGCAGGCTCCCAATGTTCCTATTTATAACCCGGCCACCTCAAGCGGCTACAATGTTGAAAATAATGCTATCGGACGTGGTGCAAATGCTATTGCTATGCAATGGTCCAATCCGCAAGTATTAATTGATTTAGATAGGAATACATCCGAAAACAATCGGTTGTTTTCTAATTTCGCTGCCGAAGCAAAGCTGTTAGAGGGCCTGACCTTTAAAACATCTTTTACTTGGGATCTGCGAAATACTCAGAATAACCGCTTTTGGAACCCCATCAACGGCGATGGCCAAGCAACAATCGCGGATGCCTATAATAATCAGACAAAAGCCGATAACTGGAATTGGATTAATACCTTACAGTATCAGCGAAGTTTTGATGATCATAATCTAAATCTTATAGTCGGTTCCGATGCGCAAAAAACTCGCATCACGAACTGGGGAGCGATAAGACAAGGGCTTACAGATCCATTCTTTGATAGTTTCCAAGGCGTATATTTAACAAATTTAGCTGGCCTCGACAACGGTATTGACGATATAGCTTTCGAGGCCTACCTAGCAAGTGCGAGCTATAACTATGCAGGAAAATATTTTATCAGCGGTAATTTCAGACGCGACGGCAATTCCGCTTTGTCGGAGCGTAATCGTTGGGGGAATTTCGGTGGAGCGTCAATAGGTTGGGGTATACACCAGGAAGAGTTTTTTAAGTCAAGTTCCTTGGCCAGGTTTATGAGCAACTTTATGGTTCGGGCTAGTTGGGGTAGGACGGGCAATGGTAACCTGACGAATTACTATGGAGCCTATAGCCTCTATGGAAGCACGGTTTACGGTGCCGCCGCTCCGTCTATCTTCTATGACCAGGCTGGGAATCCAGACCTGAAGTGGGAGACAAATCAACAGACCAACGTTGGCGTAGATCTCGGTTTTTTTAACAATCGGTTATCTGTAGAAGCGAATTGGTTTAACAAAAATATTGACAATCTGATTCTAGAGGTTCCACAGGCTCCGTCGAAAGGAATTCCGGAGAACATTATTCTAACGAATGTGGGCTCCATGTATAACCGAGGATGGGAATTTGCATTGAATGCGACACCAGTGTCTACAAACAATTTCTCATGGCGCGCAAACCTGAACGTTTCATTTATAAAAAATGAGGTAACAGCGTTGATAGATGATAATACCCCTATTTTAGGGTATACGAGCGGACTTGAACTAACTAGCGTAACAATGGTCGGTTATTCCGCTGCTAACATTTATGGTGTGCGCACCACAGGCGTAAATCCAGAAAATGGACGTCGAATATTTATCGATAATCAAGATCGGCAAGTACAATACCAACACTTGGGAGGAGCTAATGCATGGACGTTGCTCGATGGTACGCCGGTAAGCGCTTCATCGGTGACAGGAGCTACTAGACCTCTAGGAAATACGATGCCGACCTACTTTGGCGGTTTCAACAATACCTTCACCTACAAAAATTGGGATTTGTTATTAAATTTTACGTTCTCGGGAGGAAACTATATATACAATGGAACGCGGGCGGGCTTATATGATCAGCGCGTTTGGAATAACTCTGTAGACGTCCTCGATGCCTGGTCGCCCGAAAACACGGGTAGCAATATTCCTAGGCCGATTTACTCCGATAATGTATCGAATGGATCTGCTTTCTTGATCGAAGAACATGTCGAAAAAGGTGATTTTCTTCGTTTGCAAACCGCCACATTAGGGTATCGATTGCCAGAACGGCTGTTCGGAAGGTCCGGTATCTCATCCGCTCGGTTTTACTTGCAGGCAAACAATCTATTTCTACTTACAGGATACACGGGGGTGGATCCGGAAATATCCTCCAACGGTAATTCGAACATATCTTCCGGTATCGAGCGTAATTCCATACCGCAAGGCAGGGCATTTACATTGGGTGTGAGTGTAGGTTTCTAATTCTTAACTATTCAATAAGATGAAAAATATATTTCAAAAATTTAAGGGCAGCGTTACGAAGGCTACCTTTGCGCTGTTGCCATTCACCCTGTTGGCGGTGGGGTGTGGGAAAGATTTCCTGCAATATCCGTCGGAGACCAGTATCCCTGAAGAGATAACGTTCGACACGCCTGAGCGCATCCTTGCTCAGGTAAACGGTCTCTATACATCTACTAAAAACGGAGGTCTGTACGCGGGAAGATATTTGATATACAACGATATCAGGGGTGAAGAGTTTGCAAATAGAACATCAAATACGGTCACTGGCTTCACGACATGGCAATTTACGAATGACCCTACGGATACTTATATTGCTAATTTTTGGACGATGGCATATCTTACCATCAATCGTGTAAATAAGTTCCTTGCAGATTTTGATAATCATCCCGGTGTGGTCTCTGCCGAGCTAGAGGCAAACTACCGCGCGGAGGCAAAATTTATACGCGGACTTTGTTACTACACCCTAGTCCAGTTGTTTGCCATGCCGTACGCCCTTGATAACGGTGCGTCGCCTGGCGTGCCTCTTCGTCTGCAGCCGGAAACAAACACGTCGAATAATAATCTGGCGAGCAGCTCGGTAGCGGAAATTTACGCCCAGATCTTAAGTGATCTTAACGATGCGGAAGCAAACCTTCCTGCATCCTACAGTACAGCAGAATTGAACACAACGCGGGCGCATAAAAACACGGCAATAGCATTGAAAACCCGTATCTATTTGGTGATGAATCGTTACACGGATGTTATTACCGAGGCAAATAAGCTGGTTTCAGTTAATGCTCCATTCGCTTCCCCAAATTCGGCAAATGTAGCGCATCAGCTGAATGCGAATGTCGTCAATGTGTTTAGGACGCCCTTTACTACGTCAGAAAATATATTCTCATTTCCCATGGCTGAAACAAATGCTCCGGGTATACAGAATCAGTTGGGGTATTATTACAATGCCGGCAACATCGAATACTATTTAAGTCGTGGTGCAGCTAGTATTTTCGGTAATACGACAGCTTGGCCATCGGCAGATGCCCGGCGGACGGGGCTTACTGCGGCCTATGATGCCAACATGGATATTTTGACTAAGTGGAGCGGCGCGGCTCCTTTTACAGACTGGGTTCCAGTAATACGATATGCAGAAGTCTTGCTGAACCTTGCCGAAGCTGAAGTGGGAGACCAATCCCGAGCTATTGCGCTTCTGGCGGCGGTAAGAAACCGGTCCGACGCATCTTATGTGTTTTCAGGATTGACAGATAGGGCGAACATAGTTAATAGTATACTTACGGAACGAAGGATAGAATTTCTTGGGGAGGGATTTCGAGTGCCGGATTTGCAGCGAAGACTATCACCAATTGTATCATTGGGTGCCGGCGCAAACATCCCTGTCACAGATGGTAGATACATTTTTCCAATACCAGCGGGAGAGGTGTTGACAAATCCGGGTGTTAGTCAGTAAAGTTGGAGTAGTGAAACGCATGATTCATGCTCCATACGCATCGTTGAAAATTCGATTATAGGCATTGCTTTTAATCACGGCAGTATCGTATAAAAAAGGGTTGGAGTTTAGTGCTCTGATCCTTTTTTTAGATGATTGTGTGTAGAATTGCGTAATGTGATAAGTTAGATTTTATAGCAGTGGCCGTCCTTGCGAGCCAGAGGGACGATGGCGCGGCAATTTTCAGTAGCTGGTAGTGGGTATTGCGTAATGAGATAGTAAGTCTGTCAGAAGAGAGGCCGTCCTT
>NZ_JJMU01000032.1 GCF_000757725.1 Sphingobacterium deserti
TGTCCTTGCGAGCCAGAGGGACGATGGCGCGGCAATTTTTCAGTAGCTAGTAGTGGGTATTGCGTAATGAGATAGTAAGTCTGTCAGAAGAGAGGCCGTCCTTGCGAGCCAGAGGGACGATGGCGCGGCAATCTTTCGGCTAACGAAGTAAGAATAGGTTTTAGTACGTATTATGTAGAAATGGTTCTGAGAACAACCTTTATTATTTTTTACTTTTGACTTTTAAATGCACTATCCCATTATTAAACGAAATGTCGCATTTGAAGGGGTATTGCGTAATGCGTATAGCGTAGTGCGGGAAATTAAAATATCCATTACTTTATTGCTTCCAACCCTAATTAACCGAAATGTCGCCTCGAAAGCTTTGCGATATGTAGAAACTTGCCATTGCACACACCTCCCCTGCAAAGGTTTCAAGCGACGGGGTTTTGGTTACTTTTGCCCTCCAAAAGTAACGCCCTGTCCTGGCAAAGGACGGAAGGGATGTGCGATGGACAATCTGTTTTATAAACAGAAACTGGAACTTGCCGCGGCATGCGGCAGATCGCTTGTCCCTAGTCGGGACTGGGCCATACTTTTTCAGATGAAAAAGTAAGCAAAAAATCTTTGTTTCATCGAGGCGATATTCCCCACAACCCAACCCGCAGCGGAAGGCTGCCTATCAGGCTAGATGACATCCCAAAATCCCTTTAAGAATGGATTTTGGGAAATAATCTCATGCCTGCCCATACCCTCAAAGCCACGGCGGCGCTCCGCTTTTTCCATCGCTTGATGAAACGTAAAAGTGCCGTTGATAGGTTTTTGTAGATCAGGCCTATCGTTCGCTCGATTGGTAGTGCGTAGTGAAAATAGATTGTAGTACTTAGTATTTAGAAAAGTTTTGGTAGATAAGTGATTGCAGGGACCATTATTAAACGAAATGTCGCCTCGAAAGCTTTGCGATATGTAGAAACTTGCCATTGCACAAACCTCCCCTGCAAAGGTTTCAAGCGACGGGGTTTTGGTTACTTTTGCCCTCCAAAAGTAACGCCCTGTCCTGGCAAAGGACGGAAGGATTTGAGGGAGGGACAATCCGTTTGAAAAACAAAACATCTCCTTACAAAAGTATTTGCCTTGTCTTGGCGAATGACGGAGGGGAGGTGCAGTGGGTAAAGCAACTACATATAGAATCTGTATGAAACGTTATGTCGTAGAAGTAAGGCATTTTCGCTAAGTCTGACGAGATGAACTTGTCAACGAAATATGTAAATAACGTTTCTTTTGTAGAAGTTTTCCTTTAAAATTTTATAACTAATTTTTTACAATATAAATATTTCAAATATACAAGACAATACAAATTGATGCTAGAAGAGCCGTATTGCCAATACTACGAACTAATTTATGGTGATAAAAAAATGTCATTACTTCATAAAATTAGAAATAATATTAAATAAACAAATGTTAGAATATTTTATTTTTCTAATTCGTTTTATTTATTAGTCTTTTAATATTACATTCGTGAAATTAAATTTAAATATTTGCCAATATTTATGTTTTAATATCGAATTCCTTTTCGAATGAGAGAAATTTATAACTAACTAAACGTATCTATGCAGCACAAAAAACCTTACTTTTTTATCGTTTTCATTAAGTGACGAACCACATTTGTCAAAATTAGCGACGGATTTTCAAAACTCTAAATCGCATATAAATAGGTAAAACTTGCTAATGCTTTTGACGAAGATTTATATAGCCGGCAATGCAATCTTCCGCTGTGCGTCTGTACTAAGCGTTCCTATAAAATGCTAAGTGGATGGCGAGGTCTTATGTCGGGAACATTCTTTTTGAACTAACTAAACAATACAACATGCAAAACAAATTATTTACTATTCTTCTTGTGCTTACATGCCTAATAGGGATATCGTTTGCACAAAATCGAGAAGTGACCGGAAAGGTGACTTCTGCTAAAGACGGCTCGCCTATCAGTGGTGTTTCCGTTTCAGTCGAGGGTGCGAATAACGCTACGCAAACGGATGCTGATGGATTTTATTCTATCTCTGTCCCGTCCGGTGGTACGCTGTCTTTTTCGTACGTGGGGTATGTCGCTCAGCGGGTTTCTCTCGGTAATCAAAGCGTTCTGAACGTGAAGTTAGTAGGCGAGGAGGGAGCATTGGAGGAAGTCGTTGTTACGGCATTAGGGGTTACACGAGAAAAGAAGTCTCTAGGTTATGCTACGCAAGAAGTTCGTGGAGAAGTTTTAAGTGCGGCGCGGGGCGGCAACGCGTTACAATCTTTATCTGGAAATGTGGCGGGCGCTGTTATTTCTGCGCCATCGTCTAGTCTAGGCGGTTCGACTCGGATCGTATTGCGAGGTATTGGCTCTCTTACAGGTGAAAATAGACCGTTGATAGTCGTGGACGGGATACCAATGGATAATTCGAATTACAATTCTGCTAACGCAGAGCGTGGTGCGGGCGGACGTGACTATGGGGATGCGGGTTTTGATATTAATCCAGACGATATAGAATCGGTTAACGTGCTAAAAGGAGGGCCTGCTTCAGCTCTGTACGGTGCAAGGGCATCGAATGGGGTAGTGCTCATTAAGACTAAATCTGCCAAGAAAGGTAGAGATGAGATCGTTGTTAATACAGGGGTTGCATTCGAAACTTTGGGCATTACTCCCAAACTACAAAATCAATATGGAGGTGGATTTTCCCCAGATTTTGCAACGGCGACAATCGAAGGTAGAGAGTTTAACGTTGTGAATTATGCGGCCGATGAATCATGGGGACCACGGCTAAATGGGCAACAGGTTTTGCATTGGGATGCTTTTGATCCAGACGATGCAGCTAACTATCTACAAACAAGACCATGGGTTTATCCTGAGAACGATTACAGAACATTTTTCAATACAGGCGTCAGCTACAACAATTCGGTCGCACTTGCAAAATCTTATGAAAATACAGCAGCAAGATTGTCCTTGTCGAATGTAATGCAATCAGGGATAGTGCCAAACTCTGAACTTAAACGAACTACTGTGGCTTTAAGCTTGGATAATAAATTTTCCGATAAGCTAACGGCTCGGGGGACGATAAATTATATCCGGACCAATGGTTTCAACAGACCCGAACAAGGATATGGGGACAACTCGATTGGACAGAAAATGTTCCAATTTGGGCAAACACAATTGGATTATTCGAGATTGCAAAATTATAGGACTACTACCGGTCAGCAAAAATCTTGGAATAGAAGAGCATGGAATGACCCAACTCCAAACTACAGTGATAATCATTATTGGATTATAAACGAGAATATAGCTACTGATCAGCGTGACAGGTTTTATGGAAATGTAGAACTTCGATATGATATCATGCCCGGATTGTATGCTACTGGAAATGTATATGGAGATAACTACACGCTAAGGATTAATTCTCAGGTTGCGGTAGGTTCGCAAGCACAATCTGGCTATACCGAATCTATCCGCGAATTTACTGAAATGAATTACGAAAGTCGTCTTCATTATGATAAGCGCTGGGAAATGTTCTCGTTGAATGCGTTTATAGGAGCCAATCGTCGGAATACTAATCTGCATGCATCTAACGCAGCAACTGCCGGAGGATTAATTGTGCCGAATTTATACACGATCAATAACAGTAGTCAAAATCCGACAATAAATACAGATTTATCGAGACGTCGTGTTAATTCAGTATTTGGTAACGTATCCGCGGGCTATAGGGACTTATTGTATGTAGATTTTGGATGGCGTAATGACTGGTCTTCAACGCTACCAGAGAATAATAATGCATATTTCTATCCTTCAGTAACGGGATCGTTTGTTTTTTCGCAGTTAATAAGTATACCTTGGCTTAACTTTGGTAAAGTGCGCGCAGGCTGGTCTCAGGTGGGTAATGATACAGCGCCATATCGCTTAAACGATGTTTACTTGAATAATGTGTTTGCAAACTCTACGTTTATGGGCACGCCTTACTTCCTAAATGGCCTTTCTAAATTAAATCCAAATCTTCGGCCTGAAACGAAGAGATCTTATGAATTTGGATTGGAATTTCAAATGATTGACAGCCGGATTGGTCTTGATCTAACATACTATAACGAGGAAACGAGTGATCTTATTATGAGTGTAACCACGGGTGCTGAAACCGGTTACAGTTCTAAAGTTATGAATGCAGGACTAGCTGTCAATAAAGGTATCGAAGCGATGCTGACACTTGTGCCTATTCGAAAAGAAAATTTCGAATGGGTGTCTAATGTTAATTTTTCACGAAATCGGAACAGGGTAGTAGAACTCGCTGAGGGGCTACGATCTTTAAATATTGGAACAGCACCCTTTAATGCCACTTTGGTTGCGTTGCCTGGACAGCCTTATGGCCAGATCTACGGGTCTGATTTTGTTTACGACAATGATGGCAATAAGGTCGTAGGAGAGAATGGCTTGTATTTGTCTACTCCTGCAACAAATTTGGGATCAATCTTGCCTGATTTTAATGCGGGATGGAGAAACACGTTTACCTATAAAGCATTCACGTTGTCTGCGCTGATCGATATCCAAAAAGGGGGACGGTACTTTTCCATATCCAATATGTTTGGACACTATACTGGGGTGTTAGAAGCAACCGCGGCAAATGGTATTCGTGAAAATGCTGTTATTACAGATGGTGTGACTGGTTCCGTTGTGTTTAATCAAGATGGTTCTTATGAGGTGACTAATACTGCAGAGAATGATAGAGAGATTACCGCCAGAGAATATTTCAGACATTATTATGGTGGGCCGACAGTGCAAAATGTCTTTGACGCTGACTACGTAAAGCTTCGTGAGATTACATTTGGATACAATATTCCTACAACAGCACTTGCGAGGTTTGGTTTGAAAAGCGCTACGATTTCAGGTTTTGGACGAAATCTCGGTGTATGGGGGTTAGCAAATAAAAACTTTGATCCTGAGATGACGACTACCGGAAGTGGGAATGTCCAAGGATTTGAAGGTGGAAATCTTCCTGCGTCGAGAACCTTTGGTTTAAATCTGAGATTACAGTTTTAATAGTTACAATTATTTTATTATGAAAAATATAAAAGCATTATTTTGGTCATCAGTACTGACATTGTCTGCCGCTACGATGACCTCTTGCACTAAGGATCTAACGGAGATAAATATCAATCCCAATGCACCCGAAGTTGTTCCAACATACAGCATATTCAATGGAGCAAATCGATATCTTATTAATTTTACGAGAGACGGCTGGTGGATGGCAAGAATGACCATGCCTTGGATGCAATATTCAGCGCAGAATAACTACTTAGACGAGGATAAATATCGATATAGGGACGTGCAAACGGACAATGGATGGATCTATTTGTACCGATCAGCGAATAATTACAAGGATATTATTGATCTTTGCGAAGATCCAGATTTAAGTGAGCAAATGTCAGTCTACGGAGATTTGGAAAACCAGATTGCAATAGCAAGGATCATGCTGGCGTACACATTTGATAATTTGGTTACGCATTTTGGATCTGTGCCTTATTGGTCTTATGGAGATCAACAAAATCCAAATTTTCAAGCGCTGAACGTAGATCAATACTCGCTTCCGATTTACGCCCCAGAGCAAGAGATTTATGTGGATCTACTGAAGGAATTGAGGGAGGCGGCTACACAAATAAATGTAGATGGCTCTGGTTTTAATCAAGGTGACAATATCTATGCTGGAGACGCAACTAAATGGAAAAGATTCGCAAATTCTCTCCGCCTTCGGATTGCGAACAGAATAAAGCATGTTTACCCGAGTGCTACTGCCGAGATCAACGACGCAATAGCAAGTGGTGTATTTACATCTAATGATGATAATGCTGTGCACAATTTTAATACTATTGACGTTGAAGCCAATCCGTTTTGGAGAACATTCTATGTTGATAATAGAACAGATTTTTGGCCTAACCGGACATTTGTCCAGCTTCTTAAAGGACAGACTGGAAATTTTGGTATCGACCCCAGATTACAAAAAATTGCTGCTCCTACAGGACTTACATTTCCACAGTATAACGCGGGGTATAGTGATTCAGAAAATCTAGCCGACTACATAGGTGTTCCCTATGGCCTTCCAGACGTAGAGACCTATTATGAGAATCCGGTAAATATCAATTTTTTCTCGCGCGATATTCTTAGCCCGAACCGTGGAGAAATATTAATGGAGTATGCTGAAGTCGAGTTCATATTAAGTGAGCTGAATTCTTGGTCGCAAGAGCATTACGAAAACGGTGTGCGCGCCAGTATGCAACGTCTAAATGTCTCCACAAGCAGTGTGGAAAGTTTTGTTGCAAATCTTCCCGCCGCTAGTGAAAGAACTGTCCTGACTCAGAAGTATGTGACGCTTTTCTTTAACCCTGACGAAGCATGGAATGAATACAGAAGGACGGGGTACCCGGACACTGAAATTCTTTTAATGCCCAGGGAAACTGCAACCAGACCACATGACGGTTCGGAATATACGTTTACTCCGCTCCAATCGGGGAATGTAACAGCAACCGATATCCCGGCTCGCCTTCGTTACCCAGTTACACAACAGACTTTGAATCCAATAAACTGGGGAGCGGCGGCAAATGCAATAGGCGGAGATCAGATCGATAGAAAATTATGGTTTGCAAAATAAGAATTGAATTCGCAAATGTTTGTGAATGCTTCCTTATCAGCATTTAGAGACGATTACTTTTAAAGCTTTTTTGTAAGTACGAAAAGGATCAAGGTTGCTTAACTTTGATCTTTTTTCTTATCGTAAAGACATCTCGTGTCACACCTTGAACCAATTTAAACTAAAATGTAATCTCCGAAGCGATTAGTACAGTGTAGTGCGTAGTGAGAAATTAGAAAAGATATTCCAATGTACCGTCCTTAATTAAACGAAATGTCGTCTCTTTTTTAGATGATAGAATGTAGAAAAGTTTTGATTTATGAATAATCACCCTTTTCCTTCGGGCGAACATCCCTTCCCTCAAACCGTTCCGCCGCTCGCCGCGGCAAGGCATCACTTTTGGGGACAAAAGTGATCAAAATCCTTCGTTTCCTTCAGGTGCTTTGTCGCGCAGGCCACAGCCACGCAAAGCAAATGTTTGTCGAAGCTGAAATAAAATCGAAATCGTTATATGTTGATTTCGATATGATTTCTAGGCTTTGTCCATCCCTCCTCCCCAAACATTTTCCTTGCCTGCCAGCACTGGAAGGATACATTTTTAAACTTTTGTAGTGTGTATTTGGTATTTAGTAGTGGGTAATAGGTATTGAAGTTGTGAGATATAACCTGTGATAGATGTTGTGGTACATTTTTTTGACTTTTCACTTTTTAATTTTGACTTTTAAATGCACTATTCCATTATTAAACGAAATGTCGCATTTGAAGGGGTATTGCGTAATGCGTATAGCGTAGTGCGGGAAATTAAAGTATCCATTACTTTATTGCTTCCACCCTAATTAAACGGAATGTCGCCTCGAAAGCTTTGCGATATGTAGAAACTTGCCACTGCACAAACCTCCCCTGCAAAGGTTTCAAGCGACGGGGTTTTGAATACTTTTGCCCTACAAAAGTATTTGCCTTGCCGCGGCATGCGGCGGAAGGGTTTGAGGGAGGGACAATCCGTTTTAAATAAGAAACTTTGCTCCTCAAAAGTATTTGCCCTGCCGCGGCATGCGGCGGAAAGGTTTGAGCGGGGGACAAACTGTTTTATAAACAGCAATCTGAACTTGCCGCGGCATGCGGCAGATCGCTTGTCCCTAGCCGGGACTGGGCCATACTTTTTCAGATGAAAAAGGTATACAAAAAATCTTTGTTTCATCGAGGCGATTTCTCCCCACAGCCCAACGCACAGCAGCAGGCTGCCTGTCAGGCTAGATGACATCCCAAAATCCTTTTAGATTGGATTTCGGGAAATAATCTCATGCCTGCCCATACCCACTAGGCCACGGCAGCGCTCCGCTTTTCCATCGCTTGATGAAACGTAAAAGTGCCGTTGATAGTTTTTTGTAGATCAGGCCTATCGTTCGCTCGATTGGTAGTGCGTAGTGAAAATAGATTGTAGTACTTAGTATTTAGAAAAGTTTTGGTAGATAAGTGATTGCAGGGACCATTATTAAACGAAATGTCGCCTCGAAAGCTTTGCGATATGTAGAAACTTGCCTCTGCACAAGCCCTCCCTGCAAAGGTTTCAAGCGACGGGGTTTTGGTTACTTTTGCCCTCCAAAAGTAACGCCCTGTCCTGGCAAAGGACGGAAGGGATGTGCGATGGACAAAGCGAACACAAATAGAATCCATAAACACCTTTACCTACAAAAGTAATGCATAAAGCATTGAAAAAGATCTCGGTTTGGATTAGAAAAGAAATTGATCTTACCGCTCATTCTAACATTAAATCAATATCAATTAATATTTTGTTAACACCTAGTTTACTTACCGTTCACCTTAACTTGTTAGGTTTGTCGCAATTTCAAACTACAAACCATGAGATTCTTTACCACAGTATTATTTACTTTAATTGTAGCCTTAAGTTACGGACAAAATACCGTCCTGACAGGAAAGGTTATTGACGCCGTTGACCAGTTCTCTTTGCCGGGTGCGACAATCCGCATCGCCGAAAACAACCGATATACCGTATCGGGTCAAAACGGGAGTTTTGAATTCCTTGACCTTCCAGAAGGAACGTACAGCGTTTCAGTTGTTTATCTAGGCTACCAATACTTGGATACCAAAGTGCAGGTGAGGCGTGGACAAACCAACAACGTAAATTTAAGCTTAGTGGCATCTAGCAATACGCTTTCTGAGGTGGTAGTCATGGGTGATATGCTGAAAGGACAAGCTCGTGCATTAAACCAACAAAAGAACAACCAAAATATTTCTAACATTATATCATCGGATCAAGTAGGGCGTTTTCCGGATGCCAATATTGGCGATGCCTTAAAGCGTGTTCCCGGTATCACGATGCAGAACGATCAAGGTGAAGCACGGAATATCATTATCCGTGGTTTAGCCCCTAACCTAAACTCCGTTACCCTAAACGGTGACCGTATTCCATCTGCCGAAGGCGACAACCGGAATGTACAAATGGACCTTATTCCGGCCGACATGATCTCGACCATTGAAGTAAACAAAACGTTAACACCCGATATGGATGCCGATGCGATTGGTGGTTCCGTAAACTTAATTACGCGTGCTTCGCCAAACGGGCAGCGTATATCTGCAACACTAGCAGGAGGCTACGGCCCGATACGCGATAAAGCAAACTATACCGCTGGCTTGGTTTATGGAAACCGTTTTGCCAACAACAAAATAGGCGTTGTGTTCAGTGGTTCCTACAACAATAACCGTTTCGGATCCGACAACGTGGAAGGCGTATGGAATCAGGACGATCAGGGCAATGTATTTATGCAAGAAATGGATATTCGTAAATACGATGTACAACGTATCCGCAGAAGTACGGCGTTAGCCTTTGATTATAAGATCAATGAGAAGCATATGTTATATGCTAACGCGATGTATAACTGGCGTGATGATTTAGAAAACAGATACCGCGTGCGCTACCGCGATATCGAACCAGTGTATGACGCTGGTAACAATATTACAGGATATACTGGAGAGATTCGTCGCGAGACTAAAGGCGGTATCGATAATTCGAAAAACAGGAATGCGCGTTTGGAACGTCAAACCGTACAAAACTACGCCATTGGTGGTGAGCACCTTTTAGGATCAAAGCTCGATTTGGACTGGGCGGCTAACTACGCGACGGCAAGTGAAGATAGACCTAATGAACGCTATATCGACTTCGAACAAACAGACGTGCTGATGGGGCAGCAACTTGCTAACAGCAGAAAGCCACTAGTCACTGCCGATGAAGATCCCTCCAATTTCTCACTTCGTAAAATCACAGAAAACGATAACTTCACCGAGGAAAAGGAATTTGGTGCCAAAGTAAACATTCGCTTTCCATTCTCTGTCATTGATGGTCAAAAGGGTCGGGTACGCACAGGGGCGCGTTTGCGTCTAAAAGATAAATCGAGAAATAATATCTTCTACGAATACACGCCATTAACGGATCTTGGTACGCTAGCAGATATGCCTAATGTCTTCTTTGGAGGGCAAGGTTATCAGGCGGGCGAGCAGTATGTGCCGGGCTATTTTATAGATCGTACGTACTTAGGAAATCTGGATTTGCAAAACCCGTCTATGTATGAAGAAGAAGCTGATCCAACAGAATTTTTAACGCAGAATTATACAGCTAAAGAACAAATTATAGCCGGATATGTGCGTTGGGATCAAGATTTCAGCGAACGGTTATCGATGATTTTAGGTGCGCGCTTAGAACATACGCGAATTAACTACACAGGTAATTACGTATTGGATGAAGACGAGTTGGCAGGCGTCGTGAACACCAAAAATAACTACACGAATATATTGCCGAGTATCTCCTTTAAATATAAGGCAACCGAAGCGACGATTCTTCGGGCTGCATTTACGACCGCCTTGGCACGCCCTAATTATTACGCCCTAGCACCGTATGTCAATGCTATTCCTGGCGACACGGAAGTGCAGGCCGGAAATCCAAACCTAAACGCCACATACGCGTATAATGCAGACCTCATGGTTGAGCACTATTTCCGCTCCGTTGGGATTCTTTCGGGCGGTGTATTCTACAAGAATCTGCAGGATTTTATTTATACATACCGCAACAATCAATACACGACAGCCGATTTTGCGAACGACTTCCCTGCCCAGCAAAACCCTGTCCCTGCCGGCCAAAATTTCCGATTTGTGCAGCAACGTAATGGCGACAATGTTGATGTATATGGATTTGAAGTAGCTTTCCAACGTCAATTGGATTTCCTTCCGGGACGTTTCTTGAAAGGATTTGGTGTCTACTTAAACTATACCAATACCAATTCAAAGGCAAGGGGAATTACTAATTCCGATGGTGAGGAACGTGCCGATGTGAAATTACCTGGCACTGCACCGCATATGTTTAACGGCTCTTTATCATGGGAAAACAATAAATTTACTTCGCGCGTATCCTTGAATTATACCTCATCTTATATCGATGAATTAGGTGGGGATTCCTTTGAAGACAACTATTACGATCAACAATTGTTTCTGGACGCCAATGCCGCTTACAAAATCACGCCCAAGTTTCGTGTCTTCATCGAAGCAAACAATTTGACGAATCAACCGTTGCGCTATTACCAGGGAATATCATCCCGCACGCAACAGATGGAATATTACCAAGCACGGTTTAACTTGGGTGTTAAATTCGATCTGTAGCGTAAATAGAAGAAACACATTATATTCCTGCAGTACGTCTCACCAGCGGCTGTAGGAATTTTTTCATTAACGAAATTGATATGAAATCAATACATTTTTTCATCCTTTTGTTCCTTCTGCTCGGCGGGCGATGCGGTTATGCCCAGTCGTCGATTGCCGAAGAGGAACGTCTATCAGGCTATAAGGGCGGTTTCTCTGATCCTGCTATTACCCATCAAGAAGGGCTTACTTTTTTGGCATTGGGAGACTTCGGTCGCGTGGGCGAATACCATCAGTTAGAAGTTGCGCGGGAATTGGGAAATGCTGCCATCACGTTGGATGCGTCGTTCATCGTATCCGTGGGTGATAACTTTTATCCAAATGGCGTGGCAAGCACATCCGACTATCACTGGCAAGCATCCTATGAGGGCGTGTACAAACATCCTAACCTGTTTACAGACTGGTTCGTTGCACTGGGAAATCATGATTACCGCGGAAATATACAGGCGCAGATCGATTATTCTAACGTAAGCAGACGGTGGCATATGCCGAATACGTATTACAGTAGAAAAATAGAATTAGACAATGGAGGCAAGGTGCTTTTTGTTGTGATGGATACCAACCCTTTTATTGATAGCTACCATAAATCTGCCGAAAAATATCCAGATATGGCCAAGCAGGATACTGCTGCGCAACGCAAATGGCTCGAAAGCGTGTTAGCCGATGACGATCCCTCCATCCGTTGTAAAATTGTTGTAGGCCATCATCCCTTGTACAGCGGTGGAAAGCGCAAGGAGAATGAAGACACAAAAGCCTTTGAAGCAAAATTTGCTTCGCTATTTGATCGGCATGGGGTACTTGCCTATATATGCGGTCATGAGCACGATCTTCAGGTAATTCGCCCCAAAGGTCGATTCACTACGCAGTTTCTGAGCGGTGCCGGATCCGAGGTTCGCCCATCCGGAGAACGCGAAGGGACACTTTTTGCAGCCGCAAAAGCCGGTTTTATGGCCTTTACGCTGACGGATGATGCGCTGATCGTGCAGACAATTGAAGCGACGCCTACATCCAGCAACCTATTGCACCGTATAAAATTAAATATCCATAACAAACAAAAATAAAATTACCTCAAATGATGAACACAAAACTCGCTATTTTTGCGGCATTGGCCTATGCTAGCTCGCTGGCCTCCTGCTCGTCTGGATTAGCGCCCGTAGCTAAAGATGCGGTCGTACCCACGATCGTCACAGAACAAACGGAGTTTGATACCGATGATCCGGCGATTTGGATACACCCTACTGATCCGTCTAAAAGCTTGATCGTAGGCACGGATAAAGAAGTAGGCGGCGGACTGTATGTCTACGACCTAAACGGGAAAATTGTAAATAAAGTAACCGGCCTGGAACGCCCCAACAATGTCGATATCGCCTATGGTTTGGAGGTAAATGGCAAAAAGGTAGATATCGCTATCGCGACGGAGCGTAAAGCGCATAAAATACGGGTATTCTCGCTGCCGGATCTTACGCCAATGGACAATGGTGGAATTCCGATCTTCGAAGGCGAAACTGGCGAGGGCGAACGCGAGGGTATGGGGATATCGATCTATACAAAAAAAGACTCAATCAATTCAACCATTTACGCAATTGTAGGACGAAAAACCGGGCCTTCCGGAAGCTACCTTTGGCAATATAAGATTCATGCAGGGGCCGATGGCGTGGTAAAAGGTGAGGTGGTGCGTAAATTTGGAACGTATAGCGGGAAAAAAGAAATTGAAGCTATTGCGGTCGACAACGAACTTGGCTATGTCTACTATTCTGACGAAACTGTGGGCGTGCGCAAATATCACGCTGATCCGGATAGAAAAGACGATCAGGAAATTGCATTCTTTGCACAAAATGACGTAAAGTCGGATCACGAAGGCATAGCAATTTATAAGACAGGGGATTCTACAGGCTATATTCTACTGTCTAATCAACAGAATAATTCCTTTGTCGTGTATCATCGTGAAGGAGCAAATGGAAACCGAAACTTACACGAGAAGCTTGCTGATATCCCCGTGTCTGCAGTCGAATGTGACGGAGCGGAAGCGACCAGTATTAATCTTGGTGGGAAATTTCCGAAAGGGATGTTGGTGGCTATGAGCAATGGTAAGGTGTTTCATTATTACGATTGGAACCTTATACAAGAACGTATCGATAGGGCTGAGGGAAGATAGCTATCTTCATATAAGTTGATAAAAAACGCAGGAAGCTAAACTTCCTGCGTTTTTTTATAGAAGTGTTAGTATAATCTGCCTCGCTCAATAGCACAACCTCCGCAGGCGATTGCCAGAAAGCCTATCGATATAGAAAAAATAATTTTTCTTAGTAACATTGATATTTTTTTTTACCTTGGGTTTAAATTATGCCATATTCTAAAAAAATGGTAGGAGATACTAACTGACACTTTATTGTTAACTGTTGAAGAATGAATGCTGTAGATTCCGATAAAGTATTATTTGCGAAATACTATCGATCCTTATGCTATTTTGCAATGCAAATGGTGCGGGATGAAAGTCTTGCTGAAGATTTAGCACAGGATGCTTTTGTGACCTATTTTCAGCAACGGGGCAGTTTGTCCGGGGAGGAAAAAGCGATAAAATCATTTCTCTATGCTACTGTAAAATATGCCGTATATAACCTGAATCGCAAAAGCAAAACGGTAGAAAAATTCTGGCAACGATCCGGTTATCAGGAATCTGATGATATAGATTATGAACATCAAGTGATCCGAGCAGAATTTATGGCTGCCATTTATGCTACCCTTTCTACCTTGCCCGAAGGTTGTCAACGAGTTATGACGATGACTTATATAGATGGCTTTACAAACGAGGAAATAGCGGAACAGCTTAAAATAAGCTTAAACACTATAAAAACACAAAAGAAAAGGGGGCTTCACGTGTTACGATCAAAGCTGAGACCCGACTATTTTTCGATAATTTTTGCTTGGTTCCTCATTGCTTAGAAAAAAAATAAAAATTCTTGTCACCCCAAATCCCGATTTAGGTTTCTTAACTTAAATTATGGATACTAACCCTCTTGATATTTCGGCTATAATTGCCAAAAAGTTCAAAATGATTCCCCTTTCTGAAGAGGAAGATCGTGTTTTGAAATTTTGGTTGAATAAGAGTGATAAAAATCGAACACTTTATAGACAGCTGATGCTGGAGGGAGCCAATATCAATGCACACTGGGTGGATAAGATCGACGAAGAGCAAGCTTGGAAGGATATACAGCGGAAGCGACGCCCAAAAACATCGAGGGTCAAGATTTTCGCGGCTGCCGCTTCTATAGCGCTTTTATTATGTTTTGGTACGTATTGGTTCTTTGTACAACCTCAAGGCCAGCGCAGCCGACATATTGTAGAACATGTTAATGGCCAAGACAAGCATGATGTATTGCCTGCAAACCTTGGCGCTAAGATTATCTTGGCCAATGGTAACGAGCTTGATGTGGAAGACACTTTGGACGTAGCATCCAGCCAAAAGTTGTCATCAAAGGCAACGGCTGAGCAGGTTACTCCAGAAAACAAAAGCTTAATATACCATACTTTAGTTGTGCCCTCCGCTCATTTTTTTAAATTGACGCTACCCGATGGTACAGCGGTCTGGGTGAATTCGAAAAGTGAACTTCGTTTTCCGACGACATTCGCTAGTGCTGAACGACGCGTTTATCTTGCAGGTGAGGCGTACTTTGAAGTCAGTAAGGACCCCCAAAAGCCATTTTACGTCGTAACAGATGATGCAGAAGTCAAGGTCCTGGGGACACATTTTAACGTATCAACATATGGTAAAAGCAGTAAAACTACTTTGGCAGAGGGACGGGTGGAGGTCTACAGCAACAGCCAATCTGTGCTTGTTTTTCCGGGGCAGTGCGTGCAGTGGAACAATGGCGAGCTGAAGGCTAAATCCGCAAATTTGCAAAAAGATCTTGCCTGGAAAAACAACGAGTTTTATTTTAAGGAAGATAATATCATCAGCATTGCGCAGCAGCTAAAATTATGGTATGACTTGGATATCTCGCTTTCTAAAGAAGTTTCGCTCAGTGAAACATACACGGGGGAAATTTCAAGAGACGTCCGATTGTCAGAAGTTTTAAATATGCTGGAATTCGTAAGCGATCTCGACTTTCAACTCAACAAGAATAAATTACTAATCAAAAAAAATAAGGTATGACATAACGGTACGAATAAACAAAAAAACAGGAGTGTTGCAGCACCCCTGTAAATCACTAAGTTAAATTAAAGAATACTAACCCTTAACCATTAACTCAACTACTCAAATGTATGAATAACTTCTCATTTGACAAAAGGTGCGCGAAAGCCTATAAGCCGCCCATTGTCTTAATTTACCGAATTATGAAAATTACAATATGCTTATTGTTGGTTTTTATGACGTGTGCCTATGCGGACGGTAACGCGCAAAAGGTATCACTGTCTCTAAAAAATGCCCGGCTAGATGAGGTCTTTACCCAGATCTCCCGACAAACGGATTATAAGTTCTTGTACAGCGATGACGTCATTAAACAGGCCTCGCGTGTAAATATCAATGTGCGAAACGCGAATCTCGCTGACGTATTAAAATCAGTTTTGCCAGAAAGCAACTATTCTTTTCGGATTATTTCGGAAACAATTTCCGTAGTCTACAAAGCAACCAGTAAAGCTGACTTATCCGTCTCGGAATTGCAACAAGGTCGCTTGTCAGGAACAGTTAAGAGTGCTGATGGAACACCGTTGGTTGGGGCTTCTGTGATGGTTAAAGGAAGTTCGCTGGGGGCAACTACAGGACCAAACGGAGAGTTTACAATCGCTGCGGCAAAGGACGCCCTATTGATTGTGCGTTACGTCGGATACCAACAAAAGGAAATCTCAGTAAATGGTCGAACTTCTATCGCTATCGTACTTGATTCGGATGAAAGGACGCTAGAAGCAGTAGATATTGTCGCTACCGGTTACCAAAATCTAGATAGGAAACTATTTACGGGTGCTACCACTCGCGTTAGTGCTAAAGACGCTGAGCGTAGCGGCGTTCCTGATATATCACGGATGCTTGAGGGGCAAGCAGCAGGTGTGTCCGTGCAGAATGTGTCCGGAACGTTTGGTGCAGCGCCTAAGATTCGTGTGCGGGGTGCTACTTCACTTTCTGGCGATAATAAGCCACTCTGGGTTGTGGATGGTATTATCCTAGAAGATGTGGTGAACGTTTCCAATGAAGCGCTTTCTACAGGCGATGCCAATACCCTAATCGGATCATCTGTAGCGGGCTTAAATCCAGACGATATTGAATCGTTCACCATCTTAAAAGATGCTGCGGCAACCGCGATGTATGGTGCTCGCGCAATGAACGGGGTGATTGTGGTGAACACGAAGAAAGGTAGAAATACAGAAGGAAAACCTGTTGTAAACTATACGGGCAACTTTACGACCTACCTGAAGCCAAATTATGATCAGTTTGATATTATGAATTCGGCCGAGCAAATGTCGGTGATGCTAGAGCTAGAAAACAAAGGATACTTTAATCATAGTGTTGTTTCGCGGTCGCCAAACGGGGGTATTTTTTATAAAATGTACAACCAAATGTACGACTATAATGAGCAGACGGATACGTATGCATTGAACAATACGCAGGAGGCACGTCTGAACTTTTTGACGCGCTATGCAAAATCCAATACCGACTGGTTCGACGTATTGTTCAAAAATTCGCTGCTACAAGAGCATTCTATCAATGTAAGTAGTGGAACGGCAAGAAATCAAACGTATTTTTCTTCCAGCTTTATGAACGATAACGGTCAGACTATTGCGGATAAAGTTAGGCGGTATACTGCAAATTTTCGTAACAACTTTAAATTGAATGATAAGTTCAGCGCCGAAGTACTGGTCAACGGATCAATACGCGACCAACGGACACCAGGAGCACTTAACCGCGCTTCGGATCCTGTGTATGGACGGTACTCTCGAGAGTTTGATATTAACCCTTATTCTTATGCCCTGAATACCAGTCGGTTAATAACGCCGTATGACGAAAATGGTGATCTGGAATACTTTACGAGAAACTTTGCCCCATTCAATATCTTAAATGAACTGGATAATAATTATTTACGGCTACAGATGTTGGATCTGAAGGTTCAGGGGGGAATCCGCTATAAAATTTTACCGCAGTTGACTTACTCTGTCGACGGCGCATATAGATATGCTACGACAGAAAGACAGCATTACATCCGTGAAGGATCTAATATGGCGGAGTCTTTCAGGGCGGCAGGCGACGCCACAATAATCAATGGAAACGAATATTTATATAAGGATCCGGATAATCCAAATGCAGAGCCAGTAGTAATTTTGCCAGAGGGCGGGTTCTACAATACAAATCTCAACAGTATCAAGAACTATTATTTCAGGCACAATTTGGAATATGATGAAACTTTCAGCGAAAATCATCGCTTAAATGTCTTCGGCTCTATGGAGATTCGTTATACAGACAGGCAATTTTCTGACTACGAGGGAATCTCCTATCAATATGAAAATGGTGGGCTAGTCAACCCAAATTATAGATTCTTTAAGAAAATGACAGAAGGAGCGGATCCTTATTTTGGGATGGGCTATTCGTATGACAGATTTGTAGCTACAATGGCACGCGCAGCATATGCTTACAAAGAGAAGTATAGTGTAAATGGAACAGTGCGTTGGGATGGATCGAATTTAATGGGTAAGTCTAGAGTAGCACGTTGGTTGCCAACCTGGAATTTATCGGGTAAGTGGAATATCGATCAAGAAGAATTTTATAATAGCGACAATGGTATTTTAACTGCGGCAAGCGTCCGCGGAACATACGGACTTGTAGCAAGTCTAGGGAATGCTAATAATTCCGCCGCCGTATTCTACAATCAAATAACTTATCGCCCTTATGAAGATGAGAAAGAAACCGCTATACGTCTTTCGAGTTTGGAGAACTCTGAATTGACTTGGGAAAAGCTTTATGAGTTAAACATAGGTGCAGATCTTCAATTGTTCAATAAGGTTGACCTAACGGTAGACTGGTATAAGCGTGATATCTTTGATTTGATAGGTTCGGTCCGTACTTCCGGTATTGGCGGTCAGTTTATTAAAACGGCGAACTATGGAAAAATGAAAGCTCAGGGATTGGAATTCACAGTAGCTGGAACACCTATCAATAAATCGGATGGCTTTAAATGGCGGACGCAGTTCAATTTTGGATACAACAAAAATGAGGTCACCGAATTGGAGGTCAATTCTAATATTTGGACTATGGTGAGGGCAGAGGGCGCAGCACGCGAAGGATATTCGCAACGTGGCTTGTTCTCCATTAAATTTGACGGGCTCGACCCGAATTACGGTTATCCAACTTATATTGGAACAGAAGGAGTGAAAGAGACCTATATTTATCTGCAAAGTGACGATGTAGACTACCTGACTTACCATGGGCCAGTTGATCCTACATTTACCGGCGGTTTCTATAATAATTTCTCTTACAAAAGCTTCACTTTGTCTACGTTATTCACGTTCGCAGCAGGAAACTACGTACGGTTACAACCTACTTATGCCGCGTCTTATAGTGATCAGATAGCTCTTTCTAAAGATATGGTAAATCGTTGGCTCATTCCGGGAGACGAAAATTACACGACGATCCCGGCTTTACTCGATGCTTTTACGATCGATAATAGAGTATACCAAGCGAATGGATCTACTGTTTCTGCGGTGTATCCTTATAATGCTTACAATTACTCTGATCAGCGTGTGGCAAAAGGAGACTTCATCCGACTAAAAAATGTGTCTCTGGCCTACCAGTTACCTAGAAAAGTCACGGAAAAACTTCAGCTTTCTTCTGCGCAGATCTCTGTCGTAGGAAACAATATTGCACTGCTTTATTCTGACAAAAAGTTGAACGGGGCTGATCCAGAATTTTTCAACAATGGCGGGGTAGCTATGCCGATACCGAGACAATATACTTTATCATTAAAGGTTGGATTCTAAAAAACTATAGCAATGAAAATTAACACAATAATATACTTTTTTAGTGCACTAATTGCGGGAGCAACGTTTAGTTCTTGCGAGAAGTATCTTGATCAAAATCCAGACATGCGTACGGAGATCAATAGCGTAGACAAAGTTGCACAGCTCGTTACGTCGGCCTATCCCAGCTATAATTATTTGGCAATGGCGGAAACCTATTCCGATAACGTTAACGATAAGGGCCCTACAGTAGGGCATAATAATGACCCATTCGTTAGTCTGTATTCTTGGAATGACCTTAAGGATGACGGAAATAACACGCCTACTCAGTATTGGAACGGTGTATATTCTGGGATAGCAGCGGCCAACCAAGCTTT
The DNA here is from genome assembly GCF_000757725.1 of Sphingobacterium deserti. GTDB lineage: Bacteria > Bacteroidota > Bacteroidia > Sphingobacteriales > Sphingobacteriaceae > Sphingobacterium > Sphingobacterium deserti. The sequence goes on from NZ_JJMU01000032.1 coordinate 19,649, forward strand.
AGAGGCAATTGAGATGCAGGATCTGGGTACAGATGTATTACCTTACAAAGGCGAAGCATTATTAGCTAGAGCATACGGTCACTTTATGCTGGTAACTTTTTTTGCGAAAGCTTACGTCCCGGGTGGTGCAAATGACTCTCCAGGGATTCCCTATGTTACAAGTCCAGAAACAGTAGCTCTTGCTAAGTATGATCGAGGTACTGTTGCCTCCGTTTACGAACAAATTGAACGCGATTTGGTAGAGGGATTACCGTTGCTTAGGGGTGGGGAATGGAAAGTGCCTAAATATCATTTCACCCATAGTGCAGCAAGTGCATTTGCGGCACGTTTTTACCTATTTAAAGGAGAATTTGATAAAGTAATCCAACACGCAAATAATGTATTTGAAGGCGGAGATTTTACCGGAAACCTTCGACCCGCAAATACTACTTTCCGTAACTATACGCTAGCCGAATTCAACCAAGAATTGACTATGGCGAATAAGAATTACAATCTGCTGTTGTCCGAAACGTATTCTGTATACCAACGGAGCAACTCCTCCGGAACAGCTCGTTATGGCTTTGGTACGGAAAAATATTCCGGCATATACAATGCTACAACGGTTGCGGGAGCACCATTTTACAATAAGGGTGTACGCTGGTCTGACAATAACTATACGGTATACATCTTTAAAGAGTACTTCCATTACTCGAATGTTCAAGCGCAGATTGGATTTCCTTACATTATGCAGCCGTTATTTCTAGCAGATGAAGCTTTGATGAATAGAGCAGAAGCTGCCATCGAAACTGGTGATTTCGCTGCTGCTCTACGGGATTTAAATCTCTTTGCTAGTGTGCGGATTACAAATTACAACGCTCAAACACACGCTGTGACCTTAGAAAAAGCACGTACATTTTTCAACGAAGCAAATGATAAAGAGGCTTTGATCAAAACCGTTCTTCAATTTAAGCAAATTGGATTTATGGGCGAAGGACTGCGATGGTTTGATATATTACGTAAGCGCATTCCTGTTATACACAACCACATTGATGCCGCTGGAGTAGAGACCTTCCAAACGTTAAGTGCAGATGACAATAGAAGGATGTTTCAGATTCCTCAAGAAGCGACGATTGCAGGTATTGAATTAAATCCAAGATAAAACCATGGTTATGAAGAAAATAAACATCATTCGATATATAGGCTTACTTATGGGCCTATCACTACTAGCTTGCTCCAAATCTGATGAAAATCTAGACGTGGACTTGAGTAAGTACAATAGTGATACCTACGTAAAAACCGCAGTGGATGACTGGATAACGACCAATTTGACCACTCCTTTTAACATTCAGGTGGTGTACCGTTTCGAGCGAAACTTGACTGATGTATCGCGCGATATATCCCCATCAAAATTAGAGACGGTTCAACCTACTATGGAACTTGTACTTGATGGTTTTATCAACGTGTATAAAGAGGTTGCAGGAAGTGCTTTCATTAAAACCTACACGCCTAAACAATTCGTGCTGTATGGATCTGGCTCCTACAATTCCAATAATTCCTACAACTTAGGTACCGCTGATGGGGGACGTCGGGTGGTTCTGTATGACACCAATGGCATTGATCTAACGAATCCCGAGAATGCAAGACGTAGACTGCGTACAATACACCACGAGTTTACCCATATTGTTAACCAGATCATTAATATTCCCACTACATTCGAGCCTATTACAGCTGCAGATTACTTCGCAGACTGGACAAACGCTTCGAATACAGCTGCCGTAGCTAAAGGACTTGGATTTATTTCTCCGTATGCGCGAAGCGCTCCGGGCGAAGATTTCGCAGAAATGACATCGCACTTATTGGTTGAGGGGCAGGTTTGGTTCAATAATTATGTTGCCACGGCTTCACCTAGTGCCCAGCCTAAACTTTTAGCCAAAGAGAGAATTGTAAGAGACTACTTTAAAACGTTTTTTGACATTGATTTTAATGAATTGCAAGGAGCCGTGCAACGCGTGCTCAAAGAAAATTACAATGCCAAAGATCCTACAGATATCACGCAGACGCTTCCTATTTGGTTGAATAGGAATCTTGTTAGTACGATTCGCTACCAGCCTAGCGCAGCACATTATGGCACCTTTGGAAACCCGGCAGCGATAAGAGCAATCTTCACTAATATGCAAGCGGCGTTCAGGGAGCAAAACCCTGGCTGGCCAACTGGCACAATAGAATACTTTGAGTTCCGGTTCACAGATGCACAAAACATGGTATTCAGAATAGCTTTTAAAATAGCGTCCAATAGCAATGATGTGTATTTCGCAGACTATTATTTCGGTATGCAGGTATCTAATATTACAGGAGAGGTGCAATTTAGCAAGACAACTTCCGCTGGGCTTCACAACACGTCGAATGGAAACTTATTATTGAATGGCTTTGAAAGGCATCTACTACCGTATCTAACTAACAGGGTATTTGTAGCAGATTGGTTGCCAACAACAATTGGATCGACTTCCAATTTGTACAGAACATTTGGCGGGTTTTACGTGAAGGATGCACCAACAAATTATATCTACGGACCAATAGTTTTAAAATAGCTGATTATGAAAAGAATATATGTATTGCTTATTGCTGCCGTTTCGCTTTTTGGATGCACAAAAAGCGATGTGGATCTCATATTCGATAGCCTTCCGGAAGAACGTATTAACGTCAGACTAACGGAGCTACAGAATAAGCTTTTAGAATCGCCTTCAGGTTGGAAGGCTTCGTTAACAACCACGGCAAGTGGTGGTTATGGTTTTTACTTTAATTTCAAAGAAGACCAAACGGTGGCGATGGTGTCTGATATTAACGCAACTACCGCTCGAGTTATGTCAAACTCTACGTACCGTGTTAAATGGGTAATGAATGCTTCGCTGATCTTTGATACGTATAATTATATCTCTTTACTGCAAGATCCTACCGCCGGAACTGTACCTGGCGGTGCGCAGGGATCAGGCGTAAAAAGTGACGTTGAGTTCGAATATTTGCGTGCTACAGCAGACAGTATTATATTGCGAGGCAAGAAGTACCAAAATGAATTGGTTTTGGTGAAGGCTTCTGTTGATGAATCCGACAAGTACAACAACGGAGAATATCAGACAAGTATCAATAAGATCAACAACTTCTTTGCCGTTAACGCTAATCCCTATATCGAGGTGGCAGGTGTGCGAACATCGGTTGAAATTAATAGAACAGCTAAAACAGCTAGCCTAACTGGTATTATTGATGGCGCTGCGAAATCGGCTAGTAGCAAATTCTACTACGCATTAAGCGGTGTTAATTTCAGGGAAGGTATTAACTTTAGCGGAGTGGATATGGTATCTTTGACTTTTAAAGGTGATCTCCTTTATGGCGTGGACAGGGAAGGTAAAGAATACGAAGTGAAGAATTCTGTGTCGCCCATATTGCCCCTCCATATGTTAATGGGTGTGAAGTATGCCGGTTTAAGAAGCCCTACGCTTACAAACAGTAGTCCATCGGTCACTTATTTTCCTGGAACAGCCGGGAGCGGTCTAACCATCCTGCGGAGGTATTTTGATGGTCTTCCAAATCGTAATGCAAACGGTGTGGCGGTATTCGGTTATGGTTATGTGGACTTGGCGTGGAACACTGCCAACAAACGTGTAACATTGACTGGCGTAGCTGGACAATACCAAGCAACAGGCTTAGCTACTTGGACAACGACTATTGTATATGATTATACTGTAGATGAAAGCACAGGGGAATATAAGTTTACGCTACGGACAGCCGCGTCTGGAGGTTATTCAGCTGCAATTTTGGATCAGCTCCATGCATTCCTAACGACAAGTAGGTTTAAACTAGATTACCACGTGGATGGTGCTAATCTCTATGGAAAAATGATTGGAATAGACTCACCTAATGTTCAGATGTCGTTTCAATTGCGATAAGATCAATAATAAAAGAAAAGGGATGCCAATACGGCGTCCCTTTTTCTCTTATGGCAATTTTTTTTGAGCCTATCAGTCTATAAATCAGTTGCTGTACTTGTTTGTTTGGAGTTTTAATCGTATATTTATATAGATTGATAAAAATATGATGACATCACTATTTATTAATATCGGTAGACAAGAAATTTTTATTCTTGTATTTTTTGTCCCAGTAATACTAGCCTATTTGTATTGCATTTTTCATGCGTTGACTAATAGAAAATTGGAATTGCCCTATCGTCTGGCATGGGCTGCTGCAATGTTAGGGCTACCTTTTATTGGCTGTGCTCTCTACTGGACTGCTGCCAAAAATGCTTCCGAGAATAAACAAGCTTAGGTCTTCTACTTTTGATGATCGAGTGATTTAATTATCGAATTTAGGCTATGAAAAAAGAAGAAGCGGAAAAATTGGTTTTAGTCGGAACCCTTCTCTCGAGTAGTCATATTTTCCTATTGATGCTATCCTATTATATGGATATTAAATGGGAACCTCCTCACTTCTTACAAGTAATAGGTAGTATGATTACAGAAATGTTGACCCTCCCAGCGATTACTTTCCTAATTGTTGCATTTCTTTTTGGTCTCTTTAAACTGATCAGGAAGCGATTTAACGGTCGGATTTTTACAATCACGGCAATTTCATTTGTCGCCGTATTGCTGATTATTCTAACTTGGGAGTAGTAAAAACAACGTGTAAAACGTAAAGCTTATCTGCTTTATGATAATCCTATTTTCTAGCTTTTGCTCTGTTTTTACGTCTATTAATAAAAATCACCGTGACGGCTCCAATAATAGCGCCAACACCTGAGGCTGTATAAAATTCGTTTTTGTTTACAGATCCAAACCGTTCGTTTAAACCCAAATAAATGAGCATAATTGCGACGATAAAAACGATGATGATGGTCACTACATATAAATTCTTCTTCATAATCCAGTTGCAGTTTAGAACGGTTCACTTTAAATATACGAATTTGCTAGCGTCAAATTAAATGTAGATCCATATTTTTTGATTATTAGGTCAGAATTTTTTAGATTTATAACTACACTATAAACCTATGAATAAGCATATCCTGAACATACTATGCCTTTTTTTGGCGTTAGCCAGCATGGCTCAAACGCCCTCAAAGGAAACTATAAATAAGTTACCGGACTGGGCATTTGGCGGTTTTGTCAGACCAGCAAATGTAAATCCAGTTATCTCGCCGTTGGATCACACGTTGTTTAAGGATCCGATGAGCAACAAAGAAATTGCCTGGGAGTCCAACGATACCTTCAATCCGGCGGCGACTATAAAAAATGGAAAAGTCGTTGTACTGTACAGGGCTGAAGATAAGACAGGGGTGAAGATCGGTCACCGGACATCGCGTATAGGCTATGCCGAGAGCGATGACGGAATATTATTTACCCGCAACGAAACGCCGGTTTTTTATCCGGGGGATGATAGCCAAAAAAGTTACGAGTGGCCGGGCGGAACCGAGGATCCCCGCGTGGCTGTTACCGAAGATGGCCTGTATGTGATGTTCTACACGCAATGGAATCGAGAAACGGCACGTCTAGGTGTCGCCACTTCGAAAGATCTCATCACATGGGAAAAGCATGGACCAATTTTTAGGAAGGCAGAAAATGCCGATATCATCGTAAACAAATTTCATAAGTCAGCTTCTATCGTCACCGAAGTAAAAAATGGTAAACAACAAATTGCCAAGATTAATGGTAAATATTGGATGTATTGGGGGGAATATGGCGTGTACGGCGCAACATCCGATAACCTCATAGACTGGGAACCAGTGGTCGATGAAAAGCGCGAATTGAAAGCCTTTATTGCGCCTCGAAAAGGATTTTTTGATAGTGACCTCACGGAATGTGGTCCGCCAGCTGTATTGACAGAGCATGGTATATTATTGCTATATAACGGGAAGAATAACCCGCGTCATGGAGACAAGCGCTTCAATCGTGGGACATACAGCGCAGGGCAGGTTTTGTTCGATGCCAATGATCCTACCAAAGTAATTGGCCGATTGGATGTTCCCTTTCTTAGACCGATGGAGGATTTTGAGAAAAGCGGGCAATATGTGGACGGTACAGTCTTCATTGAGGGGCTGGTATACTTTCAGAATAAATGGTTTTTATACTACGGATGTGCAGATTCCAAAGTTGCTGTCGCGATATACGATCCATCGAACCCGGCGCCGGCGGATCCGCTACCTTATGTTGAGTAGCGCTTATGGCGTAGTGAGATATTATGTTTGATACCAATGCACGTCCGTGCGAGGAGGGGGTACGATGACGCATTTTTGAATATATAGGAGCATTGTTAGTTTACCTGCATCTTTTAGCAGATTGCCTTGCCGCGGTATGCGGCAGATCGCTTGTCCCTAGCCGGGACGGGGCCATACTTTTTCAGATGAAAAAGTAAGCAAAAAATCTTTGTTTCATCGAGGCGATTTTTCCCACAACCCCACGCACAGCAGCAGGCTGCCTGTCAGGCTAGATGACATCCCAAAATCCTTTTAGATTGGATTTCGGGAAATAATCTCATGCCTGCCCATACCCACTAGGCCACGGCAGTCCTCAGCTCGTTCCATCACTTGATGAAACGTAAAAGTGCCGTTAATCGGTCTTTGTAGATCAGGCCTATCGTTCGCTCGATTGGTAGTGCGTAGTGAAAATAGATTGTAGTATATAGAATTGCGTAATGCGTATAGCGTAGTGAGAAGTTAAACTTTTCTTTGCTTTATCGCTTCTTTCCATTATTAAACGAAATGTCGCCTTGAAAGCTTTGCGATATGTAGAAACTTGCCACTGCACAAACCTCCCTGCAAAGGTTTCAAGCGACGGGGGTTTGAATACTTTTGCCCTTCAAAAGTATTTGCCCTGCCGCGGCATGCGGCGGAAGGGTTGTGGGGGGATTGGTATTGAGTATTGTGTAGCGCGTAATGCGAAAGGTATTCTATATTTTATCGCTTCTTTCCATTATTAAAAGAAATGTCGCCTCGAAAGCGATTAGTACAGTGTATTGCGTAGTGCGTAGTGAGAAATTAGAAAAGATACTACAATGCACCATCCATTATTAAACGAAATGTCGCATCAGTTTTGTTGCGTCTGTAGTCATTTGCCTTTGCACTGTCCAAAAAGGATGCAACAAAAATAAGCGACGGGGTTTTGAATACTTTTGCCCTTACAAAAGTATTTGCCTTGCCGCGGCATGCGGCGGAAGGGTTTGAGCGAGGGACAATCCGTTTGAAAAACAAAACATCTCCTTACAAAAGTATTTGCCTTGCCGCGGCATGCGGCGGAAAGGTTGTGCGATGGGCAATCTGTTTTATAACGAAAAACTTAAACTTGCCGGGGCATGCGGCGGAAGGGTTGTGGGGGGATATCGCTTTTGAAGCGGTATCTATTTAAACCTTATTCGCTAAAATACTTAACTCTTGTGCTACGCGGCCAGCAATATCCTTATAAGATTGTGAAACCGCTTCATCTGTATCCAATAAAATTGGGAAACCATTATCTCCCGCGTCGGCGATAGATTTCACTAGGGGTATTTCACCTAGGAAAGGAACGTTGTTGCTTTCAGAAAGGTGTTTCCCTCCATCTTTACCAAAGATGTAGTATTTGCTGTCCGGTAATTCTGCTGGCGTAAAATAAGCCATGTTTTCAACGATACCTAGGATTGGTACATTGATACCCTCCATTTGGTACATGCCAATGCCTTTGATGGCATCCGCAAGGGCAACGTGTTGCGGTGTAGTCACAATTACGGCACCCGAAATCGGATACGATTGCGCCACCGTAATGTGTATGTCGCCTGTGCCCGGTGGCATATCCACAACCAAATAGTCCAAATCACCCCAATCGGTGTCTCCAAAGAGCTGTTTAATAGCAGAAGTTGCCATGGGACCACGCCAAGGAATAGGTTGATTAGGATCAGTAAAGAAACCAATAGAAAGAAGCTTTAAGCCAAATTTTTCGATCGGCACAATTTTATTCTTGCCGTCTGCCGTCTGCACAGATGCTGGTCTTGCACCCTCCACACCAAACATAATAGGAAGAGAAGGCCCGTAGATATCTGCATCCAGCAGTCCGGTTTTTGCACCTGTTTCAGCCAAGGCCAAAGCCAGGTTGCTGGCTACGGTTGATTTACCTACACCGCCTTTGCCCGAAGAAACCAAGATAATATTTTTAATGCCGTCCAACTGCGCAGATTCAGTACCGATAACGCGAGAAGTCATATTGATGTCCACTTCGATCTCTTTGCTCACAAACAACGCTATGGCATTACGACAAGCATGCTCGATATGCCCTTTCAAAGGACAGGCAGGCGTAGTCAAAACCACATCAAACTTTAATTTATTTGGTAAGATTTCAATATTTTGAATCATGTTTAAGGTAACCAAATCTTTTTTTAGATCCGGCTCTTCCACATGGCCTAATGCGTGCAATACTTGTTCCTTCGTAATCATAATAACATTGTCTCGCACAAAGATAGATATTGAGGGGTAAAATCATGTCATATGGATGTTTGTAGTTTATGAATAACAGGCTTTGAAAGTGGCTAAGTTCTGCTTGTTGGGAATAACATATTTTAGCGTTTCATCTCAAAAAAAACATCTAATTTCACCTCCGAGATTGCCGCTAATTTCGCGGTGGGGATGGAGCCTTTATATGTGGTTTTCTTCCGACCAAATTTTGTTTGCATTAAAAAGGCAATTTGTCTATGTTTAGATTGAATTATACTGTATGAAAATACTTCAAAAAATACGAGCGCTATCAAAGAGGCAAAAAAATATGGTGCTGCTTATTTGTGGGTCTTTGCTGCTTCTGTTATTGATTGGGCTTGGAATTGGGCTCTCGGTTCGTGGGGAGATGCTTGATCGTGCGGTGAAAAAAGTACAGCAGACCCTACTTACCCGCTATGAAATCGACTTTAAAGTTAGTGATTATCGGTTTACAGGCTTAACTACTGTGACGTTTAGCGATATTGAAGTGTTGCCCGAAAACAGGGATACCCTTGCACAAATTGAGTCCATGGCAGTCTCTGTGCGCTTATGGCCACTCTTGTTTGGGGATGTGAAAATAGGAAATCTCTCGTTAAAGAATTCAGACGTCACGCTGATAAAACACGATTCGATTAGCAATTATGATTTCTTGTTTAAGAAAAAAGAAAACGAACCTGCGGTAAGCAACGACGATCGCGAGCAAAATTACGCTGCCCTTATAGACGGCTTGATGAAGCAGGTATTCTTTAAAATTCCGCGTGATATGGATTTGGAGAACTTCGAGCTTTCTTACCGCGACGATAGTTTGCAACAACGTGTGCGACTTCCCAAAGCGACTATCGACGATGGCGATTTTGAAGCCAGCCTTTTTCTAAACGACCACGATGCACAGTGGAACCTTGCCGGGCATGTAAATCCGGACAGGCAACAACTTCGTATAGAAGTGTCCTCGGAACAGAAGGATACAGAGCTACCCTTCTTGTACGGCAAGTTCGGTCTACGGGTGAGTTTCGATAAAATTATGTTTGAGCTTGATAAGGTGCGTCGCGAAAGTCAGGATTCTCTTACAATGGCAGGGAAATGGGCCTTCGAAAACCTACATGTGCAGCACCGTCGTCTATCCGAAGACCCTATAATGCTTCCGGAAGCAGTGGGCGAGGGGCAGATAAATATCGGTAAACTAGCGCTGGAAGTTGATCCTTCCAGCACAATACGGGTCAAAGAATTTGAATTCCGGCCGCATATCAAATTTCTCCCTAAGCCTGATAAGATGATCAGCCTTTCCGTACACACGGGGCGGTTTGAAGCGCAAAAGCTATTTGATGCCATTCCGCGCGGTCTTTTTCCTACGTTAGATGGCATTGAGGTCGCGGGGGAGATCGCCTATGATCTGGACTTTTCTGTTAATTTCGATGATCCCGATAATATCAAATTTGCTTCGAAGATGGATGATCAGCAGCTGAAAGTGGTAAAATGGGGCCGTGCTGATGTGCGAGCAATGAACGGTCCTTTTGTGTACAAGGCCTTTGAAGATACGGTCCTGATGCGCGAGATTACCGTCGGACCAGCCAACCCCAAATTCACATCGCTGAATCAGGTGTCCTCAATTTTGAAAAAGACAGTTTTAAATACAGAGGATCCCTATTTTTACAAGCATAATGGCTTCGAAGAAGAGGCCTTCAAATTATCCATCGCCACCAATATTAAAGAGAAGGCCTTTAAAAGAGGAGCGAGCACCATCTCTATGCAACTTGTTAAAAATATCTTTTTAAATCGCAACAAAACCATGATGCGTAAATTTGAAGAAATACTTTTAGTATGGCTGATGGAGTCCTCGAAAGAGGTGAGTAAAGATCGTATGTTTGAGGTTTACCTAAACGTCATCGAATGGGGAAAAAATGTGTACGGTATTCACGAGGCTGCGGCCTATTACTTTGGCAAAACACCAGCGCAATTAAATATTGGGGAGAGCCTATACCTTTCCAGCATCATCCCGCGGCCTAAAAAAGGCTTGGCATCCTTTGATTATACAGGTCATTTAAAACCTTGGGTGCAGCGCCACTTCAACACCTATGGGTACATTATGAATAAGTTGCAACAGCTTAACGACGAGTCTGTTCCGGCCGCTTATGGTTTCTACGAAGTCACATTGCAGCCAAGCTTACGACCTCCGCGTCCAAAAGGAATCGTGGATACCACGTTTATGGAAATAGATCCGGAGCAAGAAGCGATCATGAAAGAAATGGAAGCGGATGAGAGCACACGCAAAAGTCTGCTCGAGAAGTTGTTTGGGAAAGATAAAAAAGAAGAGGAAAAGTAAAATGAAGCATATCCAAATAGATAATCTCGATTTCGAACTATTTATAGACTACGAACAAATTAAGAAGCGTATTCGGCTAATGGGCATTGACATCAGCATGAAATACGCCGATAAGAACCCCGTATTTGTGGGCGTGCTGAACGGCTGTTTTATGTTTATGGCTGATCTTATGAAACAGGTGCATGTGCCCTGCGAGGTATCTTTTGTTAAATTATCTTCTTATCAAGGTGTTCAGCAGGATCAGATACAAGAACTATTCGGGGTAGGGATGGATTTAGCAGGGCGGGAGATCATCATTGTGGAGGATATCATCGACTCGGGCAATTCGTTACAACATACAATCGCTGCCCTCGAAAAATTGGATGTGGCTAGTATCGCTGTTTGTGCCCTGTTGATGAAGCCCGAGTGCTTACAGCATGAGTTTGATAACATCACCTATGTAGGCTTTGAGATTGAAAGAGAGTTTGTAGTTGGTTACGGGCTGGATTATAACGGGCAATGCCGCAACCTGCCCGATATCTATAAAAATGTAGTACATAGCGAGACCGTTTAACCTGCCACACCTGAACGTCATCGCGAGAAGGAGGAACGACGACGAAGCGATCTCCTGTTTGTGAGGATGCAGATTAGTAGCCTTTGGAGGTCTTAGCGTTTTCTCCCGCGCCGTGTGAACGTCATCGCGAGAAGGAGGAACGACGACGAAGCGATCTTCTATTTGTAAAATACAAATCGGCTTTTATCAACCTTTTTAAACACCTTGTGACGATTCCGTCGTTTCCTCATCCACTGCTGCTGCGTTCCGATAAAAAAGGGTATACGGATCCGACGGATAAACAGTCGTATCCGGATTGTGCTTAAACGGTATATGCTTATCAAATATCTCTTCCAAAGTGCGCCGTAAAAACAGGACGAACGCATCTTTAGTTGCTTGAAGCGATTCGCCCGTTAACATTTCTTTTCCATTATTAAAGAGAGTCCCCTCTTCCCGCATTTTTCGGGCAACATATAAATGAGGCTCGAGCTGTCTGCGCTTCGTTACTTGCTCGAAAACATAGGCATAAAACAGTGTTTGTAGTAAGGCTTTGTTCTCCGTATTTGCGGAAAACACCTTGTCTAAATTTTTGAATACCACGCTGTCACCTCCCGTTTTGTAATCCACAATTCGTGTTTTAACAACATCATCCCGTGTCAATACTTCGTCTACGCGGTCAATAATACCGAAAAGCCGAACCTGCTCCTCACCATCGTCTATTGTGATGGGGAAGTCAAGCATATAATCTTCGTCATTTTCCAATTCGATGATCCGGAATGCTTTGTAGTTTTCTATATCGTAGTCGAGGTACATCTTTACGTATTCGCATGCTATTTTGTGCATAATGCGTTGCATGCTGTTTAAATTGTCCAATGAGTCGTATGGCGTGTGGTACTGCATGCTAATTTCATGTAATACCTGCGCCTCCACTATGTTTTTTTTCTCACGAAGAACTGCGCTACTTGTCCAGCTTTCCAGCCCTTTATAGGGTTTAAAAACCGTCTCCATAACGTTGTGTATAACGGTTCCTAGTCGGTTCATCTCGAATTCATACGAGATAGTAGGCGGTTCTTTGATCTCCGCTACATGCTTTAGGAAAAATTGTAGCGGCGATTGCAGGTACGTCGTTAAGGCGGTGGCGGATATCCTACGGCGTTGTTTTATAAAGACATGCCACATCTTATCCCATACAGCTCCATCTTTTTCGATAATCAATTCTGGATTGGGTGCTTGAAAGCGGATAGGTTGCTGCTGCTTATGCAAGATAAAATTAAACTTACTCTCAAATTGTAGCTGTTTTATAAAGCGACTTTCCTCTCCGGTGCTGCTTTCACTTACAAGGCTATTATAGAATACATATAGCCCTTCGCTATATTGGAAGTGGCGGTAGAACAGATAGGCAGAAAGTGCATCCTGATTTTCTAGAACAGGGAGGCCATAAGCCATGCGCAGGCTGTTGGGTAAAAAAGTTGGAGAGTTCGATGTCTTCGGCAGGATGCCTTCATTGGCGCCAACGATGTATACGCGGTCGAAATTAAGACATCGGCTTTCCAGCAAACCCATAATTTGCAACCCGCGTAGGGGGTCGCCTTCAATGGCCGCATTTACAGGCTGTATGGCTTTTCGGATAAGCCCGATTTGAAATAGAACGGATGTGTCACCCATATTTTCCATCCCAAGCTGAAGTTGGTTCAATACTTTTTTTGTTTCGACAAATAGGTTGTTATCAATCTGGTTAATGCGATCTTGTTGATCACTTGCCCCCAGTAAACGGTCTAAGATGTCGATAAGGGCAGCAATAAGGTTTTGCTTGTCGCGGATAGGGTGAAAGAAATCAGGCAGCACGCTACTGCTTACGGATATATCTTGTATGTCCACTTCAAACAATTGTTTTTCCGCAATCCTATTTAAAACCTGCGTCCGCTCATCAGCATCGAGCTTGCTGAGTGGGTGATTAACAAACGTTTCGATATGCTGAAAAGAAATCTTTCGTTTTTTGAAGTGCGTAATCTCCTGCTGCACCTGCATCCACAGATCAAGCAAGCCGAACAGCGGAGACTGCACTAAGGGATAACCCGTCGTAATATTTGCTTTTACATCGGGCAGGCTTTGTAAAAGCGGGACCAGCAAGCTTTCATCCGCCAATAAGATGGCAGCACTTGTTTCTAGCAAGGCTTGCTCCTGTATAATATCATGGAGCAGTTTAGTCTGGCTATTTTTTCCTGAGGCTGCATAAAGATGAACCGTAGAAGTTCTATTACCAATGATATTTGGAGAATCGCCTAATGCATTACGAAGGCCATAGTTCAAAATATTGCGACGGATGAAAAGCCCCGCTTCCTGTTGTTTGTCTTCGAGGTAATAAGCGTCAGCGTCGAAGTAAAACAGCGCTTCATTTTCTTCTTGCCATTTCTTGAAGAGATGTACTTCAGCTTTGCTAAGTGCGTTGAAACCTACAAAAAGCACCTTTTTATAGCGGGATATAAAGTTGGGTTCCGCAACATTTCCTGCTACCAAATTCCGGTACAACGTAGGGTAGTTCAGCTGTTTTTCCATCTTAAGCTTTTCCTTAAATCGACGGTAGAGGATAGGCAGGCGTTTCCATAATCTTAAAAATCGCTGTTGTGTGCCTGTATGGCCAGCAGCACTAAACGATTGCCAAAACTGGCGTATAAATTCTTGCTGTTCTGCTGTGAAATGTTGAAAAGCAATCTCAATTTGTGTGCTATCGAAAAGCTCCATATAAATATGGTCTATATCAACCAATTCATAATCAAGCTGACCGAAATCACTGAGTATAATTTCCGCTATCGGATAAAATTCTTCCAAGGTTTCGGGTTCGGATCCTTCCTGTTGCAAAAGTTCATTATGCAGTTCAAAGAGGTAGAAAAATTGTTTGAGCTGTCCGGCTTCCGTTTCTGTCGTCGCCTGCTTTAGGAATTCCTGTATCGTGTAAAATTGGGGCGACCAAATCGCATGACCGTATACTTCAGCAAGATGTTTTTTTAGATAGGCTATAGGACGTTTATTGTTGAAAACAATGGCAACATCAGATAAATCTCGGCCAAATTGTTTTTGGATATCTTCGGCAACCAAACGTAGGAAAGGAGCAATCATGTCTTGTATTTAAATAGTGGGTGGTGGATGATCAATTAGTTGACTTACAGTATAGCTGGCGGTTAAATAACTTCGACTAATTCATTGAATTTCGCATAATAGAGGTACCCGCGTACATTCTGATAACCCAAATTGATCAATGCGTTCTTATAACTGTCTACCTGCCATTGGTGATCAGCATAGTCGCCTTTTGTAAATTTGAAATCAAGTACGATGGTTTCCGCTGCATTTGTAAAGACTTTATCCGGCCGAATGGTTTCTCCGCTTTCCAGGATAATGCTCGCTTCATTCCATGTTTTGTATGTTCCCGTAAGCCATTGATTTATCTGCGGATGATGCCAGATGCGTTGGATTTCTTCCATCAGAAACGGACGATCTTCCGATGTCAATATTCCCTCTTCGATATAGCGATCAATCATAGGGACGACTTCTTCTTCCTTGGAAATTTCCGATAAGATCTCGTGCGCAAAAATACCATATTGCGTGGCTTTTTCCAGCATTAATATATTGTTGACGTTGCGTTTGGCAGATTTATCGAAAGCTTTTTGCAATTCATGTGAAATCGGATAGGCGGATAGAGCAATACGCTCTTCCTTCGTATTTCCAGAAGGCTGCTCTTCCCGTTTCGGCGATACTACCGCTTCGACTGCCGCGATCGGATGATCAATTACCAATTGTTTATTTTCCAAACGAAAGGGTGCAGTAGTTGCTGATAAAGAATGAAATAGCAAATCGCTAATGTATTCGCTTTTTACGTCATCACCCATAATTTCGCCGGTCTTTTTGTCTACATTTTCTTTAAATGCCGGGGCTAGGATATAGACGTGCTGAATAGCGCGCGTCGTCGCGACATAAAATGTATTCAGGGCATCCATGTAGTTAAACAGCATCTCTTCAAAATATTGTTTGTAAAAAATGGAAGTGCCGACACTGCTGTTATATTTAATTGGAATTTTTCCCAAAGTCTGAAAAGGAGTTTCCTGCGTATCAACCCAAAAATCGCCATTTAATTTGCCGTCCAAATCCCACGAACAAAAAGGAATCATAACAACATCATAGGCCAACCCCTTCGATTTATGGATCGTGGTGACTTCAATGGCGTCGACTTTGCCATTGAATGGGAGGGCGGCGGTATGCCCATCTTCTTCCCAGTATTGCAGGAATTGTGTGATGCCTCGTTCCCCAGCGGTAGAAAAGTTGGATATCATATCTTTAAATGCCAGGATGTAAGGAAGGTGTACACTGCCTTCTATATGGAGCCCAAAAATTTCTATAAGCTGCTCCACGAGGTGTACAAGTGGTGATTGCTGTAAATTTGACCATTGATCGATGAGCGCCAGCGGAAGTATGGAATGAATCGCTTGTAGATCGTTGCTTTTAAATTCAAGCCAATAAGCAGTATCGAAATGCGCCTCATTATTGATCAGTTGAAACAGGTAAGCCATTTTTGCTCGATGTATAACATGTTTATCCGAGCTATAGACAAGCGCTTTTAACGTTTCCAACAGCAAGAGGATAGCATCGTTAGACGCCAAGGAAAGCGCGTCACCGGAGATCACTTCAAAATTGACACCGCTGAGATTTTTATAGGCCATTAATTGCTGGATGACGAGCCGAGCCTGCGCGTTGCTGCGCACAAGGATGCCAATTTGCTTCGCGGTGTAGCGTCCTGTTGAAAGCCAATCTCCAATTTTGTCGCAAAGTAAATCGAGCGCGTCTTCTGTCACTTGATTTCGTCGCCAGCGCCCATCGGTCACCGGAAGGTATTGTATCTCGATAGAGCCTTGTTTGCTTTTGTCGTCAAGACGGTGTGTCGGAATCTGCTGTTCACTATTTGCGTAGGCCTTTGTCAGCATTTCGCTATTGCCCGACGCTATCCACCATTGTTGCGCTTCCGCTTGCAAGTTATCCATCACTTTCTCATTGAGCACGTCTTGCAACAACTTAGGGATACTACTGTATAGATAGTTGTTCAGTGTGATGATGTTTGGATAACTACGAAAGTTAACCTCTAGCGAGCCATTTTCTATAAATGTGGGGCGCTGTTCCGGAGAAAGATGGAAGGCCTGGCCGACCTGGTCTTCCACTTGTTGAAGTAATATACGCCAGTCGCCATTCCGCCAACGGTAGATGCTCTGCTTAACGTCGCCCACGATAAGATGTTCACTTATTTTCTGTTGCGCCTGCCCCAACGCATTGATCAGGAGTGGACTATAGTTTTTCCACTGTATTCTCGATGTATCTTGAAATTCATCGAAAAGGAAGTAGCGGTAGCGGTTTCCTATCTTTTCCCATATAAAGGTGGGGTCTTGTTGCTCATCCAATCCCAGGCGGTTTAATAAGATCTGGGAGTCAGAAATAAGTTGAGCGCCGTTTTCTTTTCGCCATAGGCTCAAGAGATCGCTCATCTCTTTCAACAATCGGAGGTAATAAAGATTGTTTTGAACCGCTTGGTAGGCAATGTAGGTAGGGAAGAAGGTATACAGTTCGGCGATTTGCTGCAGTATGGGCAATAGCGCCTGTCGGATATCTTCACGAACGGATTTATCAGCTAGTGTAAAAGCATCATCATGGGCAGGCAGCTCTAGATATTTGTCAAAAATCTTTTGCAAATCGCTGGACGATTTCTTGTGTATTTTTGAACTTGTTTTGCTGGCCGCAAGCAGTTTGTTGCGCGATTTTCCTTTCAATTCGTCTGCCGTTAGTTGATAGCTGTTGAACGCTTGCGCGAAGGCATCCATGCTACTGCTAAAGGTATCCAGAAAAATGCTGGTTTTTTCTTGAATATCCTTATTTAGCAAGCTAAAGAGCTCGTTAGGATTAGCAACCGTAAGGGACGCATTAAATTCCTGAAAATTTTCGGTAAAGATCAAACCGGCTAGACTTAAAAGCTGCTGGCGGTAGTTCCAGTTTTCATTGTTCGCGATTTTTTTATCCGCATAGTCCATTATCCAGGTTAACAGATCTGGGCGCTCATCCAATAGTTGATTGAGCATCACGGAAAGGTCTTGCTTCACCTTGTTGGTGTTCATCTCGATTTTGTAGGCAGCATCAAGGTTAAGCTCGTAGGTAAAAGCACGGATTACCTTCTGCGAGAAACCGTCAATGGTGCTGATGGTGAAGTGCCCATAGTTGTGCAATATTTTGCGGTAAATGCGATAAGCCTTCTCCTGAATTTCTGCTGCACTCCATTGGGGAGACTGCTTAAGCAGCAACTGGCGGAAATCGTCGATCTTACGATTGGGATCACCGAGGGCTAAGCCTTGGAGTACCGTCAATATGCGCTCTTTCATCTCTGCTGTCGCTTTATTGGTAAAAGTTACGGCTAGAATTTCCCTATAGCTGTTTTCATTCGTCAGCAACAAGGTGATGTAATGTAGCGTTAAGCTGAAAGTCTTTCCGGATCCCGCAGAAGCCTTTAGTATTTTTAGTGGAGCAACAGCATTCATGCTATGAAGGTAAGAAGTAAACCGTATAATGGGAAACGGATAACCGTCAAAGTTATTGAGGATTTTTTAACATTCGACTGAACCAGATGATCTATTCGGCGTTGTAAAGGGAGATGTTTTTAGCTTCCAATGTTCAACCCTATATCGTGTCAAAGTCAAGTATTTTTTTCGTTTACTAAATAAATATCTAAATTTAGTCTGTCACACTGTAATTATGAATTTTCCTGGAAGCCTCTTATTCTATACTTGTATCGTACTATTATCATCAATTCATTTGGTGGTAAAAGCCCAAGGCCTATTTGATTATCAACGCACATTGAATAGTTCTTCCTACCCGATTCAAGGAATTAAAAACCACCACCCCAATGATGTTCTTCAAAAAGCGACCATCACTATTCGAGATATACCGTACATTTTCGAGCTGAAGGATAGCTTGTCAAAGATTGAATGCCTAGTAATACCTTTCAATACACAGAAAGAGCTCGATACATTGTGTTCTTTTTTACCATTGTTCCCCAACCTGACATCGATTTCATTTGACGAATATCAACTTTTTCAAAAAGATTCGACAACTGAAGTAACATCAGTTTTACCTGAGGATTTCTACGCTCTTCATAAGCTGGTAGCCATAGAATTTAAAGGGCCGTCAACAATAAATATCGAGCATGAATTAACGCGCATTTCTGCGTTGCCAAATTTACGATACCTGTTTTTCACAGCATCCGGTCAGCGCCACTTACCTAAAAATATCAACATTTGTAAAGGTTTAAAGGGCATCTCCTTCAGCTTGAATAAAAGTACGCTAGGCATGAAGCTGCCGAAAGGTTTAGAAGAGATCGACATCGCATCTTTACCTAGTGACGATAGCAACCTTGAAGCCGCCTTGCGGCTTATTTCTAACCAGAGGAAAGTAAAGCAACTTCAACTATCGTATTTCAGTGTTGATAAAAACTTTAAGAGCTTAGTGAAGTTTCCAAAGCTCACTCACCTTTATCTGTATTCAAATCAAATTCAAGATCTCGGGGCTTTACTTGCTAATTTTAAATCGAGCAGGCATTTGCGCAGCCTTAAGGTCGAAAGTGGAGAAATAGCATCGATCTCTGGCGCGGTATACGATTTTCGCAATCTTCGATACTTGAAGATTTCGAATACGCGTGGCGGCGTGATAATGCCCGTCGGCATTTCGAAATTAAGGCACCTTGTCAATTTAAAATTATCATCAAACGGTAAGATGGAGATTCCGGCGGATCTGTGTAAGCTTGAAAGCTTAAAACAACTTGATTTATCCTACAATGGACTAGCAAAATTACCGGAGGATATAGGTCTACTTTATAACCTAAACAACTTGCAATTGCAAGGAAATCGGTTAACGAAGCTTCCAACTAGCATAAATAATCTGCATGGCTTAGTAGCGTTGAATATGAAAGCAAATCCGCTTACACAAATCCCTTCACTATGCAATTTGACTAAGCTTGATTCTCTTAATCTTTCGTACTGTAATCTTGCTACTTTACCTAACGATATTGGAGATATGAAAAATCTACGGTATCTGGCCGCTGAAGATAATTTTATAGAAACACTCCCACAAAGTATTACGCAGTTAACAGGGTTGAAAACAATGTTGTTAGGGAGAAATCTGTTGACCGAATTAAGTATGGATATTGGCCAGCTGGAGCAATTGGAAGAGCTTGATTTAAGTGTCAACCATTTAAAGGCTTTGCCAACCACTATTGGTCAGTTAAAGCTGTTACAGACGTTAAATATAAGTTTTAACTCGCTAATCGCCGTCCCTGAAGAAATTGGAGCGCTTTCAAATCTATCTAATTTCTATGCCCAAAATAACGTTCCAACGCATTATTCATTGTACGATTGGTCTAGAGAAATATACCGAGAGGATAATCCAAAGACGCCCCGAAAAGTCGCTGTTAGCAAGCTTACTTCATTTCCGAAGAATCTCAGCGGGTGGCACAATATTAAGTACATAAGCCTGTCTGATAACGATTTTTCATCATTCGATATCATGAAATCTTTTCTGACAATTCCTGGAAAAAATTTCCAGCTTGTTTTAAACAATTCGTGTATAACAAAGTTACCAACTAATGGATGGAGTAATTTTCTAGGCAGTGAGCTGGATTTGAGTAATAATGAAATTGAGGAGCTGCCGAAAGGGACTGCTGAAGCACCATTCTTATCTACATTGGATTTGCGAAACAACCGCTTACCTAAACTCCCAAAAAATCAAAATTCATATGCTCGAAAAAGAAACCAAGTGTTACTGTATTTTCAACAAATAGGGTTAATGGAAGAAGACGATTTGCCGAAAGACGAAGCTATGGCACATGCGCTAATGGAAAAAAGTAGTCAGTACTTTCTATATGACAAAGATTATAAATCTACGCTTGAAATGCATTTGAGAGCGCTTGCTATCGATTCTAATTTGGTGCTTGAGCAGTGCAATGCTCAAAATATAGGTGAAGCAAACTATCACCTGCATAATTACAAAGAAGCCATTGATTATTTAACACGCGCTATCCAGCGAGATACGGTAGGGCGTGTTCGAATTTTGAACTTCGTAGTTCCTGATTTTGAATATCGGGCAAAAAGTTACCTCGCGCTGAAAGATACCAGTAACGCGCTTAAGGATTATTTAGAGTTAGCCAGTCATTTTGACAAAACTTTTTGGACACAGGTTGCTATGCTTTACCGGCAAACTTCGCAGGTAAGTAATGCGGAAGAGGCATGTCAAAAAGCCGTGGATTATTATGAATATCAGATTAATCATCCAGATGTGCAAAAGGCTACAAAAGAAATGTCAATGCTTTGTATCCTTGAGCTTTATATCGTGTGCGATCAGTCCGAAGCGGCGGCGGCCTATGCTAAAAAGATTCAAAGCAGCGTAACGGAAGGTGATCTCTTGCCGATCTTTGATTATCTATGCGCTATTAATACTATAGTTTCGGGGAAACGCGGTAATTTTTCTCCTGATGGGTTTAAAGGACAGATCAATCGACGTTGGGGCTACGATTTAATATTAGACTGGTTACCCGCCGCTAAGCTGGACGAAAGGCAAGCCGCTGTCATTAAAGATATAACGTTGAGGATGGTTAATAATGGAACGAAATAAAAAAGGGGAAATTGGTAAATCCACTATTCATTCCCCTATTTTTTACTTTTTAATTTTTCCTTTTTAATTACTATCTTTGCATCCCCTCTTGCATGAAGCACGGGGGATATGTTGAATACATAACACAAAGAAAACATGGCAACTAAAATCAGATTGCAAAGACACGGTAAAAAAGGAAAGCCTTTTTACCACGTAGTAGTAGCAGATTCACGTGCTCCACGTGATGGTAAATTCATCGAGCGTATCGGTTCTTACAACCCAAATACGAATCCAGCAACAATCATCTTGGATTTCGACAAGGCGTTGGATTGGGTAAACAAAGGTGCACAACCTACGGACACTGCTCGTACTATCCTTTCTACAAAGGGCGTTCTTTACAAAAAACACTTACAAGGTGGTGTTAAAAAAGGTGCATTCGACGATGCGAAAGCTGAAGAGCTATTTGCAAATTGGTCTGAAGGTAACAATGCAAAGATCGAAGGTAAGAAAACAGGCTTAGCTCAGACTAAAGAAGAAGCTAAGAAAGCTGCTCTTACTGCTGAAGCTAAGAAAAATGCAGACAAAGCTGCTGCAATAGCTGCAAAAAATGCGCCTGTTGCGGAAGAAGTTCCAGCTGCTGAAGAAGCAGAAACTGAAGCTCCTGCGTCAGAAGAAACTGAAGGATAATCACTATTCATACAGATTCAAGAAAGCCGAACCCTTAGGATTCGGCTTTTTTACTGCTTATTTTTGACATTTAATTTTATTACCAGAATGGAACTTAACGAAGCTTTTTATATTGGATACATCACCAAAACACGTGGTCTAAAAGGTGAGTTGCAACTTTTCTTTGAATTTGAGGATTACATGGAGCTTGATTTCGATGTGTTATTTCTTGAAATGAACAAAAAGCTAGTTCCCTACTTTGTAGACACTATTAAATTGCAGAAAAATAGTACCGCCTATCTCAACCTAGAAGATGTGGATCATATTGATAAAGCACAGCTGCTGATTCGGAAAAAGGTTTATCTGCCAAATGATAAAATGCCCGAACGTGATCCAGATGATTTTCGATATTCCGACTTGATAGGTTTTCTTGTTGTGGATGAAGAAGAAGGCGAAATTGGAGAGATTACCCATGTTCAGGAGCTTCCACAGCAATTTATTGCGACGGTTGATTTTAATGGGCACGAGTTGTTGTTTCCACTTAATGAAGATCTGATTCTGGCCATTGACGCCGAAGAACAAGTTCTGGAGGTTAATCTGCCTGAAGGCTTAGTAGATCTATACCGAGGCACCGAAGAGTCTTAGTGTATCTTATTGGTCATGCAAATTAAATCGAGGGCGGTAGGAACTGCCCTTTTAACTTTTAACTTCCCACTTCTCCCTTTTAACTTTTGACCACTCACTTTTGACTTTTTGACTTCTCACTTTTGACTTCTCACTTTTAACTTTTAACTTCCCACTTTTGACTTCTCACTTTTGACTTTTCAATTTTTAATTTTTACTTTTTAATTTAGAATCCCGATATTAGCCTTCGCTTATAGAGAAAGGCAGAGGGAATAGACCCGCTGAAGCCTTAGCAACCTGATGCCGTATCAAGGTGCTGCATTCTACTCGTCAACTGGCGGGAAAGATAAGCTGAAAACACAATACCTGTGCGTTTTCTCTAAGCCTAAATAGAAAAACATGAAGATCGTAGATCATATAAAAAACGCGAAAGGAAATCCTTTGTTTTCGTTTGAATTGTTGCCGCCGGCTAAAGGGCAGGGCATAAAAAGCATATTCAGCACAATGGACGAGCTGATGGAGTTCAAGCCACCATTTATTGATGTAACCTATCACCGCGAAGATTATCTATATAAACAGCATGATAACGGTTTACTGGAGCGTGTTGCCTACCGGAAACGTCCCGGAACGGTAGCCATCTGTGCTGCTATTATGAGTAAATACAAGGTAGATGCCGTCCCGCATCTGATCTGTGGTGGATTTACTAAAGAGGAAACGGAAAATGCGCTAATCGATCTTAACTTTTTAGGCATCGATAATGTGTTGGTGCTCCGCGGTGACGCCCGAAAAGGTGATCCTGATTTCATTCCAACACCCGGAGGGCATGCATTTGCGACAGATTTATTGCAGCAGGTCGTCGATATGAATCAGGGCCAATATTTACATGAAGATATCGAAAGTTCAGCGAAGACCAACTTTTGCATCGGCGTGGCGGGCTATCCAGAGAAGCATTTTGAAGCGCCTAACTTTAATACCGATTTCAAATGGCTCAAGAAAAAGGTAGAGATGGGGGCAGAGTTCATCGTGACGCAGATGTTCTTTAATGTAGAAAAATACAAAGAATTTGTCAACAAATGTAGAGAGAACGACATACACGTTCCTATTATACCCGGACTTAAACCCTTGACAACAAAGAAACAGCTCATTACATTACCAAAAATCTTCCACTTGGATATACCCGAAGAGCTAAGTGATGCGGTAGAAAATTGTAAGACCAACGCCGACGTTAGGCAGGTGGGAGAGGAATGGTTGGTTCATCAATGTAAAGAGCTTATTAAATTTGGAGCTCCGGTATTGCATTTCTATACCATGAGTAACCCGGGCCCAACAAAAAAGATTGTTGAGCGGCTCGCTTAAGCCGAGAAATGTATGTCAAAAGGGCGGTATCGTTAAAAAATGTTAACGATACCGCCCTTTTTTTTATAGTTTGTAATTTGAGGTATAAATTAACCGCTATACACGCATTATGAGATACGAAAAGATCAATAACCTAATAGGATGGTTGCTGGCAATATGTACATCAACAGTCTACATCTGTACAGCTGACCGATTTAACAGTTGGTGGGATACCGGCGAGTTTATCGCCTCTGCCTATAAACTTCAGATCGTACACCAGCCAGGAGCACCACTGTTCCTTATGATTCAGAACATATTTTCAAACCTTGCTTTTGGTGATGTTACGCGTATAGCCTTCTTTATGAATGTCGGGTCAGCAGTTTGCAGTGGGCTTACTATTTTATTTTTATTCTGGACCATTACTGCTTTGGCCCGAAAGATTACGGTTAAGAAACAGCTGAACGTTGAGCCAGGACAAACGTTGCTGATTATGATAGCGGGATTGATCGGTGCAGGCGCCTATGCTTTTACGGATTCTTTTTGGTACTCCGCAGTAGAATCGGAGGTTTATGCCATGTCTTCTCTATGTACTGCTGCGGTTTTCTGGCTGATCCTTAAATGGGATCGGAGAGCCGATAATCCAGGTGCAGATCGTTGGCTGCTGCTTGTTATGTACATTATGGGACTGTCTATAGGTGTTCATCTTTTAAATCTATTGACCATTCCGGCACTCGCTCTGGTTATTTATTTTCGAAAAAAATCCCGAGTGACAATTCGGGGTGGCATTCTTGCTATTGGTTTAGGGATGGCCATACTTGCCTTTATCTTATGGGGCGTCATTCAATATTTAGTTAAGTTTGCTGCGCAGTTCGATCTGTTCTTCGTCAATCAATTGGGGCTTGGATTCGGAACAGGCATATTGTGCTTCGCCCTGCTGTTGGTCTCGCTACTTGTTTACGGAATTTATTATTCTGTTCAGCGGCAAAAGCCGTTGTTAAATACGGCTTTATTGGCGGTCTGTCTTTTGCTCTTCGGTTACTCATCCTTTGCCATGATTGTCATTCGTGCGTATGCCGATCCATCTCTCAATAATAATGCACCTGATAATGTGTATTCGTTTTTGGGCTATTTAAGTCGTGAGCAATATGCCAGCGAGCCTTTATTCAAAGGGCCGGTATTTGATTCCGACTTGGTTGACGTGCAATACAACCATACCTATAAAAAAGGAGCGTCGAGCTATGAAAAGATGAGTGGAGCGCCCGTCTACACCTATGATAGGGAGATGTTTTTGCCGCGCGTATATAGTGAAAAACATCAGGACTATTATCGGGCTTATTTAGGGCTTAAGGCTGGTGAGTCGCCAAGTTTTTATGATAATCTACGCTTTCTATTCTCCTATCAGCTTGGCGACATGTATGGGCGTTATTTTATGTGGAATTTTGTAGGGCGAGAAAACGACAAGCAACAGTTTGGAAACAGTGCAAACGGCAATTGGCTATCCGGCATTAAGGCCGTCGATCGTAGCCGGCTGGCCGGCGAAGCCAGTATTTCTGCCAATATGCGTATGGATCCCGCTCGCAATACATATTATTACCTGCCTTTACTGGTCGGTATTATCGGTATGCTGTGGCACATTAGAAAAGATCGCAAGCAAGCAACGATTGTAGGGTTACTGTTTTTCTTCACGGGGATGGCTATTGTGCTTTATTTGAATCAAACGCCTATGCAGCCCCGAGAACGCGATTACGCCTACGCAGGATCCTTCTATGCGTTTTCCATATGGATAGGATTTGGCGCGCTGGCAACAGCCGATTTCCTACGTAAAAAATTATCGCTCCCTGCCGCTGGATTGACTGCCGGATTGCTTTGCGCAGCGGCGGCACCTGTCCTCTTGTTTTGTGAGAACCTGGATGATCATGATCGCTCGGAACGCGACCTCGCTAGGCGTGTTGCCCACAATTACCTAAATTCCTGCGCGCCCAACGCCATACTTTTTACCTACGCAGATAACGATACCTTTCCGCTGTGGTATGCCCAAGAAGTAGAAGGTATGCGAAAAGATGTACGCGTAGTTAATCTCAGCTATTTAGCTTCGCACTGGTATGTAAAGCAACTAGCAAATAAGGTGAATGATGCTGCGCCTGTAGATACGTCCATTGCGCCTGAAAAGTTAGCGCAGGGGATCCGCGATTATCTGCCTTTCGTAGATCAAGGCATCACAGACTATGTTGACTTAGATATGCTCTTGTCCTTTGTATTATCTGACAATCCAAAAAACAAGGTCGCGATGCAGGATGGAAGTTTGATGAATTACCTGCCCGCACGGAAGATTAAGATGGCTGTTGATAAAAAAAGTGTGTTGGACAATGCTGTTGTTCCGGAGGGGTGGGAGGACAATGTGCTGGATGAGCTCACTTGGGATTATCCCGAACAGCATATGACCAGAGCAGAGATAGCGCTTTTCGGCATTATCAAATCCAATAATTGGGTGCGGCCCATCTATTTCACCAACTATACACCAGAAGATAAAATGGCTGGACTGCATAAATACTTGGTGGATGAAGGGCTAGTGAAGAAATTTATGCCCGTTCAGGTGCCATCCGAGGAGACAAACGAAGGCTTGGTCAATCTCGAAAAGCTTTACCAGAATGCCAGCCGCCATCTTGCTTGGGGGAATTATGGTAAGCAACGTTTTGTAGATGTAGATTCGCGAAATTATATGTCTCATTTTGTAGTTCCCCAACTTTATGAAAGGACAGCAAAATTGCTGAAGGAAAAGGGAGAGTTTGCTAAGGCAAAAGAGGTTGCCCTTGTGGCCGCTTCCATCTTACCACAGCGCGTGTACGACGCAGAGGAGACCTACCATTATACAGAAATTGTGGATACGCTATACGAAGTGAAGGAAACAGCATTAGCAAACCATATAGTCGATAGACATGTCCAATTTTTGGATGATGTACTTCCTTCTCAAGTCGCATTGGCACGCGATCAACCCCAGTCTGTCGATGTGCGCAGTTTGCAGTTTGGGATGGCAGCATTAGAACGGTATAGATTGATCGTCGATGACATCGAAAACGGAAAGCGCTATGCGCAAATTGATCAGGTCTACAAAAAGTACCGCGCCAATTTCTTTACGGAATAACTAAAAAGGCTAGATTCAATCTTCGTACAAGATGAATCTAGCCTTTTCGATATGCAAAACGTTGTTTATTATCCCTTTTTAACCTCTTTTGCCCAAGAGTCTTTCAAGGTAACCGTTCTATTAAATACCAGTTTATCTTCGGTTGATTTACTATCTAAGGTAAAATAACCAAGACGGATAAATTGATAGCCTTTTTTCGGGTTTGCGTTAACCAAATCGGGTTCGATGTAAGCTTTCGCAATAATTTCCAGGCTGTTTGGGTTAATGGACTGTTTGAAATCCTCTGCGGCAGCGGGGTTTTCATCATTAAATAAGCGGTCATATAAACGCACCTCTGCTTCTTTTGCATGCGGCACGGACACCCAGTGAATAGTTCCTTTTACTTTCAGACCAGATGTATCCTCGCCTGATTTGGAGTTTGGCACGTACGTACAATGAATTTCCGTCACTTTCCCGCTCTCATCTTTCACGTAATCGTGGCATTCGACGATATATGCATGTTTCAAACGCACAGACAAACCTGGGCCTAACCTAAAAAACTTTTTAGGAGGCTCTTCCATAAAATCATCACGTTCTATCCACAGCTCTTTGCTAAATGGAAGAATACGAGTTCCTTCGCCGCCTTCGACTTCCGGGTTATTCTCGCCAACAAGTTCCTCCACTTGACCATCAGGATAGTTCGTGATAACCATCTTGATAGGGTCGAGGACGGCCATACGGCGCCACGCAGATTGGTTCAAGTCTTCGCGTATACAAAATTCTAAAAGGCTAACGTCGATCATGTTCTCACGCTTTTGCACCCCGATACGATCGCAAAAATTGCGGATCGAAGCCGGCGTGTAACCGCGTCTGCGTAAACCAGAGATAGTTGGCATACGTGGATCGTCCCAGCTTTCTACAAACTTCTCATTCACCAATTGCAATAATTTACGCTTGCTCATCACGGTGTACGTCATGTTCAAGCGTGCAAATTCGTACTGTTTCGAAGGGAATATGTCAAGCTTATCGATACACCAATCATACAGTCGACGATGTGGAATAAATTCAAGCGTACAGATGGAATGCGTGATTTGCTCGATGGCATCCGATTGCCCATGTGCAAAATCATACATCGGGTAAATACACCATTTGTCGCCCGTGCGGTGATGATGCACATGCTTTATTCGGTACAACAACGGATCGCGAAGGTGCATATTTGGGTTTGCCAAATCTATCTTAGCGCGTAGAACTTTCTCGCCATCGTTGTATTTGCCATCCCGCATTTCTTGGAATAGGCGCAAATTCTCCTCGATGGAACGATCGCGATAAGGCGTTGGTATCCCTGGTTCTGTCGGTGTGCCTTTTGCCGCAGCGATTTCTTCCGCCGTGCTATCATCGACATAAGCCAGTCCTTTCTCGATTAAAGCGACTGCATAGCTGTAAAGTGTTTCAAAATAATCTGAAGTATAAAGCTCCTGTGCCCACTGGAAGCCCAACCACTGTATATCTTCCTTAATGCTTTCCACGTACTCCGTGTCTTCAGTCACCGGGTTGGTGTCATCGAAACGAAGGTTGGTCTGCCCATTGTATTTTTGACCTAACCCAAAATTCAGGCAGATGGATTTTGCATGGCCAATATGGAGGTATCCATTTGGCTCAGGAGGGAAGCGCGTTAGAACCCGTCCGTCGTGCTTGCCCGATCCGAGATCATCTTCGATGATCTCCTCGATAAAATTCAGTGGTTTTTCTTCATTTAACATAGCACAAAGTTAAAGATTTATGCCTGATTTGGCATCGTCTCTAAAAATTAATATGGAAGGTGAAGCTGGCGGGGTTGTAAACGGTAGTCAGTCGTTGCGAAATGCCTTATTCGTCTTAGAAACAGATTTGAAAAGGTTAGGTGCCAACCTGCAATCTTTTCTTTTAACATATCTTAATCGCTATTAAAAGGGTAGATTTATGTACATTTAAGCTCCTAAAATCGATGGCGAATATGAAGTTTTCGCTTACAAATTTTATTATCCTATTATTTACATCCATTCAATTTTGCTATGCTCAAAAAGGAAAAAAGCCACAGGTTTTGGTATATGGTACAGATATTTCAGCCTATACGGCTGCTTTGCAATCCGCTAAATCTGGAGTTCCAACAGTATGGGTAGCAGATAACGATACGCTTTTGCCAGCGTTATCTACAAAAAGAGTGCAGATTGAACAAGATAGCAACCTTGACGGGGGAATTTGGCTTGATGTGCTTATGCACATGGCGCAGTCCAACACGGTAAATGATTCGCTTGCGCGGTATATAAAGCGCGATATGAATCCGCGTTTATTTTTGAATGCTATAGACGCCCAGCTGGCAAAAAACGCCAATCTCACGGTGGTTCGTAATCAAAAAGTGCAGGCCATTAAAGCAAATAGTAAAGGATGGCAAGTGACGTTAGCGGGTAAGCAGCGATACGATTTGCGTGCCGTAATAGATGCTTCGGAAACTCAAGAATTGTTCAAATTGTTACCGCAAAACTATCGCCCGAAAGGAAGTGCCTTATCATCTGCTAAGCACCTGAATGCAGGCAAGCATCGAACGTTGATTGCAACAGGTGTTATTGCTGATACCCGCTATGCGTTGACGTTGGCTGATGCACTATCCATGCAGGAGGACGGGTTTTTCAGCTTAAACATTGGTCAAAGTAGTGACCGTGCTGATATACGATTTACAGCGGCGCGGGCTGCAATCGGGCAGGCGATAGGTGCTACTGCCGCTTACCTCGCTTTTTTCAAAACTACACCTGATAAAATCGATGTGCGTAAGCTGCAGTCGGAGTTGATGACTTACGGAATGCGAATAATGCCCTATCAGGATATTGCTGTGCAAGATCCCAATTTCTTTGCTATCCAGCGTTTTGGTTTGGCGGGGATTATTCCGGGCGTATATGAAAATGATATGTATCTGTTTGAGGGTGATGAGCGTGTGCGTTATGGGGAGATTCAACCTACATTGAATCGTTTATTTTCCCGCAGTCAGCTTTGGTTTGCTGATCATCAAAGCGAGTTTTTCAAATGGGAGGATTTCCTGTCGCTTGTGAAGTTTGTGGGGCTCCGTGGTGACGAAGTAGATAAAGGGGTACAAAGAGAGTGGAAAACCAAATTGAAGTTTGACGGTGATTTCGATAAAACGAAATACGTCACGCGTTATCAATTTGCTGTGGTTTTGGATCTATATGCAAGTCCTTACGTTAAATCAGTAAATCAACAGGGGGAATTTGTCAATTAAAATTGGAGAGAGCGACACTTTTCAATGTTGTCCAGCGGGCCGTTTGGCGCGCTGGATAGGCACTGATGCTGTCGCTCTCTTTTTATTTTATTGAAAGGCGAATACTTCGCCCAAAGACTCGTTGCTAGTAATAGAGTTTTCTAAACTAATCAACTCGCCAGTACCGATGTTAATAACAACGCCATGCACAGCAAGGTCCTGACCATTTTTCCACGCATTTTGTACGATAGACGTAGTACAAAGGTTAAAGACTTGTTCCTTGACATTAAGCTCAATCAGTCGATTAACCTTATCTTCTTCGTTTTCAAGAGCGTCAATCTCTTTCGCGTGTAAACGATACACGTCTTTAATATGGCATAGCCAGTTGTCGATAATTCCAAACTGCTTCCTGCTTAAAGACGCTGCCACGCCGCCGCAACCGTAATGACCCGCAACGACGATGTGCTGTACCTTCAAGACATTTACTGCGTAGTCCAATACAGACAGCATGCTCATATCCGAATGTACACACATGTTAGCAATATTACGGTGCACAAAAACTTCACCCGGCTTCCGGCCGGTGACTTCATTTGCCGGAACGCGACTGTCCGCACATCCAATCCATAGAATTTCGGGATTCTGCCCTTTGGCAAGCTGTTCAAACCTACCGGTTGTATCTTTTGCTACAAAGTCTACCCAACCTTTGTTACCATCTAATATTCGTTGAAAACCTGATTCTAATTCTTTATTTCCCATATTTGATTTAATTAAGGTAGTTGATCTATTCAAACCAACCATATTAATAGTTTAATTATCTGCTTTTTTATTTTTTATAAGTGATGGATTGAAGCTCGATGTCAATGCCTTTGCTGGAAGCATTAAGCTCAAAGTCTTTCAAGACTTCGATTACATCTTTGTCAATAAATTTACTGTGTTTGCCATCTATTTTTATTGTTTCTACGTTCCTTGGCAGGCTATACAGCATCTGCTGTATAGGAACTTTGTTTAGGAATGAAACCTCTTCTGCCAATGTCATGATAACAATTTTCCCTCCATTTTGTTCTTTTGTCTCCATCTTGAAGGCGTTTTGCATATTCGCCCGGATGATGTAGAATATAGCCACCAATATTCCAATGCCCACACCCATTAGCAGGTCGGTAAAAACAATAGCGACAACCGTGATCGCAAATGGGACGAATTGATCTAAACCTTTTCGAAACATTTGCTTGAATAGAGCAGGGTTTGCTAATTTATATCCCGTATGCAGTAGAATAGCTGCCAAACAAGATAGGGGGATTAGATTGATAGCCGTAGGAATAGCCAATAAAGCTACCAGTAGCCATAGACCGTGCAACATCGCCGACTGGCGGGTACGG
Organism: Sphingobacterium deserti; assembly: GCF_000757725.1. Lineage (GTDB taxonomy): Bacteria > Bacteroidota > Bacteroidia > Sphingobacteriales > Sphingobacteriaceae > Sphingobacterium > Sphingobacterium deserti. The sequence goes on from NZ_JJMU01000032.1 coordinate 51,000, forward strand.
CCTCCCGCTTGTACATTTGCCGATGAGCGTACAATCACAGATGTCATCGGTAGGCCACCTAAAAAACCGCTCGTAACATTTCCCACGCCTTGTGCAATTAGCTCGCGGTTCGTAGGCGTACTTCTCTTCAGGGGATCCAGTTTATCGATAGCTTCAATGCTTAACAAGGTTTCCAGACTTGCTATAATCGCAATCGTTATGGCCACTATCCAAACCTCCTTGTTTAAGATCTGCGAGAAGTCCGGAAAAACAAATAATCCTGAAAATTCCTGAAAAGAGCTAACTATTGGTATTTCTACATAATGCTGCGCCGTGAGCTGCATGGCTCCGCTTTGAAAAAGTAAAGCGCCCCCAATGCCTATCAGCACCACAACCAGCGGCGCCGGTATTTTATTTGCACCTTTAATCTTGGGCCAATAGATCAGCGTCGCAAGCGATAGCAAGCAAATCAAAGTAGCTCCCCAATTGACGCTCGAAAGCACGGTGTCTTTAAATGCAGCCACACCGCCCCCAGCTTCTACCTCAAATGCATGAGGTTCTGTCATGCCAAATGCTAAAGGAATCTGCTTTAAAATAATGGTTATTCCGATAGCAGCAAGCATGCCCAAAATAACAGCCGAGGGGAAATAGTTCCCAATTATTCCTGCTTTAATGATTCCTAATATGAGTTGCATGATGCCGGCGATGACGACGGCGAGTAAGAAGGTTTCATAAGCACCTAATCTTTCGATAGCACTTAATACGATAACAGTTAAACCTGCAGCGGGCCCGCTAACGCTTAGCGGAGATTTGCTGATAGCTGCTACGACTAACCCCCCGATTATTCCGGTTATAATACCGGCAAACAATGGCGCTCCTGAAGCCATCGCTATTCCCAAGCACAGCGGTAGCGCAACTAGGAACACCACTACACTGGATGGGAAATCATATTTTAAGTCTCTTTTCGATATTTTCAAAAAAGCCGACGTACGAGTTCCTAACATAAGATTTAACTTAAAATTTCTATACCTCTATTATTTCACTCTCCATATTTCTTGCGGGGAATAGCCTGTTTTTTGCTATTAACGCAGGCTATGGAATGCCTTAGGGTCTAAAGGTTGGGAGGAGGGGTAGGGACAGACGGGTGGAAGGCCTGTATCAATTTTTCGTTTTTGAGATAATGTTTTTGCCTTCCGGTCTCTTTCACTGAGGAATAGAAAAATAGGTGATCGAAGGCGCTTGCATTAAAAAATTTTGATGCAGTTTCATGAAGGTCCTCGCAAGCACTATTTCCTTTTGAAGTGTTTTCAATTTCAAGCTGCAAAACAACCTGCAATATTGTGCCTTTATCTAACACATCGACAAACATCGGCGTAGCTGTAATTAGCATCTTCATTAGAAAGACGATAAAGCAGAGCTTAGCTATAGATATTTGTGTAATGTTCTTTAACACGATAATTACTTTTGTTTATATCAAAAATACAATTTTTTCTTTTGATAGTGCACGGAATCTGGATCGAATACGATTTTTTTTTATTTACCAATTGATATATCCTTATATTTAGCTGTAATTGTTACATAGTAATATCAAAAAGTTATACGCATTAGCCTTTAAACAATGGACGATACGCAGCAAGAGTTTGTTAGGAAAGTTACGACTTCTTACAGCCCAAAGGGAGCTTACATACAATTGGGCGCCGGCATATTGAACGGGGAAGTTCTGTCTGCGGCAAAAGTGAATCTAGCCCTGAAGGTGATGAATAGGCACGGCCTGATCGCTGGAGCCACGGGTACCGGCAAAACGCGTACACTGCAATTAATAGCAGAGCAGCTCGCTGATGCCGGTGTTCCGGTCTTTATGCTTGACGTAAAAGGCGACCTATCCGGACTCAGTGAACCGGGAATTACAAACCAAGCGCTCATCGAACGCGGAACTCTAGTCGGCCTACCGTTTGAAGCAACAGGCTTCCCTGTAGAATTTTATTCCCTGAGCGGAAAGCAAGGTATTCCGATGCGGATTACCGTGCAAGATTTCGGACCGGTTATGTTGGCGCGGATCCTCGATCTAAACGATACCCAGGCTGGCGTTTTGGCAGCTGTGTTTAAATATGCCGCCGACCAACAATGGCCCATTATCAAGTTGGAGGACTTAAAGAAATTGCTGACCTACTTAACGGAAGGGCCGGGTGCAGCAGAGATCAAGGATGATTACGGTAAAATTAGTTCAGCAACATCTGGTACGATTTTACGGAAAATAGTCGCAGTAGAGCAGCAAGGTGTATCGCATATCTTTGGCGAAAGAGCGTTCGATATCCAAGATCTATTCCAAAAAATCGACGGGAAAGGCGTTATCAGTTTATTAAATATTGCTGATATTCAGGATCAGCCTTTACTATACTCTACCTTTCTACTCAGTCTCTTAGCGCAGCTGTTTAAAAAGCTACCAGAGGTAGGAGACCTCGATAAACCCAAGCTGGTATTTTTCTTTGATGAGGCGCATTTGCTTTTTAATGGGGCCTCGAAAGCTTTCCTGGGCCAAATAGAACAAATTGTACGGCTGATACGCTCCAAGGGTATTGGCGTTTTCTTCTGCACGCAAGCAGCTACGGATATCCCGGAATCTGTTTTAGGACAGTTGGGAAACCGTGTGCAACACGCTTTGCGGGCTTTCACACCTAATGATGCAGAAAACCTGCGCAAGACGGTCAAAACCTATCCGCATTCCAGCTTTTATGAAATCGACAAAATTTTGACTACGCTGGGAACAGGACAGGCACTGGTTACCGTTTTAAATGAAAAAGGAATACCTACTGAAGTCGTCGCTACGCACCTCGTGGCCGCAAGAGCTGTCATGGGGCCTTGTACTCCGCAGCATTATGCTGATATCGTTAGCCAATCGGAGTTTCTAGCGAAATACCACATCCCGATCGATAGCCGCAGTGCCGCAGATATCGTTGAAGAGAAGATGGCTGCCTTTGAAACGGAAAAAATGCGGGAGAAAGTGGCAAAAGAGACATCGCAAACGACGGGAAGCAAATCAAGGAGTCGCCGACAAACACCCTTGGAAGCTGCCCAAACCCAAGCATCGCGCACGCTGGCTAGAGAAGGAGTGAAGTTGCTTGGAAAAATTGCAAATGGCATCCTGGGTGCCATCTTCAAGAAGAAGTAAATAATATGTTTATCTTTGCGAAGGTAACAATGCAATCATTACTAAAATAAGATAAATAATGAGTAAACCAACTTTGTTAATTCTTGCCGCTGGAATGGCAAGTCGATATGGATCTTTGAAGCAGATCGATTCTTTCGGTCCTCATGGCGAAACCATCATCGATTATTCAATTTATGATGCTATTCAAGCGGGCTTTGGTAAAATCGTGTTTATAATCCGCGAAGAATTTCTAGAAAAAATGCGCACTGTATTCGATGAAAAACTGCACGGCAAAATAGAGGTAGATTACGCATTTCAGACCTATGATTTGACTAAGTTCGGCATAGATCAAGTAATTGAACGAAGCAAACCTTGGGGTACTGCCCATGCTGTCATGAGTGCAAGGGAAAAAATAAACGAACCTTTTTGCGTGATTAATGCAGACGATTTTTATGGTACGGATGCCTTTGTTAAAATGGCAAAATTCCTGACGAGCGAGGTTGCTGATGATAACATGTCGCTTATGGGATTCCAAGTGGGCAATACGATGTCAGACCATGGGTATGTTTCACGTGGGGTGTGCGAGGTTGACGAAAACGGGAACATGCAATCTGTCACAGAGCGGACAAATATATATTACGTTAATGACGATCAAGGAAAGAGAAAAATCGTATACGAAGAAGATGGTGTACAGCACGATCTAGATCCAGAAACACGTGTGTCGATGAACTTTTGGGGCTTCACACCCAAGATTTTCGACGTGGCTGAAAGCATGTTTACTGACTTCGTTCCCAAGAATGCTGATAATCCGAAGTCTGAGTTCTTCATACCCTCCGTGCCTGATTACATGGTGAAGCAAGGCATGGCAGATTTTAAAGTGATCCCTACTGCCTCGAAGTGGTTTGGTGTCACCTACAAAGAAGATAAGGAAAACGTTCAACAATCAATTTCTCAATTGGTAGAAGAAGGTGCTTATCCAACGAAATTGTTCTAACATTCTTTCAGAGCCTGTTTAAATCGCGCCATTAACATTTAAGCAGCTGTAGTATATTTAGGTAAGCTGTCTTCCTTTGCATTATTGGAGACAGCTTTTTTATTAATCGATTTGCTTGACCATGAACATACCAATCAAAAAGATAATGAGCATATTAGCGTATTTTTTACTCGGATTTATTCTTTTTGGGTTGCTTTATTTCGTGGCAGACTTCGTGCTATCCCGTATTCCGGCGACGCGAGCACCTATAGCGTATGCTCAAAATGGTGTGCAAGTCTTTCTGTTATCTAATGGCGTTCATACGGATATTGTCTTACCGGTTCAACATAAAGAAATGAATTGGAGTAAAGTCTTTCCGTACGCAAACACGATAGGACGTGACACCACGCAAAACTGGATAGCAATAGGATGGGGTGACAAAGGTTTTTACTTAAATACGCCTGAATGGAAAGACTTGAAGCTGAAAACAGCTTTAGTAGCGGGGCTCGGTATTGGCGAAACCGCGCTACATGTAACCTATTATAAGGAGTTGTATGAAAATGAGCATTGTCGACCGACGAAAATTACCGAAGCGCAATATCAACGCTTGATAGATTATGTTATGGAAAGCATCGAAAAAGATTCCTTAGGCCGGTCTATTCTTATTGATACAGATGCGCAATATAATGACCATGATGCCTTTTACGAAGCAATAGGTGCATACAGTTTGCTTTTTTCTTGCAATACTTGGACGAACGATGCATTGCGGTATGCGAATATGCCCGCCGGAATATGGACGGTTTTTGACAGAGGGATATTACGGCATTATCCGCAGGGAGGATAATCTTTAAAATAGAAAAGCCCGAAGTCGACAATAGACTTCGGGCTTTTTCTTATAGCTTATGTTCAGCTTTATTTGACCTCTTCGAATTCAACATCCTGAACATCATCACCGCCTTGTTTGCCATCTTGAGGTTGGCCGGCATCACCCTGAGGTTGTTGTGCTCCGCCTTGTTGTGAGGCAGCATACATCTCTTCAGATGCCGCGTTCCAAGCGTTTTGTAATTCAGCAGATGCTGTATCGATATCTGCAAAATTGCGAGCAGCATAAGCAGCTTTTAATTTTTCTAAGCCAGCTTCGATAGGCGCCTTCTTATCTGCAGATATTTTATCGCCGTATTCTTTTAATTGTTTTTCCGTAGAGAATACAAGTGCGTCAGCCGCGTTGATTTTATCTGCTTCTTCTTTGACTTTTTTGTCAGCTTCGGCATTTGCTTCAGCTTCTTGTTTCATCTTTTGGATTTCTTCGTCAGATAGACCTGATGAAGCTTCGATACGGATATTTTGCTCTTTACCAGTCGCTTTATCTTTCGCAGAAACTTTGATGATACCGTTGGCATCAATATCAAACGTTACTTCAATCTGAGGCACGCCACGAGGAGCTGCAGGAATTCCATCTAAGTGGAAACGACCAATGGTACGGTTTTGCGAAGCCATAGGGCGTTCACCTTGAAGAATATGAATTTCTACAGAAGGCTGACTATCAGATGCTGTTGAAAATACTTCTGATTTTTTTGTTGGGATCGTTGTATTGGATTCGATTAGTTTCGTCATTACACCACCCATTGTTTCAATCCCTAATGATAATGGCGTAACGTCTAATAGCAATACATCTTTTACTTCACCTGTCAATACACCACCTTGAATAGCAGCTCCTAATGCAACAACCTCATCAGGGTTAACACCTTTCGAAGGCTCTTTTCCGAAGAAGCTTTTTACCGCCTCAACGATCGCAGGGATACGTGTAGAACCACCAACCAATATAATTTCATCAATATCTGAAGTGGAGTAACCTGCGTTTTTCAATGCAGATTTACAAGGATCGATCGTACGTTTGATCAAATCAGCAGCTAGTGACTCAAATTTAGCACGAGACAACGAACGAACCAAGTGCTTAGGTCCTGTTGCGTCAGCCGTGATATAAGGAAGGTTAATTTCTGTTGAAGTTGTGCTTGATAATTCAATTTTCGCTTTCTCAGCAGCTTCCTTCAAACGTTGCAAAGCCATCGCATCTTTCTTCAAATCGAAATTGCCATTCTCGTTTGCAAATTCTTCAGCTAACCAGTTGATGATTACGTTATCAAAGTCATCACCACCTAAGTGTGTATCACCGTCGGTAGATTTTACTTCAAATACGCCATCGCCTAATTCAAGAACAGAAACGTCATGTGTACCACCACCACAGTCGAACACAACGATTTTCATGTCTTTGTGTGCCTTATCAAGACCGTAGGCTAACGCTGCAGCTGTAGGTTCGTTGATAATACGCTTTACATTCAAACCTGCAATTTCTCCCGCCTCTTTCGTAGCCTGACGCTGCGCATCATTAAAATATGCAGGCACAGTGATAACCGCTTCCGTAACTTCTTGACCCAAGAAATCTTCAGCAGTTTTCTTCATTTTTTGAAGGATCATAGCTGATACTTCTTGCGGCGTATATTTACGGTCGTCAATTTCCACACGAGGTGTGTTGTTATCTCCTTTGACAACATTGTAAGGAACTTGTTGTGATTCTTTAACAGATTCATCGTAAGATAAACCCATGAAACGTTTGATAGAATAAACTGTTTTATGCGGATTTGTAATCGCCTGACGTTTCGCAGGATCACCTACTTTACGCTCACCTCCCTCAACAAAAGCCACAATAGAAGGTGTTGTACGTTTTCCTTCATTGTTCGCAATAACTACGGGCTCGTTACCTTCCATCACAGCAACACAGGAGTTCGTAGTACCTAAGTCGATTCCTATAATTTTTGACATATCTTGATTTTTATTATTTACAAAATTTAACTTGCTATCTTCTTATCAACAGCTATGCCAACCTTCAAATCGTCATTAAAACGTAATTTATGTCGTTTTTTATCCTCCCCCCTTCTGCCAAACTGTCATTTTCGTTAACAGCTCGTCATAACTAAGCCTGTTTTTTCCCGCCTTTTCCATTAGCAAGATTTAATTACTAAATTCGTGCTGTAACACACATGACATGACTTTCCTGGAATACTTAGATTATTTCGAACAGATTCTCGAATCTCCGCAAGACTTTGAGCCTTATGGTGATCAAGAATATTTCAATTATACGAAGCTTAATTGGTCTCGTATGAACCGTTGGCTGAAACGATTTGAACCAAATGACGTGATGAAGAACCTTATTGCGTCGATCACCGAGCACCAACATTGGATCGTGATTACCGAACCTTGGTGTGGTGATGCTGCGCACGCTGTAGCACAGTTGTATCAGATGGTTAAAAATAATCCGAACATAGATTTCGAAATTCAATTGCGCGATGCTGCTCCCTTTTTAATTGATGACTACCTGACGGATGGCGGAAAATCTATTCCCAAATTAATTATACGCAATGATGTGGGGCATGATAAAGTGATTTGGGGACCTCGCCCACATGCTCTACAGGCCATCTTCTCCAGCATGAAGGCAGAGGGGGCCACCTTTGAGCAAATCAAAGAGACTATGCAAAAGTGGTACAATGAAGATAAAGGTGAAGAAATTCAGCGTGAATTAATCAATTTATTAAGCTAACGGCTATCCGTTCGGCTTTACTACAAAAGAGAAAAACGTTCGGCAATTTGCTGAACGTTTTTGCTTGTTATCCGTTTGAAATAGCAAGTTTCACATATAATAGTTAGTTTAGCCTTCAAAATATCCAGCGAATGAATATCGAACAACTACGCGAATACTGCATAGGGCTGAAAGGCGTAACGGAGGAGTTACCTTTCGGCCCAGATACCCTCGTATTTAAGGTTGGCGGTAAAGTTTTTTTATTGGTGGGTTTAGATCAGGTCAATCAGCTTGCATTTAATGTGAAATGTGACCCGGACCGCGCAATTGAATTACGCGCTGATTATCCCAATACTGTGCTGCCCGGCTATCACATGAATAAAAAGCATTGGAACACGGTACATGGTAATCAAGATTTGTCCGATGTAGCACTAGTGGAATTAATCGACCATAGTTATGATCTGGTGTTTAAGTCTTTAACCAAATCTTTGAAAGATCAATTATCGGCAATGTAATGATGCCGTATAGAACGAAAGAGCATACCAAACCATTTAAAATTTAGGAACGGCTTGCGCTTTTGGTCATCAGTAAATTAGATTTTCAAGCAGGTTTCTTTTGATCTGATTGCGATTATTCCCACCGCCATAAAAGCGATTTTTTCCTAAGGATTCGAATAGCTCTTGCATATTCATTTCTTTCGCCTTCTTATCTTTCCAGTCTTGCGGGACGTTATCTGTCAGGAAGTCGACTTTTTGTGCCCAGTAATTGATGTGCATTTCGGGTATAGCAAGTCCGAGGATCATACCAGGCAATCCATGTACAAGTGCGGGGCCGCCAGATACAGGGATTTGGTCTGTATAGAACGCTACGATATAAAGGGAGTCCGGCGTGGCCCCGTTCACCCGTCTGCATTCATAGCCTGCTATCTCGCGGTATTCATCCGTAAAGCGCCATGTTATTTGCTGAAGTGAGTCCTCTAAAAGATACTTCTCATCAAGTTCCATCTGGAGTAAAGAACTGCCTTTTGCTAGATTTTGATGAAAAATCTTGTCAGGAGATCCACCTCGCATAGCAGACCGTCCCATTCGTTCTGGGCGTCCGTTGCTTGGTCTTCGTCCTCCTCGCGATTGCCCGCGTGACGGAGTTGATGTGGTTGCTGCGGTTTCTTCCTCGACTGCACTCATCAACGTTGTTGTTTCATCAAATTGCAGCATAAAAAACGATGAGTTTTTTTCTGGGATATCGTTCACGTTACTATTATAGCGCATCATCATGCCTCGATTTTCGCCGCTGGCTTTGTTAGACATTTCGCGTATACGCGCACGAAGGTATACTTCCCTTTCAAAACGTATTTTACCTTTCGTCGGGAAGTAAGCATTTTGCGCATATAGCCCGCTAAGTAGGCTGCAAACGAGTGTAATAGAGGTGAAGACGATTTTAATCATTTTTCTTGCCTAAGTTTTTGTTGAAATCCCATTTCAATCCGACCATAAAATACTGCGACAACGTTTGCTGCTGCGACTCGGAGAAGCTACTATTGCCGACGGTTCGATTGATATTATTAAAGCTATCGAAAATATCAAACGCTTTTATGCTGACGAGTAGCGCCTCGCTTGCTAGTAATTTTCGGGTAAGCTCTAGGTTCATGTAGAATTGTTGGATCGGTTGTGGGAATACTTTTGTCTTCCCCGTGTAGCTGTAAAAAATCACCTGCGTTAAGCTAAATTTAAAGGGCAGGAAGAACTTAAGATCTGCATTGGTCGATGATCGAAATGCAGTGTTATCAAACTCCCGTTGTATCGAATTTGCTTCCCTATTTAAACCAAAGCTTAGGTTGACATTGAAATCCACATTTTTAGAACTTTGTTTGTTAGCGTTGATGCCCGTATTTGCATTTGCCGTATTATTTCGGTTTAGATCACCGTTTATAAATTGGTAGTTGTTATCGTAAGAAAAGGATGCAAACGGGCCAAATTGTACGAGACCACGGAGGATTGGTTTACCGTAGTTAATATTCACCCGAGCATTCCAATTGCTATTATCCTGAATGTTTACGTAAGTAGCAGTCGTGCGCCCCAGCGAATCAATTATAGACTTATTGACGATAGCACTGTTGACGATGTTTGCATTAGCGTTAATATTTAACGAGGAAGCCTTTAACAGACTAAATTTACTAAAATTTAGATTGATTGTGTTATTCACTTCTCTTTTCAGATCTGGATTACCTAACTGCCGATAGAGATCGTTGGTTGGCGGTTGTAAAGGTTGCAGCTGTGCGAAACTTGGCACATTAGTGTTATTTTGATAGCCTAGCGTTAGATTTTGGCTGTTACTAATTCGATAAGAAACATTCGCTTGAAGATTGTTCTGCCAGAAGTTACGGTTTAACGCAATTTGCCGATAGCTGTCTGTAAGTTCTTGGTATCTATAGACTGTTTTACTGGACAGATTTATATTGATCTTTTCGAGATTGTAGTTCAAGTTGATGTCCAGTCCATTGTTCCGAGCCAGGCTTTGCTGATCTTGCGAATAAAGTGTGTCAAGAATTGGCTCTTGTCCGTCAGGCATATTATTAAAAGCATTGACTAATCCGGATTGTTTAGCGGTATTGAAAGAATAGCCAAAGGTAAGATAGAGGTCTTTGGTCAGTGGTTCATTGATGTTTAACGATGCACTGATCCTGTTATTTTTGTTTTCCGTAATCCGTGTCTGATCAATAATTACGGAACGATCATATTGCCCTAAGCTATCATAATAATTGGTTATTTCATCAATTAGGTTTGTGCCTTTTGTGTTATCGATGTTGGTATTGAGGTGCACATTCATGCTGCGCCCGGAGTTGTTAAGTCGTCTGCGGTAGTCTAAACGTAGGTCCATACCATCTTTATCAGATTGGCGGCTGTTATCTCTATCGAAATCATTTGCTTTTCTGTTTTCATTTCTGAAGGTTTCGCTGTTCGATGTGTTGGAAGAGCTAGCTATTCCTTTGCTTCCATTCAACTGGATATTAAGATTGCTCACAGAGTCTAACTTGTATTTAACCTGGGCGCGTAATATGTTGTTTTTATTATCCGATAGGGAGCGTTCTTCCTGTGTAGTTTCTTGTGTGATACCATTATTCAGCACCCTCTTGTTATAACTGCTAGACTCGTTTGCTAGACTGTTGTTATTAAAATTGTAATTCGAAGTGAGGTGAAGCTTTCGCTGTAAAAAATTGTTTTCGTAATTCACGCCGGCACTCTTATAGCTGGGTTCTCCGATGATCTGATTGTTCATTCGGATTCTGCTGGCGTCCCCCGAGCTTCCCATATTGTTCCAACTTCCCGTTATTCCGATGCGTTCTGTTTGATCAAATTTTGCAGAAAACAGATTGGCGTCGAAAAGCCCCTGCGTCCCAATACTGGCATTTGCATTCCCAAATATTCCTTTTCTAGCTTCTTCTTTTAGTACCACATTAACCGTTTGTAGGCGCACACCATCATCAATACCTGTCAGTTCCGCTTCTTCAGACTTTCGTTCATAAACCTGAACCTTGTCGATGGCATCCGCCCGGACATTACGGATAGCAATTTTTGGGTCATAGCCAAAAAACTCCTCGCCGTCTATCAGGACTCTAGAAACTGTTTTTCCTTGTGCCGTTATTTCGCCGGATGCAGATACGGTAAGTCCGGGTAGGCGCCGCAGTAGATCCTCCAACTTGGCATTTTTTTCCGTTTCGAAGCTTCCGGCATCATATTCTATCGTATCGCCTTTGATCTTGATGGGTATTTTTTGGTTGATCACAACTTCTTCCAATAGATTGGATTGTGAACTTATTTTGATACTATCCAACACGATCGGTTTTTTATCAACAACCAATTCTCGGCTGAAAATTTCAAATTTTGGATAGGTAGCGATCAGGATGTAATGTCCTTTCGCGACTTTACTAAATTGAAATGCCCCTTTGTCATCAGCACGCGTGAAATAGCGCATGATAGAATCTGTGTCTAATAAAACGATAGAGGCGTTTGTCAAAAGGGCATTATCCGATTGATCAACCACTACGCCTTCAACACGCTGTTGAGCAAATAATTGGTGTACAAGAAAAAATGAAAATAAAAGAATAACTCTTTTCATGATAAATGCTAGCTGAGCAAAGAAAAGAAGAAATAGGGTAAATGAACGTTAAAATTCTGTTTGTAATTAATTTGATACAGGGTTTTAAAAATAAAAAAGCGGCGCCTCGAATGTCGGGCGCCGCTCTTATTATTGATAGCTGTAGATCGTAATTATTTCACTTCCGAAACACGAATTGTATTCGTTCTTCCTTTTTCATGAAGAGGAGTTGATGAGGTATTTATTACGATTTGTCCGGAAGTAACCAAGTTGTTTTCCTTCAATAATCGATTCACGTCTTGGATAGTACCATCAGTGCTCTCAAATTTCTCGTAGATAAATACACGGACACCCCATACAAGGCTCAAAAGATTTAATAAATTTTTGTTGCCGGTGAAAACGTAGATATCTGCATTTGGACGGTAGCTGGAAATTTCAAAAGCCGTATAGCCAGATGATGTCATTACAGCAATAGCGGATGCTTCCGTATGTGCCGCCAAGTGAATAGAAGATCCGCAGATGGCATCTGGAATTCTTGTTTTCGTCTCGTGGACACTTTCTTTGCTGCTGTAATAAGGATAGGATGTTTGTTCTACGTGGGTAATGATTTTCGCCATCGTCTCGATAACGATTTCTGGGAACTCACCTACGGAGGTTTCACCGCTTAACATTACAGCGTCCGCACCATCCAGTACCGAGTTGGCTACGTCATTTACTTCCGCACGCGTAGGGCGAGGAGTTGTAATCATGCTTTCCAACATTTGCGTAGCGATAATCACAGGTTTTGAAAGGTCACGACATTTCTGAACAATCACTTTTTGCAAACCTGGAACTTCTTCCATCGGCATTTCCACCCCTAAGTCGCCACGCGCCACCATAACAGCATCTGTAGCTTCAATGATAGCGTCGATGTTGTCGATAGCTTCTGGCTTCTCTACCTTCGCGATTACTAATGCGTGGCTTCCTTTTGCTTTGATAATCTCTTTACATTGATAGATATCTTCTGCCGAGCGTACGAAAGACATCGCAATCCAATCTGCACCATTATCAAGTGCAAAGTTTAGATTGTCCAAGTCCTCTTCCGTAAGCGATGGGATGGACACTTTTGTATTCGGAAGGTTTACACCTTTCCGCGATGTCAATACGCCGCCATGAACTACCTCACATTTTACGGTATCTTTGTGGTTTGTGTTTAATACGCGTAACTGTAATTTTCCATCATCTAAAAGAATGATTTCTCCTTCTTTAACATCATTTGGAAAATTCTCGTAAGTTATATAGATGCGATTTTCATCGCCGATAAGTTCTTGTGTTGTAATTTCTACTTCGGAACCATTTATCAATACGGCGCCGCCTTCTTTCATCTTTCCTATACGGATTTTAGGCCCTTGTAGATCCGCTAATATCCCGACGTTGAAAGGATGCTCGTTATTAATTTCCTTGATGGTATTGATCACTTTTAAGTGGTCTTCTTGACTTCCATGTGAGAAGTTTAAGCGACACACATCCACACCTTTGGCAATCAAATTGGTCAATATAGTTTTGTCCGAGGATGCTGGACCAAGTGTGGCTACGATTTTAGTCCTTTTTTGAATCTTATTCATTTACAATATTTTATTTATGTACGTATGTTTGTGTTCTCTTTTATAAAAACGTATGCCGCAAAAATAGCAATCTGTTTTTAAGTTAGGTTTACTAAAGTGTAAAATTTACACTTTGCTTTAGCTAAAGCACTAAAATATAAGATTTTCTTTGGATTTCAATGAAGTTGGGTCTAATTCTTTCGTAAACATGACTTCGTTGATGGTTTTCACTTCGTCCATAAGAGCTTTCAAATCTTCCGGATCGATGTAGTGTTTGATGATGAGGAAGTAGTCAAAATTTGGTAGTTCAGGTACCAAGAGGCCACCTTCACTGCTGCGGTTGTTCAGTAAATAAAATTCGAATTCGAAATTTATATCACAATAGCGGTAAATGGTGAAATAATGCTTTAGCGTGCCTTTTTGCTTTGTTTTTTCGAAGATGATATGGTAATCCATCTCATCCCGGTCTTTTTCCTTAACGTAGCCTTTATGATCTAAATAATCCTCCTTGCCTCGTTTGAAAGCGAGGCCTGTATTTTTTGAAATAAAGTGGCAAAGTCTGTAGTCGCGGAGGGAAGAACTAATGCCAACCAACACAAAATCGAGCTCCAAATCGAAGTCAAGATCAAGTGTTAAGTGTCGTTTTGTTATGCTCACGCTTCTTAAAAATTAATGTCGAAAATAGGAAAAAAATACCTAATATTACGTTTTTTATACCTAAAGTCGAATGTTTGACAAAGTTCTTGGCGGATAAAAAAATATTTATTAATATTGGATATGTGGCTAATAGCGCGTGTTTTCAAAACAAAGCCTAAATAAAAACGTTCTTATTTCAAATCTTCAATCCAAAAAGGTTTGATATTTGGGGAAATTTATTTTTCTTTGCACAGATTTATTAAACAATTAAACTATAAAATCATGTCAGATATCGCATCAAGAGTAAAAGCAATTATCGTTGAAAAGTTAGGTGTAGACGAAAACGAAGTAACACCAGAAGCTTCATTCACGAATGATTTAGGTGCAGACTCACTTGATACAGTTGAGTTGATCATGGAATTCGAAAAAGAATTTAACGTAGCTATTCCTGACGACCAAGCTGAAAACATCAGTACTGTAGGTCAAGCTATCTCTTACTTAGAAAAGAACGTTAATAACTAATTTATTAGGCCAAACATATTTAATGGAGCTTAAAAGAGTAGTTGTAACAGGGTTAGGCGCTCTTACACCACTAGGTAATACCGTTCCTGCTTATTGGGACGGGTTGATTAATGGTGTAAGCGGCGCTGCTCCTATTACGCATTTCGATGCATCAAAATTTAAGACCCAATTCGCTTGTGAAGTGAAGGGATTTGATCCACATGACTTTATGGATCGCAAAGAGGCTCGCAAAGTCGATCCTTTTGTACAGTATGCTATCGCTTCTACAGATGAGGCGGTTAAAGATGCTGCACTAGAATTTGATAAATTAGATACCAATCGAATTGGTGTCATTTGGGGGTCTGGGATTGGAGGTTTGAAAACATTTCTGGACGAAGTCGTAACCTACGCCAAGGGAGATGGCACGCCGCGATTCAATCCATTCTTTATTCCAAAGATGCTCGTTGATATTGCTCCAGGCCATATTTCTATGCGTCACGGCTTGCGAGGTCCTAATTTCTCTGCCGTTTCAGCTTGTGCTTCTGCTACCAACGCCATGATCGATGCGTTCAATTATATCCGTATGGGTATGGCTGACGTTATTATCACGGGTGGTTCCGAAGCTACAGTTAATGAGGCCGGCATTGGTGGCTTCAACGCGATGCATGCCTTGTCTACCAGGAATGACGATCCGAAAACGGCTTCACGTCCTTTTGATAAAGACCGGGATGGCTTCGTTTCGGGAGAAGGCTCAGGAGCGATCATTCTGGAAAGTTTAGAACATGCTTTAGCTCGTGGAGCAAAGATTTATGCTGAAGTGGCCGGCGGAGGAATGAGCGCAGATGCTTACCATATTACCGCCTCACATCCAGAAGGATTGGGTGCGAAGTTAGCGATGAGTAAGGCTATCACCGACGCGAACTTTACATTCTCTGATGTGGATTACATCAATGTGCATGGTACCTCAACGCCAGTAGGAGACATCAGCGAAACAAAGGCAATCATTGACCTCTTCGGAGAGCAAGCCTATAAACTGAATATTAGCTCCACGAAGTCGATGACGGGACATTTGCTAGGCGCAGCAGGAGCGATCGAAGCTATTGCTTCTATCCTTTCTGTAAAAAACGATATCGTGCCGCCAACAATTAACCATTTCACCGACGATCCACAAATCGACAATAACCTTAATTTTACATTTAATACAGCTCAAAAGCGTGTAGTAAATGCAGCATTAAGCAACACGTTCGGTTTTGGTGGGCATAATGCTTCCATCATTGTCAAAAAATATCATGCTTAATTTCGTTAAGATGATCATTTAGATACTGTGAAATAGGTAGTTTCGATGAGAGACTACCTATTTCCTATTTTAACTACAGAATGCCTTTTTCAAGGATTTATTATTTATATCTCTCTCCCAACCGAGCTTACATCCGTAAACTTAAGAACGTTCTTGGCTTCGTGCCTGGAAATATAAAGTTATACAAGATGGCATTTCGGCATAAATCTGTCGCGAAAACGATTAAGGACGGGGTAAAGAATAGTAACGAACGTCTTGAGTTTCTTGGCGATGCCGTTTTAGGGTCTGTAGTTGCCGAGCTGCTTTTCAAGCTATATCCTTACAAAGATGAGGGCTTCCTTACGGAACTTCGATCTAAGATCGTAAGCCGTGTCAATTTAAACCAGCTTTCCCGCAAGCTGGGGCTTAACGAGTTTATAGAGTACGATGCCCGAATGATCAGTTATCCAAACAAGCAAAGTTCACTTTTGGGCGATGCGTTTGAGGCGGTTATAGGCGCCGTTTACATGGATAAAGGCTACGCATTTACGCGCGAGTTTTTACTCAACCGCATTATAAAGCCCCATGTCGATATCCATATGCTAGAGGTAACGGAAACGAATTTTAAGAGCAGGCTTATTGAATGGTGCCAGCATTTCGGTAAAGAAATACAATTCGTTCAAGTTGCTAACCCGCCGGGGGATTCCTCCAAGCTATTCCATGTTGAAGTGGTAATCGATGGTGAGACTTGTGGATTCGGTAAGGATTTTAACAAAAAAAGTGCTGAAAAGCTTGCTGCTGAAAAAGCGTGTGAACTGCTTAAAATATTTGAAGTCGAAGAGTTTTCGCGCTAAACTTACCTTTCTCATTTCATTCGTATATATTACCTTTGCCGTATGGCAAATATCAAACCTTCGTTAGCTAAAGGAACGCGCGATTTTTCTCCCCGGGAGATGGAAAAGCGGAACCATATTTTCAACACCTTGAAAGCTGTTTTCAAAAAATTCGGATACAGTGAAATTCAAACTCCTTCATTCGAAAATCTATCTACACTAACCGGTAAATACGGTGAAGAAGGCGATAAGTTGATTTTCAAAATTATAAATTCAGGTGATTACCTTGCCAAAGCGCCAACCGAATTGTTGGACAGCAGGAACGCTAACAGCTTGATCAAGCATATATCAGAGAAGGCCTTGCGCTATGATTTGACCGTACCTTTCGCACGCTACGTGGTGATGCACCAACACGAATTAACGCTTCCTTTTAAACGGTTTCAGATTCAACCGGTGTGGCGTGCCGACCGTCCGCAACGTGGACGTTATCGAGAGTTTTTTCAATGTGACGTCGATGTGGTTGGATCGCCCTCTTTACTTAACGAAGCGGAATTTGTATTAATTTATAATGAAGCACTTTCCGCTTTAGGTTTGCAAGACTTCACGATTAAGATCAATAATCGGAAAATTCTGTCGGGTATTGCCGAAGTAATTGGTAAACCGTCGCTGATCGTAGATATGACCGTGGCTATTGATAAGCTTGATAAAATAGGCTTAGATGGCGTGAATAAAGAGCTTTTGGAACGTGGTTTTACTAACGAGGATTTGGATGTACTTAAACCGATAATTCTACTAGAAGGTAATAATGTGCAGAAGCTCGCTGCGCTAAAATCTGTCCTGCAATCGTCGAGTCAAGGATTGGCAGGCATTGCCGAGATAGAAGAGGTTTTTGCGTACTTGGAGTCGTTTGGCGCCACAGATTTGTTGCGTAGCCGAGTGGAAGTGGATATCACGCTGGCTCGGGGGCTGAATTACTACACCGGTTGTATTTTCGAGGTAAAAACCAACGAGGTGGCGATGGGTAGCATTGGTGGCGGCGGCCGTTATGATGATTTGACAGGCATGTTTGGATGGAAAGATTTAACGGGTGTGGGCGTTTCTTTTGGTGCCGATCGAATTTACGATGTGCTAGAAGAATTGAACCTGTTCCCTTCATCCGCTGATTTATCCACGGCAATCCTCATTATAAACTTTGATAAAAATATAGAGAAATACACGCTTCGTTTGCTGGCGGATTTGCGCGCGCAAGGTATTGCCGCTGAACTCTATCCAACGGCTGTGAAATTAAAAAAGCAGATGAGCTATGCGGATGATAAGCACATTCCCTATGTATTGCTAGTGGGCGATGAAGAAGTGACCTCCGGCGATTTATCGGTAAAAAATATGAAAACCGGCGAACAGGTGAAGATGCGGCTGGAGGAATTAGTGATGTTTCTAAAAAATGAAATCTAAATCGCCCTAGTACGATGGATAAAAGCGTTATCCGAGAAACATTATTTTGACAAAAAAGCCCTATTTCGTAGCTATATTTTATCTGAAATATCGTTATAAATGATTAGATTTGTGGTCGTATTAGTAAAGAAATTCAATACTTTAAAATGAGTTCAACACCTATAACAAAAGAAACATATCTAGAGTGGTATAAATCTATGCTGCTTATGCGTAAGTTCGAAGAGAAGACAGGACAGCTCTACGGGCAACAAAAAATTCGTGGTTTTTGTCACTTATATATCGGACAAGAGGCTGTCATGGCAGGCACGATGTCTGTTATTGGAGCCGAAGATTCCGTTATTACTGCTTACAGAGATCACGCACATGCATTAGCAAAAGGTGTTTCTGCCAATGCTTGTATGGCTGAGATGTTTGGAAAAATCACAGGCTGTTCAAAAGGTAAGGGTGGCTCGATGCACTTTTTCTCGAAAGAGCATAAAATGATGGGTGGCCACGGTATCGTCGGTGGTCAAATTCCATTGGGCGCCGGAATCGCTTTCGCAGAGAAGTATTTGGGTAATACCAATGTGAACGTTTGTTATATGGGTGATGGAGCTGTGCGTCAAGGTGCATTCAACGAGACCTTGAATATGGCGATGACATGGAAATTGCCAGTTATCTTTGTTTGTGAGAACAACGGATATGCTATGGGTACTTCCGTAGCGCGTACGACAAATATGATGGATATCTATAAAATGGGTCATGGCTTTGATATGCCAAGTGCGCCAGTAGATGGTATGGACGTTGTCGCTGTGCACAATGCAATGGACGAAGCTGTTCAGCGCGCACGTGCAGGTGAGGGGCCTACTTTCCTTGAAATCCGTACTTACCGCTATAAAGGACACTCGATGTCAGATCCGGCAAAATACCGTACAAAGGAAGAATTGGAAGAATTCAAAGGAAGAGATCCTTTATTGTCAACTAAGGCAGCCATCGTAGAAAACAAATATGCAGATGATGCATGGTTTGCAGAAGTAGATGCGGAAATCAAAAAGATCGTTGACGAGTCAGTTAAATTCGCGGAAGAATCAGATTACCCAGATGCTTCTGAGATCTACAAAGACGTCTATGTTCAGGAGGATTATCCATTCATAATGGACTAATTATACGGAATTACTTTAACTTAAAGATATAATCTACTATAACAAATGGCTGAAGTAGTAAGAATGCCGAAAATGAGCGACACCATGACCGAAGGTGTAATCGCTAAATGGCACAAAAAAGTCGGTGATAAGGTAAACTCTGGCGATTTGATCGCTGAAGTTGAAACAGATAAAGCAACAATGGATTTCGAATCTTACCAAGAAGGAACCTTGTTGTATATCGGACCCAAAGAGGGTGAAGCAGTTGCTATTGATGCTGTGATCGCTGTTTTGGGCGAGGAAGGTGAAGACTACCAGGCATTGTTAGACGGAGGAGACGCTCCTGCAGCTAAAGAAGATGCGAAGGAAGAAAAAGCCCCAGAATCAAAAGAAGAGGATACAGATGAAGATGCTGGTTCCGGCGACGAGTCTGTTTCAGCAGAGGATTTAGACTGTACTGTTATCACAATGCCTTTATTAAGTGACACCATGACAGAAGGTGTTATCGCACAATGGAACTTCAAAGTAGGCGATACCATTAAGTCTGATGATGCTATAGCAGATGTGGAAACGGATAAAGCAACCATGGAAGTTACAGCCTATGCAGATGGCACGTTGTTACATATCGGTGTTGAAGCTGGACAGGCAGCAAAAGTGAATGATATTATTGCAATCGTTGGTCCTGAAGGTACAGATGTAACACCTTTGTTAAATCAAAAATCTGGATCCGCTAAGAAGGCGCAAACGGAAACGAAGAGCGAAGATAAACCTGCTGCAAAAGAAGAAAATAAGGCGGAAGCTACGACGACGAGTGAAGATGATGATGCACGTGTAAAAGCATCGCCTTTGGCTCGTAAGATCGCCAAAGATAAAGGTATCAATTTGAACGATGTAAAAGGATCTGCTGATGGCGGTCGTATCGTGAAAAAAGATGTTGAAGGCTTTAAACCTGCAGAAAAAGCAGAAGCTCCTAAGGCAGCAGCCACGTCATCTGCACCGGCTACGGAAACAAAATCGATTACTTTACCGCAATATATTGGTGAAGAAAAATATACAGAGCAAGGTATTTCGCAAATGCGTAAAACAATCGCTCGTCGTTTAGGTGAGTCGTTGTTCACAGCGCCACATTTCTACCTAACGATTTCTATCGATATGGATAATGCTATGGAGGCTCGCGGACAAATCAATACCGTGGCTCCTGTGAAAGTATCTTTCAACGATATCGTCATCAAAGCTGTTGCCGTAGCATTGAAGCAACACCCTGCTGTAAACTCATCGTGGAGAGGTGATAAAATTCGATTCAACGAGCATGTGAACGTAGGTGTGGCTATGGCTGTAGAAGATGGTTTGCTAGTGCCTGTCGTTCGCTTCGCAGATGGTAAATCATTATCCCACATTTCTGCGGAAGTGAAGGAATATGGTCAAAAAGCAAAAGCGAAGAAATTGCAACCTGCTGATTGGGAAGGGTCGACTTTCACGGTATCTAATCTAGGCATGTTTGGTATTGATGAATTCACCTCAATTATCAACTCACCAGATGGTGCGATTCTATCTGTCGGTGCTATTCAACAAATTCCGGTTGTCAAAAACGGCGCAATTGTTCCGGGTAACATCATGAAATTGACATTAGGTTGCGATCACCGTGTAGTAGATGGTGCTACAGGTGCTGCTTTCCTTCAAACATTGAAAGGTTTGCTAGAAGCTCCGATTCGCTTATTGGCGTAACCTTTAAAACATATTTTTAAAGCACTTTGGATTTCCAAAGTGCTTTTTTATTTTATGTTCAAGTGTTTTTTGCCACTCATGCATAAGACTTCATTCATTCGCCATACCCTATATCAAAATAATTTTTTATTGATTTTTCTGTTAATAAGTGCTATTTTGGAAAAATAGATAGATACATACTACGAACGATATATTCAAAAGATAAATAGTGAGATTGAGATTTTTCGGCGCATTATATTTTGCGACAATAGCGGGTTTGCTAGGCTGTTCCTCGCCAGAAGCAAAACAAAAAGAAATTATACAAAAACAGGGAGAGAAGGATAGTATTTCATTAGTTTACGACCCGACCAAGGCGGATAAGGAAATAGATGCTTTTATGCAAAATCTGCATAAAAAATCAGCCTTTAACGGAGCTGTGTTAGTAGCGAAGAAAGGAAAAATTCTGTATCAAAATACGTTCGGCTGGGCAGACTATCTGTTGAAAGACAGTCTGAATATTCATTCCAAGTTTGAGTTGGCTTCCCTTTCCAAACCGTTAACAGCTATAGGGATATTAAAACTGGTGGAGAATAAGAAGCTTACCTTGGATCAAACGGTGAACGATTTTTTTCCAGATTTTCCGTATCCGGGTGTCACTATGAAGATGTTGCTTTCCCATCGCAGTGGCTTACCCAATTACGTTTATTTTGCGGAGGATGTATGGCCAGATAAGAAGAAGCCTATGAGTAATATGGATGCGATGAGCCTCTTGACGCAGCATAAGCCGGCTCGGTATGGCGCGCCAGACGGACGTTTTCTATACAATAACTCCAACTTTATGGTGCTTGCCTCCATTATTGAAAAAATTACAAGTCAAGATTTCGGCGTGTACATGAAAGAGACGGTATTCGATCCGGCCGGAATGAAACACACCGCGGTATTATCAAAGGCGGTATACGAGAAAATCCCTACAGATGTGATCGGTCACGATAAAGTGTGGAGAAGATCGGTAGTACAAAACTTTTTGGATGGCCCTGTCGGTGATAAAGGTATTTACAGCACCGTGCAGGATTTGTTTCTGTTAGATATTGCACTTAAGGAAGGGCGTGTTTTAGATAAAGCGTTGCTAGACTCTGCATATGTGCCACGTAGCGATGCTAAGCGGAGTTTATTCAGCTACGGGTATGGGTGGCGTACTTTCTCTCCAAAAGAAGCACAAATTGTATACCATACAGGTTGGTGGCATGGATTCAGGAATCTATATGTGCGTGACTTAACGGATGATATCACGATTGTATTGCTTTCAAATATGGCGAATGGTAGCCTCGTGAAGCTAGATGACTTGTATAAGATCTTAAAAATGCCTATTTTGAGACAAAACGCCTACAATGCAAACGGCGATTTTATCGTTAATTAATTCACAGAAGTTATGAAAAGGACACTGATATTAGGAGCCAGCACAAATCCGGCAAGATATTCTTATTTGGTTGCCAATAAGTTGGTCAGGAAGGGACATGAAATTGTAAATATTGGACGTAAAGTAGGGAAGGTTGCCGGCGTAGAAATTGAGGAGATGCAAACCCCATATGATGATATTGATACGATAACGCTATATGTGGGGCCGCAAAATCAACCGCCTTATTACGACTATATTTTGCAGACGAAGCCTAAACGCGTTATTTTTAATCCAGGTACGGAAAATGAAGAGCTGCGTTCAAAGTTAAATGATGCAGGAATTGAAAGCATCGAGGCCTGTACATTAGTAATGTTAAACACAGGGCAGTATTAACGTAAGCATATTAACGCTATATAAAATCACCTTATCGCTATAACGGTTAGGTGATTTTGTATTCTTCCTGAATAGAGATTGTGAAGCGGCAAAATGAAAATCTCTCAATCCCGTAGCGATACCTCCACTGCCAATATAAACTGTATTTCATGAAATAGTTAAAGTTGGAACCCTATCGAATTAATATAACCTGGAAAGCTGTAGAGTCTTTATTATCAAAATTGCTCCACCTAAACAAATTGAAAAATAATCCACTAACTCTTTGATAGTTACAAAAAACTTTTTTACCTTTGCAATCCCTTAGGGGGAATTGTGTCTTGAGCGAAGCCCTACTGCTTCGAAGGACGTTTAATTAATTTATTTATAACATGTCAGGAATTATTGGTAAAAAAGTAGGAATGACCAGCCTGTTCGATGCGGAAGGGAAGAATATCCCTTGTACAGTAATTGAGGCTGGGCCGTGCGTGGTAACGCATATACGTACGGTAGAGAAGGATGGCTATGCGGCTCTTCAACTTGGCTATGATGATGCTAAGGAAAAGAATACGACAGCGCCTTTAAAAGGACACTTCGCGAAAGCGGGCGTGACTCCTAAGCGTAAACTAGTTGAGTTCAAAACTTTCGAGGATGAGAAACAACTAGGTGACATCGTGGATGTAACTATTTTTGCTGAAGGCGAGTACGTAGACGTAGTTGGTACTTCCAAAGGTAAAGGTTTCCAAGGTGTAATGAAGCGTCACGGATTTGGTGGTGTAGGTGGTGCGACTCACGGTCAGCACAACAGACTACGTGCTCCAGGTTCATTGGGTGCTTCTTCTTGGCCTTCACGTGTATTCAAAGGAATGCGCATGGCGGGTCGTACAGGTGGTGAAAGAGTAAAAGTTCAGAATTTACAAATTTTGAAAGTTTACGCGGATCAAAACCTAATTGTTGTTAGTGGTTCCATTCCAGGAGCTAAAGGTTCATATGTAATCGTAGACAAATAGTAGAGATGGAAGTTAACGTATTAAATTTATCAGGTAAAGAAACAGGTGCCAAGGTGCAACTGCCTGAGTCAGTATTCGGTGTAAAGCCTAACGACCATGCGATCTATTTGGATGTGAAACAATACCTAGCGAACCAACGCCAAGGAACTCACAAATCTAAACAACGTAATGAAATCGCGGGTTCTACGCGCAAATTACACAAACAAAAAGGAACAGGTGGGGCTCGTGCGGGTTCTATCAAATCTCCATTGTTTAACGGTGGTGGTCGTGTATTCGGTCCTCAACCGCGTGACTACAGCTTTAAATTGAATAAAAAATTAAAGCAAGTAGCGCGTAAATCAGCATTGAGCTACAAAGCACAAGAAAACAACATTTTAGTGTTGGACGAAGTAAACTTCGAATCCATCAAAACTAAAAACTATGTGTCTTTGATCAACGCGTTGAACGTAGCTGACGAGAAAACATTATTGGTTTTGCCAGCATACGATAACAATGTTTATTTATCAAGCAGAAACTTGAAGAAAGCAAAAGTGATCGCAGCATCAGATTTGAACACTTACGATGTGTTGAACGCTACAAAACTTTTGTTAACTGCAGATTCTGTTAAAACTTTGGAGGAAGCATTCGCTAAGTAATATGGAAATTATTAAAAAACCTATTTTGACTGAGAAAGCTTCGTTGTTAACGGAAAAATTAAACCGTTACTCTTTCAAAGTTGACCACAGAGCTAACAAGATCCAGATCAAACAAGCTGTTGAAGAAATGTTCGGTGTAACTGTATTAGCAGTAAACACGGCGGTTGTAGCTGGTAAAGCAAAAAGCCGTTACACGAAAGCCGGTTTCGTTTCTGGAAGAAGCCCTAAGTATAAAAAAGCCATCATCACGGTGAAAGATGGCGAAACTATTGACTTTTACAGTACACTATAATAAGAAATGGCAGTTAAAAGATTCAAACCGGTTACCCCTGGTACGCGTTTCAGAGTAGGTGCAGACTATTCTGATGTTACTACAAACGTCCCTGAAAAGTCGTTAGTAGTAGGAAGCAATAAAAGATCAGGCGGACGTAATAAATCCGGTAAAATGACTATGCGTTACATCGGTGGGGGACACAAAAAATCATACCGATTGATTGATTTTAAACGCGATAAAAAAGATGTCCCTGCAAAAGTTGCTACTATCGAGTATGATCCAAATCGTACTGCACGTATTGCTTTGTTGCACTACGCAGATGGTGAGAAACGTTACATTGTTGCTCCAGCTGGCTTAACAGTTGGTCAAACAGTTGTTGCAGGCGAATCAGTAGCCCCAGAAGTTGGTAATACTTTACCATTAGCAAATATTCCTCTTGGTTCGATCATTCACAATATTGAGTTGAATCCGGGTCAAGGTGGATCAATTGCGCGTTCTGCAGGAACATATGCACAGTTGTCTGCTCGTGACGGTAAGTATGCCATCATCAAAATGCCTTCAGGCGAGACTCGTATGATCTTATTAACTTGTGTTGCGACGATTGGTTCAGTATCTAATGCTGAGAAAGCAAACCAAGTGTTAGGTAAAGCAGGTCGTAAGCGCCACTTAGGTCGTCGTCCTCGCGTTCGTGGTGTTGCCATGAACCCTGTCGATCACCCTATGGGTGGTGGTGAAGGCCGTACATCCGGAGGTCACCCTCGCTCACGCACAGGTGTGTTAGCTAAAGGCTTCAAAACACGCTACAAGAAGAAAACATCGAATCGTTACATCATTGAGAGAAGGAAAAAATAATGGCTCGTTCAATTAAAAAAGGTCCTTATATCGATCACAACTTAGAGAGAAAAGTTCTTTCTATGAATGAAACAAACAAAAAATCAGTAATCAAAACTTGGTCACGTAGATCAATGATTTCACCTGATTTTGTTGGCCATACCTTCGCAGTGCACAACGGGAACAAATTTATTCCTGTTTATGTAACGGAGAATATGGTTGGTCACAAGCTTGGTGAATTTGCGCCTACGCGTACATTCAAAGGCCACGCAGAAAAGAAAAAATAATTAGGTAATGGAAGCAACAAAAAAACTTAAGAAATCTGTCCTAATCAGACAGCGCAAAGAGCAGGAAAAAGCTCAAGTAGGAGGAGCTTCTACTGCCAAGTTATTGAACTGCCCTACTTCGCCTCGTAAAATGCGTTTAGTGGTAGATCTTATCCGTGGTGAGAAAGTAGAGACCGCTCTTTACATCTTGAAGCACACAGGTAAAGAAGCAGCTGCTCGTGTTGAAAAATTGTTATTATCAGCAATTAAGAACTGGGAAGCTAGCAACGAAGGTGCATCTTTGGAAAACAGCGCTTTGTTTGTAAAAGAGATATCTGTTGGTGGTGGTCGTCAATTGAAAAGATTGCGTCCAGCTCCTCAAGGTCGTGGATATAGAATTCGTAAACGTTCAAACCACGTAACCTTGGTAGTAGATAGTTTAAACAACGTAAACAACTAATTTAGAATAAGAATGGGACAAAAAGCAAATCCAATAGGTAGCAGATTAGGTATCATCAAAGGATGGGATTCTAACTGGTTCGGAGGCAACAACTATTCTGATAAGTTAGTTGAGGACGAAAAAATCAGGAAATATCTTTCTGTACGTATTGCAAAAGGTGGTGTAGCAAAAGTTGTTATCGAAAGAACGTTAAAGCGTATCACGGTAACTATCCACACTGCACGTCCAGGTATCGTAATCGGTAAAGGTGGTCAAGAAGTTGACAAGATCAAAGAAGAGTTGAAGAAACTGACTAAAAAGGATGTTCAAATCAACATTTTTGAGATCAAACGCCCAGAGCTTGATGCGAAACTGGTAGCAGAAGGTATCGCTAAACAACTAGAGGCACGTATTTCATTCCGTCGTGCGATGAAGACAACTATCGCGTCGACAATGCGTATGGGTGCTGAAGGTATTAAAGTAATGTGTTCTGGTCGTTTGGGTGGTGCTGAAATGGCACGTACTGAGCAGTACAAAGAAGGAAGAACTCCTTTGCACACATTGCGTGCTGATATCGATTATGCACTTGCAGAAGCATTGACCACTTACGGTAAAATCGGTGTTAAAGTTTGGATCTGTAAAGGTGAGGTTTACGGTAAACGTGATCTATCTCCAAACATCGGCCAAACATCAAACACGAAAACACGTGGCGGAAACGAAGCTGGCGGCGAACGTCGTGAGCGTGATAACCGTAAAGGTGGACGTGGCGGAAATAACCGTGGCGGCAACAACAACCGTGGCGGAAATAACCGCGGTGGTGCAAACAGAGGATAATAAGTTTAATAGATTACAACAGATGTTCGCCGTTGAGGTGAATTAAATAAAATACGAACATGTTACAGCCAAAAAGAACAAAGTTCAGAAAGATGCAGAAAGGCCGCATGAAAGGTAACGCTTCTCGTGGAGCGGATTTAGCTTTCGGTTCTTTCGGTATCAAGTCAATGGAGCCAGCATGGATCACGAGTCGCCAGATTGAGGCAGCACGTATCGCCGTAACACGTTATATGAAACGTGAAGGTCAAGTGTGGATCCGTATTTTCCCTGACAAGCCTGTTACCAAGAAGCCTGCAGAGGTACGTATGGGTAAAGGTAAAGGTGCTCCAGAATACTGGGTAGCGGTAGTGCGCCCGGGCCGCATGTTATTTGAAGCAGAAGGTGTGCCTTTGGAAATTGCCAAAGAAGCATTGCGTTTAGCTGCTCAAAAATTGCCGGTTCAAACTAAGTTTGTTATACGTAGAGATTACGTAGAAGCATAAAAATCGTTGGTAATGTCAATAGTTTAGCCTTGTGGCCGTTACCCACAAGGCACTTTATAAACAGAATTGATAACCCAGCATAACACTGAAAGAAAATGAAAAATTCAGAAATCATCGAATTATCACAAGAGGAGCTAACAGCACGTCTTAAAGAAGAGAAAGCTGCCCTCAACAAGTTGAAATTTGCACATGCTGTTTCTGCTGTAGAGAACCCTAATGTCATCAAAGCTGCGCGCAGAAACATCGCGCGTATCGCGACAGAGATTTCTAAGCGTAAAAACGAAGCTAAATCACAAGAAACAGCCTCTGAGGCGTAAAAGCAAGTCGAAATGGAAAGAAAATTAAGAAAAACAAGAATCGGCTTAGTAGTTAGCAACAAGATGGACAAGTCTATCGTAGTAACGGTTGAACGTAAAGTTAAGCACCCTATCTACGGTAAGTTCGTTAAAAAAACTACTAAATTTAAAGCTCATGACGAAACTAATACCTGCGGTATCGGCGATACGGTATTAATCATGGAAACTCGTCCGCTGAGTAAGACAAAGAACTGGAGATTAGTTGAAATTTTAGAAAGAGCTAAATAATGGTACAACAGGAATCAAGATTAAATGTGGCCGACAACTCAGGAGCTAAAGAAGTTTTAGTAATCCGTGTATTGGGCGGTACGCGCAAGCGTTATGCATCTATCGGTGATAAGATTGTTGTTACCGTGAAAAGCGCTATCCCTTCAGGAAACGTAAAAAAAGGATCCGTTTCTAAAGCAGTTGTGGTTCGGACGAAAAAAGAAATCCGTCGTAAAGATGGTTCTTATATTCGTTTCGATGATAACGCAGCAGTATTGTTGAATAATAATGATGAACCACGTGGAACGCGTATTTTCGGGCCAGTAGCTCGTGAGTTACGTGAGAAGCAGTTCATGAAGATTGTATCACTAGCACCGGAGGTTTTATAATTATGGCACAGAAAACAAAAACAACTCACAAAATCAAAATCAAAAAAGGTGATTTAGTGAAAGTTATCGCTGGTAACTCCAAAGGCAAGCAAGGAAAAGTATTGCAAATTTTGGTGGACTCGAATAGAGCTGTCGTAGAAGGCGCTAACATCGTTAAAAAACACACTAAACCTAGCGCAGCTAATCCTAATGGTGGTATCATCGAGAAAGAAGCTGCAATCACGATCTCTAATTTAGCTTTGATCGACCCAAAAACAGGAGAACCTACTCGTGTTGGTCGCCGGGTTAATGCGGATGGTAAAATTGTTCGTTACGCAAAAAAATCAGGGGAGGAAATTAAATAATGACTTACGTACCAAGATTAAAAGCGAAATACGCGGAGGAAATCCGTACAGCGCTTAAAGATAAATTCCAGTATAAAAGCGTTATGCAAGTTCCTAAACTGGAGAAAATTGTAGTATCCCAAGGTGTGGGTGCAGCTACAGCAGACAAAAAGTTGATTGATGCTTCTATCACGGAGCTAACTACAATCACAGGTCAGCAAGCTGTTGCAACCAAGTCCAAAAAAGATATCTCTAACTTCAAATTGCGTAAAGGTATGCCAGTTGGTGCACGTGTTACTTTGCGTGACAACAACATGTATGAGTTCTTAGATCGTTTGATCTCTGTATCGTTGCCTCGTATCCGTGATTTCCGCGGTATCAACGATAAAGGTTTCGACGGAAGAGGTAATTATAACCTTGGTATCACAGAGCAAATCATCTTCCCAGAAATCAACATTGATAAAATCAACAAGATTCAGGGTATGGATATTACTTTTGTAACTTCAGCAGGTAATGACATCGAAGCATTGGAGTTATTGAAACAATTCGGTTTACCGTTCAAAAATCAAAACACAAACAACAATGGCTAAAGAAGGATTAAAAGCACGCGAAGTAAAGCGTCAAAAATTGGTAGCTAAGTTTGCTGAGAAACGTGCCGCTTTAAAAGAGGCAGGTGATTATGCAGCTTTAGATAAATTACCAAAGAATGCTTCACCAGTACGTTTACACAACCGTTGTAAATTGACTGGTCGTCCAAGAGGATATATGCGTCAATTTGGTATTTCACGTGTTACATTTCGTGAGATGGCCTTAGACGGAAAGATCCCGGGAGTGAAAAAAGCTTCTTGGTAATCAGAAAAAAAACTTTTACTTTTGCCCGGATAAACCCGCTGAGGGTTTATCGGGTTTTTTTCGTATTGCAAATTTTATGTACAGACAACAGGTCCGGAAGTTAGGTTAGTTCAGGAAACCATTGTCATAATTTAAATATCTAATGAATACAGATCCAATAGCGGATTACCTTACACGAGTAAGGAATGCCATTAAGGCCAACCACAGGGTTGTTGAAATTCCTGCATCGAACCTTAAAAAAGAGATCACAAAAGTTCTTTTTGACAAAGGTTACATTGCTAACTACAAATTCGAAGAAAATGGTCCACAAGGCACAATCAAAGTTGCTTTGAAATACCATCCAGTTAGCAAAATTCCGGCTATTCGCACATTGACACGTGTGAGTAAACCTGGTTTAAGAAAGTATGCAAGTGTAGGAGACATGCCTCGCGTTTTGAACGGCTTGGGTATTGCTATCTTGTCAACATCTAAGGGTGTTATGACAGATAAAGAAGCCCGCGTACAAAATGTAGGTGGCGAAGTTTTATGTTACGTTTATTAATCTAGGTAAAAAACACAGAAGAAATGTCAAGAATTGGAAAAGCGCCTATCGCTATTCCCTCGGGAGTAACGATTTCTGTATCAGATAAAAATCTGGTTACAGTGAAAGGACCAAAGGGCGAACTAACACAACAAGTAGATCGTGACATTACCATCCAACAGGAAGAAGGTAATGTAGTCGTAACACGTCCTACTGAACAAAAGAAACACAAAGCATTACATGGATTGTACCGCGCCTTGATCAATAACATGGTTGTAGGTGTTACAGAAGGTTACAAAACTACGCAAGAATTAGTGGGTGTGGGTTACCGTGCTTCAAACAACGGTAATACTTTAGAGCTAACCCTAGGTTTCTCTCACCAGATTGTTTTCGTATTGCCAAAGGAAATTACAGTATCAACTACAGCTGAAAAAGGTAAAAACCCTACGATCATTTTGGAATCTGCGGATAAGCAATTGATCGGACAGGTTGCAGCAAAAATCCGTAGCTTCCGTAAGCCAGAGCCATACAAAGGTAAAGGTGTTAAGTTTGCGGGTGAAGTATTGAGAAGAAAAGCAGGTAAATCAGCTAAAAAATAATAACCATGGCAAATAAAACATCTCGCAGAGAGCGAATCAAAAAAGGAATCAGAAAGAACCTTGCTGGATCGGTTGAACGTCCACGGTTATCTGTTTTCAGAAGCAATAAAGGCATCTACGCACAAATTATCGACGATTTAAACGGCAAAACATTAGTTTCTGCATCTTCGAACGCAAAAGATTTTGCAGCATCAGGAACGAAGATTGAGCAGTCTAAAGCCGTTGGTAAATTAGTTGCAGAGAAAGCTGTAGCAGCAGGAATTAGCAAAGTAGTTTTTGACCGTAATGGGTACTTGTACCATGGCCGTGTAAAATCATTGGCTGAAGGTGCTCGCGAGGGCGGTTTAGACTTTTAATCAAGAAAAAACATGGCATTAAGCAATATAAAAAGAGTAAAATCAAGCGAGATTGAATTGAAAGATCGCTTAGTTAGTATTCAACGCGTAGCGAAAGTAACTAAAGGTGGT
Source organism: Sphingobacterium deserti (assembly GCF_000757725.1). Taxonomy (GTDB): domain Bacteria; phylum Bacteroidota; class Bacteroidia; order Sphingobacteriales; family Sphingobacteriaceae; genus Sphingobacterium; species Sphingobacterium deserti. The sequence goes on from NZ_JJMU01000032.1 coordinate 82,124, forward strand.
CGTACCTTCAGCTTCTCCGCTATCGTAGTTGTTGGTGATGAAAATGGTATCGTAGGTTACGGTCTAGGAAAAGCGAAAGAGGTTACAGAAGCGATCACGAAAGGTATCGATGACGCTAAGAAAAACCTAATCAAAGTTCCTATCATCAACGGTACTGTTCCTCACGAGCAGTATGGTAAATATTCTGGCGGACGCGTTTTGGTTCAACCAGCTGTCCATGGTACAGGTGTACTTGCAGGTGGCGCAATGCGTGCTGTCCTAGAAAGTGCTGGTATCAAAGACGTATTAGCGAAATCTTTAGGTTCATCCAATCCACACAACGTTGTGAAAGCTACGATTGATGCATTGGGCAGCCTTCGTGATGCTTATACAGTTGCACAGAACCGCGGCGTCGATTTAAACAAAGTATTTAACGGTTAATTATCATGGCAAAAATTAAAATCACCCAGATAAAGAGCGTTATCGACAGAAGCGAGCGCCAAAAGAAAACTATCGAAGCATTGGGATTGAAAAAGATCAATCATTCGGTAGAGATTGAAGCTACTCCAGCCATCATTGGTATGGTTAGAAAAGTGAACCACTTAGTAGCTATCGAAACTATCTAATACGATATGGAAAGTGTCTGACGATGCTTTCCATATCCGTTTTATATTTCTATTTTTAATCGTTACGACCTGTTTAGTGAGAGCGAAGGCGTAACACAATCTTAAACAAAATGAATTTAAGTAATTTAAGACCAGCTAAAGGTTCCGTAAAAAGCAAAAAACGTATCGGTAGGGGTCAAGGTTCTGGCCGTGGTGGTACATCTACTCGTGGTCACAAAGGAGCTGGTTCACGTTCAGGTACATCGACGAAAATTGGTTTCGAAGGTGGTCAAATGCCTTTGCAACGTCGTGTGCCTAAATTTGGTTTCAAAAATATCAACCGTGTAGAATACGTAGGTGTAAACTTAGATGTTCTTCAAGCATTGGTAGAGAAATTCAATTTGACAGTCGTCGATTTCGAGGCATTACGTACGCATGGCCTAGCTTCTAAAAATGACTTGATCAAGATTTTAGGTCGTGGCGAGTTTACAGCCAAAGTTGAAGTAAGCGCACACGCGTTTTCTGCTTCAGCACAAAAAGCTATAGAAGCTGCAGGTGGTTCTATCGTAAAACTTTAATACTACATGAAGAAACTAATCACAACCTTAACCAATATTTGGAAAATCGAAGATTTACGTAATCGTATTATTACGACTTTACTACTTCTTCTAATCTATCGTATCGGTTGTCACGTGGTTTTACCAGGTGTCAATCCCGATGCATTAGGCGCTAAGGGTAACGATGGTAATAGCATATTAGATTTGATCAATATGTTTGCCGGAGGATCGTTCTCGCGCTCGGCAATATTTGCTTTGGGCGTGATGCCTTACATCTCTGCGTCTATCGTTGTTCAGTTATTGGGGATTGCGGTTCCTGCGTTTCAAAAGATGCAAAAAGAAGGTGAATCTGGTCGTAAAAAAATGAACCAGATTACGCGTTACCTAACATTGGCCATCACGTTGGTTCAAGCTGTTGCTTATGTCAAGACACAAGTTCCGGCGGAAGCTAAGACGCTTGCTGAGCCTTTGTTTACCGTTCTTTCTGCTATTGTTTTGACTGCAGGTACTTTGTTTGTGATGTGGCTCGGTGAAAAAATTACGGATAAAGGAATCGGGAATGGTATTTCGTTGATCATCATGGCGGGTATCATCGCGCAATTGCCAGCCGGCATTGTTGCCGAATGGGGATCGCGGATGAGTCCTAGCGGTGGCGGTCCGATTCCATTGCTTTTGGAATTCGTGGCGTTGTTCTTCGTTGTGATTTTTGCAATTCTTGTTGTACAGGGGATTCGTAAAGTACCCGTACAGTATGCAAAGAAAATTGTCGGAAACAAGCAAGTGGGTGGTGTTCGTCAGTACATTCCTTTAAAAGTGAATGCCGCTGGGGTTATGCCAATCATCTTTGCACAAGCGATCATGTTTTTACCAATGGCTTTATCGCAGTTTTTTCCAAATTTACAGTCTGACTTTTTAGCTTCATTAAGTAACTATACATCGGTTGCATATAACGTGACGTTTGCGGTACTTATTATCGCTTTCACGTTCTTTTATACAGCCATAATGGTTAATCCGCAGCAAATGTCTGAGGATATGAAGAAAAACGGCGGTTTTATCCCTGGTATTAAGCCAGGTTACGACACCAATATCTTCATCGATAATGTCATTTCCAGAATTACTTTCCCTGGCGCTATATTTATTGCTATCATCGCAATTATGCCAGCACTAGCGGGTAAGCTTGGTGTGAACAACCAGTTTGCACATTTTTATGGAGGTACCTCATTGTTGATTTTAGTGGGTGTTGTTTTAGATACACTTCAGCAAATCGAAAGTCATTTATTAATGCGTCATTACGATGGCTTGATGAAGACTGGTAGAGTAAAGGGGCGCTCAACAGCGGCTCCGGTTGAAGGAATCGATCAATCAGCAATTTAATAAATGTCTAAAGTTTATTATAAAACAGAAGATCAAATCGAGCAAATACGAGAGTCAGCAAATGTACTCTCGTTATTGCTTGCTGAGATAGCAAAGGAAATAAAGCCAGGCATAACCACCTTATCTTTAGATAAACTAGCTTACGATTACATCCATGATCATGGCGGCACACCTGCGTTTCTAAATTACCACGGCTTTCCTTATTCACTTTGTATTTCCGTAAATGACCAGATCGTCCATGGGTTTCCAAGCGATTATGTGATCAAAGACGGCGATTTAGTGTCGGTGGATGGTGGTGTGAATCTTAACGGATTTATCAGCGATTCAGCATACACGTTCGGTGTGGGTGAAATTTCCGCCGAAGCGCAACAGCTTTTGGACGTGACTAAAGCTTCTTTATTTAAAGGAGTGGAGCAAGCTGTCGCCGGCAAGCGTGTTGGCGATATATCGTCTGCCGTTCAGGAGCACGTTGCACCGTTCAACTACGGTATCGTTCGGGAATTGGTAGGACACGGTGTCGGTTTACATTTACATGAGAAGCCGGAGGTTCCGAACTACGGGAAACGTGGTGCAGGTCCAAAACTGGAGACAGGTTTGGTCATCTGTATCGAGCCTATGATCAATGCCGGAAAAGCGGGAGTGAAATTTTGGGATGATGGTTGGACGGTGAGTACGATTGATGGCAAGCTGTCAGCGCATTTTGAGCAGATGGTTGCTATTCGTAAAGGCGAGCCGGATGTGTTGCTTACGTTCGAGCATGTCGAGAAAGTTTTGGATAAAAAGTAATTGGTTTTCAATATTTTTATTTATCTTTGCACTCCTGTTTGTGCAGGCTAAAATGTAAATTAAGTTAGAGCATATGGCTAAACAAGCCTCAATAGAACAAGACGGTATAATTAGGGAAGCACTTTCTAACGCCATGTTTCGGGTAGAATTGGAGAATGGGCACGAGATTATCGCGCATATTTCCGGTAAGATGCGCATGCATTACATCAAAATTCTTCCTGGTGATAAGGTGAAGTTGGAGATGTCTCCATACGATTTAACAAAGGGGCGAATTACATACCGTTATAAATAGGCGGCTTGTCTTTTTCTCTATTCACAGCTTTTAAAATATTAATACAATGAAAGTTAGAGCATCTATAAAAAAACGTAGCGCGGATTGTAAGATCATTCGTCGCAAAGGTAAAGTTTTTGTAATCAACAAAAAGAACCCTAAGTTCAAGCAACGTCAGGGCTAATTAAGAATCAAATAAACGCATAAAGTATACTATGGCAAGGATATCAGGTATAGATTTACCTAAAAACAAAAGAGGCGTTATTGGCCTTACCTACATATTCGGTATCGGTCGTTCTACTGCTGCTTATATCTTGGAAAAAGCAGGTATCAGTGAAGACGTAAAGGTTTCGGAATGGAACGATGATCAATTAGCAGCTATTCGTACCATCATTAACGAAGAAGTTAAGGTTGAAGGCGCATTGCGTTCAGAAGTTCAATTGAACATCAAGCGTTTAATGGATATTGGATGTTACCGTGGTCTACGTCACCGTAAGCATTTACCAGTTCGTGGTCAACGCACTAAAAACAATACGCGTACTCGTAAAGGTAAACGTAAAACAGTTGCAAACAAGAAAAAAGCTACTAAATAATAAATAAGAAATGGCTAAGAGTAAAAAGGTTACTAAAAAGCGTATCGTCGTTATCGAGCCTGTTGGTCAAGCTCATATCAACGCTACCTTTAACAACATCATCATCACGTTGACAAACAATCAAGGACAAACAATTTCTTGGTCTTCAGCTGGTAAAATGGGCTTCAGAGGTTCTAAAAAGAACACACCATATGCAGCAGGTCAAGCCGCTAACGATTGTGGTAAAGTTGCTCATGATTTGGGTTTGCGTAAAGTTGAGGTTTTTGTAAAAGGTCCGGGCGCTGGACGTGAGTCAGCTATCCGTACGTTACAAACTGTTGGAATCGATGTGACTACCATTAAAGATATCACTCCACTTCCACACAACGGTTGTCGTCCTCCAAAACGCAGAAGAGTTTAATTAGTTTATTGTTTAAGATAAGATTCTCCAGCTATAGGCTGACAGATACTTCAAACAGAAAGAAAAATGGCAAGATATACAGGACCTAAGTCCAAAATAGCTCGTAAATTCAGAGAACCAATTTTTGGACCTGATAAGGCATTAGAAAAAAAGAATTATCCTCCAGGACAACATGGTCCTTCTAAAAGAAGAGGTAAGCAATCTGAATATGCAATTCAGTTGTTAGAAAAACAAAAAGCGAAATACACTTACGGTGTGTTGGAGCGTCAATTCCGTACATTGTTCGGTAAAGCTTCTGCAAAACAAGGTATCACTGGTGAGAACTTCTTAAGATTATTGGAGGCTCGTTTAGATAACGTTGTTTACCGTTTAGGTATCGCGCCAACACGTTCAGGAGCACGTCAGTTGGTATCCCACAAGCATATTACAGTTAACGGCGAAGTTGTTAACATTCCATCATATAGCTTACGTCCTGGTGACGTAATCGCGGTTCGCGAGCGCTCGAAATCTCTAGAAGCGATTTCTACTTCTGTTGAAGGAAGAAAGATCAACAAATTCAATTGGTTAGAGTGGAATGCGAATGAATTACAAGGTACATTTGTTACTTTCCCTGAAAGAGCAGACATCCCTGAAAACATTAAAGAGAATTTAATCGTAGAGTTGTACTCTAAATAATAAGTAACTGAAGTAAGCGGAATTCTTCACAGAATTGCGCTTACTTTTGTTATGTTTTACGTTATTAATAAAAACTTTTAAAAAGAAATAAATGGCAATTTTAGCATTTCAAAGACCGGATAAAGTTATCATGCAAAAATCAACGGATTTTGATGGTACTTTCGAATTTCGTCCATTAGAGCCAGGTTTTGGTGTGACTATTGGTAATGCTTTGCGCCGTATTTTATTGTCCTCATTAGAAGGATATGCAATTACGTCGGTAAGGTTTTCAGGCGTTTCCCACGAATTCTCTACTATTAAAGGTGTTGTTGAAGATGTTACCGAGATCATTTTAAATTTGAAACAAGTTCGTTTCAAAAAGACTGGTGAGCAAGGTGATGCGGAGAAGATCTTTGTAGTGATCAATGGTCAGGAACAATTTAAAGCTGGTGACATTACTAAGTTTTCCAATAACTTTACAGTTCTAAATCCAGACATGGTAATCTGCAATATGGATACTGCAGTTACTATAGAGGTAGAGCTATCAGTTTCAAAAGGACGTGGTTATGTAAATGCTGAAGAAAATAAAGTTACTGATGGTCCTGTAGGTTTGATCGCTGTAGATTCAATCTATACACCTATTAAGAATGTAAAATATACTATAGAAAACTATCGTGTAGAACAAAAGACTGACTACGAGAAATTGTTGTTAGATATCTCTACTGATGGTTCTATTCATCCGGAAGAAGCCTTGAAAGAAGCTGCGAAGATCCTGATTCAACACTTTATGTTATTCTCTGATGAAAACATGTTGTTAGAATCACAAACCAAGGAAGAAACGAAGGTTGTTGACGAGGAAATCTTGCATATGCGCAAGATCTTGAAGACAGAGTTAGTGGATTTAGATCTTTCTGTTCGTGCTTTAAACTGCTTGAAAGCTGCTGATATCCGTACGTTAGCTGAATTGGTAACTTACGACGTAGCTGACATGTTGAAGTTCCGCAACTTCGGTAAGAAATCTTTAAGCGAGATCCAAGAATTGGTGAAGTCTAAAGGTCTATCATTCGGAATGAATTTGTCTAAGTACAAACTTGACGAAGAATAATAAGTAATTTATAAATAAAGCGACCTGTTGCGTAAATCCTCTGCAGTATTGAGTAATGCGTATGGAGTATAGAGTTTTTTTACTTTTTACTTTTTACTTTTTACTTTGATAAGAACGGTACGCACAAAACAAATTAGAAAATGAGACACGGAAAAAAAGTAAACCACTTAGGCCGCACTGACAGTCACCGTAAGGCGATGTTAGCTAATATGGCGACTTCATTGATCAAACACAAACGTATTACAACTACGTTGGCAAAAGCTAAAGCGTTACGTACGTACGTTGAGCCTTTGATCACGAAATCAAAAAACGATACAACGCATTCACGTCGTACTGTATTCTCTTACTTGAAAGATAAAGAAGCAGTAACGATCTTATTCCGCGAGATATCTGAAAAAGTAGCTACACGTCCAGGCGGGTACACACGTATCATCAAAATGGAAAACCGTTTAGGTGATAACGCAGAGATGGCTTTCGTAGAACTTGTTGATTACAACGAAGTTTACGGACAAACTGCTAAGACAGAGAAAAAAGCTACTCGTCGTCGCGGATCTGCGAAGAAGAAAGCTACGGAAGCACCTGAAGCAGCAGCTCCAACTGAAGAAGTAGCAGCTGACGCTAAAGCTGAAGAAGTTGCTCCAGCTGAAGAAGCTCCAGCAACGGAAGAGAAAAAAGAAGATTAATTTCTAGAAAGATCTTCCTCCAATATAATTAATCCTCGACTGCAAAGTCGGGGATTTTTTTATGGGTAGAGCCGCTATTTTGTTGCTTTTTCTTGGCTTATTCCCCTGCGTCTTACTTATATTTGTCTACGGGAGCATTACACTTCCTTCATATCTTATCGTAAATGGACTTATTTAATGTTTATCCTATCAATCCTATAAATATTGTACGCGCAGAAGGCTCTACAATATGGGATGTAGATGGTAATGAATACCTTGATCTGTACGGCGGGCATGCCGTAATTTCGATCGGTCATACGCACCCACGCTATGTGGAAGCGTTGACATCGCAGTTGAATAAAATCGGTTTTTACTCTAATTCGATTGAAATACCGATTCAAAAACAGCTGGCGCGACGATTGGGTGAAGTTTCTGGTAAGGTGGAATATACGCTGTTTTTATGTAACTCTGGAGCGGAGGCAAATGAAAATGCGCTGAAACTTGCTTCTTTTCACAATGGTAGGAAAAAGGTTGTTGCTTTTAGCAAGTCTTTCCACGGTCGTACTTCACTAGCTGTTGCAGCCACCGACAATCCAGCGATCGTAGCACCGGTAAACGCAACGGATAATATCGTGTTTCTTCCTTTTAACGACGAGGCCGCACTGCGACATACGTTCGCCACAATCGGTGATGAAATCTCCTCGGTTATTATTGAAGGTATACAGGGAGTGGGCGGTATTCGGGAAGCCTCTGCAGGATTTTTACGGTTAATCCGTCAATTGTGCGATCAACACCATAGTGTTTTTATTGCGGACTCTGTGCAATGTGGTTACGGTCGTACAGGCGATTTTTTCTCGCACGATTATGCCGGTGTTCAAGCCGATATTTACACGATGGCAAAGGGCATGGGCAATGGCTTCCCAATCGGGGGGATCGCCATCGCACCGCAATTTAAAGCATCATTCGGTTTATTAGGAACTACCTTTGGTGGCAATCATTTGGCTTGTGCCGCTGCAGTTGCAGTACTGGATGTTATCGAAAGCGAAAACCTGTTAGAGAATGCTCGTACTGTTGGAAATTACTTGATCCATGAGCTGAATAAATTTGACAAGGTTAAGGAGGTGCGTGGTCGAGGATTAATGATTGGTATAGAGTTGCCCGAAGAGCTAGCCCAAGTAAAGAAAGATCTGTTGATCAAGAACAAGATCTTTACTGGCGAGGCTAAGCCAAATGTAATTCGCATTCTTCCAGCTTTAAATATTACGAAGGAAATTGCAGACCGATTTTTAACGGCTCTTGACGAACGGTTGAAATAGACTTAAGTAGTGTGAATGGCGTATTGTGCGAAAGGTAGCCATGGTTTTCCGAGGCTTTATAGTAACATAAGGAACGGCAACGGCGATCGAAGCCTGATACATTAATCCAAATAGGGCAAGTGAACAACTTTATTGTTGTTGATATCATTTTCGACAACCATTGGATATGCGCTTTCAACTAAATAACAACAAAAAAACGAATAGTATAGAATAAATCATAAATAGCTGGTCGAACGTTTCAATACGCTTTACCTTCTGTTTTACACTTTATTAATATGAAAAAATTCTTTTCTGTAGCAGATGTAGATGATCTATCAATATTAGTTAAAGATGCATTAGCATTAAAGGCATCTCCCTACGCATTGAGAGATCTTGGTAAAAACAAAACTTTGGGTCTGGTTTTCCTGAATCCTAGCTTGCGGACTCGTCTAAGTACGCAAAAGGCAGCGATGAATTTGGGAATGGATGTGATGGTGATCAATATGGACAAGGATGGTTGGGCCCTTGAAACGCAGGACGGAGTCGTGATGAACGGTACTACTGTCGAGCACATCCGGGAAGCTGCCGCCGTGATGGGGGAGTATTGCGATATTTTGGGACTTCGGTCTTTCCCAAGCTTAAAAGATAAGGAGGCTGATTACACGGAAGACTTATTTAACAAATTCGTTAAGTTCTGTGCCGTACCCGTTGTTTCTTTGGAAAGCGCCACTCGGCATCCGTTGCAGAGTTTAACCGACCTCATCACCATTAGTGAGCATAAAAATGTCGAGAAGCCGAAGGTTGTCTTAGCTTGGGCACCTCATGTGAAAGCTCTTCCTCAAGCTGTTCCCAATTCTTTTTCAGAATGGATGTGCAAAGCACAAGAGCAAGGTCTTGTGGATTTCACCATAGCACATCCAATGGGTTATGAGTTGAGTGAAGAGTTCACCAAAGGAGCAAAGATTTCTGATAATCTAGAAGAAAGTCTTCAAGAAGCAGATTTTGTGTATGTGAAAAATTGGTCCTCTTTCGCGGAGTATGGCGAAGTTTACCCGGTTGCACAAAATTGGATGATGGATAATGAAAAGTTGAAGTTGACAAACAATGCAAAAGTTATGCACTGTTTGCCGGTGCGCCGTGATCTGGAACTCTCATCGGAGATCTTGGATGGCCCCAACTCGCTTGTCATTAAAGAAGCAAGCAATAGAGTTTGGGCTGCACAAGTGGTGTTAAAGCGCATGTTGGAAAAATTAAAATAAGTGAATAATATAGGCTAATCGATGGGAAGTGTGTTGAATGTGATAAAAATAGGAGGAAATGTAATTGATGATGAAGAACAATTACACATCTTTTTAGAGAAATTTGCGGCATTACAAGGGAAGAAAATACTCGTACACGGCGGTGGAAAGGTGGCTACACGAACTGCTGCTGGTTTGGGAATTGAAGCAAAGATGATTGATGGCAGGCGTGTCACCGATGCGCCGATGCTGGATATTGTAACGATGGTCTACGCAGGACTGACAAATAAGAAGATCGTATCGTTATTGCAAAAATTTGATTGTGATGCATTGGGCCTGAGTGGCGCGGATGGGAATTCAATTAAAGCGGTGAAGCGACCAGTAAGGGAGGTGGATTATGGCTATGTGGGCGATATTCTGGTTGATAGTGTAAATACGCTTAGCATTAAAAAGTTTCTTGAAGCAGGCTTCACGCCGGTTTTTTCTGCGATTACGCATAATGGCCTAGGCCAGCTGCTGAATACAAATGCAGATACTATCGCCTCTGCCCTGGCCGTTTCGCTTTCTAAGATATACGATACTCGTCTTATCTATTGTTTTGAAAAAGATGGCGTGCTACGTGATGTCAATGATGAGCGATCCGTAATCAAATCCATTAACCCCGACGAGTTTGAGGCATTAAAAAGTGCTGGTGTTATCTACGAGGGTATGATTCCAAAATTGGATAATGCTTTTCATGCTATTGGCAAAGGCGTTAAAAATGTATATATTGGTAATGCCTTAAACCTCCATTTATATCAACAGGGGGAATTTGGTACCTGTATGTTAGCAAAGTAATATCATGAGCAAAATAACAATAATCGGTAGCGGAAACATTGGTTTTTCTTTAGCCAAGGGTTTGGTAAAATCCGCGCAATATCTGCCTGCCGACATTACCTTGACGAGGCGAAGCGTCACAGCATTAAAAGAGGAAGCAAGCTTAGGCTTCATTACAAGTGACCAGAATGCCGTTGCGGTGTCTTCCGCAGATATTGTGGTGCTCGCTATTCTTCCCCAGCAGCTCAAGAAAGTGATGGAGGAAATTAAGACAACCGTGCGTGCTGGGCAAATCATCGTTTCCGTCGTTTCCGGTGTAAGTTGTGCTGATGTTAAAGCGGTTCTAGGAGAAGATATTCCTGTAGTTCGTGCAATGCCTAATACAGCCATAGCTATCGGCCAGTCGATGACGTGCATCGCAACAGATAGCGCAACAGAGGAACAAGTAGCTCGGGTAGAAGCTTTATTTGAATCCGTAGGATCGGTTGTGGTCATTCAAGAAGATTTAATGACATCTGCCACGGCACTATGTGCCTGCGGGATTGCCTTCTTTTTGCGGGCCATTCGCGCAGCTTCACAAGGCGGGGTAGAAATAGGGTTTCACGCTCATGATGCACTGAAGATGGCTGTGCAAACAGCGAAAGGTGCTGCTGATTTACTTTTGCAAACGCAAAATCATCCGGAAGGGGAGATTGATAAAGTTACCTCGCCTAAGGGATGTACCATTGCCGGGTTAAATGAAATGGAGCATAACGGATTTAGTTCAGCTTTTATTAAAGGTATCAAGCTTTCCGCAAAGAAAGCCGGAGGACTTTATAATGAATAAAATGATAGACACGCTGGTTGAAGCGAGTAGGGACCTGTTAAAAAAACTGATTGCAATTCCGTCGTACAGCCGCGAAGAATATGACACAGCAGATATGTTGTGTCATTTTTTTGATAGTCAGGGCGTAACTTACGAGCGAGTTGGCAACAATGTTTGGGCCTATAATTCTTTTTACGATTCGAATAAGCCGACCATACTACTCAACTCGCATCACGACACCGTAAAACCTAATGCGGGCTATACCCGAGACCCTTTTTTTGCAAGTGAAGAGGATGGTAAACTCTATGGGCTGGGTAGTAATGATGCTGGAGGATGTTTGGTATGTTTGATTGCTGCGTTTTTATATTATCACGAAAAGGCTGATCTCCAATACAACCTGTGCATATTAGCTTCGGCAGAGGAGGAGATATCTGGACGCAATGGGGTGGAAGAAGCATTGAAACATATACACCCGATCGCGTTTGCCATTGTGGGTGAGCCTACTTTATTAAATTTAGCTATCGCCGAGAAAGGGCTAATGGTATTAGATTGTGAATCCGAGGGGGTGGCTGGTCATGCCGCACGTGAAGAAGGAGAGAATGCAATTTACAAGGCTTTAGATGCTATTGATTGGTTCAGATCATACCAATTTTCAGAAACCTCTACATATCTTGGCCCTGTAAAGATGTCTGTTACGATGATAAGTGCTGGTTCCCAACATAACGTTGTGCCCGCATCCTGCAAATTCGTGGTCGACGTGCGTACCACGGATGCGTATAGCAACGAGCAAGTTTTGGACATCATACGTAAGCACGTGGAAGTGAAGGTCGAACCTCGATCCACACGTCTTAACCCCTCAACGATTGCGCTTAGCCACCCTATTGTGCAGTCTGGAATAAAGCTGGGTGCAGAACCTTATGGTAGTCCGACCATGAGTGATCAAGCATTAATTCCTGTACCGTCTTTGAAAGTCGGTCCGGGGGACTCTGCACGGTCGCACGCGGCTGATGAATATATTTATATTCGAGAAATAGAGGAGGGTGTTACTTTTTACATCAATATGCTCAAAAACATACTTTGAAAAGGAAGCCGACGATTAGACCGCCGGCTTTTGATTTTTAAAGCGTAATTTGTCTTTTGATGCTCTCTTCCAGGGAAATTATAGTTTCGGTGCGCTGAATCCCTGTCAATGCTTGAATATCTTCGTTCAAAACTTTGCGTAAATGTGCGGTGTCGCGACAAACGATCTTAGCGAACATACTATATTGCCCCGTGCAGTAGTGCAATTCTACCACCTCGCTGATAGTTTGTAGCTGTTTGACAGCATCTGAATACTGAGACCCCTTTTCCAGGTATATTCCTAAGAAGGCTGTAATATCAAACCCAACCTTTTGGGGGTTAATAATAAGTTCGGATCCCTTAATTATTCCCAGTTCTTCCATCTTTTTCATGCGTACATGGATGGTTCCGCCGGAAACTATAAGCTTTTTCGCTATTTCTGTGTATGGAATCGAGGCGTTTTCCATTAAAATAGACAAAATTTGGATATCTAAATTGTCTAAATCGTAATTTGAATACTTTTTATCCATGAAAATGGTTGTTTGTTTAAAAATATCTAAGTCTTTTTTGTAAAATAACTAAAAATCAAATAAAATTTGCAGAAAATCGGAATCTATTTTATATTTGTATTAACAAAACGGGAAAAATAAACAAGTTTTGTTAACATTAGCATGTTACTTCCCTCAAAATAACATAGGTTTATAATTGGTTAGCGTAGAAGCTCCTCGCCCGGGGAGCTTCTTCCTTTTTAAACCAATCATGTTAGAACCTCTTTTTTCTGCAAATTTTATTTTTTTTGTAAAAATAGTAAGTATATTTAGAATTCTATTTTATTTTTTAGCAATCAGCTGTCTTTTCATTGTAAATGTTTCATTTTTCAACCAAAAATCATCTGCTCGACGTTTTCGCTTGGCGAAGCGTTGGTTTCGCTGATAATAGGGTAGGTAGAAGGCCTGATATCGCCGCCGATTTATTAACTTTACTTGAAACGGATATTTTATGGAAATAGATGATGTAAAGATCTCGCGAAAGAAGCCGATGTATCCGGTGGGTGCAGGCCTTTTAAAATACCTCAGAATGTACCAGCGTGATGCTAAACTACCTTTAGCTTACAAAGACTTGTTAAATTTCACCGAAACGGTTCCCGTGATGGATAAGAATGGAAATGATACGTTTTGGGAAACACCGCTTTATCCTCCATACCTCCAAGACCAATTGTACGAAGGTCTTAAAGTGATTTATGCTATATTGAAAGCCTCTGGAAATACACGCATTGTCGAACACAAAATTATAGATCGAATAGAGTATTGCGCTTTTGGAAATACGCGCCCTTTCCGTGTGCGTATTATTAACCGGCTCAACGATGTGTATGACTATTTTTATATCAAGCAGGCTGATGCTTCGCGAATATATGGCCTAGAACTGGAGGAGATTTTATCTCCAAATCAAGTAAATTATTTGGCGGATAGAGATACGTTAGTAGAAGAGCATATCGTAGGCATTCCGGGAGATGTTTTTACCAAAGGGAATATCTCAAACCCCGATTATAATCAAACGCGCATCGCGAAGGAGTTCGTCAAGTTTAACGAACGCTGCATCATATCACTGCTAGGAGATATGCGCGCCTATAATTTTGTGATGCAAATCACGCCAGATTTCGACGATTTCCAATTCCGAATCCGCGCAATTGATTTCGATCAGCAATTTTATGAAGGCAATCCAAGGGTTTACATGCCACAATACTTTAAAGAAAACCTCCCTTACGTCAAGCTTGCTATGGAGCATCTTAATGATAAGACTGTGCTGCAGTATCAGCAAGAAGAGCGCTCATCCATCGTGCATCGCGTGCGGAGCGAACGCCACCGTATTAAGGATCTCCGTGATGCCTCTCAACAGCAACAGTTATCAACGGATGCAAACATTGCCATTTTACGGGAGGGTTATGCCTCTTTTTATGCTAACGATGCTTATTACAAGTGCCGAAGTATGACGGATATTGTAGAGCTGAATGTGAAGAATGTGATCCGGCAGGTGAAGCTTTAGCGGATGCGCTTTTCGTTATCTTTGACGAAGGCCTCCCAGCCAGTATAGCTTTTACTTTCGGTGCTCAGGCGCTGTTGGAATGCATGGCAAACGGCAACTGCCAGACCATCCGTAGCATCGAGAAACTGGGGTGTCTCATTGAATTTAAGAATCGTTTTTAGCATCGCCGCAACTTGTTCCTTACTAGCATTTCCACTCCCCGTGACAGATTGTTTTATCTTCCTTGGTGAATATTCAAATATAGGAATATCGAAATTTAAAGCGGCCGCCATCGCCACGCCTTGCGCTCTCCCAAGCTTCAGCATCACCTGTACATTCTTTCCATAGAATGGAGATTCCAACGCAACGCAATCGGGTTTGTACTCTTCGACTAATGCGGATGTTTTCTTGAAAATACGCTGCAGCTTTAATCCGTGGTCATCAAGATGACCCATTTTTACAACCCCTAAAGAAATAAGATCTACTTTTTGCCCAACTTGTTTTACGATTCCATACCCAAGTACTACTGTTCCCGGGTCGATGCCTAAAATAATCCGTTCCTTGGCCTTTTCTCTCTGCATACCGCAATATTACAATTATTAGCGGATATTTAAGCCTCTGAAAAGATAATAAGAGATCTGGAAAGCGCCGTTTCTGTTTGTCATAATGCCCATTGTTAACTTAAGATGTCGTTAAAAATTAGTAACATTGTGCTTTTATTTTGAGTACTTGACAAAACAACAGAAGAAATACCTGAATCTTTTCATAAAGCTCCTTATCGTAGGACTCGCCTGTTGGTTTATATTTACGAAGGTTTCTAATCAGAAAAACCTTGTAGAATTTCAAACGCTGCTACAAAGTACTCCCGCGTGGACAGTGCGTCTAACGTTAGGTGTCGTCGTGGTGATGATGCTTTTTAATTGGGCGATCGAAATCGTCAAGTGGAAATTCCTGAGTCGAAAGATCGAGCATATAAGTTGGTGGACAGCGGTCAAATCTGTCTTTTGCGGCTTAACCTGGGCCATTTTTACGCCAAATAGAATTGGTGAGTACGGCGGGCGTGTGCTACTTCTGCAACCGCAGAATAGGGCTACGGGCGCTGTGGCGATGGGCGTAGGGTTATTTGCACAACTGGTTCTGACAAGTTTTTTTGGCGCCTTAAGTATCGCTTGGTTTGTTTCAACCTATCTGCCAACTCCCACAGCTGTCAAATTTGGCATTTGGCTAATTGGGATCATTTATGCCGGCACGTTTTTAATTTTGTATTTCAACGTGCACTGGATAGATGCCATAGTCGGTCGATTCAAGTTTCTCCAAAAAATAAAGCCTTTTTTCTCTATTCTTGAAGACTTCAGTGTGCGCGAGCTCTGCCAGGTGCTCTTGCTTTCGTTAGCTCGGTTCTTCATTTTTACATCGCAATATATCGTGCTGATGTTCGTGTTTTTACCAGGTATGCCTTTCGCTGCTATGGTTTTCATGATTTTTATTCTGTTTTTTATCCAGTCTGCGGTACCTTCGTTAGATATCTTTGATTTCAGTGTGCGAAGTTTTGTGGCAAGTAATTTATATAGCTATATCACTACGCAAGAAATAGCCGTCATGGCCATCGTGTCGTGTATATGGTTTGTCAATTTGATCTTGCCGGCCATCGTAGGCTCAGTTTTCGTGTTTAATGTTAATTATGTCAATAGCCACAAGTCTTGATATCTTTCTGATCGTAACCACGGTTATATACACCATGCTCGTTCTGTATATGAGGCGGGGCTGGTTCCGTAATGCTTGGGTGCCGAGTAAACCAATGACGGTGCAAATTAGATCAAAGGTTTCTGTGTTAATTGCTGCAAGAAACGAAGAGGCAAATATCGTCCGCACCCTGGATTGCATAGTGAATCAAGCGTTCCCGAAAGACAAGTTGGAAATTATTGTTGTCGACGATCATTCTACAGATAGTACCGCATCGATTGTAGCCTCGTATGCCAGTCGCGGGGTAAAGCTTATTCAATTGAACGAAGGTGATAAACTAAATTCCTACAAGAAATTGGCGATTAGTAGGGCTATCGCTGAGGCGTCGGGAGATATAATCGTTACAACAGATGCAGACTGTCGGATGGGCATAGACTGGTTATCTACTGTTATCGGATATTTTGAGAAAACAGATGCCATGATGTTGTCTTCTCCGGTAGTATATTCTGAAGAAAAAAGCTATTTCGAGCGCCTACAAACCTTAGAATTTCTTTATTTGATAGGGTTGGGGGCCGCAGGAATCGGGAATGGACATCCTACCACATGCAATGGTGCAAATTTGGCCTATCGGCGTGATGCGTTTTATGCTATGGGGGGCTTTAATGGGATAGACAATGTGGCTTCTGGCGATGACGAGTTATTGCTACATAAAGTTGCTGAGCAACATGCAGATCGTGTTTGGTTTTGTAAGTCGCACTCGGCGATTGTGTACACTGATGCCAAACCTAACTTAGCATCTTTTATTAGCCAACGCCGACGTTGGGCTTCCAAAAGTACGAAATACAAAGATAAACGCGTTGTGGCATTAGGTGTAGCAATCTGGTTGTTTAACCTTGCACTTTTGGGGGGCGCAATACATTTTTTGGCGGATTTACCTAATGTGCATACCCTGTTTTTAGGAGCTATTGCATTGAAGCTATTCGGGGAATTCATTTTTATAGCACCACTGTGCCGTTTTGCAAAGCGCAGTAAGCTACTGTGGAACTTGCCACTGCTATCTTTTATCCATGCAGTATACCTCGTTTACATCGGCATAGCCGGCAATATCGGTAAATATCAGTGGAAAGGCAGGAAGGTGAATTAATTAGCCTTCTACTTTTGCACGCAAGATCTCTTCTGCTTTTTTGACAACTTCTTCTGCTGACAGGCCTGCTATGTCTATAGGATCTAACACTTCCCAACTCATGCGCGTAAACGGTCGTAAAGGAAACATCCCATAGGCTACCATTCGGTAAGACCCCTTGATCGCGATCGGAACCACTAACGCCTCCGGTACCTTTTTTAGTAATGTCGCTATGCCACCAATAGAAAAAGATTTCATCTTTCCTGTTCTTGTGCGCGTTCCCTCTGGAAAGATAAATGCAGACCAATTCTTATCCTTCATGTTTTCTGCAAGTTTTAGAATCTCTGATATGGACTGTTTCGGATCTTTTCTGTCGATATTTGCAGCACCGCCATGTATCAGGTTAAACGATATGCTGGGAATGCCCGCCTGAGCGAGTTCTATCTTTGAAATAAACTTCCCGTGAAATCGTCGTAAAAAATAAATCATCGGCGGGATATCGTAAGTGCTTTGGTGGTTTGCAATGAATATAATTGGTTTTCCAGAAGGTATGCTTTTATTATCAATAAATTTTGTGGGGTTAAAAAGCGTGTAATTGCATGCAACAAGAAGGCCATTGAGTATATCAACGCTTTTTTTGTGCATAGCATATCCGCCTACTTTAAGACATAGCCATTGTATAGGATGAAACAGCAAAAGTGCTACAGAAAAACTTAAGTAGAAGAGGGGGCTAAGGACAAATCCAATGAATTTTCTCATGTCAAAAATTTTGCAAATATACTATTATTCGAACGAATGTATAAAATGCGAGCGATTGATCTGCGCATTCCTTAAAGTTTGGTAGACAATTTGCTATTATTAGAAATACGTATAGTTAAGTGTTACCTGAAGAAATTAATGAATGAAATATAGTATACTCTTATTTGTATTGCTTTTAAGTTCCTGTTGGGGTTTTGGTCAAAAAATGGAAGGTAGTTGGAAAGGTGAGGTTGCTATTCAAGGAACTACGCTACCTATTATATTTCACCTTAAGGAAGGGAAAGATGGGAAATGGATAGGTGATATGGTGAGCCCTGCTCAGTCTTCCACGCGCGTGCCGTTTAGTAAGGTAAATGTCATTGGCGATTCGATCAATGTAGAGGTGCTGAAGATCGGTTTTGTTTTTTCTGGAAAGCTGCTTAAGGGAAAATTGGATGGCGTTTTTGAGCAGCGACAGTTCAAAGCGCCCCTGCTGATGCTTCCTTTTAAAGAGAAAGTTAAGAAGAGACCCCAAGAGCCGCATCCGCCTTACAGCTATGATACCCTTGATGTCTCGTTTACCAACCAGTTTGATAACGTCCGCTTGTCGGGCACATTGTCGTTTCCGCGAAATGCGGGGAAACATCCGGCTGTGATCTTAGTGACCGGTAGTGGCCCTCAAGATCGTGATGAAACTATCGAAGGGCACAAGCCATTTAAAGTAATTGCTGATTATCTGACAAAACGAGGTGTTGTTGTATTGCGCTATGACGAGCGCGGAGTTGGGAAGTCAAGTGGAAATTATACAACCAGCACCATCGGTGATTTCAGTAAGGATGCTATAGCGTCGCTCGAATTTCTTAAGAAACAAAAACAGGTAGATCCCAAACGGATTGGTATAATAGGGCATAGCGAAGGGGGGCTTATTGCACAACTTATCGCCGGGCAACGATCTGCAAATGTTAATTTCATTGCGTTACTTGCGGCCCCAACAATAGCCATCGATTCGTTGATGGTTTTACAGGCCTACGAAATAGGCCGTGTACAAGGACTGTCCGAAGCAGAATTGACGCGCGCCAAAAAAATTAATAGACGTAATTTCGCCATAGTGAAAAGCGATGCTAAAGATGAACAAGCTTACAAACAGATCTTGGAAAATATGGCGCCAGTGTTTCCTAAACCTAGCCAACAGCAAGAGAATGAGCTCAAAATGCTACTGCTTCCTTCGTATCGCTATTTCATGCGCATAGAACCTGTGCCCTTTATTAAAAAGATAGCAGTGCCCGTTTTTGCCGTGTTTGGAACGAAAGATCTTCAAGTGCCATTTGCCCCAAATTTAGAAAGCCTCTCGGATAACCTTCCAAAACGGGCAGGACATTTTTTGAAAGCCTATGAGGGACTTAATCATCTTTTTCAACAAAGCAAAACGGGTGCGCCTATGGAATATGGTGATTTGGAAGAAACATTCAGCGACGTGGTTCTTAAGGATTTGGCCGCTTGGATTCTAGATAGATAGCCTTTTAAACACACTATCGTATCCGAGTTTTATGGCGTGGTGCTTGCTACAGGCAATACTTTTCCGTTATAATATTTATGTCCGTTCTCGGCAAATTCTGCTACATATCTCCCCATCTCAAAAGCAAGCGTGCTCGCCTCAACGCCCGGAAAAGCGGCCTCGAACATTTCTGTTTGTGCAGATCCTAAAGCCAGGCAATTTACGCTTATCCCCTGCGGCTTAAGCTCCTCTGCCAAGCATTCTGTCAATACAGAGATGGCGCCCTTACTCGCGGAGTATGCGGATAGGCCAGCAAATTTAGACGATCCCTGAAAACCACCCATGCTTCCGATATTAACAATATGACTACCATATTTCATCAAAGGTGCGACGTGTTTTATCATATTTACAGTGCCCAGCAAGTTCGTTTGCACTACTTGAGCAAATTCTTCCACACTTGTGTCTAGGAAAGCTTTATTTAAAAGTACACCGGCATTATTGATCAAAATATCTACGGAATCGAACTTAGATTTGATGTAAGGAACCAATGATCCTAGGTAATCATCATAGACAATATCAAATTTCGCAGGATAGAGTTTCCCCCCATCCGGATTTAGGGAAGAGGATATTTCGTGTAATTTTCGTAGCTTATCTTCCGACCTTGCTAAGGCGATGACATTGTTACTTTTATTTGCTGTTAGATCTAATACCGCTTCGAACCCGATGCCACTGCTTGCTCCTGTAATGATTATATTCGCCATATTGATTATTCTTCTTTATTTAATTCTTGTTCGATTTCATCTGCTGATGGCAGTTTTTCTGCTCCCAAACGCTGGGGTCTTACAATATAATAAATTCCTGATGAGGCTACCAAAAGAGAAATCACATAGAACGTTAAACTGATCAGCACCGCGAGATGCTCATTCAATTGAAAATATTCTGCGCCGAAAGTCATCAACGACTCGCGAAGACCTACCCCTCCCAGAATGGATGGTACTATAGCAACCAGGGACGACAATAGGAATATCAATAGATAGGGTGAAAACTTCCCATCGAAATTCAGGGCGTATAAGATGGATATAGCACTTAGTGTTTGTAGTCCCTGTACAGCGAGTGCCTTAACATGTGTGATGAGAAATTTTGAAAAAAATGGTCTAAAGAATAGGTGTAGAAAGTACAAATAGCTGGCTGTACCGATGAGCAATACACTAATAGTTACTGAATTGGGGATGGCCAGCCTTGGCATAAAGATCACTAAGCATCCTGTAATTATAGTCAGCGCCCATAAACCACTTAGCCGGTCGAAAAAGACCGCGCTTAAGATCTTTCTCCCTTGTATATCGTAATTCTTTTTCAGGAAGTATATTTTATAGCCATCGCCACCAATACCCCCTGGAAGGAAAAAGTTGTAGAGCAATCCCAGCTGGTACAATCTGAAGTTATAGCGTTCGCTTAGGTTTAGGCCGATTACACTTAGAAAACTATTCAAACGCGATGAAGCAATTATTTGCGAACAAACGTAGCTGAGCAATGCCAATAGAAGATATAATACATTACAGTCTTGCAAGGCATTTCCAAGGTCTTTAAAGGAGATTTTTTGAGATACCCAGAATAAGGCTCCCACGGTAATGATGACTTTAAATATATTTTTTAGTATTGACCAGTATTTTTGTTTGCCCATGATTAGCTGTTTGTCTTATTAAGTGGAATACACATAATAAAGCATGTTTTTAATTAAACATAGTTAACACTCGTGAATAAAATAGAACAAGATATAAACATACAAAAACACCTGAGAGTGTTAGCAACCAATTATATTCTATTTTCGCATACTTGTTGCGCAGGACCACAATCAAAATAGCGATGAATGAAAGTACGAGTAAAACCGGAGCAGCAATCGACCATAGATTTGGAAAGGAAATTTGCGATGCCATCGCTTCAGGTCTTGTGAAATACAAAATAATTGGCAGCGCAATAAGTATAACGGTTATCCGCAAAATCGCCTTTGCTAGTATTTTGCTTATGGTATGATTTTTGGATGATGTCATCGACGCAAATTTTTATATTTGCGAATATAGTCAAAAATAAAAAACTAAATTTTACATTATGCGAAAACATATCCTATCTGTATTGGCCACGTTAGCGATCGTTTTATTGTTGGGCTCTTGTGGAGCACAACGAAAATCAACTTCTACAGGTGCAGGAACATCAACTGCTGCAGGTGCTAGTGGTCCTTCGGCCGGACAATGGCGTAGCGGTTTGAAAGGTAAGTGGGTTTTAAATTCCGTGGATAGAGAAGATATTCCTGCTGCATATACCATCAAAAATATCTTCGATGAAGCACCTGTGGATTGTTTTATCGGCAGTGTTTGGAATTTGCCCGGCGGAAATTACCGTGGTACTATCACCTTCAATGCAGCAGGCACTTTGTGTGCCGATGGAGCAGTCCGCACAATTGTTTGGTCCGTTTTCGACGGTAAAAGCAATGCCGAATACCCACAGTTTCAATTTAAAAAGATTTATTCCGGAGAAAAAGCATCTAATGTAACTTCAGGCTATA
This sequence comes from Sphingobacterium deserti, assembly GCF_000757725.1. Lineage (GTDB taxonomy): Bacteria > Bacteroidota > Bacteroidia > Sphingobacteriales > Sphingobacteriaceae > Sphingobacterium > Sphingobacterium deserti. The sequence goes on from NZ_JJMU01000032.1 coordinate 103,944, forward strand.
GATTGAACCTTTCTTATTCTGATGGCCAATCTTTAGTAATGCGTATGCCGATTCCCTTAGATAACGGTACCGGATTTCTTGTGCTTAACTTTAGCAGAATACAAGACTAAGTTTTAAAGCAGCCACGGCACTTCGCCGTGGCTTTCTTATTTCCCTTTCCAAAAAAGACATATTAGGGAAACACGTAAATATTTTTATTTTTGCGTATTGTTTTTGAGAATATGAATGCAATCACACCAAAAGTGGCGTTTGTTACCGGTATCACCGGGCAAGACGGCGCTTACCTTGCTGAGTTCCTTTTAAAAAAAGGCTATATTGTTCACGGCCTTAAAAGGCGGTCATCTTCGTTTAATACTGATCGAATTGACCATCTTTACCAAGATCCGCATACAAGTCAGCGGAATTTTATACTCCATTATGGAGACCTGACAGACTCTACCAATCTCATCCGTATTATCCAAGAAGTTCAGCCAGACGAAATTTATAATCTGGCCGCGCAATCTCATGTAAAAGTAAGTTTCGATACACCTGAATATACGGCTAATGCAGACGGCATAGGTACATTGCGTATTCTTGATGCAGTTAGGTTGTTAGGTTTGACGCAAAAGACAAAAGTATACCAGGCATCTACCTCCGAGTTGTATGGGTTGGTGCAAGCGGTTCCTCAAAGTGAGAGCACACCATTTTATCCGAGAAGCCCTTATGCTGTAGCGAAAATGTATGGCTATTGGATTACCGTAAACTACCGCGAAGCCTACCAAATGTATGCATGTAATGGTATTCTTTTCAATCATGAAAGCCCTGTACGTGGCGAAACATTTGTAACACGAAAAATTACGCGCGCTGTTGCAAAGATCGCATTAGGACTACAAGATCGTCTATTTCTAGGCAATTTATCAGCCCAAAGAGATTGGGGGCACGCGAAAGATTATGTAGAAGCTATGTGGTTGATATTGCAACAACCTGCTCCAGAAGATTACGTCATCGCTACGGGTGTCACCACCACTGTACGTGACTTTGTCAGAATGGCTTTCGCCGAATTAGGCATAGAGGTTGAGTTTAGCGGAAAGGATGCCGCAGAACGAGGCGTCATCATTGATCGTGATGAAGAAGTACTGAAACGCCTCGAGATTCCTGTCGAGCATATCAAAATAGGGCAGACCGTTGTTAAGGTCGACCCGCAATATTTCCGACCAACTGAAGTAGATTTGTTGATAGGTGACCCTAGCAAAGCAAAGACTAAATTAGGATGGGAGCCGAAATTCACATTGCCTATGCTTGTCAAAGATATGATCACGAATGATCTGCACCTGATGCGTAAAGAAGAATATTTACGTAAAGGTGGTTTTAAAAGTTTAAATTACTTTGAGTAACATCTTAATGTCCTAAAATCGAATTGGAATAATTTTTGTTATTTCCAATCACTAGGCGATAATAACGTTACTTTGCCCCACATAGGTCTAAATAATAATGCAAAAGCAAGAGGATATTGAGAAGGTAGAAACGTATAGCTCCGATAAGACAAATCTAGAACAAGCACCGAAAAGAAATAATTCCAAGATCTATTTCTTTTTGATAGCCATATCGGCGTTGTTAGCGACGAATATCTATTTCTATGTAAAGTTTAAATCATCCGGCGAGAAGCTGTATACGATGGCTATTCAGAAGCAAGATCTTCAGATAGAGATTGATCGTATTGAAGCGGAATTGGATAATCTCGTTACGCTAAAGGGGCAAGAAGCCTTGGATGAATCGCTCGAAGCATCAGAAGACCGCGCGAGGGAAGCAATTAGTGGATTACGTCAAAAATTAGAAGAACAAACGATAACAGAAGAAGATATCTCTCTAGCTAAACAAGAAGTTTCACGTTTGAAAGGGAGTGTGTCTGATCTACGGATCAATCTCAACGAGTTGAAAGTAAAAAATGAACTCTTGCAACGCGAGAACCACGACCTAAATATCCAAATTACGTCGAGCGACAAAAGGCTTAATGCGCTATCCAAAGAAAATACGCAGTTAAAAGATAAGGTTACTGTTGCTGCTGGCTTAAAAGTATCAAATATCCATGTCAACGGTGTTTCAATTTCCAAAAGAGGCAGCATAGAAATCGAAAGCAAGGCACGCCGCGTAGATCAACTGCAAGTTTTATTCTCCCTCGCCGATAATTCGTTAGCGAAAGGGGGCAATAAAGAAGTCTTTGTTCGTGTGGTTGACCCGTCTGGAAATCTCTTCGGAGACGCCAACAGCTTATTCTATGTACATGGAGAAAAACTCCAGTACACCTTTAAGGAAACTATAAACTTCACGAATAATGGCGAAGAATATCAGTTTTTATGGCCGCTTGATAAGTTTAAAAAAGGAGCGTATACCGTGCTACTTTATCATGATAATGCAATCATGGGTCGAGCCGGAGTAGTACTGAAATAGTTGATCCTCGCTGTTTATTGAACAGACATATCCCATTAAATTGTAGTTTTTTACGCCCTTCTAGGTTACTCTCTACCTATCAGCCTGTTTGAGGGCGATAGGATGCTAAAATCTTTTCATTGTTATAAGGCGCAGATTGTTATCCATCTAGGTGTTGCAAATACATCCCTTGCTGCTTGCAGATGAATTAAGCCGGCGTAGTTTCTCGAACGAAAGAAAATGTTAACATGCAATGTGGCTGTTGCGGTGCTTACTGCCAGCGCCGCGGAAAAAAGTCTTTGCGGAAAGGACGACTTACTTTATATTTAGGTGCCTGGCATAGGGCTAAGAGTAACTAGCTAGAAGCCATTTTTAAATGTACTTTGGAAAGGCTATTTCAATATCGTGATTGTATCTCCGCAGCACCTGTTAAACCTGATAGCAATTAGCCTTTATAGATAGGTAAGGTGATGATAAAGGTAGTTCCGCTATTCGTTTTGGTTACAAATTCGATCTTTCCGCCGATACCAGTTACCGTTTGTTTCACAAATGCCAATCCCAAACCTGTTCCAGAACTTTTTGTCGTAAAATTTGGTTTGAAGATGTTAGGGATGATTTCATCCGATATACCGTAACCATTATCCTGAATAAAAATTTTCACATTATTGTCGTCGGGGTAACTCACTTCAACATTGATCCTCGTTTTTTTTCTGCCTACACTTGCTTCGATCGCATTTTTAAATAAATTGTTGAAAGATCTCAGCATCTGATCCCGGTCGCCCAGGATGTAGATAGCACGATCCATTGTTTCGTTATTAAGTACGATTAAGGTATTGGATGAGCTGTTAAACAGATTCATTACCTTGAGTATTTTCTCAATCAAATTAATTTTCACCAGATTTGTTTCCGGCAGTTTAGCAAATGCAGAGAATTCTGTCGCAATTTTTGATAGGCTATCTATCTGTTCTATGACTGAATTGGAAATGCGTAGAAAACGTTCGGCAAACCGCTGGTCATTCTCATTGTAGGATCGCATAAGCTGCTGTATACCCAGCTTCATCGGCGTTAAAGGGTTTTTGATTTCGTGTGCTACCTGCTTGGCCATCTCACGCCAAGCCTTTTCGCGTTCAGCGTCGCGCAGCTGCTTTGCGCTCTCCTCCAGCTTGATCAACATGTAGTTGTACTCTTTAATCAGCATGCCTATTTCATCATTGCGCTCCCAATAGAGCGGCTCATTTATTTTATTCGATAGTTGCGTTTCGGCGAGCTTTTGACGCACAATATCTAAAGGCTTGGTGATTTTGCTTGATACCGCAACAGCTATAAAACCAAAAAGAATAATGATAAAGGTGTAGATATTTAGAATGGTGTTCAGTAATAAATTTCTATTTGAAATAGCATCCTTCTCCGTCGTATAATATGGAATGTTCAGATAAGCCACCGTTTTATAATCTTCGCTTTTTATTGCGGCGTAGGAGGCTGCAAATTTGAACATAGAGATCTGCTCTTGTTCGTAAGCTTCTGATTTCCGTAATACCGCAAGTTTGCTTAATGCCGCAGGATTGATATAGTCAGAAATCAACTTTAAATCAAATATTCGGGGTTGAGAAGTGTATAGCAACCTTCCGCCCTTGTCATACAAATTGAAATTTGTCATGCTGGAGGGAGCCATGTCCTTCAATATTTTCACAATCGCCTGACCGACCTCTTCGTCAGTGCCGGCTATCGTGTTTTCGATCTTTTTGGTGACTTCGGCAATCTCTTTTAATCTGTTTGCGGAGGTCGTTTGTTCCAATTGTCTGTTGATGCTTATAAATGCAATTGCTCCGGAAATAAGGATCCCCAACAGAACCGACATGATGACCAGTGTTTGTATGCGGGTACTATATTGAATGTTGTTATACAACAGCCGGAAATGATAGCGAATGCGATTCCAATGGAAGGACTTATCACTAATTGTTTTGACTACGTAATTCGTAGAATTAAACAGTACAAAGAATAATAGGAGTACAATAAAAATAATAGAAGCATGCGCTAAATATTGCCACGCCGTTGATTTTTGTTTGCTAAGAACAATTGTTGTATACTGGTCTGGCTTGTACGCCAGATGGAAAAAGTGGTCTTGTTTGTCAATCTCTAGGTATTCACGCAGTTTATTGGGGACATAAAAATCATTTTCCGCATAGTTATACGCGCCGTATTGTGTTACGAGATTATGGTCTTTGTACAGGGCATAAGAATTGTTTTCAATCGCATCAAACTGCCAGGCGGAGGACTTGCTGTCTGATAAAATTTCGGGATAGGGAAGAAGTGTGCTGTACGACAGGTTTTTCAGATTGAGATAGATATGGTAAGACTTTTCCGAATCGTTCTCATACGGTATCGTGAGGTGTGTGAAATATTCATGCGTACCTAGCTCGCTTTTTAGCCGATAGAAATTAGTCGTAAACGGAATTTTAATTGCGCTTTTTATTACTTTCTCCCGATACTCCGCTGCGATATTTGTCTGGTATTGTTCCAGCGGTATGCCCTCATTATTGTAATAAAATGCCTGAAACTCAAATTTAGACAAATAGCCACTTAGGTATCTGGTTTTTATGTATTCGGTTATCGCAGGAATATCGGCGGCGGAAGATTGAAGACTAAGTGATTTCTCCAGCTTATAATCGTTATTGATGTGTTTTTCGATATCGACAAAGAGGGATACTGCGTTGACATCATCTTCGGCGAGAAGATGGGAGATGGATTGTTTCATCCCCTCCTGTTTCGTGATGCGGTTGTAGTGATTATAGGATAATATAGATACGCCAGATAGCAGTAGTATTGTAGAGATGAATATGGATAGATGGTATGGCGCAGAGAAGCTATAGGTTCTGTATGTACGGAGAAATATGAGTGTCCCGATTAAAACGCAAGAAAAGAGATTGAAATTGATAATCGCGGTAGCAATAAGCGATACCACTAAACAAATGAGCTCAATGTTGAGCATTATCGTGATGTTCTTTAGAAAAAAACGAATCATTTGTAAGATGCCATCTGTGTAGAGCGTGAATGAGGTGACATTTAAGCAAAACAGCAGTAAGCATATCCAACCATATAATCCTAAATTCAGGATCTTTGTAAAATCATTTTCGTAAAGCGGGGAGTGAGTGATCAAAGTCCCTAGAAAATAGAACATGATCTGTGCAGACACATAGATGGAAAAAATGCCAATGAGGGAAAAGATAATGGCGAAGTTTCGCTTCTGAAGCTTTTTAGGTACAGGTAAAAAACGCTGTATATACTTTACAAAGCATATAAACCAAAAAATGCTCACTGTAATCATTAAGTACGACCACACATTTGGCAGAATCTCATTGTATGCGTAGTACTTCGGGTCGAATAGCTCTAGGCTAGAATGTACCGATAACCAATTCGAATGGAGATCGATATAACGGATAGCCACCAAGATCGAGAAGAATAAAATGAGCGCTAGCCACGCTCTTCCTTTTTTTGCAAGATGAAGACAAATACTATTTGTCAGGATGATAAAACAAATGATAGCAGCGACCCAACAGATAAATTGTAAATCAAGGTATATATTGTCTTTCTTTCCTTCAATAAGTTTGACAGAGAACAAGTAGTTGTTATCCTTGCTATAAATGTTGCGTATATTCTTATTGTCGTTGTATTGCGCTATCTCTATATTCTTTACACCAATTGTATTTAGGAAATTGTTGTTTAGGAAATTGTTAGGATTTTCGAAGTTTCGTTTTATCGGAACCAATGCCAATACCGAGATGCCGTGGTTCAGCTCTTTTTTCTTTACCAGAAATGATCTGTTTTCAGACTGCAGATAGGATGTTTTAGGGCGAATGCCGACATCCGTGACGGGCACATAGATGTTTGTGGACCAGTGTACAATCTGGTTATCTCGATAGATATAAAAGAAAATTAGTTCTTGACTTATTTGGTTGGTGATTTGTTGAAGTTGGACGGGGTATTTATCGACATTTTGAAATGTTTTAACAATTAAGCTATCTCCAAAAATTTCATCAATCCTGTCTTCAAACTTATGGATGCGCGTCGTTAACTTGCCTTCATCCAGTTTAAGCATTTCTTCATCCGTAATGGTGAAATGTATAGTGATCGCAGTACCTAGTAAGGATAACGTGAAAATTAAGAGAAGAAATCGAATCTTTGTCAACATTTATGTCGCTTTGCACAAAATGTAAATATAAAAAAAGTCCTCGTTATTATATCTAACGAGGACTTTTTATAAATTCACACCCGAAATTAATTGTGGGTATGGACGTCTTCTTCGCGGAATAATTTAGCGGTGAAGTATTCTCTGTTCATGCGTGCAATGTTGGAAAGTTTGATGCCTTTCGGACATTCCGCTTCACAGGCACCCGTGTTGGTACAGTTACCGAAACCTTCTGCATCCATTTGATCTACCATCGCTTGCGCACGCTCATAACGTTCTGTTTGACCTTGCGGAAGCAACGCAAACTGAGATATCTTAGCTGAAACGAATAACATAGCGGATGCATTTTTACATGCTGCAACACAAGCCCCACAACCAATACATGTTGCAGCTTCGAAAGCTTCATCTGCGATACGTTTCGGAATAGGAATCGTGTTTGCGTCTGGCACGCCGCCTGTATTGACGTTCACGTATCCTCCAGCTTGCTGTATGCGGTCAAAAGATGTACGATCTACAGCAAGGTCTTTCAATACTGGGAATGCAGCTGCACGCCAAGGTTCGATCACAATCGTCTGACCGTCGTGGAAAGACCGCATGTGTAATTGACACGTTGTAATGCCGTATTTAGGTCCGTGGGGGCGGCCATTGATCACCAATGAACACATCCCACAAATACCTTCGCGGCAGTCGTGATCGAAATAAATCGGGTCTTCACCCAAACGGGTAAGGTCTTCATTGACAACGTCAAGCATCTCTAGGAAAGACATATCATCAGCAATGTCTTTCGCTTGAACCGTGACGAATTGACCTTTGGTTTTATCATTTTTTTGACGCCAAACTTTTAGCGTTAAATTCATATGTTGTGCCATGATAATATTGTTAAGTACAACGCTGGTCAAGATGTCTCAACCAGCAGGATACTATTTATAACTTCTTTGTGTTAATTTAACGTTTTCAAAGATTAATTCCTCTTTGTGTAGAACCTCTTCCTGATTTTCGCCAGCAAATTCCCAAGCAGCTACATAGGTGAAGTTTTCGTCATCACGTTTTGCTTCGCCCTCTTCGGTTTGTGATTCCAGGCGGAAGTGTCCACCGCAGGATTCACTACGGTTCAACGCATCATCTACCATCAACTCGCCAAGCTCGATAAAGTCCGCTACGCGTCCCGCTTTTTCTAGAGACATGTTTAACTCTTCGTTCTCACCTAATACTCTCACATCGCTCCAAAACTCTTTTTTCAAGTTTTGAATCAAGCCTTTAGCTTTAGTTAAGCCTTCAGCAGTACGGGCCATACCACAGTATTCCCACATGATCTTACCTAACTCTTTGTGGATATCGTCAATAGTTTTCGATCCCTTCAAGCTCAATAACACGTTGATTTTCTCTTCTACTTCTTTTCTCGTCTGCTCAAAAGCTGGATGGTTTTTGTCGATCGGAGCAAAGCTTCCAAGATTGGCAAGATAGTCGCCTACTGTAAACGGAATAACGAAATAACCATCAGATAAGCCTTGCATCAACGCTGATGCACCCAAGCGGTTTGCACCGTGATCAGAGAAGTTACATTCGCCCAACGCATAAAGACCAGGTACAGTAGTCATCAAGTTATAGTCAACCCATACACCGCCCATTGTGTAGTGCACAGCAGGATAAATACGCATGGGTTGTTCATATGGATTCTCGTCCGTGATTTGATAGTACATATCAAACAAGTTTCCGTATTTAGCCTCTACCGTATCTTTCCCTAAACGTTTGATAGCATCCGCGAAATCAAGAAATACAGCAACGCCAGATTTACCCACACCACGGCCATCGTCTACCATTTCTTTCGCGTTACGCGAAGCAACGTCACGTGGCACGAGGTTACCAAATGAAGGGTACTTCCGTTCTAAGAAGTAGTCGCGGTCGTCCTCTTTAATGTCTGCAGGATTAATAGAACCTGAGCGTAACTTCTCCGAAATTTCTTTGGTTTTCGGTACCCAAACACGACCATCATTACGTAATGATTCAGACATCAACGTCAGTTTCGACTGGTGGTCGCCTGTAACAGGGATACAAGTAGGGTGAATTTGCGTATAACAAGGATTTGCAAAGTAAGCACCTCTTTTATGCGCTCTCCATGCCGCCGTTACGTTACAGCCCATTGCATTCGTTGAAAGGAAGAAAACGTTTCCGTATCCGCCTGTACAAAGTAGCACCGCATGACCTTCGTGAGATTCGATTTTTCCGGTAACCATATCACGCGTGATAATTCCGCGCGCATGGCCATCTATTTTCACTAAATCCAACATCTCGTGACGCGTGTAGGATTTTACTTTTCCTTTTTTGATTTGGCGGTTTAACGCAGAATACGCTCCTAAAAGCAATTGCTGCCCCGTTTGACCGCGAGCATAGAATGTACGGGAAACCTGTGCCCCACCAAAAGAACGGTTATCCAACAATCCGCCGTATTCGCGAGCGAAAGGAACACCTTGTGCCACACATTGGTCAATAATGTTCACCGATACTTCAGCAAGACGATATACGTTGGCTTCACGTGCGCGGTAGTCACCACCTTTTATTGTATCATAGAATAGACGGAAAACAGAGTCACCATCGTTCTGATAATTCTTCGCAGCATTGATACCACCTTGTGCAGCGATGGAGTGTGCACGGCGTGGCGAATCTTGGTAACAAAATGTTTTTACGTTGTAACCAAGTTCTGCTAATGAAGCGGCAGCAGATGCTCCAGCCAAACCCGTACCCACAACTAAGACTGTGAACTTACGTTTGTTAGCTGGGTTTACCAACTTCATTTCAAATTTATGTTTTGACCATTTCTCGGCTAATGGGCCTGCAGGTACCTTTGAATCTAACATATTTAAATACTTTATATTTAACAGATATGAATAGTATATCTTAAATATTATTTAACGAAATAAAAATATAATGGCATTAACGCAAAACCAATCGGAATGATAACACCAAAACCCCATACACCAATGAATTCAATGATAGGCACATATTTTCTGTGGGAAACACCGATCGTTTGAAAAGCCGATTTAAAACCGTGTATTAAGTGGAATGCTAATGCAGCCATTGCCAATACATAAAAACCTACTAATAGCGGGTTTTCAAAAGCAAAGTCTACCTGCTTGTACAAATCACGCGCTTTTACAGTCTCTACGTTATTCTCAACAGTTACTTGATAATCGTTGAATTCACTTGCTTCCAGTACCCGCGAAGTTGTATTTCCTGTGGCCAAGTCTGTTTGGTACTCAATGTAGGGCACTTGATCGTTATGGTATTTCCACCAAAAGTTTTGCATGTGTGTTGCGATGAAAACAAGAAGAACAGTTCCCAGAATTCCCATGTTACGTGAGTTCCATGTACTATTGGCTTTGCCGTCGAACTGCGCATAGTTAACAGGGCGCGCAGCTTTGTTTTTGATGGATAAAACCAAAGCGTAAATCGCATGGACAACGATAGATGCATAAAGTAGGTAAGAAACTACCTTAATGGGTGTGAAGTGCGTCATGAAGTACGCATAATTGTTGAAGGCGTACCCCTCATCATTTTTAAATAGCTGTAAGTTACCAATCAGGTGAACTATAAGGAATGTACATAGGAAGATCCCCGTTAAGCTCATGATCAGTTTTCTTCCCAGTGAAGAGCTTAAAACTGGCTTTGAATTACTCATTATCCTCGATTTTTTATATTGATTCGCAAATCTATTTATTTGTTAACAGAAATCTGACATACGTCAATAAAATCGAACAATTTAGAACAATTCTAATCAAAAAGGGGCTGGATCAATTTGCATGATCCAGCCCCTTCAAAAAATAATATTTTAGTTGTTTTCTATAAGAATGCAAAGCCTACACCGATGGTCCACATTCTGATCTTTTGATTGTAGTCCGGGCTTTCATTCAAATCCGTCAAACCATGCTCATAACGAAGATCAACGGTGAACTTACTGATATCAGCACCGATACCACCTATAAGTCCTGTAGATGTCTTTTTGTAGCGATCCCATTGTGTAGCTGTGGTAAAGTTTACCTTTCCGTCTTGTGCGAAGGAGAACACCGGACCGGCTTGTATCCTGACACCTATTGGACCTAGGCCAATTCTAGTACCCAGTAATAATGGTACGTCAAAGCTCTTGAAAGTAGCCTCACCACTTTCTCCGCCGTTCAAGTCTGTTTCAACACCAACTCTTTTGCTTGCATAGTAAGCCTCTGGCTGCACGTGAAATCCAGCAATACCAACGCGACCCCATGCTCCCAATTGAAATCCTGTTTTCGTGTCGGAATTAAAAAAACGTCCGTCAGAGCTTAAGCTGGAAAAGCCCAAAGCGCCCTTGATACCAAGTTTGAAAGTAGGAAGCAGCTGCGCTTGCGTTATGCCTACAGCAAAAATCAAACAAATTAAAGTAAGTAGAGATTTTTTCATGTGAAAAATATTTGTTTATTTTATTACGATACAATAATAACGTATTTTTTTAAGAATAGTTATGAGCACATTGAAAATATCTGACGCAGATTGGGCGATCCTTAAGGTAAAACTCAGTAGAAAATACAATCATCTGAGCGACGAAGACCTTGCTTATCATGCAGGTGAAGAAGAGCAGTTACTAGCCAAACTGGCAAAAAGGCTTCGACGGAATAAAGATTATATTTTGTTTACTTTGGCCAAAGAATTAAAAAATCTAGAATCAAATAGCCTGTAGACATGGAAGCTCAGATTTCATGGGATGACTTTGTGAAGGTTGATCTTCGTGTTGGAACTATAATAGAGGTCGCTGATTTTATAAAAGCACGTAAGCCAGCCTATCAATTGCTGATAGACTTTGGTGAGGAAATCGGTATATTGAAATCCAGTGCGCAGATCACGCACCATTATACAAAAGCAGAACTCGTCGGTAGACAGATTATCGCTGTCATCAATTTTCCGAGGAAACAGATTGCCGATTTTATGTCGGAGTGTTTAGTAACAGGTTTTGCTGATGAGCAAGGGGATATCATTCTTAGTACTGTCGAAAGGGCATTGCCTAATGGTGCCAAATTAATTTAACATGCGAATATTTCATTTTGATGATTCAACGCAGCCGGCTATTCCGGCAGACGAATTGTATATGCGGGAAGCATTAAAACTGGCAGAAAGTGCTTTCCGGGAAGATGAAGTGCCTATTGGCGCTATCATCGTTAGCCAAGGAAAGATTATCGGGAAAGGCTACAATTTAACAGAGCGTCTAAACGATGTCACTGCTCATGCCGAAATGCAAGCTTTTACTGCTGCTTCATATTTTTTGGGAGGAAAGTATTTAAAAGATTGCACCCTATATGTGACAGTGGAACCCTGCGTAATGTGTGCGGGCGCCTCTTACTGGACGCAAATTTCCAAAGTCGTGTACGGGGCAAAAGATGAAAAGCGTGGAGCATCGAAGCACGGTAATCTTTATCACCCCAAAACAGAGGTTCAGGGCGGTGTGTTAGAAAACGAGTGTAGCGAATTGGTTCGATCATTTTTCCGTAATAAAAGATAGCCAAACAAATAAATTCATCGATTGTTAAAACCGATGGTAGCCCGAAATTGTTATATTCGTGCTATTAATTGTTAAACAATAAAAGATATATATTATGGCATTTGAATTAGAAGCATTACCGTACGCAAGTGACGCGTTGGAACCACACATCGATAAGGATACCATGGAAATCCACCATGATCGTCATCACCAAGCTTACGTTGACAATTTGAACAAAGCAATTGCAGGTACTGATGCTGAGAATTTATCCTTGGAAGATATCAACAAGAATATTTCTAAATATCCAGCTGCTGTTCGTAACAACGGCGGTGGGCACTTCAACCACAAATTATTTTGGTCTATCCTAGGGCCAGACGCTGGCGGCGAGCCAACTGGCGAACTAGCTGATGCAGTGAAAAGCACATTTGGGTCTTTTGAAGAGCTCAAAACACAATTGCAAAATGCTGGTGCTACCAGATTTGGCTCAGGCTGGGCATGGTTGGTTGTAAAGGCAGATGGTCAACTAGCTGTTACGTCAACACCAAATCAGGACAATCCATTAATGGATGTTGCGGAAGTTCAAGGCACACCTATCTTAGGTATTGACGTTTGGGAGCACGCTTACTATTTGAAGTACCAAAACAAACGTCCGGCTTATTTGGAAGCAGTGTTTAACGCCATCAATTGGGATGCTGTTGCACAACGTTTTCAGGAAGCTAAGTAAATAGCTGCGGACCGGATCTAACGGTCTGTCAATTGCGCGTCATTACTCAAGTCTCACGGTTCAAGCATTAAACGTATTACGTTTAAATCTGTCGGAGGTATAGTAATGACGCGTTTTTTATATAAACTTTTTACGATGAAGAATAGATTACATCATTTTTTAACGCTGGTTTTGGGATTGACAGTTTTCGCTGCGTGTGGACAGCCAGCTCAAGGGAGTAAGGATAGCGGCCAATTATCAGTTTCTGTGCAGGAGCTTCCTGAACGTGCTGCCGGTGCTATCGATACCGCTATATTCGGTGCCGGCTGTTTTTGGTGCGTTGAAGCACAATTTGCGAGTTTGAAGGGTGTGAAATCCGTCGTCTCTGGATATTCCGGAGGAAAGAAAGCGAACCCTACTTATAGTCAGGTTTCTTCTGGGCGCAGCGGACATGCAGAAGTTATTCAAGTGCTATATGACACTGCTGCTATTTCCTACGACGAGCTGCTTGAGGCATTCTTTTTGTCTCACGATCCTACACAATTGGATAGGCAGGGCAACGATATTGGGCCACAATACCGCTCTATTATATTCGCACACTCTAAAGACCAGTATAATAAAAGCCTGTATTATATTGACAAGTTAAATGCTGCAGATGTGTACAAGAGTAAAATCGTGACGGCGGTAGAACCTTTCAAAGCTTTCTATAAGGCAGAAGATTATCATCAGGAGTATTATGCAAAGAATGGGCAGGAAGCTTATTGTGTTTACGTAATTAAACCCAAGATGGAAAAATTCCAGAAAGTGTTTAAAGACAAGTTGAAGTAACGATAATTATTCGATAAAAAAGGGCCGCCAAAAATTATCGGCGACCCTTTCACAGCATATTAACCTTAATATTAATCTTCCAAGGCAGCATGCTGATCTAGGTCAACACCGCTTACCTCTGCTCTAATTTTAGCTTCTAATTCATCACTTAAGTCTGGATTGTCAAAAAGAAGGTTTTTGACAGCATCACGACCCTGACCAAGCTTTGTATCTCCGTAGCTAAACCAAGATCCGGATTTTTTCACAATGCCATATTCAACACCAAGATCAATGATTTCGCCCACTTTCGAAATACCTTCGCCAAACATGATGTCGAACTCAGCGATGCGGAATGGAGGTGCCACTTTATTTTTTACAATTTTTACTTTAACCCGGTTACCGGACACCTCGTCAGAATCTTTAATTTGGGATGTACGACGGATATCCAAACGAACAGATGCGTAAAACTTAAGTGCGTTACCGCCTGTGGTTGTTTCGGGATTTCCGAACATAACGCCAATTTTCTCCCGAAGCTGGTTAATGAAAATACAACAGCAATTTGTTTTTGAAATTGTGCCGGTTAATTTCCGCAATGCCTGGGACATTAAGCGCGCTTGTAAGCCCATTTTCGAATCACCCATTTCCCCTTCAATCTCACCTTTAGGTACCAAAGCCGCAACGGAGTCAATCACAATAACATCAATAGCGCCTGAGCGAATCAAATTGTCTGCAATTTCAAGTGCCTGTTCGCCATTATCTGGCTGCGATATCAACAGGTTTTCTACATCAACCCCTAGCTTCTGTGCATAGTATTTATCAAAGGCGTGCTCTGCATCAATTACGGCTGCGATTCCGCCTTTTTTCTGAGCTTCCGCTACAATGTGAGTCGCTAAAGTAGTCTTACCTGATGATTCCGGACCGTAGATCTCGATAATACGACCCTTCGGAACTCCCCCAATACCTAATGCTATATCCAGTCCTAGTGAACCGGTAGATATTGCTTCAATAGGCTCAACGGCAGAGTCGCCCAATTTCATAATGGTACCTTTACCATAAGACTTTTCAAGTTTATCTAAGGTAAGCTGTAAAGCTTTTAATTTATCTGCGTTACTCATATTTTTAGTATTTAATAGTCAAAAATACAATATAAATTTTATAAATAAAAATTATATTACTAATAATATTAGTTTTGTTCGTAATTTTTTAAACAGCTTGTTGTTGATAGGTTTTTTCGAAATATTTACAGAAATAGGTGATGGGACAAATCTCGCACTTTGGTCTTCTGGCTAAGCAGATATATCGGCCATGCAGGATGAGCCAGTGATGTGCAATGGCTATGGTGTCCTTCGGGAGGTATTTTACCAATTGCTTTTCCACTGCTAACGGGGTAGTGGCGTTACTTGTTAAGCCTAGCCTGTTGCTCACACGAAAAACATGCGTGTCAACCGCCATTGATGGATTGTTATACACCACCGAAGATATCACGTTAGCGGTTTTGCGACCCACTCCAGGTAACTTGATAAGATCGTCCACTTTTTCCGGCACCTCCCCCTGAAATTCCTCAATCAGTTTTTGGGCCATCCCCAATAAGTGCTTTGCTTTATTATTCGGATAGCTTACCGAACGGATATACGAAAAGATTTCCTCTACCGTGCTACCCGCCAACGCTGTAACATCAGGGAAACGATCGAAAAGTGCTGGTGTAATTTGGTTAATTCGTTTGTCGGTGCACTGTGCAGAAAGAATCACGGCTACTAGGAGTTCATAGGGATTGCTATAGTTGAGCTCCGTCTGCGCCTCCGGATTATGCGTGGAAAAATAGGCGACGAATTCCTTATATCTCTCTTTTTTTAACATAAACAAAGATATTTAAAACTCTTCATAAATAACAAAGTCTCTAACAACGTTAGAGACTTTGCCATGTTACTTTGTTAAGCTCTTCGAGTAATTTAAAATGTTCTCGATCGTTTGTGCACTTGGTGACTTTGTCAGTTTCGCTAAACCGTTTCTGAGCCTTTCATCGAATAGTGCGTCAGTGTTTCTATCAACCATGGCTACCTCATTTTCGCTTAATCTAGTCTCATGTTCATCTTGTGTAAAGTATTCTACCATAAGCCTTTTGTTTTGTTAAGTACATATAAAACGCAAGATAGAAATATATATTATATCCGATTTAACATTTTTTTACTTTTTTGTTTGGATATAGTTGTTAGCTTCCTCCACAGCTCTTTTGGCGTTAACGATACCTCCTGTAACGCTTATCTCATCAAGATAGACCTTTTTTGTCGATCCATCTACCTGTATTTTAACCTTGTCATCTACCTTGGTAACCGATTTCAATATAACGCTTTTCACCTCTTTAGCTGAAAGTTCAGGATAGTATGATCGAATTAACGCCGCAAGCCCAGCAACGACAGGTGCTGCCATGCTCGTACCATCTTGTTCTTTATAGGTAGATTCCGGCATGGTGGAATTAATTTTCACTCCCGGCGCAAATACATCTACTGATTTATAGCCATAATTTGAAAAACTAGCCAATAGGTCGTCATCAAGGCCAGATGACGTGGCGCCCACGGTGATCCAGTTTGATGCTTCGCCTAGCACGGCACCCAAGCTATCTGTAAAATACTTCATTGGATAATTTTTAACGATGTCATTATCCTTTGAGTCGTTTCCAGCGGCATGAACCAGTAGCACATCATTTTCTTCGGCATACTTTACGGCTTCGTCAACCGTCTCCTTATTGTAAACGTATCCTTTACCAAAGCTCATATTAATTACTTTTGCACCATTCGCTACGGCGTAGCGTATTCCATTGGCGACATCTTTATCGCGTTCATCGCCGTCAGGCACAAGGCGGATGCCCATAATTTGCACATTGTCCGCGACGCCGTTTATCCCGATGCCATTATCACGCTTCGCTCCAATAATTCCGGCTACGTGCGTGCCGTGGTCAGCGTCCGGCCCTTTGATATCCGGATTGCCATAATCACGTTCGCTAGCATTCTCGTAATTGTCGCCCACAATGCTACGTGAATCATACGCCTTGTTCAAGTGATACTTGGTTTGACCGCTAAAGTACTTCACACCATCTTCTAAATCTTTGTAAAATTTATCAAAAGGCGTGTTCGCCAATTCTCTATTGGCCATCCGTAAAGCCATTTTCTGGCGATCAGATGTCGCTGTATAGCTATCTAAATCAGCTTTGGTGATATCTTTAGGATCTTTTCCTATTTTTTTAATGATGATGTCTAGCTCTTCTTTTAGTCGCACATAATTTGTGTTCCCAAAGTTCGCTTGATCAAGTTTACTGGTGTAGTCGCTGATCATTTTCTGATAAGCCACAAATTCACGGCGTTCTTCCTCTGTTAGGGGGGTAGATGGCAATACAGAAATATATTTTGGTTCGTACAAACGAATTAATCGCGTCACCTCCAAATTATCGTATTGTACATTCTCGCCTGTAGCGTTACCGATAAAATTCCAGCCGTGTATATCGTCGATATAGCCGTTTCCATCATTATCTTTCCCATCACCGGCTACTTCCTTTTTATTGGTCCACATCACATCTTTCAGATCCTCATGTTTGTAATCTACACCACCGTCCAATACACCGACTATTACAGGCGTTGATTTACGACCTTTTAACAATTCATAAGCTTTCTCGGTACTTATACCGCGGACACCGTCCGCCTGATAATCTAAGTTGTACCAATTGGGTGGGTTTGTGCTCTTTGACTGCGCACTTCCAAAATAAGGAAGTAACGCTATACCTATTAAGGTACAAAGTCTACTTGTTCCAATCATATTTGTTTAGTTCTCGTTAATGGCAAATATAACGCAACTACCATGCAGTTGTTGTTAAAAAAAACTAAATCGATATTTTTTTTACACTAACTTTATCGTAAAATTCTTTTTTATGAACAAAAAATGGAACTATATGATTATCATTGGCGCTATGGCAATAGCATGTTCTGATATGAAAAACACACATACATCGGTTTGGCCTCAAGCCGATGCGCCCATCGCGCAGAAGAAAGAGCATACACGTATTATCCATGGAGACACGGTAGCCGATGACTACTATTGGATGAACGATTATTTCAAAAAGGGCGCCGATTCATCGAACGTTATACAGTATCTCGAAGAAGAAAATAAATATACCGCTATCATGATGAAAGATACAGAAGCTCTTCAAGAGAAACTTTTTCTGGAAATGAAAGGGCGTATCAAAGAGAAAGATGAGTCCGTTCCTTATTTAAAAAACGGCTATTATTATTACAGTAGGACAGAAGAAGGGAAACAATACTATAAATACTGCCGCAAAAAGGGTAGCTTGGATGGTCCTGAGGAAGTATTGCTGGATATCGACGCAATGGCGGAAGGCTATTCCTATTACGCTGCTACGGGCTTTTCCGTCAGTCCAGATAATAAGTTGTTAGCTTTCGGTGTGGATACGGTTTCACGGCGAGAATACACCATCCATATCAAGAATTTAGAAACAGGCGAATTATCCACCGAAAAGATTGACCGTACAGAAGGGGAAGCGGTATGGGCTAATGATAGCAAAACCTTTTTTTACACGGCGAAAAACCCGGTCACGCTATTAAGCGAAAAAATAAAAAGACATACATTAGGTGCATCGGATAAAAGTGATGCTGTCGTTTACGATGAAAAAGACAACACCAATTATATCGGTGTGGAAAAGTCAAAAAATGGTCGGTATATCATGATCTATTCGGGCGGAACCCTATCATCTGAAGTATTTATTTTAAATGCCGATACACCCAATGCACCATTTAAATCTTTCCAGCCCCGCAGAAAAGATGTGCTTTATTCTGTCACGGCACTAGCAGATCGTTTTTTGATACTCACAAATGATCATGCGAAAAACTTTAAAGTTGCGCAATGCCCATTAGAAAAGACAACGAAGGAAAATTGGACGGATTTTATTCCACATCGATCGGATGTATTAGTTTCAGGGCTTGATGAGTTTAAGGACTTCCTCGCTGTTGCAGAACGTAAAAACGGACTAACGCAAATGGCTATACGTTCTTTGACAGATGGTACCCAGCATTACCTAGATTTTGGCGAAGCTGCCTATGCCGTCTACCCTAGTGTGAATGAAGAATATGATACGCAAGTTGTCCGTTATGGATATACATCGCTCGTAACTCCTTCATCAACTTTCGACTATAACATGAAGACGAAGGAGAAGCAGCTCAAGAAGCAGCAACAGGTTCTCGGTGGTTACGACGCTGACAACTACATCACTGAAAGACAATTTGCTACTGCAACGGATGGCACACGTATTCCTATCTCTCTTGTTTACAAGAAAGGATTTGAAAAAAATGGGAAAGCGTCGTTGCTATTGTATGCTTATGGATCATACGGCTCATCGATGGATCCATCGTTCAGTTCCGCCCGTTTGAGTCTTTTAGACCGAGGATTTGTATACGCTATTGCTCATATACGAGGTGGCGAAGAAATGGGGCGACAGTGGTATGAAGACGGGAAAATGATGAAGAAGAAAAATACATTCACCGATTTTGTCGACTGTGGACAATTCTTAGTGAAAGAGCATTACACCAGCTCTGCTCACCTCTATGCGCAAGGCGGCAGCGCAGGTGGCTTGCTAATGGGGGCGGTGATTAACCTTGCCCCGTCACTATGGAATGGCGTAATTGCACAGGTGCCTTTTGTGGATGTGGTAAACACGATGTTGGACGAAACGATACCACTTACGACGAACGAGTATGATGAATGGGGTAATCCAAACGAACCGGCAGCTTATTCGTATATGAAATCCTACTCGCCCTATGAAAACATTGAGCCAAAAGAATATCCTAATCTGCTGGTAACAACAGGCCTGCACGATAGCCAGGTGCAATATTTTGAGCCCGCGAAGTGGGTAGCTAAACTACGCGCAACGAAAAAGGGAAGTAATGTAGTATTGCTTAAAACGGATATGGATTATGGTCATGGAGGTGCTTCCGGTCGATTCGACTATTTGAAAGATGTAGCGCTGAACTATGCCTTCCTATTTAAGTTGGAGGGGATCACTAAATAGTGTTCAAGGCGCTTAACACTACAAGAGGCTGTAGTTTTTGTTTTCGCTATTTTGCAAAACACAACTACAGCCTCTTGGGTTTTTTGGTATAAACGCGCAACTGTCAGTTGCCCTATTCATTAGATTACAAAAAAGTCTATTTATCTTCTAAAGAGTCTAATCTATTTTCTTGCTCTATTTCGCGCGCATCTATTTGATGTTGTTGATAATTTTGAATAGCAACCTTACTCGCCTTTTGAGAAACAATGATGCCTATAATAGCAATAACGGTAACAACCGCCAGGCCCCACGCATACTTTTTCCGGTCTTGTTTGACCAGCCAGTACATCACAAAAATATAAGGAACTGCAAAAAATATGTAAAAGATAATACTAGGGCCAACCATTTCTTTGTGGATTAAATCTTCCGCAAAATTACACAAATAGATAGACTTATGAAACTTGATCTTATTTCTGACGGGGAGTAGTTTCACTTTGAACCTTTTACTAAATCATACGTCCTATTAGTATATTGACGATAAGAGAGATAGGTTAATGGTTTTTTAATAAAAAAACTACATCTTACTTACATAAAAGAAAAAAATAATTTTTTACTTTTGCCCAGTCTAAACATGGAAAGACAATAGCATGAAATACGTAAACGTATATATTGATTGCCCTGTACTGCTTTATAAGAAGCGGGTCATGGAATCGTTATATGCCAAACATGCGTTTAATTGCCCGGTGTTAAGACTCCGACGACCTATTCTGCCTCGAGCTTGATTCAGAGGCAGGCCACTTTCACTATGATAATCACCCGGCTCGGTGGTCCCTCAATCGTTAATTAATCATATTTATTGATGCACTATAGTGCAAATTAATGGGTCAACATCTTTAGATGACACTTTCAGATTTTTCAATCATTCCAGCTAAGGCTGCACACACGGTATATGCAGATGCGATTTGCGACGAGATGTTCGAATCGGCTAAAGCACGAGGCACTGGTATCGCACGCCGAAAGCCAGAATATGTGGCGCGCAAAATGGAGGATGGTAAGGCGGTAATTGCGCTGCACAAAGATGGGCGTTGGGCAGGCTTTTGTTATATTGAGACCTGGAGCCATGGCGATTATGTGGCCAACTCGGGGCTAATCGTGAATCCAGAATTTCGGAAAGTAGGCCTAGCGAAGGCAATAAAGAAACGCATCTTTGAGCTTTCCAGAGAAAAATATCCCCACGCTAAAATATTTGGTTTGACAACAGGGCTTGCCGTTATGAAGATCAATTCTGATCTTGGATATGAGCCGGTTACCTATTCTGAACTTACCCAGGATGAGGAATTTTGGAAAGGCTGCCAATCCTGTGTGAATTACGATATCTTAGTGAGCAAAGAACGCAAAAACTGCATGTGTACTGCTATGCTATGGGATCCGGTTGAAAAAGAGCGTGAATTAAAAGAAAAAATTCAGCGTAGGGCTGAAGCCAAAGAACGGCTTGATCGCATCGTTAAAAAACAGTCGCTTTTAAAACGTATTGAAGCCAAGCTATGGAAGTCGTCGCGAAAGATGCTTGCTGCTGTATTTCCCATAGGAACCGGAGCGGTTAAAGGAATATAAAATTAGTACATTTGAAGCTATACATTAACGGTAGTACTATCAAGATAGAAACGAAACCGTTGAGATTTTTTAAATAAACAGTGGGTTATAAATTTTATGGTATAACCGGCCAGTAAAGAATAAATTATTAAGATGAAAAAAGTAGTATTAGCGTTTAGTGGTGGTTTAGATACATCGTTCTGTTGTATATACCTCACTAAAGATCTTGGTCTTGAAGTCCATTCGGTCGTTGTAAATACCGGTGGATTCTCCAAGGACGAACTAGAAGCCATTGAAAAGCGTGCTTATGATTTAGGTGTTAAATCGCACAGCGCCATTGATGAAACAGAAGATTATTACCGCGATACGATCAAATACCTGATTTTTGGCAACGTGCTAAAGAACGCAACGTATCCCCTCTCGGTTTCGGCAGAGCGTGTATGCCAAGCGACTGCGATCGCTAATTATGCGAAGAAGATAGGAGCGGAGTGCGTAGCGCATGGATCTACCGGAGCAGGTAATGACCAAGTTCGTTTTGATATGATCTTTAACACACTTATACCGGGTGTTGAAATCATCACGCCAATACGTGATCTTAAGCTTTCTCGCGAAGCAGAGATCGAATACCTTGCTAAGCACGGTGTAGAAATCAATGCGGAAAAGGCCAAATATTCCATTAACAAAGGCCTTTGGGGAACTTCTGTAGGTGGTGCGGAGACTTTAACCTCAAACCAATACTTGCCAGAAGCCGCGTGGCCAACACAAGTTTCGTCAAGCGAACCGCAAAGGATAACGATTGATTTCGTGCAGGGCGAGCCTATTGCGCTGAATGGAAAAGAGGTTGGCGCCGTAAAAGTTATTCAACAGCTTCAAGATTTAGCACAACCCTACGGTATAGGTCGCGATATCCACGTAGGCGATACCATTATTGGTATTAAAGGTCGTGTAGGTTTCGAAGCTGCCGGGCCGTTGATTCTGATCAAAGCCCATCATACGCTCGAGAAGCATACCTTAACGAAATGGCAGTTATCTTGGAAAGACCAAATTTCTGGTTTTTACGGCAACTATATGCATGAAGGACAAATGCACGACCCTGTCATGCGTGATATAGAAGCTTTTTTAAGCTCTTCGCAACAGACAGTAACTGGCCGCGTGATCGTAGAGCTTCACCCGTATAGGTTTATTATTGTCGGTGTCGAATCAGATCACGACTTAATGTCCAATAAATTTGGAAGTTATGGGGAGATGAATGAAGGCTATACTGGCGACGATGTTAAAGGCTTTGCTAAGATATTCGGTAATCAAACTATTATTTGGCACAAGGTTAACGAGAAATAGCATGATCGCGCGGCTGTCGTTAAACAAGTTGGAAGATGTGGTGCCACTATTTGATGCTTACCGTGTGTTTTATAAGGCGGCGTCAGATGTGGCGCGTGCGCGGACATTTTTGGAAGCGCGGCTAGCGAATAACGAATCTGTGATTTTCGTTGCTTATGAGCATGGTGTTGCCGTGGGATTTACGCAGCTTTATCCAAAGTATTCTTCCGCGCGTACCGAAAAAAACTGGATACTGAATGACCTTTATGTGCAGGAATCGGTAAGAAAGCGCGGCGTAGGTGAGGAGCTTATTCGAAAGGCAGTAGCTTTTGCAAAACATGATGGAGCCGTCTCGGTGCACCTCTCTACGCAGGTCGATAATATCGCAGCGCAGCGTCTGTATAGAAAGATAGGCTTCCAGTTGCAAGATCAAGACACCGCATTTTATGATTTCAAAAAAACAGATCTATAATAAGCCTTAAAGAAAGCAAAGGGATAAGTCTATTCGTAGGCTTCTCTCTTTGTTTTCCATGAGGTTCATGCCAAAATAAGTATAAACATGAGCAAAATTAAAGTAGGGATCGTAGGTTCAGCAGGTTACACCGGTGGCGAATTACTTCGTGTACTAATCTATCATCCAGATGTGGAAATCGTATTTGCAAATTCGGCTTCTAATGCTGGAAACAAACTGTATGATGTTCACAATGATCTTTATGGTGATACTGAGCTAACTTTTTCTTCAGACTTTCATAGTGAGGTTGATGTACTTTTTCTCTGTGTTGGTCATGGAGATGCGCGTAAATTCCTAGATGCCAACGCTGTTGCTCACCATGTTAAGATTATTGATCTTTCGCAAGACTATCGTTTGCGTGCAAACACCGCTTATCAGGGAGATAATTTTGTCTATGGTCTGCCAGAATTAAATAAAGAAGCAATAAAGCAAGCGCAATACATTGCTAATCCAGGCTGTTTCGCAACAAATATCCAATTGGCTTTGCTTCCTTTAGCAAGTAAAAGTCTATTGCCTGATGCGGTACATATCAATGCAACCACAGGTTCTACCGGTGCAGGACAAAAGCCGGGCGCGACAACGCACTTCTCTTGGCGGAATAATAACCTATCGGCCTATAAATCTTTCGAGCACCAGCATCTACAGGAGATCTCCGAATCATTAGACCAACTACAAAGTGGTTTTTTACCGTTGTCTGATAAGTCTTTATTAGCTCGTGCTGCCGAAAAAATACATTTCGTACCGCAGCGTGGTGACTTTGCCCGTGGCATATTTTCTGCCATTTATGTGGACTGCGCATTGCGCGAAGACGAGGCTTACGATCTGTATGAAAGCTTCTACGCCGCACATCCTTTTACTTGGGTAAGCAAAGCAAACATCGATCTGAAGCAAGTGGTTAATACGAATAAAAGCATTTTGCATTTGGAGAAGCATGGGAACCAACTATTGATCCTTAACGCGACAGATAATCTATTGAAGGGAGCATCTGGACAAGCTGTTCAGAATATGAACCTCATGTTCGGATTGGATGAACGGACAGGTTTAAACTTGAAGAGTGTAGGATTCTAAATCTTGACTCTTACCCTTACCCAAACGAAACAGCCATTGTGCTTCCCACAATGGCTGTTTTGATTAAAAAATAAAGCTAATCTAGTTATTGCGCAGCAAGATTGATTTTGCGTTCGATCATAACGTTATCTCCTGTTACTGCATTTCCATCTTTGTCGACCAGAGATAGCTTAACAGTTGTCTCGCCCATCGGCAGGTTTAAGATTTCGTAAGGTACCCACTGATCAAGTGTGAACTCTTGTCCGTTGATATCAGCTTTGACTTTATGGCCGTCTGCTCCCAGTGTACCGTTCGCTACATAGAAATCTAATAATAACGCTTTGGTATCATCTCCTTTATACTCGCCTTTCGGACGGCTATAGAAAAGTGCGATGTCCTTCGGTGCGGCCTCTTCGGTCAATTTACCGTCCGCATCGATCTTAAATTTGATCAACTTGTGTGCTTCGGGAGTCTTGATGGCCTCATGGTAAGAACGTGACAAGAATGACATCAAGTAGTGTTCGGAATTTAAAGCGACAGTTGCGCTATGCTCAGGCTTATAAAGCGCTGCGTAAGGTTTGTTATCCAATATAAAATGGATATGCTGGCCTTCATGCGAGTTTGCCATATGATGATCATGCTCCGTTTGCTCAGTCAGCTTAAAGTTACTCACATCATATTTCACGGTGATCTTTGCCGAGTCAGCTCCTACCTTTTCCGAAGTAATGGATGCTATTTTTAAAGCAGCCCCTGGAAATTCCTTTGAATGTTGCAATGGATTTACTGCGACGGATCCCACGGAGTCAGCCAAAGCTGTAGAATCTTGGGTTTCACCTTCGCTATTTTTTGTTGTCGGATTACAGGCTACAACCGATGCAGATACTGCGAATACGGCCATCAAACCTGTGAATGTACTCATTTTCATATCGTTGGATTTAAATGATTGAATTTGTTTACCTGATATTTAACAAACCGAAAGCAAAAAGGTTTTTATTGAAACACAATATCGAGAGCAGCTTTTATAGCAATAATTGTCTGTTCTAAGTCTGTTTCCGTATGGGCGCTAGAAATGAATCCTACTTCGTAGCCGGATGGGCCAAAATAGATACCTTGGTTCAGTAGCGAACGATGCATAACTTTATACTTTTCCATGGATTGTGGATCGATCTCATCAGCTCGCTTGATCGACTCCTGCGCAGTGAAAGCAAACCAAAATATCGAACCGATGGTAAAGATTTTCACTTCGTATTCTTTTTCAGCGATATAAGAGCGAAGGGTATCGACAAATGCTGCGGTTGTTTTTTCCTGTTTTTCGTAAAAGCCAGGAGCGGCCAGCTGACGCAATGTAGCAATTCCGGCTGCCATCGCCACCGGATTTCCGGAGAGCGTTCCAGCTTGATATACCCCCCCGTCAGGAGAGATATAGCCCATTAATTCGTGCGATGCACCATAAGCACCAACAGGCATGCCACCGCCGATAATTTTGCCATACGTAATAATATCTGGTTGCACGCCATAATAATGCGCGGCGCCTTGAAAGCCAAGACGAAATCCTGTAATTACCTCATCAAAAATAAGAAGCGTACCCTGTTCCTGTGTGATCCTTCTTAAGAAGTTGATATAATCATGATCTTGAATTAGCAAACCGTTATTCGCCGGAACTCCCTCAATGATAACGGCCGCGATTTGATCTTTGAACGTTGCAAAAACTTCCTCTAAAGCTTGTGTATCATTTAGAGCAATAACGATTGTTTCGTCAGCGAAGGCCTTTGGCACACCAGCGGATGAAGTTTCACCAAAGGTAACCAGGCCCGACCCCGCTTTCACGAGCAGAGAGTCCGAGTGCCCATGATAACAACCTTCGAACTTAACGATCTTATCTCTTTTGGTATAACCTCTGGCTAAACGTATGGCAGACATTACGGCTTCCGTTCCAGAGCTCACAAAGCGAATCTTTTCAATGTAAGTATTGTTGCTCAAGATAAGTTCGGCTAACTCGTTTTCTAACTGCGTGGGCGCTCCAAAGCTCAGGCCCTTATCAAGCTGTCCAGCAACGGCATTTCTAATGTCTGCATTGTTGTGCCCAAGAATTAGCGGACCCCATGAGCAACAG
Source organism: Sphingobacterium deserti (assembly GCF_000757725.1). Classification (GTDB taxonomy): domain Bacteria; phylum Bacteroidota; class Bacteroidia; order Sphingobacteriales; family Sphingobacteriaceae; genus Sphingobacterium; species Sphingobacterium deserti. The sequence continues at coordinate 130,176 of NZ_JJMU01000032.1, forward strand.
TAGTCGATGAATTCATTGCCATCGGCGTCCCATAAATGAGCTTTGTCGCCACGCTCGATAAATAGCGGGGTACCATAAACAGATTTGAATGCGCGCACCGGTGAATTTACACCGCCGGGGAAAAATTGCTTCGCTTTTTCAAATAGTTCCGCTGATTTTATTCTTGATATATCTTGATATTGTTCTGTCATTGTTAGTAGAATTAGATGACTAAGTTATCCAATTTATAGAAATAGACCTTCATCTTTAGGTCAGTATTCGCTTGGTTTTATTCCGATGATTTTAAAGCGTAGAAAGTTGGGTTTTTAGGTCGTAATGCGATAGCGCATGCTTAATTCAGCATTTATCAAATTAATCGGTGGCTCACCACCGATTAATTTGATCGGTTAAGCTATGCTTTTAACCAACCTTTTTCCAATACTTCTTTAGCGTGATAGGTAAGGATGGATGAGGCGCCTGCGCGCCGAAAGCTTAGCAGCGTTTCCATTATCGAACGTTCTTCATTCAGCCAACCTTTTTGTGTGGCAGCTTTTAACATAGCGTATTCTCCAGAAACGTTGTAAACAGCGATAGGAAGATCGAAGTTGTCATGTAGTAGTTTCACAATATCCAGATAGGGTAGGCCAGGTTTTACCATAAGGAAGTCTGCACCTTCCTGCATATCTAGTTGTGCCTCTATCAACGCCTCTCTTGTATTGGCGGGGTTCATTTGGTAGCTCTTTTTATCGCCTGCTTTCGGCGCTGAGTTTAATGCATCGCGGAAAGGTCCGTAGAATGCAGAAGCATATTTTGCAGTGTAAGACATTAGCGAAACATGTTTGAAACCATGCGTATCAAGAAGCTCCCTGATGTAGCCGATGCGGCCGTCCATCATATCGGAAGGAGCGATAATATCTGCGCCAGCTTCAGCATGTGCCAAGGCCATTTTTCCTAGAATCTCTAAGGTTTCATCGTTCAGGATTTCACCGTTTTCCACTAGCCCGTCATGGCCGTCTGAGCTGTAGGGATCCATTGCGACATCTGTTACGACGCAAGCTTCCGGAAAATTCTTTTTTACTTCTTCGATGGCACGTAGGTAAAGGCTTCCCTTTTTGTAGCTCACCGTAGCAAACTTATCTTTCAGCGAATCTTCGATATTGGGAAAAAGATCAAAAGCGTTTAAACCTAGCTTCAGACAGCTTTCGACCTCACGCAGTAGGTTGTCCACAGAATACCGGAATATGCCCGGCATGGAGGAAACTTCTGTCTTTTGTCCTTGTCCATCTACGATGAATAAAGGGAAGATCAAATTTGCTGCTGAAATATGATTCTCTTGAACCATATCCCTGATAACTGCTGATTTTCTATTTCTTCGAGGGCGTTGTAACATATCTTTATGTATTAGAAGTAAAGGGAGCAGCCTAAAGCACAAGCTTACATTTAAATGCGATAAGAAGGAACGAGGCCTCCTTCAACTGTTAACATGTTTTCCTGCATTTTTCGGTATTTCTTTAGACAGCAGCCTATGATATTAATAATTTAAACCAAAGATTGCTTCCGATAATCCAATTTCATCGGGAGTAAAGGGTAGCGTATAGGATAAGCCCATAGCCTCAATACTTTTGGCGGTAGAATAGCCAATGCAAATGATCTGCTGTCCCGGGTCGACTAAATTCTCCCGAAAATAAGCTTCCACATTGCTAGGGCTTGTAAATATCAGTACATCAGCATTGGATTTATCTACATTTTCTTCCAAGACTGTTTCGTAGATAGGCATGTCAATAACTTTCGTTTCAGGCGTTAACGCATTTTGTATAGACATTAACGAATCTTTTGCCCGAGGAATAAACACCGTTTGGCCGGCTACGAGTCTCGCAAATTCCTTCGCTATATCCTCAGTTTTTATGCCAAGGTTGTCTCCGGAGAAGTCTGCCACGCGGTCATATTTGCGCAATGCATCTTCCGATCCTCGTCCTAATACAGCGAGTTTCGTCCGCTTGAGTATTACGGGTTCCAATTTAAAGAAATGATCGATGGCATTTTTGCTATTGAAAAATATCCAATCGGCACGCTTTAAAATAAATGAATCAAGCTTATTAATGGTGGGGTATATTCTTAACAATGAACGGGCATCAATTTGGACTTTATGTTTTGCCAGATAGCGGCCGAGGTACGAGTTTTCATCCAGATCTCTTGTAATAAAAACGCTGGAAGGCATTTTTCTATCTTTTTGGAACTTCGAGAAAATGTGTTCCGCCATTCCTTCGGTAGATGCTGATTGGTAATATAGACGATCCGGGAAGTCTTCGTTGTCTTCTGCTATAGATGTCCACGCCTCATACTTTCCGTTTTCTGTAGCGCGGCAATAGCAGCCAAGTGGAGCATGGCACCCTCCATCAAAGAGGTTGAGCACTTTGCGTTCCACAGCAATCGTTCGTGCTACTTCGCCATCATTAATTTGTTGTAATAATTCGAAGAGTTCGCCATCAGATTCGCGGATCTGTATGGCTAATACACCTTGCGCAGGCGCTGGAACGACCTCGATAGGTGCAACTTCTTCAATATGAAAATCAGAAAGATCCATATCTATTCGCATGACGCCAGCTTTCGCTAAAACGATGGCGTCATATTGCTCATCTCTTAGTTTTTGGATACGTGTTTGTAAGTTGCCGCGCAAGTCCGTAAACTCCAAATCAGGCCGCAAAGAAAGAAACTGCGCTTTTCTTCGGTTAGATGATGTACCTACTGTAGCGTTGTGTTTTAGAGACAACCTTTTCTTAAGGTCAACGCAGTCTTTATGGATGATGATTAACTCGGCAGGATCCTCACGTTCCGAAACAGAGGCAATGATGAGTCCCGGAGGGTTTACTGTAGGCAGATCTTTATGCGAGTGAACAGCGAGGTCTATTTGGCTTGATAATAATTCTTCCTCTAATTCCTTTGTGAAAAAACCCTTACCTTCCAGTTTGTCTAAACGCAAATGTTGAATAATATCACCTTGTGTTTTGATTATCTTTAGTTCAGATTCCACGCCGATTTCGGAAAGACGGGCTTTAACGTGATTGGCTTGCCATAATGCGAGCTGACTACCCCGGGTTCCAATTATAAGTTTCCTATTCACTCTTGATACTTTTGTATGTTGAAAATGCGTACAAAGTTAACCAAATAGTCATATAATCCCGACTTCCAATGTCAGAATAAGGCTACATTTCAAAATAGCTGAAACGCGTTAATTAACTTCAGATTGGGAATTTTTGACTAAAATTTCTTTCGCCATCAACATAGGTACTTTGATGTATTTTTTCTCCATGTAATTGATGACTTTCTCTAACACCTCGCGAGCTTGCGGGTCCAGGTTTTGCACATCTTGAGCAAAAACCTCATTTAGTGCAAAGGATTTAATTTCCTTTATTTTTTCAGGAACTTCACGCATAGCGACTTCCACTCTACGTTGTTTGATAACCGGTAGAAATTCCCGTATATTTTGCTGGATAATTGCGTCTGCACTATCCAGTTCGTTATAACGGTCTTGTTTGTTTTTTTCTGCAATAGCTTGCAAACTGCTAACCTCGATGTAGTGCATGGGGAAAGAAGCGACAACTTCTGCTTCGACATTATTAGGCACCGCAAGATCTACGATCACCTTTTTATCCGTTTCGCCATTCAATAACGATTGGTATAAGTTTGTATCGATAATTGCTTCAGGAGAGCCGGTACACACAATCATGACATCAAATCCCTTTTTATACTTTCCTAACTCGGACAAAGGATAGGCTTCTGCATTTAACTCAACGGCTAATTTTTGAGCATTCTTCAGTGTACGATTGAATACAACAAAATTAGAGTGCTGATGTTTTTTTAAATATTTAGCCAAGTTTTGGTTGGTTTCGCCGGAGCCAATAACCAAAATACGCGGGTTTTGGGCTAATTTTACTTCTTTAAGCTTACGATAAGCTAATGAAACAACTGAGATAGGGTTTCGAGAAATATTCGTGTATGTATAAACTTCCTTAGCAGTTTTCACTAAACGATCCATAACAAGGCGTAGATAATCCCCTGTAAAACCTGCCTCCCGGCATCTCTCGTAAGCACGACGTACTTGAGCTAATATTTCTTTTTCGCCTACTACCAGGCTTTCCAGCGAACAGGACATCCGGAATAAATGCGTTAGTGCATCCATACCAGAATAGCGGGTTACCTGACCAAGATAGCACTGAAGCCGCTCGCTTGGAACACAAAAGTTCATCCTGTGCATGAAATCTGCAATAAAATCATCATTGAGTTCATGTGCACCAGAAAAAACAAATTCCACACGATTACACGTCGCAATGTAAAAAATCTCCGGAATATCGAGGGTGTTCTTTAGGTTAATCAGACGCTCTTCCAACTCTTCGTTGCAGATCACCAAATTGCCCAAGTCTTTTAATTCGACATGCTTGTGGGTAAATGCTATAACTTTTAAATTCTTCAAAGCCTATCTTGCTCTATTTTTTCTCCCTGCAAATGTAGATTAAAGCAAAAGGTTTTCTGTCAAAAATCTGTCAATACGGAGAATTTAGAATGATTTTAAATAATGTTAAAATTTTGTTAAGTATCTTTCTAGTAGCGCTTTATGAATATTTGGAGCGTTTGGGATGATGATAGTCATTTTTGAATTACGAAATATGTGAGACGTGCTACATTTTTTTTTAAACTTTTCGTAGAAACCTTCTAAAAGTAGGCAGATAATTCCAAATCTTTGTATTCAAATTTGAACATATGTATATCCTAAGAAAACCGATGGCGTTAACGGGCATCTTCATTTCGGCAATAGCCCCTGTCTTCCTCCCTTTTTTAAAAGTGCCTGTTAAAGGAAATTGGAATTTATACCAAACTGATGTGATTTTATTCTTTGTCACTTACGGGCTATTGGCGCTATGTGTATTAGCGTTCTTTTTACGTAAAGTTAGCTTTTATCGTTTATCCAGTAGACTGTTTCTAGGTTGGTGTGTTATCGGCTTTTTGGCCGTATACTTCAAAATCAATAATTATTTCGGAATGAAGTTCGTAGATGGCTTGTTATCCCAAACATTGCATCTGAAGTGGGGGTGGATTGCTTTGTTTGTTGGCGCGTTTATTATCTTATTGAGCGTGAAAGCAAACAGGGTAGCTGCAGAGCCCGAAATTGATGAGCAAGCCTAGCTAATTCCTTATAAGGCGAGGTTTTTACGAAAACAGAGGCGTTTTTTTGCAAACCTCGCCTATAAGCTATTATTTCTACTAGCGTTTGTTTGGGCGATGACTAATAAAATGATCTTTCAATTTATCCAGTCCAATGTTTTCTTCAGGTTTATCCAATTCAAAGCGCCAAATTTTCGCATCCATGATCTCGTCACTATCCTTCGATTGAATCAAATCCAAGGGTTTCACGCGAAACTCCTTCAAGATTGGAGCTTTTGCTACCTGAGCTTGCATACTATGTCTAACGATCTGTACATGAAAATTTGGCCATTTGCCTACATTGCTAAAATTTGCCGTGTAGAACTGTACGAAATCTTGCCGGGGAACCTTTTCAGCGAATAGCCCAGTCACTTTGTTACCATTTGTTTCACTTATTGAAACTAATAATTCGAATGATGTATGGTTGATAATAAAAAACTTTGCTAACCCATCGCGTTGTTCGCCGTCAACTCCCAGAAATATGCCCTGTTCCACGAACGGCAGGTTTGTGTGTGCCGTCGATGTGGTAGCGATTTCTTCGTCATCCACATGGCGCATGTTCCCATGTACCAATGTAATTTTACTTATTAATACGGGTATTTCAAATCCAGATTCGTCGGTCACGCCAACGACATCATTTTTCTGAAAGGAAGTGATATGCCCTTCTATAGGTTCGTCTACGAAACGAACTAGATCTCCTATTTTATACTTCATTTTATATGGCTACTTATTTTTAAAACCGTCAATATGTTCCAGCAAGCACTGTATATCTTCTTCTGTATTATACAAATGTAAGCCTATCCGAATTCCGCTCCCACGCGGAAAGCACATAATTCCAGCATCCATCAGTGGTTGGTAACACGTTTGCGAAACCTGAATATTAATTAAACCTGAACGAATGGTGCGGGCAGATACGTCAGCCAACAATAAATTCCGTGCGGCTAGTTCTTCGTGCGCTATGCGTGAAAGCGTCTCCACATGCTCCCGCACTTTGTCCAAACCCAACCGCTCCAAAAAGCACAACGATTGCCCTAATGTTCCGTGGCTTAATGTGTCCTGATGGCCAGGTTCAAAAAATGTCTGCACGATCGATTTCTGTTCCCACATGGCTTCTTGAGGTCGAGGGATTTGATTTATATCTTTGTGAAGATAATTCATAAAATGATCACTGAGCATAAGAAAACCATTCCCAAAGCCTGACATAAGCCACTTGTAACCGCTTCCGCCAATGGCATCAAAACCAGACGTATGAAAGGAAAAGGGTTCTGTTCCCAGATACTGCGTGCCATCGCCGATAATATAAACGTTAGGAAATGCATGCTTTAGTTCCTTTATGAAATTCAAGTCGATTTTAATGCCGCTTACATATTGGACAATGCTCAATACAAATACATCAGGCTTGAACTGTTTAAAAGCTTGCCATATGTTTGCTTCCAAGTTTTGGTCGATAGCAACTTTCTGGTGCGCAAAGCGTCTATTTACTACAGGGTAGTTTAGCGATGGGTAGTCCTCGTCCAAGAGAAGAAACTTCATATCCGCAGGCAATCTATCCAATAAGGTGCTGTAGCCAAAAGAGAAATTCGGCGTACAGAAAACTTGCTGGCTATTTGCATCGAAAGTGTTTCCTATAATCTCACGCACGGATTGGATGAGCTCCCCTTGTTGGTCTCTAAGCAAACTACTTGGCTCAAAAAAATCTTCCTCCCTTTGCGCACGCCAATCATGCACGCTTCTCGGAACCAAGCCATTTCCAGGCGTGTTTAAATAGGTTATTGCCGGCGGGATATCAAAATGTTGCTTATAGTGCATGCGCTGCAAAATGTTGTTGCTGTAATAAGTTATAATAGGAATCGCTTGACATAAATGACGCGCCTAAAGAAGAAAGATGTTCGGAATAGACTTGGCAATCAATGAGCTCGAAATCAAAATGTGTGCACAAATAGATCAACGCCATTTTCGAAGCGTTAGAAACATGTGAAAACATACTTTCTCCACAAAATACACGTCCTATTTGAATACCATATAATCCTCCCACTAACGTACTTTCCCGATTGTAGACTTCCATGCTGTGTGCATAGCCGAGCTCGTGGAGCTTAAGGTATGCCTGTTGCATGTCGTTAGTAATCCAAGTGCCGTCTTGATCTGCACGCGGAGTAGCGGCGCACTGTGCGATAACATTGGCAAATGCAGAATTGTGCTTTACGATCAAACCACTGTTGCGCATAAACTGCCGCATGCTTTTACTGATTTTTATCTCTTTCGGGTGAAGGACAAAGCGCTCCGGCGGCGCATACCATAGTATGGGCGTATCGTCCGAATACCAAGGGAAAATGCCATGTGCATAAGCCAAGAGAAGACGGTCTGTCGACAAGTCGCCGCCGACGGCAAGCAATCCATCCTCATCAGCAAGTGATGGATGCGGGAAAGTAATTTCGTTACCTAATCGATAGGGCATACTCAAATGTATAGCAAAAAAAACCAGATGCTTAATCTGGTTGTCTAGGTTCTTTACTTATTTCTTCAAATAATTTATCCATGTGCTCTACGTATTCGTTGGTGTCATCTAAGAAAAATTCCAATTGCGGAACTATCCGAGCCTGATTTTTAATGCGAGTGCCCAATTTATAACGTATTTCCGTAGTCTTAGATTGGATATGAGCAAGGTCATCCTTTGCTGTTTTCGTGTTCAAAAAACTTAAATAAACACGCGCTATTGCTAAATCAGGTGTAACACGAACCCGCGTGACGGTTATAAAAGCGCCCGGAGCCCAGCTATTCCCCTCTCGCTGAAAAAGCTCGGCGAGATCCTGCTGGATGACGCCAGCAAATCGTTGTTGTCTTTTGCTTTCTGTTCCCATATCATGTTATTTTTCGTTTACCGTTAAATGTAAATAAGCAAAACGGTTACCTCTTACAAAGGTAACAATTTAAGCTGACTATAGTATCAAAAGAAAAGCGTATCACAGGTCGAGATACGCTTTCAGAACAAAATTAGTTTATAAATGGTTAGCTGTATTTTTTCAAGATTTCAGACCTTCGTCTATCAAATTTAGTTTGTTTACTCCTGGGTAATAAAGTGTAAGTATCAACTCACTATCTCTATTTCTGTTTCTTTCATTTCCCCTTTACTTCTACAAACATAGGGATATAAACTATCCGTGCAAAGACTTTTTTTAAAATAAAGTGAGTGGTCACTTTTTTACACTATTTATTCCTTTTCAAAAAGAAGGGAATTCATGCTTGTAAATCGTATTTACGTCTTCTGGAGGGCAAAGAATGCTGTTGCAGATGTTTATCTCACTTATGTAAAACAATGCGCTGTTATTATCCACAAAGAATAGTAAATTTGGAACCACATAACTCATGCAATACTTGTATGAGTGGCATTTTTAGGATATATAGTAAAGAGAGCAAATGAAAATTTGGCAAAAAAATATAGATGTAGATAAGTTTGTTGAAACTTTCACCGTAGGTAACGACCGTGAAATGGATATGCAGTTAGCTGCAGCTGATGTACTGGGCTCACTAGCTCATACCCAGATGTTGAATAGCATTGGCCTGTTGGCTGATGATGATTTGACTATATTGCAAAAAGAGCTTAAAACTATCTATAATGAGATTGCCAATAAGCAATTTACAATCGAGGAATCGGTAGAGGATGTACATTCGCAAGTAGAAATGTTGTTAACAGCGCGCATTGGTGAAGCAGGAAAGAAAATTCACTCAGGCCGTTCGCGAAACGACCAAGTGCTGGTTGATCTGAAACTCTATTTCCGTTCAGAAATTGAAAACCTCGTTCATGATGTGGAAGGGCTCTTTAACACATTGGTTGGCTTGAGTGAAAAGCACAAATCTGTTTTGATCCCAGGGTATACCCATTTGCAAATCGCGATGCCATCTTCCTTCGGCTTGTGGTTTGGCGCATATGCAGAAAGCTTGGTTGATGATTTGGAGCTACTTAAGGCGGCCTGGAAAGTTTGCAATAAAAATCCATTAGGATCTGCCGCAGGTTATGGATCCTCGTTTCCGCTGAATAGAACCATGACGACCGAGCTTCTAGGCTTTGACGACCTAAATTACAATGTCGTCTACGCACAAATGGGACGAGGCAAGACGGAGCGTATTATTGCGCAAGGCATGAGCGCCATTGCCGCAACGTTGGCTAAATTTGCTATGGATGTTTGTTTGTTTATCAATCAAAATTTCGGATTTATATCTTTTCCTGCACATCTTACAACAGGGTCGAGCATTATGCCACATAAGAAAAATCCCGATGTATTTGAATTGATTCGCTCTCGCTGCAACAAAATTCAGGCCTTGCCTAATGAAATTGCATTGATGACCACAAATTTACCATCTGGTTACCACCGTGATCTTCAGCTCCTCAAAGAAAACCTATTTCCTGCATTCCAGTCTTTAAGTGATTGCTTAAAGATTGCCAGCTTCATGTTGGATCATATCTCGGTAAAGGAAGATATACTGCAAGATCCAAAATATGATTATTTGTTTAGTGTGGAAGTGGTAAACAACGAAGTCCTTCGTGGCGTGCCATTTCGTGAGGCTTACCGAAACATTGGTTTGGCTATTGATGAAGGAACATTCCAACCATCAAAAGAGGTGCGTCATACACACGAAGGAAGTATTGGTAATCTCTGTAATGATGAAATCAGACGCATGTTCGGAGAAGCCAAAAACTCCTTTCATTTTGAAAAGGTACATCAGGCCTTAGCTTCGCTGTTGCAGTAAAATGATTAACAAATTGACGAAAATGCCCCAAGAAAGTGATTAGCTTTTTCGGGGCATTGTATTTATAGACCCTTTTGAATAGAAAACCGATAAATGGTTTTTGATTCGAAAACCTCGCCCGGATTCAAGATAGTACTTGGGAACGTAGACTGGTTAGGACTGTCAGGATAATGTTGTGTTTCAAAGCAAAATGCAGTGCGTGAAAAATACGTTCCACCAGATTTTCCTTTATCTGTACCGGTTAAGAAATTGCCCGTGTAAAACTGAACCGCGGGTTCTGTGGTGAAAACATCAAGTTTGATGCCTGACGACGTGGCATAGGCTGATGCTGCGGGAAGTGAAAAAGGTTGGCTATTTACAAAACTATGGTCATAGCCATTGCCATGAGCCAGTTGTGTTTCATCTCCATTGATATCGGTTATAACTTGCTTTGCACTGCGAAAATCGAAAGCTGTACCATCGACAGGCATTTCTTCACCTTCCGGAATCTGATATTCATTGATAGGGATAAAGTTATCGGCTGGAATCGTTACCCAATGCTGTAATATATCGCTATGGCCTTCGCCATCTAAATTAAAATAAGCGTGATTAGTCAGGTTGACTACCGTTTCTTTATCTGTTTCTGCTTTATAGCTTATGATAATTTCATTGTCCTCAGTAAGTTCATAAGACACGCATACCTTGAGGTTGCCAGGAAAACCCTCTTCACCATCTTTTGACACATAATAGAAATCTATTTTGTTTGTAAAAGACACTTGTCTGTCCCATACCTTCGTATGAAAGCCTGTGGGGCCACCGTGCAAGCAATTCCGGCCGTTGTTTTGATCGAGCGTATAGCTTTCGTTACCAATTGTAAATTTACCGTTTGCAATTCGGTTTGCATAACGGCCGATGGTAGCGCCATGGTACTGCTCATCAGCATCGATGTACTCTTGTATACTGTTAAAACCCAATACTACATCTCGGAGATCACCAAACTTATCTGGAACTAATACGCTCACAATACGTGCCCCATAGTCTGTAAAGGCTACCTGCATGCCCGAGCGGTTTTTCAAAACCACAAGATGTGTGTTTTTATGCTCAATTTTATGTTCGAATCCTGCGGGATCTGGAAGTGTATATGTCATGTTTTAATGCGTAGATTTTCCATAAAAATACGCAATACTGCCGATACGACGAAGCGAAACCGCCAAAAGTCTTTTCGCATTATAGGTTTTAAACATCTTTCTTTTACGTATTTATTAAATGATTGATAGACTTTGCGTCAGTAAATTACGCATCAGCATGGGGACACATCTAGGCACGTTGAAATTTATTTTCCTTGCCGGAATGGTAGAAACCTTATATTTGCTGCAAAGCAAAACATACATTTTAGATGAATTGGAAACAGTTGCTTTCAGCAAAGCGATGGGGTTACGAAGATCGTGATGTTAATGACCATCTTGATGCGCGATCGGAATTTCAGCGCGATTATGACCGGTTGATTTTTTCATCACCGTTTAGAAGACTACAAAATAAAACGCAGGTGTTTCCGCTTCCGGGCGCCGTCTTTGTTCATAATAGGCTTACCCACAGCCTGGAGGTAGCCAGCGTCGGAAGATCGTTAGGCAGACTTTTCTACAACCTGATGAAGAAGGAAAATCCTGATATTGATGAAGCATGCCCTTTTCTTCAAGAAGTTGGCAACATCATTTCATCGGCATGTCTTTCGCATGACTTGGGAAATCCAGCTTTCGGCCATTCAGGAGAAGCTGCTATTTCATCCTATTTTACGGAGGGCGCTGGCAGTAAGTACAAAGAACAGGTATCATCGAAAGAATGGGCAGATTTGATCCATTTTGAAGGAAATGCCAATGCTTTGCGCATCCTTACACATCCATTCAACGGGAAGGATAAAAAAGGCTACGCGCTCACCTATTCTACACTAGCATCTATTGTTAAATATCCATGCGCAGCCATCGATGGCCATGTAAGTGGAAACCACCACCGAAAAAAATATGGCTTTTTTGAGTGTGAAGCGAAAAGCTTCGCGCAAATAGCTGCAGAATTGGGGCTAGAAAAAGATCCGACAAATCCGCAAGGGTATCTTCGCCATCCACTTGTATACTTAGTGGAAGCCGCAGATGATATATGCTATAATATTATCGACTTGGAAGATGCCCACCACCTGAAAATATTGTCGTATAAAGAAGTAGAAGAGTTATTACTGCCGTTGTGCGGAGGCGAAAGTCTTCAGGCGCGTCTAGAAGGGTTGACCGATACCGGTAGCAAAGTTGAGCTCCTTCGTGCGAAGGCTATAAACACCCTTATCAATGCGTGCGCGGAAGTGTTCGTTAAAAATCAGGATAAATTCTTAGCTGGTACCTTTGAAAGCGCCTTAATGGATGCGTTAGATGCACCTATTGTGGAGCAGATGAAGAAAATATCCAAAATATCCGTAGCAAATATATACAATGCGCCTACCGTCGTGCAAATAGAAATAGCAGGTTACAAAGTTATGAATGCGTTGTTAGAAGAGTTTGTGCCTGCGTATTTAAAATCAAATAAAACTATGTTTGACCGTAAGTTGGTAGCTATGATTCCGGAGCAATTTCATACAGATAGGACAGATGCCTATGGAAAGATTAGAGCTGTGCTGGACTTCGTTTCAGGAATGACCGATGTATACGCCATTGATCTATACCGCAAGATCAAAGGCATCTCGATACCCACATTAGATTGATGATGTGAATTAGGGGTTATCTGTGCGTGTTATTTGAAAATGAAGAAGGAAATTTCAACCATCAAATTTCAATTTTTTGACTTCTAACTTTTGACTTTTAACTTCTTGACTTTTTACTTTTTAATTTTTACTTTTCAATGAAAGTTGTGATTGCTGAAAAACCCTCTGTAGCAAGAGATTTGGCTCGTGTGATGGGTGCAAAGGAAGTGAAAGACGGCTATATCGCAGGAAATGGTTTTGCGTTCACCTATGCATTTGGACATTTGGTACAGCTATGTACGCCGCAGGCTTACGGTTACGCCACATGGTCAGTTTCTAACCTGCCTATTGTTCCTACCACATTTCAATTAGAAGCAAAGAAAGTAAAAAGAGACGGCAAGCAAATGGATGATGCAGGTGCCGTCAAGCAATTAAACACGATAAAACAACTGTTAGAAGGGGCAGAAGAGATTATAGTTGCGACAGATGCCGGACGAGAAGGAGAGCTTATCTTTCGGAATATATACTACTTTTTAAATTCAAAAGTGCCGTTTAAGCGTTTGTGGATATCTTCGCAGACGGATAAGGCGATTAAAGAAGGTTTTGCCAACCTAAAAGAAGGAACAGAATACGACAGCCTCTATATGTCCGCCCGATCAAGATCAGAATCTGATTGGCTGATCGGTATCAACGCGACTCAAGCTTTGACCCTTGCAGCCGGTAATAAAGGATTGCTCTCTTTGGGGCGTGTACAAACACCGACTTTGGCTATGATTTGCGCACGTTACTTGGAAAATAAGGGCTTTAAAGCTCAGGCCTTTTACAAGATACAGGCGGGATTTGAGAAAGACAACATCAAGTTTAAAGCCACATCCAATAAAATAGATAAAAAAGAAGATGCTGAACAAGCGATCGCCAAGATTACCGTAGGATCGGAAGCCAAGGTTGTAAAAGTAGAAGCGAAAGAAACGAAGGAACCGCCTCCACTTCTTTTCGATCTTACATCGTTGCAGCAGGACGCCAATAAGAAATACGGTTATTCCGCTGATCAGACATTGAGCATTGCCCAAACACTTTACGAAAAAAAGGTAATTACTTACCCTCGTACAGGTTCCCGCTATATAGGTGAAGACGTTTTCGAGGGTATTGAAGACCTTTTTAAACACTTAGCAGACACCGCAGAGGAAAGTATAGCTGCGATCAGTAGAAATTTAATAGGAGCCAAATTAAATAAGCGCTCCGTCGACGATAAGAAGGTTACAGATCACCATGCTTTGTTGGTGACGGATGAAAAGCCCGGCCCGATGCCCAAGGATCAGCAAAATATCTACAATATGATTGCAAAGCGGATGGTCGAAAGTTTTTCGGAAGTATGCTTGAAAGATATTACTACCGTGATAATAGATGCCCATGGCGTAGAGCTTATTGCAAAAGGTACCGTTATCCGACAATATGGTTGGCGTCTTTCGCCAGATCAGGTCGAGTTGCCAGACGACGATAAAAATACCGACGATCAGGACAACGAAAATGCGCAATTACCGAAATTGCTCGCTGAGGAGCTGCTTGAAATTCTTAGCTTAGAACTTGCTGAACGTCATACAAAAGCGAGACCTATTCACACGGAGGCTTCCTTGTTAAAGGCGATGGAAACATCAGGCAAGGAAATTGAGGACGAGGAGATGCGCCAAGCGATGAAAGACTGTGGTTTAGGAACGCCCGCAACCCGTGCAGCAACGATCGAAACCCTATTTCAGCGGGATTACATCAAGCGTGATAAGAAAAAGCTTATACCTACCGAGAAGGGATTGGCAGTGTATCAGCTCGTAAAAGACCGCTCGATAGCAAAGGTGACGCTCACCGGAAAATGGGAGCAAAAGCTGGAAGAGATGCGGGCTAATAAAGTTTCGTATGATGTCTTTATGAAACACATCAAGGACTACACCGTGAAAATTACGAAAGAGTTGCTTACCCTGCGGGTTGCCATTCAGCAAGAAGAAATAAAACCGCTGCAAAAAGGGAAGATAAAATGTCCGAAATGCGATGCCGGTAATATTCAATTGTATGAAAAGGTTGCGCAATGCGATCATTATGCGCGGGGCTGCGATTTTAAGATATGGCGTACGTTACACGGCGCTTTCTTGGAGGAGAAGGAAATGAAAAACTTATTGGAAAAGGGTAAAACGAGCGCTTTAAAGGGAGTGCGAAACAAAGAGGGACAGCTTAGTGAGGGAGTGTTAGTTTTACAAGACTTTAAAGTGATTGTCGGATAAACAAATAACATGGGGGCTGCAATAGGTTCGTAAAATTGACCTCTAACAAACACAATCACTTTCGAAAACCAATATATTTGCCATCTATGGCTTCAAGACTCTACAATCCCTTCTTAGATTTTAAATTTGATGACGATACCTGCTTTCTTTCCGGCGAAGTATTGACCTCGCGCGACGAGCAGATCCAAGTCTTTCCGCTGTGGATGATGAGGAAGTTCGATTTGGAAGAAAAACCTTTCCGTATGTTAGATGAGAATATTGTCAATTATAAGTCGTTGAAGCTACCTTGCTCTGCTGACACGGCTGGATTGTTTGAAAATTTAGAGTCAACAGTTGAGGAAGCGATGGAGCAAGGCTATGAGGCAGTAAAAGGCCTTCCTGAAGTTACGCTTTTTCAATGGGTGGCTAAGATCTTATATGGTGTCGTATTTAACGAAATACAATCTGGCGTTCGCCAAGCGATGTTAAGTGGCGAACCGATGAACTTTTCCCAAGCGCTAGTACACAAATTTCGTAACCTACACAGCATGTTGCAATCCCTTCGTGTAGGAATGGAATTTGAAAATCGGAATCCCTTTTCCGTTTTAGTGTTGCCGGTAGATAACCCAGAAACACATTTCAATTATCGCGATGAAATCAATACCCTGATTTTTTCCTTTAGGATGAACGATTTCGCTTTAATAGCAACCCTGCAGGACAATGGAACGCACGCCGTATATCATGAGGACGTCCTGAAAGCCGTAGCCGGACAGCGCTTACACCCCATCCAGTTTGAAGAAATTTGCGCACGGTATTTCTATTCTGCTTACTTGTTTAACCGGTTGCCTGAGTATACCTATATGGAAACTCCAGATAAAATTTATGTAGAACCAATGCCGCTAAACGATTGGACCATGAAGCCTATCTTTGACAATTGGCAGGTCAAGACCTATGGGCAGGTGTTGGAGAATTTTTGGAAGCCATGGGGTTTTACTTTGTTTGAAATTATTAAAGATCCTGAAAATCCGATGTCTTACCTGCGGAATGCAGACGGCACATTCAAGGAGGATATCGATTTGGCGAAAGCTTAATTATTCCGTAATTTTAACAGCAGGAGGTGATTATGAGAAGCTGGGGACTACTACTTTTTCTTTCTTTATTTATACAAGGTTTGCAAGCGCAATCGCCGGTCGATAGCCTTATTGTAACTTCCGTTGACACTTACCCTCAATTTCGAAGTGGTACAGGCAGCTGGAATAAGTTCGTGCAAGCCAACCTCGATGTTCGCAAGCTCATTAATAGCATAGATAGTACCTCATATGTAGATTACGGTTTACGTCAAACCGCTATTCTGGAATTTACGGTTTGTGAGGATGGCGAAGTTTGCGATGTAGATATTACCAATAAAAGTAAGATCAGTCCCGAATTTGCCGAAGAAGCTTTGCGAGTCATGCGCAAGTCTCCTAAATGGGTGCCCGCTACAAAAGCGGGTAAGGGCGTGCGAACACGAATCAAACAGTCCATCACCGCGTTGTTGGATCAGTAGTGCTATTTTGCAACGCTGCGAAGCAAGTTAGCCATCCTTTTCTCAGAGTTCCTTTCAAACGCCGTACGGACTGTTGACTTTTAGGGATAGCCTGGCATCAAGGCAACGATTTTTCTATTAGCGAGATTGCTTCATCAATGACTCCTTTGTTGACATTCAGATGCGGTCTGAAACGTATTCCCCTTTCGCCACAACCTAAAATCAATAATCTGTTATTCATCGCACGGATAATAAACTCATCTCGCTGCTCTTGTGTGGCAAAATCTATAGCTACCATCAGTCCTAATCCACGGGCATTACTTAGGTAGTGCTTCTTCCTTTCTAAGTCGTACACCTTTTGCAGTAGGTAGTCTCCCATCTTTTCCGCATTGGCCACCAACTTTTCGTTTTCTATGATTTCCAAAATAAGTTGAAGACGCGCCATGTCGATAAGATTTCCTCCAAAGGTAGAATTGATGCGGCTGGATTCACGAAACACGTGCTTTTCCACGCGATCAAACTTTTCTTTATTGCCCAATATGCCACATATCTGTGTTTTCTTTCCAAATGCAATCAGATCAGGTACGATGTCCGCGTGTTGATATGCCCACATTTTCCCGGTCATTCCTAAGCCAGTTTGTACCTCGTCCATAATCAATAAGATATCATGTGTGTCGCATATCGCGCGAAGTGCGTGGAAAAATTCCTTACGGAAATGGTTGTCTCCGCCCTCCGCTTGAATAGGCTCTATTATAATGCACGCAACCTTATGTGGAGCACCCGCGATGGCTATTTCAATTTGTTCTATGGCTTGCTGCTCTTTCTCGATAGCCATTTCAATAGCGGATTTCGTCAGGGGGAAGTTTAGTTTCGGATTCATTATTCTTGGCCAGTCGAACTTTGGGAAATACATGTATTTCCTCGGGTCTTCTGTGTTCGTTAAGGATAACGTATAACCTGATCGGCCGTGAAAAGCCTGTTTAAAATGAACCACTTGTGAAGCCTCTATAGTAATGCCGTTCGCCATATTAAGGCGGGTTTTCCAATCGAATGCAGCCTTTAATGCATTTTCGACAGCTAATGCACCACCATCAATAAAAAAGCAGTAGGGGAGTTCATCCGGAATAGCGACCCTGGAAAATGTTTCCAAAACCTTCGCATACTCTTGTGGATATATATCCGACATGGCCGGCTTATTGATGGCTAACTTCCCGAGTTCTTCTTGGCGAGCGACGATATGCGGGTGGTTATAGCCTACAGCGGAGGAAGCAAACATGGAGAACATGTCGAGGTATCCGTCGCCGTTTATGTCTTTCAAAAAAGAACCTTGGGAATGCGCAAGGTCCATAACAAGGGGGAGGCCATCAGCCAGAATATGTTTGGATAGTGTTTTATGGAGGTCTCTCATCAGCAAAATTTTAAGTGTCGTTGAAATACGTGTGCTAAAGTTTTAAAAGTCAAATTTTATACCCTGTGCAAGTGGCAGCGCGTTGCTATAATTGATGGTGTTCGTTTGTCGCCGCATGTACGCCTTCCAAGCATCTGAGCCGGATTCACGACCGCCACCTGTTTCTTTTTCACCACCAAATGCACCTCCAATTTCCGCTCCGGACGTTCCGATGTTCACATTGGCGATACCGCAATCAGAGCCACGATGGCTCAAAAAATACTCGGCTTCTTGTAGGTTGTTTGTCATGATGGACGATGATAGTCCTTGTGCTACCTCGTTTTGCAGTTTTATGGCCTCGCTCACTTCTCCACGATATTTTATTAAATAAAGGATAGGGGCAAAGGTTTCCTTTTGCACAATGGCGTAGTGATTTTCCACCTCAGCGACGACGGGTCTCACGTAGCAATTGCTTTCGTAGCCTTCGCCTTTCAGCACCTCGCCATCAATCAATATTTTGCCGCCTTGTTTTTTTATTTCTTTCAACGCCGATAGATAATTTTTTACAGCATCTACATCGATGAGCGGGCCAATATGATTGGTTGTGTTTAAAGGGTTGCCGATTTTCAACTGTTGATAAGCACCTATTAACGCGTCCCGAACCTGTGCATATAGATCTTCATGCACAATTAGCCTTCGGGTGCTTGTGCAACGCTGTCCAGCAGTGCCTACTGCACCAAACACTGCCGCCATTATGGTCATCTTTAAGTCGGCATGCGCTGTAACGATAATCGCATTATTTCCCCCTAATTCTAAAAGGGATTTTCCAAGGCGGGAAGCAACCGAAGCGGCTACCTGTTTTCCCATTTTCGTGGAACCTGTTGCAGAAAGAAGATCTATACGATTGTCTTCTGCCATCCAGCGGCCTACATCGGCAGCTCCAGTACAGATTGACGAAATCCCTTCAGGCAAGCTGTTTTCGATTAGCACCTCAGCTAAAATTTTCTGACAAGCGATACTGCATAACGGTGTTTTCTCGCTCCCTTTCCATATAATAACATTGCCACACACCAGTGCGAGGGTAGCATTCCAAGCCCACACAGCCACGGGAAAATTGAATGCGGAAATTATCCCAACTATCCCAAGGGGATGGTATTGTTCATACATACGATGTTCAGGTCGCTCAGAATGCATCGTAAATCCATATAGTTGTCTTGATAGCCCTACGGCGAAATCACAGATGTCGATCATTTCTTGCACTTCCCCCAGACCTTCCTGATAAGATTTACCCATCTCGTACGATACCAATTTCCCTAAGGCGCTCTTATGCAGACGCAATTTCTCACCCAATTGACGTACGATCTCGCCACGCTGTGGAGCAGGGAAGTTAGCCCACTCTTGTTTTGCAGTGCGTGCAGCGGCCACCAGTCGCTCATAATCGCTTTTGTCTGTGCAAGACACACGGCCACTATTTTTACCGTCAACGGGTGAAGTGGAAACGATTGTTTCACCATTGCTAAACCAATGTTTTCCCGTAGAGGTGCCTTCGCAGATATTTGCTATACCTAATGATTTTAATTCTTTTTCTATCATAAAATGGTTTATTTTATTCGATTAATATATAAATGTATAGAATTTTGTTTTAAATATCAGGTTTATTTAAAAACTTATTTCTCTGAAATTGTAGATTTCGTCCATAGGAACGTATTGCATGGGGCAATTACTTAAAATTATACTCATCACTGAAACAACGAAGTTTCCATTGAGAACCTTTCCTGCCTGCTTTCCGTCCACATATTCGGCAGATGTCCCTCCGGCAGGTGCCAGCGTATAAAAATATCCCGCAGATCCACAGGTGCTTGCGTGGTTCGGGGAA
>NZ_JJMU01000033.1 GCF_000757725.1 Sphingobacterium deserti
CTATCTCAATACCCACTACGCACTACGCAATACTGAAAATTGCCGCGTCGTCGTATCTCCTCCTCGCAATGATTCCGGCTCTTCTGTCAGACTTACTATCTCAATACCCACTACGCACTACGCAATACTGAAAATTGCCGCGCCGTCGTTCCTCCTCCTCGCAATGCTTCTGGCTCTTCTTTCAGACTTACTATCTCAATACGCACTACGCAATACTGAAAATTGCCGCGTCGTCGTTCCTCCTCCTCGCAAAGACGGTGATTTTCGCATTACGCAATACCTATTACCCAATTCCAAATACTAAGTACTATAATCTATCTACTACTATCTATTCTCACTACGCATTACCCCACTACGCATTTCTCCTTTTAACTAATATCAACTAATATTTATATCCACTGCCATTTTGTGTTAAGATTTTTACAAGTCGATTCGAGCAATTTGCGGTATCTTGTGCCATATTTTCAAAACCTTTTGTCCACATAAGACAGCCATGAGTAAGAAAGTTTCTATAGTGTTGATTGCCGTTCTTGTTATAATAGGAAGCTTGGTGGCGTACCGTATAATGGTCAATAATAAAAAGGCTAATAGCGGCGGCGGCGGGGGCAGATCGTCAGAATCAAAGGTTTACGGTTTCGTCGTACAGGGCAAACCTTTCTCCGATTTTCTATCATTGACCGGTTCTATAGAGCCAAATGAAATCGTCAGTTTACGTTCTGAAATTTCAGGTATTGTGGAAGAATTAAACTTTTCTGAAGGAGGTAAAGTCGGAGAAGGTCAAGTATTGATTCGTATTAATGATGGTGAGCTCCGTGCGCAATTAGCACAAGCAAAGACACAAAATATGCTTTCTGCCGAAAATGAAAGACGGGCTAAATTACTATTAGAGAAAGAAGCAATTAGTCAGGAAGAGTATGACATTGCAAGTGCCGAGTTTCGAACAGCACAATCTCAGATACAGTTGATAGAAGCCCAATTAAGACGAACGGCGATTAGAGCACCATTTTCGGGAACCATCGGATTACGAAACATTTCTAAAGGAAGCTATATAACACCTACGACAGATATTGCACAGCTTGTGAATATAAGCAAGGTAAAATTACAATTTTCCATTCCAGAGAAGTATGCCAGTAAGGTGAAGATAGGGAGTAATGTGCGGTTTACTGTTCAGGAAATTGCGAAGGAATTTTCAGCTCGGGTGTATGCAATAGAACCTATTGTAGAGTCGGCGACGCGTACGCTAAGGGTGCGAGCACTAGCAGATAATGGCGACAGCCAGTTGATTCCTGGTACATTTGCTAATGTAGTTTTTCCTTTGGAGACGATTGAAACGGGTTTATTGGTGCCAACAGAAGCATTGATCCCCATCCAAAATGGCAAGAAATTATTCGTTCAGAAGGCCGGTAAAGCTTCCGAAGTTTTGGTGGAGACTGGCGGAAGGACCGATGCAGAGGTTCTTATTTTGAAAGGTATCAGGGCAGGTGATACGGTATTGACATCAGGAGTAATGTCCTTGCGGGACGGCAGTCCGGTTACCGTTACACTTCGATAAAAAGCAGCGAAATGAGTTTATCGACACTAAGCATAAAGCGGCCGGTTCTAGCAATTGTAATGAACCTCATGCTGATTCTATTCGGAATCATAGGCTATACATTTCTGGGAATCCGAGAATATCCATCCATAGATCCTGCGCAGATATCTGTACGTACCAACTACTCCGGTGCGAATGCAGATATCATTGAATCGCAGATCACAGAGCCCTTAGAGAAGTCCATCAATTCGATAGATGGTATCCGTAATATTTCTTCCTCAAGTAATCAGGGGAGCAGCAACATCACCATCGAATTTAATTTGGGCAAAAACCTCGAAGAAGCGGCTAATGACGTTCGCGATAAAGTGTCGCAGGCATTGCGAAACTTACCACAGGATATTGATGCTGCACCTGTTGTTTCAAAAGCTGATGCGGATTCGGAACCCATTATTACTATGACGGTGCAGAGCACAACGAAAAATGTGCTTGAGCTATCTGATTACGCTGAAAATGTTATTTCCCAACGGCTACAAACTATTCCAGGGGTGAGTTCCGTGCAGATATGGGGTCAGCGAAAGTATGCCATGCGTCTATGGATCGATCCGAACCGCTTAGCAGCATATGGACTAACGGTGCTGGATGTCCGTACCGCGTTAAATAGTCAAAACGTGGAGCTGCCATCAGGCAAACTTACGGGTGCAAATACCGAATTGGCGGTGAAGACGATGGGCAACCTTGCCACTGAAGCTGAATTCAACAATATTATTATTAAATCGGATGATAACAGAATCATTCGTATGGGCGACGTGGGAACTGCTGCTTTAGAAGCAGAAAATTTCGAGACCAAGATGTCCGACTCTGGCTATCCAATGGTTAGCTTAGCGATTATCCCGCAGCCGGGAACAAACTATTTGGATATAGCAGATCAATTTTATTTGGAGTATGATAAGTTACAGAATGACCTGCCACCGGGGTTTGATTTAAACATTGCCATAGACAACACCCAGTTTGTAAAAAAAGCAGTGCTTGAGGTTTTAGAAACATTGGCGATAGCCATCGTCCTCGTTGTATTGATAATCTATTTGTTTTTCAGAAATTGGGCCATTGCGTTTCGACCGTTGATTGATATTCCAGTGTCACTGATTGCTACATTTTTCATTATGTATCTTTGCGGCTTCTCCGTCAATGTATTGACACTTTTGGCAATTGTTCTGGCGACGGGTTTGGTGGTGGATGATGGTATTGTCGTCACGGAGAACATTTTTAAAAAGGTGGAAGAAGGCATGTCGCCAATCGAAGCAGCGATAAAAGGCTCTAATGAGATTTTCTTTGCGGTAATCTCCATTTCTATTACATTGGCCGCGGTTTTCTTACCTGTTATCTTTTTAGAAGGTTTTGTAGGTCGGCTCTTTCGGGAGTTTGGCGTTGTCATCGGTGCTGCCGTACTTATCTCTGCGTTTGTGTCTCTGTCGCTCACCCCGATGCTCAATGCTTACCTCATGAAGGGTGGTGAACAACGCGTATCGAAGTTTTACGAAAAAACAGAGCGATACTTCGTCATGATGAACAAAGAATATGAGGAGTCTTTACGGGGATTTCTTCGTTTCAAATGGCTAAGTTTTGCGGTGATTGCAGGCTGTTTTGTTTTGATATATTTTTTCTATTCGGTGCTTCCGAAAGAGACGGCTCCATATGACGATCGAAGTTATTTGAGTTTACGTGTGACAGCGCCAGAGGGAGCCTCGTATGACTATATGGATCGATTTATGACGGATCTTACGCTCCTGATTAATGATTCTATTCCCGAGAAAAAAGTTAGTTTGGTCATCACATCTCCCGGCTTTGGTTCCTCATCGGTTAACAGCGGGATTGTTCGGTTGGGGCTTGTTCAGCCAGATGAGCGAGCGCGTTCGCAGGAAGAAATCAGTAACCATCTGTCTGGAATTACTAAACAATATTCCGAAGCTCGGGTGGCAGTATCGCAGCAGCCTACTATTTCAGTGAATAGGCGTGGTGGTCTTCCGATACAGTATATTATCCAGGCGCCTAATTTCCAGCAACTCGAAGAAAAGATACCTGTTTTCATGGATGAGCTAAGTAACAACAATACGTTTTCTATGGTTGATGTTAATCTGAAATTTAATAAGCCCGAAATATTTGTTACGATAGACCGTGTTAAAGCGCAATCTTTAGGCGTTTCTGTTCTTGATGTCGCTCAAACCTTGCAGATGTCTCTTTCAGGGCAACGTTTCGGCTATTTTATGATGAATGGCAAGCAGTACCAAGTGATGGGGCAGTTTGACAGGAAAGACCGTGCTACCCCAATGGACCTAGCCTCCATGTTTGTGAAAAGTCAAAGCGGGCAGTTAATACAGATGGATAACATCGTGACTATGGAGGAGCGAAGTAGCCCGCCGCAGCTTTATCATAACAACAGATATATGTCTGCAACGGTATCTGCGGGCTTGGCACCGGGCAAGAGCATGGGTGATGGCATCGAGGCGATGGACGCTACGAAGGAGAAAGTTCTGGACGCAAGTTTCACAACGGATCTAGGTGGTGAAGCACGTGATTTTGTGGAAAGTGGATCGAATACGATGTTTGCGTTTGGTTTGGCTGTATTGCTTATCTTCCTGATTCTTGCCGCGCAGTTTGAAAGCTTTATCGACCCAATTATTATTTTGCTCACGGTACCGATGGCTGTAGGTGGTGCCTTATTTTCACTGTGGCTGTTCGGACAAACTTGGAATATCTTTAGTCAGATAGGTACCATTATGCTTATCGGACTAGTAACGAAGAATGGAATCTTAATTGTTGAATTTGCGAATCAACTTCGGGATCAAGGGTTGGATAAATACCAGGCTGTGGTCACCGCCTCAGAAGCGCGTTTGCGTCCTATTCTGATGACTTCGTTGGCTATAGCCTTGGGCGCACTTCCTATCGCACTTTCCTTAGGTGCAGCATCCACAAGCCGTATAGGTATGGGGGTTGTTATCGTGGGTGGAACGATGTTTTCCCTTATATTAACCTTGTACGTTATCCCAGCTTTTTATTTAATGATGTCAAAAGCAAGGAAGAGGAGACCAGAATTTGATGAGATTGAAGCATAATGTCATGAGTAAAGTATTTTTTTTATTTTTTTTGTCGTTCGGCTTGTGTGGAAAAATGGCTTGGAGCCAAGAGATACTGCCTGTGCGTGAAGCAGTAGATATCGCTCTTGAAAACAATTACAATATCCGCCTGGCAAAAAACACGCAACGTATTGCGAAAGAGAATAATACCTATGGTACAGCCGGCATATTACCTACAGTAACCGGAAACTTAACACAGAATAATAGTATTCAAAACTCCAATCAAATTCAAAATAATGGCTTAGAGCGAGCTTTGGATAATGCAAGAAATAATAACTTAACCTACGGAGTGAACATTGGCTGGACAGTTTTTGACGGATTAGGCATGTTCGCTAGATTGGATAGACTGCAGGAACTGGAGAAGCAAGGTGACCTCGAAATGAAGCGCGCTGTGCTAACTACCGTAGGTGATGTCATTACCTTGTATTACACTATTGTCGAGCAACAGAATATGTTGTCAGCATTGGATTCCAATATCCATATATCAAATGAACGTTTGCGAACCGCACAGAATAGATTTTCAATAGGTAAAGCAGCCAAGCTCGAGGTTTTAAATGTGCAAGTAAATT
Source organism: Sphingobacterium deserti (assembly GCF_000757725.1). Classification (GTDB taxonomy): domain Bacteria; phylum Bacteroidota; class Bacteroidia; order Sphingobacteriales; family Sphingobacteriaceae; genus Sphingobacterium; species Sphingobacterium deserti. The sequence goes on from NZ_JJMU01000033.1 coordinate 5,232, forward strand.
TAAATGAAGACGTTTCTATGCGCTTACGCCAAGCGGAAACCGTAAAAAATTTAAAAACATCGCTAAATGGACTTTTGGCGAGGGAGTTAGACATTGATTTTTCTGTGGATACACTTGTCACTATTGATGGTGCGTTGGTATACGCGGATTTGTTGGATCAGGCCGATAGGTTTAATCCCGATTTGCAGCTTATCGTCCTTAATAAGAGATTAGCGGAGCTCGACTTAAAGAATATAAAAGCAGCTCGATATCCGGTAATACGCTTGAATACCGGCTATAACTTTTCACAGTCGGAATCCAGTTTGGGATTTGTTGCCCAATCCAATTCAAGGGGATTCAATTACGGTGTCACGGCGGCCGTGAATATCTTCGACGGCTTTAATCAAAGGCGTAACGAACGCATAGCCAAAATACAAATTGATAACGCGGGTTTATTGATTGAACAACAACGGCTTTTGGTTCAAACGAACCTTAGGACAGCTTACGAAACTTATCTCACCAACTTGGAGTTGGTAAAACTGGAAGAAAAAAACGAAGATATCGCCCGGCAAAACTTAAACATCACGCTGGCCAAATACACCATTGGCTCTATTAGTGCTGTAGAATTTCGGGACGCGCAGGAGAATTTCATTGCCGCGCTCTCTCGATTCAATACTGCACAACTGCAGGCGAAGTTATCCGAAGTACAACTAAAAGAATTGATCGGTCAGATCGATATCTGAGCAATACAAAATAGCTCCTTTTTCTCGTAAGAAAGCGCGGACGACCTGCTCAGAAAAATTGAGCAAACGTTTGCTTTACAATTTCATTTCTATTTCATTTTTAATAAAACTATACTTGTATAACAAAGCTGGTAAATAGCTTTTTACAATACCATTTATATCCCTTTTCATCGACATGTGAATAGGTTGTATTGAACTGTTTAGTTTGTTTTAAAATAGGTGATTTAAGGGGGGCGCTTATTGCCCCCTTTAATGTACATGAAATTATCAACTATGAACTCCAATAGAAGAGATTTTTTAAAGAAGGCTTCGTTACTATCTAGTGTCGCCGTTTCGTTACCTGCACTCCATCAAAATGCTTTCGGGGCGCAGGGAGGTTTTAATATGAGCGGATATGCAGCGCCAAAAATCGAGAAGGTGAGGGTTGCTGTCATCGGCTTGGGGATGCGTGGCCCAGGCGCTGTTGACCGATTATCCTATATCGAGGGCGCAGAGATCGTGGCCCTGTGCGATAAGCATGCAGATCGCGTAGCGAAAGCTCAAAAGATATTGACGAATAAGGGTCTGAAGGAAGCTCAATCATTTTCTGGTGAAGATGGCTGGCAACAGATGCTGAAAGAGGTTGAGCTGGACTTGGTATATATCTGTACACCGTGGCCTTACCATGCGCCTATGAGTATCGCCGCCATGAAATCAGGAGCGCATGCCGCATGCGAAGTGCCCATTGGCCTTACTGTAAAAGAGTGTTGGGAAGTAGTTAAAACCTCCGAGGAAACGAAGAAACATTGCATGATGCTGGAAAATTGCTGCTATGACTTCTTTGAGATGCTGACATTGAACATGGTCCGACAAGGACTATTTGGCGAATTGATTCACGCAGAGGGCGCTTATATCCATGATCTATTGGATCTTAATTTCAACAAAAATGGGTATGACAACATGTGGCGCCTTCGGGAAAATATCAAGATGAATGGTAATTTATATCCTACACATGGCTTAGGACCGATCGCGCAGTGCATGAATATCAACAGAGGAGATCGCATGGCACACCTTGTCGCTATGCAGTCGAATGACTTTATGATGGCTGATAAGGCGCGTGAACTGGCTGCGTCAGATGCTTTTTATCAGGAATTTGTTGGTAAGAAATATCGTGGAAATATGGATACCACTTTGATTAAAACGGAGAAAGGAAAAACGATGATGCTGCAACATGATGTGACATCACCAAGACCTTATTCTCGTCTTCATGTGGTCAGTGGTACCAAGGCTTTTGCCCAAAAATACCCAGAAGAACGCATTGCCTTCGGACACAGTTTTATAAAAGAAGACGAGTTAAAAGGATTGTACGAAAAGTATACGCCGGAACTGATTTCCTATATCGGTGAACAAGCTAAACAAGTAGGTGGGCATGGCGGCATGGACTTTATGATGGACTGGCGACTGATCGATTGTCTACGAAACGGCTTACCACTCGATCAAGATGTCTATGACGGGGCTTCATGGAGTGTGATCGTGCCTTTAAGTTGTGAGTCTGTTGCAAGAAATAGTAAAACAGTGGCTATTCCAGACTTTACGAAAGGAGCTTGGAAAACAAATAAACCCCACGATCTAACATTGAACGGTGGAGGCAATACGGGTATTCGACCAAAAGTCAATAAAACGCAAGATAATCAGTTAAACGTGAAGTAAGAAGGATTCACGCATTGCGCTGACTGCTATCCCCCCAGAGTGAGTGCCCTCCTGAATCGTTGTATTCTTGGAGGGCATTTGTTATTTTATTGCTTTTTATTTTCCGTGTAAATAATGGTATATTGGAAGCTATGAATCGCATAACCTACCTCGTCTTTATTTCCCTGGTTGCTTGTACGGGACGCAACTCTGGGACGAATCAGACAAGTACAACTTTTCCTTCAGACTCTGTCGCTGTTTGCCATATTGGGGGCATACCATCTCGGTTTACGTTGGCTCGACAAGATTCAATAGTGGTCAGAAAAGGTGCAGACGATGCAAATATGGTATTCATTCAAGGAGGGAAATTCCAGATGGGGTCGGCTTCTTTTCAAGATGCGCAGCCTATTCACGAGGTATCACTTCACTCATTTTATATGGATGAGCATGAAGTAACCAATGCGCAATATGCCAAATTTGTTAAGGAAACAGGCTATGTGACGGTAGCAGAGCAACCGCTGAATCCCGAAGAATTTCCCGGAGTAGATCCAGCTTTGTTAGTGCCGGGAGCCGCGGTATTTACACCCAACAAAGATATATCTGGCCTTAACGACCATTTGCAATGGTGGACTTATGTACCAGGCGCGAATTGGAAACATCCGGAAGGACCCCATAGCTCAATAAAAGGAAAAGAGAGCCATCCTGTTACGCAACTGGCCTACCAAGATGCCGAAGCTTATGCAAAATGGGCAGGAAAAAGACTTCCCACAGAGGCGGAATGGGAGTATGCCGCCAAAGCGGGAAAGCACACTAACGAACCTTATTATTGGGGAAATGAAAAAAAAGAAGATGGAAAATGGCTGGCAAATATTTTTCAAGGGACATTTCCTGCTAGCAATACTTTAGAAGACGGTTTTGAGACGACAGCGCCTGTTCGCTCATTCCCGGCCAATGCTTGGGGTTTGTACGATATGGAAGGAAATGTTTGGGAATGGTGTTCGGATTTTTACCGCGCCGACGCTTATTTTGCCAACAATAGTAAGGTCAACCCAACAGGACCGAAAGAATCTTATGATCCGCAGGAACCTGGTTTAGTAAAACGCGTGCAACGTGGCGGCTCCTTTCTGTGTAATGATGCATACTGTGAGCGATACAAAGCAGGAAGCCGAGGTAAGGGTGAAGTGAACAGCCCAACCAACAACGTAGGCTTTCGATGTGTAAAAGATATCGAGTAGGAAAGAATAGGCTATGGTGTGTCAACAAAGCTAACACACCACAGCTAATGCTACTTATTTATTAAATTCCTTCGCTCCTTCGATGATAGATTCCACCACAGTAGGGTCTTGTAAGGTAGACGTATCACCCAGATTTTGCGTTTCGCCCTCCGCTATTTTCCGTAAAATTCTACGCATAATTTTTCCGGAACGTGTTTTTGGTAGGTCAGCTACAAATTGGATAATATCAGGCTTGGCAATAGCGCCGATAAGGCGGGATATCGTTTGTAGGATATCTTTTCTGGTGCTTTCCGCATCAATATGATGATTAGCGATCACATAAGCATAAATTCCTTGTCCCTTTACCGGATGCGGATATCCTACAATTGCAGACTCCACCACATCAGCATGCATGTTGATTGCATTTTCCACTTCGGCTGTGCCAATACGGTGCCCTGAAACGTTTAATACATCATCTACACGACCGGTTATTTTATAATAGCCCTCGGGATTTCTATAACATCCATCACCCGTAAAATACTTATCTGCATAGGTTGAAAAATAGGTTTGTTTGCAGCGTTCATGGTCACCCCAAGTCGTGCGCAACATCCCCGGCCAAGGAAATTTAATACACAGATTTCCAGAAACATCATTTCCTTCAATTTCTTGTCCCTGTTCGTCCATCAAGCAAGGTTGTACTCCTGGTAATGGCAACATGGCATAGCCTGGTATGGTGGGAGAGATACCCGCCAAAGCAGAAATTAAAATACCACCATTTTCGGTTTGCCACCATGTGTCTGCGATGGGGGCCTTTCCTTTGCCCACTTTATCATGATACCAATGCCAAGCCTCCTCGTTTATTGGCTCGCCTACAGATCCTAATTTCTTGATGCTGCTTAGGTCTTTGTCTGCGATAAACTCATCGCCAAAGGCCATTAATGAGCGTATGGCGGTAGGGGCGGTGTAGAGAATGTTTACTTTATGCTTTTCTACGATATCCCAAAGACGGCCAGCATCTGGATAAGTAGGCGTGCCCTCAAAAAGTACAGAAACAGCGCCCTGTGATAGTGGGCCATAAACAATATAGCTATGGCCGGTGATCCAGCCTATATCTGCTGTACAGAAATAAACTTCCCCAGGCTGGTATTGAAATACATTGGAAAAGGTGTAACCGGTATAGACCATGTAACCACCTGTGGTATGGACCACGCCCTTAGGTTTACCAGTAGAGCCAGATGTGTAGAGGATAAACAAGGGGTCTTCAGCATCCATTTCTTCAGCTGGGCAAGGCGGATTGCCTTGTGTCTCTACCTTTTTTATTTCATCTTCCCACCACACATCGCGGCCCTTTATCATAGACACCGGCGTGCGTGTTCTTGTTAATACAATAACCCGTTCTACTGATTTACATTGCATCAAAGCATCATCGACAATAGACTTGAGCTCTAACACTTTGCCCGCCCGAAAGCCCCCATCTGAAGTCACAACAAGTTTGCACTCAGCATCGCTAATGCGGTCGGCAATAGATTGTGCGGAGAACCCGCCAAATACAACGGAATGGATAGCACCTATGCGTGCGCAGGCTAAAACGGCAATAACAAGCTCAGGCACCATCGGTAGATAGATGCATACCCTATCGCCTTTACTTATATTATTGTTTTTAAGTACATTCGCAAAAGTCTCTACTTTATCCAATAACTGCTTGTAAGTTAAAATGCGGTGTGCCTCATTTGGATCATTTGGTTCCCAGATAATGGCTGGCTTGTCACCCATATTATATATGTGACGATCCAGGCAGTTTTCAGTGATATTTACCTTTCCACCTTCAAACCATTTAATGTCAGGTTCGGAGAAGTTCCAGTTTAGGACATTCGTCCACTTCCTTTTCCAAAAGAATTTTTCTGCAATTTCTCCCCAAAATCCTTCTGGGTTTTCGACGCTATGCTTGTATGCGTCTTGATATTCCTCAAAACTTTTAATCTGTAGGTTCATATTATGTGGTGCAAAATAATTTTACTTATTCAATAAAGACATCTATTTATCTGTATATGTCTGTTATGAATACGTATAAGCTAATTTAGTTTTTTTTGCCATGAATGCCAATCTTTTTGTCGGATAATTGATGCCTGTAAAGGCACATTAGCTAACTATTGGTATATTTAGCTATGAATGCGTTGCGGCAAAGCTATTACTTCCTTATCCATACGAACTTGCTTATCGCGGGAGCAGCAATGGCCCAGTGTGCATTAACCTATCTTTTTTTTAATGTGCCGTTCGACTACGCGATGATAGCGATCGAGGGTTCCGCTACCTTGGTATTATACAACTTCAGTTTGCTCCTTTCACGACCCAAAGATCCAAGCAAGTCCATATATAAACGAACTCGCTGGGTATTTAAGAATGAATGGGTGCTATGGTTGAATAGCTTGATAGCCATCTTGATTTTGGGCTATTCGGTTTTCTATATACATTTCTACAGCCTCCTCTTTTTGGGCGCGATTGGCTTATTTAGCATCGCCTATTCTTTTCCGGTGTTTCCCTATCAGGGGAAGAAGGTAGGCCTGAGGCAGTTGCCAGCGATGAAGATATTTCATATTGCGCTCGTGTGGACATTGAGTTCAGTTTGTCTTCCAGCTTTCGAGTTATTCCTGAACGATGTACATATCGATAGCCATCGTTTGGTGCTACTGTTCGCACTTAAGTTTATTTTTCTACTTATATGTACATTGCCCTTCGATATTCGAGACATCAAACAAGATTCTTATTACCACTTAAAAACCATACCTAATATCATTGGTGCGCAACGCGCTATCCGATTGTGTTACATGTTGTTGGGTTTGCATAGCTTTTTTGTAGCGTTGACGATATTTCCACTGCCTCTTAAATTAGGAATTCTTAGCACAAATTTTTTGATAGGAATTACATTGCGCACGGTAGTTTTTCGCAATGCTGACCGGTACCACAATGCGTATCTGTTAGATTTTGCATTGGTGGTACAGTTCATTATGGTTTTCTTCGCTTTTAGACTATTTGATTAAATGCAATGATTTTATCTGCCAGGATAGCCGATAGCTTATAGTAACTTTCGAAGGTCCAGCCCGCAACATGCGGACTTAGCAATACGTTATCACGGCTGATCAGGTCGTCAAACCAAGCTTGCTCGCTCAGGGCTGGGAATTTTTCAACAGGCAAAACATCAAACGCTGCGCCCAGAATTTTTCCATTATCCAGGTAATGTAACACAGCTGAAATGTCAGCAATGCCGCCGCGCGCGCCCATCAAAAAGAATATTGGCTTTCGGAAATGGAAAAGGTATTCCCTGTCGACCATACCTTTTGTTTCGCGGGTGAGTGGAATGTGAAAACTAACTATGTCTGCAAGTTTTACTACTTCTTCCATAGAGACTTCTCGCGCGTACTGATCGGAAAATCCAGTCTTGTATTTATCATACGCAATAATTTGAACATCAAAACCGGACAGCTTTTTGGCCATAGCTTGGCCGTTATGGCCATAACCGATAAGCGCCACCGTTCGGCCTTTGAGTTCGTAACCTCTATTTTCTTCTCTAAGCCACTGCTGCTTGCAGATTTCGCGATGGCCCCGATTTAGATTGTTCATTAAACTTAAAAGCATGCCTATCATATGTTCGCCTACGGCATCTCGGTTGCCTTCATTTGCCGGGATAAGTGTTATTCCCTTCGTACGTGCATAGTCTTCATCAATATTATCCATTCCCGCACCTGCGCGTGCTATAAATTGCAGGTTTGTAGCTTTATCAATAAAGTCCTTATCGACCTGAAATTTAGAGCGTATGATGAGTCCTGTATACTTACTAACGACTTGTTCGGCTTTCGTTTTATTACATTCTGGTTGGTAGTCAAAACGGATAGCTGCGCCTTCCAATTTCTCCAGCAGTACCTCATGTACATCATCAACGATTAAAATAGATTTTTGCATTACTTTTTGTTAATAGACATAAAATCTTCCTTCAGTAATTTTTGCAACTGAATTTGTTTGATTTTTTCCGGCAGCATACGCATAGCTGTATTCCTGATCGTGATAAACAATGGGTTGTCCCATTGGGCGATCTTGCCTATTTGCCACGAGGTATTTGTGATATAGCGGGTGCGCTGCAGCCGGCGGCGGTTGAAGTTTTTAAAAGCATCCACGAAGTCGGGCTTATGGCGCAGCTCATCGACAAGAACTGCGACGTCTTCAATCGCCTGACAGGCGCCCTGCCCTAAGTTAGGCGTGGTAGCATGCCCAGCATCGCCAATATAGAGTATGCGGCCGTCAGCAAGATTGTCCAATGGCTTTATATCGATAATATCGTTCCACAGAAGGTCTTCATCTGACGTATGTGCCAATATCTCACTAACATCGGAATGGTAGGTGCTAAAGTGCTTTTGTAGATCTGCGACGCGATAGTTTCGGTAGGTATTGCTATTGGGCGCGGCATTGATACAGGCATACCAATAAAGCTTGTTATTGACTAGCGGTGTCATGCCAAAGCGGCCTTTCGCTCCCCATGTTTCCGAACCTCGTTTAATATTGACTGAGCTATTGTCTATAACAGCGCGCCAGCAGGTATAGCCAGAATACCGCGGTTTCGAGGAGGGAATCATTTGCTGACGAATAGGCGACTTAACGCCGTCGGCTACAATTAATGCGTCCGCTTCCACGCTACTTCCGTCAGTAAAATTGATGACGACTGTTCTGTCCTTTTTACGAACATGTGTAGCCTCTTTCCCTAAGTTGAGCGTGTCTGCTGGCAGCTGTGCCAATAAAAATTGATGGAGGTCGCCGCGATGGATAGAAAAGTTTTTTTGATGATAGTTTTGGGTGATATCTCCCGTTGATGGCGTTACCAAAACCCTTCCGTCTTGGTCGAGAATATTGTAGGAAGGAAGAAAGTGTCCGATCTGCTCAACGCCTTCGCGGAGGCCGAGGTAGTCAAACGCTTGCATGGCATTGGCCGCTAGTCCAAATCCAGCGCCGATCCCGCGCAATAACTGTACGCGTTCAAAGACTTGTGCGCGAATGCCAAGTTTATGCAATCCTATTGCTGCGGTCAATCCGGCAACGCCTCCGCCTATAATTGCTACCTTCGACTCCATGGATATATATTATAGCACCGCGCTGATTTCTCTTGTAAGGCTTTCAAAGTCGGCTACGGAAAGGCGCTCAGCGCGCAATTCATATAGTGGGTTATCACTCATTTTGTCCTTTGGAACAACGGCTGATAGCGAATTGCGCAGTGTTTTGCGACGCTGATTAAAGGAAGCTTTGACAACCCTCCAAAATAATTTTTCGTCGCAATCTAGCGTATCCCGTTTGTTCCTGGTCATCTGCATCACACCGGAAAGTACTTTCGGCGGCGGATTAAATGCGCCGGCTTTGACGGTGAAAAGGTATTGCACATCGTAGTAAGCTTGTAAAAAAACGCTTAAAATTCCATATTCTTTGCTTCCCGGTTTCGCCACACAACGCTCGGCGACTTCTTTTTGAAACATACCCACCATTTGCACGACGCGGTGTCGCTCGTCTAAAATCTTGAAAAGGATCTGGGAGGAAATATTATAAGGGAAATTACCAATGATAGCCATCGGAGACTCAAAATGCTGTCCGAAATCCAGATTTAGAAAGTCGCCGTGTATAAGTCGATGCGCTAACTGTGGGTATCTATCTGCCAAATAACGTATAGATTCATCATCGATATCAATAAGCCAAGTTTCGTAAGCATCCTTTTCCAACAAAAAATCAGACAAAACACCCATACCCGGACCTACCTCCAAAACTTGTCTGAAGCCTAGTGCCGGATCCAATGCTTCCACGATTTTCTGGGCTGCACCCTTGTCGTTTAGAAAATGTTGTCCGAGATGTTTTTTTGCGCGTACTGTACTCATATTCTTTGTTTGTACAAAGATACTATTTTTTACTTTCTGGTCTTAGCGGCTCCAGCGGTAACGCCTTTTGGTATTCAACTTCCTTGGCGGAGGATTACGGAGCGTCGGCATCTTTCGATTGTGGAGATTAGCGTGCAGCTGTCTACAGGAGACACTTTTTTATTAGCCTAAAATTTGTAATTTTGATTTAAAGCTTGAAAAAATGAGTGAAAAACTGAAAATTGGTATTACCATAGGGGATGTTAACGGAATAGGGTTAGAAGTGGTCATTAAATCGTTAATGGATAGCCGTGTGTTTGAATTCTTTACGCCTATTGTTTATGGTAATACAAAAGTTGCTTCTTTTCATCGCAAAGCGATTGGGATTCAGGATTTCAGCTTTAACGTCATCAATAGCGCTGATCAAGCCAATCCGAAACGTGCCAACATGATAAATTGCTGGCAAGAGGATGTAAAAATAACGCTTGGCGAGGAGAATGAGATAGGAGGGAAATATGCGTTTTTATCATTAGATAAAGCCGTGGAAGACCTTAATGCCGGTCGCATAGATGCACTTGTCACAGCACCTATTAACAAGCACAATATACAGCAAGAAGGATTTAATTTCCCAGGCCATACAGAATTTTTGCAAGCAAAGTCGGCGGCGGGCGACGTTTTAATGTTTATGATCGCGGACGAACTCCGTATTGGAGTGGTAACAGGGCATATTCCAGTAAAGGATATAGCAACGTCCGTTACGAAGGAGGCTATTGTAGCGAAATTAAAGATGATGCATGACAGTTTAAAAAAAGACTTTTGGATTCAAAAGCCGAAAATAGCGGTCTTGGGGCTTAATCCACATGCGGGAGATAATGGATTGATCGGCACGGAAGACGAAGAGATTGTTAAACCGGCCATCGAGCAAGCTAAAGCGGAAGGCGTTTTCTGTTTTGGCCCCTATCCGGCTGACGGCTTTTTTGCAAGCGAAACGTATACGAAGTTTGACGGCGTCTTGGCGATGTACCACGATCAGGGACTTATTCCATTTAAACATATAGCTTCCCGTAAGGGCGTAAATTTTACTGCTGGCCTTCCCATCGTGCGTACCTCTCCAGATCATGGAACAGGATATGACATCGCCGGGAAAAATATAGCTTCGCATGAATCTTTCTTAGAAGCAATCTTTGCAGCCGTACATATCGTTGAAAGGCGCCGGGAACAAGCGGAGCTTACGGCGAACCCACTTGCATTTCGAAGATTGTCAAAGGATCGGGATTAACGCTTTCTTTCTTCTGAATTGCTTTTTCCAACGCGCATCTCTTCCGTCCTAAGCTCGGATAGGGCGTTCCTTTTGCAGGGGTGGGAAGTGAAAAGTGAAAAGTAAAAAGTAAAAATTAAAAAGTTAGAAGTGAAAAGTGAAAAGTGAAAAGTGAAAAGTGAGAAACGAAGAATCGCGGTTTTGACTCGGTAAACCTTATTCGCACGAATTGACCTCATAAAAATCACACATCAAAAGCAAGTTATGTAGGGTATGAACCGACTGTTGGTAGGTCGGATATTTTTTATAATTGCTGCAGGTGTACGAACACGAAGGAGCCGAACTCATTCCAGATATTTTAATATATATATATATGACCATGATGGAAGCATTCTAGGAAAACTTTCTCCTTACGCATTACGCATTACACTGTACGCACTGCCCAACACGCTGCCCCTTCTTCACTTTATCGCCCATTTTCTACCAAATAATCCTTATTTTTGCTGGCTGATAGGTTCCGGCCTACGAGAAGATTGCTATGCGAGAATACTTACAACATCCTATTTTTCAAATAATCAGAGATTTAGCGGATACTGAGAAAATTGAGTGCTTTGTTATTGGCGGGTATGTGCGTGACCGGATTATGGGAAGGCCATTTAACAATGATGTGGATATTGTGGTATTGGGAAGTGGGATAGACTTCGCTACTAAGTTGGGCGAAATATTAAAAACCAAAGTTGCCGTTTATAAAAGCTTTGGTACAGCAATGCTTGTCCATGATCACATTAATATCGAGTTTGTCGGTGCTCGTAAGGAATCTTACCGCTCGAATTCTAGAAACCCGATCGTGGAAGATGGAACGTTAGAGGATGATCAGAATCGGCGGGATTTCACAATTAATGCTATGGCATTTAGTTTGAATGGCACAACCTTCGGGGAGTTGGTTGATCCATTTGATGGGGTGAAGGATATTGAGCAGCGCATCATTCGAACACCCTTAGATCCGGCCATTACCTTTTCTGATGATCCGCTCCGTATGATGCGCGCTATACGCTTTGCTACGCAACTAGGTTTTAAGATAGATGTGCAGGCCATACTTGCTATCTCAGCCTATGCGGACCGTATCAAAATAATCTCCAAAGAGCGAATTACGGACGAGCTCAACAAGATTATTCAATCGCCAAAACCTTCCATTGGCTTTCGTTACTTATTTGATACAGGCCTACTACCTCTGATTTTCCCGGCTATGCAAAATTTGCACGGCGTCGACATCATCGACGGACGTGGACACAAAGATAATTTCTACCATACACTGGAGGTGCTGGATAATGTGGCATCTTTATCAACCGATTTATGGCTGCGATGGGCAGCAATTATGCATGATATTGCCAAGCCTGCAACTAAAAGGTATGATAAAAAGGTGGGCTGGACATTCCACGGTCATGAAGATAGGGGCGCTAAAATGGTACCCAAGCTATTTGCTGAGCTCAAATTACCGCTAAACGAAAAGATGAAGTTCGTTCAAAAGCTGGTACAGCTTCACCTGCGGCCAATTGTGTTGGCGCAAGATATCGTGACGGATTCGGCAGTGAGAAGGTTACTATTTGATGCCGGCGACGACGTGGATGCATTGATGATGCTATGTCATGCAGACGTAACCACGAAAAATGAATTTAAAAAGCGGAAGTACAGGGATAACTTTGAGTTGGTTAAGCAGAAACTTAAAGACGTTGAAGAACGCGATCAGATACGAAATTGGCAGCCTCCGGTTTCTGGAGAAGACATTATGCGGCTTTTTGATCTTAACCCTGGACGAACGATTGGTATAATAAAAAATGCTATGCGGGAAGCAATCCTTGAAGGAGAGATTGCAAATAGCAGAGAAGACGCCCTCAAGTACGTTGCGCAAAAAGGAGAGAGCTTGGGATTGCAACTTAAGAACGCAGGCGTGTTATAAGTTTTTTAAAAATTATTGTATTTTTATCTTTTGATTGATGAAATACTAAAACGATAAGATTAAGAATGGCTATTTACAGATTTCGAGTAACTTTTGAGGACTACGAGGATATATATCGGGAAATTGACATGCCGTCCAGAGCGACTTTTTTAGAGCTGCACGAGGCTATACACAATTCCACCGGCTACAGATCCGATGTTTCTTCTTCATTCTATGTGAGTAATGACCAGTGGAAGAAAGGCACAGAAATATCGTTGCTACCATCGCAGCGCAAAGCAGAGACGGGTGTGCTTACTATGGAAGCTATCCGTTTAAGTAAGTTTATCGATGATCCACACCAAAAATTCTATTACGTATATAACTTCGATAGACCCTATGATTTTCACGTCGAATTAGTGAAGATTTTGAAAGAGGAAGATGGCAAAATCTACCCATTAATTTCTAAAACAGTCGGCGAAGCTCCTAAAAATGCATCAGCATCTGCCTTTCCGCTATCAACTGGAATTGATGATGAGGATGACGACGAAGATGATGTAGTGGCTGATGAAACAGAGTATGGAGTGGATGATGAAGAGGAGTTTGATATGTTTGATGACGAGGGGAGCGAAGGCGATAGTGAAGAGCAATCCCAAAAATCAAACGGTTACGAAGATGAATTTTAGGAAGTTCACAAAGCATATATGATTATAGATACCTTAAGTTAATCGCTTAAGGTATTTTTATGAGCGCATGATGGGTAATAAAAAAAAGTTAATAGTCGTTGTTGGCCCCACTGCTGTCGGTAAGACAGCGATGGCCATTCAACTGGCCCGCCATTTCAATACGGAGATACTTTCTGCAGATTCGCGTCAATTTTATACAGAGATGTCTATCGGAACTGCGAAACCTTCAGAAGAAGAGCTTGGATTAGCGAAACACCATTTTATTAATTCGCATTCCATAGTTACCGAATATTCCGCCGGTGACTATGAGCGAGATGCATTAACTCTATTAGAGAAACTGTTTGAGCATCATGATTACGTGATTATGGTCGGCGGTTCTGGCCTATTTGTTCGAGCAGTGTGTGAAGGATTGGATGATCTGCCCCGTGCACCGGCGGAAGTTAGGGAGCAGCTAAATAGGCTGCATGAGGAGGAGGGCATAGGTGTATTGCAGGAAAAGTTGCGGTCACTTGATCCGGTATATTATGAAAGCGCAGATATACAAAATCCACAACGTGTAATCCGTGCGCTCGAAGTTATTGAGGCAACTGGCCTTCCTTTCAGCTCTTTTCATAGAAGAATCCACGAAAAAAGATCATTTGATGTGCTTACAATAGGGCTTAATATGGATCGCGCGCGCCTGTATGAACGTATTAACCAGCGAGTAGATGGAATGATGGCCCAAGGGCTACTTGCTGAGGTAAAAGCTTTACAAGATTTTCGAAACAAACCGGCATTATTGACCGTAGGCTATGCCGAACTATTTGCATATTTAGATGGGGAAATAGCGCTTGATGAGGCGATAGATCGCATTAAGCAAAATTCGCGGCGATATGCGAAACGACAGATAACTTGGTTCAAGAAGTATGGTAATACCGAGTGGTTCGCGCCAGCAGAATGGGAACAGGTGGTCAGGTTTGCAGAAAAGAAATAGCGGAAAGCATTCGAAAGGTTGACACATACCAAAAAAAAGTCATTGCGAGGAAGGATGGTAACTGGCGAAGTTGACCAATCAAGATTTTTGCAACACATGATTGTTTCGCTTTTATTCCTCCGTCTCGCAATGACCTTGAAGGCATGCTTTTAGGCAGTCCTTCTGTATCTTATACTATGAAGTTCCATCCAAATGGATCTTCTATTTTACCATAACGAAGTTGATTGAGGTAGTCCAAAACTTTGTTTGAAAACTCACGGCCTTCCACGGGAGGTAGATCATAATCTTGTCCTTCAAAGCCTATCTTCGAAATATGTGTCACTGTCGCTGCAGTACCAGCAGCAAAGGCCTCAGATACGCTGCCATTTTTGATGCCATCGATTAATTCCTGTACGGAGACTTTGCGCTGTTCGGCCTTGAAACCCCATTTCTCGGCAAGCTCCATGATGGTTCGCCTCGTAACCCCATGTAAAATGGTGTCCCCGTGCGGAGTGATAATGGTATCGCCTATACGAAAAATCAAATTGGCGGTACCAGCTTCTTCAATGTATTTATGCTCGGCAGCATCAGTCCACATGATTTGATCATAGCCTTCTTGGTTCGCCAATTGCGTAGGGTACAACGACAAGGCGTAGTTGCCTGCATTTTTGGAGAAACCCACACCGCCGTCAGCAGCACGTGTGTAATATGTTTCTACTTTTAAGCTAATCGGCTTGCTGTAGTAGGCACCTACGGGGCATGTGATAATCACAAATTTATACGATGCAGATGGATGTACACCTAAGGCAGCTTCCGTAGCAAACATAAACGGACGAATATAAAGCGATGTGCCCTCAACCGAAGGAACCCAAGCCTCATCGACTTGTAGCAACTCTTTTAGGCCGCCCATGAAAATTTCCTCCGGAACTTCAGGCATCTGCAGACGTGCAGCAGATTTGTTGAATCGTTCCCAGTTTTTATCAGGTCGGAAAATACTTACCGTACCATCCGGAAACTTGTAACCTTTTACACCTTCGAAAATAGACTGCCCATAGTGTAGCGCTGACATAGAAGGGCTAATGGTCAAATCGCCATAAGGTACAATACTGACATCCGTCCATGCGCCATCCTCGTAGTTAGCCACGAGCATATGGTCTGACATAATCTGCCCAAATTTCAAATTGTTGAAATCTACCTGCGAGAGTCTTGATTGTTTTGTCGGCTCTACGCGAATTAAGTAAGTATTCGTCTCGCTCATCCCTTTAAAATTAAGAATGTGCAATTTAGAAAAAAGAATCAATAGATGAGAAACGGAAGAGTTTAAAATGTTTAGCTATGAATCATGCTAAGCAATTCTTCCAAGTAGATGCGGTCGTTAGCCAAACGAGGAACTTTATTCTGCCCGCCTAGTTTTCCCCGATTTTTCATCCATTTATAAAAAATATCTTTCTGCGCATTATGGACAATTGGAAAGCCTAAGGCCATGTTTTTGTATCGCTTTGCATCGTAATCGGAGTTGATTTCGCGCAGCGTGTTGTCGAGAATTTCGCAAAATTGTTGAAAGTCGTTTGGTTGCTTCTCGAATTCTATAATCCATTCATGAGCGCCGGCTTCCTTGTTTTTGAAATAGACGGGGCCTGCTGTGTAATCTTTAATCACTGCATATGTTTTCTTACACGCTTGTTGCAAGGCTTGGTCCGCATTATCGACAATCAGTTCTTCACCAAATGTATTAATATAGTGTTTTGTTCTGCCGGAAATTTGGAAGCGATAAGGTGAAAGAGAGGTGAAGCGTATGGTATCGCCGATTTTATAGCGCCATAACCCTGCATTGGTCGAAATGATGATTGCATAGTTTTTGTGAAGCTCTACCTCATGGAGCCCCAAGGTTTTTGGATGCTCGTCGTGAATATTTTCCATCGGTAGAAATTCATAATAGATACCATAGTCTAGCATCAGGAGTAAATCATCCGCATCTGATTGATCTTGCAAGCCGAAATACCCTTCTGACGCATTGTAGTTTTCCAGATAGTACATATTCTCCGATGGAATCAGCGCACTGAATTGCTCCCTGTAGGGCTTAAAGCTGACACCCCCATGTCCATAAAATTCCAGGTTTGGCCATACTTCCAAAAGGTTATCTTTACCTGTTATTTCCAGCACGCGTTTTGCCATAACGATGTTCCAAGTAGGCACACCGGCAAGGCTGGTCACGTTTTCTTTAATAGTGATTTCCGCTATCTGGTCGATCTTTTCTTCGAAATTTGGGTTTAAGGTGACTTCCAAATTTGGAGTACGCTTAAATTCTGCCCAGAATGGAAGGTTCCGGATGAGTATGGAGGAAAGGTCTCCATAATACGAATCGGGACTGAAATTATTGATTTGTGAAGAGCCCCCGATGATAACAGATTTGCCGGTAAAAATTTTGTTCTCAGGTTTGTTGTGGCAATAGATTGAGAGCATATCTTTACCACCTTGGTAATGGCAATCTTCCAAAGCCTCCATACTAACGGGAATAAACTTTGAGCGATCTGACGTGGTGCCTGATGATTTGGCAAACCATTTCACATCCGTAGGCCAGAGCAGGTTCTGCTCGCCTTTAATCATGCGGTCTACATACCCCTTAATATCATCATAGTCCTGTATAGGTACCCGGCTTTTGTATTCTTCTGGGGTAAGGATGCTGTGATAGTCATATTTCTTTCCCCATTCGGTAGCCTCTGCTGTTGCTATTAAACTTTGGAACCACTCTTCCTGCACATCGTGCGGATATTTCATGAAAAGCTCAATCTGATGAATGCGCTTCTTCATAATCCACGTAAATAGAGAATTGAGTAATTCCATGGTCTATAGTATCAAGTTGGCTCTGCTGTTATAGTTTTTTTCTTCGTAGCTCGAAATGGCGGCCCAAATAGAACTTCCGGGCGAGTTCATTATCAGCAATCTCTTCCGGAGTCCCCGTTAGCATAATTTTCCCTTCCGTAAGCAAGTATGCTCTATCTGTTATGGAAAGCGTTTCCTGCACATTATGGTCGGTGATGAGCACACCAATGTTTTTACGTTTCAACTTAGAAACAATTGTTTGGATCTCTTCAACAGCAATAGGGTCTACACCGGCAAAAGGTTCATCTAAAAGTATGAAATGCGGATTAGCAGCCAGTGCGCGTGCTATCTCCGTACGGCGTCTTTCACCTCCAGATAAGAGATCTCCCCGGTTTTTGCGCACACGGTGCAGACTAAATTCGGTAAGCAGTTCTTCTAACTTTGCTAAGCGCTCTTCTTTATTGGGGTAGTGAATTTCCAGAACAGCCAGGATGTTATTCTCCACGGATAATTTTCTAAAAACAGAAGCTTCCTGTGCTAGATAACCTATTCCCTTCTGCGCACGCTGGAACATAGCGTCCTGCGTAATCTCTTGATCATCGAGGAATACGTGACCATCGTTTGGTTTGATGAGGCCTACGATCATGTAAAAAGAAGTAGTCTTCCCAGCACCATTTGGGCCCAGTAAACCGACAATTTCTCCCTGTTCCACATGAAAGGATACATCATTCACAACAGTACGTTGTTTGTATTTCTTGATCAAATGTTCCGCCTTTAAAATCATCAGCTCCTTAATCGTTTGATTACAAATATATTTTAATATCGAATTGCTTTGATATTTAATTGCAAATTCTTTTTACCACGCCAAGTGTTTTCCTCGATCGTATAGCAAATATCAAATGCGTGGCCTGTATTGATGTGGCTTATATGCTCTGCTAGACCAAAACCAATACATTCGAATGCAGCACTGCCTTCTTGGCGTACAGTTATTTTGATGTGGTTGTTACCCACAATATAACCGGTTCCATATACTCTTTTCGTCAGGAGAATGGGCGCTTCGTTTTGGGGACCAAACGGTTCGAACTGTTTGAGTAATCTATGAAATTTGGCGTCAATTTCTTTGAGTTCAAGTTCTGCCTCGATCAGTACCTCCTGCTGCAACATTTCTGGTTTAATACTGTTGCTTACCACCAACTCAAACTTTTCCTGAAAGGCAGGTACGTTTTCCAAACGCATCGTCAAGCCTGCGGCATATTTATGCCCGCCATATTGTTCCAGCAATTCGCTACATTCACTTAGTGCTTCGTATAGATCAAAGCCAATGACAGAACGTGCAGAACCTGCGATATGGCCGTTGGTTTGCGTCAATATAATCGTAGGGCGGTAGTATTTTTCAGTTAGACGAGACGCGACAATGCCGATCACGCCTTTATGCCAATCTTCCTTAAAAAGCACAGTTGATTTTCTTGCCTGAAGTATTTCATCTTTCCCAATGATCGCCAAGGCTTCTTCGGTAATTTTTAAATCAAAATCTTTACGGAGATTGTTTTGGTCATCAACAGTTTCAGAATAGTCTTTCGCCTCTGGCAACGACTTAGATATTAATAATTTAACGGCATCTTTTGCATGCTCTATCCTTCCGGCAGCATTGATGCGTGGGCCTATTTGGAAAACGATGTCGTTAACAGAAAACTGTCCGGTTTTATTGGAAGAAAGGTTGATCAGTGCTTGCAACCCGCAATTTGGATTGCTATTGAGCTTGCGAAGTCCGAAATGGGTGAGGATACGATTTTCGCCCGTAATCGGGACAATGTCTGATGCAATACTTACCGCTACCAAATCTAAATATTGATAAGCAAGCTGTATGTCCATCCCATTCTTTTGTATAAACGCCTGAATGATTTTGAAGCCGATGCC
This sequence comes from Sphingobacterium deserti, assembly GCF_000757725.1. Lineage (GTDB taxonomy): Bacteria > Bacteroidota > Bacteroidia > Sphingobacteriales > Sphingobacteriaceae > Sphingobacterium > Sphingobacterium deserti. The sequence continues at coordinate 24,290 of NZ_JJMU01000033.1, forward strand.
ACAGCCTGACAGCTCTTTGTAAGGGTAGGGGCAGTCTACACGTTTAGGATCGAGAACGGCTACCGCATCAGGAATGGTGGGACCCGGTAGATGGTGGTCGCCGATGATAAAGTCGATGCCTTTTGATTTTGCATAATTTACTTTGTCAATAGCTTTGATACCACAATCTAGCGCGATAATCAGCGAGAATCCGTTTTCGTGCGCATAGTCGATGCCTTTGGTCGAAATGCCATAGCCTTCGAGGTACCTATCCGGTATGTAAAACTCCAGTCCAGAATGAAAATCCCGAAAAAAGCTATAGACTACCGAAACAGCTGTTGTGCCGTCCACGTCGTAGTCGCCATAAATAAGAATCTTCTCTTTATTGCCAATGGCGCGCTCAATACGGGAGATCGCTTTATCCATATCACACATTAAAAATGGATCGTGGAGCATGTCTAAAGATGGGCGGAAGAAAGTTTTAGCGGATTCAAAGGTGTCGATATTGCGATGTAGAAGCAACGCCGCGATGGTAGGGCTTATACCCAGCTCATCGCGCATTTTATTGGTTTTCAGGACATCATTTTTTGGCTTTACGACCCACCTTTTTTGCATATCTTTGCAGCTGTATTAACGTGTAAATATACGTTTTGTAAATTGGTTTACCTAATAGATGCCCGTCCGGCAAGGCGAAGCCCTTGGGGCTTACGGGATTACAAAAAAATAAAAAATGATTAAAGCTTATTCACTTTATGAGGGGTCGTTTTCTGTCGATGCTTCCAAAGCATTCGTTCCATTCGATCCTGAAAAAGACGATCCACTTACGCGCAAAGGTTCTATTTTCGTGCACGTTCACCCTTTTTTGGTTGTTTCTGACGATGGACTTATTCTTTGTGACACGGGGCTAGGCTTTTCCGACGAAGGAGGACTTCTGCTACATCAAAATATCCGAAAATTAGGCTACGATCCTGATGATGTTAAATATGTGTTGATGTCCCATCTTCATAAAGATCATACGGGTGGGATGGTAGATTTTAAGGATGGCGTTGCGCGGATTGCGTTTCCTAACGCGGAGTACTTCGTTCAACGTGGCGAATGGGAGTATGCCTTCAGTGGAGAAAACTCGTCCTACCGCACGGAGATTTTTGATGTCATTCAGCGTAGCGGAAACTTGGTCTTGCTTGATGGAGATGGCCAGATCAATCCTCAAATACGCTATGAAGTTAATGGCGCTCATACACCTCATCATCAAGCATTTCATATCCATGTTGATGATGAACATTACTTTTTCGGTGGCGATGTTCTGCCAGATCCGGTAGAGATTTTTAAGAATTTTATCGCGAAGTATGATTATGATGGGCGTAAGGCTCGAGATCTACGAAATGAATATTGGGAAAAAGGACGCGCAGACAACTGGACCTACCTTTTCTATCACTCTAAAAGTATTGCCATAGGGAAGGGCGAACAGCGTGAAGATGGTTCGTACCACATTGTGGATGTTGCCAAAAAATAACAAAAGAGAGCACCTGCTCTCTTTTGTTATTTTTTGGCTTTTATTTTAACATCCAACGTAAACTCATCTTCGATAGCGCGGTTCCCTAGATCGGAGAAAAAGCTTGCCGATCGGTATTTAATATCGAAATCGAGCCTGTTTACTTTGACGCCCATTGCCTCAGCTTCCAAAGCGCCTGCTTCAGACTTCGTAACTTTTGCAGGAAAGGATATTGCTTTTGTCTTGTCTTTTATTGTAAGGTTTCCGTGCAGTACTGGCGTTACTTTGCTGTTGTCGACCTTAGTGATAACAAACTTTGCTGTACTGTATTGTGGCACGTTAAAAAAATCCTCATTCTTCAAATGACCGGTCAATTTAGGAGCATCTGTACAAACCATCGAATTCATATCGATGACAAAGTCTCCACCTACAATTTTACCTTTCTCGGTCTGTAAAGATCCACTTTTAAGATTTATTGTGCCCTCATGGCCACCTACCACTTTTTTTGCCGTCCAATGAACGGTCGATGTTTTGGTGTCTATGGGCATGTTTGTACGCTGCGCCATCGCTGCTGTCATGATGCTTAAAAAAGCCATCATTAAAATTGATTTTTTCATTGTCTGATGCGTTTGCTTTGAAAGTGATGAAGTGTTAAATCCTGTCGTTCCGCGCTGCGGTCAACAAAACGTTATTCCCATCTTGTTTACGGACTCAAACATAGGTAAAAATCAGATTCGATTATAACGGTTATATGATAAAAACGTCGGGTACTGAGCGTATTTTTACAGCTCAGGCTTTTTGGAGTATTCCCAAAAATATTTTCGCTAAATGCTAGAAGGGCATTGGCTAGGGCGGGACGGACTTAATGTGTAATATTTTTAGTAATTTTGTAGCCAAATGTTTGTAGTATTTACAGATACAAAAGCAACTAAATTTTTTTACTATGTCTATAGTTAGAGAAAGTGACTTGATTGGTATTGGGAAAAAGTACCAGATTGAGACGGAAGCGGGCGATAACATGGTTGTTGTGATACACGATGACGGCAGACGGGAACTTTACCGTTCCGAGGATGACGACAGTGAAACGCACTGTGTAATGACGTTGTCAGACGAAGAGTCTCGTCAAGTTGCCGGAATTATTGGTGGTTTGTCATACAAACCCAAAGCTCTTGAAACCATGGAAGTCGCGTTAGATGACTTGCGTATTGAATGGTACAAGGTGGGTGCATCCAGTGATGGTGTGCACAAAAGCATCGGGGAGCTAGGGGTTCGTCAGCGAACTGGCGCTTCCATCATCGCTGCCATCCAAGAAGATGAAACGATTATCAACCCAGGGCCTGAGTTTATCATTAGTGAGGGTACAACATTGGTTGTTGCGGGAAAAAAAACAAATATTAAACTATTGAAGGAAATTCTAATTTGATTCTATGCTGTCACCTACCTTAGTACTAGAAGTTGGTATTGCTGTTTTCTTGGTTGCGGTTGTTGGTTTATTGGCCAATAGATTGCGCTTTTCGGTAATTCCCTTTTTTATCATTATTGGTATGGTGGTGGGTCAGCATGCCCCGCAATTCTGGCATATAGATCTGACATTCACGGAAAGCAAGCCTTTTATTGATTTCATGGGAAGGCTGGGGGTGTTATTTCTGTTGTTTTACTTGGGGTTGGAGTTTTCCGTTGGCAGATTAATGAAATCAGGGAAGGCGATCGTCACCGGTGGTTCGATATACGTGTTCCTGAATTTTGTGTCGGGATTGCTCATCGGGTGGTTGATGGATTTGCCGTTTAAAGAGATGATGGTGTTGTGCGGTGTGATGACAAGCTCGTCTACGGCAATAGTCGCGAAAGTATTGACAGACCTGAAACGAACAGCTAATGCCGAAACAGAGATTATTATGGGAATGATTATGTTTGACGATCTTTTTATCGCCATGCATATTTCGTTTTTATCGGGGCTAATCCTAACCGGAGGCACGTCATTTTGGTCGGTTGCCGGCACCTCGCTACTGGCCTTAGGGTTTATCTTGACCTTTCTTGTGCTGGGCAGAAAACTCGTTCCAGCAATTGATAGACTATTACAGGATAAATCTTCCGAGCTATTTATCCTTATTGTGTTTAGCCTATTGTTTATTATTGCCGGTTTTTCGGAAACAATCCATGTCGCAGAAGCTATTGGTGCGCTAATGGCTGGATTAGTGTTTGCGGATTCGAAATATATCAAGAAAATTGAGGGGATGATTGCTCCATATCGTGATTTTTTTGGCGCAATGTTCTTCTTCAGCTTCGGATTGTCTATCGATATGTACACATTAAGTGGCGCTGTAGGCTGGGCCGCTCTGGCTGCATTCATAACTATTCTCGGCAATTTAGCATCGGGTTATTTTGCGGCTAAGTTTTCAGGAAGAAAGCCAAAGGCATCCTTTGATATTGGCTTCACGCTATCTGCGCGCGGTGAATTTTCGATCATTATGGCTAACATTGGAAAGGCCGGCGCATTGTTGCCGATTATTCAATCTTTCGTCGTCGTGTATGTTCTCATTCTTTCCATTATATCACCTTTGTTGACGAAGGAGTCTCGGAATCTATGGCAAGTGCTTTTTGGGAAAGATCAAGCGCCTGTCAAAGCCAAAAAGACACTTGAACAGTTGGAAGAATCCGTTAATCGATCCACTTAAGTATACAATGATTTGTTAATAAGTAAGGCGTAGCACCCGCTACGCCTTACTTATTAATTATTGATAGTCTTAAAGGAAGCCAAGCTCTAACTTCGCTTCTTCAGACATCATGTCCTTTGTCCAAGGCGGATCGAAGGTTAATTCTACCAGCGCCTCGCTGATACCAGGCACGGCGGCAACTTTTTCTTGAACTTCATTCATAATTTCACCCGCAACAGGGCAGCCTGGTGCCGTCAATGTCATAATGATTTTAGCAAGCCCACCTTCTTTTGTAATGATTTCATATACTAAGCCTAGATCCACGATGTTGGCAGGGCGTAGCTCTGGGTCATACACCGTTTCGAGTTGCGCCTGAATCTCTTTTGCCAGATTCAGCTTATCCATAATAATTATACTCATACCTTTACTTGTTTTTGTGTTCGGTTGTTACCGCGCTATAAATTGCTAATAGCCGTTCCATATTTTTTGCCAGCGTATAATGCTGCGCATATTCATTTCGGCAATTTATCCTGATTTCGTCCTTTTTGTCGGTGTTAAGCTCTTTCCATTCGCTGATGCACCGCTGTATATCCTGTTTACGAAAAGGGTTGAAATGCATACCCGTATACAAAGGTAGCACCATTTCCTTTAAAATGCCAATGTCGCTGGCGATGACCGCCGTACCCTGGGCAAAGGCTTCAATGATCGTCATCGGCATTCCCTCATAACATACAGAAGGTACAACAAGAGCATCTGCCTCAGCAATGGCTTTCGTTAAAACGTCCTGGCTTTGATAACCCTTGTATTGGATATGTGGGTGTGACGCTATCAATTGCTTTACAAGATCTAATTGCGGTCCCGTGCCATAGATATCCAAGGAGATATCCGTTTCACTGAGCGCTTTTAAAAGAGGAACAATACCTTTCTCCGCCGATAATCGACCTATATAGACCAAACGCCCATTCTTATCTGCTCCGGTTGGGTGGAGCTCAATACTGTTTGGTCTGACGACAAACTGCCCCGTATCAACCGGGAAAGTGCTGTCCGAGAACATCTTTTTTGCAAAATCAGATAGCACGATATAGCGGTCAACCTTTGCCCAGGTGCCTAGTTTTCGGTGTAGCCAATATACGAAGGCTGTGAGGAAGGTCTTTGCTAAAGAATGGTCTAGTGCGCGCTTTCTTACGGCAGTCCAGGGGAAATCTTGCCTCAAACTATCCGTAAAAATTGCACCTTCAACAAATAGGCTGGCGGAAGGGCAGAGCAAACGGAAGTTGTGCAAGGTCATCACTACTGGAAATCCCCGACGCTTTAACTGGCGTATGATCAAGGGCCCAATGCTGTAATGGAGATTATGGATATGCACGACATCGGGCTGAAAGCCGTCTACGCGTGCTACTATCTTTTGGCTTTCTTGAAAATTCCACGCATAGCTCAAAAACTGTACGAGCCCTTTTAGACCTTTGACATTTTTAACAGTGTAGGTCATTACATCATGGCTTTTTGATAGCTCGCTCACTTCCTGTGCGAAAACCTGGTCTTCACCGCCAGCATGTTGATAAAAGTTGTGAATGACGAAAATACGCATGGATGCATGGGTTTACACAAAGATACTATTTAAGTGAGAATCCGTATCTTCGCCTATCATTTTTTAGCTATGTTCCATAAATCAGTACACGCGCAAATTTTTCAGGACTATACGAATGCGGTAGAATTTCCATCCTCTCCAGCTAATCTTTACGATCCGATACGCTACATCCTTTCCCTTTCGGGGAAACGTATCCGCCCGTTGTTGGTAAATATGGGCGTGGAATTGTTTGACGCTTCACATGTGCCCGCATCACTACCAGCCAGCGCAGCCATTGAATATTTTCATAACTTCTCATTGATACATGATGATATTATGGACAAAGCGCCGCTGCGCAGAGGCATGGAAACTGTGCATCAGAAATGGAATGATAGCGTGGCTATTCTCTCTGGCGATGCATTGCTTGTGAAGGCTTATGAGGAGCTTGTGAAATGCCCGACAGATAAGTTGGCGCCGCTGCTGCGCTTGTTTAACAGGACAGCCTTAGAAGTGTGTGAAGGCCAGCAATATGATATGGATTTCGAGGAAAGGAATACGGTTACTCAAGATGAATATATCAATATGATTCGCTTGAAGACATCGGTTTTGTTAGGGTGTGCGTTGCAAATGGGCGCAATAATTGGTAACGCTGAGGAGTCAGCACAAGAACTGCTTTATGAATTCGGTGTGAACTTAGGTATTGCCTTTCAACTCCAAGATGATTTACTTGACGTTTATGGCGATCCCAAAACCTTTGGTAAACAAGTAGGTGGTGATATTATATCAAATAAGAAGACGCTCTTATTTATCAAGCTTCGGGAGTTGCTGACAGCGGACGACGAAGCTGAATTTGTGCAGCTTCAAGCTAGCAATTTGGAAAATGAACCTGATAAGGTTGCAAAAATGAAGGCGCTTTACGCTAAATACGATATTCAAGCGTTAGCAATATATCAAAAAGAGAAATTCACGGCGATAGCCTACGAAAAATTGCGGGCCATCAGGGTAGAGGAATCAAGAAAGGATGCTCTTTTTTCTTTGGCAGATGCACTTATGAACCGAGAGCAATAGTAATTTGGTCTAATCATTGCTAAACAAATAGTTTTTTAGTAATTTGTCAAAACATCAATTTTAAATTTAGAGCGATCGCGCATGGCAGGTATGGAACCGATAAAGATTACAACATTTCAAGCATATTTATTTTGGGAAAACGTGGAGAAAAATTTGCAGAATTTATCTTTACGGTTGTCAGGGTTGAAGGAAAAGACAGATTTAATCATCCTACCGGAAATGTTTAATACGGGCTTCACTATGAACGTAGAGAAGTGTGCAGAGACTATGAATGGCCGAACGATGCATTGGATGTATGAGCACGCGAAATCATATGATTGTACAGTTGCCGGGACCTTGATCATTGCCGAAAACGGGAACTATTACAACCGGTTTGTTTGGATGTCACCAGATGGTAGCTTCGTGCACTATGATAAAAGACACCTTTTTGGTATGGCGAATGAAGATCAAGTTTTTACGGCTGGCAATTCTCGTATTGTCTTAGATCTAAAAGGTTGGAGAGTGTGTCCAATGATCTGTTATGACTTACGTTTTCCGGTGTGGTCTCGCAATTTTGGTACTGCTTACGACTTATTGGTGTATACAGCAAGCTGGCCCGACAAGCGATCTGGACATTGGAGAGCGCTTATACCTGCACGTGCTATTGAAAATCAAGCTTATGTTATCGGTGTAAACCGTGTAGGCTATGATGGTAATGAAATTTACTACTCTGGTGGTTCGATGTGTATATCACCGATGGGCGACGTGGTTTACTATAAACCGGAGGATGAAGACTTATATACGTTTACATTAAACCCTGCAGATCTTATTAAATCCCGCGAACAACTTCCTTTTCTTAAAGATGCAGATCAGTTTTCTATGTAATAGCTAGAATAATCTGCGTTAACCGACCTTCCGCCTTGAGTTTTTTAATACGAGCACAATATATCCATTGAAAGCGTCACCACATTTTGTAGGTGCATGATCAGGATCAAACAACAATTGAAGTTTAGCCTCTGACCTTGGATACTTAAATTAACTTAATCCCGATATGGACGCTCCAAGATAGCGGATTGCATAACGGCTTTACGCAAATCAAAATCGATATGTTGTTCCGTAAGAATTTCCAGCTTCGGGGCTTCTATCGCTTCTATTCGTTGTTTCTCTCGCCGAACTTTCTTTTGTTCTTGAACTTTGGTGACCTCCAGTGGACGTTGTTGCATTTCCACCTTTTTTATCGCTGGCTTTGGCGGTGTTACGGACCGGGCTGGCGTTGGAAACGCGGGCACGGCAGGCTTTTTATATTGCTGTGGATTTGGAATAGGGGGGACGGTATTCGCTGGAACGGCAGGAGGAATGTTCGGTCGGCGTTTCCGCGCTTTTTCCTGCTCCTTTTGGTATTCTGTGTAAATCTTATAGATCACCCCAGCAACGATCAGTAATACAGGTAAAAAGTTTTCCATAGGAGGAAAATAGAAAAAAGTGGGTGAAAATCAAAATTTATTTGCATTGTAAAAGCTTTTTTGTTTTGTTTGCGTAAACAACTAACCTAACAACCATCCTATATGACTGGAAATTTTGAATATGCCGATGAGTTCTTTTCTTTTCTAACTGGGAAAGCCACAGCTGCCTTGGCAAGAAGACTGCAAAGAAATCTTAAGGAAGAAGGGATAAATATTACCTCGGAGCAATGGTCGCTATTATACTATCTGTGGATAGAAGAAGGACGGACGCAGCAAGAATTGGCCTGCTTAACCTTCCGAGATAAGCCTAGCGTATCTCGCCTTATCAATAATCTAGAAAAAATAAAGTTGGTCATGCGTGTGAACGACAAAGATGATAAGCGTTCTAATTTAATATTTCTGACGAAGCAGGGGCGTCAGTTACGCGAAGCTTGCATGCGGCAGGCAAAACGCACCATAGGCCAAGCCTTGGAAGGATTGGCCTATGAGGAAATGCTTCGTGCGAAAAATACGTTGGAAGTCTTGTATTGCAATTTAAAATAAGCTCTTTCGTGGATAGGATGCGGTTTTACACTCGCTAATGCTGGAGCATTATTTTAAAATTCCTGTACCTCGAATGCGCTATGGCTATTCACTAATTTTCCAGTGTCCTTAAAGTAGATCTCCTGAAAACTTAGCGTATTCACACTATCTACTTTGCGGAAGAATTTGTCTGCTGAAACATCATCCAATGTTTTAAAGCCACAGGCTTCCATAATTTCGACGGTGGCGCGCAATGTGTTGCGGTGAAACTGCGCTACGCGTATATATTTGTCCTGTACATCTAAAGCCTTGTAAAGCTGCGGTTTTTGCGTGGCAACACCGACAGGACAAACATCTTCATTGCACTTCAGCGCTTGTATACAGCCCAAGGCAAACATCATTCCACGTGCACTGTAGCATGCATCTGCTCCTAATGCAATGACTTTAAGCAAGTCAAATCCGGTGATAATACGGCTAGAAACAATGAGCTTAATGTGTTTTTTCAAACCAAATTTGATCAGTGTCGTTGTTACGAAGGTCAAAGCGTCATATAATGGCATTCCGATGTTGTCTGTGAATTCCAAGGGCGCTGCCCCCGTGCCCCCCTCGGAGCCATCAATAGAAATAAAATCTGGAAATATTTGGGTGCTTAACATCGCGTTGCAGATGTCGATGAACTCTTGCTTATCGCCAACGCACATTTTAAAACCTACTGGCTTATAGCCTGATAGCTCTCGGAGCTGCTGGATAAATTCCATCATCTCGTGGGCAGAACGGAAAGCGCTATGAGCAGGCGGCGACATGACGTCTGTGCCGGGAACAACGTGGCGGATAGCCGCTACTTCCGGTGTGTTTTTTGCCGCCGGCAGTATACCCCCATGGCCTGGCTTGGCGCCCTGCGATAGTTTCACCTCAATCATTTTTACATAAGGCCGAGTCGCCTTTTCTGCGAAGAGTGCCGCATCAAACATGCCCATATCATTTCGGCATCCAAAGTATCCGGTACCTACTTGCCAAATGAGATCGCCACCACTGATATGGTAGGGACTAATTCCTCCTTCACCAGTGTTGTGTGCAAAATTTTGTAATGCAGCTCCTTTATTCAGCGCGCGTATAGCCGTTTGGCTCAACGCCCCGTAGCTCATCGCCGAAATGTTAAATACGCTAAGGCTGTATGGCTGTTTACAAAGGTGATTCCCAACTGTGGTGCGCAAATCGTGATCCTCAATATGGCAGGGAAATACAGAGTGGGCTACCCATTCATTGCCAACGGCTTGCGGATCTGTTTGCATACCAAAAGCAACCGTCTCACGTTCGTTTTTTGCTCGCTGGTATACAATAGAGCGTTGACGACGATTGAAGGGGCGTCCGTCGGTATCAGACTCCCAAAAATATTGCCTCATTTCCGGACGTATGCTCTCAAAGAAAAAGCGGAAGTAGCCTACCACAGGGTAATTCCGAAGTATAGCATGTTTGGTTTGAAAGCTATTGATAAATGCCAGTATCATCAAGGGAAAAGGTACCAGCAAAAGCCAAAACCAACTTTTGGTAAAAATAATTCCAAAAGAAATGATGATCAGGTTGATGAGAACTATCGTTGCGAGAATTAGTTTTCTAACTGTCATATGTGTCTAAAATAGTATCGGATGTATCTGTTCATTTCCGTCGATTATCAAGTAATCATGCACCTATCGGTCAGCAAAATGCGAGCCACTATACGCTAACTTTTCGCTCGCTTAAACCTTATAATCTACGAACGATGCAAAATTAGAAACTAATTACATTATTTTGAAAAAAGAATCTTATTCGGTAAAGATTTGTTTGTTTGATAATTTATTGGTCAATTCCCCTTTTTACTCGTTATTTCTTCAGTAAGTTGTTGATAGATTTTGACCCAATTGGGCTTTTCACTAATAAAGTTCAAATGCTTTTCAATCGTCACATGGTCGCCCCGTTGCGCCGGGCCAGTCTGTACTGTACGCGGTTCATGCTGCGTCGCCTTTTGAACAGTTTCCTGCATAATGGGATGTAGTAGATCAAAAGGCAATCCCTGTGCTTGTAACAGCTCGTAACTAATCTGGAATAAGCTGTTCGTAAAGTTGTTTGCAAACACTGCAGCCGTGTGCAAGGCTAAGCGCTGTTGACTGTTGCAACGGAAAGAATTTGGGGCAAACTCGTGGACAAGCTGATGCAGCAAGTCTTCTGTTGCGCTCGGGTATCCTTCGATTCCAAAAGCGATGGCAGCCATCTGCGTATCGTTTTCTTTTTTCAGTGTCTGGGGAGGGTAGATTACGCCATATTGCTCGAAACGACCCAGCACATCTATCGATGTAGCGCCAGAGCAATGGACCGCGATGCCGCGTAAGGTACTAGGCAACTGCGAAGTTACTGTTTCGATAGCATGGTCGCTGACGGCTATAAGATAGATGTCAGCATCGTCGGCTAGCGAGGCAAGGTTGTCAATTGCTTTCGCATTTAATAGCAAAGCCAATGCTTGCGCATTGGCCAAATTTCTGCTGTACACTTCACTGATGCAGTGACCAGCCTTAAACAAAGCTTTTCCGAGATGGGTTGCTACATTTCCGCTTCCAAGTATCGTTATCTTCATTCAGTATCAAAAATCTACCTACTATTATCTACCTACTATTATCTATATACTACTATCTATCTTCTAAACCTAGCATCTTTCAGGCGTCTGTAAATAGACATTCCGAAGCCGATAGTCATGATAATTGTTCCTGCCCAGAAAAAGTTGATGAAAGGGAACTTAATTGCTTTAAATACGACCCATTTTTTTTCTGGAAGTGGCTTTTGATAAAGCATAATTTCCAGCTTATCTTCTTTAGGAAGAATATTCGTAAAACGGAACCGTAAGCCCTGCTCATTTACATCCTTATTAAAATCGTAACTGTTGCCATCTTTTATTACGAATACAGGCTCTACAGGAAACGCCTTGTTATCGCTAGAAACAACCTTGATTTTAAGACCTACGATAATATCCTCCGGACCTTTCGGAATATTGTTCAGCTTCGCATCTTTGTTTATTCCTTCAATCACGTAATAGCCGTTGCGATAGCGCAATGTATCGCCTATGCTCACTTGATAGGTCGCAGGCTCTTCGTAATCTTCATAGCCCGTTTTTTCTTCCTCCGGAACGTTAGCGGCTTTTGCCTGCGAATCCGACGCTGCTGCGGTGATGAGCGTATAAATATCGTGCGTAAACTCATGGTGTGTACCCGGCGTACCGATTAATCCGCCCATGTCTGGGTTGTTTTGTGCGTATGGACTTAGCGTAAAAGACTTCGTTACCTTTCCACTTTCTTCATCAATCCGATCATACTTGATATTGTAATATACGTTTGGCGGAGCGACACTATCACCTACGTAGGTAACGCGGTATTCGCCCATTTGCACGGGCTCGCCCTCTGTCAAAAACAAGTTCTCGCCCGGATCGGAGAACTTATCGCCCTCCTTACCAAAATTTTGAACGGCAATATACTTGCTTTCGTTTATAGACATGACTTCATTTGTTGCCGCCGCGATCAAGGCGCCCAGCAAAAGTAGGGCGAAACCAATGTGTGCTACCGCTGACCCGGCTAAGCGCCATTTGCCTTTTAATGCATCACCCAATACGCGCATATTTGCCAACAGACAGAATACGCAGGTTAATGTCAGCAAGATATACATGGCATTCGTATACACCTTTGCGAAGTACACAATGATACCTGCAATAATTAATGCGACAACGAAGCTGGCTAACGTTGCGGCCCAAAACTTGCGTGTATCTGTGCGCTTGTATTTTAAGAATTGCGTAAATGCGGTCAGTAACATGACGACAACAGCGAATGCTCCCTGATACTTGTTGTAATGCGGAATAGGATCGATCGGAGGGGCTACTTTTGTACCGAAAAGTGCGTTAAAAACCGGGATAGATGTGGTTGCGATCATCTGTACACAAGCTACTGATAGAACCAATCCGCCAATAAACAACCAAAATTCCCTTGAATAGATGTCTTCTTCTTTTTGTGTCGATGGCATTTCTTTGTTGCGTGTTACCAAAAACACAATCATCAGTATTAAAAAGCAGAGGTTGAAAGCTATTAATTGCCCAGACATACCTAAGCTGGTAAATGAGTGAACTGACGTTTCACCGAGAACACCGCTTCTTGTCAGATAGGATGCATAGATCACCAAAACGAAGCTGATGAGCGCTAAAAATGTTGCCGTGAAGAAACCATGTCCCGAGTTTTTAAAAGCAACCATAACGTGCACAGCAGCAATTAGGGTAAGCCAAGGGATAATCGACACATTTTCTACTGGGTCCCAAGCCCAAAAGCCGCCGAAGTTTAACGCTTCGTAGGCCCAAAACGAACCCATAATGATACCAGCACCTAAGACCATAACAGCAAACAATGCCCATGGCAGTCCTGGCGTAATCCATTCCTTGAAGCGCTTTGTCCATAGGCCCGCCGCGGCATACGCAAAGGGAACTATCATCGAAGCGAAACCGAGGAACAGTGTAGGGGGGTGGATGACCATCCAGTAATTTTGTAACGTGGCGTTTAATCCGCTGCCATCGGCTATCATGGATAGGTAGTTCGGATCCTTAAATATTGGTGCCTGGAGCGCATCACGAAGCAAGATAAATGGAGAGCTGCCAAATCTCGACCCTAAAATCTCTACACCGATCAGCATGGACGCTAGAAAAGTTTGGCTTAGCATCACAAATGTCATTACAGGCGCTTCCCAGCTTTTTGCTCGGAAAAGAAGAACCGTTCCCAAAAGGACTTGCCAGAACATCCAAAGCCAAAAACTACCTTCCTGGCCTTCCCAAAAAGAGGAAATTATAAAATGTGTAGGCAAAGACCGAGAGGAATGCGCCCAAGCATAGTGGTATTCAAAAAGGTGATTGTAAATAATGTAGAACAATATTGCACCAATACTAACAACCGAGATAAGATTGGTCCAAAAACCAATCCGACCCAAGATCTTCCACGATCTATTATCTGCTTCTTTGGTTGCAAAAAAGTAGCTTAAACAGGAAAGGATGGCAGAACCGAAAGAAAGGATAACAAAAAATTGTCCAATTTTTCCAGGTAAAAGATGCTCTCCAACGTAGTTAACGTCCATTGCTTAGATTAAAAAGTAAAAAGTAAAAATTAAAAAGTCAAAAGTGACAATGCAAAAGTAAAAAGTCAAAAATCAAAAGTGACAAGTCAAAGTGACAACGCAAAAGTCAAAAATCAAAAGTGACAAAGTTGAAAAAGTAAACATGCAGAAGTCGCAAGTAGAGAAAGTCAAAAGTTTAAAAATCAGAATTGACGATTCTAAAAGCGACGGCTTTGTCTTCTTGCTCGTCTGTTTACAAGGAAGCTGTCTTCTCTATCACCTCAACTTGATCCTTATTGTATTTTGACGGGCACTTCATCAATATCTTACTCGCGTGGAATATATTTCCATCCATCTTGCCGGTCAACACGATCTGTTCTGAACGCTCGATGTCCTGCGGTTTCGATCCGTTAAAGACAACTTGGCATTCTACACTATCATTATCATACATATAGAATGAAAAATGATTCGCATCTCTAACGGGATCATAATGTAATGTTTTCCCTTTATTCAACACCCCAACCACATAAAGCTCTGTGTTTTTCTCTTTTGCTTCTGTGAAAGTAGAATACGTACTGGAGTCGGTGTAGATAACCAAGATCATAGAAATCGCTACAGCGATAATAACAATTAAGATAATTGAGCTTTTCTTCATAGTGCACTATCTCTAAATAAAATACAAAATTACGAAATGCTTTTGCATGAAAGGAATTTGTCAAATATTGGCTATTATTTAGAATTGTTCTACAGAAAACCTGCGAAAGTGGCACCTTATTCATTGTCAACTATTTGCAAAGTTGAGCGAGGATGTTCGGGCTTTTTTTGGTTAATTATCGTCGCAATATTACACGAGACTAACAATCTATGTTGATGAAGGTGCAAATTTTTCATTGGATAAGCGCGTAACAAGCATCGCGGCTACGGTGTCGCCGGTAGCATTCAAAATGGTCGCCAACGGGTCAACCAATGTACCGATAATCATGACGGCGGGGACTGCTTCATTGGGCAAGCCATATACGGAAATCATCAGCATTTCGCCCATGTAACCGCCGTTCGGAATGCCTCCCGCTACAATAGTCACAAGAACGGTGATCCCTATTGCCGTGATGATGGTGTTCCAATCAAAAAAGTTCCAGCCCAGCATCGAAAAGGCAACATATATTTTAAGGATAGAGGATATCGCTGAACCGTTTTTATAAAGCGTGTTTCCTAGTGGTATCACCACATTCGCAATTGCTGGCGGTATGCCTATTTTTTTTCCAGCATCTAAATTTGCTGGCATCGTCGCTAAACTACTGCAGGTACTTAGCGCTGTCAGTGATGGTACAATATTATTTTTCCAAAACGTAGCAGGCCCTTTTCGGCCGTAAGCCAAGAAGGCGTATAAGGTAAAAAATACAAAGAAAAAGACGATCCCAAAGCCGTAGTAAAGTGCCATAGGTTTCGCGTAAAAGCCAAAAAGCTGTGGCCCTATTGTTTTGACTTGGTAAGCGAAGTAGGCTCCTAACCCGATGGGGGCTGCTTTCATCAGTAAGAGCAGTAACTGCTTCATCACTTCGTTTCCTGCGTTTAAAAACGACGTAAAAGCTGTGGCTGCCGCACCCGCTCGGCGGGCTGCGATGCCTATCAGGAAGGAGAATATCACAAATGCAAGCATGCTTTGCCGTGAAAGTAGGTTGTTAAATTCATCGACGGTTAGGAATTTCACAATACGATCGCCCCAGCTGCTGTTGTCTGCTGTCGGACTTTCCATGACACCAGCGCTAGCCATACCAGAACTAACCGGAAAAAAATACAGCACTGCGATAGTCGCTATGGACGCCAGCACGATTGTGACAAGGAATACGATGCTCATCAAACCTATAATTTTCCCCAGCTTATTTTCTCCCTGTATATTGGCAACTGATGATGAAATAGCAAAAAATAGTAGCGGGATAATGGATACAAAAAGCAGATTCAGAAAAATGTCGCCCAATGGTTTGATGTACTCGACGGCATGGGGTGTCAAGAGGCCTATCACGCTTCCCAGAGCAATGCCCAGCAGGAGCAATAATATACTTCCGTAATTTTCAATAATCTTCCGCATGCGAAGGCTAAAGTACTTGTTTTTCTTTAGTTTTGCGATAAAAAAGCCACAGTTATGGAATTTGTAATTACCGGTGATGGATCCAACACCCTTTACCATCCGGAGATAGGGGAACATTATCATTCTAAGCATGGCGCGCTTCAGGAAAGTCGGCATGTATTTATAGAAATGGGTCTGAATCATTTCTTACGAGAGGAAAATACGAATGAGGTGTCCGTTTTGGAGGTCGGATTTGGTACTGGATTAAATTTCTTATTGACGGCAGACGAAGCGATAAAGAAATCCTTGCAGCTGCGCTATTGTGGCATTGAGGCTTATCCACTAGCAACAGATGTGATTTTCGCTACGGGGTATAACCAATTTGTGCAACCCGCTACTTGGGATGCTTTTCTCCGGCAGTACTCGGCGGCATTAAAGGAGGGTGTGGAATTTTCTGCAGCTGTCTCTCTGAAAATTGCGCACGAGAAGTTGATATCCTTCCAGTCGCACGATACGTTTGATGTATTGTATTTTGACGCTTTTGCCGCAATCCATCAACCGGAGATGTGGACTGATGAGTCGTTGGCACACATCTGTTCGTTTCTAAAACCGGGGGGAGTTTTCGTTACCTACGCCATAACAGGTAATTTGAAAAGGTCCATGAAAGCGTTGGGGTTTACAGTAGAGAAAGCGCCAGGTGCCCCCGGCAAGCGGGAAATGTTACGAGCGACGAAGGTTGGTTAGAAGTGAGTAGTGCGTAGTGAGTAATGCGTAGTGAGTAGTCCGTAATGCGAAATGAGAATAGATGTTAGTAGATAGTATTTAGACAGGTGTAGTGCGTATAGCGTAGTGCGAGAAATTAAAATATCCACACTACTTTATCGCTTCCAACCAATATTCGACTGTCACATTTGAGGGGGTATTGCGTAATGCGTATAGCGTAATGCGAAGGGTATTCTATATTTTATCGCTTCCAACCATTATTAAACGAAATGTCGCATCGAAAGCTTTGCAATATGTAGACATTTGCCATTGCACCAACCCTCCCTGCAAAGGTTTCAAGCGACGGGGTTTTGGTTCCTTTTGCCCTACAAAAGGAACGCCCTGTCCTGGCTAAGGACGGAAAGGTTGAGGGTTGGACAACCTGTTTAAGAAACCATACTACCTTACAAAAGTATTTGCCCTGCCGCGGCATGCGGCGGAAGGGATGTGTGCTGGGATTGGTATTGAGTAATGTGAATTGAGATAATAGTATACAGTACTTAGTAGGTATGGAAGAAATTTTAAAAATAAATATTAATAAATCAAAAAGGCCACATCTGCATGATTCGCAGATGTGGCCTCTTAACTTATATGGAAATGGGCTACTATTCGTGTCCTGAATGACCGTCAGCACCATGAGCATGTCCATGAGACAATTCCTCTTCCGTTGCCGGGCGAACGCCTAACACTTCAATATCGAAATTCAATGTTTTTCCAGCCATTGGGTGGTTAAGATCAGCGATTACAGCTTCTGGTGTAACTTCGATCACTACTGCACGAAATTGGTTTCCTTGATTGTCTTGCAAAGGCAATACTTCACCAACTGGAGGAAGTCCTGTCTCGTTAAACATATCTGCAGGAAGTTGTGCTACCGCACGGTCATCTTTCTCGCCATATGCGTCAACCGCACTTAACGTGAATGATGTTTTATCGCCTTCGCCAAGGCCTGCAATGTTTTCTTCAAACTTAGGCAACATCATACCTACGCCATATAGAAAAGTCAAAGGGTTTTCATTTGTCGTCTCTTCCACAAAAGTTTTCTCACCGTTTTCTTCGATTGTGTGAAGTTTGTAATTCAACGTGACTACGTTGTTGTTTTCTATTGCCATCTTGTTTAATTTATTTGGGACGAATCCCTGTTATCATTTAACAACTGTAACAGGTCTACCACAGACTTTTGTGGTAAGCTACAGGTCTTATTTCGACAAAGGTATGCTTTTGATTCCAAACCTTCTTTATCCATTAACAATGGTAAGCTACTTTTTGTTCCTCCTATCGTAATTTTATTCGGGATGTAGTGTATATCTAGCTCCTCACGCCAATCCGAAGCGCTGGTTCCGGTCAAGGCAATTTCATTTGTTCCGTATATATGTTCTAGTAGCTGTATGGCCCAATTGGAATAGGCAGAGCCGTATTGTTTAATATGGGGAAAGACGTTGGCAAACACTTGATCGGCAATAGCGAGATAGTCATCGTGGTCAAAAAGTGTAGCGAATCGGTAAAGGCTGCGCACCATGCAGGAGGAAGATGCCGGGATCACGTTATCCATTATTTCACTTTTGCGGGTGATCAATTTTTCGCCCGCCGCCGCAGACGTATAGAAGAAGGTGGCTTCCTCCTTATCATAAAATAAGGCAATAGCCTGATCCGCCAACGCTCTTGCTTTAAAGAGCCAATGCTCTTCAAAGGTCGCTTCATACAAGGCTGTAAAACTTTCTATCGTAAAGGCGTAGTCGTCGAGAAAGCCCGGTATCGCTCTATTTTGGTCAGCAGGCTGATGAAGCAATGCTTCGCCGGAAAAGCAGTGGTTAATGATGAAGTCTGCCGTTTGTTTAGCAAGTGCTAAGTATTCCGCTTTTCGAAACGTGCGGTATGCATCCACAAAGCCCTTTAACAGCAACGCGTTCCAAGTCGTTAATTGTTTGTGATCTAAGCCCGGCCTGATACGGTTCTGCCGGTAGGCGTAAAGCTTTTGTTTGATCTCTTTCAGATAGCTTTGCCATTCATCCGGAGCGAAACCACTTTCCGAGGCGAGTTGGTCTGCTTCCATGTCGCAATGCAATACATTGGTATGTTCCTCTTGCCAATTTCCAGATTCGGTAATATTGTAGTACGCTAAAAACAATGGCGCATCTTCGCCAAGAACGTCTTCGATCTCGCTTTTGCTAAAACTATAAAACTTGCCTTCTACGCCTTCACTATCTGCATCAAGCGCCGCAAAGAAACCTCCGTTGTCGGCTTGCATTTCGCGTTGCGCCCAAGCAATTGTTTCGGAAACCACCCGTTCATATTTGCTGTTAGGCTTTTGTTGGTAAGCTTCTGCGTAAAGGGAAATAAGTTGACCGTTATCGTAGAGCATCTTTTCAAAGTGTGGGATGTGCCACTGTCCATCGACAGAATACCGAGCGAAGCCACCGCCGATGTGGTCATAAATCCCACCATTGGCAATCTTCTCTAGCGTGAAGTGAACATGTAGGAGAACATCTTGGTCTTTAGTAAGTGCAGCATAGCGGAGGAAAAATAGCCAATTATTTGGTAGTGGAAACTTGGGCGCCCGGTTATAGCCTCCATCTTCATCATCAAACTGCTCGACCCAGGGTTTTACAATAGCGTCCAAGTCAGCAACAGTGTACGCGGAAGGAATAGGTGTTATAGGTAGACGCTCTGCTTTATGTATCCCGGCCGTCAAGCGGACTGCATAATCAATAGCTACATCCGGCGTCTCTTCCCACATCTGAGCGATTTGAAGCAACACCTGCTGCCAGTCCTGCGGCCGAAAGTAGGTGCCGCCATAAATGGGGCGGCCATCCGGCAGGCAGATGCAATTTAGCGGCCAGCCACCTGCGTTGGTCATCAGCTGAACAGCAATCATATAGATTTGATCAATATCCGGGCGCTCTTCGCGGTCTATTTTGATGGAAACAAAGAAGCGATTCATAGTTTCGGCTATGGCCTCGTTTTCGAAGCTTTCGCGCTCCATTACATGACACCAATGGCATGCCGAGTAGCCAATGCTTACGATTATAAGCTTATTTTCTTCTTTGGCCTTATGTAGTGCCTCATCGCCCCAAGGCATCCAATTTACTGGATTGTGTGCATGTTGTTGTAGGTAAGGAGAGTTTTCTTGTTGGAGTTGATTTGCCATAGTAACGAAGTTACGTAAATTTTATACATGGAAGATTTGGGTTGTCACGAGCTGCTTTCGAAGCGCCTTTCAAGGATACATATTCCATTGGATTGAAATGCGCTTAGTCGGTATGCAACTGAAATCTTCTACGCTTGGAACGATGCTACGTAAAGTTTGTTCTGTATGGGAAGGACCCTGATCTTCCGTTTGATTGAAAAATGTTCGTGCTTAATGCCAGTAAATAAGGAAATCCAATGTCTAGATCTATTCTTCAATAACGTGCTCCAAGCGTGCTGTATTCGCGGATAAAGTCGAATAATCAAGTCCTTCTTCCAACGTCAAGCAGGCGGCGTACGACGTTTTAAGATTGATATATTCATTAGCGATGTAGTCAATTAAATCGGACAGTCCGGGGTTATGTCCAAACAATAGCACGCGATCGTAGTTTGCTGAGACTTGATTCAAACGTTTCAGTATGTGCAGGTAATGCGCCTCGTAGATCGTAGGCTCCCAAACGATCTCTTCTTCCGGATAACCTAATGATTGGGCGAAGATCCGTGCGGTTTGGGCGGCGCGGTTCGCAGTGGATGATATGATAAGGGTTCGTTTATCAATAGGTGAGATTTTGGTTTTTATTTTTTCGGCTACCGCAAGCGAACGAGCTATCCCTTTTTCTACAAGGTCACGATTAAAATCCTCTTTTGAGAATGAATGTTCCTCCGCTTTTCCGTGCCGGATGATGTATAGTTTCTTCGAGTCCATGGATAAATATAAGAATGTACATGGATAAATCGACATTTTCGGAGCCAAAATATCATCAATTTCTTTTTCATAAAAGGTTTACATAATTGTCATTTTGTATCGTTCGGCTTTTGTTAATTTTAATCTTTTAGAATGTGCACTGCATACGGTCTCAATTAAATTTATTTTAATGCGGTATTATGAGTTATTTTGATGAATTAATTGTTTCTTTTTTAGTTTTTTGTTGATTTAAATCAATAATTATATTTTTCATTTAAAATAATATTCGTTTAAATATTATTTGTTTAATTATTTTTCTTTAACTTGTGGTGGGTTTTATCCAAAGGTTATTTAACTAACGAAGACTGAAATATGAAAAGACCATTATTTTTACTGGCAATTGTTGCCCTGTTTGCCTCGTGTAACAAAGAGCAACTGAAATTGGAAGAAAAAGATGTTGCAGTGACAAAAAACTTAGCCATGACATCTGTCCGTGCAAGGTCTGCCGGAATGGGGCCTTATGACGTATTGGGGAATGGGTATGATGTAACTGGGCGATATGCAGATGCACATTCCGCGGGATTTAAGATAATCGATGTCGGCAGGTTAAAGCAAGATTTTGCTGACCGAGTTGTAGAAGAGCGCCCCCTTGCACAGAGCTATGTCGAGGAATTTGGTGAAGATGCAGAGCAATACTCTAAATCTGTCTCCAACAAAGTCTCCGCGACTGCCAGTTACAAACTTTTTGGCGCGAGCTTGACAACTTCATTCAATTATCAAAACGATCAAAGTAGTTCGTTTGATGCCAAATATATCTATGGGAGCTATAAGTTAATGGTAAAGCAAAAGAGGTATAGAATAAATGCAGATGCCAATATTTTGAGAAATTACCTGACTCCTGAATTCTTGTCTGATCTTGCTAATTATTCCAGCCAGCAATTGATCAATGCATATGGGACACATGTGATGGTAGATATTTATACTGGTGGTCGGTTAGATCTAATGTATCAATCGCAAACCAAGAATCAAAATCGAACGGAAGCGGCCCGTGTAGGAATCAAAGTTGGCGCTAGTTTCGGTTTCGATGTTTCTGTAGAAACTGCAAATAGCGTTGACGTAAGGTCTTCTCACCAAAATTTTTCTAGAAAGTTGGTTTATAATACTTTCGGCGGAGATCCTACAAGGCAATTGCGTGGTGAGTTAAATTTGGATCTCAGTGTGCCCAAAATCAGTATTACTGCTTGGCAAAACAGTGTCACACCAGAAAACGCGGTGCTGGTCGATTTCGGATACAATGGTTTAATCCCTATTTACGATCTGATAGCAGACCCATCGAAAAGAAGTGTAGTCATGGCTGCTGTTAATCAGTATATAAGTAGTGGCCAAACAAATAATTATTATTCGAAAAGTCCCGTCTATTCGCTTTATTTCGATGGAAACCGATTACTTAGGGATCCGAAAAAGGATAACCACGTTCTTAGTATGTACCCTGGAGATGAAGATCAAAGTTACTTAAACGAAGGCATAGCATTTTATGCATTCCGATATAAAAAACCTGGAACAATTCCGGTTTACAGGTATAGAAACGATTTGATCAATAATAACTTCTTTACAAAAGACTTGGGGACCTATACCAATTATAGGTATGAGGGAATAGTCTTTTATGTCTATCCAACAGCAAATGCTACGACCGAATTCAAACTCCAGCCTATTTACCGACATTGGAGCGATTACCATATGAACCATTATTTCACTGCTAAAGCTGGGAATTTTAATAGATACAGATTCGAGCGAATTGAATTTTATGTGCCGCAGTAAGTGGTTGAAATCAATTTTCGTGTCCGTAAATCTCAAAAGAAATTTTTGCTTGATTAAAGTTGTTATTTTTTTAAAATTATATCTTGCCATGTTAAAAAAATCAATATTCTTTATTATTCCTTTTCTCACCTTGTTTTGTTCATGTGAGAAAAATGTAGAATCTATAGATTCGATTGAAGATTTTATAGAAAATCTTGACGGTAACGTCGATAATCAGTTTAAAGATTTCAGTACGCCAATCCAATCATGGTCGGCAGTCAATCTTAGATCTTATAAGTCTACTTTGGTTAGATCTTCCCCAGACCCAAATGGGTGTGTAACACTTAGTCATTCTCAATCTCGAACCTTTGATAAGCTTGCGGTACTAAACCCCAATTCGGAAATGATGTATATTGGTTCGTTGCTAGACGGTGCGTCAATGCAAAATGGTGACTATACTCCTTTTTTCTTATCCCCTTCTTATGTTAGGAAACCAGTCACATTCTCCGTATCCTTACAAGGTTCCAACGGAGTTGTGAAAAAAACAATTGAGCCGAGTTTGTCTAATTTTCGCGTATCAATGCAACAAATTTTAAATGCAGATATTGTTGGGGAGCAACCGGCTAATTTCACATTCGAAATTAAACAAGCGCGATCAAAATCGGAGATACAAATGAATATTGGAGTCAATTTGAGTTTTGGCAGTATTTTCAGTTCTTTCGCCAATTTCAATGAAAGTACAGTTTCCACAAAGAAGTACTATTTATTAAAAATCTATCAAAAATTTTTTAGTGCGGATATTGATATTCCACAAAATGGTGATCTTTTTAATAAACCTATGGACTTTAATGGTTCGCTCGCTCCATTGTATGTATCTTCCATTGACTATGGACGGAGCGCTTACTTTTTACTTGAGAGTTCATATGATTCTGTGAGCGTTCACAAATCACTAAATACTACTTTTTCTTATTGGAAAGTAGGAGCAGGGTTTAATATTAGTGGAGAAGATAAGCAGGTTTTGGATGAGTTAAAAATTAGCGGGACCGTTATCGGAGGTTCGTCAAGCGATGCCGCGACTACTATACAAGGTGTTGAGGGCTTTAAAAACTACGTTATAAAGGGAGGAAGTCTTTCTGGGAACTCTAGGGGAGAGATCATCGCCTATCGATTAAGGAGTGCGCAGAACAATTCCGTATTTCGTACAGTTATTCAAGGTAATTATCAGACAAAGGAGTGTCCACAAATGATACCGAATGGCGTATTTGTGCAAAATGTTACGAACGGTCAAGTGTCCGTTATGTTCGATGGTAGGCTCAGGCATATCCAACGCCATGAAACGTTGAGAGGGTTGTTTGACTTGAAAATACCTCAAGATTTGAGGAACTTTACTGCTGAGCAATTGACAAATGTCCCTTTGGGCGTCGGTCTAGGCCCTGATAATGGTTTGATAAGAACTAGGAATAATAATATGATTTATTTTAGGGAAGGCACTTCGTTAAGGCATGTCGCTAGTTCTGACGTATTTCAAAAATACAAATTTAGAGTGGCGACTATTAAAGATGTTCCATCTATACCTGCTGGACATCGGGTAGGTGCCCCGTTATTCTAAATTTTCTATACTCGCGCTAAAATGCTAGAACCGCGGTATGTTTAAGGATAATTTGATCCTCTTGTAAGTGCATTTTTTATTGTTAAATAATAGGCCAAAAAATGATCCAAATTCAAGATTTTTCGTCACTAATTGTAACAATACTTTATTCATAAGTTTTTTGGATAAATCTATAGCTGCTCAAATTAGTTATACTATGGGCTTCCGTGCCAGCTTTTTGTCTTTTTAAATCAGCAACTTGTTATTATTACTGAAATGTTGAAGTTTTTTTTTACGGCCAAATATTTCGCTACCTAATTAGCATGGGAGTAAGCAGTGAACGTGGTTAGGTCGATTTTATTTGCCGAAATCACGGGCATCATCCGACCAAAATCATAGGTCTATTCTGTCCGTAATATCCATTATTTTAGCAATTGTAGCTGTTAGCCTACAAAATTCCTATATTTCATAAGTTTCTGTCAGATAAGTTTTTGTATCGATTTTTTTCGTAAAATGCCTGTTGATTTTTGTTGATTTACGATTAGTTTGTAATTCCCGGACTATCTCGAGAAAAGCGCTCGTAAAAGTTGGTTTGTTTCGGTCATCGATTGAAACTATATTCGTGCATAATCCAGAAAAATGAAAGATCGATTATTTACCATCAAAATAGAGACCGCTCTTATTTTATTAACCTTTGTTGTTTTAATATCCTGTAAAAAGGTCAGTAGTGAAAGCTTCTATGCAGAAGATGTCCCGATGGCAGAAATGCCAGACCTCACCGAAGAGTTCACCTTCGGGAGTGACAAAGGTTTAGTCAATATTTCTACGCAGGCGAATGGGAATAATTTTGGTACGAACAATTCGGCTCTGTATAAAAATATTTCTTCCCAAAATTTCGCATATTGCCATCCTGACGTTGAGTATTTTCCCGAAGGATTTAACGGCTACAAATATTGGATGGTTTTTACGCCCTATTTTGGCAGTGTAGGAACTGCTCAGGATGCGAAATTATATGAAAACCCAAGTGTTGTCGTATCAAATGACGGTTTGAACTGGGTAGAGCCTAAAGGCTTAAAAAATCCTATACAAGGCGCATTGTCGGCTCACGAAAGCATAACCGAAAATAAGAATGAGCGTAAACAGGGGTTCTGGTCGGATGTTGATTGGTTTAGAGAAGACGGTAAATTTTTCCTGTACTATCGAGGTAGTATGGTTTCTGCCGCGGGGTTAGGATCCAGAGGTGCGAAATCTTTGAACAACAAGTCTAAGCTAAAGGAAAATGCTCAGCGGACTATTGTTAGGCAGACATCCAGCGACGGTGTACATTGGACCCCTTTAGAGGTCGTTTATACAAGTAATCCTCCTGCGACGCCAAAAAGTGATCATTTATTGTCGCCAACCTTTATTCCTGTCGATAACATTTACATAAGTTATGAGGTTGAGCTGCATACAGGAGGGGGCAATTTCAAAGGTGACGAACAATCGTATGTGGTTCGTCGGCAATCCAAGGATGGGTTGAATTTTAGTGTATTTGATAAATCGCAGGTGATCAATTTCGTCAAAAAACCTTGGAAAAATGTTAATCAAGCCTATTCTCCGTGGCACATTCAAGCAAGCTATGTTGATGGATATTATTTTCTAGTATTAGCTATTGGCGACGTTAAGAAATATACTTCAGATCTACTTTACTTAGCGTTCTCGAAAGATGGACTAAACTATAATGTTGTTCCTAAGCCCATAGTAGAAAGCAACGCCTACAGATCTGCAATATTTAAGAAAAATGTTACATCTGATTACATTGATTTTGGTGCAATTCTGGGGTTTAAGAACGGAGCCTTCTCATACCGAGAATTCCGTTTGGAAAAATTGATACTTGATAAAGCTTGTAAATGAAGGGTTTTCCACTTGAAGTTGTTAAATTTGCTAACTAGATCAAACATATTTACGAATGATAACACCAGGGTTTCTTCCTTCTGTTTCTGTTGTTATGCCAGTTTATAACGTAGATGCTTTTTTAGAAGAAGCTATACAAAGTGTTTTGCAACAAAGTTTGCAGAATATTCAACTCATTTTAGTAAATGATGGTAGTACTGACAGTTCTGGAAAGATATGCACGCTCTATGCCCAAGCCGATGATCGTGTGCTTGTTCTAGATCAATCGAATGCGGGTGTTTCTGTGGCACGAAATCGTGGGTTAGAGCAGGCTAATGGCGAATATGTTTTCTTTATGGACGCGGATGACACGATTGATTTGAACTTTCTTAGATCATCGTATCAAATAGGAAAAAACGACGATGCTGAGTTGATTATCGTCGGTGATTACTTCGTGCAACAATTTCCACGTATTCCTGCGTTACCCACGTGCGGGCAGATGTGGAAAGTCGAATTTTTAAAAGGACATCCTACAATTCGATTTCCGAAAGGGATACAGCCTGGAGAGGACGGTTTGTTTTCTCATCAATTGTTAGCTCTTAATCCAAAAGTCGCATTTAATTCCGAAGCAATCTACTACTACAGGCAGCACGAAAATCAAAATCATAAACGTATCAATGCCGACTTTTGGAAAGTGTTAAGACAGATTCCGTATTGGTTTGATATTCTAAAGTCTTTCTATCTCGTTCACGGTAAAACCCCTGAAAGAATGCAACATTTAGCTCTTTTTATTGAACATGAACCTTTTCAGCTAAGGTATTTAGAGACCCACCTCGATGCTGAGCAAAAAGATTACCTATTTAAACTTATCGTTGCTTACTTTGAAGAAATTGGTATTGAGGGATTAACTTTAGCTGGGAGAGAGAGTTTAACTCCCGTTTTTCGAAAATTTTTGAGTGCTGGTGACTATAGAGCCTTCGATAAGTACTACATTCGTTATCTTAAGAACAGGTCATTAAAAAGGCGAGCCCTGTTTTTCCTGAGTAAGTTTATCCCGTTTTCTAATCCTAGAAGGGAGTTCAGGGAACGCCTACGTAAAATGTATCCGGCATGAAGATAGTTTTGGTACAACATACCGATTTCATTAATGGCACAGGCGGTGCGGAAAAAATGTGCTGTTTTTTAGCAAATGGCTTTCAGCGCATGGGATATGACGTTGAAATCGCGACGAATCAAAACGTACAAGGTGTAGCGATGTTTGCACTTGCGGAAGGGGTGCGTGTCACCAATATATATGATGAAGAGATTGTCCAAGAAAGTTTTAAACCAATTTTTAATTATAGAGGCTCCAACCCGCTGAAATGGTGTCGCGCAAAGTTTCGTAAGAAGCTGGCGAAGTACTACAATAATAAATTGAAGAAGAAATACGCTGCCTATGGAGGGATATATACTTTCAACTTATTACAGCGATCAAAACGGTGGTCTGCTTATCTTCGTGCAGTCGCACCAGACGTGGTTATAAGTACTTCTTTGTCATCTGCCTTAGAAATAACTTACCAAAACAAGTACGATTTTCCTGTTGTAAATTCCGTTAATGGGCGGCCCGATTACGATTACGATTCTCCTTTTGGAGAACGTGATCCCATAGAAAAGCAATTATTGATTGAGACTTTTACAAACCTAACGGCAATACAAGTACTTTTTGCCAGCTATGAGCGATTTTTGCCAACTCAATTTAAGGGGATGTGTTTTGTTATACCAAATCCTGTACCTAAAATTGGTGAGGGTCAATTAGCAAAACATGATTCTGAGAAAACCTCTTTCAGTATTGTTAATATCGCCCGTTTGGATAATGCTTGTAAGCAACAAGAAATGGCTATTCGCGTATTCCATCGTTTAGCGGATACTCATCAGTTATGGAATATGTTCATATGGGGTATAGGCCGGGATAAAGATTATTTGGAAGGTGTTATCGACGAATTGAAATTGACGGAACGTGTTATCTTAAAGGGGTTTACGGAAAAACCTTTGGAAAAATTGAAACGAGCGGATATATTTTTATTTCCTAGCAAGTTTGAGGGGTTTGGTCTAGCATTAGCCGAAGCAATGGCAGTAGGGTTGCCTGTAGTTGGCCTAAGTAATTGTTCTGGTGTTAATGAATTGATTAAGAATAACAAAAATGGCTTTCTAGTTGAGTCTGAGGAACAGATGATCGAATGTTTGGTAAAACTCATGGAATCTCCTTCGTTAAGAAAGAATATGGGGAGCGCTGGAGCAATTGATATGCGGGAGTACAATGAAAGAGCTGTGTTGTCAAGTTGGAATGAATTACTGCACGAGGTTCTTGCTCAGAAAGGCTGACAAAAATCTTGGAAGCATTCAGTCTACATTTTGAAATGCCCATTTAAAAACTTCATACTTTCGCTAATCACCAAAATCAAAGGAAAAGTTTACTTTCGATCAGCTTAATTTTTTCATTAAGTTGCTCTTTCGAAAAAGGAGATAAACTAGATAACGAGTTTTCTTTTAATTTATTCCAAAGCGCAGGATCTTGATAAAGACGAAGAGTCGCAGCAGCAAAACTTTCAGCATTTTCCGCGATAAGAACATTTTTATCCGTCTCTAGTTGCATTCCTTCCGTCCCTACACCAGTAGAGACAACCGGAAGGTAGTATTCGAATGCTTGACCTATTTTGCCTTTGACACCTGCTCCATAGCGTAATGGTGCTACCATCACTCGTTGAGTCAAGAAAAATGGAGCTATATCGGGTACAAAACCGTGAAAGAAAATGTTCGAATAGTTTCTCATCTCCGGGGGTATGTATTGATCCACATCCCCGACGATATGAAGTTCCATCACAGGTAGTGTTTCCCATATCTTGGGCATGATCTCCTCTAGCATATAATAAACTGCATCAATGTTCGGCGCGTGCCTAGAGCCGACAAATAGTAAGCCGCTGCGATCTTGAAAATCTGGGATCCTTAAAGGATCTACTTTTGGGTAATGTACGTTTGATACTACAATCATTTTTTCTTTACTACAAAAACGACGCATGTAGATCTCCTCCTGTTCGGAAATTGGAATAACTAAATCCGCTAAGTTGCTTGCTTTCTTCTCTAGTGTTAGGAATTTATCATATTCTTTTTTTAGAAATTTGTCTTCAGGAGTAAACATTAACGCCCTTTCAAAACGCAAATGATGGATGTCGACCATATCAAAAATTAGAAAGAATTTCTTCCATATTTTCTTCGCCAGTTTGTAGTATTTCATGAAGGTCACTACCGCATACATCCAAACAATAGGTCTTATAATTTGCATCCGCTTGAAATAATGCGAGATATCGTCACTTTTAAGATGTTCATACAACACAACAATACCCATTTTTTGATAATATGCATTGTATCGGTTATTGTAGGTACTTCCAGTAGCGACAAGGGTTACATGATAATTCAAGATTTTATACGCCATCATTATTTCTGTAAGCCTAAGCTCACCGGAATTATTATCATACTGCGGCATTTGATCGTTAAAAAATACAATTTGCTTATTATTACAAAATTCAATTATGCGCTTACTTACGCTAGTGGCTTGTATGGCATTTAATTCATTTTTCCACCTTTCATTAAACAAATTCCGATTCTTTTCAAGTAAGCGCGCTTTTTCTCTTTTCCTTCCTTCGTTTTGGACGTTGTAAGAAACCCCATTGAAGTGAATTATTTTGGAAAAGGGTGTATAATAAATTTTTTTACCCTGTTCATACCGTAACCTAAAACAGAGGTCTGTCTCCTCAAAATATGCGGGAGAATACAGATCATCCAAAAGATTGAGTTGTCCGTTGTTATCCAGTTTTCGAAACAGAAGGCTACATCCAGAGCAGTAATCTACCTCATAAACGTAATTTACCTCTGGGTAGTACACAGGTATTTGCGCTATTTGGACAATTACATTGTCTTTTAAAAATACAGTTCCCGCTTCTTGGAGGGTACCATCAGCGTTTAGGAGCATTGATCCTACCGCGCCGACGTCCTCATATGTCTCGAAGACCGAAACCAATTCGTCGAGAAAGCCCGGTTGAACCACCGTATCGTTGTTGAGCAAGTATATGTAATTCCCTGAAGCAAGTTTAATTCCTTCATTGACTGATTTTAAAAAGCCCAAATTCGTTTCGTTCTTCACGTATTTTATGTTTTGGATATGATCCAAATCTATACTTTCTGAACTGTTGTCATCCACGAGGATAATTTCAAAAGTCTTTCTTGGGAGGTTTTCGTAAATGGAAAGTAAGCATTGCTGCGTATAATGCTGATTATTATAGAACGGTATTATTATTGTAACCTCAGGCTTCTGCTTCAAAGGGAATGCGAAAGTAGAATACTTATTTTCTGGAATGTACTTTTCTTGAGCAAGTAACGATTCCAACTCCATTATGCGGTTTCTTTTAGCGAAAAAATTTCTTATCGGTCTTCTTAATCCCATGAATAAAGTGCTTCTCAAGTGTGAACAATACATGAATGTTCCAACTGTCTAAAATTACTAAAAATATGCAAAATAAGTAAGTTCAACATTTTTAAGGAAGCGTAATTGGAGTATGTCCTTCTAGTTGTAAGACGTATTGTAGCCAATTTTTGAAAGCATATTTCTCTCTGACGCTGGCAGGAAGTTCATGATAAGGACGATTTAAAAAGGAACGCAACTGTTGCGCGGATTGATTTTGGAAAATCAGAATGTTATCCGAATGGTAAAAATCGTATTTGCTTACCTCTTTATTTGTCGTGATCAATTTTACGCTATATCCCACGGATTCCAACACGCGAAACGACAATCCATGTTGGCTTTGGATTTGCGCATCGAATAGAACCTCCGAACCTAACACGTTTTCGACATTAGTTGTATATTTTATGCAGCTCTCAATTGTGCTCAAACCAAGGTGTTCGCAATGTTCTCTTTCCTTTTTATCTCTAGTATATACAATAAACTCACTTGGTACTTCTAGATTGTCTATGAGTTTCTTTAGTCTAACAGTGATGTCTATGCGGTCTGCTTGATAGGAATTTATCGACAGTAGTCCATGTTGTTTTCGACGTTTAGAGTGTGGCGGCGTCAAATAAAAATTTGTACAGGGCAGAACGGTTGGATACCTTTTTAGATCACTAGGATCATATGCAAAAAAATTGTTGAAATAGGGTATGTACTCTTCAACCGTCGGATAACGTGAAATAGCATCCCATTGGTATGCTGAGATAGACAGATCCTTTTTTTTTAACTTTTGAAATAGAGGAAGGGGGAATAGGTCAGGTCGGATAAACAAGCCGTGCTGTATGTTGTCAAACTGCTGAATATAAATAATCATTTTTTCGCTAACAACTTTCGAACGAAGTGCATCCTTGTAGGAACGATCCTGAAGAATAGCTTTTTGAAAAAAGTTCCTAAGCCGGTGCCACAAGCTGGGGTATTCGAAAGAAGCAACGAACCCCGACACATCAATTACGTCAAAATCTAGCAATTCCAATTCCTTTTTAATTGCTTCTGCGAATCCAAAATCTGTAGGTGCTCCAAATAAAATTTTCTTTCCAGCCATTATGTTTTACTTATTAACCTTTTTCTAATCGTGAAAATTGTACTATTACAAATCTACGTGATTTACAATTTTATAAACGTATATACTTAGCAAATTATCTATTAAGGATTACTTTAACTAGCTTTGAAATTCCATTTAAAGTAGAGAGATGATAAACAGAAATCAGCGAGTTATACTTGGGATGCCCAGGACGTTTAGCATATACAAAGTGTTGATCAGCAGAATGCAGCAGTTGGGGTTTGATATAATCGACGTAAGTTACAACAACGATATTTTTACTTATCGTAGTTTTTGGGATCGATCCGTAAACTTTTTTCGGAAGATCGTACTAAATGACAAAGGATATAAAAATAAATTAAAGTTCAAAGCTTTGGGACAGCGTGTATTACAGCAATTACAGGCGATGGATAAAAAAGCCGATTACGCGATCTTGATACGGGCGGATATTTATCCAAAAGATGTAGTCGAGCGGATTGTCGATCATGCTCACAAATCCATAGCTTATCAATGGGATGGCATTAGTCGTTATCCAGCCGTTAAGCAACTTGTATCGTTATTCGATCACTTCTACGTATTTCAAGGCGAGGGATTTACGCAGCAACAGGCCTTATATAGACCCCTTAACAATTTTTACTTTGGACATCTTTACAATCCAGAAATCAAACCACGTTTAAACACTTTTTATTTTATTGGAAGTTTTGTCAAATCGAGATGGGAAAATATTCGTAGTGCAGCTTTGCTGATAGCTGATGCCGGCGGAATTGTAGATTTCTATATATACTCTACTGACAAGCAAATTTCAACTGAGTATACAGTGGCAGGACTTAAATTTATACAGCAAAGTGTGGATTATGAAGAAGGTGTTACAAATGTGCTATACAGCGAATATCTGGTAGATTTTCTTATCGAAGGACAACAAGGGCTATCTATTCGCGTTTTCGAGTCTATTGGATATCGTCGAAAGCTGATCACAGATAATGCTTCAGTAAAAAATTATGATTTTTATCGTCCTAACAACATTTACATTTTAAATGTCGACGAAAGAAGTCTCTCTGATTTTATGATGCAGCCTTATGAAGGACTTCCTGAAGATATTTTAGCCAAATACAATTTCGACTGTTGGTTACATAATATATTAATTGCACAATAAAATGTAGTTCGTATCGAACCAAACTTATAAAGTAAATCCATTGTTAGTGGACGGTTGATAATGCAATTTTGGCTTGTTGATTACTAAGATTAAAAACTTGGGAGACCCAGTAATCTAGCGTGTATTTTTTGTAAATTTTGTCAGCGAGTGGGCGGTAGGGGGTTTCAAAAAAAGTGTTATCAATTTCGCTCAAATCATTATTTATACACAGAATATTCTGTGGGTCATAAAAATCATAATCTTTAATACGTGGATTGTCTGTAATGATCTTTTTTTCGAGCGCCATTGCCTCAAAAATACGAAAACTCAATCCTTCTTGACCTTCACGCATTAAATCGACAATGACTTTACTGTTTTTGTACTCCTCCAATACGGTATCAATATACACTGGTTTATTTTTTAGCTCGATACACGAATGTTGGGGCCGGAACAACATTGAACGAAGCTTTTCCTTCCATATTTGCTTTCCGACAACAACCATTTTGCTCTTCAAATCGAGCGATGCTAGACGTCCGGCCAATTTACGAACAATCTTATTTCGTCTTCTATCGTAAGAAGTGATATAGAAGAGATCACTCGTTGCACCTTGCGACGGCTCTGGACATTCATTTAAATAATTATAATTTGTGATCTTTTCGAAACCATGAGCTGCTACATCTCTATCTTCAAAAGAGTAGATCTTGTCAAATAGATTTAGTTTGCCTTCTACCGGAAAACGGTCTAAATTATCATACAGATAAGTGATGAGTCGATTCGTAAATTTTTTTATTGCAAGAATCGTTTGGCGGTCAAGCGTATGCGGGTTCAATATAAGGATCTGATCTTGGTGACCCAAACCCGCTAGGGATTCCAAAACATACTCTTGGCGTTTGACATGTTTGATATTTTTTCCGCGAAGGAGCTTGCTACACGCATTGAATGCTCGTTCCCTAAAGTTGCGATACTTATACGCACCCATGTTGATATGTGAAGCTTCTACTGCGTGCTCGCGCAGTTTGCTTACGATATGACAGTCGTAGTTCCAGTAATCAAAGCTTATAATACATATTTTCATTATCCTCCTTCTTTTTTCAGAGACTTGTATGTCTCGTGTACGCTAAGACTTTGTAAATAGCAAAGCTGTATGCCACGTTTTCCATCAAGTACACCCAATTTCAAAAAGTATGCCTTAAAAAATTTAAAAGCAGTTTTTGCAATGTGAGTCAGTAAATTGTACCGTTTCCCCTTCGCAGATAATTCTTGTCCTTTCAAAACGCCATAATGTACCATTTTCTTTCGATATAGTCCATAACTGGCAAATGAATAATGCAATATTTTGTTTTTTAGTATCCCAGTGTCTCCATTTACTATCAACGTCTCGTGGACTTTCTTTTTATCATCGTATTTCGCCTTGCTTTTTCGGAAAAGCCGGTAGTTTTTATCATTTTGTGTTCCGGAAAAGCGTATTTTTTCGTTGCAAAAATAGAAAGTTCGGTACATGAAATAGGCAGCTTTGCTTTCTAAAGAATTTATAGTATCTAGTATTTCTTTTTTTGCTTCTTTAGTCAGCCTTTCATCCGCGTCTAGGAACAATACCCAATCAAAATTGGCATATGAAATTGCTAAATTTCTTTGTGAAGTAAAATCTTCGAATTTATTTTGATAGACACTGACTCTTGGAAAGGCTTTTGCCAAAGTTACTGTGCTATCCGTACTAAAAGAGTCCAGGACGATTATTTCATCGGCGAAGTCTAAAGAAGATAAAACACCCGTTATATTCTTCTCTTCGTTGTATGTTATAATAAGTGCACTAAGTTTTTGCTCCACGACTTACAGCTTTAATGTCTTTCTTGTCCCTGTTTATTAGTATAACGGTACCCGTCATGAGTTCGTTACATAGGGATGTAAATAAAACGAAGGTACAATTTTAGAGCTAGTAAACAAAAGAGCGGACTACTTGCACCCCGGCATGTACAGAAGTCACTGCATTTGGATATTGCAAATAAGAAATGGAACTTTTTGCCTCATAACTTGCTACAGACTCATAGCATCAACACTACATGGGGGACGGGTAAAAGGTAAAACTTCCACCAAGTTATGATTCGGTTGAGGATTTTGACGTATATTTGGATCACCTATTTTGAGTGGTGATTTGTTATGAATTTCAAAAGGCTTTTTTTACGGAATAAGAACAACAAATTTCTATACTATTTACGCGCTATTTGCCGTGGCTTAGTGCCGGAAGGAATTGTAAGAAAGCGCCTCAAATTAAAGGTTCATAGAGACTGGGGAGACGAGTCGGCATATCTAGAATCGCGTATAAATTATTATAATAAGCTTGATGGTCTGGTAGCGCTTTCTGATGCCGCTATAGCCATTCGTAATTACACTATTCCTGAAAAAATTCGTGTTTATTATTTTGATAGCAAAGAGTATTTACGCTTTTTTGATCCCAATCTAAAATTTGAACTTTTGCCGGGCGATGTTATTCATATCCCAAAATTTCCGGCTTTGGTGAAAAGCCGACCTATAATCGGTGAAAATAGGAATTCCGTTTTGTTAAATCTGGATAAATCTCGCCACTTCAATTTTATTCAGGATGATATTCCATTTGCAAAAAAAAGGAATATTTTAGTGGGGCGTAGTGGTTTTAGTCAAGTTCACCGTCAAAAGTTCTTCGAGATGTATGCAACGCATCCCTTATGTAATTTGGCTAAAGCGACAAAATCGTCACAGAAAGATTTTCTGAGTATCACGAACCATTTAGCCTTTAAATTTATTTTAGCTTTGGAGGGAAATGATGTAGCTAGCAATTTGAAATGGATTATGTCATCAAACTCCATCGCGGTAATGCCTGAGCCTACCTACGAAACGTGGTTTATGGAAGGGCGCTTGATTCCGGACTATCACTACCTATCAATACTGCCCGATTATTCTGATCTTGAGGAGAAGTTGACGTACTATATTGCACACCCCGAAGCAGCTGAAGCCATCGCAAGACAGGCTAACGCTTACGTAGAGCAGTTTAAAAATAGTAAGAGAGAAGATGCAATTTCCCTGCTAGTATTGGATAAGTATTTCCAATCGACGAATGTAGAAAGATATTCATTTCCTTTGCTCAAGCACGCATAGTACTACGGTGCTGCGTGTGCCGACGAGATCTTAGCATCAGCGTGGGCACAGCCCCTGATACACCTTCATCCATCGTTCCGCCAGTACCTCATCATTAAATTGCTGTGCGTACTCCAGTCCTTTCGTTTTCATTTCTTCTTGCATAGAAGTGGATGAGAGCACCGTTTGTATCGCATGGCGTATTTCTTCGATGTTTTTAGGATCGACAAAATAAGAAGAAGGGCCTGCAGCCTCGGGGAAGACGCCGGAGTTTGTAGTAATCACCGGTGTTTGCGAATAAAGCGCCTCGATAATCGGAATTCCAAAGCCCTCGTAGGTTGAGGGATAGACAAACAGTTTGGCCAATTTATAGATTGCCGCAAGATCTTCCATGCTATCGACCTTTTTAAATAACACTCTGTGCTGGATCTGCTTATCGAGAATGTATTTTTTTATTTCATCAGCGTAAGCAGTCTCTTTGCCGATAATGACAAGCGGAATATCCAATTGTTCCACCGCCTTTACTATCTGGAACGCATTTTTGCGAGGTTCAACGGAGCCGACATTTAAAATAAAATCAGTCGGGAGGTCATATTTCAGTCGTATATTTTCAAGATCGTCTAAAGCTTTTTCTTGCTTGAAAGCAGGATGACAACCTTGATAGATCACGTCGATCTGCTCATCGGCCATACCAAAGAATTCCACCAGGTCTAGTTTCGTCTGCTTGCTGATGGCAATGACCTTGTGCGCATGCATAGCCGCATGTCT
Source organism: Sphingobacterium deserti (assembly GCF_000757725.1). Lineage (GTDB taxonomy): Bacteria > Bacteroidota > Bacteroidia > Sphingobacteriales > Sphingobacteriaceae > Sphingobacterium > Sphingobacterium deserti. Next base: position 60,662 of record NZ_JJMU01000033.1, read on the forward strand.
GAACTTCTTCGCATAGATGAAGCGGTCAAGCGGTTTGTAGAGCTCTGGGTGACGAAGGAATATAAGATCGTGAACTGTAACCACAGACTTGATCCCTTCCTTTCCGATGGTATACGGTATTTCGCCCGATAGACCGTGGAATATACTAATTTTGTCCTCTTTCAAATCACCCACAATTCCACGGCTACGCCATAAAGACGGAAGCATTTTATTGATGCCACTTTCTGGGAACCGAATATCAAAACCGCTATCTAGATATCGCGAAGGTTTCTTCGTTGTATAGAGGATATAATCGTTCGTCGGATAGTGATGCTTTAATATGCGAAGAAGGTCGCGGCTGTAATTCCCTAAGCCGGACTGATTTTGGAAATATCGTTTTGCATCATATCCTATGCGCATAATCGTCGAGGTAAATTTAAACGCTAAATTATAGAATACCTTTCAAACGCTCAATAACCATTTCTGTAGAGACAAGATCTATGGCCTCAACACCATCACAAAGACAGGATTTATTGCCGTAGATAGAGCTGGGGCGGTTGGGATGTTCCACATGGATACAATCGTTGATCGATTGGCCATAACCTAAGAAGCCTGCATACGGATGCGTAGCGCCCCAAATGGACAGGCATCTCGTGCCAACTAAAGAAGCCATGTGCATACCCGAGGAATCCATGCTCAACATATAATCTAAATTGCTAATGAGATCAAGCTCTGCGCTTACGCTAAGCTTACCAATAGTGCTATGTACATTAGGGTGAAGGCTACTCCAATCGGTGGCCGTTTCCTGCTCCTGTCTGCCGCCGCCAAAAATATAAAATTGATGCGTCGGAAAAGCGCGGAATATAATGTCCCAATTGGAAAGTTTCCAGACCTTGTAGGGATGTTGGGCGAAGGGAGCCACAGCAATATTTTTCCCGGAATGGTTGAGCAAGCTCTTGAAAGTTTCTGGAACGGGCCTATCTTTTTTCTTAAGTGCATTTCCCAGTTTGAGATGAAACCCTAAATGCCTGAACACATCTGCATAGCGCTCTACGGTAGGTCTTAGCGGCACCAGTATCTTATTCTTTCGCTTGATAAGATCTTTCTTCTGGTGTCGTCCTTTATCCAATATACCAAGCCGGTAACCGGCTGTTTTGAAAAACAACGTCAGTATCTTTGACCGGATGTTATTATGTAAATCTGCAACATAGTCGATCTTGTATTTTTTGAGTTCCTGAAACAGACGCCAAAGCCCTTTTGGTCCTTTATGTTGTTCTTCAGGAAAAATAGGGTGGAAAGTGAGGTTGGGAATATCTTCGAAAAAAGCTTCAAAATGCTGTCTGCTCACCATCACCAGTTCCACCTGTCGGTTCTGTGCCTGCAGCTCCCGCAATACCGAAGCCACCATCGCAACATCGCCCATGGCAGAAAAGCGCGTGACCAACACTCTAACTTTTTTCATGTAGTTAAAAACTATTTTTGCAAGCCGTATAATACCGGATTTAACGACGGGTCATTATACATCTTCATTTGTTTGTAGACCTTCATGAACCGATCTCCAGACTCAATATCAGCGAGCAGCTCGTCGATACTTAAGGAAAGGTCTCTACGTTGTTCCAACAAAATGGAGAGTTTAGCCTGGCAGGCCTCGATATGCGCGGTAGAGGCATCTGTACGCAATGTCTCCCGTTCCATATGGTATATCTTTAATGCCAGAATCGATAAGCGATCGATAGCCCATGCAGGGCTCTCTGTATTGATACGCGCATGCGGTTTAGGCTGTATACCATCAAATCGATTTAAAAAATATCCATCAATGTATTCTACCGTATCGGTGCGAAATTGGTTGGATTCGTCAATACGACGTTTCCAATATAAACCATCTTTCGGATCTATTGCGGGATCGCGAACCACATCCTCCATATGCCACTGTACCGTATCTATCCAGCATTTCAAGTAAAGTAAATGTTCGAGAGAGGCACTGTCGTAGGGATTTTCTATAGGATGATCGATCGTATCATGTTGATGATATCGATCAATAGCTTGCTGAAAGACTTTGTTGGCAATTTCGCTGATCATAAGCGCAAAGATAAGAATAAATTCATTCCTAGAGACCTATTTTACGATGAGGCTATGCATAGAATAAGTTACCGTCTAGCTTGCTGATTTTCTTAAGCAGTGATAAGATTCAGCAACAATCCCGGGAAAAGTCCTAACAGAATAACAAAAGCAGTCAGTAGATACCCGACCCACAACAGTATTTGCGATTTAGCAACGCCTATCTGCAGCGACTCCGTGTTTCTGAGAAATGCGTAAAAAGGGATTCGGAAATAGTAAAATAAAGAAATGACCGCCGTTAGTGCGCCCACGACAAGTAAGAGGAGTACAATGCCTTCATCTGCCATTTGATAGGTGTCAAAAACAGCGGAAAAGATCATCAGTTTTCCCATAAAGCCCATGGTTGGCGGTAGACCTATCAGCGAAACCGCTACGAGGGTGAAAGCAGTAAACAGGACAGGCATTTTTCGCCCCAATCCCGCGTATGATGAAAGTGCTGTAGATCCGGTGCGCTCTTCCAATGCATCGATAAAAATGAACGTAGCCAGATTCATCAATACATACGCTACGATGTAAAACAGCAGGTATTGGAAGGCATCCTGATAGGCAAACACAGCCATGAGTAAAAATCCGGTGTGCCCTATAGAGGAATAAGCCATTAAACGCTTGATATCTTTTTGTCGTAATGCCGCCAAGTTTCCAACCAACATGCTTGCTATGGAAACGAAAAGGAGGAATCCGGATGTTAAATCCGAAAAGTAGAAAGCGGTGGATGACCATACGGTATATAGTCGTGTAAACAAAATCAACGCACCAATTTTAGGGATTGTTGATAGGAATGCGGTGATAGCTGTTGGTGCACCCTCATACACGTCAGGGCTCCACACGTGGAATGGGACGAAGCTGAGTTTGAAACCGATGCCCACAAAGACGAAGAGCAACGCGATAGTAACGATAGGCTCGGGAGCCACCATCAGCCCCTGCAACTGCTGCGGCGATTGGAAATCCAGACTGCCCGTTAGTCCGTAGATCAACGATAAGCCATAGAGCATGATAGCAGCACATACCGATCCGAAAAGAGCATATTTCATCGCTGCTTCCGCTTGCTTTTTTTGCTTCGAAAAATAGCCAACCAGGACATATGAAGCGATAGAAACCATCTCGATCCCAATAAATGCCAGCATCCAATTGCTGCTATTGCACAACACGTTCATCCCCAGTATCGCTGCAAGTAGCACGCTGTATACGTCACCATTATTATCTTGCTTATGGCGTTGTTGAATAAACAAACCGATGATTGCAGCCGCAAACGCAATAATTAACCGAGCATAGGTACTTAGTTTGTCGACGATCCACATGCCTGAAAATCCGGTTGCTGAGGTAGTCAATTGTGCACATAAAAAGTAGATAGAAAGTACAATTGTACTAAGGTAAACCCCGGATGTGAAATTTTTTAAACGCTTCTCGACAAACAGGGCGCTGCATATCGATGCGATGAAACCGACAATAAGTAGCAATTCCGGCCTGAATAGCGGGAGGGATGCAATGATTTGATCGAGTATGTCGGTAATAGAAACGTTCACGGTATATGGTATTAAGCCTATAAGTAAGGTTTGATCGTGTTTAATAGTTGAAGTATGGATGCATTAAGATGGTGGAAGATTAACGAGGGTACGATACCTAATAGCAGTGCTAATGCCAGTGCAGGCAGCAAAACTATTTTCTCACGGGTGTCCAAATCAGTTAACGCAACACGCCATTTTTCGCCGCCCTGCAATCGCGTTTGTCCGAAGAACATCCGCTGCAAGGTCCAAAGGAAATAAGCGGCACTAAGCAATATACCTATAGAACCACCTACGGCCATCCAACGCGGAACACCTGTTAACATACTTTCTGCGTTGAATGCGCCAATGATAACAAAGGCCTCGCCGATGAAAGCCGAAAAACCAGGCAAACCAAGTGAGGCAAAAAACGCAATTGCGACATAGACCGTGTAGGTAGGCATAATCGTCGCCAAACCGCGGAAGTTGTAGATGTACCGATCGTGCACACGATCGTAAAGAACGCCTACTAAGAAAAATAAGGCCGCACTGAGAAAACCGTGTGAAATCATTTGGAACATCGCGCCCGATACGCCTTCGGCAGTAAGAGAGGCTATCCCGAGTAAAACAAATCCCATGTGCGATACGGATGAGTAAGCAATCATCCTTTTCAGGTCTTTTTGTGCCAGGGCGTTTAATGCGCCATATAAGATTGATATAACGCCAATTAGCGCCAACCACCAATTCGTATCAGCCGCTATGTCGGGGAAAATGCTATAGCATACGCGTATGATACCATAGCCACCTATCTTCAGCAAAATACCTGCAAGAATGATCGACACCGGCGTAGGCGCCTCGACGTGCGCATCGGGCAGCCAGGTATGTAACGGGACGATCGGCACTTTGATGGCAAAAGCAAAGAACAAAACGATAAAACCTATGAGTCGAGATGGCACCCCAAATACTTCATGATAGTTTCCAATGAAGCCAAAGAATGATCCATCAACGTAGTTGCCTGGATTCATCATGAGTATCATGTTGAAGGTATGCGCACCAGAAGCTGGATTTACAACCGAGAAATAAAGACCCACGATGACAAGAAGCATCAATACAGAGCCTAGTAACGTGTAAATGAAGAACTTCATTGCGGCGTATTCCCGGCGTGCACCGCCCCATATGCCGATAAGGAAGTAGAGGGGAAGCAACATCACTTCGTAGAATACATAGAAGAGAAAGAAATCCAAAGCAGCAAATATGCCCATAACAGCCATATTCAAAATCATCAACAAGGCAAAATATCCCTTTGTACTTTTTTCCACATGCCAAGACGCGCCAATGCTCATAAGCATGACCAAGGTGCTGAGTACTATCAAAGGTAGCGACACCCCGTCTATACCTACAAAATAGTCTATTTCCAGCTTTCCGATTCGCCCTAGATCAAGCCTTATCCAAGGTAGCTGTTCAACAAACTGATAGCCCTCGATAGTATTGATGCCGCTCAATGTAGGGTCAAACTGCTGATACATATAGATCGACAACGCTAATTGAAAAACCGTAAAGGTTAATGCGATATATTTATAGCTTCCTTTTAATGAGGTAGGCAATGCTAAAATCAAGAAGGCAGCGAACAGCGGTAAAAATATGAGAATGGATAGTGCGCCCATTTTTATTTAATAATCAAATAAAGAATTCCTAAAATAACAACTGTCAATGCAAACCCGAGATAGCCTTGCAACTGTCCATTTTGTACATGACGAGCCAAATGACCAATATAATAGGTCGTGTTTGCTGAAAAATTGACAATGCCGTCGACAATATTTTTATCGAACCAGTAAGCAACTACAGCAACTTGTTGCATTGTCCAAGTAACAAGTTTTGTTGCTCCATCAACCACATATCTGTCAAATGCATAAAGTGCAGCACTAAGGCGTTGCGTTCCCTTCACAAAAAGCACATCATTTACTTCGTTTAAATAGCCTTGACGATTTGAAAATCGAACCCATCTATTATTGGCATGCAATGGATATTTTTGTTTCACATACCACTGCCAACCTAGCACCCAAGCTAGGATAGCACCGATTGTCAAACCAACGGGGATAAAAAGATGCGCAGTATGTATTACTGGATAACTTAATACCACCTGAAATCCTTGGATTAGCCAGGTTTGCTGATAGGTAAGGGGCTGCAATCCGAATATGGGAAACAAGCTGCAGGCCGCTAAAAATAGCATAGGCCAGATCATCATGCCGGGCGCCTCATGGAGGCTATGTGCTGTTGATGTATGTTGCTTGAAAGAAAAAGATCCGAAGAATGTTTTAAAGATTAGCCTTCCGATATAAAATGCCGTCATCAAACTGACGACAATCAGCGTGACAGGAATGGCAAGGTAGAAATTGCCATGGAGTGAAGCCCATTCAAAAGCGCTGACAACAATGCTGTCTTTAGAAAGATAACCTGAAGTGAGCGGGAAGCCAGATAGAGCCAGCGCACCGATGACCATGCAAACAAAGGTTTTCGGCATATAATGACGAAGTCCCCCCATGTTGCGGAGATCTTGCGGGTCAAAATCCAGTCTTGCATGAGTTTTGAAATGACTCATTTCATGAATAACAGCGCCTGCGCAGAGGAATAGTAAGCATTTGAAGAAGGCATGTGTAGCGAGATGCAGCATCGCTGTATCCCAAGCGCCAATTCCGACGCCGACCATCATAAACCCAAGTTGAGATATCGTGGAAAAGGCAAGAATTTTTTTAATGTCGTACTGGCCCAATGCAAAAATTGCTGCGGAGAAAGCCGTGATCGTCCCCACGATCGCAATTACCAAGAGTACGGTCTCATTGAAAAGTGGGAACACTGTGCATAACAGAAAAACGCCTGCTGCAACCATGGTGGCCGCGTGTATTAACGACGATACAGATGTTGGTCCTTCCATCGCATCCGGTAGCCATACGTGCAAAGGAAATTGGGCAGACTTAGCCATGGCGCCTAGAAAGAATGCTAGGCCAGCAAAGGTGAGCCAAGCGCTATCTTTGTTAATCTCTTGAAGTGTAATATTTGCTGTTGTATCGTTTAAAAACCAGCCAGACTTGCCGAAAAGCTCCACTAGATCCAGTGTGCCTACCTGTGCGTACACCAGCGCAATACCGATCAAAAAGCCAAGATCCCCAATCCTATTAATTAAAAACGCTTTCTTGTTGGCTTGCACAGCGGCATCTCGCGTGAACCAAAACCCAATTAATAGGTAGGATGCAAATCCTACAAGTTCCCAGAAAATATAAAGTTGTAACAGGTTTATAGAGACTGTGAGCCCCAGCATGGCAAAGCAGAATAGACTAAGGTACATCCAGTAGCGGTGCAGTCCATCGTCGCCTTTCATGTAGGCACGCGAGTAGAAGTGTACAGGCAAGGCGATAATACAGACGAGCAATTGCATGGATACCGTTAGCTTATTGAGCAATATCCCTACGCTGAAGGATTTGGTTCCAATCGTAAACCAAGTGATCCGCTGTGTAGCATTCTCGCCATTCCAAACAACGAAAAACACACAGATGGCACTTAGTATGGTGCTTAAGATAATGGCGATCAACCCGATGTTTCCGCTAATCGAACGCCGACCGAAAGCAGCCTGTATTAGGAAAGCCACGAAAGGAAGCAATACGACGAGCAAGCTAGCGGTAATGGGTGATATGTTCAGTAGTTCAAGCACGTTAATCTTTCAATTCGTTTATGTTTGCCGGATTAATAGTCTTGTAGTATTTATAGACGTTCAGTATAATGGCCAAACCGACGGCCACCGCCGCCGCCGCAAGTACAATAGCAAAAAGCGCGAAAACCTGCCCTCCATAGTTTACCTTGTCATAGCGTGAAAAAGCCACAAAGTTTAGTATAGACGCATTGATCATCAGCTCGATCCCGACGAGGATCATGATGGCGTTCCGTTTTGCAAGCACAGCATATAGACCAATGCAAAAAATGACCGCGCTGACCACTAAAAAGTGCGTGATTGTAATCATGTATGTTGCTCCTTTCTTGATAAGTGCGCAGCACCTATAAGAGCCATCATTAGAAAAATCGAGATAATCTCAAATGGCAATACATATTGTGTCATAAATCGAAAGCCTAGGGCTTGTATATTGTTGTCTGAGGGCGAAATAACCGTTCCTGCCATTTGTGCAGATTCAATCCATTCCGGCATGGTTTGAGACCAGGATATCACACTATACAGCATGACGGATAAAAATGCTCCTGAAATAATTAACGCTTGCCAGCGCGGAATTGTAATAAAGCGATGCGATACGCTTTGCAGGTCATGCAAAAGCTCTTTATTGGAAAGCATAAAAGCAAAAATAAGTAAGATAAGCACTCCACCTACATACACCAGTATTTGTGTGATCGCAATAAAATCAGCCAATGCAAAAAGATAAAGCCCGGCCATGGCAAAAAGTACGATAAACAAGAGAAACAAAGCGCGAGCCGTATTGCGGATGTTGACGAGTAATAGCGCCGAACCAATGGCCATAGCAGCGAAAGCATAAAAAAGTAGTAAGTCTATCGTCATGGTTTTTTCTTTGCCGCCTCCTTTTCAGCTTGAAACTTAGTCCATTCCTCTTTGCGTTGCTGGACTTCATGATCAGACATCTCGGAAAATCCATAGATTAAATCCGCAAGCTGCTGGGTGCTTCGGTCGTATTGATTCGTCATCGTGATGCATTCCGTAGGGCATACCACCGTGCAGAGACCACAATACATGCATTTTGCCATATCGATATCAAACTTTGCCGGATATAAACGCTTGACACTGCCGTCTGATGTTTTTCCTATCACTTCAGGAGATTTGATAGCTTGAATATCTATACAGTCTACCGGGCAGGCTTTGGCACAAAGGTCGCAGACAATACAATCATCGATTTCCACATCCAGTTGGTAGCGTGCTACCTCAGGGATCGGCATCTTCTGCTTAGGATATTGTACAGTAGTTACACCATTTTGCTGGGTGAAGTAGTCCTCATCGCGAATGTCAAGAGAAGCGCGTGATTTTCTAGCGCCAAAGAGATGCCGAACCGTTAAAAATAATCCTTTAACAGCCGTTAAAAAGCCCTGTATAGTCGTTTTTATTACCAAAATCTACAACATTACCATGATTCTCCATAACCCCGAAATCGCCAAACAAACAAAAGCGAGTGGAATAAGCACTTTCCAGCACAACGTCATTAACTGGTCGGCTCGAAAGCGGGGCAGCGTCCATCGAATCCACATTTGAATTCCTACAATAGTAAATGACTTGAGGATAGTCCACGTTATTCCCCAGCCCAAGCCCGTCGTCCAATCTGCAAGGCGTAAGCTTCCTATGTTGGGTAGGGGTGTGTTCCATGCACCCAAAAATAATACAACACCTAATATAGCCACGAGGAACATCATGGCATACTCTGCTAAAAATAAAAATGCAAACTTGATACCACCATATTCCGTGTGAAACCCACCAATAAGTTCGGATTCAGCTTCCGGAATATCGAACGGCGCCCTATTGCATTCTGCTAATGAGGCAATGAAGAAAATGACATAGACGACCAATAGGTGTGGCGCCTGAAAGATATGCCAGGCAAATATGCCGCCGATATGTGTCACGTCCCAAAACCCCATAAAATAAATATTCTCTGGTGAATTGATTCCCTGGAGGTAAGCGATATCATTAAGGTTCAAGGTTTGGGTGATCATAACGGCCGCTATAAGCGATAACCCAACGGGTATTTCGTAGGAAACCATTTGCGCAATAGCCCGTACAGAACCTAATAGAGCATATTTATTGTTAGATCCCCAGCCCGCCATCAAAATGCCGATAGCGTCTATGGAAACCACCGCCATAATGAAAAAGAGTCCAGTGTGCGTATTTGCGGGGATGAAGTCTGGCGCCCATGGAATAACACTAAAGCCAACGAATACAGCTCCGAAGATGACGACAGGCGCTATACTAAACAATATTTTATCTGCCGCTGACGGCGTAATAAATTCTTTCTGTAGCAGTTTTAAAATGTCAGCAATGGTCTGGACTAAACCATACTTACCAGTTTCCATAGGGCCAAGCCTGTCTTGCACGAACCCAGCTATCTTGCGCTCTGCGTATACAGCAAACAACGTGAAGGCAGCAATAAATGTAAATATTGCTATCGGAACTACGATATGGACAATCAGGTCGGCCAATTTGACTTTTTTAGAATAATTCTTAATTGGATGCAAACATACATAAAATGCTTGCAAAAGCTCGTAAAAATAGCTAAAATATAGTAAACAAGTAGATAATCTCCAGGCGGTATGACATAAAAATGATCTCTCTTTTGTGACGTATTCACTACATTTTTAAATGCTGTGAACAGATGTCGCACATCGCACAAACCTTTCGTTTGTTTCCTTGTATTATAATTGATAAAGAATAAAATTTTATGAGATTTTTAAATGTATTTTTATTGGTGGCTCTTGCTGCCTTAGCTGGCGCATGTGCGGCCCGTAAAACCTCGGATTCATCGGCTGCGCCATCTTCTTTGCAGGGTATACGCTGGAAGTTGGTAGAATTGGATGGTAAATCTGTGCCAGAGACAGTAAATGGCAAGATGCCATATCTCGAATTATCTATGGAGGAAAACAGGTATTCGGCAACGGGTGGCTGCAATGGTATCGGCGGGGAATATAAACTAAGTAAAAACAATGGTATTAAGTTTACGCGCGGTATGTCTACTATGATGGCTTGCGAAAATATGGATGTTGAAAAAGGATTAGGAGGTGTATTTGAACAGGCAGACCGTTATCAGCAAGACGAGAATGGACTAACCTTGAATAAAGGAACTAAGGTATTAGCTAGATTTATTAAGGTAGATAGCCCAGCAGCGCAATCAGATGATTTAAGTGGTGATTGGGAACTCGACTACTTATTTGAACCCGGAATTTCTTTTGATTCGTTGTATGCAAATAGAAAACCAACAATTAGTTTTGATGTTGCGGAGAAAAAGGTGGCCGGAAACAGCAGTTGTAATAATTTCTTTGGCACTTTCGAAACGCAAGCAAACAAGCTAAAGTTTGGGCCGTTGGGATCTACCAAAATGGCTTGCCAGGGAAATGGCGAAAAGGTGTTTTTTGGTACGTTGGATAAGGTGGCTACTTACTCCGTAAGGGATAATAGGTTGATTATGATAATGGGCGATATCGTTGTCATGCGATGGAAGCGAAAATAGTCGAGTAGTATCTAATCGTAAAATGCGTTTTTGCGAGGAAGCATGACGAAGCAATCTGTACTTAAATAAAACATGAGATTGCTTCGTCGTCGTTCCTCCTTCTCGCGAGGACGTTTATGCCCTGGTTTTGTGAAGGTAATACTAGTTGTTATCGAAAATTAACGCTTCTCTATATCGATATACTCGCGGGTAGTCTCGCCTGTATAAACCTGACGTGGGCGGCCGATAGGCTCTTTGTTATCACGCATTTCTTTCCATTGCGCAATCCATCCCGGCAAGCGTCCAAGAGCGAATAATACGGTAAACATATCTGATTCAAAACCTAGCGCACGATAGATAATACCGGAATAAAAATCTACGTTAGGGTATAGTTTTCTATCAATGAAGTACTGATCGTTTAAAGCAGCCTCTTCCAAGCGTTTTGCGATATCCAAAACAGGGTCATTCACACCTAATTTTTCTAAAATATCGTCACATGCTTTTTTAATAATTTTAGCACGAGGATCGAAGTTTTTGTAAACGCGGTGCCCGAATCCCATCAAACGGAAAGGATCATTCTTATCTTTTGCTTTTGCTAAGTATTTTTCTGCATCTCCACCATCATTTTTAATAGCTTCAAGCATCTCAATTACGGCTTGGTTTGCACCGCCGTGTAATGGACCCCACAGGGCGTTAATACCCGCAGATATTGAAGCATATAAATTTGCGTTTGAAGAGCCTACAATACGTACGGTTGAGGTCGAACAGTTTTGTTCGTGGTCAGCGTGTAAGATAAGTAATTTGTGCATCGCGCTGATGACAACAGGATCAAAGGTTGTTTCCCCTGTTACCTCGGCAAAGATCATATTCAAGAAATTCTCTATATATCCTAAATTGTTTTTAGGATAAACCACCGGTTGGCCTAATGATTTCTTCTGAATCCATGAAACGATCGTTGGCATTTTAGCCAGTAAGTTGATGATGGTTTTGTTTTCTTCCTCGTCTGTAGGATTTGGGTTTAACGATTCCGGATAAAATGCAGATAAGGCACCTACCAAGCAGGATAACTGCCCCATAGGATGTGATTTGGAAGGAAATCCAGTGAAGAAGTTTTTCATATCTTCGTGGATTAACATCTGCTTTCTTATGTCTGTTCGGAATTTCTCCAATACATCTTTGCTCGGTAGTTCGCCGTAAATCAGTAGATAAGCAACCTCGATGAATGTTGATTTTTCAGCTAATTGTTCGATAGGATACCCACGGTAGCGTAAAACCCCTTCTTCTCCATCCAAAAAAGTAATAGCGCTTTTTGTAGCGCCTGTGTTCTTGAACCCTGGATCTAGGGTGATGTATCCCGACTGATCTCTAAGTTTCGAGATATCAACTGCTTTTTCGTTTTCAGTACCAATAATAACTGGCAGCTCGTAGGTTGAACCGTCTAAATTTATTGTTGCTTTATCCGACATATTTAATAATCTAGTTTCTACAAATATATAAACATCGCGGATATATCCGAATATGCGTTCGAATTTAAATGACACAAGTGCGTCATTTTAGACTATTTTATTCAAAAATGTATGGTCTTTAGCAAGGATTAGGAGGAGGCGCTCCCTATGCCTGTTCCCGCATTGTTCGCTGCCTGCTGCTGATAGCATTTTACCCGTTTTATTAGGATAGATACAAAGATATACTATCCATGGCTGCCAGTCCTAACAACTGAAAAAGATAAAAAAAAGTTGTTTCTTACGATTTTTTCGTAATATTGTGAAAGGTTAGTACACTGATTATGGAAAAATTAACGATACAGGAAGAGGAAGCGATGCTTTCAATTTGGCAATTGAATGGTGGCTTTGTCAAAGAGATCCTAGATAATCTGAAAGCAGAGAAACCTCCTTATACGACTTTGGCTTCGACCATCAAGAATTTGGAGAAAAAAGCTTATGTAAAAGCGGTGAAATATGCGAATGCGAAACGCTACGAACCACTAATTTCAGAGGCTGAATATAAAGCCAAGTTTATGAATAACTTCGTAGGCGACTACTTTAAAAATTCATATAAGGAAATGGTTTCTTTTTTCGTGAAGGAGGAGAAGCTATCGTCGTCGGAGTTGGAGGAGATCATGAATATGATCAAGAATAGCAAATCTTAAGTCTATGGAATCTATGCTTGCTTACATCGTTCAGGTGAACATCCTATTAGCCATACTCTATGGCGGATATATGCTGTTGCTAAAAAACCTAACGTTTTATCAATTAAACAGAGCGTACTTCCTATGCGGTGCCTTTTTTGCCTTCGCTTATCCATTTTTTGATATCAGGTCACTTTTCCAGCAGCATATTGAACCAGTTGGCGAACTCATAGCTTTTTTGCCTGATTTTTATATCGAGGAAAAGGAAGCAGTATATACCTTGGAAAACTTATTTTACGTCATTATTAGTTTGGGTATTACAATGCTAGTTTTTAAATTTTTATTGCAGTTAGGAAGTTTGTTACGCATACACGTTCATTCGGTTGATGCTACGTGGAAGCAATACCTTTATCGGAATGTTTTATTTCCCGTTGCTCCGTTTTCTTTTCTGAATAAAATTTACATAAATAGACAACAGCATGCAGATTTGGAACTTCATGATATTTTCGAGCATGAAACTATCCACGTGCGCGGCCTACACTCGGTAGATATTATCTTGTTTGAAATCGTGCTTATGCTGTGTTGGTACAATCCCTTGGTTTGGCTCATGCGCAAAACGGTGCGTCAGAATTTGGAATTTCTGACAGATCAGCAGGTGCTGAACAAAGGTATTGATCGACAAACTTACCAATACTCTTTATTGCATGTATCGAAGCAAGGTGCTTCGGTTGGTATCAGCAATCAGTTCAATTTTAAGCTGTTAAAAAAGCGTATTAGCATGATGAATAAAAAAAGGTCGTCCAAGCTCGAGCTGAGCAAGTATGCCTTCCTCTTGCCAATTCTTATTTTCGCGGCAGGAGCATTTACTGTGTCTAAAGCGGATGATCACATTATCGAAGTGGTCAATATCGTGAAGGAGACCGATATGAGCGAGTTGCGACAGGTATTAAAAGTTCATGAACACGCGCAGCCTATTGATACTTTAGAAGTGGCTGCCGAAAAAAAACCAGACACGCAGAGGTTGAACAAGACGCCTGCAGTGAAAGAAGGCCACCCTGACGAAGTCAAAAGCGTTAATGGCTTAGGCGTTTTTACCAAATTAGCCAGCGATACGAAAAGTAATGTTGCCATTCGTAGATCTGGAGATCTCGATAAAAGTCCACTTATTGTCGTCGATGGCGTGAAGCAAGGAATGGATTACGATATCAATACCCTAGATAAAAATGATATTGCGGCTATTGAAGTGTTGAAAGACGCCTCGGCATTCGCAAAATTTGGTTTGGAAGGCAAAAATGGTGTTATTAATGTTTATACGAAAAAATCAGGTATGCACGTTAAGGCTGGGCTCGTCGATACAGCTAAAACCGGAAAAATACAGACTATCGTTGTTCGAGGACGCGCAAAAAACATCGATGTAGATACTGACCATAAAGATCAAAGCCGTGGGAATGATACCGCAAGTACGACTCGAGCCATCATCATCCGTGGGAATAAATCCGGCGGTGGACTTGTAGAAGCGCTCACTGTTCAGGGGAAGAAAGCGTCGGGAAAGACGCCACTGTATATCTTGGATGGCGTGGAAAAGTCTAATCAGAGCTTGGAGGACATAGATCCCAAGGATATAGAAAGTATTAGCGTATTGAAAGATGCCTCCGCGACTTCCTTATACGGTGAGAAGGGAAGCGACGGTGCCCTTCTTATTACTACAAAAGCACGATCAAAAAAGCAGTTGGATGAGTATACCGATGATGATGTGTTTTTTATAGACGGGAAAGCGGTCTCGAAGAATGAATTTCATGCAGTGCCCAAGGCGAATGTTAAAACATTGGTCACAAAAGGCCAAAAAGGTGCTGCAGGAAGACGTTTAGAAGTTATAACAAAATAGTAGAAATCGTCCGCTGTAAGCCGTGCCCTCGATTAATAATCGAGTGTGGTGAGCCATGGCGAGCAAATGCGCGCTGCAGAGCGGACAATAGTATGTGATTTATGGCCAACGCCGCTTAAAGAACGTTGTTTAGTTAATATAGTGAAATGAATACCGTCGATGTCCCACATCGCACGGTATTCGTGTTTACTTTGTATTCAGGTTGGTCATCGTCAACCCAATTCCGATATTTACGAAGCTTTGTATCATTTTTACAGCGTGATCGATAAGCGCAGGCAGATCTTTCTGCTCATCCTTATCAAATGGCCCCAAAACGTAGTCTACTTGACGTCCCTTAGGATAATTGTCACCGATACCGAAGCGCAAGCGCGGATAGTTCTGCCCGCCGCAGGTTGCCTCAATAGAACGTAGGCCGTTGTGGCCGGCAGCAGAGCCTTTGGGTTTTACGCGAATAGAGCCGAAAGGAATTGCTAAATCATCCACCACCACAAGGACATTCTCAATGGGCACCTTCAGTTCCTGCATCCAGTAGTTCACAGCTTTACCACTTAAATTCATAAACGTAGTAGGCTTGATCATATACACATTTCTGCCGCGCTGTTTAAACTCCGTATAATAGGCTAGTTTTAATAGCGACCAAGTCGTGCCGGCCTGTTTTGCGGCTTCTTCCACCACCATAAAGCCGATATTATGGCGCGTATCTTCATACTCTTTGCCAATGTTGCCCAGACCAACAATTAAATAGTTCATAGCAGCAAAAATAGAAAATAGATGTTGCTTATTCATCTTCATATCAATTCTACTAAAAAATTTTTCAGCCCATTTTTATGTGCTACATTTGAACAAATTTCTTCAAGATGTCAAATTTGATACAAGGTATAGAGAAAATAACAACCAGCACGATGGCTGATGTTGTGGAGAAGCGTTTGCGTGAATATTTTAAGAAAAATGCATTTAGGCCGGGAGATCCCATTCCGAAAGAAATGGAGCTAGCGGAAGCGTTGCAGGTTAGTCGTAATGTGGTTCGCGAAGCATTAAGCCGTCTGAAGATGCTCGGGATGATTGAATCCAAAAAGAAACGTGGCATGATCTTGTCTGAGCCTGATATTTTTGGTGGCTTTGAGCGCGTGCTCGACCCTTTGATCTTGGAACAGCAAACCCTGAAAGACCTTTTTGAATTGCGCCTCGTGTTAGAATTGGGACTTGCCGATCTGATCTTCCTGCGAAAGACTGATAAGGATATTCAAGATTTGGAAAAGATCGTAAGTAAGAGTACCAATATCAACAAAACCTCTTTTAAAGTAAAAAATGAGATTGCTTTTCACGGGAAGTTGTATGAGATGACGGGTAACCATACTATTATGCGCTTTCAGACACTGTTGATGCCCATATTTGAATATGTAGTGGCCGAAGAGGAGAAGCAAGGCGCAGCGTACTCCATAAGTCGGATAACACACATCGATTTATTGGAAATTTTGAAAAACGGATCCGCAGGCCAGTTTAAGGAAGCGATGCGTGCACACCTCAGTCCGCATTTTGAACGCCTGATATAGGCATCACGCCTAAGGTATGTACAGCCTGTAGAACGACCGATCTGTTGACCAAATTTTATTTTCCTTTCTTCTCTTCCGCCAAATCCCTATCGGTTTGAGTTTTCCTTGTTTATGCTAAGTACATAATTTTCTTATAAAAAATTAACATAAATATTTGTTATTCTTCTTTTTGTATTTTTATATTTGTCATTATGTTCTACATAATAAAACGTTAATCAAGTAAGAAAACCAAAGAGATGAATGATCTAGTTTTGAAAAAAATCCTATTTACGCTTTTGCTGGTCTTATGCATCACAACGCTTTTTGGACAGCAGGTCGAGCTCCGGGGAGAAGTGCGCGACAATGATGGGGCGGCATTGGAAGGTGTTACCGTTTCCACGCTAAAAACCTCTACCACCACGTTGCTGAATGGTTCCTTTGTATTGCGTGGACTGCAGGTGGGCGAACAATTGCGTTTCACGGCGGTAGGCTACAGAGAATTTACCGCTGCGGTACCCGCAGATGGCGTTTTGCAAGTAGTCTTAACCAAGGCCCAGAATGATTTGGATGAGGTTGTCGTTATCGGTTACGGTGAGCAAAGCCGATCTACGGTAACCACGTCAGTGAATAAAATTGATGTGAAGGAATTTGCGAATGCTCCGGGGCAAAACCCACTTCTGCAACTACAGGGGAAAGTTGCGGGCGTGTCGCTGCAGATATCCAATGGGCAGCCAGGCGCTAATCTACAGATTTTTATCCGTGGTGGAAGTTCCACCTCGCCGGAGAGCGATGCTCCATTAATGATTGTGGATGGGGTAGTGGGTGCCATGCGTAATATCTCGGATCTCAATCCAGACGATATTGAGTCAATGCAAGTGTTGAAAGATGCTGCATCGACCGCCATATACGGCGCGCGCGCAGCCAACGGCGTAATCATTGTCAAAACGAAATCGGGAAAGCAGGGTAAGCCTGTAATCAACCTCAAGATTACACCTGCGTTGGAGCAGATCGGCAAGCGCTATGATTTTGCTACGGCAAGGGATTACATTTATATCAGTAGACTCAATACACAGAAATTTAACACGAACAATCCGGAGCTTTTCCTCTCCAGCGGAGCCTACGGCATGTCTACGGGGAATGCGCGAAATAGTCGTAACACATTGGCCTTTCTGGATACCTATTTACAGGACTATGGACAAGATTATGTGGCTGATCTGATTGAAAAACAAGGTTGGCAAACCATGGTCGACCCGGTCACGCAGCAACAGTTGATTTTTAAAGAAACGGATTACCAGGCGATGACCTTCCAGAACGCCAATGCCATACAGTATGATTTGAATATTAGCGGTGGTGGCGATGTGGGCAGTTATTACCTAGGTTTAGGGCACAACGATCAAGATGGAACCGTGGTGGGCACCAACTATAAAAATTATAGTGCCCTATTTAACGGGGAATATAATGTGCACGAAAAAGTGAAGATCCGTTCCAATTTTTCTTACCAAATGCGAAAATCCAATGCCCCCTGGAATTATCAGAATGTATTATCGCGATCGATAACCATGCCATCCACCTATCGCGACTACTACGAAGACGGGAGCCCCGCCCCAGGTGAGGGGCCAGCAAATTTTCGAAGCAGACATTACGAGGTCTTTTACAAGGAAAAATATAATGATGTTAGCGTGTATCGCACCACGATAGGTTTGGGCCTTGACTATACTATTATTCCCGGACTGAAATTTTCACCGGCCATCTACTACAATACGACCGAAGGCATAGAAAATTATTTCGAAGCCTCCAATGAAACCAATCGCAACCGCAATGCGCGTGCTGTACATGAGCAGTTTCGCAAAATTCAAGCGGATGCCCTTCTATCTTACGATAAGCGCTTCGTTGATCGTCATCATGTCAACGTATTGCTGGGTTCCAGTTATATCAACGACTATAGCTACCATATGAGCGGTAGTGGCTATAATGCGCCGACCGATTATATTCCGACGCTGAATGCTACCGCACCGGAAACTCAGCGCATTACGACGACTAAGGGAACAGATGCCATTATGAGTTATTTTGGGCGTACGGATTACGATTATAAAGCGAAGTATATGCTTTCAGCGAGCTTTCGGGTTGATGGTTCATCTCGCTTTGCAGCCAACAACCGTTGGGGCTTTTTCCCAGGCTTCTCTGCAGGATGGAACGTACACCGCGAGGATTTTTGGCAGCCCGTAAGCAATGTTGTAAACGCTTTAAAAGTGCGGAGCAGCTGGGGACAAACGGGGAATAACAACTTGTCTGTAGCTGATGCACAAGGGCAATATACCGCTGGCCTGCCCTACAACGGCGCGGTAGGCATTGGAAACTCTGTGTTGGCCAATCGTAACCTCGTATGGGAAACCACAACCTCTTTTGATGCGGGTTTAGATCTTGGTTTTCTAACCAACCGCTTGCAGGTTACGGCCGAATACTACGATAAGGTCACTAGCGATCGCCTATTTATGAAGCCCTTGTGGAGTTCCACAGGTTTTGCATCTATTCGAAGCAACTTCGGCTCAATTCGAAATAGAGGTTTCGACTTGCAATTATCTGGCGATCCTGTGAAAACGGATAATATAGGCTGGAACGTGGCCTTCACGTTTTCTTTCAATCGGGGTACGGTAATCGAGATGCCCGAAAACCAAGAAGCTAAAAATCGCAGCGGAGGCAACTTTGTGTGGGACTCGGCGCAGCAAGATTATGTTAAAGTGGGTGGCCTAGCCGAAGGAGAGCGGTTTGGCGTGCGCTATGCGTATCAAATGATCGGTGTGTACAGCACCGATACTGATGCCCTTCAAGCGGAGGAAGATGTAGAAGCCAACGGACGCCAGAAAGTTGGGGGTGACGCGATCTGGTTCGATAGAGATGGGAATAGCATCATTGATTATAGGGATATGGCCTTTATGGGCTATATACGGCCTGACCGGCAAGGTGGTATGGTCAATACCTTTCGGTATAAATCGCTCACGGCACGCTTCGTCGTTGACTATGCTATCGGCCACGTGATTGATAACTCATGGAAAGCGCGCGTCATGGGGAGTGCCCGCAACAACAACATGATCATCAACGAGGTGCTGGGAGATCGCGTATGGAATGAGCAGGGGGATATCGCGGAAATTCCACGTTATACGGTACAGAGTGATGCGGATTACAACTTTCGCAACCACTTGCGGAATGCTAATGGGATAGGGGGGACATCCGGTTACAGCAGCAACAACTCCTTGTATTATTCGAGAGGCGACTTTTTAGCATTTCGAGAGGTATCGCTTTCCTATCAGTTCCGTGGCGATTGGCTCAAACGCGTGCATTTGAAAGGCCTGAGCGTCACAGCGGCAGCGTTTAATCTAGGCTATTGGACATCCTATGACGGCCTTTCACCCGAGATCTACAGCGGCAATGACGAGGGCGAATATCCAAGACCTCGGCAGTTTAATTTATCGATATCAACTACTTTTTAAATCAATTGGATTATGCGCTTAAGAAATATTTTCATTTTGGTCTTATCCCTATGCAGCTTTTCCAGTTGTGAAAGCTTGCTGGATGTCGAGCAGGAATCTGCCATCATAGGTAATGGTTTCTGGAATACCCCTGATGATGTAAATGCCTATTTGACGGGTATCTACAACCAGTTTAGGGGCGGAAATGGCACAGGCGCTGGCGGCGTGATGAATACCACACTTTGGTTGGAAGATCGCGGCGATGCCTTTGAACAAGGTCTTGAATCTGGCGTTACCACAGCTTGGCAGCAAAACCTCAACAATGCCAATGCGCCAAATTGGCTCAGCCTATACGACGTAATTCAGCAGTGCAATCTTTTGCTGAAGTACGCTCCAGGTATTTCCTATTCGAACGAAGCGGATCGGAATCGAGCCATGGCCGAAACCCTATTCATTCGGTCCTATGTTTATTTTATCCTCATCAGGGCCTACGGAGATGTGCCTTTGGAACTGATCCCTACCGAAAGTGATGATAAGGCGCCGCTACCTAGGCTTGCTGCCGCCGCCGTAGTCGAGCGACTATCTGCCGACATTGAACAGGCTTTGCAATGGTTTCCTGAAGATAATATTGCCGATAAATCGCGTGTTTCCAAACCTGCCATTTATGCGTTGAAAGCCGATTTGTTATTGTGGTCGGTAAAAGTGCTGGGCGCCAACGTTTCCACACTTAACGAGGCATCGACGGCTATTGATTTGGCCTTAGCACCTGTTTCGCCCCTGGCTACCTTTTCAGAAATATTCGCGACCAATAACAAATCGAATAGCGAAATCCTGTTTTCGTTGCACTTCCAGCGCGACGAGAAATCAGACCATTATAGTAGCCGAATGAAACCCCGCAATATTTTTGTACAGAACGCGACCAATGCATCCGCTATTGCTTTTGCGCTCAATGGGGCCCGTAGTGTTTACGCGCCAAGTCAAAAAATCATTGCTCGTTTTGCTGAATTTCCCCAGGACCAAAGGCGTGCGGCATCGATTATCTCTGCCGTAAACCAAACTGGCAGCAGCATTGGGGTGTTCGATAATAAGTTTCGCGGCACGAGCTATGATGATGATCGGCATTACGAAAATGATATTATCCTCTACCGCTGGGGCGGCCTAAAGTTGATGCAAGCCGAGATCTTAGCTGCCTTGGGACAGCTGGAAGCGAGCATTGCCGCGCTTAATGCAGTGCGGCAACGTGCAGGGGTTGACCTTGTGGTTTCGTCTAGTTCCAAGCAAGAAGTTGAGTTGGCCATATTTCATGAATCTTTCAAAGAAACTTATTTCGAATTGAAGCGCTGGCCCGATTTGTTACGGTTTCATTTTGCGGGGACCATCGATATCTATCAAGAGGTTCCTAATCTGCAAGGTAAATCCTTACCACTTTTCTTGCCTATTCCGCAAGCGCAGATTGACTTGAATCCATTATTGATCCAAACCGAAGGCTACTAACGTTAATTATCCAAACCATGACAACACAAAAAATATATAGCAGCACATATTTTCTCGTCGTGATCTTATCCATGATCCTTTTGTTCGGTTGCGGCGGTCAACTTGGCGAACCTGTACCCGACGACTATTTTGATCGCAAACGCGATGAGTTGGTAGCACCATATATTTATCAAAAAGGTTACAAGGGTTATGCCTGTTTTCGTATTCCGGCCTTAGTTCGCTCGCCCAACGGCAGCCTGCTTGCTTTTGCCGAAGCTCGAAAAGATGATTGTGCTGACGATGGGAACATTGATCTCGTGCTGCGACGTTCGGAAGACAACGGCCTAACATGGAGTGATATGGAGGTGATCTGGGATGCGGGGGAACATACGGCAGGAAATCCGGCACCCGTAGTCGATAAAACGACAGGCGAAATACACCTGCTGATGTGCCGCAATAACGACCAGGTGTATGTTAGCCGATCGAAAGACGAAGGGAGGACTTGGTCGACACCTAGCGATATCACAGCGGCGGTCAAAAAACAAGGTTGGACCTGGTATGCCACAGGGCCTGTACATGGTATACAAATTGAAAAAGGTCCACATGCAGGGCGTTTGGTTATCCCATGCGATCATACGGGAAATGCACATACGATTTACTCCGATGATCATGGTGAAACCTGGAAGTTGGGTGGTGTAGCAACACATCCAGTCTATAAACCCAATGAATGTACCGTAGCCGAGCTTTCCAATGGCGACCTTTTACTAAATATGCGCGCGCCAAATAGCGATAAGCGACGTCTGCTGTCTACCAGCAAAGATGGCGGTTTGTCGTGGAGTAATCCAGAAGTACACCAAACCTTGATCGACCCGGTATGTCAGGGCAGCATGTTGACCTTTACCGATACGGACGGGAAGCCTATCCTCTTGTTTGCCAATGCGGCCCATGAAACCCGCCGCCGGAATATGACATTGCGGCTTAGTGGCGACGATGGAAAAACCTATCCCAAGGAAATGCTGATCTATGGAGAGTTTGCTGCTTATTCGGATATGGCGTTGATCGATAACAATACGCTAGCCATGCTTTACGAAAGAGGGGCATCCGATGCCAACGAAGGTATTGCCTTTGAACGGATCGACCTTAAAAATTTAAAATAACCTGAAAGATGATGAAAAAAATAATTGTTATCCTGTTCGCCTTGTTTGCATTGATCTCCTGCCAGAAGGAAGATGCGAATATAGCGCCGCTAAAGGCAGACTTTACCGTCGACAAAACAGAGATTGCTGCGGGAGACACGGTCGTGTTTTCGGATATATCACAGGGGATGCCCTCTCGTTTACATTGGTTGTTTGAAGGGGCATCTGTAGATACCTCCATTCTTTCAAGTCCACAAGTTATCTATGAATTGCCGGGCACTTACAGGGTGAGTCTGCGCATTTCGCGCGCAGGGCAAAGCGACGAGTTGCTGCGAGAAAACTATATTACGGTTGGCTATGGTCCTTTACAAGCTGATTTTAGCACGGTAAACACTGTAGTATATATCAATGAGGAAATTCCTTTCAGTGATTTGACCAAAGGTGTAGCTACTGGGTGGAGCTGGCGTTTTAAAAGTGAAACCACCGAGGTCGAGTCCACTGATCAAAACCCCAATGTTACCTTTCATACAGCAGGAGTTTATACCGTTAGCCTAACGAGTAGTAACCCTGAATATAGCTCTACTTCGGAAAAAGTAAACTACTTTACGGTTTTAGATCCGCTGGATCTAGTTGCGGATTTCGCAGTGCAGCATGCTACCGTACCAACAGGTCGATCTGTGCAGTTCACAGATGCATCCATTGGCCTTGCTGAGGCTTGGCAATGGGAGTTTGAAGGCGCTTCGGTAGCGACCTCTGACGAGAAAAATCCAAGTGTAAGCTATGCTCAGCCAGGCAAGTATCGCGTGAAGCTTACCGTGTCAAACCCGTTTACCAGCAAAGTAATCGAGAAGGAAACTGCAATTACCGTGCTGCAAGCCGAAAATTTGGCCTTGCTTGTTCCTTTTGATCAGGGCCTAGCCGATGTTTCTGCAAATAATTTACCGATCGATGTCCAAGGATCCGCGCCTACGTTCACAAGCGGAAACAGGTTCGGCGTCATTGGTCATACTGCAAGCTTTGGCGGAGCCGGTGGCTTAGTAATACCCGATCATGCCGCTCTCAATTTCGGTAGTGGAAATTTTTCCGTTTCCCTGTGGGTGAAAACATCGAGCAGTAACCGGATGATGTTGTGGCAGGAAAGCGGAAGAAATGGAGCCGGCGATAACCAAACATGGCTGCGCTTAGGTGATAATACCAGCGATCGAAAAATACGTTTCGCCGCCGAAGATGCAACGGGAGGTTTTATCCTGAATTCGGAACGGTCGGTGGCCAATGGCGCTTGGCAGCATGTGGTTTGCGTGCGCGAGGGTACGCGTTCTTTGCTCTATGTGAACGGTGTCTTAGCGCGTGAGGGTACAACAAATTCCGTTAAGGTAGTCTCCAATGCAGGACAATTTAAGATTGCCCTCCAAGAGAGTGCCACCGGCTTTAACAACTATTTTACAGGCGAGCTGGACGACTTGGCGGTATACCGCAAAGCCTTGTCAGCCGCCGAAGTACGTGCGCTTTTTGAACTTTAATAAATATACATCGCTATGAATCCCATAACACTTATTCTTAATGGTATCTTGCTCTTTTGTTTGCTCCTACCTTACACGGGGCATACCCAATCGTCTGTTCCTACGGTAAGTGCAACGCAGCTCCGTGTACCGGTGCTTATTGGTAAGGAAACCGTCGTTTCAAAAATTAAAGTCGATAAGGCTCAGGGTGCACGCTTACAGGAAGTGTGTCTTGAAGTGGATCCGTTACTGTTAAAGACAGAAGGGTTGCATATCAAGGTCTATTATGCTAGTTCAGATAAAGATTTTAAGGAAGTCGTGCAATCTAATTGGATACGCTTTGCCGATACATTTACAGCAAATAAAGGAAGGGCAATATTGAAAGGCAATTTACCTTTAGCGGATAAGAATGCCTATCTCTATGTCACCTGTACGTTGCCCAGTCGTTGGCCCCTACAAGATAGTTTCACGTTACGGAGCGCGGAAATACGGATAGACGGCAAACGTTTGCCCATTGAGGGCAAACAAGACAAGCTTTTTTTTCCTGGTGTTGCCGTGCGTAGCCATATGCAAGATAGCGTGCACACTTCTCGTATCCCGGGCTTGGCATGTTCCAATGATGGTACTTTACTTGCTATTTTCGATGCGCGCTATGAGAGTGCCCGGGACTTGCAAGGGCATATCGATATAGGATTGCACCGCAGTACCGATGGCGGACAAACGTGGCAGCCGATGCAGATCGCCATGGATATGGGGACTTGGGGTGGCTTGCCGCAGAAATACAATGGCGTCTCGGATGCGGGTATCTTGGTTGACAGGAAATCTGGTGCTATTTACATTGCGGCTACCTGGATGCATGGACTCTTGGACGATAACGGGCAATGGATGAACAACCTCTCGGATACGAGTAACGCCTGGAACCACCAGTGGCGCAAAAAAGGATCGCAACCGGGCTACGACGTTAAGCAGTCATCGCAATTTATGCTGGTGAAAAGTATCGACGATGGTGTAACCTGGAGTGAACCGGTGAATATTACCGCTATGGGTAAGCCTGCCGATTTTTGGTTGTGGGCTCCCGCTCCCGGTAATGGGATTACCCTAAAAGATGGAACGTTGGTCTTTCCCACGCAGGGGCGAGATCATACCGGCAAACCCTTTTCTAATATTGCCTATAGCAAAGATGGCGGTGAAACATGGCATGCCTCCAAAGCAGCAATAGACACCGAAGGAGGAACTACCGAATGTGCGGTAGTGGAGCTTCCTGATGGACGCCTGATGTTGAATATGCGCGCGAACAAGAATAAGGGCAATCTGAAAGCCGATAATGGTCGTGCGGTGAGTACCACCGTCAACCTTGGCGCTTCGTGGACCGAACATCCAAGTTCATTCAACGCCCTGCCAGAGCCCACATGTATGGCCAGCTTGTTTCGACATGATGTCCATACGGATGACGACCAAACCTTGTTGTTGTTTTTTAATCCCGACGATAAGGAGAAACGCAGAAACTTGACCTTGAAAGTAAGCGTGGATGACGGGCAAAGCTGGCCTCGATACTTACAATTGCTTTTGGATGAAGGCAGTAGTAGGGGGTATTCTTGCATAACTTCCGTAGACAAGGATCACATTGGCATCCTTTACGAGAGTAGCCAAGCCAACATGGTTTTTCAAAAAATTCCTGTGCGCCAACTTTTGAAAGGGCAGTACAGAACGGTAGGTAAGTAATAACAGCACATACATAAATACAATTCTATATATTAAAAATTGAATGGAAAAAATTAACGGATTGATTGCGGCAAACTTCGCACCTTACAATACGGATGGTTCCGTAAACTATGCCTTGATACCCGCTATCGTCGAGGAAATGCTACAGCAGGGGGTAAAAGGTGTTTTTATATGTGGCACTAATGGCGAGGGGCCTAGTCTATCGACTGAGGAGCGCATGCAATTGGCAGAAGCTTATGTCAACATCGTGAACAAGCGTTTGTTGGTCTTTGTGCATGTGGGGCATAGCTCCATTACCGAGGCTAAACGACTTGCCGCCCATGCAGCGGAAATCGGAGCCGACTATATATCGGCCGTTTCGGCATTTTATTTCAAACCCAGCTCCGTAGATAATCTGGTAAGCTGCATGGCCGCGATTGCCTCCGCCGCGCCAAAAACCCCTTTCTTTTACTACCACATCCCTACCGTAACCGGTATCAGTATTGATCTGTTGGCATTTTTGGAATTGGCGGAACAGGCTATTCCCAGCTTTGCCGGTATAAAGTATACGGCTTCTACGATCCACGAATATCAGGCATGCCTGCATTATAAAGATGGGAAATATGACATCCTATTTGGCTTTGACGAGCTCCTGTTGCCGGCCTTGGCGGTAGGTGCGAAAGGTGCTATCGGTAGTACGTACAACTACGCTGGAAGATTGTACAATCAAGTGATAGCTTTATTTGAGGCAGGTAAGCTTGCCGAAGCAGAGCTGTTGCATTTTGAAGCGGTTAAGATGATACGGCTGCTCGTCAAATATGGGCCTATTCCCACACAGCGTTCGATTATGAAAAAAATTGGGCTCGATCTTGGGATACCCCGTCTGCCTTTACGGTCTCTTTCGGCCGAGGTTGAACAAGCACTTTATGCGGATCTAACTGCCTCAGGTTTTATTGCATTAACTAAGGACGAGCAATAACGATGAGGAAACATCTGTTTTTACTGATCTATTTAACAAGCACTATGGTAGGGCTACAAAGCTGTAATACACAATATGCTCCAGGCAACTGGAGTTGGGAGGAACTGCCTGCTGTGCCCGATGATATTGGGTTTGCCGGCGCTTTTGCTGGCACTGTTGATGGAGGCCTAGTGGTGGCGGGTGGTGCAAATTTTCCGGATGGAAAATTGCCGGCAGCGGGCGGCGTCAAACAGTGGACAGATCGGGTATTTCGTTGGGAGGAACAAAAACAGCGTTGGACAGTGTTGGGCCGCTTGCCTATGGCTTTGGGCTATGGGGCCTCTGCGTCCTTTGACGGCAAGCTCTATATCGCAGGAGGGAGCCATGGGGGCGGGCATACGGACAAGGTCTATTGTCTTCGTTTTTCAAATACGGGTGTAACGTCGGAAGAGCTTCCCCAGCTTCCGCAGACTTTGGCCAATACGGGCAGTGTGCTTGTTGGCGCTGTGTGGTATGTGCTGGGAGGGATCGGGACGGCCGATGCGCAGTACGCCAGTAACGGTTGCTATGCCCTAGACTTGCTGCAGCCAAACAAAGGTTGGCAGGTTTGTCCGCCAGTGCCCGGTAAAGGGCGCATGTTGGCCGTGGTGGGCACTGATGGCGAAGCACTGTACGTGTTTTCTGGCGTTGCACTCGTTGCCGGACAGCGTGAATATCTGCGTGATGCTTACCGTTACAGTAGCGTAGACGGCTGGCAGCCGCTTCCTGATTTGAAGAGTGCGGTTGCCGCGGCACCCAGTCCGGCTTATTATGGTCAAGGGCGCTTTTATATCTTCGGTGGTGATGATGGCGCGCTGGTTAACATGTCCTCTGGACGAGATCATCCGGGTTTTTCGAAGTTGATCCGTGTGTTCGATCCTACGGTATCGCGTTGGTCGGTAGCCGGTGAGATGACGCTTTCTACACAAGGTGCAACGCCGCATAGCAGCGGAAAGTTGGAAGCACCCGTAACGACTACTGGCGTGCTATCGGCAACAGGTGTGACGTTGGTCATGGGCGAGGTACGTCCTGGCATTCGTACTACACGGGTTTTAAAAGGGAGTATGGCTAAAGATTGAACTACATGAAAAAACATGCTACATTTTACACTTGGTTTGTCGTTGCGGTATTGTGGATTGTTGCCTTCCTCAATTACTTCGATCGCATATTGATTACCTCCATGCGCGATCCTATTGTACAGGAGTTTGAACTTAGTGATGCACAATTTGGTTTGTTGACCACTATATTTCTGGTTGCTTATGGGCTGTTTAGTCCTCTAGGCGGCTTCTTGGCCGATCGATATTCCCGAAAAGGGCTGATTGTCTTCTCGGTACTAGTGTGGTCGGCCATGACGATATGGACCGGCTATTGCCGTTCTTTGGAAGAACTACTGTTGGCCCGGTTTTTAATGGGTGTCAGTGAGGCCTGTTATATTCCGGCAGGCTTGGCCATGATCACCGATTATCACCGCGGTCGTAGCCGCTCGTTGGCTACCGGCCTGCACATGAGCGGCCTTTATGCTGGTATGGCCTTAGGTGGTGTAGGTGGATATATGGCCGATTTATGGGGCTGGCGATTTGGTTTCCATTTGTTTGGTTTTATAGGCGTAGCATACGCTATTTTCCTATTTTTTGTACTAAAGGAGTTTCAAGAAGATCCACAGCCATTGCCGGAAAGTAGGGAAGTTGTGCCACAGAAGATACAACTGCGTGAAACGTTGCACGGTATTTTTCAGTTGCGTTCTTTTTGGTATTTGCTGTTTTATTTTGCTATTCTAGGTATGGCCAATTGGATCGTCAACGGCTGGATGCCTACTTTCCTTCGTCAGCAATTTGATCTCAACTTGGGCGAAGCCGGCCTATCGGCAACGGGCTATATTCAAATCGGTTCTTTGGTAGGCGTAGTAGTCGGTGGAATTCTAGCTGATTATTGGAGTGGCCGATCAGCGCGCGGTCGTCTTTATGCCATCGTGATCGGCTTTGTGCTGGGGGCGCCCGCTTTGTTTCTGCTGTCTTCTAGTACTTTGTTTGGAGCCGCTATCTTAGGTATGTTGCTTTTTGGCCTCGGTCGAGGTTTTAATGATGCGAACTTGATGCCGCTGCTACGGCAGATTGTAGATTCTCGGCATGTCGCCACTGCGTACGGTTTCTTAAACTGTTTAAGCACCATTATCGGAGGTGTTATGGTGTATATTGGGGGTGCTTTAATGGATATGCAAATAGGCCTTTCCCTTATTTATCAGGTGGTGGCGGTGCTACTGCTGTTCGGTACGCTTCTCCTGCTATTCGTGCGTATCCGCAAAGCAGTTTGTTGAGGCGAATTAGCTTAATCGGTTAGCGATGTGCTCCGCTGTAGGGTGGGGAGCTGTGGAGGATATGATACAATTAATATCAACGAAAGTTCGCAATTTAATTTTGCAGTGTTTTTTATGACAATAGGTACGCTACATAGCGCAATTTAAAATCATCTCTTTTTCAAAATAAAAGTGCCTCCAAAAGTATGAAACTTTTGAAGGCACTTTCTTTACGGCATCCCTTTTTAGATAACTAAAAAAGATTAACTTATTTTTTACCGCCTTTTGCTGCTTTCGCTGCTTCTTGCTCTGCTTGACGTAGGGCACGAGACATGATTACAGATACGATAGTATCGTCAGAGTTGTTAAGGATTTTTGCATTTTCTAATGCAATTTGTCTTACACGTACAGATTTACCAACTTCCAAAGATTCCATAGGAACTTCGATTTCTTGCGGAAGATTGTTAGGTAACGCTTTAACCCGTAATCCACGTAACTTCTGTACTAATTTACCACCCATTTTAACACCAGGTGAAGTACCTGTTAATTGGATTGGAATATTTACAGAAACTTCTTTATCGTCGAATAACTCTAAAAAGTCAACATGCGTAACCACATCAGTTAATGGGTGGAATTGTGCATCTTGAACGATAGCTTTAGTTTTTTTGCCATCTAAATCCAACTCTACGAATACTACATCTGGAGTATAAAGAACCGGTTTTAAATCAGCTGCGGATACCGAAAAGTGCGTTTGCTCTTTACCACCGTAAAGTACTGCTGGAATATTTCCTTCGTAACGTAACTCTTTCGAACCTCTTTTCCCTACGCTCTGTCTTACAGAACCGCTAATAGCAATTGATTTCATTGTCTTAATATTATTTTGAGGTGCAAAAATACAGTAAACTTTTTATTAATAAAAGAGTTAGCAAAAATAAAAGGTGGATCAGCTCGATCCACCTTTCATTATAAAGGATAGTGCTCGTTGATGTTTTTACTTAATGTCAAAAAGATCAGATATAGATCCGTGCTCATTGACATTTTTTATTGCATGGGCAAATAGATCTGCTGTCGACAATACGTTGATTTTACTGCAGTTTCCTATTTTCTCCTCGTTCAATCGAATCGTGTCCGTTACAATCATCTCTGTCAAGACGGAGTTTTCAATCGTTTCATACGCTTTTCCCGAAAGGACAGCATGCGTACATACCGCGCGTACAGAATTCGCCCCATTTTCCATAATTAGCGCCGCAGCTTTGGAAAGGGTTCCTGCCGTGTCGCAAATGTCATCAATCAAAACAACATCTTGTCCCTTTACGTCGCCGATGATCGACATCGATTCGATTTCGTTGGCGCGCTTGCGACGTTTATCACAGATAATGACTTCCGCGTTGAAGAATTTTGCAAATGTCCGCGCACGGTACGACCCACCCATGTCTGGGGAAGCGATTGTCAAATTAGGTAAATTCAATGATTTGATGTAAGGAACGAATATGATCGATCCATCTAGGTGATCCATAGGGATATCAAAGAAACCTTGAATTTGCGCTGCATGCAAGTCCATCGTCATGATGCGGTGTGCACCTGCAGCCGTTATCAAGTTTGCCATGAGTTTGGCGCCAATTGCCACGCGAGGCTTGTCTTTTCTGTCCTGACGAGCGAAGCCGAAGTAAGGAACCACTGCAGTTATGTAATGTGCAGATGCCCGTTTAGCGGCGTCAATCATTAGTAAAAGTTCGAAAAGATTGTCGGTAGGTTGGTTGGTGGATTGGATAAGGAAGACGTCGCTTCCGCGAACAGACTCATTATAGAAGGGTTGAATCTCTCCGTCGCTGAATTTAGACAAGGTCTTGTCGCCAAGTGGTTTGCCATAAGATTTGGAGATTTTTTCTGCTAACTCCACTGTTCCCGACCCTGCGAACAGCTTCACCGTGTTAAATTGCAAAGGCATTATGCGTGATTTTATGTTGGATTAACTCAATATTTTCACTGTATCTACCAAATAATGTTCGAGAAAGTTGTCCGACCTGGATTCGAACCAAGACTAAATGAACCAAAATCACTTGTACTACCCTTATACTATCGGACAAAACTTTTCCAAAAGATTCCTTTTGGTATTGGGGGACAAAGTTAGCCAAATGTTTGTGAAAACAAAATACTTTTTAAAGCTATAAAAACGTTGACGCCGAATGGTTTACAACAAAAAAGGAGAACATTTTCATGCTCTCCTTTTTGTTGTCCGACCTGGATTCGAACCAAGACTAAATGAACCAAAATCACTTGTACTACCCTTATACTATCGGACAATCATTTTGTCAACACATATATTGTTCTGTTTTGACGATGCAAATATACGCCTGTTTTTATTTTTTGCAAAACTTTTTTTGCTAAATACACTATCAGGGCTGATTTTCAGGCGGATATTTTTTGTGTTTCCACAATCAGAATCCATTGCACCGATGCACGCCATGTTTGTGATTTTAAAAACTTTCGTTAAAATGTGTAAATAATATTTAATACTCGCTTAGTATTCCTTAATTTCGAACCGTAAAAAAGCATTACCTTATCAAAATAGAATGAATTATAATAAGATTAACAACCTTTTGGGATGGATTTGCGCTGCGATAGCAACGATTGTCTATGTCATGACCGTTGAACGCACGGTTAGTTGGTGGGACTGTGGGGAATTTATTGCTTCGGCTTTAAAAATGCAGATTGTACACCAGCCGGGCGCCCCGCTGTTTCTCATGCTGCAAAATGTGTTTTCAAATTTAGCGATGGGTGATGGAGCTAAAATTGCTTTTTGGATGAATATGGGCTCGGCAATATGCAGCGGGCTGACTATCTTATTCCTATTCTGGACGATCACGGCATTAGGTAGAAAAGTATTTACAGGGTATGCTAGTCATGCTCCTTTGAGCGCTACACAGATGTTTTTGGTGATGGCATCTGGCGTTGTTGGCGCTCTTGCTTATGCTTTTACCGATACATTTTGGTTTTCAGCCGTTGAATCTGAAGTTTACGCCATGTCTTCCCTTTGTACGGCTGTCGTTTTTTGGGGTATTTTGAAATGGGAAGCAAGAGCTGAGGATTTACAGGCAGATAGGTGGTTGATTTTTATAGCGTACGTTATGGGATTATCCATAGGAGTCCACTTGCTGAACCTACTCGTTATTCCGGCTATAGCATTGGTCGTTTATTTCAGAAAGACGAAAGAAAGCACAAGTGCTGGTATTATAAAATCTTTGGCGATTGGGGTTGTGATATTAGGCGTTATCTTATGGGGCGTAATTCAGTTTTCCATTAAGTTTGCCGCATATTTCGACCTATTTTTTGTGAATTCGCTAGGCACTGGTTTCGGTCTTGGCGCAGCGTTTTTCGCAATTTTAGTTATTGGCGGGTTGGTATACGGCATTCTCTATTCAATTAAACAAGGGAAACGCCTATTAAATATCGCGTTGATCAGTACGGTTTTCATTTTATTGGGATATAGCTCTTTTGCCATGATTATGATCCGCGCAAAGGCGAATCCTACATTGAACAACAGTGATCCTGATAATGCTTTTAGCTTTTTGAGTTATTTAAACCGGGAACAGTATGGTGATGAACCTTTGTTTAAGGGGCGCTTCTTTGATTCACGTCCCACGGGCATGGAAGAAGGCAAAAAGGTTTACCGAAAAGATGGTAGTAAATATGTTGTCGCTAAGCGGAACCCTGTTTATACCTACGATAAAGAAACATTGTTCCCACGGATATATAGCGAGAAAGGGGGGCATCCAGAATACTACCGGGAGTATCTCGGCTTGGGACCAAACGAGGCTCCAACTTTTGGGGACAATCTTAAGTTCTTCTTTGGCTACCAGATTGGCCACATGTATGGACGATATTTTCTTTGGAACTTTGCCGGTCGCCAAAACGATCAACAAGGTCACGGTTCTTTTACCGAGGGTAATTGGATAAGCGGTATCAAACCTCTTGATAACGCTTTGTTGGGCGGGCAAGATAAATTACCTACCTCCGCAAAGACAGATCCTTCTAGAAATACCTATTTCTTTTTACCACTTATTATTGGCTTGTTAGGCGCATTTTGGCACTTTGGTAAGCGGCAGCGCGATGCTGGCGTCGTAGGTTTGCTTTTCTTTTTTACAGGAATAGCCATCGTCCTTTACCTGAATCAAACGCCTATGCAACCGCGGGAGCGGGATTATGCCTATGCGGGCTCTTTTTATGCGTTCAGCATTTGGATCGGCTTGGGCGTTTTAGCCATTGCGGAATTCCTTTCCAGAAAAGTAAATGCTAAGGTTGCAGGTTATGCCGCTGCGGCCATTGGGGTCGTGGCAGGGCCGGTAATTTTAATTGCTCAAAATTACGATGACCATAACCGTTCAGAGAAGACATTGGCGCGAGATATGGCGCGGAATTACCTGGAGTCCTGCGCGCCGAATGCAATACTGTTTAGCTATGGTGATAATGACACCTATCCATTATGGTACGTGCAAGAGGTGGAGGGCTTCCGTACGGATGTACGTGTAGTAAACTTAAGTTTGCTAAGTGCAGATTGGTACATGAGGCAAATGATGGAGAAAGTGAATGATGCAGATGCGCTGCCAATCAACATTAACCCCGAGCTGGTAAAAGACGGTGTGCGTGATGTTATTTATTACCAAGACTATAATATTCCCGGCTATGTGCCTGTGAAGACGTTGGTTCAGGTGATGCTGTCTGACAATGCGGATAACAAAGCACAATTGCAAAGCGGCGAGTATGTCAATTTATTGCCGACTAAAAAAATGGAACTGGCGGTAAATAAACAGGACGTTATAGCGAATAAAGTGGTGCCGAAAGATTGGGAATCAGCGATCGTGGACACCATGCGGTGGAACTACAGCCAAAATTACGTAAGTCGTGCCGAATTGTCTATGCTTTCGATTCTCGCCAATAATAATTGGAAACGACCAGTTTATTTTACCATCACAACACCGGAAGATAACTACATGGGACTTGATCGGTATTTGGTAAGCGAAGGCTTTGCATACCGTTTAATGCCAGTAGACTTTGGTCTGAAGGAAGGTGATCCGGCGACTATTCAAAATGTTGATCAAACTTACGACAACATCATGAATAAGTTTACCTGGGGTAATATTGGTAAAGCTTCTTACGTGGATCCAGATTCGTACCGTTACATCAGCATGTATGTGGGCACTATATATGGCGAAACAGCACAACAATTGCTTGCCTCTGGCGAGAATGATAAGGCTAAAAAGCTTGTCATAAATGCATACGACAATATGCCTAAGCGTACCTACCTGATGGGCGAGGCAATGAGTTATGTGCCGTTATTGGAGGTGATGTATAAAGTTGGTGAGACTGCAAAGGCAAATGAAATTGCCAAACGCAACCTTCAATTTATTCGTGAAAATATGGCTTATTATGAAGCGGTGTCTGAAGCGAAATCAAATCTTGAATACCGAAACATGCGGTTCGGGCTCGCTGCTATCCAGCGATATAAACAATTGATGGATCAAATCAATCAGCCAGACCTGAAAAAGCAGTCTGATGAACTGTTTAATGTTTATAGACACTATTTTGAGCAAGGAGCTCAATAGCGAAATAATTTAATGAGAATTTTTGTGATGAGCCCGGTACTGTATCGGGCTCATTGCATTTACATAACTCCTTCCGCATTACGCACTACTCAATACTCAATACCAATCCCCCCCCCCACATCCCTTCCGCCGCATGGCGCAGCAAATTTAGATTTCTGTTTATAGAACAGTTTGTCCATCGCTCAAACCCTTCCGCCGCATGCCGCGGCAGGGCAAATACTTTTGTAAGGGTAAAGTTTTGCATTTTG
>NZ_JJMU01000034.1 GCF_000757725.1 Sphingobacterium deserti
GTTGCAAAGCTTTCGATGCGACATTTCGTTTAATAATGGTTGGAAGCGATAAAATATAGAATACCCTTCGCATTACGCGCTACACAATACGCAATTCTAAATACTACATACTACAATCTATTTTCACTACTCACTACCAATCGAGCGAACGATAGGCCTGATCTACAAAAAACTATCAACGGCACTTTTACGTTTCATCAAGCGATGGAAAAGTGGAGCGCTGCCGTGGCTTAGTGGGTATGGGCAGGCATGAGATTATTTGCCAAAATCCATTCTTAAAGGGATTTTGGGATGTCATCTAGCCTGATAGGCAGCC
>NZ_JJMU01000035.1 GCF_000757725.1 Sphingobacterium deserti
CAGGGTTTGTGCTGTGGCAGATGATTACATATTGCAAAGCTTTCGATGCGACATTTCGTTTAACATTGGTTGGAAGCGATAAAGTATGGGAAACTTAAACCTCTCGCACTACGCGATACGCATTACGCAATACTCCTTCAAAAGCGACATTTCGTTTAATAATGGAAAGAAGCGATAAACTATAAAATACCTGAACTTTTCGCAATACGCAATACGCATTACGCACTACTCAATACGCATTACGCACTATTCAATACCCATTACGCACTACCCATTTTCCCCCAAAAAGTGGCGTTATTGAAAAAAATAACGTAAGTTTGCCTAAACATTCCCATAATGAAACAATCGATTTTATTGGAAGGAGCCAAATTTCAGATTACAATCAAACGACTGTGTCAACAATTGATTGAGAATCATGGCGATTTCTCCAATGCCGTATTAATCGGAATTCAGCCTCGAGGTACTTTTTTAGCAAAGCGAATACAGAAAGAGTTGTTCAATATGACGGGCCGTGATGTGCAGCTTGGGGTATTGGATATCACATTTTACCGAGACGACTTTAGAATGAAAGGGGCAAGTCCGCTTGCTGCTAATAGTACGGTAATTGACTTTATTGTCGATGGAAAAGAGGTCGTGCTTATCGATGATGTGCTATGGACGGGCCGTACTATCCGTTCTGCAATGGATGCTATACAAACGTTTGGCCGTTCTGGAAAAATGGAGCTTTTGGTATTGGTCGATCGTCGTTTCTCACGTCAAATACCCATTCAGCCGGACTATATTGGTATTCAGGTGGATTCCATTGATTCACAAAAAGTGATTGTCAATTGGGAGGAAGTCGATAGCAGTGACAGTATTGTCCTGGTAACAGAGAAGAAAACGTTATAACAGTCATCGACCGGATCAATCTCGACGTCTTCCATGTGTTTCAAAAATATAACAGATCTTTTTAGAGAAAGAATAAAGCGCTAGAAAACCTACATAACATGTCAACAACCACTGAGCAGCTTAGCACAAGACATCTTTTAGGAATAAAAGACCTGAAAGAAAACGATATTCAGCTTATTTTAGATACGGCGGCAAATTTCAAGGAAGTGTTAAATCGGCCCATAAAAAAGGTGCCTTCCCTTCGAGATATCACCATTGCGAATGTATTTTTCGAGAATTCTACGCGAACTCGCCTTTCGTTCGAGCTTGCTGAAAAGCGTCTTTCTGCAGATATTGTCAATTTTGCTGCATCGTCGTCTTCAGTAAGTAAGGGCGAAACCTTGATCGATACAGTGAACAACATTTTAGCGATGAAAGTGGATATGATCGTTATGCGGCACCCTTACGCCGGTGCAGGCGTCTTTTTGAGCAAGCACGTAAACGCACAGATCATTAATGCGGGTGACGGCGCTCACGAACATCCCACTCAAGCGTTGCTAGACTCCTTCTCTATCCGGGAGCGGCATGGTGATATGGCCGGGCGGAAAGTGGCTATTATCGGTGATATTCTGCATTCTCGTGTGGCCTTGTCAAATATCTTGTGTCTACAAAAACAAGGGGCAGAAGTCATGGTATGCGGACCTACCACGCTTATTCCTAAATACATCGGTTCTTTGGGTGTTAAGGTAGAACATGATTTGCGCAAAGCGCTAAATTGGTGCGATGTGGCCAATATGTTACGTATACAGCTGGAACGACAAGACATCGCTTATTTCCCATCGCTTCGAGAGTACTCTATGTTGTATGGATTAAATAAAGAGATTTTGGATTCGCTCGATAAAGAAATAACCATTATGCATCCCGGCCCGATTAACCGCGGTGTCGAAATCACCTCTGACGTAGCAGATAGTAAGCATTCCATCATACTCGATCAAGTGGAAAACGGGGTCGCCGTTCGTATGGCCGTACTCTATTTATTGGCCGGGCAACGAGGGTAACAAACTCACTGTCAGTGTGCAAAAAAAATATGCCCGACTTTCTGAAGTTGGGCATATTTTTTTGGTGATATATACGTTATATAGGACAGTTACTAACAGGTGTTAAGAACTTTTGAGGAAAACGTGAAACATTAGTTTTAATTTAGTCTCCTGAATTTGTCCGCCTTTTTTGGTGTGCTATTTCATTTTTTTACGTGAAGATAAGTTGTTGAATAATTCATCAGTATGAATAAGAAAATTTATGGTGTAGGTGTAGCATTGAGTTTAATGGGCTCGGTTTCGTTTGCACAGCAGACAGCCTGGCAACAAGTAAACAATGCTTACAAATCTGGAATGGAGTTGTTTGAGCGAGGTAAGTATAGCTCGGCTGCTAAGCAATTTGA
This sequence comes from Sphingobacterium deserti, assembly GCF_000757725.1. GTDB lineage: Bacteria > Bacteroidota > Bacteroidia > Sphingobacteriales > Sphingobacteriaceae > Sphingobacterium > Sphingobacterium deserti. The sequence continues at coordinate 2,309 of NZ_JJMU01000035.1, forward strand.
TCGGGTTGAAGACATCCGTACAAAGTCTACACTTCAGTTGGATGAAACAGAAGAGTTGACGCTATTAAAAGAGAACGTCCGTTTTTATCAGGCAATTTGCGCCTTAGAATTGGGCGATTCTGATGCGGAATCTCGTTTTTTGAAATATATCAAAGATTACCCCGCGAGCGCAAATTCAAAAGCCGCCTATTTTCAGATTGGTAAGTCATATTATGCAAAAAAAGATTACGTAAAAGCAATAGAGTGGTTTCAAAAAATTGATAGCAAAAACCTTGCAGGCGCAGAAAATATCGAATACCGTTTTAAATTGGCTTACGCGCAGTTTATGACAAATGACTATGCATCGGCGAAACCTGTTTTTGAAAAACTTAAAGACGAGAAAGGTCAATATCAAGAGGCATCAATCTACTATTACGCATACCTTTCTTATCTAGACGCAGAATATAAAACCGCATTAAACGAGTTTGAACGTTTAGAAGGTTCCAAGACTTACGAAAATAGCTATCCTTACTATATCACAGCGCTTTACTTTTTAGATAAACGCTATGATGATGTATTAAGTTATGCATTGCCGATACTCGATCGCACTAAGCAAGAACATGAAACGGAGATGTTCCGTATTGTTGCAGCGACGTACTTTATCCAAGGTGATCTTAAAAAATCCAAAAATTATTACGACAAATTTCAGGCGCAAGATCAGGGGAAGACGCAAAACAACCAAGATAGTTACCAAATAGGTTACATAGCCTACAAATTAGGCGATTACCAAAAGGCAATTCAGGAACTGGAAAAGCTGAATGAGCCGGATGCGTATTACCAAAGTGCAATGATTACGCTAGGTGACTCCTTCCTGAAAACGGGCAATAAGCAGAGCGCAAGAAATGCATTTTTCAGGGCTTCGAAACTTGATTTTGATCCAGAGTTGAAAGAGGACGGTCTATTTAATTATGCGAAACTATCCTACGAACTGGAGTTTCATCAAGTGGCATTGGACGCAACCCAAGAGTATCTGGAAACCTATCCACGCTCTGCGCGTCTTGAAGACGCAAAAACGTTATTGGCAGAGGTGCTATTAAGTACCAAGAATTATCGCGCAGCCGTTGATATTTTGGAAGGTATCAGCAAACGTGGCCGTGACGCTAATGCTGCATACCAAAAGGTTACTTACTACCGGGGTTTAGAATTTTACAATGAACGCGCATTTGAAAATGCGATCTCCATGTTCATCCGCTCGGAAGGAAATAGATACGACGAGGAAATTTATGCGCTATCGACCTATTGGAAGGCAGAAGCGATGTATGAGGTTCGTAAGTATGGCGAAGCCGTAACGAACTTTAACAAATTCCTGCAGTTGCCAGCAGCGCGGAATACAGATGTCTATAGCTATGCGAATTACGCTTTGGCCTATGCGGCATTCCGTAATGATCGCTACAATACCGCGGCAAATTACTTCGAACGCTTCCTGTCTACAGGTGGTAAGGATGGCATCGAAATCAATACGCGTAATGATGCTGTAGCCCGTTTGGCGGATTCCTACTTTGGAATGAAAAATTACGGACGCGCTTTAGAGTATTACAATAGACTGATTAGCTCGAAAGCACCAAGTCAGGATTACGCTTTATTCCAACGAGGTATTATTCAGGGATTGCAGGGTGACAACAATGGTAAAATTGCTACACTAAATTCCGTAGTGAAGCAATTTCCAAAGTCCAACTATGCCGATGACGTGGCCTTTGAAGTGCCTTATACGTACTTCTTGATGGGTGATTACAATACCGCTATATCCGGTTTGCAAGCGATGGTCGAGGAATATCCACGAAGCAGCTATGTGCCACGTGCGCTTGTAACCATCGGTCTGGTGCAGTACAATAAAGACGATAACGATGCTGCCTTAGCAACGTTTCAGCGCGTCGTTGATCAATACGCTACAACCGACGAAGCAAAGCAGGCTTTATTATCTATCGAAAACATCTACCTGGATAAAGGCGATGCAACAGGTTACATCCGTTATGCAACAAGCACAAATATTGGCGATTTAAGTACTGCACAACAAGATGCGCACACCTTTGGCGTTGCAAAAACGTTGTTCGACCGGGGAAATTACCAAGGTGCGGTGGAGGCTATCAATGCTTATTTCGATAAGTTTCCGAAACCAATACAGGAGAAACATGCGCGTTTTATACGTGGCGAAAGCTACGCGCAGCTTAAGAAGGATAAAGAAGCGATTCATGATTTCAATATTATCATGAATGACTGGACGAGCGCTTACACGGAGCAAACGTTAATGAGTGTTGCGAGATTACATTTGCGCAATAAAGCATACAATGAGGCGGTTCAGGTGCTACGCAAATTAGAGTTGACATCGGAATACAAAGCAAATTACGGTTTTGCTATCAACAATCTATTGATCAGCTTCTTCAATATCGGAGATTACGTCGAAACGCAAAACTATGCGAAGTTAGTTAAGAACTATGAAAAGTCGTCGGAAGAAGATATTGCGCTGGCACACCTGTATTCCGGGAAAGCATATGCCGCTACCAGTAAGGCCGCTGATGCCTTGAAGGAATTCAATCTTGCTGCGCTTAAAAGTAAAACGGTAACAGGAGCGGAAGCACGTTACCGAGTTGGAGAGCAGCAGTTGAAAGCAAAGCAATACGATAAGGCGATCGAGTCCGCGTTTGATATCTCAAACACATTCTCTTCGTATGATTATTGGGTGGCGAAGGGTTTTATCTTGATGTCTGATGCCTACGTGGGTAAAGGGGATAAGTTCCAAGCAAAATCAACATTAGAAAGCGTGATCGAAAATTACGATAACGATAAAGATGATGTATTAAAAGAGGCGAAGTCTCGTTTAGGAAAATTGAAATAACAAGAATAGGATAGCATGATGAAATTGCATAAAACAGTATTTAAGAATTACGCAGTCGTTGCGTTTTTGCTTGGTTTAGGTGTTGAGGGATATGCGCAAACCGATCCTCAAAAACCTGTTACTATCGATTCCTTTGACGTCGTCCGTGATTATAAACCTATTCTTGCAGATGCTGTTAAAATACGTCGGAGCCCTGATATGACAAATAAGCGTAGTTATATGCCTAAACTCACCTACGGGAATGTTCCAGACAAAAAATTAGACATCAACACGGGGTTAAAGGAGCTTGATGTGCAGGAGACGCCATTCTCGCAGGCGCAAGACCAGAGTAGCAATTATGTGAAATTTGGTTTAGGAAATTTTAACAGCATCTTAGGCGAGGGCTATTTTTCTTATGATGAGTATGAAGATTTACGTGTAGGTGGTTTTGTTAAACATTTGAGCCAAAAAGGTAGTCTTGAAGGGCAACGCTTCTCACGGCAAGAAGTTGGTGTGTTCGGTCGCCGTATCCTTCCTATGTTTACGGTTGATGGAACGATAGGGTACAATCGCTACGGAACAAACTTTTACGGTATTCCGCTTGCGAATGATCGCGTTACCTCCTTAAATCCAACGCCAGAAAAGCAGGTCTTTAATGATATCTACTTTACGGGCGAGCTAACGAGCAACTACGATCCAGAAAATGAAGATGCTTTCAGCTATTCGGCAAAACTAGATGCTTATTCGTTCAGCGATAGGTTTGATGCGAAGGAAACCTCCTTTGCTGTATCCGCTTATTTCAACAAACGCGTCCGCACATTCAACATCGGTGCCAATCTAAGTGTAGATGTGAACAATGTAGACGGGACACCCAATAGTGGTGTCAACGGACAAACGAAAAACTCATTGGCGACGTTGAACCCGTATATCCGTTTTAAAGGAGATAACTACGCTATTACATTAGGCGCTAACTTTGTTCCTGAATTTGGGGATAGTACTAGTTTCAATATTTTTCCTTCAGCGGAAATCGACTTTGCTCTGGCTCCGGAATATTTCCATATTTTCGGGGGCGTGAACGGGGGCGTTAAGAAAGCCTCCTATCGCGATTTTGCTCGTCAGAATCCTTTCATCGGCCCCAACCTGGGTATTCAGAATATGGTCGAGCGCTTAAATTTCTTTGGCGGGATCAAAGGTAATGCTGGTGCAACATTTGGCTATAAGGTTAAAGCCATTTATCGCCAGCTGGAGGGCTTACCATTGTTTGTTAACAATATGCAAACGCCATTTCAGTTTGACCTTGTTTACGATGGAAACGGCGATGAATCCGTTAAGCACGTTGGAATAGAGGGTGAAATTAACGTTCGACTATCGAAGCTCGTTAATTTAGGCGGTCGATTGAACATCGATCAATATACCGCGGCACAGCAGGATGAAGTATGGCACACGCCTAAAATGCGGTTGGCAGCTAATGCACGCTTCAATATTTCTGAAAAACTATATATCGATGCGGAAGCGCTGTTTCATGGTGTATCCTATTCAAGAGCGTATGATTATGATGCTGCAACAGGCGATGTGATTACGTCTATCCCATACGTGAGAGCGGAAGTACCGTCATTTTTCGATTTAAGCGCGGGCGCTGAATACAAAGCAACGAAGCAATTAGGACTGTTTGTAAAGGCTAATAATATCTTGAATACCGAGTATCAAACGTATTTGTACTACCCAAGATTAGGTTTTAACATCCTTGGAGGCTTAAATTTTTCATTTTAAGGCCGGAAGATCATAACTTTGCAGTCAAGTATAACGTAGGATGAATTTAGGAAAGAACGTACATAATCTGTTAAAACGACAGCCAGAAGTCTTTATCAAAGGCTTGGGCGCTTTTAAGCGGAACCATACGCCCGCAGCGTATGATGAAAAGCGTGATATCTATCTTCCTCCAATCAGTTATATAGATTTTGACCAAGCTAGTACACGCGGGCATGACTTTATCGCATATTTTGCCCAATTGGAGTCGATAGACCTGCAGTCGGCAGAGCATCAGGTTTCCTTAGCCGTTAAATCGCTATTGCATAGTATCCAAGAAGAGGGGCAGGCGAAATTAGATGATTTAGGTTATTTAGTTAGCTATGGTGGAGGCTACGTATTTAAAGCACTTGATCTTTCAGGATTTAATTACGAACCTGTGGAAGGGATAAAACCCGCTGGTAATCCTCTTTTGCAAGATGTCGAGACGGAGCGATTGTCGGAAACAACAGTTCCAATAGAGCAAGCTGCCGTTCCAAAACAACAACCTGTCCCTGAAGAGATCCTGCAACCGTTTTTTGAGAACGACAGGTTTAGTGCTAAACGGACAGGTGGCAATGCGCTTTGGTATATTGTGATCGCTGTCTTGGCATTAGGCATCATAGCTGCATTGTATTATTTTAACCGTACGGTATCAACCTCGGAAAATGCCGTTATTGTCGTAGAAGCGCCAGAAGATACTGTAAAGTCAGCTGCTCCCGCTATGGTGAATGTAGATAGCACTATGCGTGAGGATTCGCTCGCTAGAACTTTGGAGGACACTGTAATAAATACAACTCCCGTAGCTGAGGTTCCCCAAAAAGTGATAAATAAAAAGCATAATTGGCAAATTGTGATCGGCACACACCGCACAATTGATCAAGCGGAGGAACACGCCGCGGCAATGCACAATAAAGGCTATGATAAGGTTCGGGTAATACCGAGTAATATGGCGAAAAATAAGAAAAAAGTGATCTGGGATTCCTATGAAACGAAACAAGAAATGGAGACGGCGCTTCAGTATGTTCGAAAAAACATCGAAAAAGATGCATGGCCAGACAAAATAAATTGATAATAGAAATAACATAAACCTGATAACAAAAATATACGCAACAAGACTATGTCATTAATACAAGAGAATTTAACGGTGGATTCTGTGAACTCGGTTCAACAGCAGGCGGTAGCATTAGCAACAACAGATGAAAATCTAAACCTTATTGAGTTGTTGATGAAGGGAGGTTGGATTATGATTCCAATTATTTTCCTTTTGTTTTTAGCCTTGGTTATCTTTTTTGAACGCTACATTACCATTCGCAAAGCTTCAAAAACTGACTCGGGTTTGATGTCTCAAATTAAAAGTAATGTGATGTCTGGACGATTGGACGCGGCTATTGCTGTTTGTCGTTCCAGCAACTCCGCATTAGCACGCATGCTTCAGAAGGGGCTTGCTAGAGTTGGTCGCCCGATAAAAGATATCGAAGGCGCGATAGAAAACGCGGGTAAATTGGAAGTGTCAAAACTAGAGAAAAACATCAATATACTCGGTATTGTTGCCGGTATTGCACCCATGCTAGGATTCGTGGGAACGATATTCGGAGTAATCCAAATTTTCCGCGATGTGGAAGTAGCGGGCGGTATTGATATTGGATCGGTATCTGGAGGTCTTTATGTAAAGATGATTGCTTCGGCCAGCGGGCTTACTGTTGGTATCTTAGCCTATATCGGTTATCACGTCCTCAACATGATGGTGGAGCGCGTGATCTTACGTATGGAAACAGATTCTGTAGAATTTATCGATCTTTTGGACGAGCCAGGCGTATAGCAGGAAATAAGTAGTCAAAGTCGGTTATAACTTGTTGAGTTTAAGCCTGTGATTTATCACTTTTGACTTTTTTACTTTTTAATTTTGACTTTTTAATTTTCAATTTGAACGATGAATTTAAGAAATAGAAGACATAAGCCTACGGCGGAAGTTCACACAGCAGCGTTGAACGACATCATGTTCTTCTTGATGTTGTTCTTTCTACTAGCGTCTGCAGTAGCAAACCCACAGGTGGTAAAGCTTCTTTTACCAAAGTCTAGCGCTGGCGAGCAGTCTGTGGCAAAGAAGACGATGACGGTCTCTATAACAGCGGATTTAAATTACCATGTTGATAAACAAACCGTCGGTTTAGACCAGCTGGAACCATTAATCCAAAGCCAGATTGTAAACGGCGAAGAATTAACTATCATGCTTTACGCAGATAGCTCGGTGCCTATTCAGAATGTCATATCTGTAATGGATGTAGCAAATAGAAACAAGGTGAAGTTGGTTTTAGCGACAGAGCCAAAGAAAGATTAGAGGGTATTGAGTAATGAGTAATGCGTAGTGAGCGTCGCAATACGTTATTGACTTTTCGCTTTTTAATTTTGACTTCTAACTTTTGACTTTTTAATTTTGACTTTTTAATTTAAAAAAGCATGTATTACCAATCGCAAGAGGAAAATAATCTACCAAAGGCCATAGGATTATCTACGGCCGTAATGGGGATATTGGTGTTGATTGCATTTTTTGTAGTCTTTGGAGGGGATGTGCCGCGTTATGGTATGGGCGGTATCGTTGTCAATTACGGTACTTCAGAAGAAGGCATGGGGGATGATTACATGAGTGTTGACGAGCCTTCGATGGACGAAAATGCGAACAATGTAAAGCCTGATAAAATCGATCCAGTTGCCACGCCGGTTCCTACACCCTCACAACAGGTAGCCGATAAAGTGGTGGCCACGCAGGATGTTGAAGATGCGCCGGCTGTTCCAAAAAATGAAAAGCCCGTAAAAGCAAATGCTGATGTAGCGACCGTAGCGAAGAAAGATGCAAAGCCCGCGGTTAATCCAAATGCACTGTATAAAGGCAAAAAGAACAACGCAACGGGTACTGGCGATGGTACAGGTTCGACAGCGGGAAACCAAGGTAGTAACCTTGGCGATCCTTTGGCGAGCAATTACGGCGAAGGAGGATCTGGCGATGGCAATATGATGCTCACAATCGCTAATCGCCGTTTTGAGGTTCCACCAAGAATTCAGGATGATGGGCAACAAGCAGGACGCGTTGCGGTAGAATTTAAAGTGAACAAAAGCGGCACAGTAACGTATGCTCGCGCTGGTGTACGTGGTACGACAATCTCCAGTCGTAGCCTCCTTGAGAAATGTGAAAGGGCCGTGATGGGCGCTAGGTTAAATCAACTCCCTAATGCCCCAGATTCACAAACCGGTGTTATTTTGTTCAATTTCAAGTTGAGATAGTTTAAATTTCATGATGAAGACATACGATGAGGCAATCGAGTATTTATATGCTCGATTGCCCATGTTTACACGTGATGGCGCAAGCGCAATAAAGAAAGATGTAGACAATACGCTTCGTTTTTGTTCGGAACTAGGTAACCCACAACAGCAATTCAAATCTGTTCATGTCGCGGGCACAAACGGCAAAGGATCTACCTCGCATATGCTCGCCTCTATTTTTGCCTGTGCAGGCTATAAAACCGGCTTATATACATCGCCCCATTTGGTAGATTTTCGCGAGCGCATACGTGTCAACGGACAAATGATCCCCAAAGATGAAGTCTTAGCCTTTGTTAGCAAGAACCTTTCCCTCATCGAGACAATCAAACCATCTTTTTTCGAAGTCACTGTTGCTTTAGCTTTTGATTATTTTGCCAAAGAGCAGGTGGATATTGCCATTATTGAGGTAGGGCTAGGGGGGCGGCTAGATAGTACGAATGTGATCACGCCTGAGCTGTGCATTATCACCAACATAGGTTTAGACCACATGAATCTATTAGGTGATACCATAGAAGAAATTGCATTTGAAAAAGCGGGTATCATAAAGCCTGCAATACCAGTGATCGTTTCGGAACGGAACGAAGAAATTGCGCGTGTATTTGAGCAGCGAGCATCATCCTTAGGTGCACCCCTGAGGTTCGCATCGGAAGAGCTTAATGTGGTCAACACAAAGCAAGGGAAGGAAGGCTTATTGGTCGACGTACTGGAAAATAAAACCGGTATAAAACAATCATGGACTATGCAATTATCCGGATTATACCAACAAAGGAATTTGCTAGGCGTATTAACCGCTGTCGATCAATTGCGGTTTCAAGGATGGGCTATCAACGATTCCGATGTCCTTAATGGCCTTTTGCATGTACAAGAAAACACGGGTTTACAAGGCCGTTGGCAGACGTTATCGTCGCAGCCGCATATTATTTGTGACACCGGGCATAATGAAGATGGCATTCGGGCTGTCGTGTCCAATATTAAGCAGGTGGACTATAGTCGGCTCCATATCGTTATCGGTGCCATGCGCGATAAAGACCTCCATCATATGCTGCCGTTGCTCCCTACTGATGCGATCTATTATTTTACTAGCCCAGCTATGCCGAGGGCGCTTCCTGCAAGAGAGCTTAAAGCTGCTGCAGCAAAGTACAGTTTTATAGGCCTCGCATTTGATTCCGTGAGCCAGGCTGTGCAGGCTGCTAAAGATAATTACCAAGAAGGTGATCTTATATTTATTGGCGGCAGCAATTTTGTGGTTGCCGAAGTACTGGCGAATAATGAATAGTATAGAGTTGTAATTACAACTCTATACAACGAACAGCAAAGGCTTCTCCTTACTTAGCAAGATACCCTCCATCCACCGGATAATAGCTACCTGTGACAAAGCTGGATTTATCAGATGCCAGCCACAATGCTAATTCAGCAACTTCTTCTGGTTTACCCAAGCGCTGCATCGCATGTTGCGAGGCTAAATAATCAATCGTTTCTTTGTCGAGATGATCATCAATTAAAGGAGTCGAAATAAAGCCAGGCCCGATTGCATTGATACGTACGTTGCGTGTTCCATATTCCCAGGCGGCAGATTTCGTGAGACCGACTACACCATGTTTCGCAGCCACATATGCTGAGGATTGTGCAAAACCTACGCTTCCTAATATAGATGCTACATTAATAATAGATCCACCCACTTTTTCTATCTCCGGAAGTTGATAGTGCATGCCATAAAACACGCCGTTTAGATTAATGTCAATAACCTTGTTCCAAGAATCCAGCGGATATTCGCCTACAATTGCCGAAGCACCGCCAACACCCGCATTATTAACAGCAATGTGCAAGGCTCCAAAATTTTCTATGGCGGCGTTAACGATTTTTTCATTGTCTTCCGGCGATGAGGAATCAGCTTTGATAAAAACAATCCGTCCATCTTTATCGGCATTGACTAGCTCATGGCCGAGTGTTTCATTCAGATCAGACACAACTACCTTCGCACCAGCCTTTAAAAACGTTTCTACGATCGCTTTGCCAATTCCAGAAGCGCCACCCGTTACGATAGCCACTTTATTTTCTAACTGTTTCATATCAAAATTTTTATGAAACAATTTACATAAAATGAAAACAGATTATGTCAGCAGATTATCTGCGCATAGTGAAGATGATTATAAAACAACAAAAGTTTAGCGTTGTGACACTGCGTTGATGATCAGAAGTTTGTTATGGTTCGGAAGGTAAGGTTCACACGAGGTGTTTTTACTTTTACCGTCGGCGGCAGTCGGTGCAGCCAGTGATCTTGCGTTTCACCTTTCATGACTAATAAGCTTCCATGCTCCAGTTGGACATAAATCGGTGTTTTATCCCGCTTATGTTTAAAGCCAAACTTCCTTTCTGCACCGAAAGTGACCGAAGCTATCGCTCCATGTTTTTCCAAATCCTTTTCTCCATCACTGTGCCAAGCCATCCCTTCGGAGCCATCGTTATACAGGTTACACAGGCAGGAGTTGAAATGAGCCCCGCAATGCGCTTCGACTTTATTTTTGATCGCAAGTAGTGCTACCGGCCATGGCGAGGCACGCTTTAAGATACCGGAATATGTATATTCAAAAGCATGATCGCCATACCAGGCAACCTTACGTTTCGTTGTTACAATTTTGCCAAAAATCACTGCCTGATCATGTTGCCAATCTAGATCCTCGAGTAATTGATGCAGATGCTTGTCCGCATCTTTTGCTGTAAATATTTTGCCGAAATAGTTTACCTCACCGTCATAAGGCAACAGATTCTTTTCCGGAGTGATGGGGTCTTCAAACAGTTTCATCTTCATTTTTTAATATTCGTGCACTTTCCCAAGCAATAAGTGCTCGCTTTCGCACTAAGCCCCAGCGGTATCCTCCCAACAACCCCGAGGTTTGTATGACGCGGTGGCAGGGGATTAAGTAGGCGACCGGGTTACTACCAATTGCGGTACCCACGGCACGCGACGCCGTGCCTCTACCAATGTTTTTTGCTATTTGTTGGTAACTCAAAAGTTGACCGGCAGGTATTTTCAGCAAAGCCTCCCAAACATTTAGTTGGAATGGCGTGCCTCGCAAATGAAGTTTCACCTCCTTCAAATCGGACCAATCTCGGTTAAAGAATGCCAAAACACCGCCGTGGATAACCGACGCCTCCGCTACAAAAGTCGCAAGCGGATACAGATTGAACAGTGATTGTCTTACATCTTCATCTGAACTTTCAAAAGCCACATAGCAAACGCCCTTGGGCGTTGATGCAATGAGTACATTCCCAAATAGTGAAGGATAAGATGCATAGTGGATAAGAAGTTGCTTGCCGCCCAGTTGATATTCTGCAGGTGTCATGCCTTCTATCTTGACGAAAAGATCATGGAGTCGGCTGGTGCTCGAAAGGCCCGTGTGATAAGCGGTTTCAAACAAATTGCTCTGTTCCTGAATTAAAAGGCGTTTCGCATGTTGTATGCTGGTATATTGCAAGAACTTTTTCGGACTCACACCTGCCCATTCCTGAAATATTCTTTGAAAATGCTCTGGGCTGACATGCACATGGTTTGCAATAGCCGATAGGGAAGGTTGGCTTTTATAGTTCGCCTGCACGAAAGCGATTGCTTCCGCTATTCGGTTAAAGTTTAAGATGTCTTGTTGCTTTTCCATATCCTAATTTCAGCTTTTTTACAAGCAAAAAAAATCCGTTTCTTGCGATGTTGTTTACACGGTATTATTTTCTGATTCGTCATTTAATCGGTCATTGTGTTCCTGCAGAAGTGGGGGCTTGTGTGGTGCGCCCTTTCCATATTCATGGCTGTAGACTTTGATCAACACACCTATGGAGGATAAAATCAGCGGACCGAAAATCAAGCCTAGCATACCAAATAAATTAAGCCCTAACAATACCCCAAATACCGTTATCATCGGCGGCACATCACCAATGGTTTTTAAAATGGTAAATCGCAATACATTATCGATCCCACCAACTAAAATAAAACAGTAAATGAAAAGTCCTATTGCATTGGCCGTTTCGCCTGATGCTAGCGTTATGGCACTAATAGGGATATAGATGGTCATTGTACCTAGAATAGGGACAATAGATGAAATGCCAGTAAGCAGTCCCAGTAAGACGAAATTATCAATCCCAAAAATCCAATAACCAATCATGGCCACCACACCCTGGCAAAATCCTAAAATCGGAATACCTATAGCGTTAGAGCGCACCATGACATTGACTTCATTCCATATATCGCGTTTGCTTTCCGGGCTGAAAGGGATCGCCCTATATAAAACCGATTCCATGTGCTTAGCATGTACTTGCATAAAGTACAGCACGAAAAAAGTCACGATAATATTGACAGCCACTTCCGCGACAGAATTTAAGATGTTTGGAACGTACCGCGTTAACCGTTGTAAAAAGTTGAGCAACGCAGTGTCCGACATGTCTATATCCTTCAAAAACGGCTTATCGCTCATATATACTTTAAGGGTATTGAATTTGTCTATAATCTGTTGTTGGTTGCTGAAAAAATGGTTCACCTGCGGAACCATATAATCGACGAGCGCCCAGATAGGTAAAATAATAAAGATGATGGATAATAAGATAAACAGTACGCTCGTTAGCGATTTTTTCCAACGGTAATGCTCCGTCAGTCTGAAATATGGTCTACGGAAGAGTATATACAATGTGATAGCGCCGAGGAACCCAGGCAAGTAATAGGAGAGGTTTTTAAAAACCAGGATCGAGATCAGAATAATAATAATGATCAACATGATCTGATTGATCGAGTTATTGTTTATTTGTTTGTATTTCATGGCGCTTGGCTAAAGGGCACTTTTATCAGAATTCTATTTTTACTTTTGCGGTTTGGCTTTCTAAAGCCTTTTCCCATTTAGGCCCATCTTTTAAAAGTTGGATAGCCTTTTTATCATGTGTAGCACTTACAGATTGCTCTACCTGTATGTTGATAGGATTGCCTTGGCTATCCAGCTCGAATCGGAGTAAAACAGTTCCCGCGGATAAGCCCATCGGGTTTACCGCCTTCTTTATATAGTTTCTAAAATTACGCCAGCCACCGATGGGCGTGGGTTTGTCACCCTTAGCGCTACTTCTTTTGATACGTAATACAGCGACTTCCTCCAAGCTGTTGTTCTCGCGGTTTAGTCTGATTTCCAATGCTGATGTTCCGACAAGAAGTTGTTTAGGTTCGTAACCCACGTAGTTTAGCGCCAAGTTGACTTGGTTCGAGTCGGATACCAGGGTAAATCTACCGAGGCTATCTGCTGATGTGGTTTTGTTCGATATAAGGTCCTTGATAACCACATGAGGGAGTGGGCTGCTTGTCTCGGCATCCAATACCTTTCCAGATACGACAGCTTGAGCTGTATTTTCGGGAATGAAGCTGACGCTGCTCTTACGGATTGGGATACGCTTTGCATTGCTCGCTACCGATTGCTTTCTGGCGGGTCGCATTGCTGTCACCTCTACGGCGTCGAGTGCATTGCTCGGCGCCAGCGCGACAAGCAGCGCATCGCTGTCTTTGGCAAGGTCGTCGCCTGTGCTATTGCTATCGCGCCGGATGTCGGGCGATGTTGGTTCAATATTTCGCTTTATGCTAGGCTTCCTCGCTGCAATTTGCTGGGGTGGAGTTTCCTTCGGCTGCTCGTTTGATGGATCGACGCTGTCGGCTTTATATGGTGGAGAAGGAGTGTGCTCCTGACTGGCCGGACGATCCGCTTTCTCGACCGCTATGTTGTGTTCTTGCGGCTGCGGCGACCGTAAAAAGATGTAAGCGGAGATACCTAATACCGCAAGCAGCGAAGCGGCAACGCTTAACGATCGCCAAGGCAACACCCGAGTTTTTCCTCTACTTGGTGACACCCGTGCTGCAATCTCCCGTTCGATCATTTCTTTTTGAGACGGCAGCTGTTGTGTGTGTTCCGTTTCGACGCCCAGAATGAGATCCATAAGCATCTCGTCCGCCTCGGCAGCACGTTCCAATTCATGCATCTCTTTAGGAGACAACTCCCCCCGCACGTAGCGACGTATATATGCGATATCAAATTTTTTATCCTGCATTGCTCTCCATACAAATTTTCAAGTTTCTTTTTCCATTCTGGATAAAGCTCTTTACTTCATTTAAGTTGTATCCACTCAGTTCCGCAACTTCCTTGTAGCATTTCTCTTGCAGAAAAAATAGATCGACCGTAATTTTTTGCTTCGCCGGAAGTTTCTCTATGCAGCTTTCTAGTAGCGATAACCGTTCCTCTTTTTCCGCATAGTTTTCTTCTTGATGCAGATTAGCAGCGAATTCCACAAAATCGTCGACGGGAACTATGAATTGCTGCTTATTGCTGCGTAGTGCCATTAAACAATGGTTTTTACTGACCACATACAGCCATTTAGGAAAGTCCTTAATCTCCTGCTTTTTTACTTTTTGGATTAGCTCTTCAAAGAGCTGCATGACGGCGTCCTTACTCCGCTCCGCATCTTTGAAGTAGCGCAAGCACACATAATACACCATCTCGCTATGCCTGTTGTACAGCTCTCCCAATATCGTCAACTCGCTCTCCGCTTTGTATCGGGATAGCAATTCGTCATCGGACATTGTTCGTTCTGGCAAAGTGTAGCGCTTCATATTTCCGAGGTAAAATAATTTTTTTTTCTTGCTTATGGAAATTATAATTTTTCTGCATCCGTTACCAAAAATATACGTAACGATGAAAAAGATAATCATACTAATCACGCCGTGTACCATCCTGGTTGGATTTGGGAGCAGCTTTGCGGGAGAGATCAAAGGTCAGGTCTTTGAATCCGGGTCGAATCAAGCAGTTGTTGGTGCCGCTGTGCTCAACAAGCGGACAGCTGTATCAAAGCATACCGACAAAAACGGCCAGTTTACGATAGAAGGCGAAATAGGCGATATATTATTGATATCGATGATAGGCTACAAGGCGAAAGAAGTGAAATTAAAAAAGGAAAAGCTATTGAAGATATCGCTAGAGCTAGATGAGATGCTTTTAGAGGAGGTCGTTGTTGCTGCTAACGCAAGTCCGGTTCATCTGAAAATGTCGAGCAGCAATATAATGGTACGTGGGATGGTTCGCACCAGACGGCAGGTCAGCCAGGAAAGCTACGCCAAAATAAGCGAAAACACCTTTCAAAGTCCTTTGAAAGAACCCTTGTCTACCTTTGCAGCAGACGTGGATGCAGCCTCGTATAGCAATGTGCGTCGGATGTTGAAAGCAGGCTCCATACCAAACCCAGACGCAGTACGTGTGGAGGAAATGATTAACTATTTCCAATACGATTTAAAATCACCAACCAACGGCGATCCCGTTGCGATCAGTTCGGAATATACGCGCGCACCCTGGAATACCGAGCATCGCCTTTTACGGATAGCATTAAAAGCGAAGGATATTCCAAAGGAGAAATTGCCAGCATCAAACTTTGTATTTCTAATAGATGTATCAGGATCGATGTCCGATGAGAATAAGCTGCCGTTGGTTAAATCATCACTAAAGATGTTGGTCGATCAGCTCCGGCCGAATGATCGGGTAGCTATTGTAACCTACGCGGGCTCGGCAGGTGTGAAATTGCAAAGTACATCCGGCGACGAAAAGATGAAGATCAAGGATGCCATTGACGAATTGGGAGCAGGCGGCTCTACGGCCGGAGCAGCAGGTATTATAAAAGCTTATCAGATAGCACGTGAGCATTTCATAAAAAATGGTAACAACAGGATTATCATGGCAACAGATGGTGACTTTAATGTGGGGGCATCAAGCGATGAAGATATGGAAACCCTCATTGAGAAGCAGCGCGAGAGCGGTATCAATATCTCTATGCTGGGCTATGGTATGGGAAATTATAAAGATAGTAAAATGGAAATCCTTGCCGACAAAGGGCGTGGTAACTATGCCTACATCGATAATATATCGGAAGCGCGCAAAGCCATTATCAATGAGTTTGGCGGAACCTTATTCACCGTAGCCAAAGATGTGAAGATACAGGTGGAGTTCAATCCGGCTTATGTACAAGCTTACCGATTGGTTGGATATGAAAACAGATTGCTCGCCGCCGAAGATTTTAATAACGATGCAAAAGTTGGGGGCGATATGGGTGTGGGGCATGCTGTAACCGCACTCTACGAGATTGTACCGACTGGAACACGTTCCGCAGTTATCGGATCGATAGATCCACTTAAATATCAAAAAACGCCGACGCCGGAAGCTGGACAACTTTCAGGCGAGATCGCAACGATTAAATTTCGCTATAAGGATGCAAACACGGAAAAATCGAAACTAAAACAGGCGTTGGTCAATGATCAAGTAAAAGAATTTGAAAAGGTGTCAACTGATCTTAGATTTGCTTCCGCGGTGGCCGAATTTGGGATGTTGTTGCGCAATTCGGCGTTTAAACAGCAAGCGAGCTTCCCGTCACTTATCGCTCGTGCGCGGGCGGCTAGGGGCGAAGATAAGGAAGGATATCGGATGGAATTCGTGCGTTTGGCAGAAGATGCCGAAGCGTTGTGGAAGGCACAGCGAGGGGAATAATTTGTGTACGCGTAGGCCTCACCCTTTGGTGACACTAACGTAACCTGATAAATGTGACACCCCCAAAATAGCAAAGCCCATGATGAACATGGGCTTTGCATAAAAATTAACTTTTATAGTATGCTACTTTTCCAACTATGCGCCTAATTGCACACGTTTGAAAGCAGTAACTGTCAAGCCTTTTTCTACTGAATCTAAGAATTGTGCGATGTTTTTCGAAGAATCTTTAACGAATTCTTGGTTCAACAACGTGTTTTCTTTGTAGAATTTGTTCAATTTACCAGCTGCGATTTTTTCAACCATTTCTTCTGGTTTACCTTCCGCGCGGATTTGCTCTTTAGCGATTTCAAGCTCACGCTCGATCGTGTGTGAATCAACACCATCTTTATCGATAGCAACAGGATTCATTGCCGCGATTTGCATAGCCACATCTTTACCAGCTTCTTCAGCACCTGCAGCATCAGCAGAAAGACCTACCAATACACCTAAGCGGTAGTTACCGTGGATATAAGCAACAACTTTGTCACCAGAGATTGTCTCGAATTTAGAAACGTCGATTTTTTCACCGATAACACCTGTTTGCTCGATCAATGCATCTGCAATTTTCTTACCATCGATCTCCAACGCTTTCAACTCGTCTAAAGAAGCTGGTTTGTTATTCAATGCGATGTCTGCAATTTTATCAGCAAAAGCAACGAAGTCAGCATTTTTAGCGACGAAGTCAGTCTCACAGTTTACTTCTACTACGATACCTGCTTTTCCATCTGCAGTTGCTTTCGCGATAATCACGCCTTCGTTAGAATCACGATCTTGACGGCTAGCAGCAACTTTAGCACCTTTCTTACGAAGGTAGTCAACAGCAGCTTCGAAATCGCCATTTGCCTCGACTAATGCTTTTTTACAATCCATCATACCAGCGCCCGTTTGTTGACGCAATTTGTTTACATCTGATGCAGAAATTTGTACTGACATGTTTTTATTTCTTTAATAAATTTTACAATCTAAATGCCCCTCAAGTATACTGATATTATGCAACCTGGGCATTAAACTTTTGTTAAATAACAAAAAACCGGACAAACACATGTAGACGTTTTAAAGCTATACTTCAAAAGGCTAACACCTGTTTATCCGGCTTATTATAGGATATTATTCCCCGTCTTTTGCTTTACGAGGGCGTTTTCCAGCGTTAGCATCTGCATCAGCCTCTGCGCCATTATCTACGGCAGCTTTTGCAGCAGCAGCTTCTTTTTCTGCATCCTCTTCTTTATCGCGTTTACGCTCATCAAGGCCTTCTTGAATAGCTTTCCCAATAATTCCAGCGATTAAGCTAATAGATTTTGTAGCGTCATCGTTAGCAGGAATAGGGAAGTCGATATTTGAAGGGTCAGAGTTTGTATCCACCATTGCAAAAGTAGGGATGTTCAACTTGATTGCTTCCGCAACAGCGATGTGCTCTTTTTTCACATCGATGATGAATAAAGCAGCCGGTAAACGGTTTAAGTCAGCGATACCACCTAAAAGGTTTTCTAACTTAATACGTTCACGTTGAATCATCAATTTTTCTTTTTTAGATAATACGTCATACGTACCATCTTTTTGCATTTTGTCGATGTTAGACATCTTCTTGATAGACTTACGTACTGTTTGAAAGTTTGTAAGCATACCACCTAGCCATCTTTCAGTTACGAAAGGCATATTCACGTCTTTCGCTTGTTGAGCGATGATTTCTTTTGCTTGTTTTTTCGTAGCTACGAATAAAACTTTACGACCTGATTTTACGATTTGTTTGATCGCTGAAGCAGCTTCTTCCAATTTCGTAAGTGTTTTGTTCAAGTCGATAATGTGGATACCGTTGCGTTCCATGAAAATGTACTTCGCCATTTTCGGATCCCATTTACGTGTAAGGTGACCAAAGTGCACACCTGCATCCAATAATTCTTGATAAGTTGTTCTTGCCATTTTTTGATCCTCCTTTGATTAACGTTTACTGAATTGGAATCTTCTACGTGCTTTGCGGCGTCCTGGTTTCTTACGCTCAACCATACGGTCATCACGAGTAACAAGACCTTTCGCACGTAAAGCTGGTTTTGCTTCTGGGTCAAGCTCGACTAAAGCTTTTGCAATCGCTAAGCGCACTGCTTCTGCTTGTCCTTTGACACCACCACCTTGAACGTTAACTTTTACATCAAAATTTCCAGCAACACCCGCTACCTCTGTAGATTGCGTAACGATATATTGCAATGGCAATGTTGGAAAGTATTCCTTGAAATCTTTACCGTTTACGGTAATGTTTCCGCTACCAGCAGCTAAGTAGATGCGGGCAACAGCAGTTTTTCTTCTTCCTGAAGTGTTAGTTATTGACATAATTGCTCTCCTTAAAATTTAACTGGTTTTGGATTCTGTGCCTCATGTTTGTGCTCTGAACCTGCATAAACAAAAAGGTTTCTGAATAGCTCACGGCCTAAACGGTTTTTAGGAAGCATACCACGTACTGCTTTCTCAATAATGCGCTCAGGGTGTTTTGCCAACAACTCTTTTGGAGAAACAAAACGCTGACCACCTGGGTAGCCTGTGTAGCGAACATAAACTTTGTCGCCTAATTTGTTTCCTGTCAATCTAACTTTGTCTGCGTTGATAACAATCACGTTATCTCCACAGTCTACGTGTGGGGTGAACGTAGGCTTGTGCTTCCCGCGAATTACTTTCGCAATTTCGCTTGCCAAGCGCCCCAAAATCTCTCCTTCAGCGTCAACAACAATCCACTCTTTGTTAACGGTGTTCTTGTTGGTAGAGACAGTTTTGTAACTTAACGTATTCACTTGCTTCTATTTAATTAATTAATAAATCTTCAATCCTCCTGTAATCCCTACAATGAGGTCTGCAAAGGTACGATATTATTTTATCATTATAAAAAGAATTTGATTTTTGGTTTGCATAGTCAAACCTCGTATTTGATCGCTCGACATATCAGCTTTACAATATTTAACATGTTTTAAGATTACATAAGTAAACTTTTGCTTTTTTTTGTCATCTTTATAAAGTAGAGCACTATTTTATATTTAAAAAAGATATTAATGAAAATCAACAAAAGGTTTGTCTGTTTCGGTATTGCGATTTTTATAGGCTTAAGCCTAGGGGTAGAAGTGAAGGGCCAGCAAGTCGTCGTTGGTGATAAACCGTATAAGAATGATTTAACACTTGTAGAAAGCAAGCTTCGCATCGGTGATTTGCCGGGAGCGATAGCAACGCTCGATACCATCATTGCCAATTATCCGGATGCTGCCGAGGTTTATTATGCCAAAGCTTTGCTGTTTGGTCAAGCAAGAAATCTTGAAGTCGCTATTCCTTTAGCCGAAAAGGCGTTTGAAATTGAGCCTAAAAATCTTTTGTTTGCGAATTATCTCGTCGAATTACACAAAAGCAGTGCGAATCTCAGTGCCGCTATACCGGTGGTGGATCGTGTTATTTCGGTTTATCCGGATAATGCATCGCTATACAGAGAGAAAATCATGTTGTTACACGCAACAAAACAGACCGATGGTGCTTTAGCGTCCTACGACGAAGCGGTAAAGAGATTCGGAAAGTCTGACAGCCTGGATGTAATTAAGGCCGAAATCTTGGTTGACACGAAAAGGCAAGATGAAGCCGTTACGCTATTGAACCCTTGGGTAGACAAAAGCTCAAGTATTCGTCAGGTGTATAGCACACTCGCGTTTATTTATTTAGATAAAAAGCAGCCAAAAAAGGCTGTAGAGATCTTAAACAAAGGCCTGAACAATTCGAAGGATGATCTCTTGTACCTTGATTTGGCCGATGCCTATACCGGCGAAGGGAAATCCAAACCTGCTTTTGACGCCTTGAAACAAGCATTTGAATCCGCGAATGTGGATTACGCCGACAAATATCGCGCGATGTTTACTATGCTGAGCGGTAAGAGTAACCTAGAGCTGGAGCAAATACAAGAACTCGCTAATATCCTGGTTCTTAAATATCCGCGTGTAGCGGACAGTCATGTGGCCAAGGGCGATATTCTTTGGCGGCGGGGGAAGCTGCAGGAAGCACGATCTCTATTTCTTACGGCAATAGGTATTAATAGAGGACACATCGACGCATGGCGCATGTTGATGAACGTAGAGTTAGCACTTAACGAAGCTGACCACGCTATAGCGCATGGTTTTGAGGCGTTGGAGTCTAATCCGAATAATCCAATGTTACTTTATTTCACTGGACTGGCCTACATGGTTAAGGATGACACGGATAATGCCCGGAAAATGATGGAATCAGCATTAGATAACAGTGGGCAAGAGAATACGTATTTGCAGTCTTTGATTTATGCGGGGCTTGGCGATCTGTACCATAAGCTAAAAATGGCGGAAGTGTCTGACGTAGCATATGAAGAGGCTATTAAGTTGGATAGCACCAATGCTACAGCGATGAATAATTATGCTTACTACCTCTCTGAACGAAATGAAAAGCTCGATGTTGCGGAGAAATTTTCAAAGCAATCCAATGAGCTGGAGCCGTCGTCTGCGACTTTTCAAGACACCTATGCCTGGGTATTATTTAAACAAGAGAAATACAAGGAGTCTTTGAAGTGGATTGAGAAGGCCGTTCGCGGATCGTCGCCATCGGCAGTATTGTACGATCATTATGGCGATATTTTATATAAAAACGGCAATACAAAGGAAGCGGTAAAGCAATGGCAAAAAGCACTGTCTATGCAAGACGCGGGCAGTAGCCTAGATTTAGAAAAATTGAAATCAAAAGTGGAGAAGAAAAGTTATGTGGAATAAAGGGATTGTCATTGTTATTGCTGCTTCATTATTGCTCTCCGGTTGTAAAACGCGTAAACGCGTGAATTTACCGAGCCATGATGCACCGAAGGAAGTGAGCAAGGAGCATGCGGCCAGTATCAAAAGCTTTGAATTGAGTAATCTGGATTTCAGAACATTCTCTGGCCGTGCCAAGACAAAGGTCGAACTGAACAAACAGGTGCATGATGTTACGTTAAATATTCGCATTGAACGTGACAAAGCCATTTGGCTTTCGGTGACCGCGACACTCGGGATAGAAGTGGCTCGTGTACTGATCACGCCCGATAGCGTCAAAATCTTAAACAAGTTGCAAGGGGAATATATTGCCAAGCCTTTCCATTACATCTATAACTACACGAGCAATGGGGTTAATTTTGCGACTTTGCAAGATTTATTGCTAGCGAATGTTTCTTCCAGCCTGTTGCGTACATCCAATGTGCAAGTAGCAAGCGCCACAGACGAATTTATTGTCGTTGGCCTGAAAGACCAACTTTCTTATCAATATCGTATCAATAAAGAAAACAGGCCATTCAATTTTCTTTTGCAAGAGGTTGGCGCCAATCAAAACCTGGAAGCATTTTATAGTGACTATGCGAAGAATGCAGGATATAATTTTCCAAACAATCTAGCGTTGAATATCGTAGGTGATAATGTATCGCTAAAAGCGAATGTTTCTTACAATAGAGTAGCATTTAATGAACAAGTGGAGATGCCTTTCACTGTTTCAGGGAGATACAAAGTGATAAATTAACGGCGTATTACATAAAAGCGTAAAATAATTGTGCGCTTAAGTGCTATATCCTTATTTTTGTAAGCTTAATTTAAACCGATATAAGGTAAAGACGGTTCATGGATTTAAAAAAGATTGTATTTAGTTTCATATTTTCCTGTTGTCTAACTATTGGCTTTGTATCTGCCCAGAGCAGTGCAGAACTAAAAAAACAGCGTGAAAAAATAGATGTAGAGATTGCGGAGCTGACGAAAATTTTGCGGGCTAAAACACAGGAAAAAATCCTTTCGCAGCGCGAGGTAAATGCACTTAGCAGGCAGCTTGATTTGCGAGAAAGCAAGATAAGTACCATCAACGCGGAGCTGCGCATCATCAATAACAACATTCGGGTAAATACGGGGAAGGTGAATGCGCTGAAAGCCGAACTCGAAAAAATGCGAAAGGATTACGAAAAAATGATCCTCTTTGCTTTTCGAAATAAAAATGGCTACAATAAATTGATGTTTATTTTTGCGTCCAAAGACTTTAACCAGGCTTTCAAACGTGTAAAGTATTTGCAGCAATTTAATGATGCCCGCAAAATTAAGGCTGCGGAAATTGAGGCGACAAAAAAAGAAATTGAGCTTAAGATCGCGCAGTTAGAGCGCGACAAGCAAACGCAAAATCAATTGTTAAAAGAGCAGCAAGCCGAGCGTTCGATTATCGCGAAAGATAGGTCTGCACATGCTACTGAACTCAGTCAGTTAAGACGGGAAGAGTCGACTTTCAAAGGACAGTTAAGCAAGAAACAACAAGAAAAGAAACGTATAGATGCTATGATCCAGCAGGCCATCCGTCGGGAGATCGCAGAGGAGCGTAGACGTGCAGAAGAAGCGCGTAAGAAAGCAGCAGAAGCAGAAGCTAAAAGGACTGGTAAAACGGTGGAAGAAGTGGAGAAGAAAACGCCACGGAAATCCGACAGTGAGATATTACGGTCTACACCAGAGGCTGCTAAGCTTTCTGCAGATTTCAAATCAAACAGAGGTCGTTTGCCATGGCCAGTAGCACAAGGCAACATCGTGCGGAATTTCGGCTTTGAGACCGTGGAACGAAATGTGCGTATTGACAATTCAGATGTGGCCATTCGTACAGCTACGAACGCAGCTGTCAAAGCGGTGTTCGAGGGCGAGGTCGTTCAAGTAATTGGAAGCTTTGTTGTGATCAAGCATGGTGAATATTTCACCTCCTATGCTAACCTGAAAAGTGTTTCCGTGCGGAAAGGGCAAAAGGTCAGTCGTGGGCAGCAGATTGGATCAGCAGACGAAGATGCCGATGCTGGATATTCGGTTGTCAACTTCGGAGTTTTTCAAGGGCAGACAGCTATGAACCCATCTTCGTGGTTAGCGAAATAGTTACAGGGATTTAGAAAATTAAATTATATATTTGTAAGACGTTGATAATGAAAGCAACGTTAAGAAATTAAAACTATGTATACATCGGGATTATTATTTATCGGGACGCAGGAGATCATCATCATAGTGGTGTTAGTATTGTTACTTTTTGGTGGTAAAAAGATTCCAGAATTGATGCGTGGTCTTGGGCGTGGTGTCAAAGAGTTCAAAGACGGTCAACGTGAAGAAGATACTGCTAATAAGAATAGCACGACGAACACCACGAACACAACAAATACAAATAACACACAGAATCCATAATCTGTGGATTTAAAATAAAAGAGTTTCATGGGCAAAACCAAGAAACTCTTTTATTTTTTACCGATCATACTAACCACGTATTTTTAGCGTTTTTACATGAAAGTTTAGACTATTGAAGATCATACGCCTTAAACCGTGAATTATTCATGAAATAAAAACTTATGAAGAAAATCCATTTATGGGTATTGCCGTTTTGTGCCCTAAGCATAACACAGCCAGCAATTGCTCAAGACATGGCAAGTATAGAGAATGAAGAATATACTTTGCATTTAAAAGAGTTAGTCAGTCATCAACGCGATGCAATTTTTTCAGGCATCGATTCCCTAAAAAAGCTTTCCTACGCCGATCCTATCCTAAATGCCGAAGATTCTTTGATCTTCCAGCGGATGCGTAAAATTCAGAAGGCGGTTCCGCTGGCTTATAACGAGAAAATTAAATCTTATATCGATAAATACGTGTCCCGAAATTATAACCCCTACATGTGCAAACTGCAGGGGCTGGCACAACATTATTTCCCTATTTATGAGGAGATATTTGAGGGGACGGGCATTCCCGATGAAATAAAGTACATTTCTGTCGTAGAATCATCGTTGGATCCTCACCTGGTGTCCAGATCTGGAGCGGTAGGTTTATGGCAATTTATGTATGCTACTGCCAAGGGCTACGATTTAACGATGGATAGCTACATCGATGAGCGTAAAGATCCTTATGCGGCCTGTCATGCAGCAAGCCGATATTTCAAAGATGCTTACGATGAGTTTAATGATTGGTTATTGGCACTCGCCTCCTACAACTGCGGTCGTGGCGCGGTAAGGAGAGCAATAGAACGCTCTGGCCTAGACCATCCCGACTTTTGGCAATTGTCGCCGTTTTTACCGGAAGAAACACAAAATTACATTCCTAAATTCATTGCCATGACCTATACGTTGAAACATGCGCAAGAATACGGAATAGAAAATGCAGCAACGGATTTTGTGTTTGCCGCAAAACCGATTATGGTGGAGAATAATGTAGATCTGGCACGTGTTGCAACGGCAATTAATCTGCCATTGGAAACCTTAAAGAAATTTAATCCGTCTTTTAAACGTACCATCGTTGTAGCCAGTAGCGATAAGCCTAAACGATTGATATTACCGCAAACCAGTTCGTCGAATGATAGCTTGCTATACGCTGCGCTGAGTAATACAGCATTTCCCGGATCTACGAAGGAGAATGCGATGATACTTGCATCATCGCCTTCCGCACCTGCTAAGTATACTGCCAAGCAGGGGGAGTCTTTAGCTTCCGTAGCGCGCAAATTTGGCGTTACCGTGCAAGATCTAAAAGCTTGGAATGGCTTATCATTAAATAGTCGTATCGCTGGCCGCACGCTTATTTTGGAAAAAGAAGAAAACACGCGTTTGGCCAAAGCTAAGCATACAACAGCCACTAAATCTTCCACAACGACAGCGTACGTCACGTATACCGTGCGTAAAGGAGATACACTTTCGCATATCGCAAACAAGCACAAGGGCAGCAGCATATCGCAAATCAAATCAGACAATAATTTGCGGGGAAGCAGCTTACGAATAGGTCAGAAAATCAAGATTAAGAAATAAAATAGGGATGCGGTTAGGATAACCAAGCCGCATCTTCTGTACCGTCAGATTCTTCCAGTACAACATCTACGTGCTCCTTCAAAATGGTTGATAGTTTTAGGCCGTAGTAGTCGCTGAATAAGGGGAACTGGTGATGCGATCGATCGATCAAGACAGCCGTGCGCATCTTTTTGAGAGGAATGTCAAGGAATAATCCTAATCCGTAGGCCAATGTACGCCCGCTGTTCAATACATCGTCAATAAGTATAATAACTTTATCTTTCGCTATTTCTAACGGCTCATCAGCTGTTGCATCTAAACTACGTTTAGTCTTTGCAATGCTGATTTTCAGTAGCTCGAATTTTTTTTCGGGGGCGATCTCTGCTAATATCTGTTGTAGGCGTTTTGCAAATACATAGCCACGGTCGGCAATACCTGCTAAAACGATGGATGTCTCCTCAAAATTATCTTCCAAAATCTGGTAAGCAATCCGGATAGATTTTTGACGAATTTGTTCTTTATCTAAAATAAGGGTTCTTTTCGTAGACATGTTTTATTCTTTGTTTATAACAAGGTAAAAGTACTAAATCTTTTAAATAAAATCGCACTAAACCGGTAAAGGAGCGTGCGTATAGCCGTCATCTTCCCGATATAAACTTGATACTTCTATAGGTAGAGGGCGGTCTTTCCGCCTTGATAAGTGAAGTCTTTCTAGATTTGTTTCAACGGACGGGTATTTTTATCCTTTAGCTTTTTGTAGCATAGCTGAATAAGGCGAGATGCCCGAATAGGAAGGTACAAAAAAGGCCTAGAAATAACATGCTAGGCCTTTTTTATTATTTTATGGGAATTAATTTAAATTCTTGTTGTCGTCGTCAAGGTGGGAATTAGCAGTCATTATTCCAGGCTCTTCGATAGGTCTTCCGCCGTTATAGTAGTAGCGCTTCCAATAAGCTTCATTCAAATTGCTGACCATAACGCCTCTGCTTGAAGAAGCATGAGCAAACTTATCATCTCCTAAATACACACCTACATGGGTAATTTGTCTGCTACGTATTTTAAAGAAAACCAAGTCGCCTGGCTGCAAATCGTTTTTACGGATTTGTTTTACGTTGGCGTATTGGTTCCGGCTATTGTAGCCAATAGTCGTGTTAAATACGTTTTCATAAACCGCTAGGGAAAATTTAGAACAATCGATACCATTTTTGGAGTCTCCTCCCAACCTGTAGGGGGTACCCAACCATTCATAGACAAATTGATAAAGCTTTGTGTTCGCCATTGCGTTTGACGCGACACCCATTATCTGTGAAAAGTATTCTTTAGCAAGGTTATCCGGATCAGCGGAGGTGTTTTTTGATTTGGTTGTTTGTGCCTGCGACACTAGACATAAGCCTATGAAGAGCATTCCTGCTACTAGTTTCTTTGTATTCATTTGTTCGCTTTAATATACAACTTCTATACGCTGTCTTGTATTTTCTACAGGACTGAAGCAAAACTAATACATAATACGTATTGATCCAAGCATTTTTCACCTTTTTTAACGTAGTTTTAACGTATTTTAACTTTTTATTTTTCGAATTGGGGTATAAATACCCGAGTCATAAAATCGTAAATTGTCGCGGAGCTAGGAAAGGTCGGTTACGATTTTCACAAAAAAAATTAAAATAAATTTGATATGTTCAAATATTTACTCCTATATTTAACAAGTTTTTAAAAGATTATGTACAGACACACTATTATTACATCCATTATTATTACCACCGGCCACAAACCTCGGAGGAAGTAATTCTATTGTATATATAAGTGTACACAAAATATAGAGCCTTCCTCCACCGGGAAGGCTTTTTTATTGATAAACAGGAATTTAATTTTATAAACAGACAAAAATGAAAGTATTAAAGTTCGGAGGGACATCCGTAGGTTCAGTAGCGAGCATAGAAGCGGTACTTGATATTGTTAAACACTCCTTTGATAATGGCGAAAAACCTCTGATTGTTTTATCTGCTATGTCTGGGGTCACTAATTTGCTGACGAAGATGGCGGAGAATGCGGCAGACCGCATTCCTTTTGAAGATGATCTGAAATTTTTGGAAGAAAAGCATTTTGAAGTTGTTAAAAAGCTGATCGCTGTAAAGTTTCAAAATCCGGTATTCACAAAACTTAAATTGATGTTGAACGATCTTGAAGAAATTCTTCAGGGTGTCAGTGCGTTGAAAGAATTGAGTTTACAAAGTAAAGACCTGATTGTATCGTTCGGCGAACGCTTATCAAACTATATGGTTGCCAAAATCATAGAACAGCAGATCCCGCAAACTGAATTCATTGATGCATCGCACTACGTAAAAACAAACTCCAACTTTGGTAATGCACAGGTGAACGAAGAACTCACCCATCAACTTATCCAGTCTCTAGGGTACACACATGCTGAAAAGCTGATGTTTGTAACTGGATTCATCGGTACCAATGACAAAGGTCGCGTGACCACGCTCGGACGTGGCGGGTCGGATTATACCGCAGCCATATTTGGCTCGGTGTTAGAAGCATCGGCAATAGAAATATGGACTGATGTGAATGGTATGCTGACAGCCGACCCACGCATTGTGAAGAAGGCGTTCTCGCAGCCGATTCTTTCCTATACCGAGGCCATGGAACTGTCATACTTCGGCGCAAAGGTGATCTATCCGCCGACGATGATTCCTGCATTTCTCAAGAAGATTCCCATTGTTATCCGCAACACCTTTGAACCTGGTTTTCCAGGGACTACCATACAATATGAAAGTGGAAAGTCGAGTTTCCCAATAAAAGGAATTTCTTCCATCTCCGATATATCTGTTATCAATCTATCGGGCAGCGGCATGATTGGCAAGTCGGGCTTCAGCGGTCGGTTGTTTACCTTATTGGCGCGTGAGCAGATTAATGTGGTACTAATAACGCAATCGTCCTCAGAACATAGCATTACCTTCGCTGTCAATCCAGATGATGCGTCAAAGGCAGTAAAATTGATCGAGGCGGAGTTCGAACTCGAGCTGGAAGCCAATAAGCTTCAAGTTCCCGTGGTGGAGGAAAATCTGTCTGTGCTGGCCATTGTAGGCGAAAATATGAAAAGGACGCCAGGCATGTCTGGCCGATTGTTCTATGCACTGGGACGAAACGGAATCAATGTTCGGGCTATCGCACAAGGCTCATCAGAACTTAATATATCTGTTATCATCGGCAAGGAA
The DNA here is from genome assembly GCF_000757725.1 of Sphingobacterium deserti. Classification (GTDB taxonomy): domain Bacteria; phylum Bacteroidota; class Bacteroidia; order Sphingobacteriales; family Sphingobacteriaceae; genus Sphingobacterium; species Sphingobacterium deserti. The sequence goes on from NZ_JJMU01000035.1 coordinate 30,842, forward strand.
AACCTAGCCAAAGCGCTTAATGCTGTGCACGATGCTTTCTTCGCGCAATTGAAAAAAACACTGCATGTGTTTAACGTAGGTACAGGAAATATAGGGTCTACGCTTTTCCGTCAAATTCACGAACAGCACAACTTCTTGGTGGAGAATAGTGATATTGAGATCAATGTAGTGGGCGTTTCTAATTCACGGAAGATGCTTTTCAATAGCGATGGTATTGACTTAACAAGCTGGGCTGACGAATTGGAAGAAAAAGGAGAATTGTCTGATTTAGCTTCTTTTATCGATCGCATGCGGGCCATGAACCTGCCAAACTGCGTATTCATCGATAATACGGCTAGTAAACTTCCTTCAACATACTATGAGGAAATTTTTAAGGCTAATATCTCCATCGTTACCTGTAATAAGATTGCCAACTCTGGTGAATATGCCCAATATCAAAAATTGCATGAGACAGCTCGCAAACATGGCGTGGATTTCTTTTACGAAACGAATGTAGGTGCTGGGTTGCCTATTGTGCGTGTATTGAAAGATCTGATGCTAAGTGGCGACCGTATTGTTAAGATTGAAGCTATACTATCTGGAACGATCTCCTATATATTTAATAATTTTGTTGGCGACTCTTCGTTCTACGAAACGGTCAAACAAGCACAAGAGCTCGGTTATACAGAGCCCGATCCGCGCGATGACCTAGGAGGTGTTGATTTTATGCGAAAGATGCTAATTCTAGCACGTGATGCAGGTTATGCCCTGGAAGCTGCGGATGTTGATTTAGGAGCGATCTTGCCACAGGCTTGTTTGGAAGCATCATCGGTAGACGATTTTTATGCTGAATTGCTAAAGGCTGATCAATACTTCAATGCGTTGAAAGAGAAAGCAAATAGCGAAAATAAAGTGATCCGTTATATTGGCAAGTTGGAAGAAGGAAAGGTCTCTATCGCCTTAGAGATGGTCGATGAAAATCATCCTTTTTATGCTTTGTCTGGAAGTGATAACATTATTTCTTTTACGACAGAACGGTACAAAGATCGCCCATTGGTGGTGAAAGGCCCTGGTGCTGGTGCTGAGGTGACCGCGGCCGGTGTGTTTGCAGATCTAGTAAATGTGGGCGCTTAAAACATGTAGTTATGGAATCATTGGAAAAAAAACAATATCAAATAGACTTTAATAACATCTTAGATCATGTTCGTGTTTTTGCACCTGCAACGGTTGCAAACATGATCTGCGGTTTCGACGTGTTGGGCTTTGCCGTTGACCATCCCGGAGACGAGGTGGCTATGTACCGCGTTGCGCAACCTGGCGTCAGAATTCGTTCCATCGCCGGGGACGATGGAAGATTGCCGTTGGATGCGGACAAAAATACGGTGAGCGCTTGTGTTAAAATGTTACTTACGCATTTGGGTCTTCAAGATGAACTGGGTGTTGAAATCGAATTGACGAAGCATATGCCGATAGGGAGTGGTCTTGGGTCAAGTTCTGCGAGTACCGTGGCTGGGCTGTTTGCTATTAATACGTTGTTGGGAAACCCGCTTTCTAAGACAGCGCTCATGCCGTTCTGCGTAGAAGGCGAACGCTTAGCCTGTGGGCACGGCCATGCAGATAACGTTGCACCTGCGTTGATGGGCGGTATCACGTTGATTCGCGGTCATAACCATTTGGATGTAATCAGTTTACCTGTACCGACGGAGTTATATGCTGGTATTGTTTTTCCACAGGTCGATGTACCTACACGAGATGCTAGACAGCTCATCAAAGAGAAAGTCTTATTAAAAGATGCGGTGACCCAATGGGGAAATATTGCAGGGCTAGTCGCTGGTCTATACGAAAGTGACTACGACCTCATTAGCCGGAGCATGCACGACGTATTAATCGAACCAACACGTGCCATCTTAATTCCCGAGTTTTATGAGATGAAAAGCATTGCATTGGCAGCTGGCGCTTTAAGTTTTGGAATTTCGGGCTCAGGACCATCCGTCGTGGCTATCGCAAAAGGAGAAGCCGTTGCTATGCAGGCTGCAACCGAAATTCAACAGCATTTAACAGCTCATGATATTGATAGTTTTAAGTACGTCTCGGCTGTTAATGTACATGGTCCAAAAATCCTTGGGTAATTCAGCGCTGACGTTTTAAGTAGTAAAATAAATAGACAATAATGAAATTATATAGCACCAACAATAAAGATTTACGCGTGTCTTTTCAAGATGCGGTGTTTACTTCCTTGCCACAAGATGGAGGGCTTTACATGCCAGAAGTGATCCCCGTTTTGGATCCGGCATTCATTCGAAATATACAGCAGTATTCGCTGCAAGACATCGCGTTCCATGTAGCCTCCGCATTAATCGGGGACGATATTCCGGCGGCTGATCTGAAGGCGATTATTGCTGAGGCGATCAATTTCGATGCGCCTGTGAAATTTCTAGATGCCGAGCAGGCTGTGCTCGAACTCTTCCACGGTCCATCCTTCGCCTTCAAAGATTTTGGGGCGCGTTTTATGAGCCGCGTAATGGGCTATTTTTCAAAGCAGGGCGATCAGCTGTTAGATGTCTTGGTGGCCACTTCAGGTGATACTGGAGGTGCGGTGGCGTTGGGCTTTTTAGGTGTAGAAGGCACCCGTGTTACTATTCTTTATCCAAAAGGTAAGGTTTCCAAAGTGCAAGAAGATCAACTTACCACCAATGGTAAAAACATTCGTGCCCTGGAGGTTGATGGCACCTTTGATGACTGCCAGACATTAGTGAAGACTGCATTTAATGATGAAACCTTGAATAAAGAACTTCGCTTGACATCGGCAAACTCGATCAATATCGCCAGGCTGATACCGCAGACGTTCTACTACTTTTGGGCCTATGCACAGTTGCGTTCGCAAGGCGCACAAGACGTGGTCTTTACTGTTCCTAGCGGTAATTTTGGTAATATTGGCGCCGGTCTTTTAGCCTATAAAATGGGGCTGCCCGTGAAGCATTTCGTGGCAGGGACAAACATCAATGATACCGTTCCACGTTTCTTGCAAAACGGGAAATATGCTCCTAAGCCTTCCACACAAACCCTAGCCAATGCCATGGATGTAGGCAATCCAAGTAATTGGGTCCGCATACAAGATTTATTCGGTCAGGATCTTGATGCCATTCGTGCGGTAGTATCATCCTATACTTACACCGATGAAGAGACAAAACTTGGTATGGAAGAGATGTATGCACGCTACAACTACGTCGCATGTCCGCACACCGCCATTGCTTATTTAGCAGCGAAGCAATACCGTAAAGAACATGAGGGGAACTATGCCTCCGTATTTTTGTCTACGGCACATCCTTGTAAATTTCCTGATGCTATTACCGCTGAAGCTTTTCAAGCTATCGAGCTTCCGGCAGAGGCTATCGCTTTAGCACAAAAGGAACGCCTCGTTAGCAAAATTGATGTAGATTATGATGGTTTTAAGTCGTATTTGCTAATGAATAAATAGGAACTTCCGTGCTTTTTTTGATGTAACTACAGAAGTTTAACTTTACTTTTGTAGCCATGACTAAAATCACCCTTCACCAGGGAAAAGATAAGGCTGCTTGGCAGCTGCATCCTTGGGTGTTCTCCGGAGCAATAGCAAAAATGGATAATAAACCTGCAAACGGAACCGTTGTGCGAGTTTTTAATGCCGCTGATGAATTTATTGCGTTTGGCGTATACAACGCGTTTTCTCGGGTTGCGGTTCGTTTATTGGAGTGGAATCCTGAGCGAACCGTTGATGGCGACTGGTGGCGAGACCGTCTCAAACGGTCGATAGGCCTACGCAAGCATTTATTAACGGCAGATAACACCACTGTTAGACTTGTTTTTGCTGAAGCTGATTTTTTGCCGGGCCTTATCGTAGATAAATACGGGGATTTCATATCGATTCAAGTGCATTCCTCTGGCGCTGAGCTCGTAAAAGCAACTATCGTTGATGAACTTGTTGCTCAGCTTGATCCGCGGGGCATCTATGAACGCAGTGATCTCAAGTCGCGGGAGCATGAAGGACTTCCAGATGCTAATGGATTGCTATATGGTGAAACACCACCTGAATTTGTCGATGTGGTCGAAAACGGCATCCAGTATAAGATTAATATTGTTGAAGGACAAAAGTCAGGATTCTATTGTGACCAGCGCGATAATAGATGGCTCACCGCACAGTATGCTAAGGGGAAGCGCGTGCTTGATTGTTTCTGCTATTCCGGCGGATTTACATTAAATGCTTTTAAGCAAGGAGCTGCAGAGGTGGTTTCCGTTGATAGCTCGGCGCTGGCTATGGAAACGTTGAAACGTAACGTAGTAAACAACGGGTTTGATGGCGATAAGCATATTTCGGTACAGTCGGATGTGAACAAATATCTGCGTAAGCTTGGTGAGGATGGTGAAAGGTTTGATATCATTGTGTTGGATCCGCCTAAATATGCTCCATCTCGTTCTGCGCTGGATAAAGCTTCGCGAGCTTATAAGGATTTAAATCGAAGAGGATTAATGTTGTTAGAAAGTGGAGGGTTACTGGCTACATTCTCCTGCTCTGGTGCTATGGATATCGACACCTTTAAGCAGGTCATTGCATGGGCTGCTCTGGATGCAGGAAAGGAAATCCAGTTTATTCGGCAATTTATACAACCGGAAGATCACCCGGTGCGTGCCTCTTTCCCAGAAGGAGAATATTTAAAAGGTTTGCTAGTAAGAGTCGTTTAGTTACGACCCTTACTATCCTCCTGTGCTATATAGGAACGGAAATATCCGCATTCACGTATGACTTCTTGATAATACTTGGTATCGGAATACTCGTTCTTTAATGTCTTGAATCCTGCCCAGGCTTTAAACATGGTTTGCGTAGGATCCGCCCAGTAGTAGTCTTCCCTTGATAAATAATTACTCGTATAAAATTCATTTCTATCGACCTTAGCTAATAAATAGGTTACCTTCGCGCGCTGTTCCTTGTTTTGCGCTGCTTTCAGTGCCATTTCGTAATATTTTCTAGCATTGCTCATCCCTAGAATATAGGGCTGGTTTTTAGTGCCGATATAGTTTCCATATTCCCCTATAATCGTGTTGTAGTAGAACACCCTTGCATTACCAAAATAGGAGCTGTTGTAGTAGGCATTTCCCAAAAGTAGGGCGTTGGTGTACACGTCAATACCTTGGTCAATGTTTTTTCTTAACTCGCCAACTTTTACCAGGAAATCAAGTTTTGTGTATTTGACTTTTTGAGGAGCTGCATGGTCACAATCATTGCAATCCTTAATTTTTCCGTTGAACGGATTTCCGCGCAACTCGGCTGCTTGATAGTAAATGCCGTCATATCCACGATCTATACGTGCCTCCTGTGGCGTAGCACGCTTCATAAGATCGATAGCCTCCTCGATGTGCTGCTGATAATATGCGTAGATGGAACGGCTTTCATAGATATCACTCAGGCTATAAGGGTATAAATCTGAAGCCAATTTGTTCCAGCCATTTTTAGGTTCCTGCAATAGGAATTTCTCCATAGCAGCCCCTTGCTCGCTATTGTCAAAAAAGCCAGGTTCACTATTCCAGAGTTCAGCCATCAGGCTATTATTGTCTTTGTTATAGATAGATGATAGGGCAGTCTTTATCCAATTGGCTGCATAATCATGTCGGAAGGTTAGTACGAGAGCCGAGTCTTGCGGTACTTCTTGATATAACCATACGAGCTCTGGTAATAGCTGTTCCTCATCCTTTGTTTGAATAGTCTTTAATTGCGCAACCTCATTCAGGATCTTGAAAAGTCTGATTTGTGCCATCATGAGTGGTTTCCCTTTGCTATATTTTTCGGCCTTCACGAAAGTTTGTTTGGAAAGCTCATGTTCATTAATAAACATATTGACATAGCCATAGGCAAGATAAACCAGGGCTGGATTGTGCAACTTCTTTGGTTGTTTCAATATCTCCGCTAACCAGCTTAGCGTTTTACGATCGATCTTGCTACCATCCCAAGGATAAGTTGACGATTGCAGGTTATAGTATTCATTTACCGTCGATTCTTGTTCGTTTACCCAGCGGGTCAATAAAAAGTCTAAATGTGGACTATTGGGTTGAAGCGCATATATCTTTGCCATCGCTGTCGCTGCGTCGTGGTAGTAGCCGTTCATGGCCCACACACTTGCTTTTACTTGCTTCTCTTCGATCTGTTGCAATGTCAATTCCAGCGAATCAGCCGAAAGCGGGCGGAAATTGTAAAGCGCCTCGTGTCTTTTGTCTGATGCATTATTAAACAGTAGTGCAAAAAGCGCATTAGACTTTTCATACCTTTCCTGTTGGTAGTAGGCGCCTGCTACGTAACCTACGGCACGGTAGTACAAACCATTTTTAGGTTGCGCAGAAGATGTCGCTTCGAAGAAAGGGATGACGCTTGCACGATCCGGGCCGTAGAACTTCGCTTTGAGCACTTGAAACCACATCCTATTTTTAAAAAATGTATCTTTTTTTTCTATTTTATTATAAAAGTCCTCTACCTCATCGACCAAAGAAGCAGCAGTTTGAACGACAATCCGATCTTCGTAATCCCAAGAAGAAAATGTATTGGTGGACGAGATTTCTATAGCCTTTGCGAAGTGCAAGAAAGTGATGAATTTTTTTCCTTTTTCATCAGCTAACCACGGGTGTTTTGCTACTGGATTATCCAACTGATTGTACAGGCTTTCGATATCGCTTTTAGCGGAGTCGTTTAAAAGGTAGAAAGCAAGATCAGATTTTTTAGGTTTGTCCCTGAGGTATGCCTGCCACTCGGTCACAATATCTTCATTGTACTTTTCAATATACTCCAGCTGGGTATAGTCGTAAAACTTCTCTTCAGGCGCATAAAAAAAGGGTTTGTAAGAGTCGTCTGTAAATGCTTCTGGTGTAAAGGATGATACGTATGAATAACCCCACCAACCATCAGCGCATCCATAGACATACACGCTGGTAGCAAGCGCAAATAGACTAGCGAAAGAGACGAGCAGTCTTTTGAAAAATTTCCTTTTCATAGTGGTTGACATTTGTGGAGTCTAAGTCGTAAAAAATGATTTCATCCGGTTTTTCTCTTAGATGCTGCCCTAGATCTGTCGCCATCTCCAGTAACGTTTCGGCGCTAACATTCTCAAGTTTAATTTCATCATCAGCAGCAAATAGTTGACCAAAATAAACACCTTCCCGTAATATTTTGAATTTTCCATTCTCCGATTGTTTCAAATCGGAATGGTTGTATACATCAGCCTCTTGCAATTTGTTTAAAAGATTGATTACTTTTCCTTGCCGGAGATGGATGCCCCATGAAAATATGGGCAGTGCAACTTTTAGTTTTAACGGATATTTGCCGAGGCGTTTAATGTAAGTTGCAGCGGTCTGTCTATCATAGATGGAATTTGTTTGGTTGGCAGATATCGTACCCATATTGTAATACATGAGCACGCCGTAGTCTACATCTGGAATGCCGGTTTTCTCGAAATATTTTACTTGGTGCAAACGTATCGTACACGACAAGCGCCAAGGGCGCTGCTGCCTCAAGGCATGCAGCAGTTCAAAGAAATTAGCTTTACTTCCTAAACTCCAATCGCAATCCAGCTGTAGCTCTTCGGTTTCTATGCCATAATGCGCATTAATTTGTTCCAAGTAAGCGACAATTCGTTGTGCCAGAGCCGGAATGTCTATGCTTTTGCTCAGTACCACTTCGTTCTTGATGTAGACGACCGGTATAATATGTTGTTTTGGGATTGTCTTAAATAGGACGGCACTGATAGGGAAGGGCTGTCCGTTCTGCAGGCCTACATCAAAGTAACGGACATACAATCGCGAGCTACTGTTGAGCTGCAACGTGCTTTCCTCTCGATCCCCGAGTTGAACGGTGGTTTTCCAATAGTAAAACGATACCGCAGGAGGGTCGGCGGGGCTTGCGCAGCAGCAAAAAAAGACAACCAGTATTATCCAGCCTATTTTCATATAGCGACAAAACTAGCTATTTTATGTTGGAAGCCTGCGTTTTCTAAGATCAAGAATGTATTTGTTGCAGCAGCTTTGGAAAAACTGCTGCTGAAATTTTCTTGATAGGCTATTTGATCAGATCGAGCCAAGCTTGCGCCATTAGGTTTGCACCGGCTAAAGATGTATGCACGCCATCGGTGGTCCAGTAGTTGCCACTGCCACGGCTTGCAGCTTTATCGAATACAGTTTGGTAAGGCAAATAGATAGCATTAAACTCTTTAGCAATCTCTCTAGCTGCTTGTTGATAACCCAAAAAGTCAGGATACCAATCGTCCTTCACATGCTTTACGCCTTTCACACCAAAGGGTTCACCGATAATCAGTTTTACATTGGGTAAGGCTTTTAACGTGCTTTCCAACAACTGTTGGTACTGTTCTTTATATTGTGCCGGGCTATTTTTTGCTCCACTATCTTTTGTTCTCCAAAAATCGTTGACACCAATCAATATGCTTAATATCGTCGGTTTTAGTTCCAAAGCGTCTTTGTCCCAACGTTTAATCAGGTCTGGAACTCTATTACCGCTGATGCCACGGTTGTATACTTTGATATTCTTGTCCGCAAACTTGTTGAGTAAGGTGCCTCCGGCAATCATGGCATAGCCAGAACCAAATGCATTGGTTTCATTTGGTTGAAGGTTTTCCTTGTTGCGACCAGCGTCTGTAATGGAATCGCCCTGAAATAATATGATGTCGTTCTGTTGTATGCTTATTTTGCCAGCGGGCTTTTGAATTGCAACGTCGGCCGCCAGTAGGGTATTCGCTCCCATTGTCGCAGCCCCCAGCGACAGCAAGCTTTTCGTTAAAAATTTTCTTCTTGATTCCATAGGTTTACAGGTATTATATGTGTTCTAAAATTAGCTCTTTTAACAGAACTTTTCAATGCCATCAAGAATAATTTTACAAGCCTTTTCGATTTCTTCCGATGTTATCGTGAGGGGCGGGGCAATACGCAAAGCCGTTTCGCAATGCAGATACCAGTCTATCATAAGACCTTCGCTTGCACAATAGTTACTTACCGCATAAACCTGTTCAAAGGTTTCCAATTGCAGGCACATCATCAGCCCCAAGCCTCTGATCTCTTTGATCTTTGCTGTATTGAGGAGCCTTCGAAATAACGCCGCTTTGGTAGCTACCGTATTCAGCAGTTGTTCATCTTGGATAACTTGAAGCGACGCTCGTGCAGCGGCGCAGCTTACCGGGTGGCCCCCAAATGTCGTGATATGCCCAAGCATAGGATTGTCTTTGATGACATCCATAATTTCTTTTCTGGCGACAAAAGCACCGAGCGGCATGCCGCCGCCTATGCCTTTCGCTAACATCAGGATATCCGGCACAACATCAAAGTGCTCGAAGGCAAACATCTTGCCCGTTCTGCCAAAGCCAGTCTGTATCTCATCAAAGATCAGTAGGGCACCTGTCTCATCACATTTCGCGCGCAGCGCATGCATAAAAGCTTGGTCTGGCACCCGTACGCCTGCTTCTCCCTGAATAGTTTCTATGATGACGGATGCGGTTTCCTGGGTTATTTTATCGAGCGAAGTGCTGTCGTTAAAGCGTATAAAATCTATTTCCGGGAGTAAGGGGGCGTAAGCATTGCGGTATTCATCATTGCCAATAAGGCTTAGTGCACCTTGCGTGCTGCCGTGGTAAGCTTGTTCAGCAGCGAGAATCTGTCGTCGGCCAGTGAATTTTTTGGCGATTTTCATCGATCCTTCTACCGCTTCCGCTCCGCTATTGGTGAAGTAAACCGAGGCAAAGCTCGTCGGTAGTACCTCCAATAATTTGGTAGCAAACTGTACTTGGGGGGCTTGTACAAATTCACCATATACCGTGACATGTAAGTATTTATCGAGTTGATCTTGTATTGCCGCTAATACTTTTGGATGTCTATGGCCGATGTTGCTTACGTTGAATCCCGATACCAGATCCATGTAACGCTGGCCTTGCGGACCATACAGATAAATGCCTTCTGCTTTCTCCACCTCAACCAATCGAGGTGAGTTAGACGTTTGCGCTGTGTTTTGCAGGAAAAGTTCTCTATTGCTAATCATTATGTATCTCGAAAGGGGCAAAAATAACTATAATCTTTTTAGAAACGTGGTTCGGTATATGTTGAAGATGACTATACCAGAAAAGACGGCCGTCCATAAATAAAAAAGAAGCTAAATCTTAGCTTCTCTATCTATTCCGTCGTTGGAGTTCTTTATATAATAACTCTCGGAAGTTTTGCTCTATCTCGAAAAACTCAATGGCTCTCGAGCTTCCAATTACTTCAGAAAACTTTTTCCGATATTCTTTTTTTACCTCCAGTTCCTTCGCATCATAAGACAATACGTCACGCTTTCCGGAACCATTAAGCGCACTAGCGCCGCGTGGGGCGTTGGTAGCCACGCTAGTCTTTTCGGATTTCAATGTCCACATTTCCTTGTTGTACTGATTATATATCGGGAAAAAACGTTGCGCTTCCGATTGCGTGAGGTTCAATTCCTTTGTAATATAAGCGATCTTTTCATTTTCAATCGCCTCAAAGCGTTTTGAATCCCTCGGCTGCGCATTGGTACACAAAGCGCCCGAAAGCATAAAACCTAGCGTGAATAGTAAATGTCTGAAACGTAACATTATAACATGTAATTTAAGTAGTCTTCGATATCATTTTCTTTAATCTTGCTGCACACACCCTCTGATTCGATAGTTTCTACAGGTTGAGATATGTATTCCATGATATAGACCAGGTCATCGCTGCTGTTAGACGTGGAAAGATAGTTGATAATCTCATCTTCAGGAATCGATGCAAGATGCGTTTCCGTAGCGTTAACTTGGCCGTGATCCATCACCGCATTGTAAGATGCAGTTCCCAAAACTGCAGCTACACAGGCTGCAGCGGCATATTGAATCCAACGTTGAGGATTCAAGCGACGTACAGGCTTATTTTCGTTGCCACTGACTGGCGATGTATCTTTCGCTTTCGCTACAATAGTTGCTGTAAGTTTTTCAAAATACAATGGAGGTGTCGTATAGCCATCGGTTTGCGCAACCTGATGTAAATCTTTTTCGAAGATATTCGCTTGTATCCGATCAGCTAAAGCGTCAAAGTAACCTGTAGGGACGGTGAAACTTTCATTCGTGTGATCTATGGATTCAATCATGATGCGCGACTGAATGGTATCTTGAAGAGTCTCAAAATATCCGCTTGGAGTGCTCCAAGATTGGGCTTCTTCGTCCGGATTTGCTAAGGCTACCTGAGCGGTAATGCTATACTTCAATTCGTCGAAGTAGTTGTTTGGCACAGAAAAAGACTGTATCTCTGGAGGCACTTTTCCTTTAAGGCCGATCTGTGCGCTGAGCTTCGAAGTTAGCTCGTCAAAATAGCCTGTAGGAACTGAAAAAGGACTTACACGTAAAGATTCGGGTAGATTTAAGCCTTCCATTCCATCATGATATGTGTTATTTTCCTTCATAGTCTATTTTTAGATTTGGTATCCACCCGAAGGTTTAATCGTTCGAAGAAAAAAAGTTCTCTATCTTTTTTACAGCGAGATGGTATGATGCTTTTAAGGCTCCCACACTGGTTCCGAGGATTTCTGATATCTCATCATATTTCAGGTCTTCGAAATATTTCATGTTAAATACCAAGCGTTGCTTTTCTGGTAGCGTCAATAATGCCTGTTGCAGTTTCATCTGTGCTTTGTCGCCATTAAAGTAGCTGCCATCGGCAAGAGTATCTGCTAAATAAGCAGAGCTGTCGTCATCCAACGACAGGCTCTGCTTTTGTTTTTTCTTGTTTAGAAAAGTGATGCATTCATTCGTCGCAATACGGTATAGCCACGTGTAGAGTTGTGAATCTTCTCTAAATTTTTCGAGATTACGCCATACTTTAATGAATACATCTTGTACCACATCATCCGCATCGTCGTGGTCAATCACCATTCGGCGGACATGCCAATATATTTTTTGTTGGTATTTTTGAAGTAAATAGCCAAACGCCTCCTCGCGTGTGCGTTCATCAGCAAATTTTGATATGATTAGGGCGTCTTCCATTTATCGTTAAAAATATTATTTTCTAGCAATTACTTTACGAGCAGCAGCAACGATAGATTTGGCATTCAAGCCATATTTTTCCATAAGTTGCGCAGGGGTTCCAGATTCGCCAAAGCTGTCATTAACAGCGACAAACTCTTGTGGACTAGGTTTCTTTGTAGCCAATAACTGTGCCACGCTATCTCCCAAACCACCTAAACGGTTGTGCTCTTCTGCAGTTACGACACAGCCTGTCTTCGTCACTGATTTAAGAACAGCGTCTTCGTCCAAAGGTTTGATCGTATGGATATTGATAATCTCCGCATTGATACCTAGTTTTTCCAGCTCTTCGCCTGCTTGGATGGCTTCCCATACAAGGTGGCCGGTGGCGATGATTGTCACATCAGTACCTTCGTTGAGCATTACGGCTTTGCCAATTTCGAAAGTCTGGTCAGCAGGAGTAAAGTTAGGAACCACGGGGCGCCCAAAGCGTAGATAAACTGGGCCTTCATAGTTTGCAATGGCCATTGTCGCTGCTTTAGTTTGGTTGAAGTCACAAGGATTGATCACTGTCATGCCCGGAAGCATTTTCATTAATCCGATGTCTTCCAATATTTGGTGCGTAGCGCCGTCTTCGCCCAACGTTAGACCGGCATGGGATGCACAAATTTTTACATTCTTATCCGAATATGCGATAGATTGGCGAATCTGATCGTAAACGCGGCCTGTAGAGAAATTCGCAAAGGTGCCTGTGAATGGAATTTTACCACCAATAGTTAGGCCTGCTGCGATACCCATCATGTTTGCCTCAGCGATACCGATCTGGAAAAAACGCTCAGGAAACGCTTTGATGAAGTCGTTCATTTTTAGTGACCCGATGAGGTCAGCACATAAAGCTACCACGTTTTCGTTCTGCTTTCCGGCTTCCAGTAATCCTGCGCCGAAGCCTGAACGTGTATCTTTTGATTCTGTGTATGTGTATTTTTTCATTATTTTTTAGCATTGTGGCGCACATCGATCGATCAATCGCATTTGCTTTGAAAAGGAATGCGTACTTCCGATATGCAGAAATCTTATATCTGATTAATAATCTCCGATGGTTCTTGTCAATTGATTGAGCGCTAGTTCAAGCTGCTCATCATTTGGCGCTACACCATGCCATTTGTGAGATCCCATCATGTAATCAACGCCATTACCCATTTCGGTATGCAACAAAATAACAATAGGCTTGCCTTGTCCGGTGCGCGATTTTGCTTCATCGATTCCTTGAATGACAGATGCCATGTCGTTTCCTTTTTCAACTTCCAATACATCCCAACCGAAAGCTTCCCATTTTGCACGAAGGTTTCCTAGTGATAGTACTTGCTCTGTTGATCCGTCGATTTGTGCACCATTGTAATCAACCGCGGCAATCAGGTTGTCGATCTTATTGTGTGGTGCATACATAGCTGCTTCCCAAACTTGACCTTCCTGCAATTCACCATCACCCATAAGCACGTAAATTAAACTATCATCTTTGTTTAATTTTTTGGCTTGTGCAGCACCAATGGCAACAGACAAACCTTGACCCAATGATCCTGAAGCAATGCGGATGCCAGGTAGGTGCTCGTGCGTAGTAGGATGTCCTTGAAGGCGCGAATCAATTTTTCTAAATGTGCTTAGTTCGCTAACCGGGAAATAACCGGCACGCGCTAAAGTACTGTAGAAAACCGGCGAAATGTGACCGTTAGACAAGAAGAATAGATCTTCATTGACACCATTCATGTTAAAGCTTGGATCGTGTTTCATAGCATGGAAGTAAAGAGCTACGAAGTAGTCTGTACAACCGAGCGAGCCTCCGGGGTGACCAGATTGACAAGCATGCACCATACGAACGATGTCGCGTCTTACCTGTGAAGCGACCTGTTCAAGTTTGTTGATATCTGCACTCATTTTAAAAATATGATATTTCGATTTATTTTGCTGGTAAAGTTAATGATTTTTAATGGAGTGGGCGTTAAAAAGTCAAAAGTGAGAAGTCAAAAGTGAGAAGTGAGAAGTCAAAATTCAAAAGTGAAAAGTTAAAAGTCAGAAGTGAGAAGTGAAAAGTTAAAAGTGAGAAGTTAAAAAATGGGGCACTACGGATTACCCACTACCAATTCCATTCCATAACCTTTCCGTCCTTCGCCAGGACAGGGCAATACTTTTGTAGGGTATTGTAGTTTCCAAACGGATTGTCCTTCGCTCAAACCTTTCCGCCGCATGCCGCGGCAAGGCAAATACTTTTGAAGGGCAAAAGTATTCAAAACCCCGTCGCTTGAAACCTTTGCAGGGAGGGTTTGTGCAAGGGCAAATGATTACATATTGCAAAGCTTTCGAGGCGACATTTCGTTTAATAATGGTTAGAAGCGATAAAATAAAGAATATCTGAACTTCTCGCACTACTTGATACGCATTACGTAATACTCCTTCAAATGCGACATTTCGTTTAATTAAGGACGGTGCATTGTAGTATCTTCTTCTAATTTCTCACTACGCTCTACGCAATACACTGTACTAATCGCTTTCGAGGCGACATTTCGTTTAATAATGACCCCTGCAATCACTTATCAACCAAAACTTTTCTATATACTGAGTATTATATACTACAATCTATTTTAGCTCGCTATCACTTCGTTAGCCGAAAGATTGCCGCGCCATTGTTCCTCTGGCTCGCAAGGACGTTCACTTTTGTCGAACTTACTATCTCAATTCGCACTACTCATTACTCACTACCAATCAATCGGAAGACCAGCCGTATCTTTTCGAAACCAGATAACGGCATTCTACGTTTCATCAAGC
>NZ_JJMU01000036.1 GCF_000757725.1 Sphingobacterium deserti
CAGAGCTGAGCGCTGCCGTGGCCTAGTGTGTATGGGCAGGCATGAGATTATTTCCCGAAATCCATTCTTAAAAGGATTTTGGGATGTCATCTAGCCTGACAGGCAGCCTGCTGCTGTGGGTGGGGTTGTGGGAGAAATCGCCTCGATGAAACAAAGATTTTTTGTATACTTTTTCATCTGAAAAAGTATGGCCCCGTCCCGGCTAGGGACAAGCGATCTGCCGCATGCCGCGGCAAGTTCAGATTGCTGTTTATAAAACAGTTTGTCCCTCGCTCAAACCTTTCCGCCGCATGCCGCGGCAAGGCAAATACTTTTGTAGGGCAAAAGTATTCAAAACCCCGTCGCTTGAAACCTTTGCGGGGGAGGTTTGTGCAATGGCAAATGTCTACATATCGCAAAGCTTTCGAGGCGACATTTCGTTTAAAATTGGTAGGAAGCAATAAAGCAAAGAAAAGTTTAACATCTCACTACGCTATACGCATTCCGCAATTCTAAATACTATAATCTATCTACTACTATCTATTCTCAATTCACACTACGCATTACTCACTACGCAATACTGAAAATTGCCGCGTCGTCGTTCCTCCTCCTCGCAATGATT
>NZ_JJMU01000037.1 GCF_000757725.1 Sphingobacterium deserti
ATCTACATATTGCAAAGCTTTCGAGGCGACATTTCGTTTAATAATGGGAAGAAGTGATAAAATAAAAAATATCTGAACTTCTCGCACTACTTGATACGCATTACGCAATACTCCTTCAAATGCGACATGTCGTTTGATAATGGTTAGAAGCGATAAAATGTAGAATACCTTTCGCATTACGCGCTACACATTACTCAATACCAATCCCAGTCCACCTCCCTTCCGTCCTTCGCCAGGACAGGGCAATACTTTTGAGGGGCAAAAGTATTCAAAACCCCGTCGCTTACTTTTGTTGCATCCCTTTTGGATAGTGCAGAGGCAAATGACTACAGGCGCAACAAAACTGATGCGACATTTCGTTTAACAATGGAAAGAAGCAATAAAGTATGGGAAACTTAAACTTCTCGCAATACACAATACGCATTACGCAATACTCCTTCAAATGCGACATTTCCCGTTGATAACGGTGGGAAGCAATGCATTGAAAAGTCCGTTTCGCATTACGCACTACTCGCTACGCATTACGCTATACCAAAAAAAAAGCTGCACCATTTTTCATGATGCAGCTTTTTTTATTCTATCAGATGATTTACATTGCTTCCGCAACAACTTCTTCTACTTCTGGAACCATACGTTTCAAGAGGCCTTCGATACCAGCTTTCAAGGTCACTGTGGAAGATGGACATCCACTACATGATCCGCGAAGTTCTACCGTCACAATACCATTTTCAAAGGCTTTGTAAGCAATAGCTCCACCATCTTGCTCAACAGCCGGACGCACATAGTCGTGCAAAACTTGCTGTATCTTCACTTCGACCTCCGTACCTTCAAAATCTAAATCTTCTGTATGCTCAATCGGTTTTACCGCAAGCTCAGATTCCACCGCACCTTTGACAAAGTCTTTCAGTAGCGCTTCAATGTCGGACCAATCTACGCCTTCCGTCTTTGTAATTGTCACAAAATTACTTGCGAAAAATACACCATCTACAAAATTGAACTTAAAGAGCTCTCTTGCGAAATCTGACTCCTGCGCTTTCTCCCGGTTTGGATAATCCAGACTGCCATTAATAAGCAGTTTGTTTACCAAAAACTTCATGGTTGAAGGATTGGGGGTAGATTCTGTATATACGTTAATCGTTGCCATATTTTCAAATTATTGTACAAAGATACATCAAAAAGTAAATCAAGCCAGTCATCTTCAAGTCAAAGCTTAAAGACCAACACCGGTGTAATTACTTGGGGAAATCGCCTTTATTTCGTTCTTAACGTCTTCTGATACATTTAAGCCATCTACAAATACAGCAATTGTTTCTTGCGTGACGTGAGTATTCGTGCGCGTCAAATCTTTAAGTGCTTCGTAAGGTTTTGGATAGCCTTCGCGACGTAACACTGTTTGGATAGCTTCAGCTACGACAGCCCAATTATTTTCCAAATCAGCCTGTAGTACAGACTCGTTTAAGATCAGTTTTCTCAATCCGCGTAGGGTCGACTTGATCGCGATAAGCGTATGTGCCATAGGTACACCTATATTACGCAATACCGTAGAGTCCGTAAGGTCACGCTGCAAGCGGGAGATTGGAAGCTTCGCTGCTAAATGCTCAAATAAAGCATTTGCTAGACCCAGGTTTCCTTCAGCATTTTCAAAATCGATCGGATTCACTTTATGTGGCATGGCGGAGGAACCAATTTGACCTGCCGTAATTTTTTGTTTGAAGTACTCCATAGAGATATAGGTCCATACATCACGACAGAGGTCAATAATGATATTGTTTACTCGCTTAAAAGCGTCACAGCTGGCGGCAAAATTATCATAATGTTCTATTTGTGTGGTCGTTTGCGACCGTGATAGACCTAGGGTCTCGTTGACAAATTTATTTCCAAAAGCTACCCAATCCGTTTCGCTATAGGCTACATGGTGTGCATTGAAGTTGCCGGTAGCGCCGCCAAATTTCGCCGAATAAGGTATTTCCGTCAAAGAATCAATCTGTTTTTCCATCCGTTCGATAAAAACCTTAAACTCTTTGCCTAAGCGCGTCGGGGAGGCAGGCTGGCCATGCGTTCTCGCCAACATCGGGACTTCCGCCCATTGATCTGCAAGGGATCTTAGTTCTTCCAACAGCTCAGTTACAGCGGGTAAATAAACGTTATTGATTGCCTCTTTCCAAGAGTAAGGAATGGCTGTGTTGTTGATATCTTGTGATGTCAAGCCGAAGTGGATAAATTCGAGCGAATCATGCAGACCAAGCTTTTCAAACTCATGTTTTATAAAATACTCTACGGCCTTTACATCATGGTTGGTAACCTTCTCTTGGTCTTTTATCCATTGCGCATCTTGTAAAGAGAAATTTCGGTATAATTCACGAAGCCGGTCATTCAAAGATCCGTCGAAATGCGCCAATTGTGGGATGCCCGATTGGGAAAGGGCAATAAAATACTCGATCTCTACTAGTACGCGGTATTTGATCAATGCAAATTCCGAGAAATGCTCGGATAGTTCTTGGGTTGCGTTATGGTAACGACCGTCAATAGGGCTGACAGCTGTTAATGGTGATAAACTCATGTGCAAATTAAAATAAAATAATAACTCGTATGCATCTGTTGTGGCGGTCAAAAAAGGATATCATTCGCTTTTTAGAATACCGGATGGCTATTCGACAAAAATACAAAAACTAACGGAGAAGCAAGGCCGTGAATACCTATAAAAAGAAAAGGCCCACAACAAGTTGTGAGCCTTCGTATTTTCTGAATACGTTTCGGATTACTGAACGTTTTTCAAAGAGTCAGCGATTGAATCACCAGTAGTTTTTACTGAATCAGCAACGTTGTTCAAAGAATCAGCAACAGAGTCAGTAGAGTGCTCTACTTCAGTAGCTAATGAATCAGTAGCTTGCTCAGATTTAGTTTCTGCACCACCACATGAAGCGAAAGCGATAGTTAAAGCTAAACCTAAAAATCCGAATTTGAATAAATTTTTCATCTTTTAATCTTCTATTTTAATTGAAACAAATTTGTTTATTTATCCTTTTATACCGGTAACCTAAAAAGGTAACCCCACTTTTAGAAAAAAAACAAAAAAAAGTAAAACAATTTGATTTCCACCTTTTTAACGTGTTTTTATTAGCTAAAAGCCGGGGCAAATATAAGACTGTTTTGCTGAATTGCAACAAGAAAAAACAATTTTTATAAAAAAAATGTTACAACTATATATCAATACCTTGTTAGAGCATGATAAAGAAGCTTAAAAACATCATTCAATTATTGCGTACTGTTGATTTGGAACAGATCGAGAAGTTGTCGCAAAAAGTTGATTTGCCGTCGGTTATGAAGGCAGTGTCCAAAATGGAGGATAACCAATTAAAGGGTTTAATGAAAATGTTAACAAGCTCTGGTAAAAAACGCGAGGCTCCACCGATTAACGCAGATTTTTATGCTGTAGAAGCAAAGCTTTCACCTGAAGATCGCGCGCTACAGCTTCGTGTGCGGGAGTTTCTCGAAACTGAGATTAAACCTATTGTCAATAAATATTGGTTGCATGATGATTTTCCCTTTGAAATTATACCGAAGCTGGCAGCATTGAACGTTTGTGGGTATGTATATGAAGGTTACGGATGTGCGGGTGGATCCTCCTTAATGGATGGCATTATCGCAGCGGAGTTTGGAAGAATAGATCCATCTATCGCTACGTTTCTAGGTGTTCAGAGTGGTTTGGCAATGGGCTCTATTTATCTATGCGGATCGGAAGAGCAAAAACAGGAGTGGCTTCCCCAGATGCAGAAACTCGAGAAAATAGGAGCCTTTGGGCTGACCGAACCCGAAGTGGGATCGGCAACCGCCGGTGGTCTTACGACCACATGCCGCAAAACAGAAAACGGATGGGTCCTCAATGGTCAGAAGAAGTGGATAGGCAATTCTACTTTTTCAGATATTACCATCATCTGGGCTAGAGACTTAGACGATGGTCAGGTGAAAGGCTTTATCGTTCGTAAAGAAAATCCTGGATTTATGGTGGATAAGATCAAGGGAAAGATGGCGCTAAGGATTGTTCAGAATGGGTTGATTACCCTAACCGATTGTGTTGTGCCGGAATCAGATCGCCTTCCATTGGCTAATAGTTTTAAAGATACCGCTAAAGTCTTGCAAATGACGCGCGCAGGTGTAGCCTGGATGGCTGTGGGCTGTGCCCGTGGAGCCTATGAAAATGCGTTGGAATATACGTTTCAACGGAAGCAGTTTGGAAAGCCTATTGCTTCCTTTCAGCTCATACAAAACCATCTCGTGGAGATGTTGTCAAATTTAACGGCTATGCAAACTTTGGTATTCCGTCTGTCAGAATTGCAAGACGAAGGTAAGCTGAAAGACGAACATGCCTCACTGGCTAAAGTATTTTGTACGCTCCGAACGCGTGACATCGTTTCTCGAGCGCGAGAGGTGATGGGGGGTAACGGTATCTTGCTAGAATATAACGTAGCGCGTTTTCTGGCAGATGCAGAGGCTATCTATTCATATGAAGGAACTAAGGAAATTAACTCTTTGATCGTGGGACGAAGTATAACAGGGTTTAGTGCTTTTGTATAAGGTGTCCAAACATCGTCTTCCTATGATGAGCACAATCATTGCCCTTGGTATTATATTTGTTACAACAGAGCCAGAAAGGATAAATAAATATTCGTAAAACTAACATTACTACACATGGTCACTAAACACATTTTATTAAGCGCTTCAGCACTGATGCTATGCTCGGTTACGTTCGGGCAGATCAGGATCAACACCAAATCGGTTGGGGCAGCAGCAAAAGCAGTGAAGGCTGTTACATTATCCAACGAAGATGTTATAGCGTACACGAAAGAATACGTGGAATGGATGGATGAGAACAATCCAGTCGCCCCGGCTGATGACGAATTTGCCGTTCGTCTGAAAAAGCTTACGGCAAACTTGCAAAATTACGATGGTTTAAAGTTAAATTATAAAGTCTATTTAGTTCGAGACGTTAATGCCTTTGCCTGTGCTGATGGCAGTGTTAGAGTTTGTGCCGGATTGATGGAGGCCATGAGTGATAATGAAGTATTGGGCGTAATAGGTCATGAAATCGGACATGTTAAGAACACGGATTCACGTGACGCTTTTAAATCTGCCTTAATGACCTCTGCATTGAAAGAGGGTGTTTCTTCCCAAGGCGGAACGGCAGCAGCCTTGACTGATTCGCAATTGGGGGAACTGGGTGAGCAAGTCGCCAATATGAGTTTTTCTAGAAAGCAGGAAAGTGTCGCTGATGATTATGGATACAAATTTTTAAAGGATAACAACGTCAATCCTTGGTATATGTCGATGGCGTTTGAGCGTTTGGTGGACATGTCGGGTGGTGCATCAGACGGCGGATTGGCGAAAAAATTATTTTCATCACATCCAGATACACAGAAACGCGTAGATGAGATGGCCAAGAGGGCAGCTAAAGATGGGTTCGAAAAGCCAGCGAAATAATTGGCAGAAAATAGCCACAAAACATAAAAAGCTCGGATATTTCCGAGCTTTTTATGTTTTACTAAAGTGATCTTATTTTTTCTTCTGCTGCGTAGCTTGTTGTTGACGCATCATTTCTTCCATTTTTTGTTGGAATGATGATTTCTTCTGCACTTTCGGATTTTTCTTATTCGACTCAATCTTCGCTAAGATCTTATCATCATCCAAAAACTGACGGATAATGACCTGCGTTAAGAAAGTGAATACTGCTGCAAGGAAGTAGTAGTAGTTCAGCCCCGCAGGGAAGTTGTTTAAGACAAAGAAGAAAATCAATGGCATGATATACCCAATATATTTCATTTGGTTATTCGCCGCCCCCGAGGTCGCATTATTGTACCAGGTTGTCAATAATGTGGTTAAGGTCATCAACACACACATCAAAGAAATATGGTTGATTCCGAATATTGCGGGGAAGGTGATCGGCGCATCATACGTTGATAAGTCTTGTATCCATAAGAAACTCTCTCCACGTAGCTCGAACAGATTTGGAAAGAAGAAGAAAAAGGCAAGGGTGAACGGCATCTGCAAAACAAGCGGTAAACAACCACCCAGCGGGTTTACACCAGCCTGTTTGTACAATTTCATTTGCTCTTGCTGTAAAAGCATAGGATTGTCTTCGCCAACTTTTTCTTTTATTTCATCCAATTGTGGCTTTAATACGCGCATTTTGGCCATTGACTGATAAGATTTATAGGTCAACGGGAACAATACACCCTTCAGGAAGATGGTTAAGATCAAGATGATGATACCGTAGCTCAATGCAAACCCATCTAGAAAATCAAAGATAGGAACGGTAATAAATTTGTTGATCCAACCCATTGGTCCCCAACCCATATTAATAATCTGTTGGAAATCATTTCCGTGGGCTTTCAGCACTTTGTATTTGTTAGGACCGAAGAAAAAGTTAAACGAATACTGATTATCTTTCTGCGCTGCAAATTCAAGATCGGCAGATGCTTTGTAGCGTTTAACGATATACGGCGCTGCATCGGCGCTGACGGCCAACTCTGTGTTATTAAGCGGTTGGTTGGAGGTCAATACGGCGGAAAAGAAGTGCTGTTTGAATGCAATCCAGTTAAGTTTGTTTTCTGGCTTTTCGGTATCGTCACTCGTTTCAGATAGGTGATCTACGCCGCCTGCGACCTCTTTGTAAAAGATTGTTGACTTTTCACGTTCTGACTTGCCATTAAGCTCTTTCTGTAACAAAGCACTTTCCCAATTCAGCGCAATGCTGCGAGTTTTTACATCCATTAGGTTTTGAATACCTACCGCTTTTACATCTAGTCCTAAACTATAGTCATTGCCTTTGATAGAGTAGGTGTACTCTAAATACTGTGTTGGGCTGTAGTTTAAACGAAAGCTGACAGATTGCGCGTTCTCTCCTGTTACTGTAGCGTTACCGCCCTGTGGGGTAAAGTTAAGTTCGCTTGTATTGATGTTTTCCCCATTTGCTTTGAACAGCAATCCGAATGAATTGTGATTCTCATCCAATACCATTAAGGGCTTACCATCATAGTTGGTTTCATCTTTAAGTTCTACAGATTTTACCTGTCCGCCTTTTGAGCTTATTTTGGCTATAATTTTTTCGTTCTCTAACGTGACGATTTGTTCTTCGCCCAAGCGAGCAGTGCCAAAAGGCTTGCCTAATACGGCCGAAGAATCGACGGCGGTTGCTGCAACAACTTTGTTGGTGTCAGCCAACGGCGTTAATCCGTCTTTCGCTCTTTTAATTGAATCTTGGAGTTTTTGTTCCTGTTTCAATTCTTGTTCAGAAGGTTTCATCAAATAAAATGAACCTGCAAGAATTCCAAAAATCAGCACTAATCCAATTAGGGTATTTCTATCCATTTCTACTATTTTAATTTTCAAATTCAAAACCGCTCGTTTCTAGCCTTTTTTATTGGCTAAAGAAGCGGCTACAAAGCTAACAAAAAGTGGGTGAGGATTTGCTACGGTCGACTTTAATTCTGGATGAAATTGTCCCGCAACAAAGAACGGATGATTTTTAAGTTCTACAATTTCCACCAATCCCGTTTTTGGATTTATCCCCGAGGCGATCATACCGGCCTCTTCATATTGTTTTAAATAGTCGTTATTAAATTCATAACGGTGTCTGTGGCGTTCAGAAATTTTCGACTTACCATATACGGCGTAGGCTTTTGATCCTTTTTTGATTTCACAATCGTAGGCTCCAAGACGCATCGTTCCGCCCATGTTTTTGATCGTTTTCTGCTCTTCCATCAGGTTGATCACCGGGTGAGCGGTCTTCTCATCCATTTCAAAACTATTAGCACCTTTAAGACCCAGTACATTTCTGCCAAATTCGATGACCGAACATTGCATACCCAAACAGATACCGAAGAAAGGAATTTTGTTTTCCCGAACGTAGCGTATCGCAGCAAGTTTTCCTTCCAGACCACGCTCTCCAAAACCCGGCGCAACCAATACACCTTGCAAATCTTTGAGCTTATCTTTCACGTTTTCCGCATCAATACTTTCCGCAGCGATATATTTCACTTTAACCTTCGTTTCGTTTATTGCGCCTGCATGAATGAAGGCTTCCGTAATCGATTTGTAGGCATCTGGAAGTTCTACATATTTACCAACTAACCCGATCTGGATTTCGTTTGTCGGATTTTTTAGTTTGCCCAAGAAGGCTTTCCAGCTGTCAAGATTGGGCTCTTGCTTTGTCGAGAGTTTAAGTTTTGTTAGCGCAGTTTTATCCAGTTGCTCACGGAGCATATTTAATGGAACGTCATAAATCGTAGGTGCATCAATGGATTCAACCACGGCGTTGATGTTCACGTTACAAAATTGCGCTAGTTTTTTGCGGATATCCTGCGTTAGTTTGTGTTCGGTACGACAAACAAGAATATCGGGTTGAATACCATATTCCAGCAGTGTTTTTACAGAGTGCTGTGTGGGCTTTGTCTTCAACTCTCCCGCGGCTGCTAAATAAGGTACCAACGTCAGGTGGATCACTAAGGAATCGCTATTGCCCAGTTCCCAACGGAGCTGCCTCACAGCTTCAATAAAAGGTAAAGACTCGATGTCGCCCACGGTTCCGCCCAGTTCGGTGATTACAATATCGTATTCGCCTGTTTGGCCAAGTAGTTGCATACGACGTTTGATCTCATCGGTGATGTGTGGGACTACCTGTACCGTTTTTCCCAAATAAGCACCAGCACGCTCTTGTTCGATCACATGTTGGTAAATACGTCCTGTTGTTACGTTGTTTGCTTGCGAAGTTGCTACGTTTAAAAAACGCTCGTAGTGCCCCAAATCCAAGTCGGTTTCAGCTCCATCTTCAGTGACATAGCATTCTCCATGTTCATAGGGATTTAGTGTTCCTGGATCGATGTTGATGTAGGGGTCAAACTTTTGGATGGTTACTTTAAAACCGCGTGCTTGAAGAAGTTTGGCGAGCGATGCCGCAACAATGCCTTTTCCCAACGACGAGGTTACGCCGCCCGTAACGAAGATATATTTACTCATAGCAATAATGGAATTTCAACTATTTTGAACCGAAAAAATGGTTCTAAATCTGCTTTATGTACGGGATACAAAGATAAGGTTTTTTGCAGACTAACCGAAATTAAAAATATGGTTTATCCAGGTTTGACTATTATGTAAATACTATGTGTTCGAATCCTCGCGCAGAATTTTTACACTATTTTGGACGTATTGGTGTTGGGTGATTATACCCGTTTCTTCAAGGAGTGATATGTTTAGAGAAGGGTCTTGGAGATTTAAGAAGAATGGGAAATGCCGAATTTTAATAGCCGTTTGCCAGTGGTTAAATCCTACTATGCAAACGGCTATCTATTTTATTTTAATGAGCGTAATAGCTGTATGGTGGCTGCGTCGAAATCTGATTCGCCGAAGAGCGAAACGCCAGCCGCGCCGTTATCTTTTGCAAGCTGTATGCCCGATCTTAATTCATCCAGGTTTTTAAAGTCAGGAAGGTAAAGTCCGGCATACAATGGGAATTTTCCTTGTAGACTTTTTACACCCTCATCTACCGCAGTACCAATCCAGTGGATAGGCTCTTTGTAAAAGCCGTGATAAATCATAGGGAAGATACCGGAAAGATTCCAACTCGGCCAGTCTTGGCGCACAATGCGACGAGCCAGGTCGGGTGTCGGGAAGACGGCTGCGGTCACTGGCTTTTTATACTCCTGTGCTGCCGCACAGATTTGGTTTACCACTTTGGTGATCTGGCCATATCGGAACGATCGCCAGGATAGGCTTTGTTCTGGGCGCTCGACTTTATCGATGTCGATACCTGTTTCCTTTAGAAATGCCGCTTTGCTGAATTTGCTGTAGCAAAAGTCATAGTCCGCTAGCTCGGTAGATTGGTCAAGGTTGTAGTTTTGCCAAAGGTTGATGGGCAATACGACATCGGGATAGCGTATATAGTCCAGATGCAGACCGTCCACATCTTCTCTGCTCAGTTGTTCACGAGCCCTGTCTTCCAGGTATTTCGGCACATCCGGATGGGACGGGCATAGGAACCGGTAATAGCCAACGTACGGCGGGTTCGTGGCGCAAGATTTACCCGAACGACTTACAGCATAATAGTCTGGGTGCTGCTCCAGTAATTCTTTTTCACCACGATTCATTGTCCACATCCAGCGGTGTGTTTCTAGTCCATGTTCTTTTGCTAACTGGAAATGACGTTTGCTATAATCTTCAAAGAAAATACCACGAACGCCAGCCTCACGGTAGCTTTTGTAGCGTTTTTTTAGCTGTGCTTCAGTTTCCTTTCCATTCGGCCGGGCCCAAAGCCAAAAATCGAACAAAAGAGGTTGCTTATCAAGGACTGGCGCGGCGTGCGCCGTTGTATTGCCAAGTTGCAAGGCAGCTAGACCTACGCCTGCGGCTTTCAAAAAATTTCTTCTGCTATTCATAGTGTGTATGGTAATTTCCGTGATTGTCAAGCGTGATGCTGAATTTCTTCTCGTTATCGACTACTGTCAGTTTATAAAAGGATTTAGCGGTATTAAAAATAAAAGAACATTTGTGGTTTCCTGTAGCTCCTTGAAGAATGTCTTTGTATTTAGGCAAGGCCTCTATCGTTGTAGCATATTTATGATGTGTGCGGTAGTAAGCTTGCTGTAGGTAAAATATGTTCCATGCGAGTCGTTCCGCCTCATCTGTTTTAGGAGGCGTGGCGTTTGGTTGTGCTTCTTCCACAAATTTGAGATATCCCCAACGCTCTGGGTGGTGCATGTTGACTACACCTATTGGCGACCATACCCAGTTGTCTTCGGGAACGAATTTATCGTCAGATTTTTTTCGTTGATACCTGCCATTAATAAGTTCATGTTGCCACTGCACCCGGGAAAAATTTACGCGCCAATAGCTATCCACTTTAGGCGTGGCTTTACCGGCGAAAGTATGTAGGGAACGGAACGGGATAGCCATTTCAACTGCCCAGTAATGGTCTTCGTCACGGGCATCATTAAGCGTGCCTTCGATATGCACTGCGCTCTTCAAGCCTTTTACGTCCCAGTGCATAAGTGCATCGCCGCCTAGTCGGTAGGCTTTGGGCATCATCAAATCCATAATGGTATTTAGCGCGTTTACCTCAATTTCATAATAGAACGATTGTTGCTCAAACGGTTTGATAAATACTTCAAAATCATTGTTATGATAGATAATAGCATCCGGTTCGGTGATATCTCCCCAAATATGCGGTTCATCTAATTTTGCATAGATATATAGGTTTTCATCATCCCATAGCATTTTTGCTTTCGTAAGCAACTTCGGGCTAGGTTTAAATTCACCCTCTATATCTGTGAATGCAGATGTCCACGCTGCTTCTGCCCAGGCCGATTCGTTTGCCCGTCCGTCTATCTCGATTGGTGTATTGATCTTTTTTGCGGCATATACTAAAGGGGTAGATTGCATTTGTGATACCTGCTCTTGCCGTTGAGCGTGAGCCGATGGCATAGATAGGGTGATGTAGCTGATAGCAAAGAGGGATACGTATCTCATGATTATAAAAGATGAAAATACGTAATTGTGTTTACGAATGCGTATTGTAACACAAATTTTGTAAAAGCTAGCCGATAGGCGGAAATTGATTGTGTTGGCTAGAACGGTGGCCTTTCTGAGCGGTAAGAAGGGAATAATAAAAAAGCTTCCATCGTGCACGATGGAAGCTTTTTTATATCTCTGTGAAGAAGTAAGCGGAAATTAAACGCGTCTTGTTTTGATACGAGCAGCTTTACCAGTAAGGCCACGCAAGTAGAATAATTTTGCACGACGTACTTTACCGAAGCTATTTACTTCAATTTTTTGAATGTTTGGCGAGTTTACAGGGAAAATACGTTCAACACCAATGCCGTTAGACATTTTACGAACGGTAAAAGTAGCGTTTGCACCTTCGCTGTTTAATTGGATAACTACACCTTGGTACACCTGAACACGCTCTTTATTTCCTTCGCGAATTTTATAATGAACGCTGATGGTATCTCCGGCTTTGAAAGCGGGATTCTCATTTTTTACTACCGCTTGTTCTTCTACAAATTTTACTAAATCCATGATTTCGAGTAATTATTAACGATTTATATCCTGTAAAAATCGGACTGCAATATTACAGCTTTTTTTTAATATAAAAAAATACTTTTCAAATAATCTTAGCACTCTTTTACAAGTGCGTGCAAAGGTAGTAAATATTTGCAAGGATAATCTTGTTTTTTTACTTTTTTTATGATGGTTTAGAATCGTGGTGATTAGCGAGCATAAAGAATATCTGCCAATCAATGAGCATATTAGGTGTTGAGGATAAAAAAATGCTTGACAGAACTGAATTATGCTGTATATTTGTGCCACACAAAACAAAGGTGATACCTTTTCGGGGTGTAGCGTAGCCCGGTATCGCGCCACATTTGGGATGTGGAGGTCGTAGGTTCGAATCCTGCCACCCCGACAGAAAAAGCTCGACGAAAGTCGGGCTTTTTCTGTTATTAGGGGTTGGCTGATGAGAACCGGGGTTCGATCCGCAGGAGCTTTAGGGCTGGGTCTGGGGCTTTGCGGGGCTAAAGCAATCCTGCCACCCCGACAACACTTACGACAAGTAAGGTCAAAAACCCGTAGATCTCACGATTAAGCGGGTTTTTTTATTTTTTCGAAGCAGAATCCTGCAAACAATATCAATAAAAATGTGAGCAATTAGGTGAGTAAATTTTAGCGTGTGAAATTTACTCACCTCACAATGCTATAAGCAGCGTCCAATATGATGCAACGCGTGGACTATATTATGAAGTCTTTGTCTTCTACCTAGTTCCACGACTAGATTTCTGCAATGCCAAGAACCGTCAATAGATTTTGTCATTAAAAACAGAATATTTATGGACACTAAAAATGTGAACACTTTCGGAATCCACTTTATTATCCGAAGTTCCAAAAATCAGAAAAGTAAACTGGCATCAGTTTATGCAAGGATATTAGCCAACGGTTGGCGTGCGGAGATATCCCTTAAAAGAAAAGTATCTCCGGATCAGTGGAGCGATTTAAAAGGCCGTGCGAAGGGGAGAGTGAAGAAGTAGTAAAGCTTGATACCCATATTGACCGTATGCGGACCTTGATAGCAGAAGCCTATCACAGACTAATTGAAAAAGGTAAGGTCGTTACTGTTGAAGCTATTAAAAATTCCATTGCTGGTAAGGATGATAGTCTGATGAGTCTGTGTAGCCTAATGGAATACCACAATAGCGAATGTGCCGACGGTTTAGCTAAAGGTACTATGAAAAACTATTATACAACGCAGAAGTATGTTAAGAGCTTTCTCAAAAGCTGCTATAACGGAGATATAGCACTTTCCGAGCTAACTTATAAATTCATTATCGATTTCGAACGCTATTTGCAGCGCTTTCAACCGA
This sequence comes from Sphingobacterium deserti, assembly GCF_000757725.1. Classification (GTDB taxonomy): domain Bacteria; phylum Bacteroidota; class Bacteroidia; order Sphingobacteriales; family Sphingobacteriaceae; genus Sphingobacterium; species Sphingobacterium deserti. Next base: position 13,407 of record NZ_JJMU01000037.1, read on the forward strand.
TTGATCATCACAAAAAACTGGCGGACAATGGCGTAATGAAACACATCGAACGTCTGCGTAAAATGGTAAATATGGCCGTGACAATGGACTGGCTCACGAAAGATCCCTTTGCAAAGTTTCGGAAGCATTTTGATAAGGTGGAACGCAATAGCCTCACCAAAGAGCAGCTATGCATATTGGAAAACAAGTGCTTTAGGATTGAACGGCTTGCACAGGTCTTGGATATGTTCCTTTTCAGCTGTTACACGGGGTTGGCGTATATAGATATGGCGGAACTCACGCTGGACTCTATACGTACTGGCATAGATGGTGATCTGTGGATATATACCAATAGGATAAAGACCGATACCAGTGTTCGCATTCCGCTGCTGCCAAAAGCAAAAGCTTTGATGGAAAAGTATCGGAATGATCCGCGTGCTATTAGCAATGGAACGGTATTTCCTCTTATTTCCAATCAGCGTATGAACGGTTATCTAAAGGAGATAGCTGAAATCTGTGCAATAGATACCGATCTTACTTTTCATATTGCGAGGCATACTTTCGCGACCACTATTACCTTAAGCAATGGCGTGCCTATAGAATCTGTAAGCAAGATGTTAGGGCATACAAGTATACGGACAACACAGATTTACGCCAAGGTTGTCTAAAAGAAATTGAGTGAAGATATGAGTCGACTCGCCGAAAAATTAAAATAGAATATTGTTTCTATAGGTTGTATTTTTCAATTTAGAGTATTATGCGTAAAACGCCTGTCTAATATATTTGAAAGTAAATGAAACTCATTAAATAAGTGAAATACATTAAACTTATTGTAATGTTGACAAAGTCTAATAATATTGACTGATTTAATAAATCACGTTTTTTTATGACTTAGGAGGTCTTTAATAGTATACCAACATCTTTCGTTACACATTTTTTTTGAATTATAGGCTTCGACAGGCATCAGTAAGATATTGGTAAAAGGGGTGTGTTAAAAACTTATTTATTGAAAATAATATGCTTTTGCTAATGTCCTTGAAATAAATTTTTATATTTGGTTTGATTATATTTCCACAATGCTATCTTAGTAACTAAAGAAAGATGTACTTGTTAGATCAATAAAGTTTAGCATTACAGAAATCAAATTGTTAACCTCCTATAAATGCTTGAAAGAATTTCGCTAAAAAACTTCAGATGCTTTGATGACCATGAAGTTGAATTTAAAGGTTTATCTGTAATAGTTGGTAAGAATAATGCAGGGAAGTCTACATTGATCGAGGCATTAAGGCTAGTATCGCTCGCTATTGGTAAATTTCGTACGTCGAATTTTTCCCCAGTGCCTAATTGGTTAGATTTAGAAGCGGGATGGAGGGGGATAAAGCCATCAGTCAAAAATTTAGATCTAAATATTAGTAATATTTTCCACCAGTACTCTGAAGCTCCGGCAATAATTACAGCCTATTTCGATAATAAGATAGTATGCAATGTCTATATAGGAGACTCTTTAGAGTTATTTTGTACTTTAATAGATCAAGATGGTAAATATGTTAACAACAAGAAGGTAGCGAATGACATTACATTCCAAACTGTTAGTATACTCCCTCATCTTTCTACGCTAGAGAAAGACGAAAAAGTGCTAATGCAAGATTATGTTAGGCAGAATCTTGCCACAAATTTATCTTCTAGACATTTCCGCAATCAAATTAGTCTATTTCCGCAATATTTTGATCAATTTAAGAATTTAGCAGAAGGCAGTTGGCCTGGAGTTAAATTATTTCCCATATTAGAGGATGATCTAAATCGCGAGATAGTTTTGTCATTAATGGTGCAAGATTATAATTTTGTTTCGGAAGTCGGTTGGTTAGGATCAGGTCTGCAAATGTGGTTACAAATTATGTGGTTTCTTTCACGTGTCGATAGATTAGGCATAGTAATTCTTGACGAACCAGATGTATATATGCATCCCGATTTACAGCGAAAATTAATTCGATTATTAAAATCCTCATATTCACAAGTTATCGTAGCAACTCACTCGATCGAAATCATATCTGAGGTCGAACCAGAAAATATTATTGTTATTGATAAAAAGTTGCCTAAATCTTTATTTGCAAATGATAAGCCGTTTGTACAAAATATCTTAAATTCAATAGGAAGCATACATAACTTGGAACTGACGAGGTTATGGTCGTCAAAGCGTCTACTAATATTAGAAGGAAATGATTTAGACTTGCTAAGTCCTATTTATAATAAACTTTTCCCGATTTCAAACGAACCAATTGATACAATTCCAAAGTTTGACATTGGTGGCTGGGGAGGTTGGGCATACGCTAGGGGCAGTAACATGCTCTTGAAAAGTAATATCGATCGTGGAATACAAGTATATTGTATTTTCGATTCTGATTATCATACTAAAAGTGATATTGAATTACGTTACGAAGAGTCTTCGAAAGCAGGTATCAATTTGCATATTTGGAGTCGAAAAGAGATAGAAAACTATTTAGTAGTTCCTACGTTAATTCATAGATATATCAAAAAAAACAGTAGAGGAAAAAAAATCACTTTATCAAACGTTGATATTGAAGATAAAATTAACGAAATTGTGGGTGAGATGAAGGATAATTTGATAAACTCTCTAGCAGACGAGATTCATAAATCTAATAGAGGCTATAGCATTTCTAAATGCAGGCAGTTGGCTATAGAATCAATTATCAGTCCCGTCGTTCATAGAGTGAGCGGAAAAGAACTTATTTCTCGTATAAGCACTTGGTGTCAGAAAGAGTTCAATGTGTGTATAAGTCCTAAGAGGTTAGCTTTAGAATTACATATAAATGAAATTGCTGAAGAGGTGAGGATTGTAATAAATGCCATTGAGAATAGTATGCCTTTTAAAAGGTGAGTATGGCAATATTCTTAAGACATGATCTTTTATGTCTTCTTCTGTAATCAAGCATCTTTGCTATAATTATCGAAGTTTGATTATAATGTTATTCGATTTTTTAATCGAATTGCAGCAAAATTGATACGTTAAGCGAAAACTGTCAATTGGTTATGACACACTTACACGTTAGTTCGTCAAAATCGTAAAAACAATTACAAATAATTAGGATGACTAAATAACGTTGCTGAGATTAAGATTAATTTATTGCTATATTATTTCATTTAAAACGGAATTTTCTTTCAGAGCTAAAGGTTCATCAATGACATGATGTTGCTAATTGCTTTTGCGAAGAGCACGTTCTAAATAATCATTCTTTTCCCTTTCCGCTTCCAATAATCTTTCATATAGTTTCTTATTTTCCTCGTATGCTTCAACTAATTTATCTAAAGGATTGAACGTACAATTAGATGCGCTAAATGTGCCGTTGCTATTACTAAAGCTGTTGTCGTTAAATGTGTTGAAATAATTGATCACCCTTTCTTCGTCGAAATTTTCGATAGCTTCGGAAGTCACTCCCAAAATCTTTGCAACCTGTTCCAGTACACTTTTTTCGATGGTTTCCCTGTTCTCCATTGCTGAAACAGCCTGTTGACTCATGCCCATTTCTGTTGCCAAGGTTTCCTGCTTCATACCTCTAAGCTCGCGGATACGGCTGATCTTGCGTCCGATGTGATTTGGTTTTGTAGCTGCGTTCATAGACCAAATATAACAAATCTTACATATTTATTTAAAGTGAACGTCGTGTAAAATACAAATAGCTGTTTGTTTAAGTTCAGTAGGCAGGTTCGGTACCGAGCTGTTTCATGCTTTATTTGCTGATGCCAAAATAGATAAATGATGAAAAAGAAAAAACGAAAAACTGTCTTGGTCGACCGATACGAAAGATACGAGGATATAGGCGAAATGTTTTCAACGAGCTGCCGTAACATGGAGTTATCCGTTCCAAGTAACCTGCGGATGATATGTGCAATACTTGATGTTAATGTTGAAACCATCCTCTACGACTACAAGTGGATCGTCTGCTGCACGTTTACAGGAGAAGCCACCAGGAAACAGCGAAGGGCGGCACAAGCGTTTTTCATCGCTAGGGGGTATGGGCAGAAAAGTTATTCAAAGAAGCAGATCAAGCAAATGTTCGGCGAACTGGAGAATGAGCTTAAGATCTTTAAAACTACCGATAAGATGTCGGATGAAGAGCTGGGACTTTTTTGGAAGAATAATCACATGTACGGGGAATATTGGTTCAAGCGGTGGTTCAATGTGAATACACGTAAGGATGATATCGGCGTTCTCCAAAAATACTGATCCGCAAGCTTGATAGCAGTCGCTGAATTAAAGCCACACAGGAAAAATGCTATTTGCATTTATATATATATACGCTAGGCGCGAGGTAAACTTACGGATTGTTCCCCAACGTCTTTAAATGCTTTTTTAACCATAAATCCATACTATTATGCACCACGTAGAATTTGAAGATTGTTATATCACTATGTTGAAAGAAGAAGAGATCCTAAATCCTTTTCTCGTTCTGCATGAACTCTTCGCTGGGATTCCCAATGCGGAACTTTTGAGTGATGAGCTCTATGAGCTTTTTACCATTGGCGTTAGAAGTGGCGCGTGGCTCAAATATGAATCGCCACTAGTCCTGTACCGGAAATATAAAAAACTGGTACGGCTGATCGAGGCGGGATGGCTACTGGCGAAGATCAGACCGGCCGGTAGCATGCACGGAAAATTTCTCATTCCCTACGCTGAGACACGAGCACATATTCCTGTCAGCGTACCGCCGGATAAAAGTATCGATCCAAAAGGCGGTTCCTATAAAATTTTACTGGAGTTATACGTTAACGGAACGATGGATCTTTCGATCTGTACACTACATGAATTGCTTTTTTATGGACTTCAGCCCACATGTACAAGATTCTCCCTAAACTTTGAAAGTTATCATGTCGTTACAGTTCAGAATGTAAGCCTGCTCATTGGCGCGCTGTATGAGATTTATTTGCTCGAAAAGGGGATGACGCTTAGCAGCGTTGATCTACAGGTCCTGTCCGTGGAACAAGAGTCTTTCAGAGATAGGTTAAATATGTATAATTACCACGTTGACATTACCTACGTATTCCATCACTCGCCCAAGAAAGATCTGCTGGAAGCCATCACCATTTCAAAACACATCCTTGGATCGAACGGCTTCTGGAGATTGCATGTCAACCCTGCAAACATGCTGCACTATTACCATGACTTCATGTTTCTGTTGGATTATTTTAGCGAGTATTATCAGGAAGCCGTTGAGGCAGGTGTTAATATCAGTACCAATTGGAAATATCCATCCAATAAGCATACGAACAAGATCAGGGACACTTACAAATGGCGCAAAAGACCGTGGAAGTACTTTGAGGAGAAGTTCAAGGAAAGAAGCGTTGCCGAGTGGCGAAAACATTTGGATGATTGTCTGGAAGATGTACTGGGCAACAAATCCATATACACCTCATTCGACAAAGACTACGGTTCTCTTTTCGACTTTCTTGCCATGCTTGTTGAGTTTGTCGATGTAAGGCAATACGAACCTAAACTGTAGCAAAGAAATGGGTGTATATGCCCACATCCGCGGTCATCTCAAAATATCAAAGATATGGAAACAAACATTTCTAACGAACTCATGGACGCTTCGCAACTAGCAAAACGTTTGGTTGCATCGTTATTGATAGAGCAGATCTATTTTAGCAAAATTCAAATACAGGGCGCCCAAGTACCTGAACTTATCATTCTTCTTCCCAGTAGCAATACCCAGCACTTGACCGAAGCGCGGGCGCTGATCGGAACAATTCTGTCTTCACAACGCTCGTTTCGATACCGCACCTTTTATTTTCACGAGGTGAAGGAGGGACTAAAACGGGGAAGCATTGTCTTTTTTTCGATCTGCCAGCCGGAGCAGTTGATCTACATTAGGCCCGACAGCAACGTTCCGCTATTCAATAACAAGGTCACTTTTGAGAAGGTGTACAGCAGGGCGAAGGTGGAACAGGAAAAGGAAAATAAAAAGATCAGCTCGTTCCGTCAGGGCATGAATTTCTATTATGGAAGGGGTGACAATGAACTTTGTGCCCTGATGCTTCATCAGGTATTTGAACTATGTTACCGTCTTGCCGAGATCAACCTTATCGGGAAGGAAAAAATATCGCATTCCCTGCGCACCCACCACAAGTTCCTGTTCGATTTTATACCGGAACTCCATACTATATTTGATGCGCACAGTGAGCGCGAAATGACGCAGCTTGAAAACCTGAACGAGGCTTATATCCGCGCACGTTATGAAAACAGCTATGAGATTGCCCGTTCGGATCTGATCGAGCTGATGGGTAAATCAGTGCAGCTGGAGAGAATGATCAAAACTTACTCCGCTCTCGTGCATGCACAGTTTGAAGAGCGGTTCGCTAAGGAAGAATTTCAGATCGAAACAGAACACACCTCCATATCTCCAGCTGCTGAACCTAAAAGCAAATCCGAGCCTATCCCTGCCGGAAAGAAGTTAAGTTTCTTGCAGGTGGCCGTGGCGAGAATAACAGCTGCCGTGGATACCCATAGTATCTATCAGCTCTGTAGATCAAGGCTTACTGCAGATTTGGAGCTACCTTTTGCGGATGAACATGCAGGAAAGAATAGTTCTCATTATTATTTACTGGTAATCACTCATAAAGAGGTGGAAGGTTCCATCTATGGTCTGCAGAATGAGATAAACGATGCCAGCAAGATGGGGGATAGGTTAGTGCTGTTGTTCCATACTTTTAAGGCTGTGGAGAAATCAATCCGTGAGGGCGAGCCATTCTTTATCCAAAGACTGGTGAGGGCGGTCATCCTGTTTATGGCTCGTGATGCAAGTGAGATTCAAGTGATAGAACAAGCGGAGGATATGGACGGTTCATATTTAGTTAGAAAGAACGCAAGATGGACCAAGCGTCTTGTTAAAATAACAGCGCTGAAGCTTCAGGTCCAAAGGATGGATGATGAAGCAGCAATCTGTTCATATGTTTTCAGTTTGCTATGCGAGCAGGTGTGCCTATCTTTCATTGAAGTGCTTTTGGATTATAGACCTACCCATAACGGCCTTATGCATCTACTCGATATCTGCAGTCTTACTGATGCCAATGTTTATGCTTTCTTTCCAAACACCACTGAGCAGGACAACAGGCTATTTAAAGAGCTTTCAAATGGCCTGTCAAATTTCAGGTTTCGTCTAGCTAGTGAAATTAGCGCGGAAGAGGCCAAAATCATTCGTGAACGTGTGGAAAGATTTGCGAGTTTTGTCCTTGGGGAAATCAGTAGTTACTTAAAAGAGAACCCGCCCGTCTTCCCTCTTTCCTGCGAGTTGGGGTATCTCTGATTAGCGGGCAAATATCCCTAATGCTTTCAGGTTTAGGTAATGATTTTTATATTTATATCATTGGCTATTTACCTAAACAGGAGTATATGGAAGAAATGTCGTATTTCAGTAAGCGGCCACGATTTGGTAAAGCACATCCCTATGATATCGGAAGACCTCTTTTTTGGTGGAAGGGGCACTATGATATCCACTTTTTAAATAAGCTTTACGAGCGAACAGCATCCGAATTCACAGATTTCTACAATTACTATTTTGAATACTATAAACGCCACAACGATACAGGTGATGAACGTGAGTTTTATGAACATGTTTGTGAAATTGTGGATGATGGCTTAAGGAAACTGTTGGCTAACGATGAGCGAGAATCTAAGGTGCGCCACTATCGTGTTCTAAAAAGTAAAAAGCAGCTGCGGAAATTTATCTCTTTTCTGAAGGTTATTGATAAGTGGAATGAGGGGGGCAGCAAAGATGAGATTATTGCCAAGCAGGAAAGTGAATTATTAGATCTTGTGAAAAAGGTTGCGGAGCTTAAGAAGGAACTAAAGTTAATTAAGCAGCGCGATACGGAAGATTATATCAATATCCCCACAGGTCATTTGCTCACGGTTGCTGATCTCATGATTAAGATGCAGCAGCAGAAGACCGCTGATAACAAAGAGCTGGTTTTTTCGATCCATTCAAGTGTTTGGGTTAAAATGCTCTGCCGTTATTTCCGACATGACGACGAACCCATCAGTGCAGAAACATTACGACGATATTTTCCTGCCAACAGGCACGATATGGGTAGTAAGTATGCCGAAGTGCCGACAAAATATAAGCTGTTCGATATTGTGCCTGCAAAAAAAAGAAGTTAGTCCTAACTAGCCCTTACCCTGTAAAACCGTATCAAAATTGACCAACCCTTTTCTGATGATCATCTTGGAAAAGTTCTATCAAGTTCCTTTGTAATCAAATGGTGGCGAAATACATCAACGTGTTCACGCCAATGATTTATTTTTTATTACATCTAACAAAGGAGTGTCAATGAACGTGGAACTTATCACAAGGGGAGACCTTGAACAACTAAAGCAAGAACTGATAGAGGAGATCAGAAGGAGCAATCCTCATCCAAGAAAGCAAGGTAACGAACCAAAGGTCTACCTAAAAAGTTATGAGGTTCGAAAGCTGCTAGGTATCTCTGCCGGAACTTTGCAGAATCTCCGTGTTAACGGTACGTTGCCTTTTAAAAAGATTGGAGGACTGATGTATTACCGTTATGAAGATATCCAAAATTTGATGGAGGGTGACCGATGAGATCGTTAAGAAATTTGTGTTTAGCTTCTAAGAATTTGGAACTCAAAAATCTTAGGGAATGCCAGCTGAATAGCTTATCAGCAAAGCGTCCGCTTGTGCTGACGGTGTTAAGGAGCAAGTTTATTTTTTTGCAATGCAAAAAATCATTTTCCCACGCTGACAGGCGTGGGAAAATAGAGTTGCTCCCGGTGGTCGCTTCTTGTAAAACTGAAAAATCTGGTTATGAAGATGAGGGCGAAAGAACCGAATACGGAACAAGTAAGGGAGAAGAGGGGGCGTCCGAAGAAAGCTATTACCCGTAGCATTTCGCTCGTGGTAAGAATTACGCCTACCGAACGGATGTTGATCGAGGGGAAGGCTAAAAATGCCGGGTTGCGAGTAAGCGACTGGTTTCGTCAATCGGCAAAAGTTGCAGTGATTAGACCACGGCTTTCAAAAGAGGAAGCTAATTTTCTAAGGATGATGTCGGGGATGGCTAATAACCTTAACCAGCTTACCAAACTTGCGCATACGAGCGGGCTATTTTCGTTTTCTGTCGATCTGCGTAGATTGCTGAGGGAAATAGGAAACCTTATGGAAAAGATAGGTGAGGATGATAGCTAAAGTGATCGTAGGTAAGAGTTTTGGAGGTTGTGTTCGTTATCTATTGGAGAGAGAGCAATCTGCGATTATTGACTCAACGGAAGTAAGGGATTACGACATCAAAGCGATCATAGCGGATCTTAATGCACAGCGTAAGATGCGACCACAACTCGGTAACGCGGTCGGACATACTGTAATTAGTTGGAGTAATGAGGATCGTAACAGATTATCGGTACAAAAAATGACGGCACACGCACGAGAGTATATGGAGAAGATGGGCCTCAAGAATACACAGTACATTACAGTGTTACATACCGATAAAAAGCATCCGCATTTGCACATTGTTTACAATAGGGTTGATAACAATGGCGATACGTTGGACAATTTTAATCAGTGGCACAAAAGCCAAAAGATATGTCGACAGATGACCGAAAAATATTGTTACCACTTCGGTAGAGGGAAGATAGACGTGAATAGGAAATCATTGATTGGAAAGGATAAACTGCGCTATGCAGTGCATGATGCACTGGAATTAGTTATGGAGAAAGCCATCACACTAAAGCATATGGAAATGATGTTGAAACGGCAGGGTATCGGCATGCATTATAAGTTTCGTAGTGGAACAAATGAGGTACAGGGTGTTTCTTTTGAGAAGGATGGGGTTAAATTCAAGGGATCAGCAATCGACCGCAAGTATAGTTATAGTGGTATTCAAAAACAGCTACAAGAAAACCAAAAGTTGGACAGAGGCGAGCTTTTAAATTCCGTAGATTCTCGTCCGCTTGCAGCCCAGATTCGCGATGTGCTTGCTAGTCCAATGGCTGTGTCTAATCCCGTCGGACAACTAGGTAAAACATTGCTTGGTTTTTTCTCGCAGCCGATCGATATAGTACCTGAACCGGAAAACCTAACCGACGCTGAAAAACGGCGACGAAAACGAAAACAGAATGAAGCAAAGTCCAAGGTAATTGGCAGATAAAAAAACTTTATGAAAGAACAAGAGTTATATGATCTTCTAAAAGATCAGCAAGATATATTGGTGAATATAAATCAGCGCCTCGATCAGATCGATAAAGCGGGCGCGGAGCAGAATAATATTTCCGGGAAGCTTGACAGTATTGGAAAGGTACTAGGAGATTTGCAAAATGATCTGGCAGTTGTAGATGTGAAAGAAGTTTTACAAAGACAGGTTGCTTCAGGAAGTAACCTCCTTACCGTAATCCGTGAACAAAATACGATGCAAGATAAGTTGATAAAGGAGATGCCAAAAAAAATAAAGGTTAGTGTTGAACATAATCTTACTGGGAAACAGCGTCCATATGCTTTGGCCGGGATTAGTCTACTACTTATTGCATTATTTTCTTTATTTTCCAGTATACTGCTTTGGCAAGCGAACGATCGGCTTGAGGATAGTGATATTAAGATTCGATTTGTGCGACTTCTTCATCCCAAATTATGGATAGATACTGATTCGGTTTATCGCGATAATCCCGAAGAAATTCAAAAATGGGTAGAGCATGAAGAGGAAAGATTGATTGCAATTCAAAAGGCGGAAGAAGTCGTTAAAAAATCAAGTGAAGAAGCATTACGTGCGGAAACTCGCCTAGAAGGTTTAAAGAAACATAAACATAAGATTAAAATAAAATAGGCAATTAATTGGTGTAAATATTTAGAAATAAGGTTTTTATACTGTTTTGAAAATTCGAGATGAAAATAATCATTTTTAGAACCTTCTATTATATCTGACGATCTTCGACAGCTCAAAAATCTTGTGTTCAACAAATCAATTAACGACTACAGTGCTCTTTAAAAATATTTGGTATGCATTATAAAGTATATTCAGAACTTTTGTTAATTATTAAAAAAAGAGCTATTTTTATAATGGTTAATCGATATATTTTGGCTTATAATATTGGGGGTGTCAACTTGAAAATTTTGATGAAACTTAGCAGGAACTTTTTGATTTAGTGTATTCTATTTTTATTTCCAAATTTAGCTCTATTTTTGTCTGGAATCACAAACTGAAAACGAAATTTGTAGCTTGCATAAGCTGTTTTGGGCATGCAATTGCGCTGCGATAGACTAACAGTCAATTCGGAATAGGACTAAGTAATTCGTTCTTATTACGGAAAACCGTAAGAGAATGCTAAAGCTTTATGTATCTTGGATTACGAAAAACCATAAACATTTGCGGTTTATTAGATTTGCTGTTTAAGTACTTCAAAATCTGGTAATTTTATTTTTATTATATAAAATAAGTAACTATTATATTTCATGGCAAAAAACACTTACATTGATTTATTCGCTGGCTGTGGTGGGCTTTCTCTAGGTTTTTATAACTCTAAAGAGTGGGAGGCTAGTTTTGCTATTGAAAAAAGCCCTGATGCCTTCGAAACCCTTAAATATAATTTAATAGAACGCCATGAACATTTTAATTGGCCATCATGGTTGCCATTGGTTAATCACGATATAAACGACATCATTAAAAAATATGATGCAAATTTACGATCGCTTAGAGGGCAAATCGATCTTGTTGCCGGAGGGCCGCCTTGTCAAGGTTTCTCTACAGCCGGAAGACGTATTGAAAATGATAAGAGAAATATGTTGATAGAGTCTTATGTGAATTTTATCCGATTAGTGCAACCAAAACTAATATTTTTTGAAAATGTTAAAGGTTTTACGCAAAAGTTCGATAAAAATAAAGTAAAAGGTCGCGTTTATTCTGAGTATGTAAAGAGTTCACTCTCCCGTGTAATGAAGAAGGAGAACTTCCCAGGGTATGAGGTGCATGGTAAGTTGATTGACTTCTCTGATTTTGGAGTTCCCCAAAAACGAACTCGGTTCATATTGGTCGGTATCCGGAAAGATCTCGACCTAACTTATACTTCTAAAGATTTCTTCGATCTCTTAATCTCAAACAAAACGGCATTTGCGGAATCCAAAGGAATAAGTGTTAGTACTACTCTTGAAGATGCTATTTCTGATTTATTAAGAATTCAAGAAACGGCTTGTCCAGACTCTATAGGTTTCAGATCTGGTCTGTACAATAACATATCTTCCGACTTTCAAAGATTATTGAGACACGGTTGTTTTGACAAAGTTCCTGATAGTCATCGGTTTGCTAGACATAGTGATGAAACCGTAAAAAAATTCCAATATCTATTAAAATTCGCTGAAAGAGGTAAATCTCTTTCCAAAGAAATAAAGGAGAGGTACGATCTTAAAAAGAGAACTATAATACCTTTGGCAGGCAATCAACCAACACCGACGATTACAACTCTGCCGGATGATTACATTCATTATAGCGAGCCAAGAATCTTTACCGTCAGAGAATATGCACGAATACAATCATTTAACGACTGGTATAAATTTAAAAGTAAGTATACAACTGGAGGAAAACGAAGAACCAAAGAGGTTCCGCGATATTCACAAATAGGCAATGCAATCCCACCACTTTTTGGAGAGCAAGCTGGAGTAATTTTAAATATAATGATTAGAGATAATGCAAAAAAATCTTCAGTTTAAAATTAGTGCTGCTTTAAAAAATATTATTGGAAGCGATTTAATTAGCGATGATCACATTGCAATTTTTGAATTGGTGAAAAATTCGTATGACGCACATGCTACCAAAGTTGAAGTCCTTTTTTACGAAATGAAAACTCCAAATGCCAAAATTATTGTGAAAGACAATGGCAAGGGAATGGACTACGATGATTTGGTGAAGAAATGGCTATTTGTCGCCTACTCAGCTAAAAAAGAAGGTACCGAGGAAGAAAGTTACGATTATCGAAATAAAATAAAAGTTAAAAGAGCCTACGCCGGTGCTAAAGGTATTGGAAGGTTCTCATGCGATAGACTAGGAAGAAATCTTTATCTGGAAACCATTAAAGATGAGCAGGATGCTAAAGTTGAGGTTCTTTATACTGATTGGGATAAGTTCGAAGGGAATATTAGAGACGAATTCATAGATATTAATGTTATACATGAAACAATAGAAAAGAGTAGTTATGGTGTTTCGAACGGTACCGTTTTGGAGATCACAAATTTAAAAAGCGATTGGGATAGAGGAAAATTTTTGGAACTTAAAGCTGCGTTAGCGAAATTAATAAATCCGAATACCCGCATAGCCGAAGATAACTTTGAAATCTCGTTAGTCGTTCCAGAAGAGCTAGAGAAAGATAGCGGAGAAGTCCTATACGTAAACAGAGTTAACGGGCTAATAGAAAATTTAATTTTTGATACGCTTGAATTGAAAACTACTAAAATAACTTCAGTAGTATCTAATAAAGAGTGTAATGAAATAAAGACTTCGCTGGTCGAAGGCGGTAAAATGGTTTACAGCATCGTAGAAGAAAATCCTTTTAGTAATCTAGAAAATGTAGAATTAGAAATATACTATCTTAATCGCTCGGCTAAAGTAAATTTTTCGAGAAGGATGGGGCTTCAGCCGGTGGAATATGGACATGTTTTTATCTATAAAAATGGTGTAAGGATTTATCCTTACGGAGATCGATATGAGGATCCACTTAAAATGGATAATCGTAAAACCCAAGGAAGGACCCGCTATTTGGGGACCCGAGAAGTTATCGGCTATATATCGATCAGCGATCCGAACGAACAATTAAGAGAAACAACTAGCCGAGGTGATGGCTTGCTTAAGACTAGAGAATATTTTCAACTAATTGATTGGTTTTATCAAAATTTAAAAAGAGTTGAGAGGTATATAATTGATATTGTAGATTGGGGGAATTTTTTATCAAATGATGACTTTATTAATTTTAACAAATCTTTTACTAAAGGCGAAGGCGAAGATATTGAATCTAAAGATGTTAACGAAAATATTCTCAAACTCGTAGAATCAATATCTTCCGGCAAAAACATCAAAAGTGTTGAGCTAGCTCCGGATATTTTGGAAATCCTTAGTCAAAAGAGTGAGAATTCCGTGCAAAAGTCGCTTGTTGATATAACCCAAGCAATTGAAAGTGGTGATTTCGATAAGAATGAAATCTTAGATAGAGTTCATAAAGCCGGATTAAAAGTTGAACAACTTAAAAAATCAAAAGACGAAGCAGAAAGTGAACTCCTAGATAAGCTTATAGAAAATGAGGTTATTTCAGAACAGCTCGAAGAGCAGGTTAAGCGTGGGCTATGGCAAGGGGCAATCATTGGGACTGATAAAGAAAGGATTATTGGATTACAGCATCAAATTTTTCATTCTTCCGGAAGAATAAATAGAAATATCAAGCTTCTTTTACGAGAATTAGACGTAACTGTTCTAAGTGACGAAATTAAAAAGAAAATTGCGGTGATATCTCTAGAATCTGCAAAAATAAGCTCAATTGCGAACTTCATTACAAAAGCTAATTTTAATCTTAAGGCCACTGAGATAAAAAGCGATATTATTGAATTTATTTTAGGCTATCTAAACGAAATCTATATTTCTGAAGGTAAAATCATAGATTCGAACTTATTGATCAACATTGATAGCGATGGAGGGAAATTAGTTATGAACTTTGTACCTCTTGAAGTTACGACACTGATTGACGTGTTTATTTCAAATGCGGAGAAGTTGAAAGCAAAAACAATAAGCTTTATTCTTAAAAAAATTGGGGGTAGATTGTTAATGACTATTCATGACGACAATCCCCAACCTATTCCAAAAGAAAAATTTTCGGAGGTGTTCGAGTTTGGGTACACCACAACGAACGGAAGTGGAATTGGATTATCTCAAGCACGAGATATTGTTCAAAATTTAAAAGGGGAGATTGGTGTAGACGAATCAGAGATAGGTAAGGGTACAACATTTAAAATCACAATCTAAATTATGAAACTTGAATACAAAATACTATGGCTCGATGACAAAATGGATGTCATTATCGAAGGTGAGTACCAACGAGACATGGAGCGCCATCTTGTCGATGAAGGTTTTACACCACACATAACAATCGTTAAGACAGAAGCAGATTTTTTCGATCATTTAAATGATTCCTATGATCTGATAATGACTGACTATCATTTAAATGAGACAGATGCAGCGGCTAGAGATGGTGATAAAATAATAGGTGAAGTGCGAGCGAGGTCTATTTTAACTGAAATAATGTTTTACTCAGCACAGGGAGAAGTTACAGATACTGTTAAAATGGACCGAATTACGTTCGTAGATACTAGAAAAATAGTTGGAGGAGACCATTATGAAAAGCTGACTCTCAAAGCAATTGAACTTATAGACCTGACTATTCGAAAATTCCAACACATTGTATCGATGAGAGGTATGATTATGAACGAAACCAGTTCTTTAGACATTCAGATGATAGATATTATATCGATGGCAATGTCTAACGAAAATATTAAAAATGAAGTGCTCTCTGATGGTATTTTTGATGAAATTAACGACCATTTGGCGTCTAAAACAAAATTCATTGAAAGCTGTAAAAAGGCTAACAACTTTCACAAGCTTACCAAAGATAACTACCTGTTTAGTTCTGATTTTAAAATAAGAACCCTATCAAACCTTTTGCAATTTATAGGTGTAGAAAATTTCTCTCAGTCTTATAAAGACGAAATAATAGCGATTCGGAACAAGTTTGCTCACGCTGTGCTCCTGCAGGATGAGGAAACAGGGCGGGAATACTTCAAACACGGTGATACAGGTCTAACTTTTGATGAAGAACTGTGTAAAAAAATAAGAAAAGACATTATGAGGTATAAAAAAAATTTTGTTGATTTAATACCACATGTTAAATCCGATTCGTAGCGTCTTTTGTAAGACCTCAAAAGAGATATGACTCATTACCTATTTTATTACCTATCAACTTTGCTAAGGCAGATAGCGACATTCTGAGGTTGCTATTTATTTTATTATAATTATTTTATATCTAATATAAGCAACGGTTGTATATGTTTTTTGCTTGACTGCGGTTTGGTCGATATAGGTCTCTCAATAAGAAATGTAAATTTCTCATTGCACTGCCAGCGATAAAAAACATATGCGATTCACTTGCTTTTTGTATTGCAGTTTTATTGGCAAGTGGTAAATTTAAATAAATTATGATAAGGAATTTGAGGATAGCCATGTTTTCGTAGCCTTAAAATTTGAAAGTAGCATCTTTTAAGAAGGTTTGCAATTTTTTAAGCTTTTCTAATAACCTGTAATAATCCGAACTACAATAAATATAAATTACTGAGATAAATCTTAAACAGAGTTAAATTATGAATGAGACACAGATTGCCAAAGTTATTGCAAAATCTAAACGTTTAAACTCCTTACTTGAAGGAGAACTGGCTGCAAAAGCATTAGGTATCAACGTTCTCTCCGATAGCTCCGATCGGAAGAAATTTTTGGTCAGATTGATCGCAAGTTTGGAACAATATATCGCTAAAGAGCAGCATATTATTTACGTTGGTTTTGTCGGTCATTTTTCTTCAGGTAAATCTTCGACAATAAACAGTCTATTGGAGCTTAATAATACTAGTGATGAGCGTGAAACTGATTTAAATCCGACAGATACATCGATAAGCTTAATAACTGACAAAAAAAATTCTCAAAAGCTAATTCATATGGTTAGAGAAAATAGCCTAGTTCCCGTCAGAAGTACTCTTATTGATTATGACTTTTTGCATAACTTGGTAATTGCTGATACACCTGGATCAGGAGACCCCAACGTCGTTAACGAACTAATTCAAGATTTTTTGCCAATTTGTGACTATATATTTTACTTTATTTCTGCTGCAAATCCTGTTGATGTAGCGGATATACCATTGCTTAATCAAAAATTTTTAAAATTACCATTTTTGCCCCTCAAGTTTGTGATAACTAGAACTGACGAATTTAGGAAAAATTCTTTGCTTCCCTTAGCAGATGACAATATTGATGAAAGTAAACGAGATAAATTTATAGGTCAGCTGATATCAAGATTAAAGGAGTTCGGGAGTGTGGGGGACGTATTGATAGAAGACTTTTTATTTATTGATAACGTACAGCAGTTTAATATAAATTCTTTGAAGGAAAATTTGTATAAATGGTCTTTGTCATCAGATACACAAGTTGTATTAAATAATCACGGGCACAAAGTTGAGTTTTTCTCCAACGCTATGGTCGAGATCGAAAGTTACTTTTTAAGCACTATTAAAAATAAAATAAATACTACTGCGGACTTTTTAAACACAGCTAGTGAAAATGTAAATAAATTCGATGCAGTTGTAGAGTTAAATAATGAAAAGTTTCGTGACCTCTGGATAAATGGTGATATCTCTTTCAAAAGAGCTTTGCAAGCCGAGCAAGATAAATTGGGTTCAATTCTTAATTTTTCTTTACTTAAAAACTTCGAGAAGGATTTCAGCGTCTTGCAACAGGTAAAAATGATAAACACCGTTATAGAGCAGCAGTCCAATGGAAACATTGGCCAATTTGCAAATATTCTCTATCAGCAGATCAGAGCAGCTGTTATAAGTTTTCGTCAGGATTTCGTCAAGTCTATCAATGAAAGTAACTTAATTTTGGAGGATATTCGTACCATTTTCCCTAATAGCATCAAATTCGATTTGCTAGAAGATGAGCTTGAAGTTGATTTTACGAAAATGGATAGTCATGTTCTGGAGTATGTTAAATTATCTTATCAGTTGGCTGATCAGCAGCGTGTTAGCTTATTGTCAAAAATTGAAGATTTTATATCTGTATTAAAACAAAAGCATGTTATTCTGACTTTAGAAAAACTTTATCAAGATGGAGTGGAAACTTTTGATTTAAATTTCGAGAAGTATTTCGATGTAATAGAAATGTATAAGGCTAGTGTCCTAACCAAAAATACTAAAGACACTATCGAAAAGTTGCGAGTTGGTAAGCAACTGGATGAATTAGATGATGATTTCCCTGATCAATATAAGCAATTAAAAAAGCAAGAGGCAATAGCATCTGTATACTCAAAAAAAGAAACATATACCGGAGATACAAAAATTCTTATAAATGATTTGGAAATGGAAGCTAATTCTTTGAAGAGAGAAATAAATGGTTTTAAAATAGAAAAATTGCATACTAGCCCGTTTTTCAAGAGAGAAAAGTTCAAAGTACTGGAACCCCTAGAACAAACGAATATTGAGATTCAAAATAATCTTAATGCTGTGTTTCAAGAAAAGCTTTTAAAGGCATATGAAAGCCATAGACTAAAGTATTTAGAATTTGATAAAATGCGTGTTAAGCAAAAGAAAAGTCGTTTTTACGCAATAATCAAGTGGTGTGGTATATCGGCAATGATCGGTTTAGCTACAGTATTGATTATTCTAAAATTTAATGTTAGCACAGAAACCACTTTTGCTTGGGAAGTTTTCTACGCTATTCTTGGAACTATAGTGTCTGGATTGGGAGGTTTTCTATACGGAATGGCCCGTAATGACTTAAATACGATGACTGAAAAACTTTCCACTGCATTCACTGAAAACTCAAAATTAAGTTTTAATGCTGAATTTAATGATGATTTTTTTAATAGACTGGAACAGTCAATTTCTGATTCGCGACAAAAGAAGTTGCCGTCTTTGGAAGATGCTTTTCGTAATAGAGTTAACTTTGCAAAGTCGGTTACTGATGCCGAAGTTAAAGGTGTATTAAATGCACTTATGCTTATTAATGGGAGACTTAGTGAGATAGTAAGTAAATATTCAAATTTAATAGTTGAATATCAGCAGGTCTTCAGTGCAGTTTTCTCAAGTCCAAATGCTAATCTTGATAAGATTACTGTCTTAACGACGGAAATCAAACAGAAAAGCATTGCGCCATCATTTGCATTAATCAATAATACAAAAATTGAGCTCGAAAGGGTTAAGGAACAGATCGAGTCGGTTATTAGCTAATTGATTTTAATTTTTGCTGCGCTTATTCGTTACAATATTTGGATCGCTGCGCGATCGTTTTTAGTTGAGTGCGCGGGCATAGAGGATTCAGAATTTAAGTTGCCCGAAAAAATCAAGCGACTTGGCAAATTCATTATAAGGATTGTTTTTGTTGATGAATTTTCATAAATTTAGAGTAGCAAAATACATTGACTTATTGGAAAAGGTGGTGTCAAGAAAAATCAAAGTCTACAAAGTAGGGCATATCAAAGGATACCTATTCGGTTACCTGTCTTGATAGATTACTTGTTAATAGTAATAAAATCAACGCATTAGAGGTGTGATGGAAAATCCTGCCACCCCGACAGAAAAAGCTCGACGAAAGTCGGGCTTTTTGTGTTATTGGGGTTGGCTGATGACATTATACAACTCATACAGCAATCCCGAAACAACGCATAAAGGCGGTTCGCTTTCCCCTGCAATGGTTGCCGAGTACCAAACCCAACTGCCCGATAAAAAGCTATTGCAACAAAAATTACACGGGATTTTCGAGAACAATAATACCGAAGATACGCAATAGACAGTGAAAAATATTGAGAGGTACAAATGAAGACTATACAGTATGCTAATACAAATTTCAGAAAGACGAGATATTAAAAATGCAACATCATTATAAAACAACAATTAAATGGACAGGGAACAAAGGCACAGGGACTGACAACTATAGGAATTACGAAAGAAACTACCAGGTTACTGTCCACAGATAAGCCAAAAACTTATGGTTCTTCAGACCCAGCATTTCGAGGGGATAAAACCAAATACAACCCAGAAGATTTATTAGTCACTTCATTATCTTCCTGACATATGCTATGGTACTTACATTTGTGTTCAGAAGCGGGAGTAATCGTAATAGATTATATTGACAACGCTACGGGAGGAGCTTTTTATCAAATAGCTTCACTAAGACGTTCCTTCTTCCCCGCACTTTGTCCTACTTTGTAACCTATGTAAAATGCTAAAATTAAGAGAAAACCAAGGCATATAAATGCGTTAGCATATTTCTTTTTTATATTCAATGATGGAATGCTTTTTTTCATATAGAAAACTCCATGTGTAGTTGGTGCCAAAATATAGCGCACCGTTCACACAAATGATTAGCATGTAAACGGTGCATAAGATAATTACCGTCGTGCTCGTTCAGCAGCACTTTTTCCAACTTCGTAACCTAACGCAAAACCGGCAATAAGTAATCCCGCAAATCCAATCCATCCGCCTTCAATGCGTTGCATTTCTTCCTCGTTTAATTCTAAAAGTCCCGTATTATTATTTATTTTGATGATAACCATAATACATTCCTACAGTAATAGCATCCATGGCTAGCATTGCTCCCCAAGCAATAAATATCCATCCACCGTCCACTTCTACCATTTCGTTGGCATTCAACTCTCGAACACCAATCTTCGTTAAAGCTAAGCTATCCATTTCTGTCAAAGAATAAAAATCATATCCTACTCTATTACCAAGCCTTTTCGGAAACCTGCTTTGTTAATCAACAGCACTAAATTAGCTTCGCTCACTACACAAAAAAAGTAGTGAATAAAATATTTAAAAAAAGGTTTTTTTAGCAGAACCTTGCCTAAGATTGCGATCATCCGTTTTTCCATCCTTACTTCGCCGGAGATAAACTCAAAGTATAAAGGGTTTTAGTAGAAAATACCTAATCGCCACATCAAGTTTTTAAGAATTTCAACGCATGCTGTTTGTTCATCCTACATCAGGTCTTTTCCTTTTAAAACCGAGCTTTTGATGATGTTGGGACACAATAAAAAAATGAAGATACTTTAGAAAACGAAGTTAAAGCACTTTTCGGGAGGATGAAGGTTTCTTTAGGAAGCGCCTGAGATGATGCAAGATAAATCATGTAAAAATAGCTGCCCCATAAAGCTATTTATTTTAATGGGAGCAGCTTCAATACTTCCTGCCATGATCCTGCATGCATGGCGTAAAATAGGATATTATAGGATACTTAAGCCACCATCTACCGAGATCGGCTGACCGACCACATAGCTTGATGCGGGACTGAATAGCCAAAGCACAACTTCCGCTACCTCATTTGCTTTGCCGAGGCGCTTCATAGGAGTCCATGCTATGGTTTCTTCTGATAACTCTCTTTTTGCGAACATATCACTTTCAATTAATGACATCTCTTTTTTAAGTTGTATACATTACCTCCAAATCATACCTCGATTACTAGCGGCCTGAATAGTCTCCTCTCCATTGGCGATTACGGGAATTACGCCGGCACTATTTTCGGCGATTGGGTCCACATTATACTTTTTGCCGTCTGCGGGTATAATTTTCAGCCGCCAGATAGCGCTGAATGTTCCAGAAGGGGTGTAGTCTGTTCCTACAAGTAGATAGTTTCCATCCGGTGAGAACGCTGGAAGCACCTCCTCGTCATTGCTTTCGGTCACTTGCACGAAATTACTGCCATCGATATCCATCATGTAAATATGCTTATTTGCGCTCAGCGCTATCTTGGTCCCGGCAGCATTAACCGTAACCTCACCCCAGTCTTCGTAATTCATCTCTTTTATTAATTTCCCATTGGTATAGGGTGGATCAAGCCTAATGATAGATGACTTGTGGGTGAGGAGGATAGAGTTACCCGGAAGCCATACTATTGCCGATCCTCTCGCGGGTTTTTCGCCATTTATGGCATCGATATGCCCTAGTAGGGATCCATCAGTCTTGAGCAATACCCATCCTGCTTCAAATGTAGGCGCTATGGCGATCAACGTGTTGTCGGGTGAGAGTGTGCCCGAATGAAATCCACTTCCGCCATTTAGCGGCTTATAATCAAATTGGTTCACAATTTCACCACTGGCCATTTGGCTAATTACGAAGGTGATGTTGTCATTCCAAATGCTGGTTTTACTGGCGGTGAGCATCCATTTTTTATCCCTTGAGATGTCTCACCCGTTTCGCTTAGAGTCACTAGGTAGAAAAGTTCCCTTAACACCTGTCTCCGTGTCTATTGATAGCGTGCCTTCGTCTGCCCAATCGAAATACAACGTCCCCTTGAGATTTGATGGTATACTAGATTCTGGGCCGTTGTCTTTAGAACAGCCCACCAATAGAAGTACAGTAAAGAAAAAAGCTATTGTTTTCATGTCTTGTATCATTTGCCATATGCAAGCTATATATTAAATAGGGCTTATTATATCCACGAAAACTAGTATTTTCTGGATTTCATATGATGATCAATGTAAACGGCGTGGGGCATCATACTAGCTATTCCTCCGTTTATCTTTATTTTACGAAGGACTCGTCGATAGTTGAATTGCAATTCAGTAGAGTATGGAAACAATGTTGCTTCCAATAGAGGTTTGGGTCAGTATTAGACGTTGTTATCAAGCTTTCAATAGAGTAAATATAAAGTTTTTCGATTTTTTTTATTTTCTCGGGATCATTTATTTATATTTGAACATAGGGAATGAAACCGGTTGCATTAGATTAGGATTATAGACCAAGCGAACATGTTTTGTTTCCCATGCCATGTGAAGATGGATTTTATAGCGTGATTCGCTTTGCGTCATGTTCCAATACATGTAAATTTTATACTAGACGTTATTGGACGTGGCCATAGGATTGTTTGAATTGTAGTTACCCACATATACATAATTATGAAAATAATCAAGATTGTACTTTTAGGACTTTTTGGTCTATATGGATGCGAACAGGTACACGCCCAAAAATTTATGTTGGCGTCTCCCGATAAGAAAATAGCTGTGAGCATTGATAACAGCGGCACGCTAAGTTATAGTGTAACATTTCAGGGCCGTTCCATTGTAAACACATCAACGTTGGGCTTTGAATTGCTGAATGAGCCAGCTATGAAAGGAGACTTCATGCTATTGGAGCAAAAAGAGGTGACTATTCATGATCTATGGAAGCCGGTGATAAAGTCCAAAAATGCCGAGATCCTAAATCATTGTAATGAACTTCAATTGAGCTTGAAAGAGAAATCGGGCCTTATGCGCAGGATGGATCTTACCTTCCGGGCGTATAATGATGGAGTAGCCCTGCGTTATAAGCTATACGGAAGTGAGAAAATTGGCGACCGTAAGATTACCAGAGAGCTCACATCTTTTAATATACCCGACGATCCAAATGCATGGATCGTCAATTACGGCGGCTACGCAAGTGCTCAGGAATCGGAGTTCTTTAAAAAGAAACTGAGTGCTCTTCAAGATACCTCTATCGCGGGAATCCCGTTCTTAATGGAGTTCGACAAAAATTGCTGGGTGGCGATTACTGAGGCAAACATCGACAACTATAGTGGCTTTTACATAGGTAAGAACCAAGCATCCAATCAACTTATGACCAGATTAGCACCGCTACCGGGTGAATCTGCAGATGGAACAAAAGTGGCTTTCGATAAAGAAATCTATACACCATGGCGCGTACTCATGATCGGCGATAGCCCGGGCGTATTGATCGAATCTGAAATTGTACAGAACCTAAATGAACCCTGTCAGATCGAGGATCCATCATGGATTAAGCCGGGCACAAGCGCGTGGGATAACTGGTGGAGCGGCGACGTAAAAATGGAAATGCCGGTAATAAAGCAATACATCGATTTTGCGGCCGAGATGGGTTGGGAGTATATGCTCGTGGACTGGCAGTGGTACGGGACATTCAATACACCGCTGGCAGATATTACCAAAGCTGCTCCGCAGATTGATATGGAAGAGGTTATTGCTTATGCCAAGTCTAAGAATGTAAGAATACTGTTATGGCTATACTCCAGTGATGTGAATAGGAATTCGGCATATAAAGAAGCGTTCCCCCTTTATAAAAAGTGGGGCGTGGCAGGCGTGAAGATTGATTTTATGGATCGGGATGATCAGCAAATGGTTAATTGGTACAGAGAGATCATTAAATGTGCCGCAGATAACCAGCTATTGGTGAATTTTCATGGTGCGTATAAACCGGATGGCATCATCCGTACGTATCCTAATATGATTACGAGAGAGGGCGTGATGGGTAACGAGTTTCATAAATTTACGAGTAAAATGAGCGCCGCACATAATGTTAAGCTGGCTTTTACGCGGATGCTGGCGGGGCAAATGGATTACACCCCGGGGGGCTTCTTAAACGTTACAGAGCAACAATTTAAAAATCAGACACCGACGATTGTTCCAAACACCCGTGCTGCGGAACTTTCTAAATTCGTGATTTATGAAAGCCCGTTAACCGTTGTTTGTGAGCATCCCGACAATTTACTTAATAAGCCCGGCGCAGACTTTCTCAAGATCGTTCCAACGGTATGGGATAATACACATTTTATCGGAGGACATCCTGAAGAATATATTGCGCTGGCTAGACAAAATCAAGATACGTGGTATCTCGGAGTGATGAACAATAGTACGCGGAAAGCGATCGACGTAAAGCTCGACTTTTTAGGGGATGGAGTTTATGAAATGGAAATATGGGCAGATACCAAAAAATCAGATACTTTGCCGACAGAACTTCAGAAGAAAAAAATATCTGTTAAAAAAGGCGATGTTATCAAGATTGACCTGGCGATAAATGGCGGGTATGTGGCAACCTTATCAAAAAAGAAATAATACATTAAGCAGTGAGATGGGGGGCTGGAATTGAAAATACAATGGTGGAAGATAAGGTGAGGCATGCCGCTAAATGTCGCTATCCCCATATTTTCAATCACTTAGGATTATTCGTGTTTCATCAAATAAATTAGTAGGAAGCCATTAGTTCGAATGAATTAATGGCTTCCTACATTTAAATGTCCATTCGAAAAGGTGCATACAGATCTATTTTCTTTCCACTCTGCCGCTACAAGCAAAGACAGTTTTTATGTAATAAAATAAAATCTATAGATTTAGTAGTCTATTGTTGGATTTTATTTTATATTTGCTGCATCAAATTTTTAAAACTAATAACTACTTAACGTTTATGGATAATAAAACCTACTCCACCAATCCGCATACACTTTCTATCAACTTCTTTTTCTGTTCCCCAGACCGAATGCGAATGTGTAGTTAATCTCTCCATATAAAAGAAAAAGGGGAGTTTGCACTCCCCCTGTTGACTAATAATGAAACAAGTCTCAATTGGCGTTGGACGCTTGTTTTAAACTCACTATTAAACATCCAAAAATATGAAAATAAATGGAGTTTGGGGATACTCTTGGCTATTCCTATTGTCTTTGTTGGCTACTTTGAGCGCACAAGGACAACAAACCTCTCCCATTATTAATGCTTCACTGGTAGGTAAAGTCATTGATGCCACCACCAGAGAGCCCATTGAAGGCGCTACGGTACAGCTGGAGGCTGTGACTCATAGCGTAAAGACAGATGCTGAGGGGCAGTTCCAATTTGTCACTGGACAAAAACTGCCGTTTGCCGTTACTGTCTCGTACGTAGGCTATGAACAGCAAAAACTTGTTATCTCAATTTCCCCCACTGTCATTGAATTAGAGCCGAAAATATCAGGTTTGGACGAGGTGGTTGTGGTGGGTTATGGAGCCATTAAAAGAAAAGACCTTACCGGTTCTGTAGCCTCATTGCCAAACGAGCTGCTAAAACAAAATGTATCCTCATTGGATCAGGCACTGAAAGGCGGAATATCCGGTGTGCAGGTCACGCAAACTTCAGGGCAGCCCGGCGGGGGCGTGAGCATTCGTATCCGTGGCGGAGCATCCATCCAAGGGGGAAATGAGCCTTTGTATGTCATCGACGGCTTCCCTGTGTATAACCAAACGGAAAATACGGGCGTAGGTTCCGGAGCCACGATCAATCCCTTAGCTAGTATCAATCCCTCAGATATTGAAAGCATAGAAGTGTTAAAAGATGCGTCGGCCACCGCCATTTACGGATCCCGTGGCGCAAATGGTGTGGTGCTCGTGACGACGAAAAAAGGCAGCGCCGGAGGAGCAAAGCTCACGTATGATGGTAGCTTGGGATCTCAAAGCGTGATCAAAACTATCGATGTATTAGGAGCGAGAGATTTCGCTACCTTGCGGAATGAGGTGCTGTTTGATGCCAACCCATCGCGCGGACAGTACCAGTACCTATCACAGAATGATGTAGACGCGCTCGGTGAAGGCACCAATTGGCAAAAACAAGCGTTCCGTACTGCGCCCATACGTAATCATCAGCTATCGTTAACGGGCGGCGGCGACAGGGTAAAATATTTTTTGGGAGCAAATTATTTTGACCAAGAGGGGGTTATTGTGAACACAGATTTCAAAAGGCTAGGTTTTCGCAGCAACATTGATGCTCGTCCATACGAACGGTTGACTATAGGGGCTAATCTCTCATTAAACCGTACGCAAGCTCAGATTGCTCCATCTGGTATTGTGAACTCGCTGTTGATCATGCCACCTACAGCTACAGTTTACGAAGCGGATGGAAGCTATACGCTTCGAAATCCGTTCGAAAACATATTTGCTAACCCCATTGCTACACTATTAGAGACTACAAATGAACAGGTGGGGCTTAGGACACTGGGAACGGGCTTTGCGCAATATGATATCTTGGATGGTCTGCAGCTTAAAGTCCTCCTCGGAGTGGATCTTAACACAAGGACTGACAAGTTTTACCTGCCATCTTATATTTATGAAGGTTCTGTAAACAATGGCCGAGCTAACCTGGGCAGCTTGGATTACTATTCATGGCTCAATGAAAACACGCTGACCTACAACAAGTCCTTTAACAATCATAATTTAAATGTTCTATTAGGTTTTACACAACAGGAAGCGCGTAATGCGATATTCGGGGCGGGTGCTGAAAACTTCGTAACCGATGAATTGCTCTATAATAGCCTTCAAAGCGGATCAACCTTACTCCGACCAGAATCCGGTGCATACGCATGGGTACTTCACTCTTTTCTGAGCCGGATTAATTACAACTATAAAAATAAATATTATGCTTCCGCTAGTATACGCCGAGATGGGAGTTCCAGATTCGGAACGAACAACAAATGGGGAAATTTTCCATCGCTTGCATTCTCTTGGCGAGCTAGCGAAGAAACGTTCGTGAAGGAAAATCTCTCTTTTCTAAATGATCTTAAACTGCGCACCAGCTTTGGTACTACCGGGAATCTCGAGATCGGGCAATATCAGTCGCTCTCTACCTTATACGCGCTTAACTACCTTATCGGGGGCAATATCGCGACCGGCTTTGCCTCGCAGCGCATTCCGAACGAAAATCTGGGTTGGGAGACCACTTATCAGTATGACGCGGGGATAGATTTTTCATTTTTTCGTAATAGATTTCAATTCACTTTTGACTGGTATTATAAAAAGACGGAAGATCTACTTTTAAACGTTGAAATCCCATGGACATCAGGTTATGCAAGTTCCTTACAAAACTATGGATCTGTTGAGAACAAAGGGGTGGAGTTTAATCTTCGAAGCCGGAATATCGAGGGAGAATTTTCGTGGTCGACGGATCTAAACCTGTCCTTCAATCGGAACAAAGTATTATCAATAGGCAATGGCAGCTCCTATATCACCGGCAACTACATTATCCAGGTTGGAAAGCCCTTAGGCACCTTTTACGGGACAGCTACAGATGGAATCTTGCAGCAGGGGGAAGAGGCGGAAAAAGGGGTTTATACGGGTAATGCTACTCCAAAAGCCGGCGACCGTTTGTACAAAGATATTGACGGAGACGGCAAGTTTACCACCGCCAACGACAGAACGATTATCGGAGATGCTCAGCCTAATTATTTTTTCGGTATTACCAATACATTTAACTACAAGGGGATAGATCTCAGTTTCCTTATACAAGGTTCGGTAGGAAATCAAATCCTCAACATGAATAGACAAGCTTTGGAGATGTTTACCGGTCAGCAAAATGCATCAAGTGACGCTTTACAGCGATGGACAGCAGCTAATCCTTCGCAAGACTATCCGCGTGCTAAACTAGATCCGGCGCCTATTTTCTCGGATCGTTTTGTCGAAGATGGCTCGTTCGTACGTGTCAAGTCGCTACAGTTTGGCTATACGATACCGAAAGGCTGGACAAAAAATACACTATCTAATCTAAGACTGTATGTAACCGGGCAAAACCTCATCACCTGGACGAAGTACAGTGGTTTTGATCCGGAAGTGACGTCGGGAAATAACGTGCAGATCGGTGTCGACCAAGGCATATACCCGGCCTCAAAATCGTTCTCGGTCGGCGCATCAATTACATTTTAATCAGGAGGGCTAATATACTATGAAAAGTAAAATTTTAATTGGGCTTCTTACACTAAGCACATTATTGGCATGTTCAAAACTGGAGGAAAATCCGGATGCCCTGTTGGTTTCCGAGCAGTTTTACCTCAATGAAGGACAAGCCCTATCAGCAGTGACTGGAACCTATCGCAAACTATATGAAAGTGGACAATCTATTTACAATGGGCTTTTCCAGATTGGCGTGGAAATGGCAACTGATGATTATGAAGCCGGACCGCGAGCACGAAATGCCCATGTAAGAGCCATTAGCGGTTTGACACATGATGAATCAAACGATCGGATGGAGCAGCTTTGGAAACAGAGCTATGATGCGATTAATGCATCCAATCTAAATATCAAAAACATCGAGGCAATGGCAGAGGGGCAGATCAGTCCTGCGATTAAGACACGCCTCATCAACGAGGCAAAATTCTTAAGAGCACTGCACTACTTCAACCTCGTACGATGGTTTGGCGATGTACCGTTAATTGTAGAACCGGTAGCGTCATTGAGTGGTGAGCAGTTGTATGTTTCCAAAGCAACAGAAGCGGAGGTGTACACCCACATCGAAAATGACTTGATTCAGGCAGAGAGCCTGCCCAACTACCTCGATTACGGTGAGAAGGACCGAGGTCGTGCGTCTAAAGGTGCAGCGAAGAGTTTATTATCGAAAGTCTACCTAACACAACAGAAGTGGGAGCTGGCGCG
Organism: Sphingobacterium deserti; assembly: GCF_000757725.1. Lineage (GTDB taxonomy): Bacteria > Bacteroidota > Bacteroidia > Sphingobacteriales > Sphingobacteriaceae > Sphingobacterium > Sphingobacterium deserti. The sequence goes on from NZ_JJMU01000037.1 coordinate 42,363, forward strand.
AAACAAAGCAAAAGAAGTTATCGACGAGGAAGGATACGGTCTGTTCGAATCCTATGCAGATGTGTTTGCCGTGGACAAAAAGAATGGGAAAGAGCATATTTTTTCCGCACAGTTTCAAGGCAATAGCGGATACCAAGGCAATAGCTTAGCAGGTAGATCTGCGCCGGCAGACATTCCCGGGATAAACGGTGACTATTCTGATGCACTTCATGCGGAAGGTCTTCTTTACCAATCGTTTGAAAGTCAAGACACGCGTCTGCCAATTACGTTTACCACCGGCAAGGTCTCTCCGACTAATGGTCAATATTACGCTTTGAGTAAACCTCAATTTAATAAATACTACGATGAGAGCGTTGTAGGAAACCAAAGTCAGTCATCAAAAAACCTCTCCATCATCCGATATGCTGAGGTGCTGTTGATTTATGCCGAAGCGGAAAATGAATTGACAGCCGCCCCCACGACGTCAGCTATCGACGCACTAAATAGTGTTCGAAGCCGTGCTAAAGCCAGCCTGTATACAGGCGGCAGTACGAAAGATGGATTTCGCGAGTTGGTCTTCGAGGAGCGACGCAAGGAGTTAGTGTACGAGTATCAACGTTGGTTCGATCTGGTCAGGAGAGGTGTGGACTACTATATAGCGAAACTTCACGCAGCGAAGAAAACGCAGGCGGCGGCAAGACATATCCACTTCCCGACACCGCAACGAGAACTGAATCTGAACCCCAACCTTAAACAGCATCCAGACTGGATAAATTATTAAAATAAAGAATCATGAAGCAGGCACTTAGCTTTACCGCACTTCTGTTAACCTGTATGCTATCACTGGCACAGGATAAACGGCCGAACATCATCCTCGTATTGGTAGACGATTTAGGCTTTTCCGACATCGAACCTTTCGGTGGACTGGACGTCAACACCCCGAACCTTACGCAGCTGGCAGCGGAAGGTACCCGCTTTCAGGAGTTTTACAATAATTCCATTTGTGCGCCGACTAGAGCATCACTACTGACTGGACAATATGCGCACAAGGCGGGAATCGGCTATTTTAACGTCAATCTAGGATTGCCAGCTTACCAAGGGTTTCTCAACAAAGAGTCTCTAACACTGGGGGAAGTATTGAAGAATGCGGGATACTCGACTATCCTATCTGGAAAATGGCATGTTGGTGATGACCGGGATCAATGGCCTGCGCAACGCGGCTTCGAGCGTTCTTTTGGGTTTATAGGTGGTGCCGTAAATTTCTATGAAATAAATGGTGAGAATAGCCCGACTGTCCCACTGTTGCGGAATAACGAGCCGTTTTATCTGCCAAAAGGACGATATCTCACCGACGAAATCACCGATCAAGCCATTGCATTCCTTCAGGATCAGGACAAAGAGAACAAGCCATTTTTCCTTTATCTCGCATTTAATGCGCCGCATTGGCCACTACAGGCGCCTGAAGAAGATATCCAGAAGTATGAAAGCGTCTACCAAAAAGGATGGGATAGCCTGCGCACGGATAGGTATCGCCAAGCAATCGCAAAAGGGGTATTCCCAGCAGGGCAGGAGATTGCCAGCCGTGACACGGTGATACAGGCTTGGAATAAGCTCACCTATGACGAACAGCAGTACTGGCAACGACGTCAACAAGTTTTTGCAGGTATGATTGACCATGTCGACCAAAGCATTGGCAAGCTACGCAAAGCACTGCAGACATTGAAGAAGGATGACAATACTGTGATTATATTTCTATCGGACAATGGGGCCCAAGGGGGCGATCGCACGCGAATGTATACACAGCGTAACACCGAAACTGTAGGACGGGCCGGCTCTTATGAAGTGCAGAACAGCAATTGGTCGCAGACCGGTAACTCACCGCTCCGTAGCTACAAAGACAATCCATACGAAGGAGGTATCGGCGCACCTTTTATTGTGTGGTACCCCAAAGAAGTGAAGGCCAACGCAATCAAAAAAGGTACAGGCCATATCATCGATATAGCACCGACACTGTACGATTTTGCCCATGCTAAATACCCTAAGACGCTAAACGATGTACAAGCAAATCCGCTATCTGGGATAAGCTTACGTGAGGTATTAGCAACTGATAAGAATCAAGCAGATAGGGGGAAGCCGTTGTTTTGGGAACGTGCTGGAAACCGGGCCGTACGCCATGGTAAATGGAAACTTGTATCACTGTACAAGACCGGCAATAAAATCGAGCTCTACGACATAGACGACGACCGTGCAGAAAATAATAATGTTGCAAATCAATACCCTGATGTAGTAAAGGAACTTGAAGATCTTTACCAGCAATGGGCTAAAGAAACAGGTGTAGTCGATTATGAACGCATACGGCCACAGAGAAATTCACTTCGTTAAGTAATACACTACATACTCATCTAAATAAGTATAACGATGAAAAAGACTTTTATAACACTACTAAGCATATGCAGTCTGAGCCTAGCGGTTTACGCGCAAAAACAAGACCGCCCAAATATTGTTGTCATCTTAGCGGACGACCTCGGTTATTCAGATTTGGGAGCCTATGGTTCGGAAATCGCTACACCTAATCTCGATCGCTTGGCCGAAGAAGGTGTTCGATTTCGACAATTTTACAACAATTCCATCTGTGCGCCTACCCGCGCCTCGGTAATCACGGGACAATACCAGCATAAAGCAGGTGTAGGTTACTTCTCAAACGACCTCGGACTACCAGCCTATCAAGGGTATATCAATGCCGAATCATTAACTTTTGCAGAAGTGCTCAAAGCGAATGGCTACATCACCCTAACGTCCGGCAAATGGCATGTATCAGGCAAAGACCAAAGTTATCCTTGGCAACGGGGCTTCGATAAAGTTTTTCCAAAAAATGAAAACGGAGCTAATTCTGGGGCGCCGGGTTTTGGTAAGGTAGAGACTGACGCAGAAGGCTACCCACTCTCGGCGTATTACTCAACCAACGTCATCAATGCTCATGCCCAACAATTCTTGGACGAAATCAAAGGGGAAAGCAAGCCATTCTTCTTGTATCTAGCCCATACAGCCCCACACTGGCCATTGGTCGCTCTACCCGAAGACGTTGCTAAGTATAAAGGTAAATATGACAAGGGGTGGTTTGCCGTTCGAAAAGAGCGCTTCGACAAACAAAAGAAACTCGGTATCTTAACACAGGATGCCGTACTTTCTGTTCCTGATCAAGACCTCTACGACTGGGATAAGTTATCGTTTGATAATAGACGATCTTGGGCGAAAAAGATGGAGGTATTTGCGGCAATGGTAGACCGTCTTGACCAAAGTATAGGCTCCCTTTTAGAAAAATTAAAGGACAATGGACAATTGGAAAATACCATTATCATCTTTCTTTCAGACAATGGTGCGCCAGCGGAAGATCTGGTTAAGTGGCATGGCGGCGCACGCATAAATGAGGGGCCGGTCGGAACGGTAGGTTCCTATGAATCCCAGAGTAAAAACTGGTCGTATGCTTCAAACACACCCTTTAAAGCCTACAAAGATTATCTGCATGAGGGCGGCATAAACACGCCTTTTATCGCTTGGTTTCCTCAAAAGATAAAGCCCAATACAATTGTGCAGGGTACTGGACACATTATCGATCTCGCCCCAACGCTATATGAGTTGGCGCGGGCCAAATACCCAAAAAGCTACCAAGGAATTAAACCGCATGAGCTTCCCGGGAAAAGTCTGCTGCCTGTGCTAACGGGCGCTGTGGATACCATTGACAGGCCTGAAGGGCTCTTTTGGGAAAGGGCCGGCAATAGGGCAGCACGTATAGGTAAATGGAAGCTCGTATCTACCTGGCCATCGTATAGTTGGGAGCTCTATGATTTGGATAAAGACCCTACGGAAACAACTGATGTAGCACGTCAAAACCACGCTGTAGTATCCCAGCTTTCCCAAGCATATTTCAAGTGGGCAAAACAAAACGGTGTGGTTGATTTTGCACAGCTGGAAGATAAAGAGCCGACAAGTATGCGACTTTTTAGAAAAAGTAAGGAACAAGAATCTACACCCCCGGCCTTTAATTTTTAGCAAATGAAAGCAACGATTTTTATACTCACACTGAGCTTTATTACACATTTAGGGTTCGGACAAATAAAGGATTTCAAAACTAATGTGGTTGACTTTTTTAAGCATGTACAACTCGAAAGGTCGCCGCAAATACTGGATGCTCGATCGCTCGAGGAGTATGAGCAGGCTCACCTACCAAGTGCTATCCAAATCGATCAGCAGGCAGCAGATTTTGAGCGAAAGATCGGTAAACTTGATAAGGGCAGCCCGGTTTTTATTTACTCCATCCAAACTGGGCGTTCGCAGCGGCTCGCGGAGCATCTTAGCAAGCTATCTTTCCACAAAATTTATGTTTTGTCTCCGGGAATAGCGGCTTGGGTCGGATCTGGCTACCCTTTAGTTGTCTCGGAGACAAACGAGAAAAGAATATCCTTGGAAGCTTTTCATACCGCGCTGACGGCAGATGAGTATGTGCTGGTCAGTTTTGGATCAAACTACTGCCCGCCTTGCAAAAAGGTTATACCTGTGTTGGATTCGTTACAGCGGCGATCCAATGATTTACGTGTTGTTAAGGTGGAAATTGATGTCAATCCAGATATCATCAAAGCATACGGGGTAAAAACAATTCCGACCACCACCTTGTATCGTTCAGGTACCGCTATTTGGACAAAAACAGGCATCCCTACGGTCGACGAAATATGGACAGCAAGGCATGAAAAACAATAGTATACCTACGTGGCGAGCAACTCTCTTATCATGCGCGATCTTTACGGTGAGCGGTCTGATATCAGCGCAAGAGCTACCATCCTGCTGCATGGAAGCTGGCGTGTCGCGAGGATCGCTTTTATCCAAACGACAAGTTGTCCAGCCTGCTGCTGTCGTCATAAAAGATCATTCGAAAATGATTTTTCTGCAGGGGGGGACATTTGAAATGGGTAGCAAAAGATTTGATGACGCCGCTAAAACGCGTCAAGTCGAGCTGTCGCCATATTGGATTGACGAACATGAAGTGACAAATGCCCAGTTTGCGCACTTTGTGCAAGAGACTGGGTACGTAACGGTAGCGGAGCGCCCGTTGCATCCGAAGGATTTTCCAGGTACGGATCCGGCTATTCTTGTTCCTGGCTCAGCGGTTTTTGGTGCAGTTACCCCTACGCGAGGCTTACAGGATCCTACCGCTTGGTGGCAATATATTGCGGGAGCCGATTGGCAACATCCTGAAGGCACGCAAAGTACAATCGTAGGTCGTGAAAATCATCCGGTAGTGCATGTAGCTTACGAAGACGCAGCAGCCTATGCGAATTGGGCAGGCAAGCGACTGCCGACAGAAGCCGAATGGGAGTATGCAGCAAAAGGGGGGCAGCAGAATGATGAAGAATTTTATTGGGGTAAAGACCTCAAAAAAAATGGTGTTTGGCAGGCCAATATTTTTCAAGGCAAGTTTCCAGACGCCGACAGCAGGGAAGATGGTTATGCAGGCACAGCGCCCGTTAAATCATTCCCAGCTAACGCCTATGGGCTTTATGATTTATCTGGTAATGTTTGGGAATGGTGCGCAGATTTCTATCAGCCGGCGTATGCCGTAGCAGAAACGAAAAACCCAAAAGGGCCTGCATCATCTTATGATCCGCAAGAACTAGAGGCGATAAAGCGCGTCCAGCGTGGCGGATCTTTTCTTTGTAATGATCAGTATTGTGAACGTTATAAAGCAGGAGCAAGGGGCAAAGGCGAAGTTAATAGTACGACCAATCATATCGGCTTCCGCTGTGTAAAAGATGTCGAGTAGCTGATGCAAGAAACGAACGTAAACATTATTTGTTATAAATAAAAAATTACGTTATGGTAAGAACAGTGATAAATCCTTGGGAATGGCAGAACGAGCTTGGCTACGTTCAAGCGGTTGAAGTGAAAGAAGTAAAAAGCACATTATACATATCTGGTCAGGCCGCGGTGAACCCTGATGGTAGCTCAAGCAACGCCGATATGCGTACGCAATTTCAGTTAGCGGTCAAAAATCTAGAAACTGTGATTAGCCAAGCTGGATACGAATGTAAAGATATTGTACGCCTTACGATATATTCGACGTCTTCGAAAGAATTTATGTCCACATGTATTGATTTGTTGAAAGATTTTGCTCGTAACCATGAAATGAAGCAATCGCTCACCTTATTGGAAGTAGTGGGATTGAACGAAACGATGAATGTGGAGTTGGAGGCGACGGCGGCTAAGTAGACACTGTGCAGATTGCAGTATCAAACGCTTACTGTCTGAGCAATGTTGAATTTAAACAGCACTAGGAGATAAGAAAAACAGACCTATTCATTCCTTAATGAGGTCACCGGATTAGCCAATGCGGCTTTGATGGCTTGTGTGCTGACTGTGGCAAGAGCTATCAATAATACGCTGGTTCCCGCAAGTGCAAAAACATCCCAACTGACTGGTATGCGGTACGTATACGTTTGAAGAAAGAAATGATCGGTGAACCAATAGGATATAGGAAAGGCGATTATGCAGGAAATTAAAACCAGTAGAGCAAATTCAGTAGAGAGAAGTCGCGTGATGGAAAGGACGGATGCGCCCATTACTTTCCTTACGCCGATTTCTTTTTTTCTATTCTCAGCTATGTATGCGGAGAGTGCAAAAAGGCCTAAACAAGATACCGCTATGGTGATAAAGCTAAATAGCCCTGCCAAAAGGCTGTGTCGTTCACTATCCTCAAATTTTTGAGCATAAGCCTGATCTACAAAGGTATATGTAAATGGATATTCGGCGTTATAGCGAGTGAATATTTCCTCTGTTTTTTTCAAAGCTTCCGATGTTGGTAAAGAGGAGTTGAATTTAATATGCATAACATTAAACCATCCCTTTGCTCCTAATATGACCATGGGAGGAATTTCCTCAAAGGGCGAACTAAGGATGAAATCTTCCACAACGCCGATGACGTGCCAATCCGCCCCATGCTGTTGAACAATTTGCCCTAAGGGATCAACAAACCCCATTGCCCTAACCGCGGATTCATTCAGAAGAATGCCCAAGGAATCGGTAGGATAGCGATTCAGATCAAAATCTCGTCCATCTATAAGCTTAAGGCCAGCAGTTTTTGCAAATTGGTCATCTGCAGAAATCATATCGAAAATGGTTTTATCATTGGCGTCTTTTCCTTTCCACGCAAAACCCCAGCTGTTACTCCAACTTTCAGTGAGGGGAGAACTGGTTCTGGTCACCGATTCAGCTACACCGCTATTTAGTAGTTCATTTTTGATGAGCGACCGGTTCTTGACGATATTACCTTCTTCAGCAATGTAAATCAAGTTATTTCGATCATAACCGTTTTCGCGCATTCTGCCAAATTCTAATTGTCTCTGGATAAGGAACGTGCAAATGATAAGGGTTGCCGCGACGGTAAACTGAATGGCAACCAAGAATCTTCTTACAAGGTACGCTGAATTTACGCTATGAAATGTTCCTTTTAAAACCTTAACTGGTTGAAAAGATGTGAGGAAGAAAGCAGGATAGGTACCAGCCAAAATACCTGTAAAGAGGATGAAGCCAAAAAATGAAAACCAAAATCTAGCTGAAGATATATCGATCGTTATTGCGCGCCCCAAAAGACTACTAAAGAGCGGTAAACATATCCAAACTGTTACGAGGGCAAGGGTACCAGCAATTAACGCTATCAAGATGGCTTCACTCAGGAATTGACCTATAAGCTTACGACGGCTAGATCCAACGACTTTCCTGATGCCGACTTCTTTTGCCCGTCTTTCGCTCCGAGCAGTACTCAAATTGGTAAAGTTGATACAGGAAATTAGTAAAATAAATACGGCGATAAATAAGAATGCATGGATCATGTCTATTCTCCCACCTACCATTTTTCCATTCTCAAATTTGCTGTACAACCACCAGTCTGGTAAGGCATGAAGAAATATCTCGGCATCTCGGTTGCCGCCTCTATGCTTCACCGTTATGTCTCGGATCTTTTTGTTAACCTCCGCAAAGGAAGCTTGCGGAGTTAGTTCTACATAGGTTGTCGTTGTATTATTACCCCAGTGTTGATCCGACTGTCCTTTTTTTTCCATAGAGGTCCACGACATCAAAAACTGAGTTTCATTAAATCTAGAGTTACGTGGGATATCTTCCATGACCCCCGTTATGTTGACGATTTCTGTTGCTTCTAAGCGCATCGTTTTGCCAAGTACATCATCTGTTCCGAAAAGCGTTTTGGCTAGTGATCTGGTAATCACGATATCTGTTGGGTTAACGAGCGCACGGTTTTTATCACCTTTTATCAGCGGGAGGCCAAACATCTGCAAGAACGTGGAATCTACAAAGGCGCCAAATCCCTTGATCTTTTTATCGCCGACTCTTATGAGTATATCACCCATCTCCGAATGGCGACTTGTATTGGCTATTTCAGGAAACTCCGACTTTAGTTCAGGCGCTAACGGCTTAGGGGTTAAAAATATCGTATTTATACCATCCTGGAGCTTTAAGTTATTTCCTGCCATATATAAGCGATCACGTTTCGGATGAAACATATCGAAGCTAATCTCATTTTGAATCCATAGCAAAACTAACATTGCTGCCGCCATCCCGATTGCCAGACCTCCTATATTTAGCATTGAATATCCTTTATTTCTATGGAGGTTACGTCCCGCAATTTTAAGGTATTGCTTTATCATAATGATTGTGCTTATATTGTTTACTTAATTCTCCGTATTAAAGACCGCCATCCCCAACCAAGCCAAATACTGTTAAAATTATTCCAAATGAGTGCCAAAGATGTAAGTTGTTCGCATCAAGTGTTTTACATTTTTTCTTTTATAGGCCCTGTCCGTATCCGAACATATATTGTCCACGTGCGAACATTCGCATACGGAATAAAATATGCGGCGTAAATCATATTCATATGCGTGAACCTGAGTATTTTTAAGTTTGCAAATGGTTACCGTTTGCAGTCAATGGGGGAATAACTAGTCGTAAAGTAGCTATACTAAAAAGATGATAATAGCATGAGCGAAAATTTTACGAAATCGAAAAGTTAGCTGTTAGATCAATAAAAATGTAATAATTAAAAGCTGAATAGAATTATGCAATATGTGTAGATAACAATGAATACACATATTGCGTAATTCTAATTGGGGAGAGTCAATAAAAAAGTGATTATTTTAATTGAAAACTTCTGTGACCTATCTGCTCACATTTAATTCATAAACATAAACGATGTATTAATCTTCATGCTTGTCGATTGAAACCACAAGCGTAATTCTTCCCTTGAACTAGCATTATCTGTTGCCAGATAACCGGTTTGTAAAGAACGAACTATCGAATTACCACGTTCATTGTTTAGAAGTGTATAGACTTTACCGGCTTGACGGACATTGAGTTGTAGTAAAATGTCTACGTCAGAATCAGGGAGTGCGACGAAACTTGGTATGGAACTGGACTCCGGGATCTCCAATTTTAGATTTGTTGCTCCGAATTTAATGTCTTCCAAAACGGCTGATTGGAAAATTGGTGCTTGCGCAGTCGCCAAGTCATCTGCATTTTTATATATGGAAACGAATACATCGAAAGGAGCATTACGGTCTAGTCCCGCATTTGAATATGGGCTAGCAAAACCTAGGCTGTCTATCGTAATGGAATCGACTTTTCTGACATTCACAACCTCCACAATTTTCGATAAAGAATCCAGTGCCTGTACAGATTCTTTTCTGTTTTCAGAAGTTGCATAAAGGTATTGCGTGAGTTTAAATTTACCGATCTCAAAGAGTTCCAACTGCAGCTCTTTTGTGGTATCGCTTTTCACGAATTTTTCACGCGTTAAATCTTCTACCGTCCATTTTACAAAGAGATTACTGTCCGGGGAAAGCTCACTACCAGCCGCGCGCTCCCAATAGCTATTATTGACAAAAGTTGCGCCGTTATACACTTCATACGGGCTATCGCTATCTATGATATAGCCCGCTTTTGGGAGAATAATTACGGAATCATCCAATTGCTTGCCTTGCGGATTTACGTAGGCAAACCCCGTGACTAAGGTTTCTTCAGGAAGCTTATCTATCAGATTATTTTCTTTTTTACAGCCTATTATAAAAATGACGACGATCAAAAAAGGGAATGGTTTCATTGTAGCGTTAGTGTAAGTTATGTATTAGTAAGAAGTCCAAAGGTAGTAAAATAAGTATTAAAATTCTAAGTATTTTGAATTTAGATGTGCGTTAGTGGTTTTACGTAGAAAAAATTACCATCCCTTTCTGCTACAACCTTCCGACTTTTGGATACATGCAGGCGCTTCAATCGGACGAACTTTGCTTTATCAAATTATTATAAAGATGGATTTAAAAAATAGTACCGTCCTCATTACTGGTGGAACCAGTGGGTTAGGTTTGGAGTTTGTTAGGCAACTGACTAAGATCGGAGCAAAAGTTATCGTAACAGGCCGTAAACTGGAGGCGCTTAACGAAACAAAAAAGGAATTTCCCAATGTGGAAATATTTCAAAGCGATGTGAGCAACCCGGAAGACATTAAACAGTTATTTCATGATGTTACATCACAATTTCCAGATCTAAATATAGTCATTAACAATGCAGGGATGATGCGTTTAATAGATCTACAGGATCAGACGTTGGATTTGGAAAATATAAACCGAGAAGTTGCGACCAACCTATCGGGAACGATCCAAATGGTGCATCAGTTTCTGCCGCATTTGCTTACAAAGAAGTCAGCTGGGATTGTAAATGTTTCATCAGGCATTGCCTTTATGAGTTACTCAGCGGCGCCTATATACAGCGCTACAAAAGCAGGTATAAGAGCGTATACCCAGTCCCTGCGTTTACAATTAGAAGACAGCTCGGTACAGGTTTTTGAAATGATACCTCCCGGTGTTAAAACCAAATTGCAAGACGACTGGGTAAAGCAGCCCAACGACAGCATGATGATGAATGCCGATGAAATGGTTAAAATCGCTATTAGCGGAATGTTGAAAGATAAGAAAGAGCTGAAGCCATTTATGATCAGCGTTATCAAGTTTGCTAGCAGACTCATGCCAAATGTTTTATTAAAGTTTGGACACGGAGAATTCAAAGCAATTAAAAAGTTAAAACGGCAGGCGTAATGGGAAAGACATTCTTTACAACGTTGTGGCTATTGTTTTCCTTCGCAAGTTTTGCGCAACAGCCAGCCGATAGAATCATCGGCAATTGGGAAAGTATGGATGCTGATGTAAAGCTGAAGTTTACTATTTTTAAGTCTGAAGGGAAATATTTTGGTAAATTGCTATGGGCTTCTAATATGTTTGAGGAGGATGGTAAAACGCCGAAACGCGATTTTAAAAATCCTAATAACATGTTGCAAAGTCGCTCCAGGCAAGGAATAAAAAATACCCGTTTATTTTTGTAAAATGAAAAATCAAACTCCTTACAGGATAAAATCCATCACGGAAGGTCATCGCCTAGCTGGTCTCGAAAAGCCACATCACCCACTTATAAGTATGCTGGACGTTTCTAAATTTAAAAATGACTCGGATGTGAACGCTGTGATTTTTGACTTTTATACCGTGTCTTTGAAACGCGGTTGCAATAACTTGCTTTACGGACAACAGAAATATGATTTTGATGAAGGGTTGATGGCCTTTATGTCTCCCGGGCAAATTTTACGTGGCGAAGAAGGGGGACTGCCTCCAAATCTTGAAGGCTGGATGCTATTTATCCATCCTGATTTTTTGTGGAATACAGCACTGGCAAAGAAGATAAAACAATACGAATACTTCGGCTATGCTACAAACGAGGCCCTATTTCTTTCTGATAAAGAAGAGTCAATAATGAATAGTATCGTTGAAAATATTAAAGCTGAATACCAAGCCCATATTGATAAATTTAGTCAGGATGTGATTATCGCACAGTTAGAATTGATGTTTACCTATGCACAGCGATTTTATGAACGGCAATTTATTACTCGGAAGATTAGTAACCACAAGGTGTTAGAACGATTGGAAAGCGTTTTAGATGATTATTTCAATAGAGAAGATTTGCTATCTAAGGGATTGCCTACGGTGCAATTTGTCGCAGAATCCTTGAATATTTCGAACAAATATTTGGGAACGTTATTGAAGCAATTAACAGGACAAACTACCCAACAACACATCCATGAAAAACTCATTGAAAAAGCGAAAGAAAAATTGTCTACAACGGAGTTGTCTGTTTCAGAAATAGCTTATGAACTGGGATTTGAGCATTCGCAAAGTTTTAGCAAATTATTTAAGATCAAAACCAAGCAAAGTCCATTGGAATTTCGTCAGTCTTTCTATTGAGCTGTATTTTCGCGTCGTGTAAGCGTCTTTCATTTCCAAATTATCCTAGTCATGATCGAGGTGCGTAGTAGATTATCAAGACCCCAATGAGGGCAATTCCCGCGCCTAGGATGTCAAATTTATCTGGCTTGAAATTATCGAAGTACATCGCCCAAAGTATAGACATTACAATAAATATACCGCCGTAAGTTGCATACACTTTGGCAAATCCTGCCTCCTGCCATGTGGCTACGACACCGTAGCTTATAAGAATGAGTGCGCCTAATAGTGCATACCACCATGGTTTCCCCTCTCGTAAAAATAGCCAGACTAAGTAACCTCCACCAATTTCGCATAGCCCCGCCAAGAGAAATATCCCAATAGATCTTATATCCATAACGTTTTTTGCTGCAAGATACAGATTGTTGAAGCAGATTTGTTATTCACACCCGGTAACTCGCCGAGCATTACCCTATATTCGCCGACAGGAAAAGCTCACTCATCGATACATATGTAATACTTCGGAGAATCGCACTTACCTTTGCCGTTGTGGAAAATAAAATTACCGCAACACACATCAACCATTTACGATATATGAAAAAAAGAACCGTTGTTATCCTATCACCTTTTCTTATTATGCTTATCAACCTATTGGTTGCGGTCGTTGCGGGGTACTATATTGGGAAGTGGGCTTTTATTCCCATTATTTTAATAGAGTGGGGGCTATTTCTATTTTTCATCATCAAGTACGGAGGAAAGGTAGCAATACGAAATTGGTTGAAGCCCTCAAAAGCAGGATTCGGATGGATAATTGCAACACTCGTCGTTGCTATAACGCCGCTACCGATCTTTTTGAAATACCATCATCTATTGTCTTCCTGGCAACTTATTGTCCCTTGGATAATATTAGCTTTGGTAAATCCTTGGCTAGAAGAATTTTACTGGCGTGGCTTGTTAAGCGACTACACCAAAAGTTGGGGGGCTCCTTTATCGGTGCTGTTCAGCAGTATGATGTTCTCGCTAAATCACGCTGTATTTGGCATCAACTCGTCATTGTTTAGCGGATACGAAGTGATGATTTCTACTTTCCTTATGGGGATCGTATGGGCGATTACTTACAAACGAACAGACAGCCTTCGCTGGATCATCTTCGCACATTTTCTAGTCGATTTTTTAAATTTATCTTCCGTCTCGTTTCTTGATCTATTTAAACCAAGTTGGTAAAGGGCTCGGTTGTCTTTTCAAATCTGTCAATTGTTTCCTGCAACGGATCTTAATCCCACTCGACCAATGCTCGGAGTGAAATTTCCATCGCGTTAGCGATTTCGAGCAAGGTATAGAGTGTCGGATTAACTTTTCCATTTTCTAATTTTTCAATCGCTTGCCGATCTTTGCTGCAAGCACGCGCAAGGTCCGATTGGCTCCAGTTCTTTTGTTTTCGAAGTTCGACAATACGTTTTCCAAGTTTCTGTTTCAGTTGATCTCTCGTCATGGAATAAATGTCAGCTAATACGCTGACAAAATTGTCATATAAAAGATTGACATATTAGGAATATGCTTTATATTTGTCATATAACTATATGACAATAAAAAATATAAGGAAGCTCAAAATTCATAGAAAATATCAGCAGAGAGCCTATGGCATAACCAAGATTCCGGCACTTAGGATTGAAGGAAAGTGGTTGGAAAAGCTGGGGTTTAAAGAGGGAGCAAAGGTTAACGTCGAGCAAGGAAAAAATAAATTGGTGATCCGTTTAGCTAACGCCAATGAATAAGGAACTAGCCGCATAGCAAGTTTTAATATCTTCCTATTCATTTTTTATTTGTAAGTTGGTCTATCAGAAATACGTTCATCTAAATGAATAGAAAAATATGCTTACAGCTATAATTCCCAAATTACCCATGCGCGATAAGGCCGCCACGAAAGCCTTTTACATCGATCGACTGGGCTTTAGCGAGATTGCGGACTATGGCGATTATTTGTTGATCAAAAAAGATGCTATTGAGATCCATTTGTTTGCCTTTGCCGAACTTGATCCAACGCAGAACTACGGACAGGTCTATGTGCGGACACAGCATATCGACAAGTTTTACCAATGGCTTTTAGATCATCACGTTCCCATTCATCCGAATGGACCTCTGGGATAAAGCCTTGGGGTCAAAGAGAATTTTCGCTGCTTGATCCGGATAATAATTTGTTGACTTTCGGACAGGATGCTTAGCTATCCTATTCGCAGAATACGTTTGAAATGGAAAAACATAGCATGCAACAGCAACATACAGACGGAAGGGCAACAGCTTTTGCACAAACCTATTTCCATGGCACGAAGGCTGATCTTGCCTTAGGCGATTTGATTGAAGTGGGGTTTAATTCCAACTACGGCCGTCGGATACAAGCAAAATACATTTTCTTATCGGCGACTTTGGATGCCGCAATCTGGGGAGCAGAGCTTGCTTTTGGCGAGGGGCGGGAAAGAATATACGTAGTCGAGGCTACGGGAGTTATTGAAGATGACCCTGACCTTACAGACAAGAAATTTCCGGGCAACCCAACGAAATCTTATCGCTCAACCGATCCATTTCGCGTGGTCGGCGAAGTAACTGTATGGAAAGGACATCCACCCGAACAGGTGATGGCTATGAAATCAGCATTGGAAAAATTAAAAGAGCAGGGTATTGACTCTTTAAATGATGTGTAGGTATCTAATAGAACTGATGACAACACTGTCAAGCATTACTCTCACGAGGCAAAAGGATTCAGTAAAAAAAACTTGAAACAGCGAGTTGTTGATCCTGCTGTGACTAACCTTCCTTCGAATTAACGATCAGGTAAGCACGTACGAGTTGCCCATCACGATCGTTGAGTTTCGCTTTCGGAATCATACGTTTCAAGGTCTTATTCCATTGCTCAGGCGTGCGCGTTTCTGGCTCTTTTAATTTATGGCACTTCGCACAATTATTCGTGAATAGCACTTTACCTTCCGCAATTTGTTCCGCGTTGTACTTGGATAGAATCTGCTCTTTGTTTTCAACCGGTAGGTTGCGAATAACTTCACTGGCTTTCGGGAAACAACCTGCAAGAATAGCGATACCTAGACCGATCATGATGCTCATCTTCAGTTTATTCATTGGGATGTATTTACATTAAAACTCTTCTCAGTAGATTAACAATGATCGTCTAAAACTGTTTTCTTCAAAAAATGAAGAGTTCGAAAAAACATTTTTCCCTTTTTTTGATTTTAATAAAGTCGTCCTTGCAATGAAGCATCGGATAGGGACAATAAAGACGAGGTATTACGGTATGTTGCTAAAAGGAAAGATTTCTATTTTTGATTTTGTAAAAACAATAAAAAACGACCTGTTTGCCATCACGGCATTCAGTGTCGTGGTCGGTTTGATAGCTACGCAGCGGTATTTTGCGTCGCTCGTTATTCCGCTCGCCCTAGTAGCGATTGTGGGTACTGCGATATCTTTATTATTGGCCTTTCGGACGGGGCAGGCCTACGATCGGTGGTGGGAAGCGCGCATTGTTTGGGGCGCAATCGTGAACGACTCGCGTACGCTGATCCGGCAACTCTATGAGTTTCTTCCTGATGGTGAGGAGGAAGAAATCCGAATATTTATGGAACGACAGGTCATATGGAACTATGCGCTTAGCGAATCCCTGCGTGGTGTTCCTTTCTCTCCAGAGGTGCGTAACTACATCGACGCACAGGGAATCAAAGATTTCAATGTGCCCAATGCAATGCTTTTGAAACATGGATTGCAATTAAAGCGCCTATCGAAAGAAGGAAAGCTAACCGAGTTCAGGCAGGTGCAGCTGGATAGCACCCTCACAAAATTGTGTGATTCTATGGGGAGATGCGAGCGTATAAAAAATACAGTCTTTCCGGCATCCTACAGTGCATTACTCCACTTCTTGATCTATCTGTTTACGCTTTTATTACCATTTAGTTTGGATGATAACTACGCGTCGATAAAAGCTATTCTTACCGCAGGTATTCCAACTATATTCATCATTATAGAGCGCACAGCGATATTGATGCAAGATCCTTTTGAGAATGGTCCAATGGATACGCCCATGACAAATATCAGTCAGAATATTGAGTTTGTACTGCGTCAGCAAATGGGAGAGGATGTACAGAAGCCTGCAGGGCCTGATCCAGATTTTTATTACGTTTTATAAAATTCAAATTCAAAAGTGAAAAGTTAGAATTTCTAAAATCTATATACTATTATCTACATACTGATATCTACATACGCACTACCGGCAGTCCCACCCACAACCTTTCCGTCCTTGCCAGGACAGGGCCTTCCTTTTTTTTCTAAAAAAAGGAAGCAAAAAAATCGTCGCTTGAAACCTTTGCAGGGGAGGCTTGTGCAGGGGGAAATTCCTGCACATCGCAAAGCTTTCGAGGCGACATATTCCGTTAATAAAAGGGGGAGTAACAATAAGTTGAGGATTAGCTTGCTGCTATGTCAATACGCAATACGCACATCTCACTACCGGCAGTCCCTCCCACAACCTTTCCGTCCTTGCCAGGACAGGGCCTTCCTTTTTTTTCTAAAAAAAGGAAGCAAAAAAATCGTCGCTTGAAACCTTTGCAGGGGAGGCTTGTGCAGAGGCAAATCCCTGCATATTGCAAAGCTTTCGAGGCGACATATTCCGTTAATAAAAGGGGGAGTAGCAATAAGTAGAGGATTAGCTTGCAGCTATGTCAATACGCACATCTCACTACCGGCAGTCCCTCCCACAACCTTTCCGTCCTTGCC
>NZ_JJMU01000038.1 GCF_000757725.1 Sphingobacterium deserti
TATTGCAAAGCTTTCGAGGCGACATATTCTGTTAATAAAGGGAGTAGCAATAAGTTGAGGATTAGCTTGCAGCTATGTCAATACGCAATACGCAATACGCACATCTCACTGCTGGCAGTCCCACCCACAACCTTTCCGTCCTTGCCAGGACAGGGCCTTCCTTTTTTTTCTAAAAAAAGGAAGCAAAAAAATCGTCGCTTGGAACCTTTGCAGGGGAGGCTTGTGCAGAGGGAAATTCCTGCACATCGCAAAGCTTTCGAGGCGACATATTCTGTTAATAAAAGGGGTGTAGCAATAAGTAGAGGATTAGCTTGCAGCTATGTCACTACGCAATACGCACATCTCACTACGCACTACCCCAAAAATTATTAATTGGGTTAAGTGTTAACAGGCGTCTACTGTAGTAAAGATTGCCGCGCCATCGTTCCTCTGGCTCGCAAAGACGTAGAAGCACGGTTGTCAACAGTCTTGCCATACGCCGCTATTCAATCCCTACACCCATGACGCACTACGCACCACCGATTCTATATACTAAGTACTAAAATCTATCGCTCCGTCCCTTCGTTAACAGCGACGTCGCCTCAGTTTTGTTGCGTCTGTAGAGATTTGCCCAAGCACGATCTACTAAGGATGCAACAAAAATAAGCGACAGGGTTTTGGTTACTTTTGCCCCACAAAAGTAACGCCCCCGTCCCGGGCTTAGGGACGATAGAGTATTGAGTAGTGCGTAGAGCGTATTGCGACAAAGTGAGCCCCGCTACATAGTAGTTTCTGCTGTTAGATATTAACCTACACGCATGCGATTCCAAAAGGTCATAAACTCCTTATAATATTGCTTCCAATCTTCATTAACAGCAACGTCGCCTCAGTTTTGTTGCGTCTGTAGACATTTGCCCAAGCACGATCTACTAAGGATGCAACAAAAATAAGCGACAGGGTTTT
>NZ_JJMU01000039.1 GCF_000757725.1 Sphingobacterium deserti
ACAAAAGTAACGCCCCCGTCCCGGGCTTAGGGACAAAAGAGTATTGCGTAGAGCGTATCGTGACAAAATGCGACCACCGATTCTATATACTAAGTACTAAAATCTATCGCTTCATCCCTTCATTAACAGCAAAGTCGCCCCGTCCCGGATTAGGGACGAAGACATCTCACTACGCACTACTAATCCACTAATACTTTAACAAATCCAGCTACAGCACCACCCTCACTCACATCAAACAGCTTTGTTGCGGAGTTGTTGCTGGCATTGTACGTGTAGTAGCCATTGGCGGAGTTGGTCTCCGAAGAAGAGCCTCGTAGTAGTATTTTTCCATCCACTTCGGTGACAGCGAAAGCTGCGCCTGGGTTATTTCCGGTCGGTATGCCCGAAATTTCTGCAAACGTCTTCGTGGAAACATCTACACTGTAAAATTTCCAGATATCGGCGGAATTAATATTGCCGGATGGGCCACCTGTTAATGCTATGGAATTTAATGTCAGGATCAATCGACCGTTATCCGCAAAAACATTGACAAATTTTCCGTCGTCAGCTGCGCGGTAGTCTGAGAATTTAAGTTCCCACATCGGGTCGATATCGGTCTCGTTTGCCTTGATGCGCACGATTTTCGATTTGCCGCCTAGTCCCTGCGGGTGCTTGCCTTGGGTAACGATGTAAAGATCACCGTTGCTATCGAAATCATACATGCGGTTGTCGTTGATGTAAGCGATGCTACCGGCATCAGCAATGCGGATGGTTTTTTCATAGGTTCCTGTAGCAACATCTATAACGGCAATGTAAACCGATGGAAATACATCATCAAAAAATCCAGCTTGTGTGGTTGCTAACTTGCCATAGCCGATATTAGCGTATAGTTTTCCGTTTTTAATAGCGAGAAACTTTTGACCAATTGCCCTAAATTGAATCGTCTCGCTGCTTGTATTGCGAACGGCGAGCTCATTTTGGTTTACCTCATTGGCAAAATCCAGCACGCCGGTGTTGGCCATGGTGGTCGGGTTAAACTGTTGTATCTTCAGCGGTTCGGCAGCATCCCAGTAAAAGCCCGTTGTTTCATTGTGGATCACAAAGTTTCCTGTGCCCGTTCGCTTTGCGGCTTCTGTCGGGTTTTTTGAAGTTATGAAAGCACTGCTACTGACAGTTCCATCAGCAGAGACAGCAAGCTTCTCGATCCCTTGAACGCCGTCGGCGCTGCGGTACATCTTGAATATCCAATTGCCATATGTGCGCCATCCGGCAGCCCCTCTATTCGCTGTAAGCGATTTGCCGCCGACCACATTGGAGATCGATCCGGTAGGGATGGCATCAAAAGCACTGATGTAGCCACCGCCATTTTGCTGCGTGCGATCGGAGACCGTCATCAACACATATTTACTTGTCCCATCACCATCAATCGGCGGCGTCGGGTCATCATCATTGCTGCAAGCTCCTAATGATGCGCTAAAGGCAAGTAGCGCCAAGAGGCTAAAAAATCTTGTCTTCTTCATATTACTGATGTTTTATAGATTTAATAAAATAAGTTAATTTCAGGTGGAAGCTACGCCCTGGCCGCTGAATCTTGTAGTAGTCATACAGCTTCGCATTGGCGATGTTTTTTACTTCCGCACCAAGGATAAAATTGCTGGACGGAAAGACGTAGTTGAAGCCCGCACTGATGAGGCTTTGGTTCGGAACCAAATCTTTGATAGGCACTTCTGCGTTACCAAATATTCCCAAAAAACTTTGAGGTTCCTGATCGCGCGGGATAGGTACTAAGTAAAATTCGCGTATGAAATTGTAGTGTACGTATGGTTTTAGCAGATCTTTAGTCGTGAAGACGTCGTGAAATAATCCCGTTGCGCCAAGATTTGCGAAAAAGTAGGGCGTGTTTCGCTGCCGCGTTCCCTCGGTCCATTTGTAAACGGCTGATCCCACATCCACCATACGGTTATCCTGCCAGGTTACATTTCCGTTGAGTTCCAAATGTCTGTGTGCTTGATACGTTAAGTCGATATCAAATCCATAGCCGCGAATGCTATCTAGATTTTGGAACTGCGAAAACGGCGGTTGAATGGGTACCAACATAATCATGCCGCTTGTTTTTCGGTAAAAGGCCCCCAGTTCAGCCGTCATTTTATTCGTGCTGTAACGGTATCCCACATTCAGGTTAAAGCTGCGTTCCGGCTTTAAACTAAAGTTTGGTGCACGCGTATCATTGTTTCCAAAAAGCTCTTCCGCTAACGGAAGTCTGTTTGTCAGTTCTGCGGACGCCCGTGCAAAGCTGCGCGCATTAATCTGATATTTCAATGCATTTCCTATTCCCCAGTTATTGTCCGTAGCGGTGGTAAATTTGCTCAGATCCGTATCATTCGAAAGAAAAGCATTGATTCCTTCCGATCGGAAGTTAAAATACTTCACAAAGAGCTGGTTTGTTAATTTGCCATCCAACCACTTGGAATCCCAAGATAAACCGGTTATAAGCTTACTGTAAGTGGCTTCCTTACTCAATATATCGACTTCCGTTCCCGCGAAACGAAAGCCATACGGATCGGCGCCCACCCGACTGCTCCTGTTATAAACCATATTTCCTTCCAGCATGTGTCTGTCGTTGATGCGGATGGCAAGGTTCGTTCGGGACAAGGTTTGTGTGTAATCGATCTCTGATAGAGAAGGATTAGGGCTTTCGCCGATATCATCGTTATTGCGCGGTGTGAAATTGCCATACCAGTCATACGTCCCCCGAAGAGTGTCGGTACGGTTCCGCCGTGTGAAACTGTGCGAAATAAACTGATCGATGGAAAGCTTATCATTCCATAACTTCTTTCGATAGCGCACTGCCGGAACAAGTCCTTGGTTTTTCAACGTAACTGCGCCATAGGGATTTGTCATTAATGCCGGGTGCTGCGATTGGCGATCGATTCCATAGCCAGCAAAAGAGAAACGAATTTCATCTGCCCAGAACCGATTTTTCAGCCCAAAGTACACCTCGGTAAAATGGTGCTTGTAGCGGTTATGAAAGAGTTCTACGTTCACCGTGTCATAGTTAGCACTGGCGTTAGCTACTTCTACATCAGCCTTATAATTATTGTCGGAATAGTTGTAGAATGCATCTATCCCAAAAAAAAGCCGATCCTTTTTATCCGTATGATAGAGGGATAAATTGGCGATATGTGTGTTAAACGAAGCAATTTCATAGGAAGCGTTAACCTGTGTTCCGCTATGTTGCGCGCTTACCAGATTCACTGCACCGCCGAGTGCATCTCCGCCGATGGAGACCGGCACGACACCTTTATACACCTCCACACGTTCCAAGAGATTTAACGGAACGTTGTTGATGCCGTAGCCACCACCCAAATATTCCAGTGGAATACCATCGCGAAAATACTGAACAGCATTACCCTGAAAGCCATTTATCGAGACATCGACCGCATTTCCCAATCCGCCACTTTGCCGGATACGAATACCCGGTGCTCGGTTCATGACCTCGGCGAGGGTAGCCGGTTGCTGCGCCACAGCGCGTGTATCAATAACAACCGCTCGGATAGGCTGCTCGCGAACCTGCTGTGTAGCCGACTGTCCTGTTACATGCACTTCGTCAATGCGTGAATTTGTTGTTGCCAGTTCTATGTTTATGGATTTATCTTTGTCGCTTAGAAGGACAGTGTCTCTAAATTCCGCATAGCCCAGCGCTGTAGCTAACACCACATATTCCCCGCTTTTTAAATTGGAAAACTGAAAACGTCCCAGCGAATCGGCTTGTTGACTAGACAATCCCACGACCACTGTTGCTCCGGCAACAGCATTACCCCGTGCAGTTACACGGCCATGAATATGTAGCCCAGTTTGCGAAAATGCAACATGCGTTAATAAAAAACTAATGAATAAAAGCGCTTTGCTTAAATTTCTGATAGGCATAGGTATGAATTTCTTTAAAGCTGTTCTTAGACCTCGTTGCAAATATAACTTTATTTAGATTTAATTTAAATAATTCTTGCAACTCCTTTAGAATCTATCTAAATTAGCATCGCATTTACTATTGAAAGGGTCGCTAAGGCCTGTTGTATTAACAAAATGAGTCACGAAACATCCTATCAAGTCACCTTAACCATAATCAATAACAGCTCTTCGTTTATTGGTGAAATGTGCTATTTGGCGGGAAATTTTAACAATTGGTCTGCCGATAGTTACCCACTGGGATCAATTCCTCAACAGGATGAAAGCTTATCGACCGTATTATCGGATGTACGTCCCGGCGACTTAGAATTAAAGATAACCCGTGGAAGCTGGGAAACACTACAATCGACTACCGAAGGTAAGTTGCCGCCCCCATTTACAGTAAATGTAAATCATGACCTCGAGATCTCGCTAGAAATCGATGCCTGGCGTGATGAATTTCCTGCGTCAACAGCTACCCCACAAGTGCAGTTGCTAGATGCTGAGTTTCTATTTCCCAATATGGGCAGAACTAAAAAGGTTTACCTGTATTTGCCTGCGGATTATGCAAATTCAAACAAAAGATATCCGGTTTTTTATATGCATGATGGCCAGCATCTTTTTGATGAGGCTACATCGGTAGGGCGAGCAGGCCCGGTAGAATGGATGGTAGATGAAACACTCGATGGGGCTGAGAAGCAAGTTATCGTCGTTGCTATTGACCATGCAGAAACCTTTGAAGAACGGCAACAAGAGTTTCTAATTCATCCTATTCCTGAAACGCCAAAGCCACTGGGCGAGGCGTATCTGCAAGATATCGTTTCTGTGCTAAAGCCTTACATAGATAAGCAGTACCGTACACTAGCTGACCGAGCGAACACTGTGATGATAGGAAGCTCGTTAGGTGGTTTGGTAAGTCTTTACGCTGGACTTACTTATCCCGATATATTTGGAACGTTGGCTATTTTTTCGCCTTCTATCTGGATCGATCGGGATGGCGTCTATGCTGAGGCAGAGCATGCTTTGGCTAATGAACAAGCCGTGCTGGAGGATACTGACTTTTACTTTTATGTAGGGGGGCGGGAAAAGCGCCTTGGAAAAGACCATCATCATGAGAATATGGGCAAAGATCTGCGTGAATTTTTAGACTTTTTTGAAGAGAAACGACAGGTGACGGCGGCGTTTGATATGGATTCCCATGGAAAGCACGGTGCGCTATATTGGCAGCAGGCTTTTAAACGCTTCTATACATATTGGGAAAGCAAAAGTAATTGATTTTAATTTTCACAATAACACACATATATATGAATAAGCATAATCCAACATCAACAAACATGAACATGCTCAAAGTAATATTGGCATTTACAGGTATGACATTGCCTATTTTACAAGCTGCTGCACAGCAGGTCGATAAGTCATCTCCGGCAGGAAAAGGGGTATATGAATCTGCTTTCAATAGCAAAGATGGCCATGTTTACGTGACGAGCGCAGGCTCACGTACTGCTCCGGGCGGCGCTTTATACAAAATCAATCCACAAAATCTTTCCATAGTGGATAGTATTTCCCTGAAAGAAAACCCACCATTTGGTATCGCTATCAATAACAAAACGCAGATTGCGTATACAACGAATACCCGCACCAATTCTGTTAGCGCAATCGATCTTAAATCTGGGAAGTTGTTGGCAACAATTACGCACGGTGAAGAGAAATCCCATACGCGCGAAGTTATTGTCGACGAAGATAACAATTTAGTATATGTGAGCGACGTCGGTGATCCGAGCAGTATTTGGGTTATCAATGGAAAGACAAATACATTCTCTCATTTGATTTCGGATTTGGGGAAAACGGCGACAGGTATGACCTTTGCCAAATCAAAAGACAAATTATTTGTGACCATTATGGGAACAAATTCTATTGCTGTGGTGGATACAAAAACACGGAAGATTGAAAAGTCATTTCCTTCTGGAGGCGAAGCACCCATCAATATCACGAGCGATGGCAAGCGTTTGTTTGTTACCAACCAAAAGTCTGGCACATTAACGGTGTTGGATACGGAAGGCAAACTATTAAAAAGCATCGCGACGGGGGCGGGCGCCATAGGTATTGCGTATGATCCTGTTAAAAACCGCCTTTATTCGGCAAACCGCCAAACTGGTACAACCACGGTGTTGGATGGAAAGACATATGCAGTGCTTGCAGACTTGGAGACAGGATCTGCGCCAAATCACGTGCGCATTGATCCCAAAACAGGAGCAGCATTCGTTGTCAATAAAACTAAGGGTGGCCGCCCAGTGGAAGGCCAAGCACCTGTAGTAGACACGAATGGAGATACCATCACAAAAATTAATTAAAAATAATATCCGTTTGTATAATCTGAAGTTGTTTCTGGAGGGGTGCAGTATGCCCTGCGCCCTTTCCAGAGCAGCTTTTTAACATGTTATTGCTGAATAGCAAGAGAAATGGCGAAGCCTCGTGCAAATGAATGTATATAAAACTTATTAAACCGAGGTTGAAGCAGGAGAGGAGCTTGAACTGATATGTGGTTAAATAAGGATTTGGAAAAAGAAGAGATCGTTTGGAAAGAGAGAGAAATCGAATTGGCATACAACTACTTTCTGTATGCTGCATCCTGCTTTTAGCATGGATTTCGTTGTTTACAGGCGTTAAAGACATAAGCTTTACGGAACTTTTTACTGATGGTGAAAAGTTATTGTTCTTTACGCTCAGCAGAATTCCGAGAACATTGGCCTTGCTTTTAGTCGGAGCCGGTATGAGTGTGAGCGGCTTTGTTATGCAACAGCTTTCGCAGAATAGGTTTGTATCGCCCACTACCTCTGGCGCCTTGGAAGCTGCAAAAATGGGCATCTTAGCTGCCCTAATTTTTATGCCGCAAGCATCGCTGGTCATGCGGATGATTTTCGCACTCTTCTTCACTTTTATTTCTTCCCTGCTATTTATTGGGTTTGTCAACCAAATACGATTAAAAAATACCGTGTTTATTCCGCTTATAGGATTAATGTTTGGCAGTATTCTCAGTGCAGTGTCTACATTTTTTGCTTACAAACAGGGCATTGTACAAAATACGCAAGAGTGGTTGTTGGGTGACTTTTCTTCCGTAATGCAGGGGCAATATGAGGCGGTATACCTGATCCTCCCTGCCGTGATACTTATCTACCTGTACGCCGAGCGATTTACGATTGCTGGCATGGGCGAGAGTTTTGCTAAAAATTTGGGCTTATCCTACAATATTATCGTGCAAGTCGGTCTTTTTGCCGTGTCTCTTGTGGTGAGTGCGTCTGTCATTACTGTGGGAGCAATCCCGTTCCTTGGCCTCATCGTTCCAAACCTTGTCAGCATATTTGTGGGTGACAATCTGCGCAAGGCTTTGCCTTGGACTGCTTTTACGGGTGCTAGTCTGTTGCTGATCTGTGATGTGATTGGCCGCTTATTGGTATTCCCTTATGAAATTCCCATAGGGATGACCCTAGGCATCATTGGCAGTGCTGTTTTCCTGTTGTTAATCTTAAAGAAACGCGCATGAAGGCTCTCCCTAAATTTATAGGCTTAGCCATTGGTTTACTGCTTGTCGCTATCCTGTTCATGCAATACGATTTGGGCCCAAATAGTGCGTATGCATTAAGCAAGCGAGGGATTCGGCTGGGTAGTATGATCGTAGTAGGAATTAGTGTGGCGTTTTCGTCCCTGATCTTTCAAACCCTCACCAACAATCGGATATTAACACCCTCGATCATGGGCTACGAAGCGATATTTATTTTGTTTCAAACCGTTCTTGTCTTTATTTATGGCGATCGAGCTTTTCAGGTTATATCGCAAGAGACAAACTTTTTCTACGCTGTGTTCTTTATGCTTATTTTTTCGATAGGCATGTATCTATTAATGTTTGGCAAGCAGCAGAAGGGCATGTTTCATCTTTTATTGCTGGGCATGGTTATGGGCACGCTTTTTCAAACATTGAGTCAGTTTATGCATGTACTTATTGATCCCAATGAATTTTCTATCGTGCAGAATTTCATGTTTGTTTCCTTTGCTAAAATGAACACCAAGCTACTGTTTATCGCTTCCATCACATTGTCGGGTACGATACTATACGCCATGTATCAAGTGCGCTATTTAGATGTTATCGCATTAGGACGGGAGCATGCTATTAATCTTGGACTTGATTACAAAAAGTTAGTGCGCCGCTTCATGTTGATCATTGCCGTTCTCGTTTCTGTTTCTACCGCCTTGGTTGGTCCTATAACATTCCTGGGTATTTTAGTGACAAATGTTACCTATGAACTTTTCAGGACGCGGGAGCACCGATGGATGCTGTGGATTTGCAGCACGATTGCCTGTTTGTTTTTAGTTATCGGGCAGTTTCTCGTGGAGCATGTCTTCAGCTTTTCAACCACGGTGAGCATAATTATTAATTTTATAGGCGCTGTATATTTTATGTATTTGATATGGATGTCACGGAAAAAAATAGCTTAAGGTTTGAGCAGATAGCAAAGCGGTATGGCAAGAAAGAGGTGCTCAAATCGCTTTCGGGCAAAATACCAATGAAGCAAATCACGTCGTTGATTGGGCCAAATGGCGCAGGCAAAAGCACCTTGCTGTCTATTCTTAGCCGTCTGCTGGAACAAGATGGCGGGTCGGTCTATTTTAATGATAAACTACTATCCACGTATAAAGGGGAGGAGCTGGCTACCAAATTATCCATTTTAAAACAGTCAAACCATCTCGACCTGAAACTTACGGTAAAGGAGTTGGTCTCTTTTGGTCGTTTCCCCTATTGCAAAGGAAGGCTGACCGATAAAGATCGTCAAAAGGTGCAGGAGGCTTTGCTGTTTTCAGATTTGGAATCACTCCAAGATGCTTATATCGATGAGCTTAGTGGCGGACAGCGGCAACGCGCCTTTATCGCTATGATCATTGCCCAGGATACCGATTTTATCTTGTTGGATGAACCCTTGAATAACCTAGATATGAAGCATGGCGTATATGTGATGAAAACTTTGCGACGTCTTGTTGACGAGCTGGGAAAAACGGTTGTGATCGTTATCCATGAAATAAATTTTGCGGCGCAATATTCGGATCATATCATTGCTTTAAAAGATGGCGACATCCGTTACGATGCTCCTACCGATGCGGTGATTCAAGCGGATGTCCTGGAGGACATCTTCGGGATTTCATTTGACATCATCGAGAAAAACAATAAAAAAATCTGTAACTATTTTAATTTATAAAAATCATGACAATAACATATCAGGCAATAAAAGTACTTGTAGCGGCTTGCCTTCTTCCATCACTTTTTTTCTGTTGTCAGCCCGCGGCGACGCATACTGGCGAGCAGCAAGATTCTATGATTGTTACGCACAAGCTGGGCGAAACGAAAGTTCCTGTTGCTCCGGAACGGGTTGTAGTACTTGATATCGGCGCGCTGGAAACGCTTCACGAATTAGGCATCAAGCCGACCGGTGTTCCGAAAAAGTTTATGCCAGCTTATCTATCATCTATTCAAGATGATGCTTCCGTTGCCGACGTAGGCTCTGTGATTGAGCCTGACTTTGAAGCAATAAGCGCCTTAAATCCGCAACTTATTTTAATGTCTACACGGCAGGAGCGCTTTTATGAAGAGCTCCATGAAATTGCACCGACCGTATTCGTTGGCACGGATAATAAAGATTATATACCCTCATTTGTGCGTAACACACAGCAGTTGGGGGAAATTTTCGGGAGGGAGAAGGAAGCTATGCAGAAGCTTGATAGCTTGGAGTTGAGCATTGCTAAGGCACAAAAGAAATTTGCCGCAGATCCTAATAAAGCACTATTTCTGATTTATAATAACGGCCGCTACAGTGCATTTGGTAAAGGTTCCCGATTTGGTTTTATCCACGACGTGCTACAAATCAAACCGGTGATGGAATTGAAAGATGAGTCTGTGCATGGGCAGCGTGTATCAAACGAGCTGATAGCCGAATCCAATCCCGACTATCTCTTTATCGTAGATAGAAATGCGGCTGTGGTTGGGCAAAAGGCGGAGAAAGCAGACATGGAAAATGCACTAATTAAACAAACAAATGCTTTTAAAAACAAAAAGATATTTTACCTAGACCCAAATGTTTGGTTTATTTCAGGTGGTGGGCTTACGTCCGTAAATCTCATGGTCAACGATATCGTTAAACTACTAAATTAATACAGATGGAAAAGCCAATCATTGCGAAGCACGTCTTCAACGTGGTCGCTAAACAACATATTACGCCGCATTACATCCGCATCACATTACGTGGCGATGGAGCGGGAGATTTTAAGCACTGCACTCCGGGAGCGAACAATAAAATTTTTATTCCGCCAGCTGGGGAAAATCATGTACAGTTCGCCACATTTGATGCAGAAAAAGCGGAGTGGGTGATGCCTGATGAGCGTATCAAACCCATTGTGCGAACCTACACACATCGCGGTATGGGTACTGCTGATGGCGAGATTATTATTGACTTTGTTGATCATGGCGATAACGGTCCTGCATCGACATGGGCTCGCGCCGCCGTGAAGGACGATCAACTTGGTGTCGCTATGAAACTGCGAGAGACAGCGCTTTGCCCTGCTGCAGACTGGTATTTTTTGATTGCCGATGCAACAGCTATACCCGTATTGAGCTGTATCTTGGAAAGCCTACCCTCGACAGCGAAAGGACATTGCCTTGTTGAGGTGGCTACAACCGATGATATACACCCCGACATCAAGCATGCTGGCTTTACGATACAGTACATTTTTAATGCACATCCAGACAAAGGCAGTGAACTGGCGCAACATGCAAAGAAGGTGGTCTTACCAGAGGAAGGCTCCCGGTTTGCCTACGTAGCTTGTGAGTATACATCTGTAAAAGAACTTCGCAAGCATTTTCGTGATGAGCTGCAATGGACGAGCCAAGAAATCTATGCATTCTCGTATTGGAAGGCGGGCGTGGCCGAAGATAAGTCGGCTTCAGATCGACGCGAAGAGAAGGAAGAGCAAGGCTAGCCAGTGGGTTAAAAAGCCTGACACTACGTTGATTTTGCCCTGCTAAAAAGTTTGTAGCTTTGCGCACGAATTATCGGTGGATTTATTTTGGTTTTATTGATCAGCTTTCCGTCCGATGCGTAAATAATAAACGTAGTTGAAAAGCAAAATTTCCAAAGCCTTATTTATTTTTAAAGGTCTTTTCGCCGAATATGGCGTAGAGGCCTTGCGTAATACCCTTACCTGCATGGTGCCAGCAATCTGTATTACTTTAGTTGCAGGTTTAGACTATGCCATCCCGTTCGTTCTAGGCGCACTGAATGCATCGATGACCGATTTTCCGGGCTATCGTAAGGAAAAATTGCTTGCCGCCATTTGGGGGATCGTTTGCTCGGTATTGACTGCTTTACTGATAGGCTACAGCTTGCCACATACCTGGTTGTTAATACCGCTTATCGCTGTGCTGGCCGCGGTATTTACAATGTTCAGTGCACTTGGTCCACGGATCGGCATGATTGGTACAACCACGCTATTTCTGATCGCATTTGTGATGGGATTGAAGCCGCCTCATGTGCCTCAGTTTGCCTTATGCGTGGGGGCTGGAACGGCATTTTTTTATCTGATAAATCTCTTGCACAGTACGATAGATCCTTTGTGGGAATTGCGTAAAGCCATCGCAAACGGATACCGCGGAACGGCCTCGTTATTACGTACAAAAGCACATTGTTATGATGCAGATGTGCCCTTAGAGGGCTTGTATCACCGCGCCGCAGCGGTCAGTATCAAGTTAGCTGATCAGCAAGAGACCGTAAGACATCTTTTACTTCGCGAGCGACGACATTTGCGAAAAGACAGTAAACGTGGCTACGCCTTGTGGTTGCGAGCCTATGTGCTGATGGATTTGTATGGAATGGCGACAGCGCTAGATCATGATTATGAATTAATCCGCGAAAAGCTTCAACCGATCGGCGCGCTTTCGAAAGTTCGCGAATTGGTGCTGTTGGTAGCTGATGGGATGGAGGTGGCCTCTCTAAAAAATGCGCACGACCGACCTGAATTTTTGTTCTTAGAAGAGAATATGGCAGCCTTACTCAAAAATTTGGAGGATTCAGCTCTTCGATATGGTGGTGAGGTGGCGCTGATGTTAAATGGCACCATTGCAAACGCACGTGTCTTCTTGCGTTCGGTACATCAATTGCGAACCCGAAAGGGCGATGACCTTATGGAGGATTTTCATGCGCAAAGTTTGGATCTTACGGGCTTTCTGCCTCCGCTTTCGTCCGGTATTCGGGATATGTGGAATCATATCCGATCCTATTCTCCACTATTCGTGTTTTCAATGCGTATGCTGGTGTTGTTTGTTTTAGGCGGTGCGCTTGGCGCGCTATTGTCAGATATGAAATATACCTATTGGATCTTAATTACGATAATCGTCGTGGCTCGTCCAAGCTATTTATTGACACAACAGCGTAATAAGGAACGCCTTGCGGGAACGCTGGGCGGTGTACTGTTAGGGTTGGCTTTAATTTTTGCGTTTCCAAACACCTATGTATTACTCTTTATGATTGGGCTACTGTTGTTTTCGTTTCTGTTGTTCAATAAACGCTATTACATGGTAAGTGTATTTTTTATTACGGCTATGGTTATTGTGGCCTTGCATCTTCATGAGGACACTTGGACGAATGTACTCTTGAACAGAATGCTCTTCACGCTATTAGGTTGCGGATTGGCTCTGCTAGGTTGGTACTTAGTTCCGGTTCGTCATCAAACGAACGTATTTCCGTTGGCAGGTCAGGCGCTAGATGCACATCGGGCGTATTATGACGAGGTAGATAACTACGTTTCCTCCGGCGTTAAGGGCGAACGTTTTGAGATTAGACTCGCGCGTAAGCGTGCTTTTTTAGCACTCACGAAGTTTTCGGATGCGGTATTGCAATCGCAGCGTGAACCGGGGAAAAGCAAATATTCCAACCATTTGATAGCCAAGATACACGTCGATCTCTACCGTTTGCAAGCCGTTATCTCAAGTTTTTGGATTCAGCATAACGAAGATGTGCTGGAAGCCGACAGGAAAGAACGGATAGAAGCACTGCTGGACGAACTGCAAAGCAAGGTGGTGTCTGTTTAAATACAAGGGCCGCTGTCGGGCGGCCCTTGTAGATAGACTAAATATATAGTTGAGCTTATTTTACACCTAGCAAGTCATAAATTTTTGCCGCAATCTCACTGTTGTCGACAAAACCTTGAAACTTTTCTGCTCCTGGACCATAAGCCGCTAGCGGTACCGGAATGCCCGTATGATCGGTTGTAGCAAAATTTCCTAACACATGTCCTGTATTCTTGTTTGCATCTAGAATAACCATTCCGCCAGTTTCATGATCTGAGGTCACAATAAGTAATGTTTCTCCATCCTTATCGGCAAAAGCCATTGCTTCCCCAACGAGTCTGTCAAAACTCAAGTATTCTGTGATGCTGAAAGGCATGGAATTGCCATGGCCGCCGCCGTCGATTTTTGCGCCTTCCATCATCAAAAAGAAGCCCTTTTTATTTGCTTTCTTTTTTAAGTACGCTACACTCGGCGCAAAAGCGTCTTCAATCATGCGGTAGTCGGTTTGGATCTTCTCCTGTTCCGAACTTAATTTATCCCATACACGGCTTACTTTATCTTCGGCAAATACCATAAGACGTTTGTCCGTATCAGCTGTCATGCTATTGATCCCCTTACGAATATCAAAGCCCTTTTCTGTCAGCTTTGCTAATAGGGTGCTGTCATTTTTTGCAAATGCTGGATGGAAGCCACCCACTACCAAGGAAAGCTTACTGTCCAATAGGTCGTAAGCGATGCTATCAGACATATCGCGCTCTTGAACATGCGTGTAGAATGAGGATGGTGTTGCACCGGTCACGCGATCATTAGAAACAATACCGCTGACGATATTTTTACTAGCCAATTTGTCTGGAATATTAGTTACAGGATGCCCTAACGTATCCACGCCGATATAACGGTTTTTGGTTTTCACACCCGTGGCCAGCGCACTGCCGCCCGCTGCCGAGTCGGTGTGGTAATTGTCTGTAGAGCCGGTATACAGATAGCCTGTATAGGGCATGCGCAACACATTTAGCTGACCTCGATTCGCCATGGCTGCCGCCCATAACTGCGAGAGACCAGCGCCATCACTAATGAGCAGAATCACATTTTTCGGTTTTTGACCAAGCTTGCTTTTATTGGCGGGTTGATATATTTGATACGGCTTATCTTCTTTGTAGCTCACTTGCGGATAGCTTTCTAAGAAAGCGGCCAATGCAGTCGGTTTATCTGTGTTAATGTAATCAATGCCTAATTTTACCCATTCGTACCAGGTCGTCTTGGTATCAGGCGAAGCCCAGAAACGGATTTTTTTACCCAGCTGGTGTACGGAATCTACTACGTGCACGACTTTGTTCAAGTCGTCATCAGTCAGTCTTCCCAAACCGTTCCATTTTGTAAAAGCAGGAAACGGCGCACTGAAGAGTCCAATTCTTTCCAACTGTTCTGGGCTATAGTTAACACCAAGGTCACCATCAAAATAGAATATGCTATCGAAATTTTTAAAGTGCTCGGCTTTTGGTTTTCGGCCGCTGATGACAAGCTTAACCGCTTTCGGATTGTTTTTGCTATCGAAGTATTGCCGATAAGGCGCTAGCTTCTTAGTCAACAACTCCAATACGGCTGTGCCGTCTGTCTTCGGATCGATCAGCAACTGCAATTGACCCTGTTGAGGGTAGAGATAGCCGTTCTTGCTATTTTTGAAAGCATCCAGCAACGGCTGGAGATAAAGCTTGTCGAATGTACGGTCTGGCGAGATTTCATTCGGCAAGTGCGCGACATACAGCTCGTTGTCTCTTAAAAATAGGTCGACCTCGATAGACCCAAAACCTAGGCTATAAGCTTGTGTGAAAGGATTGTTGCGGGTGTAATCATTGTGAGAGTGTGCATTTTTAAGATAGCCCTCGGGCATTATCTGCGCGGTAACGGACAAGCCGGAGAGTAAGGCTATTCCTAAGCCAAATGCACGAATAGTAGCGTTCATAATAGATGTATTAAATCTTTAAAAAGTATAATGGCTCGGCTCAGGATTTTCCTGAGCC
>NZ_JJMU01000040.1 GCF_000757725.1 Sphingobacterium deserti
ACGGTTGAAACCAAACCTTGACATTGTGATCAGGCATTTTTCCGCCCATATTTTCATTTACCCAATCCACTAAACTAGGATTATTCTGTTCGTTGTCTGAATAAACATAACGTACAGGGATAGCCGATAGTACCGATGGTCCGGGCTTAATTTGGGGAATGCCGGTGCGGCGCCAAGAGGCCCAACCCTCAAACCCGTTCAGAAAACTATCGATGTAATATTGCTCGGCGATTTGTGTCATGCCGCGCTGGGCATTGTAAGCATTTGCGGGTACCGACCAATACGCTGTTTTTTGTGCTTCATCGATAAAAGGGCTTTGCGTTTGCGTAAGCGATCCTACTTGCTTCCATTTATCAAATGATGCATTTACAGCACGTTGGTAAACATCGGCGACGTTTCCATTAACGCCCATATTCCGATGCATAGCTTCTGCTTTCAATAATAGTAGCTCAGCATAGGTCATTAAAAAGGCACGATTTTCCTGACGGATGCGGCGGCTGATGACAGAAAAATCACCATCATTCAGGTTATTGCTTCTATAGTAAGCCGTCTGTTCATCAGAACTTAATCCGGCCGGTTGTCCGCGATAGATAGCTGTCGCACCTGCCCGAAAAGAATTGCGCGTCGGTGCTGCGTAAATGCGTAAGCGCGGATCGGTAGCATTGGTTAGTAAACCAGCTAACGTGGTGCTGATGCGGGCATTGTCACCGAAGTTAACACCACTGCCATCCGCAGGTGGGTTTTGGATAAACCAGGTATAAAAGTTAGTGCCATTATTCCCGTACACCAACGTTGCAGCATCTTCCACACTTTCAAATACCGGATATTGCGTAGCGTTGTTAAAAATTGCAGCAACTTCAGCAGCGACATTTTTCTTGGCTGACTGGCGCATCAGTATCCGTACTTTGAGGGAGTTTGCAAACTTGCGCCAAGAGCTCGCATTGCCATTGTACAAGATGTCGCGGGTAATGGTCGCATTTGCGGGAAGATTCGCCAACAACTGATTTGCTTTTTCCAGATCAGCTAACATCAAACCATACACTTCTTCCTGCGATTGAAACATCGGGAATTCCATCCCATCAATATTGCCCATACCGGCTTGATCATACGGAATATCGCCAAAGGCATCCGTCATGAGGGAAAGAATGTACACCTTATTGATATGTGCAAGCGCTTCATACTGTGGTTGGTTGGCATTTTGTGCAATATCCTTTAGCTGATTGATATCTTTCAATAGGCGCATCGCACCATTCCATTCCTCGCGCCAGGACGCACCTGTTAAATTATAACGTCCATCGCCTTCGCTGGTGCCGCCCGGATAGGCTAAGTGCTGTACATACTGGCCGGCCCGTGTTCCACTAGCTGCCATGGTGCCCACGGCGCCACTGATAATAGGGGGGAGCAGTAGCTCGGGTGGAACGGTAGGTGGATTGTTTGGATCTATGTTTATCTCTTCAAAATTGCTACATGCTTGAAAGGCAAGAGCAGCGGTAACGAGACTCAGAATAAATTTTTTCATGCTGTTTACTTTCTTTAAATTAAAAATTGACGCTGATGGACATGCCGTAAGTGCTCATGGACGGTAGCGACATCGCCTCTACACCCACGAATTGACCATCGTAAGCGGAAACTTCCGGATCAATGTGTGGCACATCGGACCACAATAGGAGGTTTCTACCAATCAAAGAGACGGATGCTCCTTTTAACGGCGTGCGACCTAGCATACTCTTCGGCAGGGCATAGCCGATCTTTAATTCCCGCAGCTTGATGTATGAAGCGTCAAACGTAGCGATGCGGTCATTATCATAATACGAACGCCAGTAATCTCTGACAGGAACGGCAACAGCATTCGGTTGTCCAGTATCCAGGTCTATACCTTCACCAACAATAGTTCCGGCACCATTCGCATCACGAAAAGCAAGTGATTCTGGCAAGCTCCCGGCTTTTATGCCATCGATATAGGTACGTGAGTGAACGACACCACCTTTCTGACCAGCAAAGAGGAAGCTTAAGCTTAGATTTTTATACCTGAAATCGTTGGCTATACTTCCGATCCAATCCGGGTTTACGTTACCCAGATAGCCCCAGTCACCATTTTCTTCTTGCGGACGACCATTTCTATGCGTTAGCTGGCCGTTTTCATTATAGATCAGGTAATCGCCATATAGTGATCCAAATGAACCATCACCTTTGGTGTTTTCCGTACGCAACTCGAGTGATGCCCAACGTTCCAGTTGGCGGATTCGGGTGATACCTTGGTCTTCAGATAGCGACACCACGCGGTTTCTATTGAACGAGTAGTTTACGAATACATTCCACGAGAAATTTTCCGTTCGTATAGGCGTCACATTAAGCATCATTTCCAAACCGTGGTTGGTCATTTCACCCACGTTCATCAATTTGGTATCGTAACCCGAAGAAGGGTTAAGCGTTACCGGTATGATAAGATCTGTGGTTCTACTTTTGTAATAGGTAAGATCTAAGCCTAAGCGGTTGTTGAAGAAGCGGGAGTCAAAGCCAAATTCATAGGAGACAACTTTTTCCGGGCGGATATTTTCATTCGGAAAGTTATTGTTGTGCGTAGCGACAGTTAAGCCATCAAAACCTTGCGATACCAAGAAGTTGGTTCGTGTGCGGTAGGGTTCCAAATCACGACGTACAGAGGAGGTAGCACCGCGTAGTTTGATCATGTTGATCTGACTTCCTGTCCAGCCTAGCAATTCAGAAGCGACTACGCTTAATGATGCCGAAGGATAGAAATACGAGTTATTTGCCTTTGGCAACGCGCTCGACCAGTCATTACGGCCGGTCAGGTCAAGGTAAATCATGTCCTTATAACCCAGCTGCGCCGTTCCATAGATCGAATTAATCCGCTTTTCTTGGTAAACATTACCTGCTAGGATAGGTGCCGCATTGTTGGTCAGGTTATACACGTTAGGAATAGCTAAGCGAGGTGCAATGGCGCCCAAACGTTTTGAAATCTGCGTCATCAAGTTGCCACCGACGGATGCATTGACAGAGAATGCGTCTGCAAAACGCTCGTCGTAGGTAAGCAACATGTCGTGGTTTGTTTCCAAGAAATAAACATCATCTTCTTGATAATAACCATTTTTATGTTGGCTAGAGGACACCGCATGGCGCATTGTACGCTTATCGTTATAAAAGTCGCGACCGGTGCGTGCCATAAACTTTAAGTTCGGAAGGATATCATAAGTCGCTTTTACATTTCCGTATACCCGATCGCGGTCGTTGCCGTTTAGGTTTTCGTTGGCCACAAAATAAGGATTGTTCCAAACGGTTCCGTTCATGTTGAAGATGGGCGAGTTCTGTTGCGTATTATTAGTGCCTTCTTTCCAATAATCTTTCAAAGAATTAATGTCCAGATTTCTCGGCATGAAAAGAAAGATACGCATGATGGCGTCCTCATTTTTTGCGCCATAACTTGCTCTGTTGTTACTGCCTGAATTTACCCAGTTCATCGCCACATCAAGTCGAAGTTTAGGGATAATCTGGTAGCCGGTGTTCAGGCCTATCTGGTTTCGTTTCAGGTCAGTATTGGGCACCATTCCTCGTTGGTTAAGATTGGTGTAGGAGAAACGGTAGTTCAATTTCTCATTGCTTCCCGCGACCGAAAGGTTGTTGGTGAATGTTCTGCTTGTCTCCAGGAAATCACGGAGTTGGTTGCGGTGGGCAACGAATGGGGTTGCTATGCGTTCGCCAGTAGCGGGGTCAATCGGCGAGTCCCACTGCTTGATCAGCTGTCCGTTCAGTGCAGGCCCCCAGTTTTCCATAATGGCATCATACTTCGATGCATCTGTGCCCATACCATCTACATATTCATATATGCCGTATTGCCCTTGACCATACTGATATTGGTAATCAGGCAATTTTAGCGGGGTTCCAATATCCGCATGTGTATTGAACGATACTCCGACACCCTTACTTCCTTTTCCTGATTTTGTGGTGATTAGAATAACGCCGTTTGACGCGCGTGAACCATATAGCGCTGCTGCGTTTGGTCCTTTTAATACAGAGATACTTTCAATATCATTGGGATCAATCTCGCCAGCCGCATTTCCGTAATCCACTTCGCCTTCTCCGGAGGTCATGTTTGGATTGTTGAAATCCTGGCGCCCAGTGAAAGCTCGCGTAGATTGCTCGTTGTTATTACTGATGGGAACACCATCCACAACAAATAACGGCGAGTTGTTGTAGTTGTAACCGCTGACAAAGTTCTGCCCACGGATCTGAATATTGGAGGATGCACCAACACCACCAGATGAATTGGTGACGTTGACCCCGGCCACGCGACCACTTAGGGTATTGACTAAGTTCGTTTCATGCGCTTCTTTGATCAAATCGCCATCAACTTGTTGTACCGAATAACCTACTGATTTTGCAGCACGCGTGATACCGAGCGCGGTAACGACGACCTCATCTAATGCGCTGGATTTATTGCTGAGCTGAAGATTCAATTGTGGGTTCGCGCCGGCTTTTACGACAACCTCCCGATTTACCGTTTCGAAAGCCATATGGCTAACGGCAATAGTGTAGTTTCCTGTCGGAAGATTGACACTGAAATTTCCGTTCGCATCCGTGCTGGTGGTAAAGCCGGTTTGTAGTACGCGTACGGTTGCGTTGGACTGTGCTTTACCATCTGCATCAACGATGCGACCTGTAACACGGTTTGTCTGTTGCTGTGCATAAATAGGATTATGCAAAACGGCACTTAAAGGAAGAGTACCTAAGAGCAGGCTGTACAAGAGCAGTGATGCACCTGTGGCTCGCTTGGCATTGTTTTGATGCCGATTCATTTGTTTACGAAAGATAACCATAAGATTGGGGTACGGATAATATTTTGCTTTACTGTTTAGGCACATTGCATGAGATGTAGACCGAGCTGTGTATCTTTTTCTGTGCGTCACAAAAGTATTAGAGCAGCATTAATTGAATATTATTTCCAAATAAGGTTTAGATAAAGAATTTATAAGCTTCGGCAATTATTCAGCAGCTTATGTTAAACCGATGTTATCTTTCCGTGTCTTTTACTGAAAAAACGTTTTAGTTGGAATTGCGGCTAATTTTTTGATCGATGATGTGCTGCGAGAAATAATGCGGCGATACTGGCTACAGTTTGCAGGATGGCGCCGTTGAACAATCAAAGTTTGCTGGCCATAAAATCGCTGAATAAAGAATACATCTTATAGCCCGCGGCGAACCTTTGAGAACAAAGGCCAAGTTTTAATGGCCTCATAGAATACTTCAATTAAAAGAAAATCGGTGCTGATGTAAAACTCTCCTAAAGAAGTTCCTTCCAAAAAAGTATATTCGTTTTTAGATAATGAATTCGTAGCATGTACATACCGAAAAGATTTAATATAGCTGAAGAATCGACTAAGATTGCTTTGATGAAAAGCCAAAGCTTTGCGTGTTTGGTAACAAATCATTCAGGGCGCTCTATTGGAACACATTTACCTTTCGTGATCGAAGAAGAGGGTGATAAACTCTACTTGGTTTCGCATATGGCGAAAGCGAACGAGCAAATAAGGCACCTTGATGGGCAGGCGTGTATGGTTATTTTCACCGGCCCACATGCTTATATTTCCCCTCAACATTACGACAAGCTTGAATCCGTTCCGACCTGGGATTATATTGCCGTTCACGCGTATGGTAAAGCCACTGTATTAACCCATGTGGAAGATAAAGTAAAAAGTTTGGAGGCGATGATTCAAACGTACGAGCCAGCTTATCAGCAGCAGTGGGCCTCGCTTTCGGAACCGTTTAAATCCGGTATGCTGGGAGGGCTTGAAGCATTTCGGATTGAAGTAAGTGAGCTGCAGGGGCAGGAAAAGTTGAGTCAAAACAAGTCTAGCCAAGAAAAGGAAAGGATTATTGGGAGTTTATCCCACAGCGACCGGCCCGAGGAGCGAGCCTTAGCCGAATATATGCAGGTGTATACGCATCGGCAGGAACCATAAATTGATGGAGATTTTTAATCTCCATCGTGCTTTGTTATTTGTAAATCTGCGGTGCAGAAGACGTTGTTGGCTAGTGCAAATTGATGGGCTTGCGACTCGAAGAAATGCATCATGTAACCAGCTGTATTTGGGAATATGATCAAATCACCGATTTTTGGATAGGTGGCGAATTGTATTTTACGTTTTAGCAAGAATTCCTGCTCCAAACAATAGCCACCAACGAGATACCCATCTACGGGTTCTTGTAATTCCGTAGACTGGTGGGTGATGTGGATCGGATCCAACAAAAAGTCGGCACTGGAACTTTTCATCTGTGTGCGGTTCATTTCTAAGCCGACTAGCAAATTCCCCTCCGTATCATTTTTACGAAACACGACTCGTGCAACGGTGATGCCTGCTTGATCCAGCAAGGAGCGGCCTGGCTCGATTCGTAGCTCTATGTTGCGTGCTTTGATCAACTCGTGGATAGGCTGACCGTAAGACACATCCTCGCTAGACAGAATTTTTTCTAGGAAGACCGCCTTCGGTAACTCGTTATAGTAGGGATAGACGGTGGGTTCCCCATGGAGCTTTCCATCGATAAGGACCATGCCTAAAGGATCATTTTGGTAGGTAATCGCTGGTCGCTGTCCCAATACAGCCTGTTTTAGCTCCTGATGAAAAGCCTCCCATTCCTTTTTGTGCGCCAGATAGTTGACGAGGTATCCTCCACCTATATCTAAATGTTCACACGATATTCCCGCTGCTGCAAGGTCATCAATCAATTTTATAGATTGCGCAATTGCTGCCACACGCTGATCAATAGCGTAACCATTTAAATGGAAATGCAGGCCTGAAAACCGAAGAAACGGATGTTTCTTGATTTGTTCCGTTATCAGTTTGTATGCTTCATCAAGAGGAAAGCCGAAGCGGGTGGGCAGCGTTTTGCCATCCAGCGTAAAGCCACCTATCCGCAGGCTGATCTTTGCTGTTGTCTCGTTCGCAAGAACAATACTATCCAACGAATCGTATTCATCCATATTATCGATAATGATGGTGACATGCTCTTCGACAGCAAGCTCAATTAGCGGTATATTTTTGATAGCGGCTGTCAAGATCAATTGATCTCCCGGGATGCCGGCTTCAAGACACTGCTGTAGCTCCTTATGGCTCGCCGTGTCTACGCCTTCGCCGGCGGCTGCTGCGGCCTTGGCAAAGGTTAGGCATTTGTTTGCTTTGCGCGCAAAGAAGATTTTATGCTTTAGTTCATACTGTTCGAACACACGTTTGTATTCCGCTATGTTTTCTGCAAAAGGCGTAACGCTCTGTATATTGACCGGTGAGCATTGCTGCTTCACGGTATCTGCCAAGAGATCTTTATCAGCTAGCAGTTTTTCTATCCAAGGGTGTATTATCGGTTTTAATGGGATATATTTATCTTTCGCTATAGGCTTCATGTGTATTGTTTTTTTGTAAGCTTAGAAGGTCGTTGACCACAAAATTAGACCAAGACGAGCCTGTATCGTTTCTTTTCCGTGATAAGGAGTCATTGTCTAGCAAAACACCTTCGGTTGGCGTACCGTAGAAAAACAGCGGCGGGTGTGATCCGTTTGGCGAGGCCGTAGTGCGACCATCTGTATCCATCGCTACGCAGCCCGGCTGATATTCCCCGTTAGCAAATGCGGTTACGAGGCCAGCTTGATAGAGTGCACTATAAAGCGGTGCATTTTTCTTCTTCAAATTGCTGCGACCTATTCGGGCATCTATGAGGTAAGAGCAAGCGAAGCTATTGTTTTCGCCCTTAATTTCAAATGTAACTCCATCGCTTTTGTAATGTATTGTAGGGTTCTCTGTTGCTGGGAAGCGAAGAATTCCTGCTTCCGCCAGTGCCCATACTTTTTTCATGTTTTCAATAGGCGGGCCAAAGCTTGTGCGGCAAAAAGCGCCGAAGAACTGCGTGTCAAAAACTTCTTGACTCTCGCTTGTAAAACCTGCGTATTGATACAGCTCGCCTACCCATTTTGTTGCTTCACGCCACACTGCAGAAGCGGCCAGCAGCGGCGCTTGCAATTCGCCAGATTCGGCATGGGCGATGGTATCACGCAATAGCTTCAACATCGCTTCATGGTCGGAGACTGACTCAGGAAACAACAAATTGTCTAAAGTAAACGTTTCTCTTTCCGAAAGCGTAGCAATATGGCGCGCAACCACCCGTTCGTCGCGATCGTTAAGCAAAGTGCTGTAGTATGCGTACTGCGCTTCTGCGTTCAAAACCGGATATAGCTCCTTGTTGAAATCGAGATGTTGTTCCTGCATTACTGTTTGAAAGGCCTGAAGTTGGGCGATTGTTGCGGGCCGAAGTTGATACCGTTCTTCACCATAAATCGGTCCGCGAGGCAAAATGGGAACATTCTTTCTGCTGAACGCGTATACCCGAGGTTCTTCACCAGATGGTAAATAGGAGCCGTCAACTGCAAATTTTCCGCCACGGCCCTCTGTCAAATGTAGAACCGCATCGATGAAGGTTAGTCCTAATCCAACAACTGCAACGTCTGCCTGTGCCGGGATCATGTCGAGCTTTTTCACCGGATAGGCACTTTTGAAATAGTTACCGCGTAATTCAGATTGCACAGCATCAGCGCTAATCAAACTGTTATTTTCATAACAATGTCCGGTAGCTAAAAGCAAGTAGTCTGCTTTTAAAAGTGTTGATGATGCGTGAAGTTTGATAGAAAAATCGGCCGCATATCGGATGTCCTCTACCTTTGCCTGCACTAGCGAAATCGACACATGGGGCGGCACGCTATCCAAAATTTGCTGCAGCGTAGCTTGCAGATAACATCCTACCAGCGCGCGCGACGCGTAGTCTGTCGGGCGAACCACTGTATCATTGTTGCGGTACGTTTTAACCCAATCCAACAAAGTGGGTTGGCTAGGAATGTTGGCATTCACGATTTCGCGATTCCAAGCGTCAATGTTTCCTATACAATAGTTGATCAGCAAGTAGTCTGGTTGGTCTACCTGGTAGTTGTTTCCGCTCCCAAAGTCCTTGCTTTCATTTACCCAAAGAATATGAATATGGTCGTTTTCAGCAGACGCAGTAAGGTCATTCAGTAGACGCTCTAGCGCGTACATTCCCTTCGGACCGCCGCCCACGATGGCTATCGTAGGCCTCTCTGGCGGCATAGCAACTTCTTCCATAGCATCCGGATCTTTAAGGTAGCGGGCTATATGGTGCCGAGCAGCTTTTGCATCATCCTGGATATGTATTGTCTTCCAAACCATATATCTATTAATAGGTGCTGGATGGAAAATGTTTTTGGATCCACTCTTCAGAATACACGCTGTCTAGATATCGTTCTCCGCTGTCGGGGATGAGGGCGACAATGGTCGCATCATTTTCCACATTCGCCATATATTTCTTGATCGCCATGACGACAGCTCCTGACGAGCCACCAGCCAATATGCTTTCTGTATCGAGCAGATGTCTGCATCCCGCAATGCATTCTTCGTCGGATACATGAACGACATCATGTATTTGCTGCATATCTAAAAAATGCGATTTCCGGCTGGCACCCATTCCAGGAATCATGCGCGGTTTAGCTTTATCCTGAAAGATGAGGCTGCCCTCTGCATCAACGGCGATCACCTTTGTTAGGGCGTGCTGCTCGGCTATAGCATCGGCGAAGCCTCGTAACGTGCCACAGGTGCTCGTGGGCACAAAAAGATAATCTGGCGCTGCGCCCATGCTCTGCACAATCTCCCGAAATGTCTGTCGATGTGCGGCAGGATTGTCGGCATTATGATACTGGTCGGGCCAAAAGCTATTTGGCGTGTTATGTAGCAACTCCGCAACTTTCTCCAATCGAGAGTTTAAATAGCCACCCTTCCCATCATGCTTATCAACTTTTACAATCTCGGCACCAAATGTTTTTAGTATTTTTTCTGCCAGTGGATTGATGTGCGGGTCCGTAACCAACATAAGCTTCAAGCCGTGATAGTGGCAAATTCGTGCCAGTCCAATTCCCATATTTCCTGAGGTAGATTCTATAATTACACTGTCTTTATTTATCAAGCCCGCCTGCATAGCACAATCAAGGATATGCTTTGCCGACCGATCTTTAATACTTCCGCCGGGATTTAGCATCTCCAGCTTCCCAAAGATTGCCATAGGAAGATCCGGAAAAAGTTTATCCATCTTCACAAGCGGAGTGTTCCCTATACATGCCAAAATATTATCGGCGAATTGTTTGGTCTGCGTTAATTGCATATAAATATGTTCTACGTGAGTTCGACTGCTTTTCGCAACACTTCCGGCCTTCCCTTTTCGTTCTCAAAAGCGTAATTTACTTACGTCCATATGTTTGCTTAAGTCTATCGCTTTAATAGAACGTCCATGCTGATTAAAGGTTCAAAAAACGGAGGTCGTTTGAAAAGTATAATTACCGGTCGGCAAATTCGAGAGATCGCTCTAGGAAGATTCATTTAAATTGGCATGGTGAAAAACCTTTGGCGCTTAAGTCCGTCCTTCTATTGGAGGCCGATAGGAAATAAGGTGTCATCATTGCGTACAAACAATGATGGAAAGCAACATCCAGCCTCAATCCATCCGTCCTTTGCTAGGACAAGGCAATACTTTTGTAAGGGTAGTATGGTTTCTTAAACGCATTGTCCTACGCTAAACCCTTCCGCCGCATGCCGCGGCAAGGCAAATACTTTTGTAGGGCAAAAGTAATCAAAACCCCGTCGCTTGAAACCTTTGCAGGGGAGGTTTGTGCAATGGCAAATGTCTACATATTGCAAAGCTTTCGATGCGACATTTCGTTTAATAATGGTTGGAAGCGATATAAATAGAATACCTTTCGCATTACGTACTACACATTACTCAATACCAATCCCATCCCACATCCTTTCCGTCCTTAGCCAGGACAGGGCGTTCCTTTTGTAGGGCAAAAGG
>NZ_JJMU01000041.1 GCF_000757725.1 Sphingobacterium deserti
ATACGCATTACGCATACCTCATCAAATGCGACATGTCGTTTGATAATGACCCCTGCAATCACTTATCTACCAAAGCTTTTCTACAGACTAAGTACTACATACTAAAATCTATACGCTGCAGTAATCAAGCGATCGACAAACTTCAACCACTCGAAAACCTATCAACGACACTTTTTACGTTTCATCAAGCGATGGTATTAGCGGAGCGCTGCCGTGGCCTAGTGGGTGTGGGCAGGCATGAGATTATTTGCCAAAATCCATTCCTAAAAGGATTTTGGGATGTCATCTAGCCTGATAGGCAGCCTTTCGCTGCGGGTTGGGTTGTGTGCAAGATCGCCTCGATGAAACAAAGATTTTTTGTATACTTTTTCATCTGAAAAAGTATGGCCCCGTCCCGGCTAGGGACAAGCGATCTGCCGCATGCCGCGGCAAGGCAAATACTTTTGTAGGGTAATGTAGTTTCTAAACGGATTGTCCTCCCCACATCCCTTCCGCCGCATGCCGCGGCAGGGCAAATACTTTTGTAGGGCAAAAGGTATTCAAAACCCCGTCGCTTGAAACCTTTGCAGGGGAGGTTTGTGCAATGGCAAGTTTCTACATATCGCAAAGCTTTCGAGGCGACATTTCGTTTAATAATGCTCTGAAGCAATAAAATATAGGACACCTAAACTTCTCGCAATACACATTACGCATACCTCATCAAATGCGAC
The DNA here is from genome assembly GCF_000757725.1 of Sphingobacterium deserti. Classification (GTDB taxonomy): domain Bacteria; phylum Bacteroidota; class Bacteroidia; order Sphingobacteriales; family Sphingobacteriaceae; genus Sphingobacterium; species Sphingobacterium deserti. Next base: position 711 of record NZ_JJMU01000041.1, read on the forward strand.
ATGTCGTTTGATAATGACCCCTGCAATCACTTATCTACCAAAGCTTTTCTACAGACTAAGTACTACATACTAAAATCTATACGCTGCAGTAATCAAGCGATCGACAAACTTCAACCACTCGAAAACCTATCAACGACACTTTTTACGTTTCATCAAGCGATGGAATCAGCGGAGCGCTGCCGTGGCCTTGTGTGGGAGGTAAGGCATGAGATTATTTGCCAAAATCCATTCTTAAAAGGATTTTGGGATGTCATCTAGCCTG
>NZ_JJMU01000042.1 GCF_000757725.1 Sphingobacterium deserti
GGTGTTCCGCTGTGGGTTGGGTTGTGGGGGAGATCGCCTCGATGAAACAAAGATTTTTTGCTTCTTTTTTAGAGAAAAAGAAGGCCCCGTCCCGGCAAGGGACAAGCGATCTGCCACATGCCGCGGCAAGTTCAGATTGATGTTTATAAAACAGTTTGTCCCTCGCTCAAACCCTTCCGCCGCATGCCGCGGCAGGGCAAATACTTTTGTAGGGCAAAAGTATTCAAAACCCCGTCGCTTGAAACCTTTGCAGGGGAGGTTTGTGCAATGGCAAATGTCTACATATTGCAAAGCTTTCGATGCGACATTTCGTTTAATAATGGTCAGAAGCAATAAAGTAGTGGATATTTTAATTTCTCGCACTACGCTATACGCATTACGCAATACCCCTTCAAATGCGACATATAGTTTGATTAGGGATAGTGTATTTGAAAGTAAAAATTCAAAAGTAGAAAGTGGAAAAATGTGCACAACTTCAACTCTACATACTAACCACTACATCTATGCTCACCACGCATTCCGGCATACTAGCTCCCATTTTCAAACTATTGACCGAAATATTACAAAAGTCAAAAGTTTAGTTTAAGGAAGGTGTCTATCTTTGCCCATTATGTTTCGACCTACAAAATTATCGCCGCTTGAAATCCTTTTACTGGTTTTCACATCTACTATCGTTGTAACAGGAATTGTTATTTCACAGATAAATGTGCAGTGGTTTGAGGAGGTGTATGCGGTAGAAGATGGTTTTGTAGAAAACTGGACATTGGTTCCGCTTTTGTTTGCGACGATCTACGCGTTATACCAGGTCGGTTCTCACGGCCGATATAAAACCTGGCATTTTAATGTGCTTATGTTGCTGGTCGCACTTTTTTCTTTTTTTGTAGCTGGAGAAGAAATTAGCTGGGGACAGCGTGTTTTTGATGTGCAGAGCTCTGAATTTTTCAAACAGCATAATTCGCAGGCGGAGACGAATTTGCACAACATGATGGTGGGGGACAAAAAAATAAACAAAATTGTCTTCTCGCAATTACTGACAGGAGGAATTGCTTTTTACCTATTGGTATTACCGTTACTCTATAGCAAAAAAACGGGTGTGAAGTCCTTCGTTGATAAAGTTGGACTTCCTATCGCGCAATTGTATCAAATCGCAGCGTGTTTACTGCTGTTTGGATCGATCCTTTTTATACCTTCAGGAAAAAATGCCGAGATCCTGGAAGCTGGGATAACGACCTTGTTTTTGCTCATTTTCCTTTTTCCTCAAAATGCTTGGGTTTTTGAAAAGGAGCAGCACCTTATAGCTGCTAAACAAAAAGCGGGGGCTGTATGAAGCAGTGCAGGCATCTCCTTATCCTCATGTTTAGCCTTCTGTATGCGCCAACGTTACTGGCGCAAGTTGGTCTAGGTATCAGACTTGGTGGCAATCTATCTAATGCAAATGGCGATGGCTTTCGATCCGCCAAAAAAATCGGTTTCCAAGCTGGTGCAGCTTTGCGTGTTGACATATCAAAACTATTTGCCGTACAGGCGGAGCCGTCGTTTAATATTGCGCGCATTCGCGCGAATGATCAGACGGCGATCTATCCTGAAGGGATACAAAAAGGGACCAAGTCGCTTCATTATTTTAACCTGCCTGTATTGCTCAAATTAAAAATTACCCCGGGCTTTGCTTTACTTGGCGGCGTTGAATTCAACAGCCTGATTAACGACGACAGGTATCGCTTGAATAATGGTGCCCCAGCTTTCAGAAGTGGTGTGCGCTTCGGTCACAGCGTAGGGCTGGAACTCAGTCGTTTTTATTTCCGCTATCGCGGAATGAAAAGGCCTTCTGATGTGCATGGAAATTGGCATGCCGATATCGAGCAATATCAACTAGGAATGAAATTTGATTTTTTCTAAAAATCTCACACTAAGATGGGTAGGCTATAATTAAAGGCTTCGACTTACAATTCGTCTTTCGGCAGTACAAAATGGTACAGTTTGTGCTTATCTCGTACGTCTGCTATACGCATAAATATGCCCTGTTTTCACGGATTTAGAAGTTTGAAGGTTATCGGTTCACTGGCTTTAATCGTACACATCTGTATGATGCATGCCTACGCGCAGCGCCCCGTTCATGAAATTGAGGTCACGAAGTTTGTCGTGGATACAAGCAAGCACCGCGACCTCATTGATATTGGTAAGCGTGTGTTTAAAATAAAGCCGCCCGCGGGAATCGATAGCAACGGACAGAAGATTTATTTTTCCATATTACCATTCTCCACTAACGTGCCTGGCGGAGGGCATGCGTTAATCACCTCCACGACCGCGGGATTCTACCTGGGTGATCGAAAAACAACATACATTTCCCGAGTTAATTTCACGCCCTACACCAACTTTGGTCTACGCTTTGGGATTCCGATTCGCTCGTACATCTGGCTAAAGGAAAATACATGGGTAATTGATGGAGACATCCGTTTACTCCGATATCCGCACGAAACTTGGGGTTTAGGAAGACAACATGCGCCATCCGAGAAAATTATGCTTGATTACACGTATCTGCGGTTTTACCAACATGCATTAAAGCGGATAAAGGGTGGCTTCTTTATGGGCTTAGGGTATGATTTAGACTATCGGATGCAGGTACAAAGCAAAGATGACGTATCGCTGAGAGAGTTTACAGGATATCCGCATGGTACTGAAGCTAATGATTCATACATCTCATCTGGTTTAAGCATCAATATGATTTATGATACGCGCGCTAATTCAATTAATGCATGGGATGGAAACTACGCAAACTTGCAATTTCGCGTCAACCCAAAATTTATGGGTAGTAGCACGGCTTGGCAATCTCTATTTATAGAGATGCGGCGATACCATCGACTGACTGATAATCCCGACCGACAGAATATGATTGCTGTTCGTAATTTCTTTTGGACTGTATTTGGATCGAAGGTACCTTACCTGGAGCTGCCTAACTTAGGATGGGATCCATACAATAGTTCGGGGCGGGGAATGCCGTTGAGTCGCTATCGCGGTAGATCGATGTATTACGTCGAGGGAGAATATCGGAGGGATATCACGCAAGATGGTTTTTTAGGTTTTGTTGTTTTTACTAATCTGACGTCGGTGAGCGGCCCCGAAAGTAAGTTTCTTTGGAATTGGAATGTCGGAGCTGGTGGTGGATTAAGGATTAAATTCAATAAAAACTCCGGCACAAACATCGCTATCGATTACGGCATAAGCAGGCATCACCGCGGTGTACACCTCTCTTTAGGGGAGGTATTTTAGTATGTATCGCAGGTTGTAACTAGCTACTCGATTACCTGGGTACCTGTTCAGAAAAGGCTACATACTTTCGAATATAGCCTTTCCATTTTCATAAGCAGTAAAACGTTGTATCTTTCCGCTATTTGGGAATAGATAAGTAATCGTAGATTTTTTCAAGAAGTTCACTAACATTCACCGCATTTTTGTCTGATACCGCAACAACACCCGCCCGCAGCATATTTTTAATGTCTTTAGGCTCCGTGCTTGTCGAATAGCCAAATAGCAGTATTTCTGGATATTGTTTCCGGATTGCGTAGGCTGTATCAATGCCGTTCATAGGCTGCATGTATAGGTCCAAAATGCAAACGGCCGGGAGCTTTTCTGCAGTTCGCAGTTTTTCCAGTAACATCTCACCATGGTCGGCCTCTAAAATCAAATGAAAGCGTTGATCCTTGGCTATCAGTGTTTTTAAAAGTAACTGGGTGATAGTAGAATCATCGGCAAATGCTATACATATCTTATCGTTGCTATTATCTTCTAATGTCATTCTAGACCTCACATATTAAATTCATTCTCCATAATAAACTTCAGCGCAACATGATTTGCACAGACAATATCTGCCAAGCTCGGCAAATTTATCGTATTTTCATAGTAGGGATTCAGCGAGTGAACCAGTTCAAAAATAGGTGCAAACATGGTCAAAAACAAGCACCATTTGGTGCATTTTTGCTATAATTTGTGCATTGCTCTGTTAAATGTGTTTCTGTGGATACCCAAATAGGACGCGATGTATGCAGATGGAAACAGTTTGAATATTTCTGGCGACTGTCTTTTCAGTATAGCGATTTTCTCTGGTGCACTGCCCGCGCGCAGCAATTTGTTTTGGAAAAGTGCTTGCAAAAATTGAGGTTGCATAATGAGCATTTCTAATTGATAAAAACGAGGAAACTGTTGATAGAGTTGCTTGACCTCCGCTATATCCAATACTATGATTGTGCTGTCTTGATAAAATTTGTAAAATACCTGCGATGGTTCAGCTTGAATGTAAGCCTCATAATTAAATACTATATCATGTGATGAGGAGGGGTAAAATACGTTGTGAATCTGCTCTTCGCCATTGCTATCTATGGTGTAGGCATACATTAAACCCTTTACTAGCAAGCCTATTCGCGTACTGTGCTCGCCTTTTTTTAAAAAAAGGCTGTTTTTTTTATACTGTTGCAGACGAAGAATTTTCCGTGTTTCCTGTATTTCCTCTTCAGTCAGGTTAAAATGTGCGAACTTATTGAGAATATGGTTTATAAACATAACTCTATCAGCATATTTTTAGGAATCAACTCATTAAAATATACCAAGCTAAAAGTGAAATTTCGCCCATTATTTATGGTGTGTACGTTATTTTTCATAGACATGTGTGGTTTAGGGATCATAAAGTTACAAAAAAGCGTAACTCCGTCAATTTTTTCAGACCTAAATGTTTTACATGTTTATCAATCAAAATCTCTTGGGGTCGTTGGCAGTTGCGCTGTAAGTCAGTCCTATTTCCTATGGAAAAGAATGCTAAGTCTGGAAATTGATCGACCGCGGGTAATTAAGATTGGAAATGCTTGGCGAGGAAAAGGCGGCAACGGCACATGAATGGGCGATGGACATGGATCCAATTAAGCAACAGGACGCTAGCAGGAGAGCTGCGTCCTGTTGCAGCGCTGTAGTTTTATCTGCAGGTATACCCTTTTCGGGTGTTATGTTTGCTGAAAGGACAATGAAAAGAATGCATAGCGGGCCATTCGTCTGTATTATCGCTTGTAGACAATATTGCTAAGATCAATAGAGATCGTTTACCAAACTGTTTATGTATACCTCGATGTTATCATAGACGCGGCTCAGGTTTTTCCCATTGGCGTCGGGAGCGTGCGGATTTAAACCATTAGCGAGCTCCCAAGCGTCAGGCATACCATCACCATCGGTGTCTGTCAGAACAGGTAGTTGCGCAAGTTCGGGCCATCCGCCTACATCCGTTTGTGAATCGATAATGCCGGGAAGCTGTGTTTTAGAACCTTTAAAAGTGGCTGTTCCACGTTTCACATCATTTATTATACGAAGGTCTACAGCATCCCGTTTGTAGCTTGCGCCGGCCTTGGCAAGTACGGCCTTAAATGCTTCCTCTGCGCTATGTTGCGTTCGCAGCTTTTCTGATGGAAATGCTTCTTTTTTTTGAACAAGATTTTGATCCAGCGTGGTATCATAATCAATTCCTCCCGACCAGTTATTCTGCGTCACCGCGGCGTTCCCAACGACGTAGTTTCCATGGATGTAGAAAGTTCCGTAGCCCGGCGTATGAATTGCGCTTTTATCTTTGTAAACCTGTATGATTCGCCTGTTATTACTTTTCGGGGTGGCAGGGCCTGGTTTATAGTAATTGTTTACCATGTTGTACTCTCCGTTTTCTCCGCCGTACACGCTGTTGCCATGCCAATTATACATTACGTTGTTTCTAAAGTCTACCTTATCGATGCCTACAGGGCTCAATCCCCCCGTCCCGGGGCGGTTTCCGCCATCAAATCGTGGGTTTCTACTGTTGTTGTGTGCTAATAAATTATGGTGAAAAGTTGCTTGATGACCGCCCCATATCGCTCCATAACCATGGTCATTTTTATCATGAAAAGATTGGTTTAGGCTTTCCGCGATAATGCACCACTGCATGGTGAAATTTTTATTGGCGTAGAAAGACGCACATTCATCAATAGACCAGCTCATGGAGCAATGGTCAATCATCATGTTTTGTTGATGTCTACCTGAAAGGGCGTCAGTCTGCTGCTTGGTAAGATCGCCTAGCCTGAAACGCATAAACCGGATGATTACGTTGTCCGCATCAACTGTTATATCGTAGTTCTTAATACAGATGCCATCGCCGGGAGCCGTCTGGCCGGCGATGGTCAGGTCGCCATTCTTTATCTGTATTCGACGCTTAAGGTCGATAGTTCCGGATACCTCAAAAACTATGATGCGCGGCCCCTTTTGCATCAGGGCATGTCGGAAGCTTCCGGCACCATCGTCTTCGAGGTTAGTCACTTTGATAACCTTTCCCCCGCGACCGCCTGTCGTCAATTTTCCATAACCTTCCGCACCGGGAAAGGCTAGCTTTTCTGTTGCGGTATCTTGCGGAGTAATTGATGAAGGCTTTGTTTGTTTTGCACAGCTGAGGCCACTATGCGATAGGCAAAGTATGGCTGCGCATAGACCGAATATTTTAATTGCGCTGTGTTTGTAAACTTCCGCTGTTTTAATATCATGATTTTTGGTGCTTATCAGGAGCGGGGATTGTATTATATTAGGCAAAATCGTTTTCTTCATATCTTAAGTTATTTGAAATAGCCGCATACATTTCATACATGTACACGGCTTGTGACATACGTTATCGCCATCTGGAAGCGCCTATTCCATTGAGTTTCAAATCTAAATTGTTTACCGTAAAATTGCCTGAAGCCGGGTCGGCAAATTGCGGATCTAGATTTGTCCCAGCCGACTCCGTTACCGGCATTGTACCGTTTATATTCGGCGTGTTGAAATAGTTGTTACGACTAAACTCTTTAATCTGTAGGTTGGCATTATTGGTGTAGATGCTTTGACTATTGGCGATAATATTCTTCGTAAAAGAAACCTCATGATTGGTCAGTCGTATATACAGTATACGCTTGCTGCCATTCGCAATGTTGTAGAACGTATTGTTTGCAATGGTGATTAGGCTTTTTACCCCTGGAAACTCTGTTGAACCACCGGCATCCATTCGGAATACATCCCGTGCCAATGCACTATTATAAACGGTATTGTCTTCGAATACAAAAACGTCTGAAAGTCCTGTGCGATAGTCTATCAGATCGCCGCCATTGCACTCGATCTGGTGAATAAGATTGTTTTTAAATATCGTCGAACGTATTCGTGTCTTTTTATTAACATGGTATAATCCTTTAACGTAATTTTTCACTTCACATCCTTCCATCAGAAATGCTTCATATTTGGTATCATCGTTGTAAACTATGGTTTGGTTTCCACTACCGCCAGTTCCATCAAGCACGAGGTCTTTTAATTCAAAGCCGATACCTTTGCTTAATTTGAATGCCGCACCTCGTAAGATAGGTTTATCTGCAGTTCGAAAACCTTGGATAGTAATGTTCTTATCCACTGTCAAATCGCTATTGATAACATAGGTACCCGGTTCTAGGGCCAATAGATCCCCATCTTTAGCTGCGGCGATGACGTCCGCCAAATTTTGACCAGGATCCACCATGGTGACGTTGTCACCCAATAGCGTAGTAAAGGTCATTGTCCCTCGCGTGCGGTTGCCGTTTACCAGCCGCGCGGTATACGTCACATTGCTTTGGAGACCTCCTATCATGGCTTCACCTGCTCTCACTTCTTCGGCAGTGACAGGCCTTTCAATATTTCCCGGACTGATAACAATACTTGTCGCCATCACGGTAGCGGGCCAATTTAATACCACAGATGACGAGGTTAGCTTATCCGGGTCTATCGCCTGCAGAATCTGCTCGGTATCCGTTGTAAAGGTTGCTGTACTAAATTTTGACGGCGCATTGCTGCCGATAGCTTGGATGCGAACTGTGTAAGCCGTTTCCCCGTTCAGGCCAGGTACGATAAGCGGTAGTTGGGCATATTGCACATCATCAATCCGCATAGCGGCTTCACCAGTGAACGTTGGATTGTCAAATATTTCCACCACATAGCTGTCGGCGTTATGCATCTTATTCCATTGTAATCGTACCGAAGTGCGGTTCACTACCTGTGCGAGCACACCGGTAGGGGATAGGGCACGGTCGAGGTTTAATTCGGCTACTTCTTGTGTCATGTCTTTAGAACAAGACGTTATTGAACCGTAAGCTACGGCGAGTGGGATTAACCAGCATATACTTTTCTTTATCATCATGCTCATATTATAGGTTCAAGAATCGGTTATTAAGCTTCCCTTCCGAAGCGTCCAGGAATACCTGCCATATCGGCCAGTAAGACTGCGCACTTGCGGTTTTACCAGGATACACCAGGGCGTTCCAATAGGTGGTCTGATCGTTGTTAGCAACCATTGTCCAGGCTTTATTAGCTGTATACCCTAAAGATGCGCCTTGTGCATCGGTGTCGCCGAAATTTAATCCATAGATATCAAGTGTTTCGCCATCGGCCGCCGTCCTGTAGTATATTCTGGAAGGAAGATTGGCGTAAATGCCCGTTCTTTTTTCCAATTGTTCGAGTTTGGTTTTGGCCTCCGCTAACTTTACGTCTAGCAGGTTCCAGCGGATAAGATCTTGCTTGCGCAACATCTCGCCAACAAACTCAAGTGCTCGCTGGTCAACGATAGTGGTAAAAAAAGCGTCCTTAGACGGCGTAGCTGCACTGATAAGCGTAGCGACTTTAGCAGGGTTGTTCGGGAAGGCCCTATCCAGAATCATTTTAAGGTAGGGTGCCGCCGCTGTTGGACCATCCAGTTCGTTTATAGTTTCTGCCGCCATAAGGACCACATCGGCATAGCGCATATACATCCAGTTTAAGCCATCGTCATTGGTTGATGTTACACGACGGCTCATCCACTCGTAGCGGTATTTTCCAAAGTATAGTCTGCCCAAGGATGACGGTATCTGAAATCCGCCGGCATCAGGAGCATCTGCCGATGCGCGATCCCATTCATAGGGCACTACCGATACAAAGCGTCGTGCATCATCCGTATCAAATGCATACAGCATAAGTGGGTTGGGCCCGATGGTGCCACCTCGGTTTTGTCCGGTATACTTATTTGTTTTCGTATGGCGAACACCAAGATCAAATATCACACGACCGCGACCTTCTGCGAAGGGTATCTCCCACATAGACTCTCCTCCGGCAGCAAGATTTTCTTGGTTGAAACGCCGGAAAGTTTCTTCGAAACCGAGCAGGCGTAACGTGTTGCTATTGATAATATCCAGACATTCTTGCTTAGCGAGTGTATACATCTTCTCCCGAGAGAGATCTGGATCGTTACTTAGGCTGATGTTGCCATCTTGCCGTAATGCGTAACCGCCTGCAGCCAGCGCTAGTCGTGCACGAAGGCCTTTTGCAAATGCTTTACTTACCCGCTCTACTGAGTTTGTGGCAGCACTTTGGTTAGGCCAGGGAAGTAGTTCGGCTGCTTCGGCAAGATCAGCCAATAACTGCTTGTAAATGACGTTGCGGTCACTGCGTTCCATAGTTAATGTAGCGCTTGTTATCGGTTCGAATCGTGCGGGCACATCGCCCCATCCTTTGATGAGGTCACTGTAAAGTACTGCTCTAAGGGTTAATATTTCACCTAATATTTGCGCCATTTCTGGTGAATTTTCAATGTTTCCATATTTACGGAGCGACACAATGGCGAAATTAGCACGTTCAATACCTTCGAAAAATTTAGCGTAGGCATTGTTTTCTGTATTCATCTGCCCATTATTAAGGGTACTGTTGTAGTTGCTTAGTCGGCTTTTGTCATCGTCTATGGATTTCAACGAGCTGTTTACCTCGACGTCGGTATTCGTGCCATAAAAAACGAGGTAACGTCCCCTGTAGGAGTTTGTCTCACCAAAAGATTGCAATATGCCCGGGATGGCACCTGCTGCTAGCGTAGGGTCGGAAAAGATTACCTCGGCCTCCATGGAAGACTTGGCCGGTGCTTCTAGAAAATCATTGCAACTACTGGCAAGCAGTATACTGGCGAGCAATAGGGTTGTATGTAGTAAATTTTTCATCTCTTTCATGTTCTCTTTAGAAATTAACATTTAAACCAAAAACGAATGATTTGCTTTTCGGGTAGGCTGAATAGTCGACGCCCGGTGTAAGCGGTGTTTGTCGGCGGGTAGATACCTCCGGATCGAATCCTGTATAGTTTGTAAACAAGAGCAAGTTATAACCCGATGCATACACGCGCAAGCTTCTCATTCTTAACTTTTGCGTGATTGCGGTAGGCAAGGTATAGCCCAAGGTTACGGTTGCCAGTCGGAGGAATGATGCATCTTCAACAGCCCAATCGTTAAAGACAAACTGACGCGTGTAAGGTGACCACATACTGGTGTTGCTATTCATAGCTTCCAGTTCAGCGGGGTCATTGCTAATCGTTCCGTCCGGACGAAGATTCGTCCAGCGTTGACCATCGGCCATGGTGGAAATCATATTGCGGGAAAAGTATTGGCTTGTTTGTGTGTATTCCAGCTTGTTTGCATTGTACACATCATTACCATAACTCCAGTTAAAATAGGTCGCCACGTCAAAGTTGTAGATGCGTGAGGTGATGGAAAAACCGCCGGTATGTAGCGGGTTTGCATCGCCAATAAATGTTCTGTCAGATACGCTCAGCTTAAGGTCGCCATCTAAGTCTTTCAATTTCATAGAGCCCGGGCGCACGTTGCCCACTACATCGGAAGCATCGGCGATGCCTTCTTTTAATAACCATCGGTTTGTGGCAGCGTTAAAGCCTTCGAAGTCTGATACTTCGTAGCGGCCATCGTTTACATAACCATACATACGGCCTAGCGGATGGTTTGCTTCAACAATGTAGTCGGCATTGATCGCTGTAGATGCCCAGCCCGAAGCCGATGGGATATTGGCGAGCGAGCCGATGTCTAATACTTTGTTACGGTTGAAGCTGATGTTACCCGCGAAGCTCAGGTCAAAATTTTCCTTATTTACTACGTTCCAGTTTAGCGAGAACTCTAGCCCTTTGTTTTGTGTGCTGCCTATATTTCTATACTGGATGTCGTAGCCTGATCCTGCCACGTTGTAAGCCAGTAAGAGGTCTTTGGTTTTGTTTATATAGCCGTCAATAGTACCATTTAATTTACCGCCCAGCAACGTGAAATCCAAACCTAGGTTTCGCGTGATGGTGGTTTCCCATTTTAGGTCAGGGTTGGCCATGGTCTTGGAAGGCGCCCAATAGTTGGTGCTGCCGTTGACCCAGGCTGTGGGTGAATTGTTGAGCAGCTGCACGAGAAGTCCGTTTGGAATTCTGTTATTTCCGGTTTCTCCATAACTGGCGCGGAGCTTAAGATCAGTAAGCCATGATTTTGTATCTTCCATAAAATTTTCTTCAGATACACGCCATGCTCCAGATACGGAAGGAAAATAGCCCCAACGATTATTGCCTGCAGCAAACTTCGAAGAGCCATCAGCCCGAAATGCGACACTCAGTAAATAACGCTCTTTATAATCGTAGTTTGCACGACCAAAGAAAGAAAGCAGTTTATCATCAGGTTCGAAGAAATTATTGATCGAAAATGGTGTCGCTAGTGTGGTCGTCATCCGTGCGCGTTCGAAATCGAACGTTTCCGGAAAACCGTGTAGGGTGTTTTCCAATATATTGTTTGTCGTGATGATAAATTCCTGACCGACCATCGCATTCAATTTGTGGTCAGCGCCGATAACATCTCGGAAATCATAGCTTAACGTGTTTGAATTACGGATGCTGTTTCTATTGGTGTTTGTTTGAATAAGGGCAGGCTTGTTTTGGTTACCGCTTGTTGGCGCATTTCGCACGTAGTAGGTGGTATTTCCATAGAAGCGATCTTGGTCATTCCGGAAACCTTCATAGCCAAAATCAGAGCGCAGGCTCAAATTGTCAATAATTTTATAGGTCGCTGCTCCGTTCAAGTTGTACGTTTTGCGTTGAAAGTATTGGTCGTTGTCCGAAACGGCGACAATAGGGCTGTATAGGTTAAAATCATCATCCGTTTCCGTGGTCGTGGTTAAGCCCGGAACTGCGAATGGCGGATAAAGCATGGCGTATTTCAACCGAGAGTCTGCCGACGATTTCTCATTCTGTTCGTTCATCCCGCCTCCATTGACGCGTGTATCTGAATAACGAAAGCCTAAATCCAACGTCAGCTTATCGTAAAGCTTGTGGTTTAGCTTTAAGTTGATGTTGTGGCGCTTGAAATCAGAATCCAGCATAATTGCTTTATCATCGATAAAGCTATGGCTCACCGCATACTTCGTTTTTTCACTGCCGCCGTTGATGTTTAAGTTTTGATTGTAGGTGTTCCCCGTGCGGCCAAATATAATATCCTGCCAGTCATTTGCTTGCACATTGCCATACAAATCCATGTCTTGGTAATTGCCAAAGTATTGGGTGTAATTTTCGGGTCTATTGGCGAGTAGCGACTGTTCGTACTGCCATTTTACGTAGTCCATTGGCGATAAGACATCCAGCTTATTCGCGATGTTTTTAATCGAATTGAAGGCATTAAAGCTGATGTTTGTTTTCCCCGTCTTTCCACTTTTTGTGGTAACGAGGATGACACCATTTGCCCCGCGGGCGCCATATATAGCGGTTGACGATGCATCTTTTAGGATATCTATTGTTTCTATATCTTGCGGTGCAACATCAGCAATAGAACTTACCGGAAAGCCATCTACGATATACAACGGCGCATTATCCTGCGTAATGGAACCGCCACCTCGAACGCGAACTGTTAGCTCCGCATCTGGCGAGCCCTCTGTCGCCGTAATGTTCAGCCCCGGAACGCGGCCTTGTATCGCTTCCAATGCGGATGATACCGGTGCGGCGGCAATGGTTTTGGCATCTACCGATGACACGGCGCCGGTGAGGTCTTTCCGTTTGACCGTACCATATCCGATAACCACGACTTCGTCCAATTGAGAGTTGAGATCTGTCAATGTAATATTGACGATGTTACGTTCCAGTACTTGTTGCTCTTGCGGGTCATAGCCTACAGATGTAAAGACAAGCATATCATTTTTGGACCCAACAACGATGCTGTAGTTCCCATTTTCATCAGTCTTTGTCTGTTTCTCAGACCCTTTGATTTTGACGGTGACGTCGTTTACAGGTCGATTTTGGCTATCCACAACTTTCCCCGTGACTGTTCGTTGCTGTGCAAAAGCAAATTGGAAGCACATAAGCACAAGAAGTAAAGCTTTAATTTCCTTCATAAGTGAAATATTAGATTTGATAATGGTTATAGCTTCAACATATAGATCGCAAGATTCAATACCTATCTTTCAGGCCGCCTTACGTTTCTGTATCTTGAAAATTTGTTAATTACTAGATTTATATGTTCTGGTTACGACAATATTTACGGGGCGTATTCGAAGTAGCTCCTCCATATCGTCTGTACAATTATAAGATAAAGGAATGGTCGAATCCTAGTATTTCGGAGGAAAAAACTACGCAATCGTTGCCGGAAACGATTCCGTCAGGCATGGTGTTTCGGGTTGTAAATGGCTTATTTTGAGCAATTAGAGTTTTGTTTTAATCGTTATGATCTGATTGTCAGTTGTATACAGGATAGTACAGGACAGTTGCCGGTTGATAAAATTAAAATACCTATAGGTTTGATGGAAAGTGCGCGGATTGTAACATACCGAGGACGTAAATTTTTTAACAACAACTTGTTTAGTGGTCGCAAATGCATTTAAGCAACAGCCCACTGGGCATTGCGTTTCGTCGCGAAAACTACTCGTTTTTAAATATCTGTAGACTTGCGGTAGAATGTCTGTGAAGGTAGCAAGAAGCTTTGGTAGTCCATATCGTTGCGTTTGCCCACTTTCGCTATCAATTCCATCAGCAGTTCTACTGCTAGATTGGCCATTTTTTGTGTCGGCTGTTTTATTGTGGAAAGGGCAGGTTGTAGATAATCTGCTAGGTTTGTATTGGTGAATCCTATAACGGCAACATCTTCCGGTATGTGAAGTTTTAAATCGGCTAAGATTCCGAGTATTTTGATCGATAGCGTGTCAGTTCCGCCGACAATGGCGTCAGGAAGTAAGTTTCTGTCTTGCAGTGCTGATAACGTTGACCTTAGCTCTTCATCAATATCTTGATTTGGATCTTGATAATCGGCATAGATAATGTAGTCTTCTGTAAAAGGTATGCTGTTATTGTGCAATGCATTTTTGTAGCCCCGGATTCGGTCTTTGGTATTGCCTATATCCTTCCCACACAAGAAAGCGATTTTTTTCCTGCCTTTGTTTATGAGTTCTTCGGTTGCTTTATAAGTTTCCATACTGTTATGGATGCCGATCTTATGTGTTTTTAATCCATGTTGGATACGATCGAAAAGAATAACCGGGCAGGTATCATTGTGTATTTTTTCCAAGAACGTAGCATTGGAGTTTTCGTGCGCGGGTGAGATAATTATGCCTGCAACATTTTGCTGCGTAAGGAAATCCAAGGCTTCCTTTTCTAGTGTTTCCTGATTTTGTGTTTGAAAAGGGATTAAGGTGTAGTGCAGGGGCATAACGGCTCTGTACAGTTCTTCAATAAATTCCAAAAAAAACGGACTGGATAGAAAGGGGATGACCACGCCGATAAGATTCGTCTTGCCGGTTTTCAGATTTTTTGCAAAAGGGTTTGGCCGATAGTTATGCGCTTTAGCGTAGGCGAGCACCCGATCTTTCGTTGCTTGTTTTATTTCATGGCTGTCGTTCAACGCGCGCGATATGGTCGCGGGCGATAAGTTCAACGCTTTTGCTATCGATTTAATAGTGACCTCACTCATGGCTTCCCCGTTTATAAATCGATAAAAATATCGATTTTATTCCGATAATCCATAAGCCACTTGTCGTAAATGTGGCGAATGTCGCTCAGCTTAGTTAAACAGAAATGCTTTGGCGGCTCGATATTACCGCTAATGCGGACGTTTTATGTATTTCGCTTTGTCATCTACATAAGAATGACCGGATTGGTGCAATATTTGTTTAAACAGGTTCTATGAGAAGAATTATTGGAACATTATTGTTAGTTGTCCTTGTAGTTGCTTGCTTTTCCTGTGCAGCACCAGGACATCCACATAGACATCATCCGCGAGGACATGCTAAAAAAGTATATCGTGGGAAACCTGCGAAACGTCATGGTCCGGGACATCATAAGAAAAAGGGAGGTAAGAAGCACCGTTCAAATGGAAATCGTGATGTGCTTTTCCCTCGTAAGCGGTAACTAAAGATTAATAAATGTATATATCTTCGGAAACGAAGATAGACTTCCTAAACGAGCAATACACAATGATCTTCCGCAGGACAATTCGGTTTCCCGTTTATTTTTTTAAATTAGTTCTTTAAACACTAATCCTAAAGAATATGTTAAAAAAATATGTATGCTATGGTTTTATAGCATGTTTAGTGAGCGCCAGCCTTGCCGCGTGCAATAACGCTAAAGACACAAAAGAAGAGAAGCAAGAAGAAGAGGTTCACAATCCAGCTTCCCAAACTATTCCCGATGAAGCCAAAAGTCTTCTTGGTCGCTGGGATTTAACAGTAGACAAAGAGGGAAAGCAAGTGCCGTCTTGGATTGAGATTAAGCTATCGGGCTTTAACACGCTTGTAGGCTATTACGTTGGTGACAGCGGCAGCAGTAGACCCGTATCGCATATAACATTGGAGAATGGTAAGTTTTCTTTCACCGTTCCCCCACAGTGGGAAGGTGGCGAGGGCGACTTTACCATTCAAGGCGAACTTACTGGCGAAACGTTGAAGGGATCTGTCACGACAAACAAAGGAAATACATTTTCCTACACCGGAGTGAAAGCACCTTATCTCAATCGTACTGGTGAAGCCCAGTGGGGCGATGCTATTGAGCTTTTCAATGGAAAAGATTTGAAGGGCTGGAAAACATCATCTGATGATAACCAATGGATCGTGAAAGATGGCATTCTTATTAATCAAAAGGCAGGGGCTAATTTGATCACGGAACAAAAGTTCGAAGATTTTAAGCTTCTCGCCGAATTCCGCTATGCGGAAGGTGGTAACTCTGGGATCTACCTACGTGGTCGTTACGAAGTACAAATAGAAGATTCGCCGAAAGATCGCCATCCTGGTGCTTTGTACTTCGGAGGCGTTTATGGCTTTTTATCACCTAATGCTATGGTTGCAGCCGGGCCAGGCGAATGGAATACCTACGAAATCACACTTCGTGGTCGTTTAGTAACCATTGTCGCCAACGGCAAAACGATCATTTCTGAGCAGGAAATCCCGGGCATCACCGGCGGTGCGCTCGATAGTAAAGAAGGCGAGCCAGGACCGATTTATTTACAAGGTGATCATACGGGGATAGAATTTAGAAAAATTACGATTATCCCCGCGAAATAAAACGGAAAGGATGTTAACCCACTGCGATTAACATCCTTTTTTTTGGCTAAAATCAGATTCTCCGCTCGTGCGTTCTCCTACAGGTTGCTGGGTAAGATAATGCGTGAATTTTAGGTGGCGATTTTCAAACCCCGACAGGAGTACATAGCAATACATAATCAGTTTTAAAGCACTCGTGATGAAGATGAACAAGATGATATTATTTTGTGGTATGTTAGGATTATCTACCATGTTAAAAGCACAAGACTTTCATGATTCCCGACTCGAGGTCGTTGCGTCGTTTGGACAGTCGCAACCGATCGGCGTGAGTGTGTCCAGTAAAAATCGCGTTTTTGTATCCTTTCCGAATCGGGAACCTTACCTCTTTGGTCTTACAGAAATTGTAAATGGAAAGCGTGTTGCCTACCCAAATGTTGATTGGAATGCCAAAGAAGGTAAGCCGGATGATCATTTTATCAACGTCCAAGATATTTATGTGGATAGCAAAGATCAGTTGTGGGTTTTGGATTCCAAACCTGGATCGGGCAATTCCGTATTTGGGAAAGTCGCAGGCGATGCGGAAGAAGGACAGTTTAAATTGCTGCAGATAGATCTGGCTAGTAATAAAGTTGTCCGGCAGTATCATTTTGAAGATTTAGATAAGGGCAAATCCGGCTTGAATGATGTGCGCGTTGATCATGATAAAAATCTAGCCTATTTATCTGATCCGGGGCAAGCGGGAATAGTTGTACTAGACCTGTCGTCAGGCAACACGCGAGTTGTCTTATCTAGTACGAATAGCACAAAGGCCAAATCGGATATTGTATTGGCATACGAAGGACATGAAATGCGGGATAAAGATGGGAATCCATTTCGTTCAAATGTAAATGGAATCGCATTGACGAAAGATAACCGCTATTTCTATTTTAAACCGATCAATGATACCCATCTTTACCGGATAGAAACCCGCTACCTAGCCGATAAGTCACTTTCTGCTACTGAAACAGAAGCCAAGGTGGAAGATATGGGAGCGACTAGCATTACGCATGGCTTAGTGGCCGATGTAGATGGAAATATCTATTTAACCTCGTCGCTAGATTATAGCATCAAGCGATGGTCGCCAGATGGCAAAATTGAGACAGTTGTACAAGATAGCCGTTTGATTTGGCCAGATTCATTAGGAATAGGGAGCGATGGGTACCTTTACTTCTCTTGCGCACAAGTAAATCGCTTGCCGCAATGGAATGCAGGTATAGATAAAACGTCCTTTCCCTATGAAGTTTACCGAGTGAAAATAAAGTAATATCCTTAAGAACCCTCACGAGAGGCTATAACCCAATAACAACGACCACAACATCTTCGTTTTGATAGGAGGGATAGTAGCGCGCAATAGCTCCACTATCTTTGTAATGAGCAAGCTCTTCATATACGGCGCTTCGCAACGCTCCTTTGCCCTTCCCATGTATGAAGCGTATTTCCGCATACGCCCAATAAATTGCCGCGTCCAAACATTCCCGCAGCCTGTCCATGGATGCAGCCAGCAGTTCATCCGCATCATAATCCTCTAGATGCTTTAAAAAAGCATGTGCATGCAAGTCCACCTCTTTTGGTGGTCTGGGTAACGTTCTCGCCATTTTCAAAAATAATACTTATGTTTAGCATTCTAAAAATTAACATACATTGATGAAGAAAACTGTCGTCGTCTTATTAACCTTAGCCAGTACTATCGGCTTAGTCCGAGGCCAGCAAGATTCCATTATGCTGGATAAAATTTATAGTCAATCTTTTGAAGAGGGGAAAGCCTATGAAAACTTGCGGTATTTAACAAAGCAGATCGGAAACCGTATTGCAGGTTCAGAAAAGGCGGCGCAAGCCGTCACTTGGTCGAAATCGTTGATGAAATCCATGGCTTTTGATAAGGTCTATCTGCAGGATGTGGATGTGCCGTTTTGGGATCGCGGCCCTGCTGAGGAGGCATACCTCGTTGATTCGAAAGAAAAATTGCAGGTTTTGGCCTTGGGTGGTTCGGTGGCTACACCTAAATCGGGCTTGACGGCGGAAGTTGTAGAGGTGGAATTGTTAAGTGAACTTCGGCAGCGCGGCGATGAAGTGCGGGGCAAAATTGTTTTTGTGAACAAACCGTGGGACGAGTCCATCGTCGAGACGGGCGTTGCTTACGGATTGAATAGCAGCCAGCGCAGTCGTGGACCGGCAGAGGCGGCAAAGCTCGGCGCAGTGGCGTATCTTTTCCGGTCGCTGTCCTCCTCGGCGGTAGACGACTTTCCACACACCGGCGGAACGCGCTATGTCGCCGGTATAGACAGTATTCCGGCTATTGCAATATCTGCGGTCAGTGCGCAAAAGTTAGGTGCAGCATTGAAGGACGATCCTAAAACGAAGGTTTTTCTAAAAAACAGTGCCGCTTGGAAAGGGATCGTAAAAAGCCATAACGTTATTGCAGAATGGCGCGGTAGTGAAAAGCCAGATGAAATTATCACCATCGGTGGCCATATTGATTCCTGGGATGTGGGCGAAGGCGCACACGATAACGGCACCGGCACCATGGGAACGCTGGATGCCATACGCACATTGATGGCACTAGGCTACAAACCTAAGCATACGATACGTTTGGTTTTCTACATGAATGAAGAGAATGGCGTTCAGGGATCGTTGAAGTATGGCGAGCAGGCCAAGGCAAAACAGGAAAAGATCATAGCCGCTATAGAAAGTGATGCAGGAGGTTTCGCTCCGCGGGGATTTGATATAAAGGCATCGGCGGCATCGGTGTCTTGGATTCAACAACATTGGAAGCCACTATTTGAGCAGAAATTTTGGGTGTCTCGTTTCTTGCAGGGAAGCCCTGGTGTTGATTCTGGTGTTTGGGGCGAACATTTTCCGAATACCGTGATGTTTAATTTTCGGCCAGATCCACATCGTTACTTCGATATCCACCACACGGCGAAGGATGTTTTTGAAGCGGTAGATCGTCGGGAGTTGCAGTCTGGCGTAGCAGCGCTCGCCTCTTTGCTGTATTTGGTTGATCAGCAGTCGGATCAGATAGGCAAGTAAAAGAGAAGTCTAGTAGGTATACAGGGTGCGCGTGAAACCGCGAGGGAAGGAGGGGATGATCTGTATACGATTGTGAGTGGGAGAGCAAGCTTCTGCCAATCGCGGTCAGACGCAGTTTTCTATAATAATGGCCGAAACGGCGATTGACGGATATGCTCTAATTTGATTTGGAAAAGCGCAGCCATTTTATCGCCCCTGGACATCGCTTCACTTGCGACGGGCCCCTCGAACAACTGACCTACGGTTTCATGGAATAAGGTCAGCCAGCGATCAAAATGCATTTTTTGAATGGGAAGTTGCGCGTGTGGTGGAAAAGGTCGCCCGCCGTAACTATGTTCGTCCAAGAGGATGGTTTGCCAGAAACTATACATCTTTTCCAAATGAGCGTCCCAGCGATCTTGTATGGCCGTATTAAAAATAGGGCCTATAAGTTCGTCGTTTTGTACTTTCCCGTAAAACGTATTAACCAATAATTTGATATCGTCCAAGGTCTGAATGTCCGGCTTCTTCATGTTCTGTGCGTTTTATACAAAGATACATGCCCAGGACGGGAAAAAAATGATGTTAAACACAAAGGTTGCCTACATTCGTCAATGTAGTGCAACCTTTAACTATTTAATAATTGTATTTTTCTACGGATTTTATCTGGTTTTCCCCTTCGGTAAATACCAGAGTGGGCTGATACGTATCGGCCTCTTCCGGCGACAGATTGATGAATGAAAGGATATGCACCGTGTCGCCTACCTTGGCATGCAGCGCTGCACCGCCATTCATACATACTTCGCCACTTCCACGCTTGCCCGGCAAAACATAAGTCATGATGCGACTTCCGTTCACGGCATTATTAATGTAAACTTGTTCATATTTTTTGATACCCGCAGCGTCAAGCAAATCAGCATCAATGGTGATAGATCCATTGTATGCAACGTTTGCTTCGGTGACTTTTACGGTGTGAATTTTTGCTTTTAAAAGTGTTACTTCCATGTCTATTATGATATTGCTTGTATATTACTTTGTTGATCTACGTCTTTTTCCTCTCCCGAGATTGATCGGAAGATAAAAAGTTGTTCATTTTGAATGACACTGTGGTTTTCAAAACTAAAATGATAGGTAAAGGCATACGCACTATTTGGATCAAATTTCTGAACACATTTGGCGTTCACGATATATTCCAATTTGCCATCTGCTTTGTATTTTCGGATAATGAACGTGTACCTGTCGGTTTGTTCCAGTGCAAACCAAGCACCTTCACCAATACCGCCTAGCCATTGTCCATGTGTTGGAACCCCTTCGGGGCGTCCTTGGTATTGCACCATGCCCGCAACGGTATCCGAACCTAAAGATTTAGCGCCTTTCTTGCTGAAATTGTCTTTCAGCAAATTAAACTGAAAGCGCATAGATGCTCTTCGGTTCATGGGTAGAAGACTTGTTTTCCCGTCGATATGGCAAAAAACCTCCATGGCTTCAGCAGCATTCACCACATTGCTGGTCGGGCTTGCTTTAAAAGATTCAGGGTACAGGATTTTTCGTCTGCGGGCATCCTGGCTGGTCATAGAAGCTGTTAATATTTGAGCAACAAAGCGCGAGCAGCTGTTGTTATTTTTAGCAAATGCGCCATATAGAATCGGGCCTGTCTCCACGAGCCGTTCTGCATATTCCAAACCTTTTTCGAAGCTTACATTGCGGCATATCGAAAAAAGTGTACGACCGCCTCCATGTGTCGCTTCTTCGTTCGCTTCGAGTTCTGCAAGCACCTGGTCCAGGTTTTGAATCGTGCTATCGCGATCAAAGATGGCACGGGTATGGATAAGTAGTCGGGGGTCAAAACGAGCCGATCGCGAGCGTCCATATCCACGAGGAACAATATATCGGCCGAAATCAAAATATTCGATTTTGCCGCTTTTACGTTCGATGAGTAGGATGGCTGCATGGCCCACGCGAAAATTCAAATTTTTTACCACACCCATACGTTTGAGCACGGCCATCCATTTTTCATCGCCCCGAGCGGTTTTATCTGGCCAAGAAATAGGAATTGCAATATCGTCAAAAGTGTACATACGAAAGATTTTGATTAAGCGTGTGCCACACTTTTGGTGTTTTCACTGTATAATTTACTGATATAGCGACTTCCATGATCTGGAAAAAATAGTACCAGCGTGTCCGTCGGTTTCAGGTGCATATCCGCGGCATATTGGTGTAAACAGGCAAGGACAGCAGCGCTGGAGAAGCCACAAAGTATGCCAGTTTCGTTTCGATATGCTGTTGCTATCGCCTTGGTATCATCCTGCGATACTTGAAAGATGTGGTCGACAGGAGTAGGGTCAAACGAGCCGGGAACAAAATTTCGACCTATGCCTTCAATCGACTCAAACGGTGCAATCTGTGCTGGTATGCTGCGTTCTTTGAGGTAATGTTGCAAGATTGATCCCGTGGGTTCCACGCCCCATATTTTTATATTTTGCTGTTGTTCTTTTAGGTAACGACCGACACCCGATATTGTTCCTCCTGTTCCCACACCACATAAAAAGTGAGTGATGTGACCACCTGTCTGTTTCCAAATTTCCGGTCCGGTGGTTTTATAATGCGCTCGAATATTTTGGGTATTGTAGTATTGATTGGTGAAATACGCATTAGGCTGCATGGCTGCGTAAGATTGTGCCTTGAACTGTGTGGACTGGAAATCACCCAGCCCATTAGAGTTGTCGCAAATTTCAATCTCTGCTCCCGCTTCTTCCAATATAGAAATCTTCTCCTGCGAACAGCTGTTGGAGACAAAGATCTTGGAGCGGTAGCCATATTGCTTGGCTAGCATAGCAATGCCCAGGCCCGTGTTTCCACTGCTCGCTTCAACGAAGATACCACCGGGAGGGATGCAGTTTCGGTTAATAGCATCCTCAATCATATAATAAGCTGGTCTGTCTTTGGCAGACTTACCGGGATTATGAAACTCCTCTTTAATATAGATGTTACTGTGATAACGTGTTGAAAGATATTCGCATTTCCGAATAGGGGTACTTCCAATTAATGGTGCTGTCAAAATTTGTGTATTCTAGTCTTTCTCGTAGTTCCTAGCATGTTTTTTCATGCTTCCGTAAAATTATAACGTGCTTTTTTCTGATTTGTTTTATACCTAAAAAAAAGTTGTCACGAGTAGAGGGCTCGCGACAACTATATTGAGAAGAGATAATGTTCGTTATATTATTTAGATTAAATAAAAATAACATCACAAATATAGAAGATAATCTGTATAAACCATACAAGTAATGAAAAAAAATAAAAATAATTTTAAGGGTTGCTTCTTTTATGCAATCAGTCCTTGCTTTTTTTAACAGCATTTAGCTGGATAGCGTATTTAAAATGATACAAAACTGCATGCTCCAATGTATCATGCTAACGATTTGAACAGCGCCAACCACTTTTTAAAATATATTAGGCAGTTTATCAGCTGTTTACTTAAAATCTGATGTTGCATCTTGCAAAGTTGTTTTTAGCGCCGTATATTTGTGCCACACAAAACAAAGGTGATACCTTTTCGGGGTGTAGCGTAGCCCGGTATCGCGCCACATTTGGGATGTGGAGGTCGTAGGTTCGAATCCTGCCACCCCGACAGAAAAAGCTCGACGAAAGTCGGGCTTTTTCTGTTATTAGGGGTTGGCTGATGAGAACCGGGGTTCGATCCGCAGGAGCTTTAGGGCTGGGTC
>NZ_JJMU01000043.1 GCF_000757725.1 Sphingobacterium deserti
AGTCGGGCTTTTTGTGTTATTGGGGTTGGCTGATGAGAACCGGGGTTCGATCCGGAGGAGCTTTAGGGCTGGGTCTGGGGCTTTGCCGGGCTAAAGCAATCCTGCCACCCCGACAGAAAAGCTCGACGAAAGTCGGGCTTTTTCTGTTATTAGGGGTTGGCTGATGAGAACCGGGGTTCGATCCGCAGGAGCTTTAGGGCTGGGTCTGGGGCTTTGCGGGGCTAAAGCAATCCTGCCACCCCGACAGAAAAAGCTCGACGAAAGTCGGGCTTTTTGTGTTATTGGGGTTGGCTGATGAGAACCGGGGTTCGATCCGCAGGAGCTTTAGGGCTGGGTCTGGGGCTTTGCGGGGCTAAAGCAATCCTGCCACCCCGACAGAAAAAGCTCGACGAAAGTCGGGCTTTTTGTGTCATTGGGGGTTGGCTGATGAGACCGGGGGTTCGATCCGTAGGAGCTTTAGGGCTGGGGCTGGGGCTTGGTGGGGCTAAAGCAATCCTGCCACCCCGACAAAAACGACAAATGGTGCCATTGGAAGACAAATGGTTCCATTTTTCATTTTAATTCCTTTTTTATTACTATAGCAAGGCTTCCTGTAAAAAATTCCCTTTAATTAAAGAATCACTATATCAGTGTTTTTGAGCTTATTTTGAGTCAAAAGGCAAGAATATGGGAATATGTTGAAAGGATTAGAACCATGTCCCCGCTTTTAAATATTTTCTTTTTTTCAACCGATCTTGATTTTGATAGAAATACAAATTTCTGCAAGTTTTAACAGGAAGGATAAAACCTTGGTGGCATTTTGAGTTGATATTTTATTTCCTTTGATCAGTTCAATTTCTATAATATTCGAGATTATCTCTTGTTGTTCTTTGCTAATGTTTTTAATGACCTCTGCTTCTTCAAAATTCTCTTTTGTATTAGAGTACTGAGATACATAAACGATCCGAACCTCATCTTTCAAGTGACTTGTAAAGTCGGCATTGCTATATACAAAATCTTTATTCAAGAACAACGAAGCAACTTTTAATTCTATGGAATTGTCTGTACCAAGAAAAATAAGAGCGGATTTTAAGAAACATTTCGTAAGCTTTTTTAAACTCTGCTTCTGCTGTACATCAAGTTTATAAACATCATTAAGTTGCGTGCCTAAGATGTCAATTCTATTCTCACAGTCTGTTTTTACTGAAAGATAGTCTTCTTCGTTAATAATACCTTTTACTAAAAGTTCCCTTGCATTAGCAACTCGTTCTATCATTTTATGTAATGATCTATTGATATTGGTTTTATCAATAGATTTTTGTTCATACAATTTGCTGTAAATCTTTCTGATAAGATCTTCGAAAATTGGAGTATATTCCAAATTTGGTTTTAGCAAACGAATCCCTGATAATAAGTTTTCATTTACTTGATCTGCCCTTACTCGATAACCACAAGAAGAAGAACAATGATAATAAAAGTACTTTTTAGACCTTCCCTTTGAACCACTTCCAGATATTTTTTTTGAACAAAGAGGGCAACTGAGTATTCCTCTAAACATAAGCTCACTATTCGCACTTTGTTTAATGTATTTTTTGTTACGTCGTTTAATTCTTGATTGTACTTCATCAAAAAGTTCTATCGAAATTAAAGGATTATGAATACCTTGAACTTCTACTATAGTTTTTCCATCTAAAGAAGGAACTCTTATTTTACCACATAGACCGGATTTTTAAGTATATTGAAGAATGCATTTAAACTACATTTTAACCCACTTTTAAGAACGGCTTTGTGGTAAGAACGAACTGATATATTTTCATCGAAGTCTCGAAATGCCTTTTTGATCAATGTTGCCTCTGGCTCACGGGGAACTATTGTTTTTGTTCCGTCTGGTAACGATATATTGAGATAACCTACAGGTGCTCGCCCCATATATCGTCCTTCCTTTTTAGCTTTGTGTATACCTTGCTTAATATTTAAAGATCTTCGGTCATTCTCTACTTCTGCTGTGACGATGTACATCGCCAATAATACTTTGTATCGACATGTCCAGAGGTTGGTCTGTAGCTTGGGATTCAATTCCAATCTTTTGAAGTTGGGTTATTGTGTAATATGCATTTGCTGTATTCCTACTAAATCTATCCCAGCGAGTAAATAGAATAAGGTTTGGTCTTGTAGATCTATTCAGGTTTAATTGTTTTATCATGGTAATCCAAGCCGGCCTTCGAAGTTTTTTGCTGAATGGTCTTCAAATATGGTCTGGACAATTTCAATATGATTGTCTTTACAATATTTGTTTAATTTTTCTTCTTGGCTACGCTGAGAATATACTTTCTGTGCCTGTTCGTCTGTGCTGACTCTGATGTAGATGATTGCTGATGTCATGTCTTTCTCATGATAACGTTAAAGTCCTCAAAGAGAATCAGCCCAGCGTTAAATAAGACACTCTTATTTACAACTCGAATACGGTTTTCCGTAATCGAGAGAGCTTTTATTTGGTTATATTTGTGTGAATTGCAATTTGTTACTTAGTAAATTGTAATTCAATCACCATTAATAATAACCTTGTGAATGAATTTGATGTAACATATGAAAATAACTTTACCCTCTCTTGAGTCAACTCTCTATCAAAAAACTGGAAGCAAAAATATTGTAAGGCAACTATTAGCCTCAAAGCGATCAATACCTATAAATGTATTGCAGGAAAATCGCTTTTACTCAGTGATAGAAGACAATGGGAATAAAATCTGTCTCACTACCAAAGAAGAATATATTCCCGAAGAAATTGAATATGCTCTTTTTACTAATGTGCTCCCTAGTAAACAACGGCTTGAAGAAGGTAAAATAGTTATAAAGGGGTGGGCGAAACACCCTCTTTTAAAAGAGTACTCATCTAGTGAGATTTTACAATCATGGAAAAATGATTTTGTATATAAAGAAGAAGATAAAAGCGAATCAGGATTAAGACAACCTCAGATTGCTGCATTACATATGATAATGGGACATCTGAAACTTCCATTGGATGCTGCAACAGTGGTAATGCCTACAGGTACAGGTAAGACAGAAACTATGTTGGCTACTCTAGTAGCTAACAGGTGTGAAAAGCTTTTGGTTACGGTACCTTCTGATTCTTTACGAAATCAAATAGCTGAAAAGTTTTTCAATTTAGGATTACTAAAACAATTTGGTATAGTTGGTGAAAAGTCTTTATATCCCATTGTTGGGGTTATTAAGAACAAATTCGAAAGTACTGAAGAGGTTGCTGAATTTTTAGAGGAATGCAATGTAGTTGTAAGTACAATGAGTTGGCTTACCAATCAAAATAATGAGATTCAAGATATTTTCGCCAAAACATTTAGCCATATATTTATTGATGAAGCTCATCATGTGAAAGCATCTTCGTGGAATGAGTTCCGGAATAAATTCGACAAGGAAAAGATTATACAATTTACAGCGACACCATTTAGAAATGATGGTAAGAGACTGGATGGGAAAATTATTTCCAACTTCCCTTTAAAGAAAGCACAAGAACAAGGTTATTATAAAAAGATAGAGTTTATTCCTATCCGTGAATATGAGAAAGAAAAAGCGGATCAAGAAATTGCAAAGGTGGCTGTTGAACGTTTACGTTCAGACTTAGCGGATTCTTACAATCACATTCTTATGGCTCGTTGTGCTACCAAAGAGCGGGCAAAAGAAATTTTTAAGTTATACCAAGTTCATAAAGACCTCAACCCTTTAGTAATTTATTCGGGAGTACCTAATTTTAAGAAAACTTATGATAAGATACTTCAAAAGAAAACGAGAATAATTGTTTGTGTGGATATGCTTGGTGAAGGTTTCGATTTGCCAGAATTGAAAATAGCTGCATTTCACGATATTAGAAAAAGTCTTCCCATTACATTACAATTAGCAGGTCGTTTTACAAGAACTAAATATGATGAAGAACTTGGTGATGCATCTTTTGTTGCCAACATTGCTGATCTCGACGTAAGGGCAGAATTAGCTGATTTATATGCTACGGATGCAGATTGGAATGAAATTCTTTCAGAAGCGAATTCAGGTCAAGTGAATGAACAGGTAGAATTTAAAGATTTCATGAGTGGTTTTAAAAAATTGGACAATGCCAACATTCCTTTTCAAAATATCAGACCTAAGCTAAGCACAGTTGTTTATAAGAATAAGACTAATGCCTGGAATCCGGGTGATTTTCAGAAAGGAATTTCCGGATATGATAATCTTGAATTTAAATTTCATGATGTCAATCGTGAGCATAATATGCTTGTGATAGTCATAGGTAAAAGGCTTGATGTAGAATGGGTACATGATAAACGGGAAATTTATGATATACAATGGGACATAATTATAGTTTATTGGGAAACCAAAAATAATCTTCTGTTCATAAACAGCTCCGACAATGGAAGCCTTTACACCGAATTGGCTCAAGCAATAATAGGCGATAATGCTGAGCTTGTTAAAGGAATAGATGTTTTTAAGACTTTCTATAATATCAAAAGAGTAAAACTGCAAAACGTTGGATTAAGACAGTTTTTAGGCAAAAATATCCGTTTTAGGATGATGGTAGGAAGTGATGTTGGAGAAGCGTTGAGCCTAGCCGAAAAACAAAGAGGAGAAAAAGCCTTTGTTATGGGTACAGGTTTTGAAGTTGGTAAACCAGTTAATATAGGAGCATCATACAAAGGAAGGGTATGGACAAAACTCCAGGGAGATTTAAAACAGTTTAAAAATTGGTGTATAGCATTAGGAGATAAATTAGTGGATGAAAATATTGACCCTAATCAAATTCTTAGGGAAACACTTATTCCAACCCTCAGAACAGATCTTCCAAATGTATTTCCTGTATGGATAGATTGGGATACGGATATTTACCTCGATGTCGAAACTAAATATAACTTCATTATAGACGGAATAAAATACGACCTCTCCGATATAGAATTATGCTTGGTCAATCCATCTATAGGAGGTGAATTGTTATTTTCTCTTAAATCCGAAACACAAGAAGCTGTTTTCAAGTTGGAACTGTTTGAGAAGAAAGATGGTGAAGAGTCGTTTGCGGATTTTATAATAACTCAACAATCAAAAGAACCTGTAGAAATTCAGTTTGGACGCGCTAAAATTGATGGAGTTACTTTCTTTGAAAAATTCATTCCTACTGTTTGGTATGCTGATGGTTCTGCCCTTACAGGAAACGAATATTATGAACTAAAACAACAAATAGGCATCTATCCTAAAGATGAACTTATATTCTGGAATTGGGATGGTGTGAATCTAAGAAATGAAGCACAAGGCATACAACCTAAGAAAGTTGATTCAATTCAGTACAAAGTCATTGAACAATTAAGGCAAGAAGATTTTGATATCATCTATGATGATGACTATTCCGGTGAAATTGCAGATGTTGTTACTATTAAAGCACATAGTGATAAAATTGAAATTAAGCTATATCACTTAAAATTTGCTTTGGATGGTGTTGTCAGCAACCAGATCAAGAATTTTTATGAAGTCTGCGGACAAGCTCAAAAATCTGTGCATTGGAAACATAAATCAGGTAAGGAATTCATCAACCACCTCCTTAGACGAGAAACTAAATCAAAGAAAGGCTTATCCTGTTCCCGGCTTGAAAAGGGTAACAAAAATGATTTGGTAAAACTGTTAGGAATATTGAAAAACGAAATTCCTGTAGAATATGAAATTTTAATTGTCCAACCAGGGCTATCAAAGGCAAAGGCATCTGATGATATTTTAACATTATTAGGAGTTACAGCTACCTATATCAAGGAGTTTGCAGATATTAATCTTAAAGTAATAACAAGTATATAAATAAAATAATGGCACAGCATAAAAACCCATACATATCAAGAGTTCAAATAAAAAACTTCCGAAATTTCTTGGATGTTGATGTAGCATTAGATCACAAGCAGGTAATCATAGGCGAAAATAATGTTGGAAAAACCAACTTTTTAAGAGCTATCCAACTCATTTTAGACAAAGACTATTCTGATTCAGATAGACAATTAACTACTGAAGATTTTCACGATAGTATTGATAAACCAATGGAAAATGGAGAAGAGATTGAGATTAATTTGGAGATCAAGGGTTACGAGCATAACAGCAAACTTAAAGCACAATTTGTTGATGCTGTGATATCAGATGCTCCTCCAACATTACGACTTACTTACAAGTTTATACCTAACAAAGATGAGTTTGAGAAAATAATCAACTATAAGTATATTATTTTTAAAGGTAATAATGAAGAGTATAAATTCAGGAATGAGGATCGAAGTTATATTAATATTTATGTTATAAGAGCATTGAGAGATGTTGAAAGAGAATTAAAATCAAATAGGAATTCCCCTTTATATAAACTCGTTAAACAATATGAAATATCTTCTGACCATTTAGAAGAAATATCAGATGCCCTTAAAGAAGCCGCTGAAGGAATTTTAGAATTAGATGAAATTGTACATATAAAAGATACTCTTTCCAATCGCTTTGCCTCCTTATCTGGCCTCCAAACCGACCATCAAATAACATTAAGAACGTTTGATATTGATACCGAAAGGCTACTATACACCTTGCAGGTATATATGGGGTTAAAGGAAAGACCTGTTTCTGAACTAAGTTTAGGATTAGCCAATATTCTTTACATCTCTTTGATGCTTATTTTATTGAAAGATAAAACGATATTACCAATAATAAAACCTGAGCAGTTTGACTCACTGGTGGCTGAGGATGAAAAAGGAATATTGTCCCAATTATATGAAGCAAGTGAGAAGGGAAATTATATTTTAAAAAAAGAAATAGAAGACGAGGACATTGAAGCTTTGTACAATTTTATGGATGAACATAATTACAGGCACCAGGCATTTACAATTTTAGCAGTTGAAGAGCCAGAAGCACATTTACATCCAACATTACAACGATTGATATACCGAGAGGTTCTTCACAATAGCAATACCTCAGTGATATTCACGTCACATTCCACCTATATCACATCCGTAACACCACTGAACTATGTTGTTCATATTCGAAAGGTAGATAATAGCAGCAAAGTTTTTTCAACAGTCAATTTATCTCTTCAGGATAAAGAGAAAAGGGATATTGAACGTTATATTGATGCTAAGCGTGGTGAAATTTATTTTGGTAAAGGAATTATACTGGCTGAAGGTATTACAGAAGAATATTTTATTCCTGCTGCCGCAGATCTGATAGAAAAGCCCCTAGATAATTATGGAATCGTGGTTTGTAATGTTGACTCAACGAATTTTAAGCCGTATATCCAATTACTTAATACTCTTAACATTCCCTGGGTACTATTTACCGATGGAGATTATTATGAGATTGAAGAATATTTCGATAAAGAAGGAAAGCCTAAGACTAAACGAATTTATCATATAATAGACGAAACTACAGGGAGAGCTTGGGGATATAAAGGCAATGAAAATATTTTAAACATTCTCTCTACACTCGGAATTATAGCAGAAGATGAGAAGTTAGACGAAGAAGAAATAAGAGATAATGGCTGTTTTATAGGACAATACACTCTCGAAGTTGATATGATGAATAATGCTGATGAAGACGGAATTGAAATACTCAAAAACATCTATAACGAGTTGAAGTCGGGAGGAGATGAAATGCAAGAGAATTTTGAAGATGCTCTTGATACAGAATATTACTGGTCTGCTCTTAGAAAAATTGAAGGTAATATCAGTAAAGGGCGTTTTGCACAGCGATTAGCTGATGAATTAATTCTTCAATTAGTTCCAGATTATATCAGTGAGGGTATCGAAGCAATAGTCCAAAAAGTCAAAGATTCTTATGAATAGTTTGTTTTTTCAAGATTTAGAACTGATAAAAAAGGACGATAAGCAGTATGAAGCTTATCGGTCGATGGAGAATTCCGTAATTATTGCCGGTCCTGGAAGTGGTAAAACACGTGTATTAACTCTAAAAGCGGTAACGCTTGCCAAAAGCCATATTCATAAACCTTGTGGATTGGCTTGTATCAGTTTTAGCAGAGAGTCTGTGAGAGAACTAAAAAAGAGATTAAAAAGTTATGGCTATATTCCAAGTAGCAAGGATTTCATAGGAACAGTTCATAGTTTCAGTTTATTGCATGTAATCCAACCTTTTGCACATTTATATCCCCAATACAATGTAATATATCCTATTAAAATCCTTCCTGATGATATAAAAGAGAGACTTTATAATTCTGTACTTCAAGAATTGAATATTGAGAATGATCGAGATTTGTCTTTGGTCGATATTAATAAACACAGATCACTTTCTTTAAAAGGACGCAGTGAGATTAATATGGAGTCGTCCGATTTAATCGCAAAGGCTGCTGAAATCTATGAAGCAAAAATCAGAGAAACTGAATTCATTGATTTTACCAATATTATCAATCTCTCTGCTAAAATAATAAATGAACAAGAATATGTCCGCGAAACATTAAGAAGCCAGTTCCCTTGGTTATTAGTAGATGAATATCAGGATTTAGGAAAAGCCTTGCATGAAATGGTTCTTGAGCTTGTATTTTATGCCGGAATAAAACTTTATGCGGTTGGTGATACGAATCAGTCTATTTACGGATTTAATGGAGGATATCCAGATTTTTTACTGGAACTTACCAGAAATGACAACATAAAAACTATTGAGCTTGTTTCTAATTATAGAAGTTCTCAACACATTATTGATGCCTCAATTGAGGCACTAAACCCCGTCCCTCCCTATCCTAAATACGTTGCAGGTAAGAGAAAAGATGATATTGCAGACTTCACTTTTATTACGTGTGAGGAAGAGATGGAGGCGCAATACGAAGTAGTGGCAAAAAAAGTGATATCCAATTTATTAGTTAAGGGGACTCCTTTAAACGAAATTGGGATTATTGCAAGTTCTAATGCGCAGATTCATAACATGGCTAATTACATGCAGCAACAAAAGATTCCTTTTTTCATTGTAAACTGGAGTTTTGAGAATAGTGCTGTCGTTGTATGGCTGCAAGACTGTGCATCATGGTGTAGCAACAAAAACACACAATCTTTTGAAGAATTATTTAAGTTCTGGAAAAATCTGGTAAATAACCATCAGGATCTTCGTGAAAATTGGGAGAATATCCGATTGAAATCACTCTTTTATAGAGTATTGACAGGAAGCATATCCAAAACTAACGTCTATGATTGGCTAACTTATACTATTAATAACTTAGACCTGAAAGATACACTAATTGATTCAGAGATTTATCCTAATGAGGTAGGAAATTTAGAGGCGTTGCTAAATGAAGCCAAACTCCGTAATTTAAAAGATGTAAATATAACACGATTTGCAAATTTGGGATTCCCAGAGGATCAGGTTACTATTACTACAAGACATAGTTCAAAAGGCTTAGAGTTTGAAGTTGTTATCCTCTTAGGAATGGAGGAAGAACATTTTCCAAGTTTCTATCATTTAGGAAATGAGACTGCTTTGGCTGAGGATCAGCGCCTATGTTATGTATGTGTTAGTCGGGCAAAGACGACTTGTATACTTCTGAGATCCCGAATTTTTACTATCCAGACAAGAAGAGGTCCTTGGAAAAAAGAATATGAAGCATCGCGTTACTGGAAAAGTTTGTATAATCGATTTGGCAATGAGCAAAATACTTTTACTAAGGATGCTTATCCATTAATTCAAGAGAATTAATTTTATGCTATCTAAAGAACTATATACCAAATACGACCTTCTTCTTCCCTCAAAATTCGACGGAGGTTATTTGGTTATTACTCTTTATGAAAAAATCAAAAGCCGTGAAATCGAAGATTACTTCACACAAAAGGAAATTAACGAAATTCTGACGGATCTAAAAGCTGAATTTAATCTTGATTCAATTCGTTCATGGAATAACATTAAAGACAACCTTTTTCATTACTTCCTGCGAAGTCATCCCGATGAGCCGTGGAAATATTATCTGACAGACTACGCTAAAAATGTAGTGGATTTGATGATAAGCAAATTAGAGAATCCTTACAAGAATCATCCGCTAAAAAAAAGTGTACAAGATTCATTTATAATACGGCATGGTGAAATAAAGACTATTGAAGAGCTTGAAAGAAAATTCGGAAGAATATTTATACAAGGCTCAAAGAAAATTATTACAGATCATTTGGAAGCATTAGAAGATGAATTGAGAGAGGCTTACAAAGAATTAAATGATATTCTCCGAAAAGAAGACGAACAAAGTGCAACTTCTTTAGTACGAGAGTTTACTGTTGTTTTTAGAAAGTTCGGAGAAAGAGCAGAAGATATTACCGAAGCCATTATTTCCAAAGACCAATTTCTTGGTAATTTACTAAATGTTGTAGATCATTTTTATCGAAACATGGAAGATGATGGAAAGTTTAATACCGACAATGTACAGAAAAGTAAAAGTGATTGGGAAAAAGCACAGGAAATGTACACAGATATCAGAGAGTTTTTCACTTCGGTAGATAATAAAGTTTACATTATCCGCAGACAAATCAACCACGCCAGTGAGAAATTGACGGAGTTACAGGAACAGTTTTCTTCCAGAGCTTTCTTTAGACTACAAATAAAAAAACTACACAGGACAGTGCTGGAAAGTTCGCAATACACTGCTGATGGGGTAAGGTTTAACAGTAATTTCCCACTAAAGGAATTGGTATATGAGCCTGTCCGAATGTTATACCCAAGATATTACGAGTTTGAGTCCCCAAAGCCCAATATCATTGTAAATGTTGAAGTTGATGAAACCTATGAACGTAATGAAAAACAAAAAATAGTAAAAGAAATCAACCGTCAACAACTCATCAATCAATGGGTTGATAAAGCCAAAGATATTCTGGAGAGCAAAAGGCAATTGTCTATAGATGAACTTATGAATAGTATAGTGGATGAAGAAAAAGATTTGTCTATTGCTTATCAGGTAGCATCTCGTATAACAGCTTATACTTCAGAGAATAACGATGTATTTATCGATGTAGAACAAAAAATCATTTCCTTGTCACAACAAAACCTATCCCTATGGAAAACGAAAATTATGAAGTAATCGGTTATTCTTTTCTGTCAGAGGAAAGTGTAGAAAAGCATTTTGCGGATATCAATATTCTGTTGTTGTCTGGTAAGCATATTGACCATAAATATTACGCAGAATATACCGTATTGGAAAGCTATGAATCACAGTGGAGAAATTTTTATAGTAACTTATACAAGCTTAATCTTGTTGCTGATATCTCTGATAGAAGTAGATATTATTATCTTGATTTCACGGAAAACGGGAAAGGAAAATTAAGCGATGCAAACCGTAATAAAGAGCTTACTGAATTACAAACACTTATTGGACTGACACTTTTGGATATGTATTACCAAAAGTATTTTGACGAGGAAAAGATTATTCGCTGGAACGACATCAAAACACAAATACTGGAGAGTGACCATCAGGAAGCATACAAAAGGATTTTGTTCAATGAGATAAGGGATTCTTATGATGAAAAAGAATGGAGTACAGTAGAAAACAAATTTAGCAAAACGATAGACAGCTTTGATAAATTAGGCTGGGTAGAAAAGCAATCAGGTAGGAATGAAGATTTAGTCTTTGAAATAAGACCTGCTATTCACCGTTTAACCAAATTATATCAGGAGGAGCTTCAGAATTTTGAGTCATTTAGCCAACAACTTAAAAATGATGAAGTGTTATGAGTTATCCAAGAATTTACTCCTTATCTACCGTCGGTATTCTGAAACACTATATACACGACTACCTCTTTCATCCAACAAGAACGGATTTTGTTGGTGCAAACGGTGTCGGAAAATCCATTATTGCTGATTTACTCCAAATGATTTTTGTCTATGATAAAGACCTTATCAAATTCGGCACTGATGGGGTAAAGAGAGAAGAACGACAAATCAATACCCTTCCATATAAAACAAAATGTGCCTATTGTTTCTTGAATATCGAAGTAAATGCTGGTAAATTTATTACCATCGGAATACAGATAAATAACCAGAAAGGAAAACGTATCATTCCTTTTGTAATTACAAAACAGGCAGATATAAGCCTAAAAATAAATGAACTGGCTCTTGAAAAAGAAGAGCTTATTTTCGCCAAAGATTTGTTAAAAGTAAAAGAAACTGGAGCGAAAGAAATAGTGGACATACAGGATTTGGCAACATTCCTTTATGAAAAGCATGGACTTCGATTGAACTTCTTCAGTAACAATGAAACTGTCAACACTTATTACAAATTCCTTTATGACAAAAATATATTACCTCTAAATCTCAGCCAAGACAAAAATCTAAAAGCTTTTGCTAAGGTCATGCAATCCTTCTCAAAAGCTAAAACACTAAATTTAAGTGGTAATCAAGCTTCCAGAAACTTAAAAGAATTTCTCTTTGAAGAATCCGATGAAGATATTCTTGTCAATTTTCAAAAAGAGCAAGCCGAGCTGGAAAAGATATTGAGAGAATATGAAAGTCTGAATAAAGACATTCAAAATCTGTCAAACAAGCAAAAAAGGTTAACCAATTTACGAGAATTGGAACAGTCCCACAAACTAAAATTCAAATATTTTAAAGACGCAGAATTACAAAACGCCTATATAGAATTAAAGCAATTAGAACAAGGAGAGTCAGAAGGAAGGAGGCTGATAACGAACCAAGAAACTGAATTAACTGAACTAAAAACGGCTATCGAAAATCTTCCAGAGGAAGAAGAAAAAATAAAAAAGAGTTACGAGGAAGCGGATGAAAATTTTAATATGTTCAACCGTTATCAAGATTTATCCATTAGTATAGAAAAGTTGGGTAAAGAAGTAGATGAACTTAAAATGTTTATTCGTCCTGAAGTGGATGATAGCTGGACGAATGAGATACAAAGAATTGATATTTTAAGCAGAAATAATGAAATTATTAAAGAAGAAATCACTTTTGTAAAACCTTATCTGGAAAAGTACAAAACACTTGAAAAAATTATCCAAAACCGCAAAGAACAATTGGAGATTTTGGATGAATTAAAGTCATCCTTAAAAAAGGAAAAAGAAACCAATGAAAAACTATTAGCATTATTGCAGGACAATGATGAAAATGGACTTTTACATTGGTATATTAAGAATCTACCCTCGTTAGATAATGAACAATTGCAGACGGTTTTGTATTACGCAACCAAACCTATTTCTGAAATTTCTAATCCTAACAATTCATCTCAATACATCAATCCTGATGAGCTGATTAATAATTTTAAAACAATCCCATCTGAAGAAGGTTTTTGGTTAAAACTGGGGGCATTAAACCAATTTATACAATTTAACCCTGATGCAGTGCTATTGGGAGACAGAACAAACCTGGAACAATCTGTACAACATTTAATTCAAAGTTTGAACACCGAAACCAGCTTCATAAATACCAAACTGCAAGCATTGGAGAATATCGTAGATGGAAAGCCTTACGATTTAAGTCTATTTGATTATTTCTTTGATGTCTCTATTGCTGTTTTTAGCAATATTGAAAGATTAAAAAATGCTGTAGCCTGTATTTTACAGATTGATGAAAAGACCTCTCAATTGCAATTACAAAAGAAAAGAGAGGAAGAAGAACTATTGGAAATCAAAAGTCTATTTAAAATTGAATATGATGAGCCGGAAGTCGTAAAAAAGGAATTATTGAGGGTTCGTAAAGAATGGAGTGAGAAGAAAGACCAGTTTTATGAACAAAAGGGAGCTAAACAAAGTAAGTTCAAATCTCTGGAAAGTAAAATACAACGTGATAAACAGGACTTGCTGATGATTATTAGTAATCTGACTAAGAAACAAACAGCATTCACTATGCTTAGTAGTTTTTATTATCAGCATTTTAAGGAGTCTGTAACAGACTTTTCATTAATAGCCAAAAACACTGAGGAATTGCAACAAGCCTATAATGGGCTGTGGGAAGAATATAAAACAGCATTTATTGGCATTTCGAATTCATTTGAAGAAACCGGGGATGAGAAGAATCCAGCAGTACAATTAACGATTAAATACCAGGATTTTTCATTCAGAGTTTTGGAAGAAGCATTATTGGGCAACAAAATCAAATCTACTGATGATATCACTACTGCGTTAGATGAAGCTAATCAAACCCGAACAACCATAGCTAATGGAATCAGGGATAATATGATTAAGATATTCAGTAAAACTACTGAGCGATACGAAAAATATGATGATCAGGTAAAAAGAATAAACGCATTCTTTGTTGATCGAAAGATTAGTAATAAGTTTTATTTCAAACTCGAATTTGATGGGAATAAAGAAATAAAGATTGATTATATCAAGCAGATAGCTTACGAGGTTCGTAATACAGCAACAAACGGAGAATTACAGTTTGGACAATCTATATTAGATTTCATTGAAGATTTTTTCAGGAAACAAGCAAAAATCAAAAACAAAGTTCCGATTGATAAATTACTAAATCCCAAAACATACTTTGAACTTTCAGCTAAGCTCACGGATCAATTTGGAACAGAAGTTCCCGGTAGTACAGGAGAAACTTATTCAGCTATTGCGTTACTGGGGATCGCAAGGCTTTCTGCCGTACAAAAGGAAAAACGTAATGGTTTAAGGTTTATCATTTTGGAAGAATTAGGAAGTTTGGATAATACCAATTTTAATACCTTTCCTGCTATCGCAGAGGAATTCCAATATCAGATAATAACAATGGCTCCTCATACATTCAATATCGGATTATCTGATGAATGGTATGCCCATCATTTGATTAAAGGAAAAGAGGATGAAAATATCAACTATTGCCCTTCAGCTTCCTATTTTAAAACAAAGGACAACAACGAAGATTTGAATATCTATATAAACAGAATAGAAAAATGAATTGGATTGAGTTAAGGGCATTAAATAATCTATATATAAATGGCGAGATAAAGCTAAATGATACCTTGGTAAAAAGTGGAGAGATCAATTATCTTATCAATTCTCTCAGAACACTTGACAGAACGCACGATAAGTTTTTTGTTTTAGAGGGCTTTGCAGAGCTGTATGAAAAAGATTATTTGGAGAAATATCACCGTTATGAAGCTTTTTTGTTAGATAATGAATTATTAAAACCTCAGCTTCGATTTGAAGAATCTGATATTCAAATTCTAATAGGGATAAAAGAGGATATGGACAATGGAAATTTAGAGCCATTGCGAGAACAGATTATAAAAAATGAAGCAACCGTCAGAATTGTATCTCTTATGTTTTTCAAGAATGAGAAGTATCTATTAGGAAAAGAGGCTTTGATCAATGCTGTTAAATTACTTTTGGATATTGATGAATTAGCTGATGATAAAGACTTACAATACAAGTATGTGTTGGAATGTGCTAATCCCAAGTGTATTGTGCTTTGTGAAAACATTGATTTTTTAAAGCGCCCTACATTGGCTCGCGCTAATAATATAGAATTATGGTATGCTGGAGGTAAGAATGTAAATAAACTGGATTTTTCTGATACAAGGGGACTACCTATTTATTATTCCTGTGACTGGGACTATGATGGTTTATTCATCATTTATGCTTTGGTAAAAGAAAAAATACCCAACATTCAACTACTTACGCCAAATGGTACTCCAAAAGGTATCATCGAAACAGAGCATAATAGCAAATGGGAGAAGATCAAGGATAGAAATATTGAATATCTATTAACAGGTAACCAATCGGATATTATGAAAAAGTTAACAGAGCTCAATCAATGGATAATTGAAGAGTCTAATGATTTACTTAATATGCTTAAGGAATTTTTCCTAGATCAAGTAGATTAGTTTTTGTGACTTATATGTAGCTTGTTAGTGTATGAGATATAACGTTTTAACATCTATTTTAAGCTTTAATGCGTTTTTTTATGCAAGAACGAAATTTTAAAAGATCAAATCATCCTCATTTTCGGAGACCAATTTCCTTAGATCTTCCAGAAAATGGTTCGAAAATTGTCCCGACAAGACGACAGAAAAAGCTCGACGAAAGTCGGGCTTTTTGTGTTATTGGGGGTTGGCTGATGAGAACCGTGGTTCGATGCGCAGGAGCTTTAAAGATGGGCTTAGGAGCCGATAAGCAAAAGGCGTATGAATGAGTAAATACAATGGAGCGCTATTTACACACATTTAAAAGCTAGATGCTGTTAATGAAACTTTCCAACGACTATCTCGAAAAACAAGGCCATCAATCTTTACTGGTGGAATAGAAGCGAATTCGTGTAACAAATTAAGGAAGCGCCGTAAATCGATTGGTACGGAAGTTCGAAATGGAAATTAATCCCGCTCGCCCTATCCGACTTTAATTGATATTAAGAAAACTGTAAGCCAAGAGAATAAATATCAAAAGCAACATAAAGACACTGTTAGCAATGAAGATCAAAACTCCCCTTAGGATCGTTATTCTTTTCCTGCTTTTGTAAACCTGATGATGTGCTACAAAAAAATAAAAGACGGTATAACAAATGATTAAGAAGGCGATGATGCTAAAAAGCGTATCTAAAAAAGGATAACTTACACTTTCAACCACGGTTTGCATCGCTGTTGTGAGCAGCGTTATAACCAATAAGAAGGAAAAATAGTGCAATGTAAAAATGCCGTGATCAAAATACCACCATCGTTTCTTGTTGTGAAAAACCCATAGGAACAAAGCAAAAAGAGGTAAATAGATGAAAAGAGCTTTCGGAACAGCTTTTGAAAATTTGTCAGATATTTTATCTTTAAGCTCACCCCTCGTCACACCTTTTTTGCTCAACTCGAAGAATTTAACAACAAATGGGCGGAAGAGTTTACCGAAGAATCTGTTTTCTTTTTCAACAGACTTGTCATAATCCTCTAGAGAACTGGAGCCGATAAGAGATTCGTTTTTTCTGTCACCTTCTTTTTCCTTCTCTATTTTTTCTATGGCAATTTTCGATTGTTGTTCAGTGAGAAGTCCTTGTTCTTTTAGTTGCAACATTTCCTTAATTGCCCCATTCCTGGATTCTTCATTGCTAACAGCCGATGTGAAATATTCATCTTTTTCCGTTTCGGATTTTTTTTCTGAAGGTAAAATGCTAAGAAAGAAAAATACAATAAAACTCACAAAAATGTAGAGTTTTACGGGAGGGACAAATTCTTGTCTCTTGCCTTCTAGATAGGTGTTTGTTAGCTTTCCTGGTCTGAAGATTAGATTTTTCATAGTTCCCCAGAATTGCCCATCGTAGTGCGTGAAGTCTTCTACAAAATGCGTGAATAGATAATGAAAAGGTTGGCGGGTTTGGATATTTTCTTGCCCACAGTGGGGGCAAAATCTTTGTTCGACTGTACGTCCGCAATTAAGACAATTTTTATCGGCTCTTCGTTTTCCGTGGCTCATTTAACAGATTTCGAGAAAAAATACAAAAACACTTCAATAAAAAGTGATATAAATAATTGAAAACAAGCAATGTGATTTGTTTAAAATAAAGTGTTTTAAGTTGTTGATAGTCAGTATTTTCGATTGCTTGTGATGGTTGTTAAAAATTGAGAGTTATCCCGTTTCAAAGATATTATATTTTCTGCATTTCTGGAAATTTAAGCGAAAATAGATTATAGAATCCCTGTGAAATGGTACCGAAAGAAGCTGCGATTGCTAATGTGATCATTTAATTTATCAGTATACAAATCTGAGTGTTGCTTTTGCGTTCTTCTCCGGATTATATTACGACATGTGCTATAAGGAACCGTATGTACCATGTCAACCTATGTTAACGATCTTGATTGGGCAGAGGTCAAACAAGCTCTCTAATCGAAAATTTCATGTAAAGACTTGAATTTACCGGTGTAGATCAGCGCAAGAACGCCAAAAGTTAAAACACCGTTAAAAGAGCATGGAAAACAAGTTTAGGTATCAAATATCAACCAAAAAGTTATCCGCTTTTGTCTAGGTTAACAAGTACTTAGAACTATTGTTCGACAAAAATCGTCGGAATAAAATCTTGGCCAATCCCCAAAAAAACGGAGCAGGAACGTGGTTCAGTTTCCGGTGTTACGGCGCTAACTTAAAGCCCCAGTTGATACATGATGGGAAGCCGAGCAAAAAATTAACCAGCTACCTGTTAATATTAGACCATCATTAGCTAAAATAATCGAAATAAGACAGCCGTAAACTGTCTACTTTTAGCATGAACGATTAACCACGAAGTTACTGAGTTGAATACATTGGTTTACAGGTTTTTATTGGGGTGTAGGACAACGTTCAGAAATTTGCGTCCATAGAAACACGCAGCAGAGATGTTGTAGCGACATCGTACATGCTATCAAGCCTTAAGCACCCAACCCGTCGAGGAAGACGTCTCCTAAACCAAAGCATACAAACAGTTACTATCGTGCTGAAAATAATGTAAATATGAAAATGCATAAAGTATTCTTGCGTGTTATTTTGCTCGCTGTTGTGTTGAACAATAGTTTGGGGAGTGCGCAGGCACAAAGTGGTGACCAGATACTGGATGGTATCGGCGAAACGGGAATGATTGCGCGCTATGTCTTTGATGGCGATGTAAGAGATTGGTCAAGAAACAACCTCCACGCTACCTATCATGCTGGTGAAGCGAGGTTTGTGCAAGATGAACAGTTTGGGAAAGTGTTATCGCTTGCTGGTGGAAGCAACGATTATTTGAGCTTGCCCGCAGAGGCATTGATGGATCTGGAATCCATCAGTATCTCCGGCTGGGTTTTCTTACGCTCGGATCAAGCAGGACAATACTATTTCGATTTTGGACAAGACAAAGGGCGGCATTTTTTTGCCGCGCCGCTAGGAACAAAAACACAGAAAGGCTTGCAAGTGCAAATTGAGGTCGGAAAGGGCAGCACGAAAGCGATGGTGTCACCGAATATAGCCATCAATAAATGGGTACACTTAGCTGTCGTAGTGGATATACCGTCAAAGTCATTAACGATGTATGTCGATAGCAAGCCGGTTGGCGAAACGAAAGATATACCGTCGGAGTTGACCGCGGTCTTCGGACAAGCAGACGCAAAAAAACAACTTTTTATTGGCAAATCGTTATTGCCTGATCATCCTGCTATAAAAGGCATGTTGCACGACTTTAGAATCTATCGGGTGCCCTTGAGCAGAAAGCAGATTGCCGGTATCTATTACAACGCGTTGAAAGATCTGCACGAAGATTCGGCCAATATGGGTAAAACCGAAGATGACCTGCCAAGCTTTTCGCTCAGCAAAGCACAGCTTTACAATGCCTACTTGCAACATGTCGGCAATGTAGCCGTGGAAACGGAAATTGGAGAGCTTCCTAGACTGCCGAGTTATGTGGCAGGTACATATAAAGATAAGATGGTTGGGCCGAAAGTGCGTGTGATATGGCCATCTCCTACCGATAATAGTGCGGTGTTGGAGGCCGGAACCTACACCATTACAGGCCGTGTGCCGGGTACGGATCTGCAACCCAAGGCTGTCGTTACTGTCAAAGGTAGAGGCAAATCCAAAACGCCAAGTTCCAAGTTGGCCGCATTTGATTTAAATCAGGTTGCGCTGAATGTGGATGCACAGGAGCATGAAACGAAGTTTATTGAAAATCGCGATAAGTTCATCTCCACATTAGCCACGACAGACCCAAACGCCTTTCTGTATATGTTCCGTCATGCTTTTGGGCAGCCGCAGCCGCAAGGTGCCAAGCCGCTGGGCGTGTGGGATAGCCAAGATACCAAGCTACGTGGACACGCAACAGGGCATTACCTGACGGCGATAGCGCAAGCCTATGCCAGCACGGGCTACGACAAAGCGCTCCAAGCAAACTTTGCGGATAAGATGGACTACATGGTCAATACACTCTATGACCTGGCAGAATTGTCGGGCAAAGCGAAAGAGAATGGGGGCATGGCCATTGCCGACCCTACAGCCGTGCCTACAGGACCCGGAAAAAGCGAATACGACTCAGACCTAAGCACCGAAGGAATAAGAAACGATTATTGGAACTGGGGGACGGGATTTATTA
The DNA here is from genome assembly GCF_000757725.1 of Sphingobacterium deserti. Classification (GTDB taxonomy): domain Bacteria; phylum Bacteroidota; class Bacteroidia; order Sphingobacteriales; family Sphingobacteriaceae; genus Sphingobacterium; species Sphingobacterium deserti. The sequence continues at coordinate 19,963 of NZ_JJMU01000043.1, forward strand.
GTGCTTATCCACCGGATCAGTTTATTATGTTGGAGAATGGCGCGAAATATGGCGGACAAAAAAATCAGGTGTGGGCGCCTTACTATACCCTGCACAAAATTTTGGCCGGCTTGATGGATATCTACGAAGTGAGTGGAAATGAAAAGGCGCTTGCTGTGGCTACCGGAATGAGTGACTGGGTTTATGCTCGTCTCAGCAAGGTCCCGACTGAGACACTGATCAAAATGTGGAATACCTACATCGCGGGCGAGTTCGGGGGGATGAACGAATCCATGGCGCGTTTATACGCGATCACGAAAGATCCAAACTATTTGAAGACAGCACAACTATTTGATAACATCGCGATGTTTTATGGCGACGCTGAACATGCGCACGGGTTGGCAAAAAATGTGGATACCTTCCGTGGTTTGCATGCCAATCAGCACGTTCCGCAGATTGTAGGCAGTATCGAGATGTACAAAGTTTCGAATAACCCCGATTACTATAAGATAGCCGATAACTTTTGGTACAAAGCTGTTCATGATTACATGTATAGCATCGGTGGTGTCGCCGGCGCTCGCAACCCTGCCAACGCGGAATGTTTTATCAGCCAGCCTGCCACACTTTATGAGAATGGTTTTTCTGCAGGCGGACAAAATGAAACCTGCGCCACCTATAATATGTTGAAATTGACGAGCAACTTGTTTCAGTTTGACCAGCGTGGCGAATTGATGGATTATTATGAGCGCGGCCTATACAACCATATATTGGCTTCCGTTGCTGAAGATAGTCCGGCAAACACCTACCATGTGCCGCTAAGACCGGGTTCGATCAAGCAATTTGGTAATCCGCATATGACGGGTTTTACCTGCTGCAATGGTACAGCGATAGAAAGCAGTACGAAGCTCCAAAATTCCATTTATTTTAAAAGCAAAGATGATCAAGCATTGTATGTTAACTTATTTATTCCTTCCACGTTGGAATGGACGGAACGTAATATTGTGGTCGAGCAAACAACAAGTTTTCCGAAAGAAGATCACACGCAACTGACCATTAAAGGCAGTGGTAAATTTGATGTACACGTGCGTGTACCAGGCTGGGCGACTAAAGGTTTCTTGGTAAGCATCAACGGTAAGATGCAAAATGTTGACGCCACCCCAGGGACGTATTTGAAATTAAGCCGCAAATGGAAAGATGGGGACGTTATCGAATTGAAAATGCCGTTCGCATTTCATTTAGACCCGGTAATGGATCAGCAAAATATCGCAAGCTTGTTCTACGGACCAATATTGTTGGTTGCACAAGAACCAGAAGCGCGAAAAGAATGGCGTCAGGTAAGCTTCGACGCGAACGACATTGGGAAATCCATCAGCGGAGATCCACAGCAATTGGAATTCACCATTGATGGTGTGCTGTTCAAACCTTTCTATGAAACCTATGGTCGGCATTCGGTTTATCTCGATGTTACGTTGAAATAGCAGCGCGTATGACGAGTGTTGTAGAAACCTTTGTCTCCGCAATACGCCTGCTGTATTTCGCGTGTGCTAAAACAAAAACGACGTAGATAGAGGAATAGTTTTAATAAACTTATAAAATGCGTTTCGATCGGCGTATCTTTTGAAGATCTATGGCTTCTTCGAACTGAAAATGTAGTTGTTTATACAAAATATTTGTTTAGTTAGTCTTGTTTAAGCCGCCTATTTCCCCATGATAGTGCGGCTTTTCTATGTTTGTACGGTTGCTAATGCGTTTTACTACGTTTTTAGTTGTTATGTTACTTAAAAACCTGACGAATTCTGAATTTTGGTTAATATATGATTGTGATGTGTCAATAATTGGTCTCTATCGTCTGTTTAATCTGTCGAAATTAGACTTTACAAATTTTGAGTAACTAACTAAACGACAAAAATCAATGAACAAACGAAAAATTGCTTTTTTAGCAGCAAGTTTATTCTTATCAACGGGTTTGTTTGCGCAAACGCAGTTGAAAGGTAGAGTTGTCGATCAAAGTGGAGCGCCAATCCCCGGTGTGACCGTCACGTTAAAAGACGGGACTGCTACGCAAACAGGGGCAAACGGCGATTTTTCCATTACCTACCAGCAAGCTGGATCCTTAAATGTCACAGCAGTAGGTTACAATCGTAAGCAGGTTAGTATATCTAATCAAACAAACATCGAAATTATCTTGGATTCTGATGCCAACGATTTGGATGAGGTCGTTGTTACAGCAATGGGAATCTCTAGAGAGAAGAAATCTTTGGGTTACACCATTCAGGACGTTAAAGCAGAAGAGCTCACAAAGGCCGGGCAGATTAGCGTGACGGGTTCTTTATCGGGCAAGGTTGCCGGTTTGCAGGTTAACCAGTTTGGTGGAACGGTGGGCGCTTCGTCGCGGATTTCGTTAAGAGGAAATTCATCGCTCAATGCAGATCAGCAACCGCTGATTGTACTGGACGGAATTCCAATTTCGAACGATACGCAGCGCTCGGGCGATAATACCTACAGCGGTGTCGATTATGGATCAGGGATTAACGATATCAACCCCGAAGATATCGAGAGCGTCACCGTGCTGAAGGGTGGCTCGGCAGCATTGTATGGTATGCGTGCCGGGAACGGAGTAATCTTGATCACCACCAAATCCGGGAAAAGTGGCGGTAAAGGGATTAAACTAGCCTATGATGGCAATATGACCATCGATCAGGTTTCTACATTGCCCAAGTATCAAAACTTATACGGCCAAGGCTACAATGGTAGTGAGTTTCACTTTAATCGGGATGGCAACGGCATGTCTTATCAAGACTACGCCATAGCGAATTCTTTCGCTTACGTCGATGGAACGGGAAGCGGCGGCGGTGTATACGACGGGTTTGACGAGTCGTGGGGGCCTCGGCTAGATATTGGCTTGAAGTTGCCTCAATTTGATAGCCCTTTGGTCGGCGGCGTACGTCAGGCAACAGACTGGGTGTCACAACCCGATAACGTTCGGGACTTTTTTCAACTGGGGCGCTCCATGAACCATAACCTTTCCGTGATGGCCCAAACCGAAAAATCAAGTACACGTGCATCGCTCTCCTTTCGGGATCAAATAGGAACAGTACCAAATACCGATCAAAAAAGGTATGGCGTTCAATTGAATACCAACATGACGCTGTCGGATAAGTTTTCCTACGACTTGAGTACCAACTACACACGTACAGAAAGTGACAATATTTTAAGTCAAGGGTATGATGGTAATAACCCGATGAACGGTTTTATCTGGTTCGGTAGGCAAGTAAATAATGCAAGCCTGCGCAATAGTTGGGACGAGAAAGATGAGCGAGGGAACTACACCTACAATAACTGGAACACAAATTACCACGTCAATCCTTATTTTAATATTAATGAAAATACCAATGCCTACCAGCGTGATCGCTTTTTTGGGAAGACCTCCCTGTTTTATCAACCGGTAGAATATTTGAAGATCGAAGGGCGTGCTGGTTTAGACTATTATAATGCGAAAACCTTTGAGCGCAACTATTTCAACAGCGCTTACCCATTTGGAGGCTTCCGCAATGCTAAAACCGATAATTCGGAGCTCAACTTAGATTTGATTGCTACCTTCAATAAACAAATGGGCGATTTCAACCTGATGGCTTTGGCCGGAGCCAACTATCGCAATCTGCAGTGGGATCGTTCGATGTTAGGCGCAGATGCGTTGACCGTGTTGGGTGTCTACACCATAGCCAACAAAGCTGGTGATGCAATAACCGAAATGGACCATAGCCATATCCGTTCAAATTCTGTCTACGCCTCCGGATCCTTAGGTTGGAGAGATCAGATCTATTTAGACGTGAGTGCACGTAACGATTGGAGTTCAACAATCAAGGACGATTTCTTTTATCCCTCAGCTAGTTTAAGTTGGCTTCCTACCACCACATTTGAAAGTTTAAAAGGGGATGTGTTGAGCTTCTGGAAATTGCGTGGTGGATGGGCCGAGATTGGATCGGCAACAACGGCTTACCGTAACCGAAGTTATTACTACCCGCAGCCACAATCGTTTAAAGGAGTCGGACAGTTTTATAAAACCATGATTTATCCCAACGAACAGCTTCGTCCAGAAAGCATCCGCACCTGGGAAGTGGGTACAGAAATTGGACTTTTCAACAATCGGGTAAACGCAGACATTGTCTACTACTACAAGAATACGCGAAACCAGATTATGGAAATCCGCACCTCTAATACAGTAGGCTTTAGCTCGATGTTGCTCAATGCTGGTGAGATCGAGAACAAAGGGATCGAAGTACAATTACGCGGAGATATCATCAAAAAGGAAGATGGCTTTAATTGGTCAACGACCATTAATTACGCCAAAGACCAAAGTAAAATCATCGAGTTGTATCCCCAACTGGATTTAGATGTATACCAGATTGGTTGGACCTGGGGTATCGCCAATCAAGCGAAAAAAGGCGAACGCTGGGGAACCTTGGTAGGGCCGGGATTTGATCGTGTGGAAGAAGGAGACATGAAAGGTGCCATTAAAGTAAACAACAGAGGTTTGGTTGTCAATAAGAATGCGCAGAACCTCGGGAATGTCACACCAGATTTCTTAGCCAGCTGGCGCAACGATTTCCGCTATAAAGATTTTGCTTTTGGCTTCCTGTTAGACCTGCGTGTCGGTGGCGACATCTGGTCGCAAACGATGAACCATAGCTATGTGGCCGGTGTGGCCGAAATTACGGCTGAGAACGGAATTCGTGAACGTGCGATCATTGCTGGACGCGATGTGATGACAGACGAACGTTTTGTGATGCAAGATGCGAACGGGAATTGGGTTGAAAATACCATAGAAACCGACGCGCAGACTTGGTATGAGAGCGGGGGTATTGCGGAGATGTATGTGTTTGATGGTTCATTCTTGAAAATCAGAGAGGCCTATCTTACCTACAATGTGCCGAGTCGTTACTTGCAACGCGTGAAAGGTATTAGCCGTGTCAACCTCTCGTTGATCGGCTCCAACTTAGCGTTATTGTGGACACACAAGTCAAACACCATGCGTCTCGATCCGGAGACGGGAGGTGTATCCAGTGATAGCAGAGGAGTCGGCCTGGAGCAGGCATCCGTACCTGCGGCACGAAGTTTTGGACTGAAATTAGGCGTTACATTCTAACCTGATGCAAAAGATTATGAAAAGTAAAATTAGTAAATTCATTATAGGAGCCTTTGTACTAGCAGCTACAACGGGCAGTTGTACCAAGTCATTCGAAGAAATTAATACCGATCCGGACGCTTTTGAGGAAGTTCCGCCGACAAACTTATTAGCCAACGTGTTGCGCAATACGGGCGAGTCTTTTGGTGGCGATATTGATGGCTATGGGACCTTCGCCGGGTACATTGTTAAAATACAATATTTAGATTACATGGCAGGCCTTACACCGACCAATAATACTTATGGGAATCGTTGGGCAGCTTGTTATTACAATATCACGCAGTTGAACGAATTGCTTGCTATTACAGAGGAAACGGCAGATATTGATAAAAACGTCCGTTATGTAGCGCGCATCTGGCAATACTACATGTGGTCTTATCTGCTCGATGGTTGGGGCGATATCCCTTACAGTGAGGCGCAGCAGGGAGCAAAAGAGTTGGGTAGTATTGTTCGTCCGAAATACGATAAGCAGGAAGATATCTATCCGTCGATTTTAGAAGGACTGAAAGTGCTTGCAGATGAGATGGCCGAAGATCCGGGTACAGATGCTGTGGGCGATGGCGATTTTATTTATGAAGGTAATATGGGTAAGTGGCAGAAGTTCTGCAACGCGTTGCGTCTGCGGATTGCTATGCGCATCTCCGGTGTGGCTCCGGACTTGGCTAAAAGCACCATTGAAGAGATCTGTGCAGATCCGATGGCTTACCCATTGTTGAAAACAAATGAGGAGAACTGTTACCTCACTTATCCCGGAGCCGCTCCGTACTGGGAGCCTTGGTATACCACGGGCTACACCGGTGATCGTCGCGTCGACAATTTCGGTATGGCCGATATATTTATCGATCATCTTAATGAAACAGCAGATCCACGTATCGCAAAGGTTGCTAATGTTGCGGCGGATGGCCAATATCGTGGTTTCCAAAATGGTGCAGCCGCAACACCGCCCGATTTGCGTGACATATCCTTTATTGGTGATAAATACATGAAAGATGCGGTTGGTTTTACGCCTTTTTATAAATCTTGCGAAACCTTTTACATGCTTGCAGAAGCCGCTCTATTGGGTTATAATGTTGGCATGACGGCACAGGAAGCTTATGAACAGGCGGTGCGTCTTTCTATGCAGGATAACCAGATTCCTGAGGCGGCGATCACGACTTACCTTGCAGGCGCAGGGATGTGGGATGGAACGAAAGAACGCATCTGGTGGGATATGTGGGTGGCGCTGTTTAAAGAGAATTTTGAAGCGTGGAATCTCTACCGTAGAACGGGTATACCATCTACCAATTATCCTTCTTTAAATTCGGTTTACGGCGATGCGCACAACGATCAGCCCTTCCGTTTGCCTTACCCTAATAATGAATTCTTATACAATGCGGAAAACGTAAATAGTGCGGCAGCAAACGTGGCCGATTTCGTCTGGGGAGAGCAACTCTGGTGGGATCAACGTACCGGAGTTTATTAGATCATCAACTAAACCTGAGATAATTCAAGCCGTTGCATCCACTCGATGTAGCGGCTTTTTCATTTCGTAACATGACGGTGATTGGGTTGTTGTTCGGGTTTTATAGATAAGTCATCTATCGTTAAGTATGGATAAAGACTTAATAACATGGTGTGGTCAGCTTTTGTAAAAGCAGAAAGCGTGCACAGCTGTAAAGAAGGCACGCTTTCAACGTTAAAACAAAAAGTAACCAAAGTCTTATTTTCCGTCTTTCACCAGTTTGATAGTCGTTGTTGTATTTGGAATAACATAGCGACCTTGCTGATCTTTCTCAAACTCTTTCAGACGGTAACCCCTGTTTTCTGCTATGTTAAGCAACAGATTGGGGGTGAAGGTAGGGTTGAGCGTTTGTAGACTAAGTTCGATTTCTTTGCTTTTCGGATCATACGTTAAAGCCGTGATTTCTCCTGCATCCATCGTCAACCACAGCTTTTCCTCTGCAAGAAATACGCGTGCTTTAGCCGCGGTGGTGATAGCAACGTTGATCTTACCCTGGTTCTCGCTCAGTTTTCCACTGAAGGACAGCCAGCCAAATTCAGGGTGCTTGATAATGTAGGTGCCCGAGTTTACGGCATAACCGTAAAAGCCAGATCCATAGTCGCCAGAAATGCCGTCATTCGCTAATGTCGAAGGGTAGGAGTGGAATGCGCCCGGAGCAAAGCCATCTTGTGTGACATTGGCTAGCGCGCCCATCATTCCGGCATGGCCGATACGGAGCAGGTAGAAATCGTCGGGATGCTCCCGGTAGTCCGCCAGGACAGGGATCGCATTTAATGCCGACCCATAATGATGGATTTGCCGTTCAATTCGAGCAAGCTTGCCGCCGTATACAAAATCCCAGTAGCGCCTCGCACTACCGTTGTACCCCCAGTGTGGTACAGTAGGCATGTAGGCGAGGATAGCGTTTAAGGTAACCTGCGCTTTCTCATCAAAACCGAAATATTTGGACCACACGTAGACCTCTTCTTGGCCTGTAGAATCCCAAGGCATCTCACTTCCAAAAGGATAGTTAAGCGTTTTCCAGTGCAAAGCCCTTTGTTTCATCAAATCTTCCAGCTTTTGGGCAGCTTCTGTGAGCCCTTCTTTCTTCAAGTCAAAGAGGATAAGCAAAAAGATACTGCCTTCCATCTGCCCAAATTGTGCGTAATGCGGTGCTTTTTCGACCATCGCAACCGTCGTTTGAAAGGCACGGTCTAAATAGGTTTGCCAATTTTCCTCCGCTACGAGCTGCTTGTAGTTTCGTGCTAGACGGTAAAGTACCCAATGCGCTGCTGCCACATGCGGATAGTTGTATGATCGCCCAATATTATCCGCTTCTTTCTTAGGCCATGCCGCCCAGGTCTTGTAATTGATGGAATCACTGTAGGTGCCCTTCGGGAAAGAGTCGGGTTCATAATAGAATAAGCTTTTTACAACAGCATATTTGTTTTCACCATCTTTGTGTTGGATCCTGCCAAAGAGCGTCTCCTTAGCAAATCGGTTGAGTTTGTTGATTTCCTCCACATTAGGCTGCAACAGCTGTTTCATCATTGCTGCCAACCAGCTTGCGGCGCCGGCTTCATCACTTAATCCGGCAAACCAAGCGTTGCGATGCTGCGTCACAGGTGTTTTGGTTTCGTAATCGTAGGTGATTACCGACGGTGAGCGACCAAACGGATCATTCGGGTTTTCATACCATTGGCTGGTTGTCAAGAAGTGTCCCAAGTCTTTTACAACCTCTTGTTCGGGTTTGATGACCTTGTATTGAATGGTTTGCACCAAACCATCGTCATAGGTGATTTTCAGTCTTGCACGCCCCCAAGTATTTCCTTTAACCAGGTAACTCGACCATTTACCTGCCGTTTGTGGCAAGTTTTCCAACGTCAATGCACCGGCCGGATAGACCTCCATATCTTTTACTTTCTTTCCATACTTAAGAAACAGTTTCGCAGGGTTGTCCAACGGCACGAGATAACCGGGTGCGCCAACGGCGACCGGTCTTTCCTGGCGAACAAGCTCTTCCTCGATCTGCTTGATACTCGGCGCTAATACAAAGCGCAAGGCATAGCTTTTTGATTCACCGGGGTTTAATACCACAGAACTGGGCTCATTCCATTGTTCAACACCTTTCCACTCATGTTCTGCGTAGGCTTTACTATGTATCGTCCATTCATGGAACCCTTCAAAAGTGATGCTTCTCGGTGTGGGGTCGCTGTTTAATGGCGTATAGGCTTCAAAAGCTGCATTTTCGTGAGGCAAAACGAGTAGGCTAGGCCCTTTGCCGTGCAAACGATTCACCTGCAAGTAGCCCGCATCTTTCCCGATGTATGGATCAAAAAATACGTTATCGGCATGAGCGCTATCCAGACTTTTCCAATCCATATTATTGTTAAAAATCATCGGAATCCCAAGGCCGCCGATTTCATAGGATTGTTTGCTCTTATTTTTCAGCACGAAGCGTAGGCAAAGGTTGCCACCGCTCTCTTCCCAATAACGCGTAACCTGCAGCGGTACATCGCCTAGGCTTGCCGTGATGTCGGCGGCGGCCAATGTCTTGCCGGATGTTTTCATTGGCGTGACGGGTTTGCGAACCGTAGCCGATGAATAAGTAGTCCACGATGTTCCGTCAACCGTACGCAGCGCTAAGGTGATATCGCCTAAATGGTAAAATTGATCACGATCCCGCTTGGTTAATAGCTCATCTGGTGTATAATCAAAGTGTTGATCATTTTTTAATTTCAAAGAAGCGGCGGTTTGCGATGTTTTTAGAAGACTGATGTTGAGCGCAGACAGCGAGAAGTTCGTGCTGCCATTTTCTACTCCAAGTGTCGCAGGTTGTTTTTTTACGTTTTCCCAAAATGGATTTTGCGCATACAACTGTTGCGCTATCGGCGCCTGTAAGAGCAGTAATATAAAGGGGATTTTTAGTGCGTTGCGCATAGACATGATTTGTGTTTTTAATGATGGTTATTCGTTGTGGGATAATCCAAGAGAACATCAGCAAAAATAAAGGCTTCCGTTGGCCTTTTTTTGTCGGATATTGGCTTTCATTCTTCGAAAATTAACCCAAATATTAAATTTGCGGGTTTTCAGTCGTGGCTTGCTGTTTTCCTGCTTCGGGATTAGGCAAGAATGAATAAGATGGATTCTTTCCTTAATTACAACTTTACAGATTAAGTATACGATTCAGTATGAGTAAATTGTAAACTTAATGAGTAGAGAAAAGTGTTTTTTAAATAGAAATAGCGGAGTATTTTGTTGAATTAAGTAGCTATTGTATTCAAAAACAGGAGAAATTTAAGTTAGTACATTGCTCAGCAAAATAGTTAGCGAATTTTAACGAACTATAGCCTTATTTTCACCAGAATGAAGATAAGCCCTTGTTAATATTGTGTTAATATCGTAACTTTCAATCATACTAATCAGGAGTGTAATAAAAAGATTCTTAAAATCTAATACGTTCTACTATGAAAATGATTCAATTTAATGTGCCGTCACCGAAGGATAAATCAGTGTATGTGCAAGAAGATAAGCTGTCCGATTTTTACCCCTATTTTCATAAACATGAGGAGTACCAATTTATGTGGATCGTGAAGGGTGAGGGTACATTGTTTCTTGCCGATAGCTTTCATCCCTTCCGTGCAGATGATATTTTTCTGTTGGGTCCGAATCAGCCACATGTATTTAAGCGAAATGCCGACAGCCTAGAACATCCTGAAGTGGAATCGGTATCCATATTTTTTAATCTTAAAGGTTCCTTATCCAGCCTTTTTAATATGCCTGAATTAGGAAATATCCTTGCATTCATTTTGCAAAATACCAACGGATTTAAAGTTCCGCATGCGTATACCAATCGCATAAAACGTCGAATAGGGTTATTGAAAAAAGCGGATATGATGGATCAATTGATGAGCTTCTTTTTTCTTTTAAAAGAGCTCAGCTTGGTGTCGCATGAGCTAAAGCCGCTTTCGGTCACCACGGTGCTTAATAAAGACGATGGCTTCTTGCGCATAAATGATGTGTGCCGCTATATAAAAGATAATTTTAGAAGAAGCATCACCCTGGAAGAAGCTGCTGACCACGCAAACTTAACACCGCAAGCATTCTGCAGATACTTTAAGAAGCATACCGGACTTACGTTCGTGAGTTACCTCAGTGAGCTGCGTATCCAAGAAGCATGCAAGTTGATTACTGCACAACGGTATGAGAGTATTGGTCTGGTCGCCTACAACTCTGGCTTTAACAGTATCACTAATTTTAATCGTGTTTTTCGTTCTGTAACCGGTTTTTCTCCCAAAGAATATTACAGAAGGTATAAAAATAATGTGTAATGGTCGAGACGTGTTAAAATGTGGTGAGATTTGGTTCAATCTCGCGTAGCAAAAACCTTAAATAGGCCATAGTTTTGAAAAAAACAATTATTATTTATGGCTAATTTAAATTGGAGCGGAATTTTTCCGGCAATGTTAACACCATTTCATGAAGATGGTGAATTAAATTTTGACATGCTTGCCGTCAACATCGAAGCACAGATTGCCGCAGGCATCGAAGGCCTAATATTGGCAGGATCTCTGGGAGAGGCAAGCACATTGACAACGGAAGAAAAATTTGAACTATTAACGTATACCCTACAAGTAGTAGACGGGCGCGTACCTGTTCTACTCAATCTTACAGAAAATACAACCAAGGCAGCTGTGGCATTTGCACAGAAAGCGGAAGAATTAGGCGCAGATGGCTTAATGGTACTTCCGCCGATGCGCTATAAAGGTGATGACCGCGAAGTCGTAGCTTATTTCAAAACCATAGCACAGAGCACGCAGCTCCCAATATTAATTTATAACAACCCCGTCGACTATTCGACCAACGTAACATTGGATATGTTTGAAGAATTGTTGCAAGAGCCGACTATCCAGGCGGTAAAAGAATCCACCCGCGACCTTACCAATATCACGAGATTACGCAATCGCTTCGGCGATCGCCTTAAAATATTAGGTGGTGTAGATACCATCTTCCTAGAATCTGTGGCCTTAGGCGCAGATGGTGTTGTGGGTGGACTAGTGGATGCATTCCCGAAAGAAACGTATGCCATTTACGATCTGGTTAAGCAAGGCCAAATTAAAAAAGCCTTAGATATTTACAGATGGTTTATGCCGCTCTTGGAATTGGATATCCATCCAAAATTGGTGCAATATATTAAGCTGGCAGCAAGCAAAGTAGATTTGTGTACGGAGCATACACGTGCTCCACGCTTAGCACTTATTGGCGAAGAGAAAGAAAGAATAACTAAAATAATTGACGATGCATTAGCATCTAGACCTCAACTTTAATTTTTATGCGTATTGAAATGTCCAATGAACAAATCCAAGCTATCGTTCAAGATTCACTAGTTGGATACCAGTATCTGCAAAGCATTTCATTGGCTGAGCGTGCGGCATTGATGCACGCTATTGCCGATGAAATCGAAGCGCTGGATGACGAACTTATCCAAACGGCCTATGCAGAATCAGCGTTGCCGTTACCTCGGCTGCAAGGCGAAAAGGGAAGGACGATCAACCAGTGGCGTTCTTATGCAAATGCAGTGAAAACCGGTATTTACGCCGAAGCTCGAATCGATAAAAGTGATGGCGCTGCCAAAGCAGATATCCGAAAATATAATAAAGGGATAGGGCCTGTCGCCGTTTTTGGTGCAAGCAATTTCCCTTTCGCTTTTTCAACGGCGGGCGGTGACACAGCGAGTGCTATTGGCGCTGGATGCCCGGTAATTGTAAAAGAACATCCGGGACATCCGAAAACCTCGCAACTGATGGCCGACGCCATCTCGCGTGCACTCGCTAAGTTTGGTGCACCGGCTTCCGTATTTGGCTATGTACATGGCGAAGGAAATGCGGTAGGTGAAGCCCTAGTGCTGCATCCTGCTGTTAAAGCTGTTGCGTTTACCGGATCATTTCGTGGCGGAAAAGCCCTTTTTGATTTAGGCGCTAAGCGGGAAGAGCCTATTCCTGTTTTTTCGGAAATGGGCAGTGTAAACCCTGTTTTTGTATTGCCTGCATATTTGGAGCAAAATGTTGACACATTTGCTACACAATACATCGCTTCATTGACCTTAGGCGTAGGGCAGTTTTGTACCAACCCAGGATTGCTTATCGCCGTTAAAGGGCCGGTTTTGGATCAATTGAAGACTTTGTTACAAAAAGAAGTGCAGCAGGTTTCTGAAGCCACGATGTTACACCCTGGTATCGCGAGCGCCTATCAATCTGGAAAAGATAAGCTTGCCAATCAATCTGCTGTCAGTCTCTTGGGCGAGGGGATAGAAGGCGACAGTAAATCGGCTGTAGCTGCGGTATTCTGTACGGAAGGGGCCGCATTTTTGAAAAATCACGCGTTGGCGGAAGAGGTTTTTGGCCCAGCAGGATTATTGATCGAATGTGCCGATGCTAGCGAGTTGAAAGACGTTATGGAAGACTTGGCCGGACAACTGACAATTACCTTTGCCGCTACTGCAGCCGATGTACAACAGCACCCAGCACTGTTCAAAATAGCACAGGAAAAATGTGGACGACTGCTTTTCAATGGTATGCCTACGGGTGTCGAGGTGGTGTATGCGATGCAGCACGGCGGCCCATATCCATCGACAACGGATAGCCGTTTTACCTCTGTTGGTCCAGATGCTGTGAAGCGTTTTCTACGTCCCTTGAGTTTCCAAAACTGGCCCAATGAATTTTTGCCAGCCGAGCTTCAAGATGAAAACCCGCTGCAAATAGAACGGATAATTGACAACAAAAGGGTCTTAGCATAAAGGTAAATGGAGTACAGCAGTGAATACTTGTTTTGCGCGTTACTGTGCCTTATTTGCTGCGATTTGAAAGGATGATGATAAGTAGATAGATGAAAAAAACTTTTTTTTGTATAGACGCACACACCTGCGGCTGCCCAGTGCGCCTCGTCGCAGGTGGCGCTCCTTTACTTCACGGAAATTCCATGATGGAAAGACGACTCCATTTTATGGAAGAATACGACTGGATCCGTAAGGGGCTTATGTTCGAGCCGCGGGGGCACGATATGATGAGCGGAAGCATGCTTTACCCGCCTGTTGATCCAAAGAATGATAGTGCTGTGTTGTACATCGAAACAAGCGGATGCTTACCGATGTGCGGGCACGGTACCATTGGAACCGTCACCATTGCTATTGAAGAGGGGCTTATCATACCGAAGATTCCCGGAAAATTACGCCTAGAAACACCTGCTGGCCTCGTATTAATAGATTATAAGCAGGTGGGCCCGAAAGTGGAGACGGTAAAATTGACGAATGTACCTTCGTTTTTGCACAGCGAAGATCTGCTTGTAGACTGCCCTGACTTGGGTGAAATTCGTGTGGATGTAGCCTATGGTGGAAATTTTTACGGCATTATAGATCCGCAAAAAAACTTCGAAGACATCCGTAATTTTTCGGCGAGCCAGCTTATCCACTATGGTAAGATCATTCGCCAATTGTTGGATGAAAAATATGAATTTATTCACCCAGCAGATCCCAATATCTTCGGATTGACCCATATTCAATGGACGGGCACGCCAACCAAGCAAAACTCTACCGGTCGCAACGCCGTATTGGTAGGTGAGAATGCGCTCGATCGTTCCCCCTGCGGCACAGGAACCTCTGCACGCATGGCACAGTGGTATGCCAAAGGCAAATTGCAGACAGGGCAGGAATTTGTGCACGAGAGCTATATAGGTTCTCAATTTATCGGTAAAATCGAAGAAACGGTGACCGTAGCTGGAAAGCCTGCCATCATCCCTTCCGTGGAAGGCTGGGCACGTATCATAGGATATAATACGATCATTATAGATGATGATGATCCATACAAAGAAGGATTTCAAGTAATGTAAATGTATATAATAAGATAATAGCATCAAGTGGAAACGAATAAAGGAACTGTAGTGGTTATTGGTGCTGGGATAGCAGGTCTATCATCAGCTTTTTATTTAGTGCAAGAAGGATGGAAGGTCATCATTCTAGAGAAAAATACGTTAGCAGATAATTGTTCATACGGCAACGCCGGCATGATTGTTCCGAGCCATTTTACGCCTATGGCGGCCCCAGGTATTGTTGCGCAAGGAATAAAATGGATGTTTGATAGTAAAAGTCCGTTTTATGTCCGCCCCAATCTCAGTTGGAACTTGGTCAATTGGGGGATTAAATTTTTAAAGCATGCCACCAAGCAACACGTAGACCGGCATGCCGAGGCTATTCGTGATCTGAATCTATACAGTAGCACCTTGTACGATATCTGGTCTGCGCAACCAACATTTGATTTTGAGTTGGAACAATCAGGTATTATGATGTTGTATAAAAGTAAGGAAGTGCAACATGAAGAGATCGAGTTGGCTAAGCGAGCGCAAGATCTGAACCTCGACGTTGATGTGCTGGATGCCGCCGGTGTGCAGGCATTAGAGCCCGAGTTGAAACTGGATGTATTGGGCGCGGCTTTTTACAAATGCGATGGTAAGCTATACCCTCCTAAACTGATGAGCCAACTAATTGCATATTTGACGCAGCATGGTGTGGAATTTCATGAGCAAACAGCCGTCACGCACTTCACGACCTCTTCGCATAAGGTGAAAGAAGTGGTAACCAGTAAAGGCAGCTTCAGCGCCGACGAGATCGTCGTCACGGCAGGGGCATACCTGCCACAGTTGACATCGAAATTAAGCTTAAAAACACCGCTGATGCCCGGTAAAGGCTATTCGTTTATGTATAGTCCGCAAGAAGATAAAACATTAAAACACGCAGCCCTTTTGCTGGAAGCACGCGTCGCCGTGACGCCCATGAATGGGCAGATTCGTTTCAGTGGTACCATGGAGCTGGGCTCTGCCGATGACAAGATTAATAGCAATCGCGTGAAAGGTATTGTAGAGGCTATACCGAAATATTTTCCAGAATTAGAAGTGCCCTATCCGGAAAATAAGATTTGGTTTGGCTATCGTCCATGCCCTCCGGATGGATTGCCCTATCTCGGTCGCACGTCCAAACTCTCCAACGTTACTATTGCAGCCGGTGGCGGCATGATGGGGCTTAGCTTAGGTCCTGCTTTTGGAAAAGCCGTCGCTGATATTCTTTCTGAACGCAAAACAGCAACCGATATCAGCACTTTTAACCCGGATAGATTCGATTAACCCTAAACTCACCCCCCATAAAAATTATGATATCCTTATCTGCATTAACCAAAAAGTCTATACTCTGTCTTTCGTTACTGTTCTCCAACGACATACTAATGGCACAATCTACTGATTTATACGCGCATACTACCCCTATAGAGCCTCTTATTGTCCAATATGGGCATGACGTACAGGCAATAAACTATTTTTATGGTCCTATGCCCAAAGGCTGGGGTAATCAATCTGCCGCAGCATCTCCCGAACAATTAGATAGGATGTTACAGCTCGACCAATCTTACTTAGATAAACTGAAAGCTTTTCCCTATAGCTCCTTGGAAACCAACGGACAGGTTGACTTTGTGCTATTGAAGCGGAAAGTAAAACAGGATATCGAAGAGTTAACAGAAAAAAAAGAAACCTATCAGCGGTTGGCAAAATACCTCCCGTTTGCACAGGATATTTATGCGTTCGAAAAGTTGCGCCGTCGGGGTACCGCTATCGATGGAGAAGCTGTTTCAAAAAGCCTTTATGCTGCTGCAGGGAAGGTAGAGAAAACAACTGCACAGCTGGCATCACTTCCTTCGTTACCTTCGCCCGATGCCAACTTTCTTACAGCTATTTTAGCCTCGTTGAAGTTACGCCTGGCGAGTTCATACGACTTTTACAACGGCTACGATCCGATGTTTACATGGTGGGGGCCGGCACCCTACAAACAGCTTGCAGAAAAGCTCGATGCCTACGAGAAAGTAATAGCATCCAAGAGTGATTGGAAGGTTTTTGATGACGGCAGTATGATTGGCGGAACGCCTATCGGACGCGATGAATTGAATAAGCAACTAAAAAGTGAAATGGTAAACTATACGGCTGATGAACTCTTAAAATTGGCCGATCAAGAGTTTGCCTGGTGTGAAGCCGAGTTGTTGAAAGCTTCGAAGGAAATGGGTTTTGGCAATGATTGGAAAGCAGCACAGGAGCAAGTGAAGCAGTCTTACGTGCCGGCGGGTCATCAGCCTGAGCTGATATTAAAGCTGTATAATGATGCGCAAGAATTCATCAACAAAAATGAATTGATGGATATTCCAGCATTGGCCGATGAAACATGGGGCATGATCATGATGACTCCGGAACGCCAATTGGTTAACCCATTTTTTACGGGAGGGCGTGAAATCAGTATCTCGTATCCCACTGATGGGATGACGCAAGACCAAAAGCTGATGAGTATGCGCGGAAACAACCCTTTCTTTTCGCGAGGCACGGTACAGCATGAGCTCAACCCCGGCCATCATTTGCAATATTTTATGAACAGAAGGCATAAGCCTTACCGCGAGCGTGCTTTTAATACGCCATTTTGGACGGAAGGTTGGACGCTTTACTGGGAATTATTATTGTATAGCAAAGACTTTGCGCATACCCCCGAAGAACGTATAGGCATGCTTTTTTGGCGTATGCACCGCTGTGCCCGTATCACCTTCAGTATTAAGTTTCATTTAGGTGAATGGACGCCACAGCAATGTATAAATTACCTGGTTGATAGGGTTGGCTTTGAAACAGCAAATGCGCACGGTGAGGTCAAGCGCTCGTTTGAAGGGAGCTATAGCCCGCTTTATCAATTGGCCTATTTGGTGGGCGGACTACAGCTGATGAGTATTAAAAACGAACTGGTGGACACGGGCAAAATGTCCTACAAAGAGTTTCATGACCGTGTGATCAAGGAAAACTATTTGCCTATGGAGATGTTGCGTGCAATTATGACTGACCAAAAGCTTTCGCCAGATCATGAGACGTCGTGGAAATTTTACAACTTTAAGTAGCTCCATGGAAAGCACGAAACCATCTTTTAATAAATCAATGAGCTTGCTTGACGCCACGATGTTGGTGGCGGGGAGTATGATCGGATCGGGGATATTTATTGTCTCTGCAGATATCGCTCGCAATACAGGTTCGGTGGGCTGGATGATGCTGATCTGGGTAATCTGCGGCTTTATGACCTTGACGGCGGCCTTGACCTATGGCGAGTTGAGTGCCATGTTTCCAAAGGCTGGCGGGCAGTATGTGTATCTTCGCGAGGCCTACAACCCGTTGGTCAGCTTTGTTTTCGGTTGGACGTTCTTCGCCGTAATCCAGACGGCAACGATTGCCGCGGTTGGCGTTGCTTTTGCCAAGTTCACGGCATACCTTTTTCCTTTTCTGGATGAAGATGTTTATCTCTTCGTATTGGGCGACTATCGAGTTTCTTCGGCACAGGTATTATCTATTGCCGTCATCGTTGTACTAACATCTATTAATTCACGCGGCATAAACAGTGGAAAGCTTGTGCAGACGACACTCACACTTGTGAAAATTGTCAGTTTATTATTGCTGATTCTGTTCGGCTTTATAGCCTTCAAATATGAAGTCTGGAATAGCAACTGGCTAGCTGCTGATATCTGGAGTCTGAGAAGATTTCATGTAGATGGCACATTTGAAGATTACAGCACCTTTGGTGCTTTTGGCGCTATCTCTGCGGCATTGGTCGGCGCCCTGTTTAGCAGTGATTCTTGGCATTCTTCCTCATCTGTAGCTGGCGAGATCAAAAATCCACAACGTAATATTGGCTTAAGTTTGGCCCTCGGCACAACGATCGTCACCATTATCTATATTCTTACCAATTTAATGTATACTTGCGTGCTGGATCTACATCAAATGGTAAATGCACCGAAAGACCGCGTTGCGATGAGTGCTGCGCAGGAAATTTTCGGTCCTTTCGGCATCACGATTATTGCAGTAATGATCATGATCAGTACATTTGGGTGTAACAATGGCATCATCCTGTCCGGGGCACGCGTGTATTACTCAATGGCGAAAGATGGCTTGTTCTTTAAAAAAGTAGGTGGGTTAAATAAGAATGCTGTACCGGCCTATGCCCTGTGGCTGCAGTGTCTTGTCGCCTCACTTTGGTGCTTGAGCGGCAAATATGGCGATCTCTTGGATATGATAACATGTGTGGTCGTCGTGTTCTACGTTTTGGCTGTTGCCGGCGTTATCCGCCTGCGTTATACCCAGCCGCACTTGCCAAGACCCTATAAAGCATTTGGCTATCCTTTCCTACCTATCATGTATATGCTGATGGGTACGGCCTTTATCGTATTGATGCTGATCTATAAGCCGAATTATACGGTGCCGGGTATCCTTATCGCGCTGGCCGGCGTACCTATTTTTTACGTTGTTAATAAAAAACGAAACCATCATGTTTAATCGATATTTTTATTTGTTGACTTTCTGGCTGCTGAGCAGCGCAAATTGCTTTGCACAAGGAACTATGGAAGATTTTAAACGGGCAAAGGAGCTCCGTGGGAAAATTACGAATAAGGTCTATCATGTGCCGACGCAAATCAAATGGAATGAACAAGGCGACTTACTCTGGTACGAAAAGAATACAGCTACGGGCAAGCAGTTTGTACTGGTCGATCCGAAATCGGGGGCTAAGAGTACGCTGTTTGAACTTAACGCGTTGAGCGAAGCCCTGAAAGCGGCACTCAATAAGCCTGTAGCTGGAGCTTCCCTGGTGAGCGATCAGATCAAATTGATTAATCGCGATCTATTGGAATTTACCTACGATGGCTATGTATGGTCTTGGAACCGATCGACCAACAAACTCGATAAGAAAGAAAAAGAAAAGAATGACCGCCGCGGCGGATATTGGGGGCAACGATTTGACGATAGCAAGGGCGAGCCTATCGCTTCGCCGGATAGCTCGCTACTGGCCTATATCAAAAATAGCAACATCTATATTGCAAAAAAAGACAATCCAAAATCGGAAAGGCAACTGACATTTGATGGAAGTCCAGGCGATTATTACGCGGCACACATCCATTGGTCGCCCGACGGAAAAAAGATCGCTACGAGCAAAGTAAAAAAGGCCGAGCTGCGTATCCTGACGCTTCTAGAATCATCACCAACGGATCAATTGCAGCCCAAGCTGCAGACCCGGGATTATCCAAAACCCGGCGATGCAATATCGCAATATAATCCCGTGATTTACAACTTGGAGACCAATCAGCTTCTTCCGGCAGATCATAGACTGATTGATAACCAATTTTCTATTAGCCGGATTGATTGGCGCGACGATAGCCGTGCGATTACTTTCGAGTTTAATAAACGTGGACATCAGCAATACGCCGTACTGGAGCTTGACGCTACAAAAGGAAGCAGCCGCTATTTGATCAATGAGCAGAATAAAACATTTATCGATTACAGCGGCAAGCGTTTTCGCGAAGATATTCAAGACGGAAAAGAAATGATCTGGGCATCAGAGCGTGATGGTTGGAACCATTTGTATCGTTATAATGGCGAGACTGGCGAAGTGATCAACCAGATTACAAAAGGGGATTGGGTTGTGCGTCGCGTCGTTAACGTGGATGACGTAAAGAAACAGATTATTTTTGAGGCCAGCGGAAAAAATAAGAAGCAAGATCCCTACTTCATCCAGTACTATAAGGTCAACTTTGATGGGAGCAACTTGCAGGAATTAACGCATGAAGATGCCAGCCACAGTGCTACTTTCAATAAAGACCACAGTTATTTTGTCGACGTCTACTCGCGCATCGATCAAGTACCGACGGCAGTTTTGCGAGATAGTCAAGGTAAGGTTGTATTGGCTTTGGAGACCGGAGATGATACCGCACTTCGCGCAGCAGGATGGAAGGCGCCAGAGGTATTTACATCGAAAGCAAGGGATGGGAAAACCGATATCTGGGGCATCATTATCCGTCCGACAAATTTTGATGCGAATAAGAAATACCCCGTGATCGAATACATCTATGCCGGACCGCACAGTTCCTTCGTGCCCAAAACATTTATCCCCAATCCAAGTGGTATGCAAGAACTCGCTGAATTAGGTTTTATTGTTGTGCAGATTGACGGTATGGGAACCTCCAATCGCTCGAAGGCTTTCCATGATGTGTGCTGGAAAGACCTCAAAGATGCAGGGTTTGCAGATCGTATTATCTGGATGAAGGATGCTGCGAAAAAATATCCGCATATGGACTTAGCGAATGTTGGTATTTATGGTACATCTGCTGGTGGCCAAAGCTCAACAGCTGCCGTTTTATTCCACCCCGACTTTTACAAAGTTGCGGTCTCTTCTTGCGGATGTCACGATAATCGCCTAGATAAAATCTGGTGGAATGAACAGTGGATGGGCTGGCCGATAGGACCTGAATATGCGGCTTCATCCAATATCGATCATGCCGGAAAGCTACAGGGCAAATTGATGCTTATCGTAGGTGAGCTGGATGATAATGTTGATCCGGCCTCTACTTACCAGTTGACCAATGCATTGATCAAGGCAAATAAAGATCACGAATTGATCGTTGTGCCCGGCATGGGGCACTCCTCCGGAGGCGACTATGGTGAGAAGAAACGTCGTGATTTTTTTGTGAAGCACTTGATGGGGGTTAGCCCACCATCTTGGACCATAAATTAGAAATTTCATATCATTTTTTTATCCCCCGATCGATAGACTTTTTGAAAAGGCTATTGATCGGGGGATTTTTCTTTGCATGGGTCTACAAGAGGTCAAGATATGACGGTCATTTATCAAAATGCGAAATAAACCTTACGCCTGTAAAGTTTATTTTTGAAGACCTGAGTAATCTGTTATGAAAATCCTTTTATATTCGTGCTTTATACTATCTGTTCTTTTTGTGCACAGCGCGTTTGCACAAAAAATGGCGACTTCAGCTGGCGTTGGGAACCCCGTTTTGCCCGGCTATTTTGCAGACCCTACCATCAAAAAAATTGGAGATACTTACTACCTATATGCCACCACCGATGGAAATGGCGGCGGGTTTGGCCCATCGCAGGTATGGACCTCGAAAGACTTCGTACATTGGGCTATACAGCCCATGAACTGGCCTAACACCCATTGGTATTGGGCGCCAGATATGACGCGAGGGTATGACGGTCGTTATTATCTGTACTACAGCCAGCCTGTCGAGCTTTTTGGAGCGGTGTCTGACACGCCCGTCGGTCCCTGGACTTCTCTTGCCGCAGATGATAAGGCTATTGTCCCCAACTATATGATTCCTGGCGTCATCACGCTCGATGGACAAACGTTTACAGATGATGATGGAAAGATCTATATGTTCTGGGGCACCTGGGGTATTTATCCGGAACACGGCTGCGCCGTTGGTTTGCTCAATCAGGATATGAAAACATTTGAGCGCATAGCGCTTATCCCCAATACCGTCGCCAAAGATTTCTTTGAGGCGCCCATCATGTTCAAGCGCGAGGGCATCTATTACCTGCTGTACTCTTCAGGGCATTGTGAAGATCATACCTACCGCGTGCAATATGTAAAAAGTAAAAGCGGTCCATTCGGCCCCTACGAATATCCGGAGGAAAATCCAATTTTGGTAACGAATGAGGATGGTAGCATCCACGGGCCAGGTCACAATGGCGTGATCGAAGAAAACGGAAAGCACTATATTGTTTATCATCGTCATAACAACCCACATGAAGGAGGTGGTTTTCACCGACAAGTCGCAGCGGATGAACTGTTGTTTGATGAAAAGGGGAACATAAAAAAGGTTGTCCCAACGCATGAGGGAATAGGCTTTTTAGGGAACAATACACGTCCTTTCAAGGATCTGGCTTTCGGTAAAACGGTGTCTGCCTCGTCGGCTTACAGTGCAGATTTTAAGCCAGAATTTGCTGTAGACGATAATAATGGGACGTTGTGGCGAGCCGCCAATAATGCAGGCGAGGCCTGGTTGCAGATTGATCTAGAAAAGCAAGAGACGGTTCAAACGGTCTTGCTCGAAATGGAATACCCGACCTACGCCTATCAATATACCGTAGAAGTATCGGTAGACGGAAAGCAATGGAGCATGTTCTCTGATCAGCGTAAAAATGATAAATGGGCGAGCCCCATTATTGCTCTGGGAAAAGCAAAAGCACGCTATGTGCGGCTCACCATCATGAATACACAGGTTGTGGGCCTACCGCGTGGCGTTTGGAATGTGAAAGTTTACGGAGAAGATATCGGCACGCAAACGCGGTGGTCGTCTGTGCAGGAAATGCCCGCGTTACAGCAGATGACACATGGCGATCTATTGATGTTGGATGCGGCAGAGTATATTGCCGGCAATAGCCTGAATACGCTGGAAAACAAAGGTACCCTTGCGGGAAAATGGCAAGCCAGCACGGCAGTGTCCGTGAAAAATTATCAGGGTAGATTAGCGTTCTATTTTGATGGTGCTAATAAACTACAGTCTGATTTTGCTGTGCCCGAAAGTATGAACGGCAATGCCGCCTACACGGTAAGTATGTGGGTCAACAATCCGGAAATTAGCCGTGTTGAACCCATTATATCCTGGTCGAGGCCTGGGCATGATCTTACCCTAGCTACGTATGGCTACGGGGCTGATAAGACCTCGGGCGTGGTGCGGCATGGCGGATGGGCAGATATGGGGTATGATGATCTACCAAAGGCCAACCAATGGCAGCATATTGTGATCAGTTTTGACGGTTATATGGAACGCCTGTATGTAAATGGTGAACTAGTAAAAGAGCAAAACAAGATGTTGTTCGTTCGGGGGGATGCGCAGTTTACTGTTGCGGGATTGGCCGACGATTTCTTTTCGGGATACCTAGCATCGCTGCACGTGGCGAACAGAGCGTTAACAAGCGAAGAGATAAAACATGCTTTTACCGCCCTATCTAAAACGACTTCCGCGCTGTCTATTGAGACTGCAGATTTGCCATTGGGTAAGCTTTCATCGCTACCCCTCTATGGCCGCGATCTAGAGGAAGGAACGGCTGTTGACGCGATGGGGGAAGTACAGGTAGTCGACGGTCGCATAGGCTTGTCCAACAAAGGATTGGTCATTCCGCAATTAGGCAAATTGTTAGCTCAAAATCAATATACAATGGTGCTAGATATGCATGATGGTAAAACGTGGAAGTTGATTGTTGTCAAGCGGGAAAAGGGAAATACCATCTGCTATGTCGATAGTCAAGCTGTTTCAAACAGCTTCTTGCTGAAGAATGGTAGGTTAGCTGATGATATAGCTGTATGGAATATTCCCGTTATTCACAGCCTCCAGCTTTTTTCTGAGGTGAAATCTGATCAAGGCATTGCCGATATGTACGATGCTTGGCAGGAAATGATCAAGGCCGGGATCGTAAGAAAACCCCTTGTTGCGGCAAAGCCACCTTATCGCATCAACGACAAGCAGCTGTTTGCGGGCATACAAGGTGCAAATCACGGGCTGCGTTACCTGTTGACGTATGGACTGCAGAAATCCGGATGGAGCGCGGCTCCGCATACGCTTTTTGATTATGATAAGCAGGTAAAATATGTAGAAGCAATGGCGAAGGATATATTCGGTAATGTAAGTAGCACAGCTTCTTTTGCCCTTTCTACAGAAAAGCCAGTTAACATTCCTGCTGAAGCATATTCGTTTAATCGAAAGGATACCCAAGAACTGCCCTTTTGGAATGGGATGACGTTGCCAGCCGCGGCAGATAGCATGCAGGTAGACGTTCTCGCCGCTGATGGTGTATGGCGCTTAGCGTCAAAAGATACCAAATGGGGAGGAAAGGAAACCTTGGGTCCATTTCTATACAAAAAACTTTCAGACGATTTTACCATAGAGGTGCAAATTGCTGATGTGGCCGGTAAGTCGACGGGAACGCGGACGTCTAGCGAAGCGGGGCTCATGGTGCAAGATGCAGTAAACCCATCGGCCTACATAAACAATGCAGTACTGACGGGATGGAACTTGGGCAACCTCGTGCGAAGCATCAGTTCCTCTGTCTATAAGGAGGCAAATACCGGCGCAGGTCTAGATTACCAACCCTATCTGCAGATCCAAAAAGTAGGCGCTTTATTTTATTTACGTTGCTCGAAAGACGGGATGCATTGGATAGATCTGCCCAATAGCCCTTTTGTTCGCCCTGATCTGGCCAACAAAATGTTGCATGTGGGTATTTATCAAGTGGCCAACAATAATCAACTCGGTTATGGGCTTTTCAAAGCGATAAAGGTATGGAAAATAGCACTCTGAAGAAGGGAGAGAGCGATCTGCTAATCCTGTCGTTTTAATTAAATGTCACTTGGACAATATCAAGTTTGTATTGGTGAATTTCTGCGTATTTATCTTCTTGATGACTCATTAGATTTGTTTCATAAGCCTTTTTATGTTGATGGGAACTCTTAACGTCTTTTTTGACGGAGTGACTGCGAATAAATACTAATCAAAACATATTAATCAAGATGAAAAACTGGAAATTTATTTTACTCTGTAAGACTTTCCTGCTGATGACCACGATGCTGCACGCACAGCAGCGAACGCTCAGCGGAACGGTTAAAGACGTGCAGGGACAACCGATCGCCAGAGCTACCGTCAGGGTAGTTGGAGGCGACCAAGCCATTTCGACGGCGGAAGATGGCGGATTTAGTCTGTCGGTGCCACAGGGCGAAGTCAGACTTACGGTTACGGCCATCGGCTTTACAACAAAAGAAGCCGTTGTGGTGAATGCCGAACATGTCCAAGTCGTGTTGGATGGCAATGAACAACAACTGGAAGAAATTATTATCCAGACGGCCTACGGCACCAGCAAAAAATCCTCATTTACGGGCTCGGCTACGACCATCAATGCTAGGCAGTTAGAGAATGTAAATACCTCGAATGTGGCGCAAGGGTTGCAAGGCTTGTCAGCAGGGGTACAGGTAACCAATACATCCGGACGTCCAGGGGCAAATCCCAACATCAGCATTCGAGGTCTTGGGTCACTGACCGCAGATACCGGACCGCTTTATGTCGTTGACGGTGTACCATCTGACGTAAGCCTTAATTCCTATTCACCTTCCGATATCGAATCGATCACGGTGTTAAAAGATGCGGCAGCAACGTCGCTGTACGGTTCTCGCGCGGCTAACGGAGTGGTCCTGATTACCACGAAAAGAGGAGCAACGGGAACACCTAAGGTGAGCGCGCGTGGAGGATGGACAACCAGCGACTTTGCGGTTAAATTCCCGGAAAAAGTATCGCCAGCAAAACAGTGGGAATTGGCTTGGGAAGGCTTGTATAACGATGCCGTAGATTTTGACAACCTTTCTGATCAAGCAGCTCGCGAGTATGCGACCAATCGTGTCCCCTCCGTGTTTTGGAATAAAACGCCGCTTAATTTAAGCGATGGCACGACACGGGAGTACCGCTCGGGTTGGAACATGGATTATCCGGTGGGATTGGACGGGAAAATAAAACCAGATGCACAGCGTCTTTGGGATTTTGATATTTTTAAAGAGGCATTTGACTATCGATTGAAACAAGACTATGGTGTCGATTTCAGTGGCTCTCTTGGTGAAAACAACTCCTATTTTACCTCCTTTTCTTACTTAGGTGACAAAGGTGTACACATCAGCGATAACTTTAAACGCCTTACCGGACGTATGGCGTTAAACTCCAAGATGAATGACTGGCTAACGGTTAGCAACTCGGTGATGTATATGAATAGCGGCGATAAAAATGGAGGGTTTGATGCGCGTGTATTTCGGGTGATGCCCAGGGAATATTCGGCTTACCTGTGGGATTATGAAACAAATAGCTACGCCATCAGTCCTTTTACAGGCCAGCCGCAGCTGGAAGAAGGTGTTGCTACGGGAAGAGCCTGGTGGCCGCGCTGGAGCGCGTTTGGCGCGCTAACCGAGAATAAGAATAGCCAAACCGATAATTTGCAAACGGTATCTGCCTTAACCTTTCGGTTATTGCCCGAGCTTTCACTGAAAACAACATATTCCTTCCAGTTGATCGATAATTTCTACCATATGTGGAAAAGCCCTGAACGCGAGAATCAACTGCTGCCTTCGGAAGGCTATGTACAGCGCGATGCGTCCCGCAGTTACTCCCATACGTTAAATAATGTACTGACCTACGATAAAACATTTAACGACTTACATCATATCAATGTATTAGCAGGACAGGAAATTTATTCGTACACGACCTCGGCCTCCGGGGCAACTCGCTTCGGCTTAGCCTTACCTTACTTTACAGAAATTCCCTTAGCATCTAATGATCCTACAGCCTGGTCTAGCTATGGTAAATATGGCTTGGCAAGTTTTTTTGGAAAGGCCGAGTATGATTATCAGCAAAAATATTTTATATCGGGTAGTATGCGGACAGACGGGTCTTCCCGATTTCACCCTGACCATCGATGGGGACAGTTCTACTCGTTGGGCGGTGCATGGCGCGTATCGGAAGAATCTTTTATGACCGGTGCCAAAACTTGGTTGCAAGATTTGAAATTGAAAGCTAGCTATGGCGAAGTGGGGAATGACCGCGTGGGGGGCTACTACTCCTACATGGGCCTTTACGGACCAACAAGCTATGCCGGTGGCGCTGCCGTTTCCCTCACACAGATCAACAACGACAATATCAAGTGGGAAACAAACATACAAACCAATATCGGCGTAGAATTTATGCTTTTCAATAAGCTGTCGGCAAGTGTGGAATATTTTGCGCGAAAGTCGAAGGATCTTTTACTAAATCGCCCCCTAGCTCCATCTCTTGGTATGGATTTCCTTTTAGAAAATATCGGCGACGTGCAAAACAAAGGGTGGGAGTTCGATATAAATTACACACCAATCCGTTCCGATAATTTCGACTGGAGCGTAAACTTAAATGCGACGACCTACAAGAATGAAATCACGAGTCTCCCGAGCAAAGAAACGCAGATCAACCAGGGTGTTGCTATCTTTAAATGGCGGGAGGGCGGATCACGATATGATATCTACGCACCAGCTTACGCAGGCGTTAATCCAGAAAATGGACGTAACCAGTGGTGGAAATATGATTTCGATCAAAATGGAGAGATTACGGGAAAGACAGCTACAGAGAATTACAATGAGGTGAATGTGGATCAGCAACGGTTAAATCAAGGATCTGTACTGCCTGATGTGTATGGCTCGTTGACCAACAACTTCCGGTTCAAAAATGTCGATCTGTCTTTTATGTTGTACTACAGCTTTGGCGGAAAAATGTACGATTACAATTATTCAGAGAGCAATGTGCTACGGGAGAATTTTGCGGCCTATGCTAATCTGGATGATCGCTGGCAGCAAGCCGGTGATGAAACCGATATCGCCAAAATCTATACCTATCGTACGTTTGACGCATTTGCGAATGCCCGCTACAGCGATCAATACATCTTCGATAACGATTTTGTGCGGCTTAAAAACGTGATGATAGGTTATACATTACCGGCCAGCTTGACCAATAAATTGAGGCTTTCCGCTTTACGTCTGTACTTCCGTGGTGATAACCTGCTGACCTTCGGCAAAGCAAACAACAGGGGCACGGATCCAGAAAACTTTGGCTACGACAATAGTTTAGGATCGCTGATCGGTGTGGTTGACGCAACATCCGGTGTGCCGACCTTACGGAGTTATACAGTTGGATTAAACATCTCTTTTTAGATGGTTTCAAATTTTAGATGATCGATTATGAACGTATTAAATAGAATAAAACTTTTGAGTTTAGCAAGTGTGCTCATGCTAGCAACATCCTGCGATTCTTTTTTAACCGAAGAGCCTACTTCGGATTTGACAAACACGACCGTTGTACAAGATGTTACCGGATTGAATCTTTTACTACAAGGTACATATCGCCTTATGCGCGATGGAAATAACAACCCGGCAATTTCCAGTCCTCTAGGCTTAAAACTGCTGTCTACGGTTACCGGAGTGGACATGATGGTTAACCAAGAGCAAGTCGGTAACAATTGGTATTTTCATGTCTTCAGCAATCAGCGGTATGAAGCGACCAGCGCCGTGCCTGTTACGATTTGGACAGCGATGTATAAAGTGATTAATAATGCCAACATTATTTTAGATCATGTCGATCAGATTCAAGGCAACCAGCGCGAAATTGATGCGATTAAAGGCCAGGCATTAGCGCTACGAGCTCGATGTTACTTTAATCTCGTGCGTTTGTATCAGCATACCTATAGCCTTGCTAAAAATAAACCTGGTGTGCCGTTGCAACTGACCGCAGATTTAGAGCCTAAAACGAGAGCTTCTGTAGAGGAAGTCTATGCGCAAATCGTTGGTGACCTTACCCAGGCCACCGAGTTGTTGGCCGACTATAATCGACCGAGCATCAATTATTACAATCAGGATGTTGCACACTTTCTGCTCGCACAGGTCTATTTAACCATGGAAAACTGGGCTAAAGCCCAAGAAGAAGCCAACAACGTTCGCACAGCATATGCATTAATGACTATTGGCGATTATGCCGCAGGTTTCTCCACGCCGAACAAAGAGTGGGTGCTGGGATACGAACAAGGTACGCAAGATTACTGGTGGTATGACTCGCCGGCCTGTTGGTTTGACTTTGGACAAAACAATGCGCCTTGGCAAGCCGAGCAGGTGTTGCCGTCGAATAACTTTGTTACGGTAATTATGGCGGGCGATCCGCGCCTGTTGGTCATTGACAATCCCCTATACCCGGGTAAATATGCGGCGACAAAGTTTAGGGAGCTGCGTGACGAACCTCCTTACGGAAACCTTTATGATCTGCGTGCGGCAGAAATGTATTTGGTGGAAGCCGAAGCTGCAGCAAGACAGGGTGACGTGAGTACGGCTTTGCAGGTCTTGAATATACTACAAAATGAACGCGGTGCCTCGGTAACCACTACCAGCAGCCAGACAGCTTTAGTCGATGCCATTCTGTTGGAACGGCGTAAAGAAATGTGGGGAGAGGGGGTGGAATGGTTCGATATTCTTCGCTTGCAGCTGCCCGTCGAACGCACCTTAGCGCAAGGACATTATCAAAACGTCAGTATTCCAAGGAATTCCAATAAGTTGATTATGATGATCCCTGAAAAGGAGGTTATCAACAACACGTTGGTTGTTCAAAATCCAAATCCAGATCAAGTGCCAGTTTTTGTACCTTAACACTTTAAAATAGCCTACACAAAAGACCGGACACCTACTTTTCCGGTCTTTTATATTTTGGGCAGAGCCTTTGCAGCAATGAATTAATTCTTATATTTAAGATATGAAGATCGCTTTTTTTTCCACACAACCGTATGATCGCCTTTTCTTTGAAAGAGAGAATACCGCAGGCAAGTTTAACTATCAATTTTATGAAACGCACTTGGGGCCACATATCGTTCGAGCAGTGGAGCGGGTAGATGCGGTCTGTGTCTTCGTGAATGATAAGGTAAATCGGGAAGTTATCGCTGTTTTGGCTGAAAAAGGTGTACGCCTAATTGCCTTGCGTTGTGCGGGATTTAATAATGTAGACCTAGCTGCTGCAAAGGAATACGGTATTTCCGTGTGCCGCGTGCCTGCCTATTCGCCAGAGGCGGTAGCAGAACACACGGTGGCGATGTTACTGACCTTAAATAGGAAAACACACAAAGCATATAATCGGGTGCGCGAACAGAACTTTTCCCTAAATGGCTTGCTAGGATTCAATTTGCACGGGCGTACCGTTGGAGTTGTGGGAACAGGTAAGATCGGCAAAGCATTTTGCCGAATCATGCGCGGTTTTGGCTGCAGATTGCTGGCGTTTGACCTTTATCAGGATGATGAACTCGTGCAAGAGGGATTGCATTATGTACCGCTTGACGAACTCTATAGGGAAGCGGATATTCTTTCGCTACATTGCCCCCTAACAGAAGATAATAAGCACATGCTGAATAAACAATCACTCGGACGTATGAAGGATGGGGTGATCGTTTTAAACACCAGCCGCGGAGGCTTGATCGATACGGTGGCAGTTATCGAAGCGCTCAAAAGTCGTAAACTTGGCGGCTTGGCGATCGATGTGTATGAGCAGGAAGAAAAGATCTTTTTTAGGGATCTAAGCAATACCGTCATTGAAGATGATACCTTGCAGCGCTTGATGAGTTTTCCGAATGTGCTCATTACGGCACACCAAGCGTTCTTCACCGATGAAGCTCTGGGACAGATTGCTCGAACAACATTAGCGAATGTCGAGAAGAACTTGCAACAGCAGGTTCGCGAGGGGGACCCGGCGTTTCTTTTATAAAAGCAGCAGCTTGATGTAAACTGGATTGCAGCACAAAAGCCTACAAAGGGGTGAGCGCACAATTAACGACAATCCTATGCAATACTCGCTGCTCTCCCATAATTTATGTTGACAGCATTTACCTTCCTAGGTATGCGGGATGTGTTCCTCATGTTGGCTTTTTTGGTTTCGGCATATGGCGACAACACATAATATTCGTATTTTTAGCATTACACAACTAATCAATCTATAACGCTACGTATTTAAAATCAATGCTATGATCCAAAAGCTAATGAAATTTGCAAGCTACCTTTCGCTTGTGCTACCAATTCACCTCTATGCTCAGGCACAAAAGATATCCAAGCCGAATATTATTCTGATCGTGGCCGACGATTTGGGATATGGAGATTTGGGAAGCTATGGCAACAAAATTATAAAGACACCAAACGTGGACAAAATAGCGGCGCAAGGTATCCGATTTACCGATGCCTATGCTGGGGCAAGCGTTTGTTCGCCGTCCAGAGGCACCTTGCTGACCGGAAAGCATACAGGACATGCGCGTATTCGAGGTAATATGACGCGTAAAGGCGGTGTAGAAGGTTTAAAGGATGGTGTTCCCGTTCGTCGCCCGAGTTTACTGGAGAGCGACACCACGTTTGCGCAGATCTTACAACAAAACGGTTACCGAACTTTTCTTGTCAATAAGTGGCATGTTGAGGGGTTTAGCGAAGCGGCATATCCGCAACGCAAAGGCTTTGATGAATTTTCCGGATGGTTGGTCAGCGAACCTAAAAGCCATAATCACTACCCGGAGATCCGTTTTAACGGCGATAAGCCTTATGCTATAGAAAAAAATAAGAATGGGAAGCAGCACGTACACGCCACCGATATGACGACCCAAGAGGCGGCAGCTATCATCAAACAGAAACATGAGAAGCCGTTCTTTCTGATGATCGCGTATAACGCTCCTCATGTTCCGCTTCACGCGAAAAACACGGCGTTGTATGACAGCCTGAATCTACCGCCGCAAGATAAATCCTACGCCGCACTGGTTTCTCATCTTGATGAGGGAGTGGGCGCCATTGTACAAGCAATGGAAGAGCAGGCTATTACAGATGAAACAGTGCTTATTTTTGTGTCCGATAATGGCGGGTCGCGAGAAGCAAAATTACAGCAACTCGTACAAAACGGACCGCTTCGCGGCATGAAGTCGGATCTTTACGAAGGTGGGATACGCGTGCCACTTATCATAAATTATGGTGCTCCGCAAATAGGCAAGATATCCACATTCCCAAACTATTTCCCAGACTTGTATACGACTGTGCTGGATATCGCAGGTGTACAGCATGCCGGGGAAACAGATGGCATCAGTTTGCTACCGGAAATATTGGCACCGAATAGTCAACGTGCAGAAGATCGTTATCTCTATTGGGAACAGTACCCCACAAAAGGCATTGCGCAGGCTGTGCGATGGGGCGACTGGAAGCTGTTAAGCCCCGGAAACGATAAAGCTGTGGAGCTTTATAATTTGCGAAGCGACATCGGCGAAACGACAAATGTAGCCGCAAAGCATAAAGACATCGTAGAAAAATTACAGACCTTTCTGCAGGAAGCTCACGTACCTTCTGAGTGGTGGCCAGTTAAATAGATGTAAGTACTGTTATTTTCTAATCATTATTATGCGGTTTTGAGTAGAGGTACTTCTCGATTCAGTAAATCCATTGTCAGTGTCCCCTTTATTCAAACCGCTTAAAACTAAACAGATCTCTATAGAGACTTTAGTATAAATGTCTTCTATCAATCGAAATACGAACAGATACAGAGGTTTTGTCAGCAAAAAGTCTAAAAATTTAGGTTGAATAATTTTTAATGTAATAAAAGTTGTTACATTAAAAGAGACGGCCTATATTTGTATCGAAATGAACAACACACGCTTTGCCACGGCTATTCATATTTTAACACTTTTAGATCACAATCCGGAGGTGTGGTTGACTTCGGAATGGATTGCAGGAAGTATTAATATAAATGCTGTAGTTGTGCGGAAAGAGTTGGGTGTGCTTCAAGAAGCTGGTTTGGTAATCAGCCGTAAAGGAAAGGAGGGAGGTTCTATGTTGGCCAAGCAGAGCATAGATATCACACTTGATGCGATATACGATGCCGTTCGAAATGCCGAGGTTTTAGGGCGAAAAAATCAACATACCAACCCCTTATGTCCTGTAGGCAAGCAAATCAATACTAGGCTGGACGGTTTATTTACCGAAACTGACACACTGCTTAAGCAGTTTTTGGGAACGAAAACGTTGCATGATTTTTCGCGGCAGTTCGAGTAAAAATTTTTGACATTAAATGTAATAAAAGTTGTTACATATATACAACATATTCTAAACACATATAATTAATAAGACATGAAAATAGGTATTACAGGAGCTACAGGCCAGTTAGGCCGCTTAGTTATTGAAAAATTAAAAGAAAGAACAGCCACAACGGATATTGTTGCTTTGGTAAGAAATACAGAAAAAGCAGCTGACCTTGGGGTAGATGCGAGAGCCTTCAATTACGATATCCCTAATGAATTGGCTGCCGCGCTAACGGGTGTCGACAAATTGTTGCTGATCTCTGGAAATGAAATTGGCAAGCGACAAGCACAGCATGCGCATGTTATCGCTGCTGCGAAAGAAGCCGGCGTAAAGCACATCGTGTACACAAGTTTACTGCATGCAGATCGGTCTACCTTAAGTTTAGCGCCGGAACATCTCGCAACAGAAGAAGCCTTGAAAAATTCAGGGATTGCTTACACCATTTTACGCAATGGATGGTATACCGAAAACTATACCGGTTCGATTTCTGGATCCTTGGCCGCTGGTGCATTTATCGGTAGCGCGGCAGATGGGAAGATATCGTCTGCTTCTCGTTTGGATTTTGCAGAGGCAGCAGCTATCGTGCTTACGAGTGCAGATCAAGAAGGTAAGGTATACGAATTGGCGGGCGATAGTTCATACACCTTAGCGGAATTAGCTGCGGAGCTTTCCAAGCAACAAGACAAAGATATTCCATATGCAGATCTTCCGGAACATGAATACGCTGATGTGCTAAAAACTTTTGGTGTACCTGAAACATTTGCCTATGCAATTGCAGGATGGGATGTTAGCGCTGCCAAAGGCGACTTATTCGACGACGGTAAAGCACTCTCCAAATTATTGGGACGCCCAACGACGCCATTGGCAGACACCATAAAGGAAACCTTGGCAGCTTTATAACAATAAAGGGAGCATGGCTCCCTTTATTGTTATAATTACTTTTGCTTCGCTTATAAGCGTACTCAAATTTCAGGGTGTAACCCGTCGCGGTCCCGAGCTTAGGGACAAAAGAGTATTGCGTAGTGCGTACAGTGTATTGCGACAAAGTGAGACCCGCTACATAGTAGTTTCTGCTGTTAGATATTAACCTACACGCATGCGATTCCAAAAGGTCATAAACTCCTTATAATATTGCTTCCAATCTTTATTAACAGCAAAGTCGCCTCAGTTTTGTTGCGTCTGTAGAGATTTGCCTGAGCACGATCTACTAAGGATGCAACAAAAATAAGCGACAGGGTTTTGGGTACTTTTGCCCCACAAAAGTACCGCCCCCGTCCCGGGCTTAGGGACAAAAGAGTATTGCGTAGTGCGTACATTGTAATGCGACAAAGTGAGAT
>NZ_JJMU01000044.1 GCF_000757725.1 Sphingobacterium deserti
TAAGCGACAGAGTTTTGGGTAATTTTGCCCCACAAAAGTACCGCCCCTGTCCCGAGCTTAGGGACAAAAGAGTAGTGCGTAGTGCGTATAGCGTAATGCGACAAAGTGCGACCCGCTACATAGTAGTTTCTGCTGTTAGATATTAACCTACACGCATGCGATTCCAAAAGGTCATAAACTCCTTATAATATTGCTTCCAATCTTTATTAACAGCAAAGTCGCCTCAGTTTTGTTGCGTCTGTAGAGATTTGCCTGAGCACGATCTACTAAGGATGCAACAAAAATAAGCGACAGGGTTTTGGGTACTTTTGCCCCACAAAAGTACCGCCCCTGTCCCGGGCTTAGGGACAAAAGAGTATTGCGTAGTGCGTACAGTTTATTGCGACAAAGCGAGACCCGCTATTAAATCCCAGAATATAATGACAAAGACTTTATTATTGCGTTACACGCAGCCACAGCTCTTCAAAACTCCTCCTATATTCTTCCCCCATTAAGCGGCGGTAGTTCTCGGCGAAGCGTTTATAGAACGTCTTGGCGCGAGATTCGAGCTTTTCCTTATACAGAGCGTAGAGCCCTTGCTCGAGAGCAAGCTCGTTTGTTGCATCCACCATAATTAATGCCTCTGCCGCACGAAATAACGAAGACCAGTCCTTATCGGCCCTACTTTTAGCCAGTTGCTTTTGGAAGTTGTCGATCAACATACTTTCGCTATCATGTTTGAATTTGTCGAAAATAGGATCGTCTATGCCCAGCAGAAATTCACCACGTTCCAGCATGTTTAAAATCTCAGGAGATAAGATCTCCGTACCGTTGGCAAGTAGATCCTGCAGGCGCCAATAATCGCAATAGCAAATCGATTCAACTATCACGCGGTAATGTCCCTCCTCATAGACGATTTCAATCCCATCCAGTTCGCTCAATACCTTTCGCAGGTTATTGATGGCTACGCCCCGAGAGGTCTTCGCTTTATCTTTCGGTTTGTCTGGCCAAAGGAGATGGGTGAGCAAATTGGAACTAATACCAGTATGGTGACTATGGAAAAGCAATAAACAGAAAACCTGTTGCAGCCTTGTGCTGAACAGATGCGAGACATCAACACCTCGCCGGTCCAACACCGTAAAGTCCCCGAAGAGGTTGATGCGGTTTACTTGCGGCTGTTCGTGTTGCTTTGCGGGAGGGGCGGTCAGCAGAGGTTCCGGATCGGCTTGCTTCGGGCGACGATACCTCACGTATAGGACGCCGCCAAGGCAAAGTACAGTGACGCCCAGTACGTAGAAACCGATATGGCTTCGGGAGCCGGAACCAGGAAAGGCATCCAGTTCAGCAGCACTAATTGCAGGGAAGTCTAAACTGTAAACCGTCAGCGTAGATCGTACATCGTCGTCTGACTCCTGCACCAGGGCCACCAATTTATTCAGGTTGGGGTCAAAATAAAGATTGGCGTGCGTGCTGATCCTGTCAGAATAAATAGGGATAGAGTCGCCTAGCACTTCATAGCGGCCATCTTGCAGGGCGAAGCGGCGCAGTTTAATAAAAGAGTGCGTTAAATGCTCGGGATAGCCGAGCATATAGATCCAGTTGGAATCCGGAATCACCAATCCCCGTGCAGGAACAAACGGACTATCCTTCCGATCGACGTCCCACAGCTTTTTGGTCGTGCCGCTTTTTGGGTCTAAACTATAGAGGTCATAGAAGTATTTACGGCCGACAATATGCTGTCCAGATTCATTGCCCATACCGCCGAAAATGTAGATTTTCTGGTCTACGGTAGATCGTCCTGCCGAGGTAAAATATCGCGGTAAAATAGAGTCTCCAACCATAGGCGCTGCCGACCATTGTTTATCCTTCAAGTCGTAACGTAGGAAATCGTTGCTGTAGACCATATTCCCATATCCACCGAATAGCATCAATTGGCGGCTATCGGGCAAGTATGCGACAGCATGGTGGTTTAGTTCGCGTTGCAGGTAGTCGCTGCTCTCTATTCGCCAACTAAAGTTGGCCAAATCTAAGCTTGCCACCGTGGGGCCGGTATAGGGTGTTGTATAATGCGTTTCGTAGATATAAAGTCTGTTCTCTTCAGGAACCATAAAACTGTTTCCCAGTTTGATTTCCACGGGGCAACGACTCGGAAAGCGGAGCTGCCGTTTTACCCCAGTCTGAATTTCGTA
The DNA here is from genome assembly GCF_000757725.1 of Sphingobacterium deserti. GTDB lineage: Bacteria > Bacteroidota > Bacteroidia > Sphingobacteriales > Sphingobacteriaceae > Sphingobacterium > Sphingobacterium deserti. The sequence continues at coordinate 2,169 of NZ_JJMU01000044.1, forward strand.
AATGGCTAACGAGTCTTGATTGAAGTAGTAAATTGTTTTTGTTTTAGGATCATAGAGTGTTCCTGAAGGTGTGGAAGAGTGCATGATCGTATTCTTGTGCCAATGGTACGCATCGTTCATCAGCCAAGTGCCATTTGCTACATTTCCCATGGGCTCCCCGGAAGCGCTATGCAGTTTATCCCCTTTGCTTTCCCGTAGGGGAAATACCATTTCCCGGTCGTTGTTGCCGATGCGGAAATTCCGTAAGGAGAACGAAGGCACATCAATCATGTAGTCGCTCCGCCCAAACGTAACATTGGCCGAATAGGGCGAACGGAGGGGCACCTTGGTAACCTGCGCTGGCTTACGCGCTATCTGCAGTTCGATTTGCCCTTTTTCTAGCTCATAGGCTATCCTTACCGGAAACCAGTGCTGCTCAATAAGCTGCTCCAGCGGAATACGCACAGTAATTAAATTGGCTTTACCCTCTTCGTTCAGCCGAAATACCGCTTGCCCATCTTCTTTTTCATAATGCAGATTGATGATAGAACCCTGATCATCCTCTTTTATCCGAACGATGTAACCCATCGTGCTGTTATTGGGCACATGGAGATCAAAATTAATAGCAAATTGATCTCGAAAGGTAAACGCGTCCTCGGAAAAAAAATTAGCCGAGGTCCGTTTTTCAATAGGTTGGCTACTTCCGGTAAAGCGGATACCTTGTCCCAAAAGATTATTCGACACAAGCAATAAGGTCGTTAAAATAGAAAGGAAATATATAAAATACGGTGTTCGATCGGCGCGCATGTCTAGACTTATCATCGTCATAAATAGGCTTTACAATTTATAACTACATGCAAAGGTAGCTAATATTATATGAAAATAATTACGCCCAATAGGCATATCAGGCGACTGTCCTGCTCTGCAACCGAAAGTCAAAAACGATCAAAAATAGGGGGTTAATGCTTTTTTTTAGGGGTTAATTGTCTTTTTTAACCCTAGTTTTAATCCTACCTCCGCTATTTTGTTTGTGAAATGTGTCGGAAGACCATTGCGCCAATTTAAATTATTATAAACCTTATTAGTTTCAGAATGAAGTTTTTTTTTAAAGCTCTTTTGTGCAGCATACTGTATAGTCTGGTCTCGGCGACAACGGTCTTATCAAGATCGACGACAAGCACGTTACTGATCACTGCCAGCACCAACTCAGGTGCAGTACATGTGCCAGTAGTAGCTGTTCAAAACCTGGAGCGTGCAATAGGACTTGTTGATGTGACCATAGCATCTTATTTTAATCCCCAAACGTTTGAGATGCGGCGCTTCTATAATCCTGTCACAAAAGCTAAATCGAATGAGCGTGCTTCGGTATGGATGTATACGGCCGGCATCGAAGCTATTAACGCCGTTCTTCATGCACTTAAGGCCGCAAAGGAAAAGGGAGATAGCAAACTTTACGATCTTCATTATGCGCGCTATGTGAAGTTGCTGGACAAAATTTACGCAGCGGCAGATTATTACTTGGGTACTTTTGAGCTTGTTTCCTATACACAGACGAAGACATGGTCGGTGTATGCGGTAGATCGCGTTAAGCAAAAAGGCCAGGCAAATGTTACGGGTGTCCTCAATGTGTATGACGACCAGATGTGGCTGATCAGGGAGTTGTTGGATTCCTACAAATTAACCGGAAACAAGAATTTCTTGGAGAAAGCGGAATATCTGACTGCCTACGTGCTTGATGGTTGGGACGTGACGCGCGACAGCAATGGTAAAGAGAACGGAGGTATACCTTGGGGGCCTGGCTACACCACAAAGCATGCCTGCAGCAATGCGCCATTGATAAGTTCATTAGTTTGGTTGCACGAACTTTACAAAGGCAAATCCGATAAAGTAGAGCATCGCTTTATTGATGCGCAAGACCGACAAACGCGGCGTACCGCGCAGGTCGAGAAACAACAATACTACCTTCAATATGCGCAAGCTATTTATGAATGGCAAAAGAACAACCTGCTCAATACAAATGGTGTATACGCCGATATGATGGGCGGTTGCGTTCCGAATTGCGATATCCGCTACGAAGAATCGGGCGGCAAGCGCTATCGCGCAAATACTCCTTTGACAAAAGCCGTGGGAAAAGCGCATTCCTATAACAGTGGTACGATGTTGTCTGGCGCGGTAGACCTGTACCGTGTAACGAAGGCGGAACGATATGCCAAAGACGGTAAAGAACTAGCTAAAAACAGTTTCCGGCAGTTTGCCATCTTGGGAAAAGACGTTCCGCAATATTACAGCTTTGAGACTAGCGGTTTTAGTAACTGGTTTAACGGTATTCTTTTGCGTGGCTACCAAGAGGCTACGGTGCTAGACGCTGGCATCAGCAATTACCTGATGGCTTTTCAACGCAATCTGGATTATGGTTTCGACCGTTTCCAGCAGGATGGTTTTCTACCTACGAATTTATTGAAAGGTTGGACAGACGAAAAAGAACAACAGGGCGTGGAAGGCATGTTTATGTTTACCTACGCCGCACAATATGCTGTATTAAGCAAACACCAGTTGCAATGAAATCTGTAAACTTCACCAAGCCTCAATGAAAACTACTAGACTATGAAAGTATCACCTAAAGAATATTAAACCCACATATACCTAAGTAAACCAAAACAGAATAAACCAATAAAATACACTGACCTTTTAAAAATTAATCGGATGAAAAACCTAAAAAAATTAATCCATGTGGCATTGATCGCTTTTGTGGTCCTGCTACATATCGGCTGTAAAAAAGAGCAGGGGGCTCTGGACAACCGACGTGGCCAAGTGATCGGTACCATTACCGATGCCGATGGCGACCCTATTTCCGGCGTAAAAGTTACGCTTTCCGGGATCAAAGAAGAAGATCAGGTAGCCACAAGTGGGACTGATGGAAAATATGCCTTTAGCGAGGTAACCTACAGAACGCATGCGGTTACCTTTGAAAAAGATGGCTGGATGGCCGTTGGCCTTACCGTAACGGCGGCCGGTTTTGATGAAGCTGGCATGGCAACGGTTGATGTGGCGATGGTTAGCGCTTCTGCCCAGATTGTCGGAACCGTGACGGATGCATTGAATGCGGGCCAACCATTAGCTGGAGTAACGGTCTCCATTGGTACCGTTGGTGGAACCGTAACGACGGATAGCAATGGACGATATGTTATTCCTAACCTCATTGAAAATAATTACAGTATTTCCTTCACGAAGGGTGGATATGTAAGTATTGCACAAGCGATCTCGGCTACTGATTTTGTGGACGGTGTGGTTACTATCGACGTCCAAATGGGGGGGCAAGAACTTCTTCGAGGGTTGACGGCAACCGATTTACAAAAAGCGGAAAAATGGTATTATAACGAGTATCGCGGTGGAAGAAATGCGGATGCTTATCCACATTGGGATTGGGCTTGTAACTACATGAGCACACTGAATTTTAGAGGGGCATGGCAGGAACAGAATGAAGGAACGACGATACAGATTCGCAATAGCGGAGATGATAGAAGTAATCCTGCTGACACGGATGTTTTTGATTCGTTCGTCTATGGTAGCAAGTTGATCACGGAAGACAACAAAATCCTTTCGTTGCGTGCTCAGACTCATAATGCAGATGCCGCAGCACCGGCTTATTTCGGCGTGCAGGTGATCGACCTGAGTGCGGCACAGCCAAAAGCAGAAAAAGTGGGCAATACGCGTACCCATGCCGGAGGTTATGCGGATTTTGACTTTGATCTAAGTGCGTATGTCGGTAAGGAAGTGATCATTGCGGTGGGAATCTATCGGCAGTCGACCGGAGACTATTGGAAACAACTTGTTTTACGCGCGATTCGATTTGCTGACAGAAAGGTCGTGAACTGGGATTGGTTGCCAGGAACAGAGGTTATTACGGGGTGGAAGCTTTCGCAAGAAACCGCACGGTCCACGATGCCGCACGTCAAAAAATCATTCACAGGACTTAGCCCTATAAGCGGTAACCGCGATAACTACGTGGATGCCTATCGCGCTTGGAGGAATGTTGCCCATGTCGGTGCCGAATGGATGTTTATGCCGTTGAAAAAAGATCCTGAAGTCTTCCCTTCCGAAGGTTATATCATCAAAACACGAAACACGCCGGAGGTAGATACGAAAGTTCCAGAAGCCTACCTGTATGCTAAATTTTCAATTGCATCAGGAAGCAATCGCCTAGCGCTCAGTACGCGTAATTTCGGAAGCAACTTCACTTATTTCAAATTGACAGCGATTGCCAACGATGGCACCGTAACACATCTTTCACCGGCCGCTAATACTGCGCAGCAGGCATCTGCCGCCAACGATGGCTGTTGGCGCTTTAAGCATGGCGATGGTGGTGCCGGTAACCCAGAAGGATACGCCGTCTTTACCTATGACCTATCTGCTTTCAATGGAACCGATGTCACCCTAGCGCTTGGCGTATACAATGGAGAGGCAAATACAGGAGAGAATAAACTGGTTGTTCACACTATTAAAATAAACTAAAGATGAAAAAAACGATGATGATCGTGATGGGAAGCTTGCTTTGCTTGTTCATCTGTGCCTGTGACAAGGCGAAAAACGATGAGGAGACGCCGCCGTCTGAAGATACAAATCTGGCAAGCCGGTCGCTCACCCGCGCTATGGAGATAACTGATAATGCGCTCACGGCCTATTTCTCGGGCAGTGGAATGACTATGGCAAGGTATTACAATCCTTACACCGAAAGGCGCTCGGCCGAGGTGGGAAGTGTATGGATGTATACTAGCGCCATTGAGGCTGTTACGGCGATTTTGCACACGCTGGAAATGGAAAAGGAAAAAGGAGATGCGACGCGCTACAATGCCAATTTTAGCCGCTATGAGCAAGAACTTATGAAGCTCTACGACGGGGCCGAATATTATTTGGGCACATTCAACCTGACATCTTATACCGGAACCAAAGAATGGACGGTGTATGGCGTAAATCGCGGAAGTTCCAAGGGCGGTGCGCGTGTAGAAGGCATTGAAAATGTATATGATGACCAAATGTGGCTGATCCGTGAATTTTTGGAAGCCTACAAAGTGACCGGCAACGCGGAATTTTTAAGTAAAGCCGAATACCTGACGGAATACGTGCTTGATGGATGGGACTGCACCATTGATGCAAATGGAAACGAGGTAGGCGGTATCACTTGGGGGCCGGGCTATGTGACGAAACATGCTTGTAGTAATGGACCAATGGTTAGCCCATTGGTTTGGTTGCACGAACTCTATAAAGCAAAACCTGACCAGATAACGCATCGTTACATTGATGGAACTGATCGCAGAACCCGGCGACAAACACAGATGAGCAAAGCGGACTACTACCTGATGTTTGCTAAGAAAATCTACGATTGGCAGAAAAAGGCGTTGCTTCGTCCCGATGGTGTTTATGACGATATGATGGGCGGCTGTACGCCCGGATCTCCTCAATTGGAACAGATCAACGGTATTAGCTACCGCCGCGGCATTACCTGCCGGGATAGAGTGGGGCCAGCAATTACCTACAATAGTGGTACGATGTTATCGGGTGCGGCCGACCTCTACCGCGTCACACAAGATGGCAAATATCGGGAAGATGGCGCCGCTTTAGCCAATGCTTCCTTCTCGTATTTCGCAAAAAAAGGAGTTAACGTTGCCGATTACTACACATTTGATATCAGCGGGTTTAGAAACTGGTTTAATGGCGTGTTGATGCGCGGCTATGTAGACCTTTATCCATCCCACAAAGAGTCCGATGCATACATCGCAGCGTTTCAGCAGAATCTAGACTACGCCTACGAGCAACATTTCCACAATGGGCTTTTGCCTACAAACTTACTGGTCGGATGGAACCGCGATCGGGGCAAGAACGATACAGAAGGTATGTTCACCTTCGCCTTCGCAGCAGAATATGCGGTTTTGTCAAGATATGAACTCACAAAATAGCTAACCAATAGCGTAAAGAAAACCTATATGATCAAGAATTTAAAGATGGAAGTGCGCATATTGATGCACACGATATGGTTTGTACTGCTCCTCCTCCCAGGGCTGTCTATGGCACAGCAGGTGAGTGTGACGGGAAGAGTTACAAGCCCAGATGGACAAGCCCTTGCGGGCGTATCCATAGCAGTGAAAGGTGCGTCGCCACAAATCGCGACCAGCACGGATGCAGACGGAGCGTACAGCATTCAGGCGCCGCAGGGCGCTGTGCTGCACTATTCTTTTGTGGGATTTGTCAGCGCAGAAGAGCCCGTAGGCGCACGAAGCCGTATTGACATCGTTCTGCAAGCGGATGAATCATCCCTGGAAGAGGTCGTCGTTGTCGGATACGGAACACAACGAAAAGTCTCCCTCACAGGGGCCGTCTCCAACATTAAAGGAGATGAGATGAGGCGCACCAAAAATGAGAACCCGCAGAACATGCTGACCGGGCGTATTCCCGGCGTGCGGGTGTGGCAGCGAAGTGCCGAACCGGGATCGTTCAATAATAGTTTCGACATCCGGGGACTGGGCAGTCCGTTGGTCGTGATAGATGGGATACCTCGCACCACAGCAGACTTCCAGCGCCTTAATCCCAGTGATATAGAAGATATATCGGTGTTGAAAGATGCCTCCGCCGCGATCTATGGGGTGCGGGCAGCGAATGGTGTGGTGCTCGTCACCACGAAAAAGGGAACCAAAACCGGGATGACAAGTGTTTCGCTGAACAGCACCTATACCTTTCAACGACCGTCGGGATTACCAACCCTGGCCGATCCATACGAATCGATGACGATCGAAAATGAAAGGGCTCGGAATAATATTGCATCGCCTTTTAGTATCATTTATCCAGAGAGCTGGTTTGAAGATTTTAGAACAGGCAAGCGGCGTACAACGGATTGGACATCCCTTATTTTTTCTGACTATTCTCCGCAGACACAGCAGGATCTTAGCATTACAGGTGGAGCAGAAAAATCGCAATACTATGTTGGCGTAGGGCACCTGTATCAGGAAGGCTTTTTTAAATCAGGTGATTTGAATTACAGAAAAGTAAATCTTCGATCAAATATCAGTGCCGAGGTGATGAAGGGGATGAGTTTTGACCTCAATTTGAGCGGCGTCGTGGACCAACGTAATAGCCCTTATTCTAGTTCTGCGGATATTATTCGTAATTACTGGCGGCAGGGGGTACTCGTTCCAGCCTATGCAGATCCAGAGAATACTATGCTCAACTATGAAGGATTGGATCTGGAAGAAAATACAGTCGCGAAGATGACTGCCGATATTTCGGGTTATCGTAAAACCGGACAGAAACAGCTTCAATCGTCTGCGAGCCTGAATTACGATTTCGGCGTTGTCAGTGATGCGCTAAAAGGCCTTTCCGCAAAAGCACTGGTCAGTTATGATTACCGGATGGATAATAATAATATCAATAGGAGAGAATACTATCAATACGCTCTCGATCCAGTAAGCCAGTTGTATGTGCCCAAATTGTACAATATCAGTTCGCCGAACCAGATACGCAGGGAAATGTTTGATAAACAACAAGTGCTTGGACAGTTTATTGCAAACTACAACCGCGAATTTAATGGCCTACATCAGGTGACTGGTCTCTTGGGAGGGGAAGTGCAAAAACAAACTGGAGATAACTTCTTTGCGCAGCGTAACCTTGCTTTTGCTATGGATTATCTTTTTGCCGGTGTGGCACAAGACCAACTGGGTGGCATGAGCAGCTCATTGAATGATATATATGAGACAGCCAATGCCGCAGTTTTCGGAAGGGCCAACTACACGTTTGACAACCGCTATATAGCGGAGGCGCAATTCCGTTATGACGGTTCTTCCAAGTTTCTTCCAGGTCGTCAATGGGGATTTTTCCCATCTGCATCTGTGGCTTGGCGTATCTCCGAGGAGCCTTTCTTTAAAGAGTGGTCGGCGCTTTCTTTCGTGAACCAGCTAAAGCTCCGCGGAAGCTACGGCGTATTGGGAGACGATGGTAGCCTCCAATATGATTGGGCAACGGGCTACGACTATCCTGCGACATCTAGTAACGCAGGTAGCGGATACTATGCGCAGTACGCCCCTGGATATATGTTTGGGAATCAATTTATTTATGGCGTGTCAACCCTGCCTCTACCAAATCAGATGATTACATGGTTCACATCCAACACCTTAAATTTCGGTATGGATTTCGAAGGATGGAATGGTCTTTTCGGCTTTGCTGTGGATTATTTTGAACGCGAGCGTAAAGGGCTTTTTGCACGCCGTACGGGTGACCTTCCGACGGTGATCGGTGCGACCGCCCCACGCGAAAATCTCGATAGCGACAAGCATTTTGGGATTGACCTTGAACTTTCGCACCGCAATAAGATCGGTGAGCTATCCTACCGCATGAAAGCGATCGGAACCATCACCCGGCAGAAGCACCTCGTAGGCTCCGAGAAAGGACCTTGGGGAAATTCTTACGATCGCTGGCGCAACGACAACCTAAACAACCGGAATCAGGGTATGCAGTTTGGGTATCAGGGGGCAGGACGTTACCTGGATTGGGATGATGTTCGCAGTTTTCCGATATATAAAGGTAACCAAACCTTGCCGGGCGATTACAAATACGAAGATTGGAACGGCGATGGGGAGATCAATGGGTTAGATATGCGGCCACTGTTTTTTGATAGCACACCATGGTTAAACTTTAGTTTCAGTTTTGATGCCAATTACAAAAATTTCGATATGAACTTCCTTTTACAAGGAACGGCCTTAGGCTCCATGCAGTATCTGGAACCACTTCGTGCGATCTGGGGTACCAATGGTGGGGGAATACTGGAGCAGTATACCGATCGTTGGCATACGGTTGATCCGCAGGCCGACCCTTGGGATCCTTCGCAGGAATGGGTTAGCGGTTATTATGGCTTTACGGGAAACTATCCAATAGAGACCTCGACATTTAATCGGGTGAGCACAGCATATCTACGACTAAAAAGTGTGGAACTGGGATACACCTTGCCCAAATTTAGACCTTCCTCCACAATGAACCTGCGGATATTTGCGAATGCCTATAATTTGTTTACCATAACCGGTGTAAAGTTTGTCGATCCGGAACATCCAGAAGATGAGTTGGGACGACTCTATCCGTTGAACAAAACGATCACCGGTGGCCTGTCACTTACCTTTTAATCCCATTGTGTTATGGACTATTTTATGTTAAAAAACAATCCTATGAAAAAAATATATCAGCTCACGCTGGCTATTTGTGTCTTCTTTGCCTCGTGTTCGAATTTTTTAGATATCCCGCCGAAGAGCATCATTGGTGATAACGACTTGTTCACCAGTGAATCAGGTGTGGAGGTGTATTTGGCAAGAATGTACAGTAACATGCCCTTTGAAGATTTCAAGTACATGGCGCAGTGGGGGGTGGAATTTAATGGATGGCTCGCTTCGATGGGCATTGAAGGAACAGGTGAAGCGCTAAACCGTGACGGAATTAGTTCCGCATTTACCGGCGAGCGAACACCTTATTGGGGCAGGGCCATGACGCTTTTACGGGACGCAAATTACCTCATCGAAAATCTTCCTCTTTATAAAGATGCATTTCCCGAAATTACCTACAATCACTATTTAGGCGAAGCCTATTTCGTTAGAGCATTTGTGTTCAATGCAATGGCCAGAAGATTCGGCGGTGTGCCGCTGGTGACCAAAGTGATTCCGTATCCGGCAGAGCAAGCCGAATTGGAAGTGCCACGCGCCAGCGAGGAGGAAACCTGGAACCAGGTGCTTGCCGACTTTGATCAGGCGGCAGCATTACTGTCTCCCGCAAGTCCGAAGCGCGGCTATGCGAATAAGTATGTAGCGTTGGCATTTAAATCAGAAGCCATGCTCTATGCCGGGAGTGTAGCCAAGTATAATGAAACGGTACCGGGCCGCCTTACTGGACTGGGGGAGAAGACCGGCGTACGGGTTATCGGCTTTGCCGAAAATTCCTGGCAAGCGGCGTCGAAGAAATATTTTAGAGAGGCCTACCTGGCGGCAAGGGAAATTATGGGTGCAGGAAAGTATGCACTTTATAAAAAAAGATGGGCAGCAAACGATGCGGAAGCACAATACCAAAATATGGTAGATATGTTCAGCGACGTTGAAAGTCCAGAAAACATTTACATCAAAGAATATACTTTTCCTATATCCACACACGGATACGATGCCTATAGTGCGCCTTTTATTTTCAAAGCTCCTTTGGCCTCAGGGACATGTCCTACCCTTGATTTTATAGAACTCTTTGAAGGCTTCAACCGGTATCCGGATGGTACCATTAAGGTGACGACCGGTAACTCCAATACGCAAGGCGATTATCTGCTTTATGACAGCCCCATGGATTTTTTTAGAAATGCCGAGCCTCGATTACGGGCATATGTTATTTTTCCCGGCGACCGGTTCAAAGGTAGAGATATTGAAGTACGCGCAGGTGTTTACACCGGTGCCGTGCCGGTGAAGCCGCTTTTCAATGACTATTCCTATCAAGCGGCGGAAAACAGGTATCAAAACCTGAATGCTTACCGAGCTAGCCCCAAAACACTCTTTTTAAGCCCAAGAGAAGGAAATGCGCAAGAAGTGGTGGATTACAACGGTACACAAATAACCGCCGCCGGCGCCAACGGACCGTTCTACGATAATGGTGAAGGAAGTCTTACAGGGCTGTATGGCCGAAAATGGTTAAACCCTGACCCCGCTTTCGTTGCAGCAGAAGGAAGATCAGATCAACATTTTGTGTTGATGCGTTATGCCGAAGTCTTATTGAATGCTGCGGAGGCAGCTATTGAACTTTCGCTTGCCGGAGAGGCATCACCTGATGGATCTGACCTGATGCAGGTGGCTACACAAGCGGTCAACGATATTCGGGAGCGGGCGGGAGCGTCCTTGCTTTCAGGTCTACTTGCACCTACCGAAAGCGGACGGAATACCATTCGCAAGGAGAGACGTAAAGAGTTGGCGTTAGAGCACAAATCTAAATGGGATATACGACGCTGGCGTGTGCAGCACTATGAAGGACGGAATGGCTTCTGGGGAGAAAATAGAAACAAAGACGCATTTAGTAATAATATCCGCTATCGTTTCCGTGGGCTTTACCCTTTCTTTTCGACTAATAGTGGGAAATACTTTTTCGATGCGCGATTTCAATGGGTGAGTTTGAAAACCTTTGAATACAATGTAATCGACTATTATTTTTCTATTCCAGGCGGAGAAGTTGCTAAGAGCAGTGTGATAGACCAGCAACCTAATAGGTAGTAAACGGAGTAGTTGCTGATTACGAATAAATTGAACAAAGAAAATCTAAAATAATCATGAAAAAGACAAGCATTTTTATATCATTAACATCTGTTTTCTTTTTGGCTTCCTGTAGTTTAGTTGAGCTGGATAACTATCCAGCTCCAGCCGAAACATTGCAAGGCGAAGTGGTGGATGTCGCTACCGGAAAACGCGTGCTAACAGATCAAGGAAGTGAAGGCATCCGGGTGCGTCTCATCGAAACCAGCTGGGGCGATAATGTGACGCCTAATCCAGATTTCTTCTGTATGCCAGATGGAAGCTTCCAGAATACGAAAATTTTTAAGGGGACGTATAACGTCCAAGTAGATGGCCCGTTTATTCCTTTATTGCGGGAGGATGAGCGTGGAGTGCCCATTGCAGATGAAACAAAAGACATCGAAATCGAAGGGGTAACCAACGTTAAATTTGAGGTGCAGCCATTCCTGAATGTGGAATGGGTGGGCGAACCACAGGTGGTTAACGGCAAGATACAGGCGAAAGTTCGCGTAAACCGAGGGGTTACGGAAGATGAATTCCGTCAAAAAATAGAGCCCATGGGAGGCTACAGTAGCAGTTTCCAAAACGTTACCGATATACAACTTTTTGTAAGCTATTCCTCGTCAGTAGGTTATCGGGCTAGGGATGAGCGATGGACGAACGTTATTAATTATACCGGATCGGCTTTTAATAGTTTGCTTGGCCAAACCGTGACAATCGAATCGCAAGGCACGATTCCGGCTGGCCGGATTGTTTTCATCCGCGCAGCGGCACGCATCAATTACGATACGCCGGCGGGAAGCGGCACAAGGCGCTATAACTATACGGATGCAAAAGAAGTATTTGTAAACTGATAGCTTGAAAATCGAAATGGCATGACATACTGGAAAGCATATATAGGAATTGCTTGTGTGCTGGCAAGCGGATCGCTCTCGGCACAGCATAAAACTGATCAGGTTAAAACTACCTTTCAGACCTCGCGAGAATGGCGTCCTACAATCGATAACCGCGCCGATGCAGTGATGATTTACGGCGTAGGCGGGAATCCTTCGGATAAGCATAAACGCTTGCCGTTTGCGGAGCGTGTAAAATCGTGGAAAGATCGGGGGTATACCATTCATTTTATGACGGGTATCGCCTGGGGCGAGTACCAAGATTATTTCACAGGGCAATGGGATGGGAAATGGCATCTGGATGAAGGGCAGGTAACGCAAGCGCAAGACACGATCTGGCACGGGCATATGGTGCCATACATCGTACCTACCGATAACTTTCTTGCCTATCTGAAAGAACGCCATGTCAAGCCGGTGATTGACGCCGGAATTGACGCGATATTTATGGAAGAACCGGAATTCTGGGCTCGGGCAGGATACAGTGCAGCCTTCAAGCGGGAGTGGAAAAAGTACTACGGTTTTGACTGGCGTCCGCAGCATGAATCTCCAGAGAATACCTATCTATCAAACAAGCTTAAATACCACCTCTACTACAAAGCCTTGGAGGAGGTATTTACCTTTGCCAAGGCATACGGGAAGAGCAAAGGCATGGATGTAAAATGCTACGTCCCTACGCACTCGCTCGTTAACTATGCGCAATGGATGATTGTTTCCCCGGAGGCGAGCTTGGCTTCTTTGCCGGTCGTGGATGGCTATATTGCACAGGTGTGGACAGGAACATCCAGAGAACCCAACTATTTCAATGGAACAGCGAAGGAGCGGGTTTTTGAAACAGCGTACCTAGAGTATGGTTCCATGGCGTCCATGACGGCGCCTACGGGACGAAAGATGTTCTTTTTAACCGATCCTATCGAAGACCGCGCAAAGGATTGGGTAGATTATAAAATCAATTACCAGGCAACCTTCGTGGCGCAGTTGCTGTATCCACAGATCGCCGATTACGAGGTGATGCCATGGCCCGAGCGTATTTACGAAAGTCTGTATCGCACTAACCCAAACAGCGATGAAAAGCAGCGAATACCGCGACATTATTCCACGCAGATGCAGGTCATGATCAACTCTTTGAATCAAATGCCTTTAAGTGATAATAAGCTGACGGGTAGTGAGGGCATATCGGTACTAATGGCCAACTCGCTAATGTTTCAACGCTTTCCAACACACGCCGGGTATGACGATCCACAGTTAGCAAACTTTTACGGCCTTACACTTCCTTTCCTGAAACGCGGTGTACCTGTAAAGACAGTGCATATCGAGAACTTAGGTTACAAAGAAGCGCTGACAGATACGAAAGTGTTACTGATGACCTATGCAAACATGAAACCGTTGGATCCGGTCGCACATGAACAAGTAGCCGCTTGGGTGAAATCTGGCGGGCAACTGATTTACTGCGGAACTGATAAAGACCCTTTTCAGACGGTGCAGGAGTGGTGGAATACCAAAGGCAATACGTATCAAAGTCCTGCGGATCATCTTTTTGAAAAAATGAGCATTCCTTTTGGCGCAGCCGAAGGTTTGTATCCCTTTGGTAAAGGCACTGTGCAAATTATACGGGTAGATCCCAAAGATTTCGTTCTGAAAACAAATAACAGTGAGCGGCTGACGAAGATGACCCAAGAACGCTACCAAGCAGCTACTGGGCGTGCGTTAGCGTTCAAAAATCACTTCTATTTGCGGCGTGATCCTTTTGAGTTGGTCGCGGTAGTGGATGAAAGCGTGAGCGATGATAAATACAGTATTGCTGGAACTTTGATCGACTTGTTTGACCCGGAACTTCCGATCTACCGCGAGCGATCTATCTCGCCTGGCGAGCAAGCCTACTTTTTTAACGTTGACTTAATTAAAGACAAGCAAAAGCCACAAGTGCTTGCCGCTGCTAGTCGGGTGTATGACGAAAAGATCAGTAGATCCAGTTATTCCTACGTCGCCAAAAGTCCCATAGAGACCACTAACATTTCCAGAATACTACTGCCCAAAAAGCCGAAAAGTGTACGGGTCAATAGCGCCGAGGTATTTGATCAAGGAAAATGGGATAGTGTATCTAACACTTATCTGCTGGGATTTGAGAATGATCCCGAGGGCGTTAAGGTAGAATTTTTATGGTAAATTTACCGGTTATAAGTTCGTCTAATTGCAACTAAATCGATAAACTTGCAATGCCTTCGTTAGAGAAATATAACGTGGTGAATACAACATAGATCCGCCTGCTGGCGCATCACCCTTGAAAAACAAAAACTATCTATATGAAGAACAATTCTTTTTTCCTGTTTGCATTAGTATGGATGCTGTCTATCCAACAAGTTGCCGCACAATCGCCCGAACCGGTAGATTACGTAAGCACATTGGTGGGGGCCCTATCTAAATATGAATTGTCCACAGGAAATACCTATCCCGCTATTGCCCGTCCCTGGGGAATGAACTTTTGGACACCCCAGACTGGTAATATGGGTGACGGATGGGTGTACACCTATTCAGCTGACAAGATTAAAGGCTTTAAACAGACACATCAACCCAGCCCGTGGAATAACGATTACGGCCAGTTTTCGTTGATGCCGATAACAGGGAAGCCGGTATTCGACCAAGATGCGCGGGCCAGTTGGTTTTCCCATAAAGCGGAAATTGCAAAACCCTACTACTACAGTGTGTTCTTGGCAGACCACGGTATAACCACGGAATTTAGTCCGTCACAGCGGGCTGTCGTTTTCCAATTTACATTTCCGGAGACCGATAGTGCCTATGTGGTTATTGATGCTTTTGACAAGGGCTCTTTCGTGAAGCTGATCCCCGAAGAAAATAAGATTATCGGCTATAATACACGCAACAGTGGGGGGACACCTGATAATTTCAAAAACTATTTTGTAATTGAATTTGACCAACCGATGGATAGCTATTTTTTAGTGGATAATGGAAAACTGAAAGCAAAAGAAGGACTCGAAATAACTACGGATCATGCAGGAGCCATTGTTGGGTTTAAAGGGTTGAAGAGAGGACAGCAAGTAACGGCGCGAGTCGCTTCGTCATTTATCAGTTTTGAGCAAGCCTCGCTTAACTTAAACGAGGTGCGTGAAAAATCGCTGCAGCAGGTTGCAGATGAAGGGCGTGCCGCATGGAACGATGTGCTTGGACGCGTGCAGATTAAGGATAACAATCAAGAACGCTTGCAAACATTTTATTCCTGCCTTTACCGTTCTACGCTGTTCCCGCGCGACCTTTCTGAAATAGATGCTGCCGGAAACCGGGTGCATTATAGCCCATATAACGGAAAAGTATTACCTGGTGAAATGTTTACCGATACCGGTTTTTGGGATACATTCCGCAGCTTGTTTCCGCTGTTAAACTTGCTCTATCCATCGATGAACGATCGTATGCAGGAAGGTTTGGTCAACGCATACAAAGAAAGTGGTTTTTTACCAGAATGGGCCTCTCCTGGACATCGCGCATCCATGATCGGGAACAACTCGGCTTCTGTAGTGGCTGATGCCTATCTTACCGGCAGGAAGGGCTACGACGCTATGCAGTTGTGGGAAGCAGTGCAATGGGGAGCAAATAACGTGCACCCTAAAAATACTTCTACAGGAAGATACGGGCATGAGCTGTATAATAGCTTGGGCTATATTCCTGCAGATGCGGGCATTTCGCAGAATGCAGCCCGGACATTGGAATACGCCTATAACGATTGGTGCATATACCAGTTTGGGAAGGCGTTGGGACGACCGGATTCGGAAACGAAGATGTATGCCCAAAGAGCCCTCAATTACAAAAACCTTTACGACCCGACCACAAAGCTTATGCGTGGGAAGAATAAAGACGGCACCTTCATCAAAAATTTTGACCCAAGCGCTTGGTCCGGTGAATTTACAGAGGGCAACTCTTGGCACTGGAGCTTTTGCGTATTTCATGACCCACAAGGGTTGATCGATCTGATGGGTGGTGACAAAGCCTTTACCGCGATGTTGGATACGGTGTTTGTGGTACCTAGCGAAGAGGGAATGAAAAGCCGTAGCATGATCCATGAGATGCGTGAAATGCAGATCATGAACATGGGGCAGTATGCGCATGGTAACCAACCCATACAGCACATGCCGTATTTATATAACTACTCGGCAGCTCCCTGGAAGACACAAGCCAAGGTGCGCGAGATTATGGATAAACTTTATTCTGCGGGTCCGGATGGCTATTGCGGAGATGAGGATAATGGACAAACTTCGGCTTGGTATGTGTTTTCTTCCTTGGGTTTCTATCCTGTTGCACCCGGGTCTGGTGAATACATCTTAGGATCACCCCAGTTTGATGAAGTGACCGTGAAACTAGAGAATGGGAAAAAAATAGTTATCACGGCAGAGAATCAATCCAAAGGGAATGTGTACGTCGATCAGCTGCGTTTCAACGGGAAAAAGCATACGCAGAACTTCCTTCGGATCGAAGATTTGTATAAGGGAGCTAAATTGAACTTCAGCATGTCTGCAAACCCCAACTTGTCTAGAGGTACGGCAGCTGCGGACAGACCGTATTCTTTTTCGCGTGAACGCTAAAAGTAGGTGATGAAGG
This sequence comes from Sphingobacterium deserti, assembly GCF_000757725.1. GTDB lineage: Bacteria > Bacteroidota > Bacteroidia > Sphingobacteriales > Sphingobacteriaceae > Sphingobacterium > Sphingobacterium deserti. The sequence continues at coordinate 18,928 of NZ_JJMU01000044.1, forward strand.
AAGTAGTATTTGATGCTAGAACCAATGTAAGAACAAACAGCGTCAATATGGAATAATATTTAACGGTTGGGGTATGTTAACCCACATTACCCCACCGTTATAAACTGTTTTGCACTAAATTATGATGAAAGTAAAGAACTTTAAAACGAATAAGATGCGGATAGGCTTATGGCTCTTCGCCTCGATCTTCATGGTATTTGCGGCTTACGCTCAAGACAACTCCGGTCGGAAAGCTCCAGCTTATCCATTGATAACCCATAATCCGAATTTCAGTATTTGGTCGACCAGTGACGTGTTGACAGATAAGACCACAGAGCACTGGACTGGTGTGGCGCATGGTTTGACAGGATACCTTGAGGTCGATGGGGCTATCTACCGCTTTATGGGGATGGATGTTCCGCACTACCAAACGATTATGCCGCCGGACAAAGAAGAAAGTAAAACGGCAGTGAAATATAATGAGCAAACGTCGGCAAACGGTTGGCAAGGGTTAAACTTTACGGCATCCAATTGGAAAGAAGGGGTGTTGCCTATTTCTGATAATAAATCGGTACCCGGCACCTTGTGGGAATCTGATAATATCTGGGTGAGACGAGAATTTTCGTTGGATAAAGTGGATAAAGATAAGCCCTTGTACCTGAAGTTACATCACGACGATAATGTGGAGGTGTACCTCAATGGCAAGCTGGTTTTTGAGAAGGAGGGCTGGAATAACCGATTTGAATATTTCGATATTTCTTCCAAAGCCAACGGCTTGTTGCGGACGGGCAAAAATGTGCTTGCCATATACTTGAAAAATACAGCAGGCGACCGGTTTTTGAATTTCGATCTCGTAAACAAGCTGCCGTCTGACAAGGCTGGTGTGGCTGTTGCACAGCAAACTGGCGTGGATGTGCAGGCTACACAAACGGTCTATACATTCGATTGTGGCGGTGTTGCCCTCAAAGTTTCCTTCACTTCGCCACTTTTAATGGACAATCTTGATCTTCTGGCGCGGCCTGTTTCTTATATCTCCTACGAGGTTGCCTCGAAGGATGGGAAGCAGCACCGTGTTAAGGTTCACCAACAAGTGTCTTCGGATTTAGCGGTCTATATGGCTGATCAGCAAGAAGTAGAAGGGTGGGCTTACAAGGATGGAGGTCTTTCTATCCTGAAAACCGGTACTGTCGAACAACCAACATTACAGAAAGGCGCTGACGATATGCGCATCGACTGGGGATACCTGTATGTTGCGGCGCCTGCAAGTAAAGACGTTAAACAATATTTATCCGGAAGCAGAGCAGACAAAAATGCAGGTCCATATCGTGGCAAATCGCTATCGCTGCATACCGAAATTGCTTTAGGTACGGTAGGCGCTACGCCTGTAGAGCGGTTTCTGACCATCGGTTATGACGAGGTTATCGCTATTCAGTATTTTAACCAAGATCTACGTCCTTGGTGGAACAAAAACGGCGACCGTACTTTCGAGTCGCAATTACAGGCTGCGGTAGCAGACTATGAAAAATTAATGCAGGACTGCGCTCGCTTTGATCAAACCCTATGGCAACAAGCTAATGAGGCCGGGGGAGAAAAATACGCTCACCTCTGTGCTTTGGCCTATAGACAAAGTATCGCAGCACACACCTTAGTGGAGGGGCCAGAAAAAGAGGTGTTGTGGCTCTCCAAAGAGAATAATAGCGGCGGGTTTATCAATACGGTGGATGTAACCTACCCTTCATCACCTTTATATTTGATATACAATCCTATTTTATTACAAGGAATGCTAAATGGTATCTTCCATTTCAGCGAAAGCGGGAAGTATCCACATCCTTGGGCTGCGCATGACCTTGGTACGTATCCGCGAGCTAACGGACAGACATATGGAGAGCCGATGCCAGTAGAAGAATCTGGGAATATGCTCATCATGACGGCGGCAATAGCGCAGGCGCAAGGTGATGCAGCATACGCGTCGAAACACTGGGACATTCTTACCACTTGGACGGACTACCTCGTCAAAGAGGGGCTCGATCCAAAAACGCAGCTTTGCACGGATGATTTCGCAGGTCATCTTGCGCGTAATGCCAACCTTTCGCTTAAAGCAATAATGGGCATTGCGAGCTATGCACGACTTGCAGAAATGTTGGGAAAGAAGGATGTCGCGGATCGTTACCGGAAAATTGCGGAAGAAATGGTGCCGAAGTGGATGGCTATGGCCGATGCTGGAGATCACTATGCGCTTACCTTTGATGATCCCAACACCTGGAGCCAGAAATATAACCTTGTTTGGGATAAGGTATTGGATTTTAACTTGTTCCCCAAAGAGGTAGCCGTGAAAGAAATTGCCTATTATTTGCCACGCATGAATCGTTTTGGCCTACCGTTGGACAGTCGGAAGAACTATACGAAAAATGATTGGATACTGTGGTCGGCAGTCATGACGGAGGATCAGGCAACCTTTAAAAGGTTTATAAACCCCGTGTTTCGACATGCCTTAGAAACACCGTCTCGTGTGCCACTAAATGACTTTTACGATTCTACAAATGGTATTCGGGAGAACTTTAAGGCGCGTAGTGTCGTCGGTGGATTTTATATGAAGATGTTGGCGGATAAATGGACAGCGAAACGTTGATCTAAAAAATAAAATGTCTAAAAAGCTTTTGGACAATCTGGCTTTTATATTCATAGGAGGGAAAGTCAATTACGATATCCTCACTCAGGTATCGCTATTATCGTGCAGGACCTAACTGTATGACAAAGTTGTTCAATCCCTGAAATTAAAAAAGCTCGATGAAAGTCGGGCTTTTTTGTGCTTTATGAACCTCAGACGATAAGAATCTGGTTTTAATCAGCTGAGCGGAAATCAATGAGCTTTTTTAAAATCAATTATTTTTAAATTCGTATTTTGTAGTTTTAGCCATGGATCAGAGATTTACCGACATCATACAGCTTATACAACAATCCCGACGGAATGCAATAAAGGCAGTCAATACAGAACTGATTAATTTGTATTGGAATGTAGGAGCATATATCAAACAAAAATTGATAGTTGCAGAATGGGGGGATGGAACGGTAGACGAATTAGCTTTGTTCATTCAACGGAACAATCCCGAATTGAAGGGGTTCAGTAGAGCTGGGCTCTATAGGATGGTCAAGTTTTTTGAAACATATGCGCAATCTAAATTTGTCTCACCATTGGTGAGACAAATTCAAGATACTGATAATAAGGATGGTATAATTGTGTCAACAGCGGTGATACAATTTGGTTTCCAAGCCCAGGATATTAAAAATACACTTTTGGCAGCATTGAGTTGGACACATCATCTTACTATCTTTTCACGCTGTAAAACCGAAGAAGAAAGAGAGTTTTACTTGCGTATGGCTATTAAAGAAAAATATACCAAACGGGAACTTGACCGCCAAATTTCTGCAAGTCTTTTCGAGCGTACAATGATCGGAAATGCAAAACTCACATCACTACCTGGAGAATTTAGGTCCGATATAACAAACCCTTTCAAAGACAATTATGTATTTGAGTTTCTAAACCTGCACGAACCGCACAATGAAAGCGATTTGCAAAAGGGCTTAATCAAACAAATGAAAAATTTTATTCTTGAATTGGGACGGGATTTTATTTTCATTGATGAAGAATACAAAGTGCAGGTAGGCAATAAAGATTTTTATATCGATTTGCTGTTTTATCATCGTGATTTGCAATGCTTAGTAGCTTTTGAACTTAAAGCTGATGAATTTCAACCTGAGCATTTGGGACAACTTAATTTTTATTTAGAAGCGTTAGACCGTGACGTAAAGAAGACCCATGAAAACCCTAGCATCGGGATTCTGCTTTGCAAAGGTAAAGACAGCGAAGTAGTCGAATATGCGTTGAGCCGTTCGCTTTCACCCACTATGGTTTCGGCATACCAAACACAGCTGCCAGATAGAAAACTATTGCAGCGGAAACTACACGAGATTTTTGAGAACAGTAGCACGGGTGATATGTAAATATACGAAATCGTTTGATGTCGATTTCGATATGATTTCTAGGCTTTGTCGTCCCCTCATTCCCCAAACATTTCTCGTGCTTTCCAACACTGAAAGTATACATTGTATGCGATAACTAGATTTTAGTGTGTAGTACAGAATATGTAAACCCGCGTGTTGGGCAATTTGTTAGGACTGCAATTGTCCTCTGAAATAACGTTGTTTCTCGCAAACGCTTCCGTTACTCGCCCCCGTTCCGGGCTTAAGGACAAAAATGTATTGGATACAGTGTAATGCGTAATGGGAGAAATCATAATATAACTTTTACATTATCGCTCCTGACCTTAAATTAACGCAAATGTCGCCTCATTTTTGTTGCGTATGTAGGTCTTTGCCATTGCACGATCTAACAAGGATGCAACAAAAATCCAGCGACGATTTTTTTGGTTACTTTTTTTAGGAAAAAAAGTGACGCCCCCGTCCCGGGCTTAAGGACAAAAATGTATTGGATACAGTGTAATGCATAAAGGGAGAAATCGCAATAAAACTTTTACATTATCGCTCCTGCCCCTAGATTAACGCAGATGTCGCCTCATTTTTGTTGCGTATGTAGGTCTTTGCCATTGCACGATCTAACAAGGATGCAACAAAAATCCAGCGACGATTTTTTTGGTTACTTTTTTTAGGAAAAAAAGTGACGCCCCCCGTCCCGGGCTTAGGGACAAAAATAGCATTACATATCGCATAGCTACATTTTAAATCCCTCATCTTCTTAATAAATGATATTCCAATAAACAAGTTATTAATTACTAATATTTTTAGTAAAATTGTAACATGAAACCGCTAGAAGTTCACGTTAGAGGAAAGGTGTTGCACATCGCATGTAGTACCAAAGACAAACCCTTTGGGAGTAGGGAAGTTACATTAACAGGTAAAAACGGCGTTTCTATTTACATTTTTCGAAAGGAGATTGGCATTTGGAAACTGGCGTATGGCGACCTTCCAGACGATCTTCGAGAAGCTTGTATCGATGCCATCATTCTTCGCCTGGATGATGCTGTGGCAGAAATGTTTTATGACAAGGGGAAGCGTCAGATTGTGGAGATTAGACCAAAGCCAAAAGGGTTGTGGCACGTGTTTATAAATCACGCCTATGCAGCCAGCATTCGGCACGATGGCAGAAATTGGGAGTTTCACTTCGATGAGGATTCCTCACTCGACAATGACCGAATGACAAAATACGTCGGAATGATATCAATGGGCAAGGTGCGATGGATAGATCGGGATGGACGCTGATGGAATTTTATTCGTTCTATCACGATGAAACACCTGTACAAGTTTATTTTACAAGTCCTACAGATTTTTTTCTGTTTGAGAGTAACGCTAATTTCGAGTTGGTTGCAGATAGCTCGGGGAGCGTTGTAGGTTTAAAAATAAACGATGAACTGCTTAAACGTTTAGATTGATGCCTTATTCATCTTAAAGTAGCTAAAGATTGCTGGAGCGTTCGCTTTTCCAATATGTATCAACCCGGGACGTGCTACGCGATCCCAGCGCGTAAGTGCAGTGGCATCGATGGCCTCTTGGTTTATTTTTTTCCAGTGCCTGCCATCCGTACTCCAAAAGAAATCACAATATACGCCACGGTTTACTTCAACCTTTAGATATACGTTATTTGCGTCGTTTACAACGGTTTCAAGCAGGTCTTCTTTTCCATCTTTCACGGATTTCAAATGAATCTCGTTGCCCTGAATGCTCAAAAGAAAAAGGTTTTTATGGTCTCCATATAGCGTGAGCCCTTTTGAAGCATCATTTTGATTGACAACCTGTGTCTCGAAGGTATAATGTTGTGCTGTCGGACGGACACACATGGCCGTTCCATAATCGTTGTCTGGCTTTGCAGTCCCTTTTAAATGAAGCTGTTTATTTACGAGTTCGAATTCGTTAGTTGCAAATGCGTAATTCCAAGTCCATTCAGGCTTCAAGCTTTTGCTATCAAAAGAATCCTTAAAATCAGCGGATTTCTCCTGCTTGTGCGCAGCTTTGATTAGCGGTTGATTTCTGCTGGCTTCTTTTCCAGTGACAAAATAAGGCCAACCCTCTTTGTTCATTTTGATTTGCTGAAGAATAGGTTGTCGCCCTTGGTAGACGTTATCCCCCGAAAGGTAGCCATGGCACAGATAATAGAGTTGATTGTCTAAGCCCTTTACCGCCGTCCCATGACCTACAGAAACGTATTGCTTACCACCTGTTAAGATCGGATTGCCTTCGTATTTCTCATACGGCCCCGTGAAGCTTTTGGCACGTGCTACTCTGACGTCATAATTACTTTTTGGGCCGCAGCAGTCGCGAGCAGCATAGATCAAATAGTAATAGTCGCCCTCCTTATAATGATACTGTCCTTCCATACCAATTCCTTCATCGTCACGCAGCAAGGAAAACAGTTCTCCTTCCAATCGTAACCCGTCTGCAGACAATTTGCTTCCCACAATTTCAATGTTTCTATCATCCAGTCCATACGCTTTCCAGGTAATGTACAATTGTCCAGCATCGTCAAAGATAAATGCGTCGATAGCTTCTTTTCCATGGTTTATAAGGATCCCGTGATCCACAAAAGGACCTTCAGGAGAATTTGCTATTGCCACCCCAATGCAGGTGATTCCATCTGTCCGGCGGCGAGCGGTGTAGTAGCAATATACTTTTCCGTTAAGCTCGTAAAGCTCAGGAGCCCAAAAAGAGGATAGTGTCCATTCCGGTTGAACATCAAAGATGTGTCCAATCTGTGTCCAATTGATTAAGTCTTTAGATTTGAAATAGGGGTAAAATGGTGCCCATTCGGAAGAGGTAGATGTTGCATAGTACGATCCATTGACACGGATAACACTGGGGTCAGGGAGATCACCGGAGATAACAGGGTTGGTAAAATTTTGCCTGGATGAGCATGCAGCTAATAGGGAAAGTAACGTTAGATATATAGGAAATAGGAAGCACTTATTCATAGTCTGTATCTTGGTGTAAATTTTCACAATGGATAGTATGTAAGATACAGCTTTTAGGTAAGATCTCTAAATCTATTTTAAACCGCCACTACCCAGTTTTAAAACGTTCGTTTGCATAAGAGATCGATACGAAATATCAATTCAAATTCTTGTATTCATTTGGTGTCACACCTTCCTTCTGTTTAAATAGGCGAGTAAAATGCTGTGGATATTTAAAACCTAACTCATACGCGATCTCACTTATAGATTTATCACCAACGGAAATCCGTGCTTTTGCGGCATTGATCACATGCGCCTGGATGTATTCCTGGGCGGATACGCCGATCTCTTTCTTGATTAGATCGCCAAAATAGTTGGTCGATAAGTTCAGTTCCCCGGCACACCAAGAGACAGATGGTACGCCGATTACCTGCGGCCTATCCGAAGAAAAGTAGTTGTTCAGCAATTGTTCAAACCGTTCTAAAATCCCTTTGTTGACATGCTCCCTGGTAATAAATTGGCGATCATAAAAACGAGTACAGTAATTCAGAAACAGCTCTATATTAGAAACAATTAATTTCCTGCTATGCTTGTCAATAGCGTGCTGTAATTCATATTCTATTTTTCCGAAGCAATCACGAATAATCTTCCTTTCCTGTTCGGATAGATGCAGGGCTTCATTCGCAGCATAAGAGAAAAAATGATAATCAGTCATGGTCTTTCCGAGCGAGGTTCCAGCGATCAAATCAGGGTGAAATACAAGCGCAATGCCCTGTGGCTGATAATAGCTATCACCGCTTTCTCCAATAGCTTGATGAGGAGCCAAAAATATCAAAGTTCCCTCCTCATAATCATAATTGTTTAAGCCGTAGCGTAAATCGCCGCAATAGATTTGTTTCAGAAAGACCGTGTAAAAGCCATAACGCAAACGTCGGAGTTTTCTCGGGTTGGCTTTGTCCAAATGAACCACGCTGACCAGCGGATGTAGGGTCTCGTTGTTATTAAAATCGTTGTATTCCTTTACGCTGCTAAAATAAAGTATATCTTCCATTGCCTCGTTCCGTTTTTAATCTGCACTACAAAATTACGAAATCATTCCTTGCATTGGAGCTTGCCATCCCTCAATCAGTAATTATGGTAAGTCATACCGTGATT
>NZ_JJMU01000045.1 GCF_000757725.1 Sphingobacterium deserti
GAGTGGTACTAATAGCCCGAAGCTTTCCACGCCGGTAGAACGTTGTTGTCTTCCTCATTTTCTTTCTTTCAATAATATGTCATATTAGTATGGTAGTATGTAGTAGTTAGTATTTAGATCTGTCTAGGTACTATAATCTAAGTACTAGGATCTAATAAAAGATTTTCAGGTGCCTATATCGGCGGTGTCTACCTCTTCCCATTCCGAACAGAGCAGTCAAGCCCGCCAGAGCCGATGGTATTGCCGTAACAGGTGGGAGAGTAGGTCGGTGCCTAATTTAATACGAAGCCCGTTATCGAAAGATGACGGGCTTTTTTTGCGCCCTAGCCGGGCCGCTGGTATTGTCCCAAAATTGCCGCGCCGTCGTATCTCCGGCTTGCAATTGAAAGTAAAAATTAAAAAGTGGAAATTTAGCTAGGTACTAATTCTACATACTAAGTACTACAATCTTTAATCACTTTCCGCTACTTCGTTGTCCGAAAGATTGACGCGTCGTCGTTCCTCCTCCTTGCAATGACTCTGGCTCTTTCAGACTTGTTATCTCAATACCCACTACTCAATACCCAAAAACAAAATCCATCCCACAACCTTTCCGCCGCATGCCGCGGCAAGGCAAATACTTTTGAAGGGCAAAAAGTATTCAAAACCCCGTCGCTTGAAACCTTTGCAGGGGAGGTTTGTGCAAT
>NZ_JJMU01000046.1 GCF_000757725.1 Sphingobacterium deserti
ATTAAAATTGGCAAATGCATTATAATAGCTCTTCAAAAATTTCTCACTACGCACTACTTACTACGCACTACTCATTACGCACTACCAATCAATCGAACGAACGGCCGCATGTCCTTAAAATACCGAATAACGGCATTTTATGTTTCATCAAGCGATGGAAAAAGCAGAGCGCTGCCGTGGCCTGGTGGGGATCGGCAGGCATGAGATTATTTCCCGAAATCCAATCTAAAAGGATTTTGGGATGTCATCTAGCCTGACAGGCAGCCTGCTGCTGTGCGTGGGGTTGTGGGAGAAATCGCCTCGATGAAACAAAGATTTTTTGTATACTTTTTCATCTGAAAAAGTATGGTCCAGTCCCGGCAAGGGACAAACGATCTGCCGCATGCCGCGGCAAGGCAAATACTTTTTGAAGGGCAAACGAGTATTCAAAACCCCGTCGCTTGAAACCTTCGCAGGGGAGGTTTGTGCAATGGCAAATGTCTACATATTGCAAAGCTTTCGAGGCGACATTTCGCTTAATAAAGGCTGGAAGCAATAAAGCAAAGAAAAGTTTAACATCTCACTACGCTATACGCATTCCG
>NZ_JJMU01000047.1 GCF_000757725.1 Sphingobacterium deserti
AATCTATTTTTCATTACTCACTACGCAATACCCACTTCTAAATACTATCTACTACAATCTAAAACCACTGTTCAATAACCAATATACTGGTTTACAGGTATTGCAATTGGAACGATTCCTATATATTTTTATTAAACAATAAACATATATAAATGAACACCTACACCAACATATATCTATTTTTATTCCTTTCATTCTTTTCCTGTGGAAAAGGTAACGACGCTCAAGACAAAGAGAGGAAAGACGAATTTATAACGTTTATGTCTGATAAGCCTTACTTGGGAAGCGCCAAGAGTAGACTGTATCTTCATGGATATGAAGGATTACCATCCGTAGAAGGAACAGGCAGCTTAAGTATAGCCAATGTATCGGGGGACAGCGTTACACTTGCCTTGATCTGTGAGCTGTCTAGTGGTGATGGATTTCGTTTTGGCCTGCCGGGCAAGCAGTTGGGTAAGCAATGGACGGCCGTATCGAGTACGGGTACATTTGCTATCCGTGAAAATTGAAAAATAGTTGGCGACATTCGAACGGCTGATCAGGAAATTTCTTGGGACGGCCAATTATTTTCCGATCGGGTTATGTTAGATATCAAACTGAAATACCTAACCACGCAGGAGAATATCACAGCCGGTTCAATCGTATCGACACATTTTGATTTGTCACGTGTTAGTGATGCATCACAAACAGGAAACACGAACGGCTGTCGAACTATAGTTTGGGAAAACCGGAATGTGTTCAACTTGTACAGTGGGGGTGTGGATTTGATCCGTGTGCCTGTTTGCCATAACTGATAATTATCAGATGAAGCTTAAGCAGACTGCAACGCTTCTTCCTTTTTCTCAAAAATTGATCTTATCATCCGTGTACTAGCCAAACCGTTATCAGGATAGCCGTCCATGATGGTAGGAGGTAAACGGAATAGGGTCGCTGTCGTAAAATTTTTGTGAGGAGTTGTTATGCATCTAAAAAAGTCCGTTATTAGGTCTACTTAACTATTTCCTAAATCATCACGTCAATGAAACAAGCCATCCTCCTTACAATTTTTCTTTCTTTCGGATTTACGTTCGCGTATGCTCAGCGGATTCCGCCAGCGGACAGTGCTATTACGACGAAGCACCAAGTTACGGTAAACGGACAACGGTTTGCCTATACGGCGAAAGTTGGAACACAGCCCGTTTGGGATGCAGCCGGTAAAGTATTAGCCACGGTACAGTACAGCTACTATACACGCGATGATATACGTGACGTTGCTCGTCGACCGCTTGTGATCTCGTTTAATGGAGGTCCCGGATCTGCATCTGTATGGATGGAGCTTGCGTATACGGGACCGAGATTGCTAAATATTGATGACGAAGGCTATCCTGTGCAGCCATACGGCATTAAAGAAAATCCGTATTCTATTTTAGATGTTGCAGATATCGTTTATGTAAACCCTATCAATACAGGATACTCACGTATTTTAGACGAAAAGGCAGATCGCAACTTGTTTTTTGGCACCAATGCCGACATCAAATATCTGGCAGAATGGCTCAATACTTTTGTGACGCGGCATAATCGTTGGACCTCACCCAAATATTTGATTGGAGAAAGCTATGGTACAACACGTGTTTCTGGCTTGGCGCTGGAATTGCAAAATTCGCAATGGATGTATCTGAATGGAGTGATGCTTGTCTCGCCTACGGATTTAGGCATAAAACGCGAAGGCGCATTGGATGCCGCATTGCGTTTACCATACTTTACAGCTACCGCTTGGTATCATAAAAAGCTGGAGGCAGATTTGCAACAGCGTGATTTGGAAGACCTACTAGCTGAGGTAGAGCGGTATACATTGGATATTTTCTTGCCAGCCATTGCTCGAGGATACTCGTTGTCAAAAGCGGAACAAGAGAAAGTGGTGCAACAGGTAGCAAAATATACGTCGCTGCGGAAAGAAACAATTAGTCAAAATAATCTCGACATATCCACAGCTTTGTTTTGGAAGGAACTATTGCGCGAGGATGGGTATACCATAGGGCGGCTCGACTCACGATATTTAGGAATAGATCTACGCGATGCGGGAGACCGACCCGATTACAATGCAGAATTGACCTCTTGGCTCCATACATTCACGCCCGCCGTCAATTATTATTATTGGAATGATCTGAATTACAAAACAGACGTGAAATATAACGTATTCGGTCCAGTACATCCTTGGGATAGAAGTAACGATAATACCGGCCTAAACCTGCGACAAGCCATGGCCGCCAATCCATTTTTGCATCTGATGGTACAATCTGGATACTTTGATGGTGCAACGGATTACTTTAACGCGAAATATAATATGTGGCAAATGGATCCCTCAGGAAAGCTATCTTCTAGAATGAGTTTTAAAGGATATAAAAGCGGGCATATGATGTACCTACGGAAGGATGATCTCATTCAAGCCACAGACGATGTCCGACAATTTATCAAAAAGACAGCCGTCCAAGTTAACCAATCAGCGAAATACGAGAAATGACCCGAGTTCAATAAAACCCCAGCCATATCCGAGCTGGAGTTTTTTATGATCATGTAAAAAGGATTAATTTAGTACGCCAAAGCTGATGCTGCTAGGGCTTTCCTTTGAAAAATATAGACGGTGTTCGTTCTTTATAAAGTCTTTTTCTTCCGCTTTGTAGATATCCATAAACTGGTTTGGATTTCGGTCTACGAGAGGAAACCAAGAATGTTGAATTTGTATCATCAGCTTATGTCCTTTTTTGAAAGTGTGTGCCACATCCGGAAGCTGCACATTTACCGGTGTTTTCTGATTTGGAACAAAAGCTTTCGGCTCACTGAAGCTCTCTCGGAATTTTCCGCGAAGCACCTCGCCGCGTACAAGCATTTGATAATTTTGCATCACCGTTTTGTCATCGCGAGGTGATGTAGCGCTGCTGCTATCTGGATATACATCAATCAATTTAACGACGAAATCTGCATCTGTACCCGTCATGGAGACGGTTAGATTTGCACGGACAGGTCCAACCACCGTGAGATCTTCCGTCAAGGCGTCAGTCTCAAAAACTAACACGTCTGGTCGGTTTGCAACAAAACGCTGATCAGCCAACATGTATTCGCGTGTTCTGTCGGTTATAATTCCTTCCTGAAAAGGAACAGGTTTGTTTGGGTCACTGCTATACTGCACATGGTTATCAGTCGACGCATTGGCTTCCGTAGTGAGCTTACCGTCTGATGTCAAGAAAAACGTTTTTTCTTTATTGTCCGCAGGGGGCCATTGTTGAAACTTCTTCCACGTATTAGCGCCTGTCAAGTATACCGTAGCTTCGGCGGGCTTGAAATTTCCTTTACCTTTCAAGTGATATTCAAAAAATGGGAGTTCGATTTCCTTTCGGTAATAAAGACTTGTCTTCTCGCCAAAGCGAATATCACCAAAAGAGTCACCTTCCGCCCGCACCCAGCCGCCGTGATACCAAGGGCCGGCAACGAGCACACTATTGTTTTTAGGACTGCGTTTTTCAATTTGTTTGTAAGTCTCAAAGGCGCCGTAGGTATCTTCTGCATCAAACAATCCGCCAACGACTAGCACTGCAGGTTTAACCGTCCCCAAATGTTCCGTCACCGTTCTGCTGGTCCAGAATGTATCTCTAGCGCTATGTTTCGCCAGATCATCCCAAAATTTCACGGTATGATTCAGGTATTTTGCCTTTAGCCCAGAAAGTGTAGGATTAGCTAAAAAAAACTGATAGTAGTCTTTTGAGCTCAATTGGAAGCCTTTGGGACCGTCGGCGTTGGTGATAGGTTTTGGACGCGGCGCGTCAAAACTATACATAAAGCGAAAGGCATCCATCAGAAATAAAGCACCGCCGTGATGAAAATCATCACCAATAAACCAATCGGTGACAGGTGCCTGAGGTGACACTGCTTTCAAAGCAGGATGACTGCCGATAAGAGCTGCTGTAGAATAAAAGCCGGGGTATGATATGCCATACATGCCTACTTTTCCGTTGTTGTTCTTTACATTTTTGACAAGCCAGTCTATAGTATCATAGGTGTCTGTGCTTTCATCAATCTTATGGCCATTCTCTTTGTTGCGCGTTGGTCTTATATTTTCATAAGTTCCTTCACTCATCCAACGCCCACGTACATCCTGGTATACGAAAATATAGCCAGCTTTTGTCATTTCTGGGAAATTGCCATGATAGGCTTTGACCTCGTCGGCTCCATAAGGGGCTACGGTATAAGGCGTACGGTTGAGCATAATAGGGTACTTCTGACCCTGATCTTTTGGAATGTAAATGGAGGTGAACAGCCGAACCCCGTCCCGCATAGTAATATATTCTTCAATCTTTGTGTAATTGTCTTTTACATACCTTTGATCAACTTCCTGACCATAGGTTACAAGTAGAAAAATAGAAAAAAGTGTAGTGATAATTAGTCTTTTCATATCGGTAAATTTGCCCTGTTCTAAACAACTATGAAAATAAGTAATTTGTTTGGAAGCGCCGTGGCGATTTTTTGTAAAAAAAAGAGAAATTGGATGTAATATTTGCGCAGCCACAGTTGTCTACCTATTAAATGAGCCAAATGAATCAAGAAACTTTTAAAGAAACGGTGTTTGTCCTGAAGGACAAGATGTATCGCTTTGCAAAAAGTATTCTCACAGATGAAGATGAAGCTCATGACTTGGTACAAGAACTCCTGATGAAGTTTTGGCAAAAGCGCGATGAACTTATTTCTGTCGGCAATTTGGAAGCATTTGCAATGCGTTGTGTTCGCAATGATGCTATGAATAAACTGAAACATACGAAAGTCGTTCAGCTGTACCACAATAATTTATCGGAAGCTGTTGTGGACGAACGCTACCCATCGCTTACTAAAGAATTGATTCAGCGGCTGATTGCAGCTTTGCCTGAAAAACAAAAGCTAGTGATGCATCTACGCGATATAGAGGATTATGATATCGCAGAAATTGGTGAAACAATAGGAATGGAAGAAAGTGCGGTACGTGTTAACTTAATGCGTGCCAGACAGAAGGTAAAGGGACAATTACAAAAGATTTTTGATTATGAAAAAAGACAAATCAACAAAAATAGAGGATAGATACTGGGAAGGGGTTTCGTCTTTGGAAGAAGAAAAAATACTCAAGAGCCAGAAGGACGAGCCTTATTTTGATGGATTGAACGAGCTATCTAAAGAGAAGATGGATTTGGAGTTTGACAGCTTTATGGATATGCTGGAAGAACCAGCTAAAATTGTTGCAAAAAAGCCAAAGTATCGCAACTTGCTGTTTTTTGCTTATGGTGCGGCGGCCATCGCGCTATTCGTTACAGGATTTTTCTTCCTGCATGACAAAGAGGAGAAAGGAGACAGCTATCAACAGCCGCAGTTTTCATCCGTAAAGATAGCTCCGAAACTGGTAGAACCGCAAGAAAGTGAAAAGCGCGAAGCCCCTTATTATGTGGCGGTCGACACAAAGCACACAAAAGAAAAAAAGCATACAAAACATATTGCTACGCCCGAAACGGTTACCATTCAAGCGGAAGAACCCGCCGATGATTCCTTTGTAATTGTTAACGGCAAGCCAGTGTACGATGAGGAAGAAGCAGAACAAATTGTACTGGCATCCTTGAAAATTATGGCGAGTAATTTTCAAGAAGGAAAACACGCTCTAGAGAAAGTTAAATACATAAATGTTGAATTGTAAAATTAAAGAAGATGAAAACGATAATAACCATGTTTTTGTTGCTGTGTGCAACATGGACCCATGCACAGGTGTCCAAGCTCGATAAGATATTTGATAAGTATCAAGAAGCAAAAGGTGTTACTTCTATAAAAATCGGCAAACCCATGTTCAATATGATCAATAAGCTAAATATTGGCGAAGAGGAGATGGGGCAGATCAAGCCTTTATTAACAAAGATAAATTCGATCAAAATGCTGGTGGTGGAAGATAATGATAGCCTACATATTCAGGATGAGGTGAAACAAGCTTTTTCGAATATTCAATATGAAGAATTAATGGCTATACATAGTGATGGCAGCCGGATAAAGTTTCTTGCAGAAAGCACGAGCGGTGATATCTTAAGTAACTTGTTGCTGGATATAGCTGCGGATGGCAGCACCATTTTCATGATTTTAGACGGCAAAATCAGCTATGAGGATATTAATAAACTAGTTAACGAAAAATAGCCATGGTAAAAATATACCAACTTACATTCTGTGTAGTAGTCGTGTTGATGATTCAATCCTGCTACGTAAAACAAAGCTCGAATATGAGTTTTGTAAATCGCTCGCTAGTCGGGCGGGATGCCGAAATTGTGTCTGTAAAGATGCCGATGTTCTTGGTGAAGCCCTTTCTCCGAAAGGAATTGCAGGAAGAAGACGATGAAATGTTGAGACTCGCTATGAAGAAGATCAAAAGTGTAAAACTTACGACGCTATCAAACGCGCAAAATAGCGATCGGATTCAGGAAAATTTCAAAAGCTTCCTTAGGGATGAAAATATGGAAGAGTACGCCAGTATTGTGAGCGATGGTGATCGGATTTCGATTAACGCCCAGACGAAGCATGATAGGATTAAGAAGCTCATGCTCGGCGTTTCTTCGGACGATGGAGAACACGTGTTTATAGAGGTTAAAGGCAATTTCTCCATGGATGATATCGCGCAAGCGATTAATTCCTATGAAAAGAAAAACAAGGAGTAGGAGGTTGAACCGTCATACCAGCGTATCGGGTAGCGCGCCCAGTTACCTTAATTGTTGAAAAGCAAACTCCTTTTCCCCTGAGATAGACGGATATGAAATAAAAAAGCTCGAAATATAATTCCGAGCTTTTTTTATGATTATAAGAAAGACCTTATTTTGCTAGTTCCTCAGCGATCGCAGCACCGATTTCAGCAGGAGATTCTACTACACGGATTCCACACTCGCGCATGATTTTCATCTTCGCAGCAGCTGTATCATCAGCGCCACCTACGATTGCACCGGCATGCCCCATACGGCGGCCCGGAGGCGCTGTTTGGCCAGCGATAAAACCTACAACAGGTTTTGTGCCAAATTCTTTGATCCAGTTAGCAGCTTCAGCTTCCATACCACCACCGATCTCACCGATCATAATGATACCTTCTGTTTCCGGGTCATTCATAAGTAACTCAACTGCTTCTTTCGTTGTTGTTCCGATGATAGGGTCACCACCGATACCGATAGCTGTAGTAATACCTAAACCAGCTTTAACAGTTTGATCAACGGCTTCGTATGTTAAAGTTCCTGATTTCGATACGATACCTACTTTACCTTTTTTGAAGATGAAACCAGGCATGATACCGATTTTTGCTTCTTCAGCAGTGATGATACCAGGACAGTTAGGGCCGATTAAACGAGAGTTCTTGTCACTCAAGTAAGATTTTACTTGAATCATATCTTTAGTAGGGATACCTTCTGTGATACAAACAATAACCTCAATACCAGCCTGCGCAGCTTCCATGATTGCATCAGCAGCAAATGCCGGTGGAACGAAAATTATTGAAACGTTAGCAGCAGTTGCATCTACGGCATCTTGTACTGAATTGAATACCGGGCGATCCAAGTGTGATTGGCCACCTTTTCCTGGTGTAACACCACCTACAACGTTTGTTCCGTACTCAATCATTTGAGAAGCGTGATAAGTACCTTCATTTCCGGTAAAACCTTGTACGATTACCTTTGAATCTTTATTTACTAATACACTCATTTTTTCTGTTTTTTTGCAAAGCAAATCTACTATTTTGCAACGACTTCTAAAAATTAAGCTTACGCTAAATATGGCATTTTTTAGAAAAGCTTCAACTTTTGAACAAAATGCCAAACGACAATGCCTACCGTTACCGACACATTGAAAGAATGCTTCGTACCAAACTGCGGAATCTCTATACACTTATCTACCTGTTGCATTGCCTCATCGGATACTCCATGTACCTCATTGCCAAACACAAAGGCATATTTCCGGTCTTTCTCAACCTGAGCGTGCTGAAGCGCGATGCTGCCCGTGGCCTGCTCTATAGCAAAGATTTCGTATCCCTCGGCTTTTAAGGCTTGTAGAGCGTCCTGTGTTTCCTTGATATGTTCCCAAACGACAGACTGTGTTGCCCCAAGTGCTGTCTTTTCGATCTCCCGATGAGGGGGAGTAGCGGTAATGCCGCACAATATTATTTTTTCAATAGCAAAGCCATCGGCTGTACGAAAGGTAGAACCTACGTTATGCATGCTGCGGACGTTATCAAGAACAAGCACTATAGGCGTTTTAGTTTGTGTTTTAAATGATTCGACATCAGGCCGATTCAAATCTTCCATTGATAATTTTTGCATCCAATTCTCTGTTAAAACGTCAAAAATAGCGATTTAAATTGCAAGCAGCATAATCTGGAAATGGATAGCTGCATTTTTTTAAAAATAGATTTTGAATATTGATATTATCATGCTATTTTTGCATTCCGAAATTAGTATACAGAAAATAAAAAATTAGCTAAGAGAAATGGCAAATCATAAATCTTCGATTAAAAGAATTAGAGCAAACGCAGCAAAACGCTTAAGAAACCGTTACCAAGCAAAAACGACACGTAACGCAATCAAGAAATTACGTAACTCAACAAGTGCTGAAGAAGCAAAAGCTTTATTGCCAAGAGTTGTTTCTATGTTGGATCGTTTGGCTAAGAAAAATGTTATTCACAAGAAGAAAGCTTCTAACAACAAGTCTAAATTAACAAAGTTTGTTAACAAACTAGCGTAAGCAGTTCTTGTTTTAATGATATATTGGGTGGTATTAATTTACTGCCCTTTTCTCGTTTTAAAAAAAACGCGCTTATCTCACAAGCGCGTTTTGTCGTTTAGAATAGTGGCGATGACCTTTTCCATCTTCGCCTTATCATTTTTGTAAGGTAATAGATCATATAGCTCTACCTTGCGGAAATCGATAGGATGGCTTTCACTTTGTAAATAGATAAAACCGCTATTCAAGATTTTTCCATCAGGTTTTTGTTTGGGATCATAATGCTCTACACTACCGCCTCCAATCTGCGGTTTATTGTATTCCAATACAACTTCCCCTTCCAGTATATGCTGTATGATGGAATCGCCTAACACTAAAAAATCAGCCGTAACCCATTGATCACCGTGGTATGTTTTTGACGTAGAACTTAGGCAATGCGGTGTGAACAGCTTCTCCTTGATGACGACATTAGTACCTGGTGTACATAAATTGGAGGTGGTACGTGCATCCGTTCCGTTGCCACCCAATAGCTGTCCCTCGATGGAGATTGGAAAATCCTGATCTTTCAACATACTTTTAGGATCTTGACCATGCAGCATTGCACCACTATTACGCCAAGCCCAACCTTCGCCACCTTTTGTCTGTTCATCTACAAAACGATATTCGAGACGTAGTAGGTAATAACTAAATGGGCTGTTGTAGGCTAAATGCCCATACTGTTGATTGAACTCGTCGTAACCATCGTAACGCACTTTTAACAGCCCGTCCTCTACACGAAATGTATTCGCATAATTTTCTCCAGCTTCGTGCAGTCTGATTTTTGGCGTCCAATTTTTAATGTCCTTTCCATTGAAAAGTTGAATCGCTTTTGGCTTTTCTTCTGTGGATGTAGCACTGCTTTTTGTCGCGCAAGCAAAGAAGATGGTACTTGCTGCGATCACGGATAGAAATGTGATTTTCATGCGTTGGGTTTAGATGTTAAAATAATAAATTTCTATTCTTTACGTACTCGCTGGGCCTTACACCGATGATTTTATTGAATGTATTGCTAAACGTAGGAAGGCTACTGTATCCTACCCGCATAGCAACCTCATTGACACTTAACTTGTCATCCAGTAATAGTTTTAAAGCAGTGAGCATGCGAAGGATGGTATAGTATTGTATAAAAGACATATTCAGTTCGCGTTGAAAAAGACGAGCCAATGTGCGTTCACTGAGGTCAAACTCCTGCGCTAATTTTTTGAAACTGACGTTTTCATCAATCCGTTGCTCAAGAAAACTAACAATATCTTTTAATTTTTCGTGCTTAGGATAGGGTAGCGCCAGCGGAAGCTCCGTGTTTGATATTTCGGGTAGAATAAGCTTGAATGATTTCGCAATAGAAAATTTGGGCTCTTCCGAGGGGAATATGTTCCCTGTCCAGCGGTTTGTGAACATAATAAATTCAATCAGAAAATCGTTTACCGGGTAAATGTTTACACGGTCAAAAAAAGCGGTGTCGGTATCGAATCTTGGAAAGTACAGGTTGCGCATAACAACTTCCGGACTACTTGGATGTATGCTGTGTCGTACACCTCCCGGTATCCAGATATAATGGCGCGCAGGAAGAAAGTAAGATTTTTCATCAGTTCTCAAAAAAACGATGCCGCCTTCTGTATACAAAAACTGACCTTTCTTGTGGCTGTGTTCGGAAATGTAATTTTCACCCATCATGGCATGATGACAATATATGCTGTCCTCAAATGAATCCACTTCGGTGATATAGTATTTATCCACAAAAAGGTTATCGCTCATAAAGCCTGTGTATTTGATCTGAGTTATAAATCTCTTATTTTTTCACGAGATAACCAAGTCACTACGTGTATGCATACATTTATAATAGAGGGATAATATATGGTGTAAGCGCTTTGATATGTGCTGTTATACATAAGCTATTGACGGTTAGCTTGTTTGAGATATTAGGTTTAAACCTCAGGATATTTTCCATCACTTGGATTATTACATTGTTTTTATGCTTTTTGATAATAACTGGCGAAAATCAATAAAATGGACAGCGGAAATATGCTTATATTGTGTATGTGACTGCAAAAGCATATACAAAGAAATTTACATATTATGGCGTACGAAAGAATAAAATTAGAACGGTTAAAAGATAAAGTAATGTCTGCCGAGGAAGCAGCTCGTTTTTTTGAAAATGATATGGTAGTTGGGGCCAGTGGTTTCACGAAAGCCGGTGATAGTAAAGTGGTATTGCCAGCGTTGGCCGAGCGGGCAAAGTCAGAGCCTATTAAAATTACGCTAATGACTGGAGCTTCATTAGGGCATGATACCGATGGTAAATTAGCCGAAGCGGGAGTTCTAAAGAAGCGTATGCCTTTTCAAGTTGACCGAGTCCTACGTAATAAAATAAATGCAGGCGAAGTACTTTTTATAGATCAACATTTAAGCGAAAGTGTGGAGCTTCTGCATAACAATATTGTTCCGCCCGTCGATATTGCTGTGCTTGAAGTCGCTTACATCGATAGAGATGGCAGCCTAGTTCCGACGACGTCTGTCGGCAACACTGCGACTTTTGCAGAATTGGCAGACAAGGTTATTCTGGAAATCAATACAGCGATTCCCATGGAAGTGTATGGTCTGCATGATATCTATAAAGCAGAGAATTATCCACACCGAAATGTTATTCCAATTGTTGCGCCCTGGAATAAGATAGGCCGAAAAACAATATCGGTAAATCCGGATAAGATTGTAGCTATCGTGTTCACCGATAAAAAAGACAGCCCAGCAGATATCGCAGAGCCCGATGAGAAAACGACCGCAATAGCCAGTCATATTTTGAAGTTTTTTGAAAACGAGGTGCAGCTTGGGCATTTAACCGATAGGTTGCTGCCGCTGCAAGCAGGAATAGGGAAAGTCGCAAACGCTGTATTAACTGGGTTTAAGCATAGCAATTTTTACGATCTCACCATGTTTTCTGAAGTGTTGCAGGATAGCACTTTTGACCTGATCGATTCCGGTGTACTCTCTTTTGCGTCCGCATCATCAATTACCGTTTCTGCGGCTTGTTACGAACGTGTTTTCGGGAATTTACAGAAATACCGTGACAAGATCGTGCTACGTCCCCAAAATATTTCGAATACGCCCGGTTTAATACGAAGGCTAGGTATCATTGCTATTAACACCGCTATTGAATTTGACATTTATGGGAATGTAAATTCGACGCACATCGCTGGCACAAAGATCATGAACGGCATAGGCGGTTCAGGAGACTTTGCGCGCAATGCGTACCTCAGCATCTTCGTCACGCAAGCGGCCTCGAAAAACAACAGCATTTCGCACGTTTTGCCGATGGTCTCGCATGTTGATCATACGGAGCACGATGTGGATATCTTGGTTACGGATATCGGCTTAGCTGACCTCCGCGGATTGGCTCCTCGCGAACGTGCACAAAAGATTATTGATAATTGTGTACATCCCGATTTCAGAGCAGAGTTACAATCGTACTTTGATAGAGCATGTGCCCGCGGTGGCCATACGCCCCATCTACTGGAAGAAGCATTTAGTTGGCACCTTCGTTTGGCAGAAACGGGATCTATGAAGCGCTAATGCGCGTTCATTAAGCTGATAGTTGATGTCTCTACAATTCGGCTAGATTGGATAGAGGTTTGGAATCAACATAAATCTCAGATGATGCCAGTGGCGGTATAAAGAAAAACGCACGTTCCATTACGAAACGTGCGTTTTTCTTTAATTAGTTTTTTACCTATCTCTGTCCTGGAAGGTAGATTTGGAAACCAAGTGAGATACCAAGTCCACTTTGTCCGTTACCAGAGTTAATATTCGCTTTGGAGTAATTGTAACCGCCCATTACTTCCAATGCAACAGTCTGTGTGATAAAGTGTGCGTAACCTGCATTTAGACCAAATGCAAAGGCAACATCACTGCCTCGGCTACTGCCGGCAATACCGATATCACCTTGGCCGAAGAAACGACCCGTTGCACTAGCGCCACCTGGGAAGTAATAACGCGCGAAAGGAGAAATTCCATAAGTGTAGACATTAGGAACATCCTTAATAGCTTCAAACCCTAAATTTGCTTGTGCACCAATAGCCAAACCATCTGTTACAAAGTAACCTGCACGAGGACTCAAATTGATCCCGAACTTATCGCCTTCAAAGCTATAGCCAATATTTCCGATAGATCCACCCAGCA
Organism: Sphingobacterium deserti; assembly: GCF_000757725.1. Classification (GTDB taxonomy): domain Bacteria; phylum Bacteroidota; class Bacteroidia; order Sphingobacteriales; family Sphingobacteriaceae; genus Sphingobacterium; species Sphingobacterium deserti. The sequence goes on from NZ_JJMU01000047.1 coordinate 12,937, forward strand.
TCCAGTTTCCTTGTTTAATAGGTTCTAGCCCTACGTTAGCAGAAGTTTGAGGCATCGTTTCAACTTTCTGAGCTTCGGCGCTTAGCGCGAAACCACCTAACAAAGCCATTAGAAATGTAAACTTTTTCATATTTAATCAAGTGTTAATGTATACCTACTAACAGGCGAGCGAAGAAATTGTTTTGTTTATTTTGTTCAGTGTACAAAAATTTCTTGGGGCGAATGCTTGGGGTGGCTGTAATAGATTGCTTAAGTCGAAAAATAGTTCTTTATATCAGCTGATGAGGTTCTATAAATCGTCTTGCAATACGCCTAAGTCACGCATCTGGCATATAAGAATCTTTCGCATATTTCATTTTCGCAGCTGGTTTGTTAGCCGACGATTTGCATAGCATGATCAGGATAAAGCGGTTTCTACGCTTACCCCACGAATCTATATTGAATGACGAGTAGTACAACTGGCACATCCTAAACCGGCAGGAGCATTAATCTAAGACGGCATTTGGTTATGCTGCAAGCTGTGTAGGAGGTATGCGTTTGTCAATTGACGTATGGGGAAGAAAGTCCTCTTTTATTTATATAGTATTTTAGTGCTGCAGCAGCATCCAGTGGTCTATCAGTACTGAGTATATCCGCACCGTTTTCAATAAATTCTGCATATACCTGCTTGCCACGCTCTTCCGCCCGTTTATCCAAATTGCCCATCGTACCGAGAATGCATAAAATACCATGTTGGTGCAATAAATCAATTAAAGGCTTATCTGCTTCCGCAGTTCCTATAAAGGCAACGATACGCGTGTCGGGCACGTCTGCGTCGCTAAGTCGCAAAAGGTCGTCAGCGGTCTTTATACTCGCTGAAATCATGAGGTCGGGTGCTAAGTTATTAACGGTAGCCGCTTGATCAGCACTATAGGTGATAACGACACAGTAAGCTTCGGCTTTAGCTTTACGAATCGCATCAACCACCATCCGGTAGGGGACATCACGTTTCACATCAAGCGTGAAGATTACTTTGCCAACGCCCCACATCAGCGTTTCTTCGAGTGTAGGTATCTGGTAGTTTGTAATCCTTCCATTCGGATCTTTCAATCGCAGGTCTTTCAGCTCGCTAAGTGTTTTATGATTTACCTTACCCGTTCCTGTGGTCGTTCTTTCCAGAAATTGATCATGCATCAGGACAGGCACAGAATCTTTTGATAGTGCGATGTCACACTCGATGATGACAGGTGTTTTATAGGCGAGCCGTTGAAATGTTTCAATGGCATTTTCAGGATAGTCGGCATCTGGCCCACCTCGGTGTGCACTAACCATGGGTAATCTTTTTTCCGAGTAGGTGAGTAATTGATAGAGATCTTCTACGCCCGAAAAGTTGAAAACCTGGTTGTGGTTGCTTACATTGGCCAGATTTGAAGCCCTTTCCTGCCGGAAACATCCTGTCGAAGCAACCAGGATTATCCATACCGCCAAGAGTTTAATCGGCTGTCGCATATTTCTGTAAGGCTTTAGAGAGTGTCTCCACCGAAGTATTTAATTGATCGATATGCAGGTGCGCACGTGTATAGAAAGGTTCTCGCTCGGCGAGTTTTTCTTCAATAAACTGCAGCAGTTCTTCGCCTGATAGCCCTTTTAGCGCAGGGCGGTTACTAATTTTCGACTGTTGCAAACGGGCATGTAGCGCTTTTGCTGTGAGATGCAAGTAAACAGCAGTACCATGTCTTAAAATCCATTCCATATTGTCGAAATAGCATGGGCTACCACCACCTGTCGATATGACGACATTAGCCGCTGTTTGCTCTTTCAGAATTTGGCTTTCCAGAATTCGAAATTGATGTTCGCCATTTCTTTCGAAGTATTCAGGGATTGACATGCCCACGCGCTGTACGATGAGCTGGTCAAGGTCAATAAATTCTTTTTGTAGATGGTTTGCCAGTTTGCGGCCTAATGTTGTTTTGCCGCTTCCCATAAATCCAATAAGGAAGATTGGTCGATTCATTTTATTTTGCGAGATATTGCTTTTCAAGTTCTTCCTTGGATGGGAAGGTTATTTTTGACCATTTCTTAATGACGACACCATTTTGCAACAGCAAGACACCCGGATTTGAGCGCACCATGCTTTTTAAAGGAACTGCATCAGCGTAAAACATTTCCAGCATCAGATCCATTTCTTCATTCAAACTATTGGCTACCTGTGCTGAGCTAGCGGTCAAAAGTACAGCCCGTATATTAAAATCGGTCGATAAGTCGCGGATTGTGGTATTAATTCGGTCCAGGGCTATAATATCTGCCGTCGAAAGTTTATCAGCATATGTGCTGACTACGATGAAATTATAGTATGGATTGGTGATAATCTCTTGCGTTACGTCGTTACCATCGGCATCAGAAATTAGCAAATCAGGGATTGGAATTTGATACCCCTTTTGTACAAGCCGAGAAGATGGTTCCCCTACAACTTCCCAGTTTTCGTCTTCCCAAATTCCGGCCATGTATTCTTTATCGGTCACTTTTTTTGCCTCGCCGGTACGCTTGTTTTTGATTTCATAAATGTATTCATAAACATCGCCCTGTTTGCCCTCAGGTAATACCATAAGCGCTGGGATGTTGTTTCCTTCTTTGTACGGTAGAAAGTCTATGAAAGGTAGGAAGTAATAGGTGTAAACACCGATGCCAAAGGCAAATAACACGATAATGGTAGCCACGATGCTGCGTAGAGCTCCTTTCCGTAATAGGGGTGTGATTCGGTTTCTATTGCTAAATATGATCAGGATAAATACAAAGAGTATAAGATCTTTGATAAACGACTGCCAGGGGGTAAGCGGGATCGCGTCGCCAAAACAGCCACAAGAGGTTACAACCTCAAAAAATGCAGAGTAAAAGGTTAAAAACGTAAAGAAGATAATCAGCAAAAGAAGACTCCAAGCAACTGTTTTTTTGTAAAGACCGAGTAGTAAAAATGCACCCGCCATTATTTCAAACCCACAGATTAGGATGGCTATCCAAGTGCTGTAATCGTTCAAAGAATCCAGATGAAAAACATGGAAATACTCCTGCAACTTATAGCCGAATCCTGTAGGATCATTTGCTTTTATAAATCCCGAGAAAATAAACAAAACACCGACGAATAGGCGGCTGAAGGTCAGCAAAACATTTGCTACGTTAGTCTTTCTCTTTCGAGTGGGATTAAAGTTCGTTTCCATATGTATTTTTTATGCGGCTAGTCCTAATTTGATCAAAGCGAAAACCGCGTAGTTGAGCATATCTTGGTAGTTTGCTTTTAAGCCTTCAGACACCAAAGTTTGACCGTTGTTATCTTCAATTTGCTTTACACGATGCAACTTCATCAGGATTAAATCTGTTAATGAAGAAATGCGCATATCGCGCCAGGCTTCACCATAGTCATGGTTCTTAGCAAACATTAAATCACGCGTTTCGTTTACTTTTTCTGTATATTTTTCTTCCACGAAAAGGTAATCCAGATCGTCTGAAGCCGCTGCTGGCAGCTCGAGCTGAATCATGGCAATAACACAATAGTTCACAATGCCTACATACTCATCTGCAATTCCTTCGCCCACTTTGGAAACCTTTTTTATTTCTAAGGTGCGAATACGTTGTGCCTTAATAAATAGCTGATCAGTTATCGAAGAGGGCCGCATAATTCGCCACGCCGTGCCGTAATCCTTTGTTTTTTTTAGAAATAGATCTTTACAATATGTGATTATCGTATTGTATTCGGTGGTCGTGTCCATCGTGGATGTTGTTTTTTCCATATCTCGTGTTGTACAAATATAGGGAGAATATGTTATTTGCATAAGGTGTATAGGCTTTGAATTTAATGATTAAGAAAAATAAGTGCTATTTTTGACTATGCAGGAATCAGATCGGGATAGATTCGATAATATCCATTATTTGCGAAGGGGTACCGCTTTACAACGCAGGATATATGGCCTGTTAGAACGTGAAGCACTGTTGGCTAAGCTGCAGGCATTTCAGCCCTTTCTTGCCGGCACGATACCGCTGGACATTAGTATCCCATCAAGTGATATCGATATTTTGTGCTGCGCAAATGATTTAGAAAGGTTTCAAAAATTTGTAGGAGATACTTTCGGGGATCAACATCTTTTCGCTTGCTCCAGCCTTTTGGTCAATGGTGAACCAACAGTCTTGGCTACGTTTAAATTAGACGGCTTTGCTGTTGAAATATTTGCGCAGCGTAAACCTGTCAAACAGCAAAATGGATACCTGCATCTTGTTAAAGAATGGGAAATTCTGACAGCGCAGGGACAGGAGTTTAAACAAAAAATAATAGCTTTAAAGCGTGCAGGAATGAAGACCGAACCGGCCTTTGCCCATTTACTTAATATAGAAGGAGATCCTTATGAAGGATTGCTAAACTATACCGTTGTATGAAGATATTTAAACCAGAAATACGGGATGTGCAGATCACGAGATACATCCAGCCCTTTCGCGAGGGAGGCTCATTACCGGCCTTAGTCGATGCTGATGACGGATTTAGTTATGTAATTAAATTTAGAGGTGCCGGGCAAGGTAGAAAAGCCTTGGTGGCCGAATTAATAGGTGGCGAACTTGCGCGCTTTCTTGGGTTAAAGATGCCGGAAATGGTGTTTGCTGAACTTGATGAGTCTTTTGCACGTACCGAACCTGACGAAGAAATTCAGGATCTGCTTCGTTTTTCCGTAGGAAAAAATCTTGGTGTACATTTCCTGAATGGCGCAATTACCTTTGATGCCAATGCGGACAAGGTCGATGCTTTGGAAGCATCAAAGATTGTGTGGCTGGATGCGCTTTTGATGAATGTCGACCGCACTGTACGGAATACGAATATGCTCGTGTGGCATAATGAGCTTTGGCTAATAGATCATGGGGCTTCTTTATATTTTCATCATGCATGGGACAATTGGGAAGAGCAGTTAGCGAAGCCTTTTGTACAGATAAAAGATCATGTATTGTTGCAGTATGCATCAAAAGTGCCGGAGGTGAACGCTGAATATCGTGCTGTTTTCAACGAGGAAAATATTCGGAATGTGTTGGATTTGATTCCAGACGAGTGGCTGGCTGATGATTCCCAAGAGCTGACCGCGCAGGAGGCGCGTAACGTATACCTCTCTTTTCTATTGGGCAGACTAGCGCATGCAGATAACTTTATTAAACAGATAGCTGATGAGCGAAAGAACCGTATATGAGTATGCCGTGGTGCGCGTCGTTCCGCGCGTCGAGCGAGAAGAGTTTATCAACGTAGGTGTGGCACTGTACTGCAAAAAGCAACGTTACGCTGCTGTAAAGATGTTTGTTGACGCATCGAAGTGTAAATCTCTTTTCGCAGACGTAGATTTGGCTTTAATTGGCAAACATTTAGATTCTTTTGAGCGCATTTGCGCAGGCGATAAGACTGCTGGTAAATTGGCTGAGCTCGATCAAGCTGAACGTTTCCGTTGGTTGACCGCTAAACGAAGCACACTTATACAGTGTTCCGCATTGCATCCGGGCCTGTGCATCTCTGCAGAAGAAACCCATCAAGCTTTATTTGAAAAATTAATCCTATAGAAATAGTAGGATTTTTTAAAATGAATCTTACATTTGACCTGCTATCATGGAAAAGATCAACGACTTTTATCAGCATATATTTCAAAAGCAACTGGAGGTGCAGGATATGCCCAGCAATACGCGCATTGCGGATTGGGCTAAGCATGTTTTACATCTGCTGTTTCCAGAGAAGCATGCCGCTACCTTTCTAAATGTAGAAGATGTTCGGAAAGCCTTTGGGGAAGCCGAGGAAGAGCTGCTCGCCTTATTACAGAAAACAAAAGCCTGTTCGCATTGCGATAATAGATTGATTGCCCGGGAATTCTTCGAATCACTTCCAGATATTTATCAAATTATGCTTACGGATGCACAGGCTATTATGGAAGGTGATCCTGCAGCAAAAAGCATACGTGAAGTGATTCGTGTCTATCCGGGATTTACGGCTATTTGTATGTATCGTATTGCCCATCAGCTATGGTTAGCGGATGTTCCCCTCATTCCACGGATATTAACGGAACACGCACATTCGAAAACGGGTATCGATATTCATCCGGGAGCACGTATCGGAACGTATCTGTATATTGACCATGGTACAGGTTTGGTGATCGGTGAAACATCTATTATCGGTGACCACGTTAAACTTTATCAGGGCGTGACCTTAGGCGCATTAAGCGTGGAAAAAAGTATGGCAAATACGCAGCGGCATCCTATTATTGAGGATTATGTTATTATTTATGCTGGTGCAACAATATTAGGCGGACAAACGGTTATAGGCCACCATTCCGTCATCGGGGGAAACGTTTGGCTAACGTCCAGCATAGATCCATATACGACGGTATATCATCAGCCTAACTCTAAATTTATTGATTCAAAACCTCTTGCGTAATGGCACAGTTAATAGATACGATTGGTAACACACCTCTTGTCGAGGTGAAGTCTTTTCACAATAATCCTAAGGTAAAAGTCTTTGCCAAGATGGAAGGGAATAATCCTGCTGGATCCGTCAAAGACCGCGCTGCGCTGAATATGATTCGTTCGGCTCTAGAGCGTGGTGAAATAAAGAAGGATACTAAACTTATTGAGGCGACTTCAGGCAATACGGGTATCGCGTTAGCCATGATCGCTTGTTTATATGATCTAGAATTGGAACTGGTGATGCCTTCCACATCAACTCGGGAACGCACGCTAACCATGGAAGCCTACGGTGCAAAAGTCACGCTGCTAGAATCTATGGAGGTGTGCCGAGATTATGCAGAAGAAAAAGCCGCCAATGCTGGTTATTTTATTTTAAATCAGTTTGCAAATCCTGATAATTATCTGGCGCACATTAAAACTACAGGACCAGAAATATGGCGTGATACGGCAGGTGGCATTACCCACTTTGTAAGTGCTATGGGCACAACGGGCACCATCATGGGTTGCTCAAGGTATTTTAAAGAACAGAATCCAGCTATACAGATCGTAGGCTGCCAGCCGACGGAAGAATCGTCCATTCCCGGCATACGCCGCTGGCCAGCCGCCTACCTCCCGAAGATTTTTGATGCCTCCCGCGTGGATCGCGTAATCGACATTGCCCAGTCTGATGCTACCAGGCGAACCCGGGAGTTAGTAAAAAAGGAAGGTATATTCGCCGGGATGAGTAGTGGCGGAGCGTTGCATGCCGCACTGACTGTAGCCAACGAGATTGAAGAAGGCGTTATCGTATTTATAGCCTGTGATCGTGGTGATAGATACCTCAGCTCTGATCTATTTGTCTGAAAAAAGCGTGCCTTACTTTTCGTTATCCCGGCTCCATATTTCATGGATAGGATCACCTTTGGAACTTAATCCGCTATGGTGCCATTTCCCCTCTTTGAGCGAGCCGTCAAACGATAATTCCGCGCCTACCCGTCCATTGTCTCTTGAGAAAAATAGAATATGTTCTTTGTATTTTCCGTCCTGAAAAGTATAATGACCGCCGCCAGTTCCATAAAAGCCTTTGTTAGCAGGATTGATAGCTATCCACTGAAAGTAACCATCAACCAATAGTTTTATGGTTTTTCTATCCCCTCGTTGGATACTGCTCATTTTATTGTCTTGCATCCGTCCGGTGATCCGCCACAGCCCATCCAGTTCTTGCTTCTTGGCAGCTTGTTTTTTCCATACAATTCCATCTTGTTCTTGAAATCCATGCGCACTCATTGTCAATTGCGAAGTCTTGCTGCTTCCTACCATATCTGGATGTGCATCGCTGTATTCAATTTTTACCTCCAGCTTAGTTCCATTAATCGTGTATGGCCCGCCCCATGTAGACAGGTACTCATTATTTTTGTAGTGGGTTTGCGAGCAGTAATCGTCCACGAATAGCCAAATAATTTTTTCGTCGCCTTTCGTTGCGGTAAAAACGCCGCGAAGTGCTCCTTGTTGAGCAAAAGAAAGCATAAGTATGCTTGCAAAGATGCAGGATAAAAGGAATCTTTTCATGTCTATAATCTGTTGGTACGATTTAAAATTAGGAAATTATATGCGATGTTCCTGCTTTAATTTTTATCTTGTCTTTCGTCATACAAATTGAAAGGAAGTACCATGATTCGTACGATTGTTATTGCTGCGTTGTTTTTGTGCCATTTTTTCGGGATAGCGCAGGAACAGAAATTATATCTTTTCATAAGTGCAGATAGCTTGAAGCAGGGCGTCAAAGACCAAAATGGGCGTGTCATCATCCCAGATGATCATCCTGCGGCGGGCTATTGGTCGGACGGTGAGCTCATTGCTGATACTATCATCGATTTCTATGGCATGCCTGTCAATCAACACTTCGCATTCGACTCCCTACAGGCCGCTTACACGGGCAATACGACATTCGATCGAAAGGGTAATGTGTTGTATCACCCTTTTCTATTCGATAATGGTGCTGATTATATTCGGGAGGGAGCCCGCCGATTTGTAGATATCAAAAGCAGAAAGATGGGATTGGTTCATCCCTATGGAAAGATACTGATTCCTGCCCAGTACGATTTTATTAGCCCTGTAGAAAGTGGGTATGTGCGCGTTTATAACGGCGTCAAGCGGAAGATAGAAGCCGGGGGAGAGCATTGGTCTATCATACCTGATCCATTGAAGAAATACGAAACCTTTGTGCTAAATAAAGATGGTAAACGAGTTGATGGAAGGGAGACGAGTACGCCGGATGCTCCTGTTAGCTTGTGGCAAGATTCGCTTTACTACCCATCGTATTATGCTGCGGCAGATGAAAAAGAGCAAAAGTTGCTGTTGAGGATTGCGCAAGACCCAGATGTACAGGAATTGTTTGCTGAAGATAATGCTGCGTATAGTATTATCGAGCGTCCAAGCCGCGAATTTCCGTACTATGTTATTGGCTGTGCGAAGCAATTTGCACCAAGCTACATTTTGATTGATAGGGAAGGGGCACTCTATCATTTCGATTATTACAAACCCAAAATGCCGTTGAAAGCATACTTGGCATCAAATAAAGGAATTTAAGCCCTTTATGAAAGGGTCGTCGGTTGTATTGCCGATGTTGAAGTATTGCGCGAAATTTAAGGCAAGAAAACGAAATTAGATGTGATATTGTAAATGGAACATCTCTTTTCCAAAAATGCTTTTTTGACCATGTTCCCGGAATCCTAATTGCAAATACAATTTCTTTGCATTCGGGTTATCTCGATCTACAAGAAGACCTAGTATCCTATTTTGACGCTTACAATACAGATCGATTGCATAGAGCAGCAACATCTTGCCGATCCCCCGCCCGCGAGCCAAAGGCGACACCGCTAAGCTATCTATGTATACTTCCCCCGCTTGTGTCTCCAATTCTAAATCAATCTTGCGCCCATAATTTTGGGCGAGTTCAGCAAGTATCGGTGTGCGTAGTTGGGAAACCTGTTCGCCCGGATAACAACATATCTGGCCGATAAGGATACCATCATGCTCCGCTACAACAATATTTTCAAAAGAATATTGGTTTCCTTTTTTACTGATCAACGTCTGCAAAAATCTGATGGCTCTCTGTTCGTCTTCTTCGCCGATAAAGTGATATACGATGTCTCGCATGGCAAGCAACATCAGTTTTGCAATCTCTGTAGCTTCGGTTGATTGTGCTTTTCGGATCTGTATCATCGCTTTTTTAAAACTAAAAAGGCTACCAAAAAGGTAGCCCTACTATTTTATAATTACTAAAACCTACTTTTCTAACTTCTCGAAATCTGCGTATGGAATATCTTCTGTATTCAAGGTAACGTTTTCTTTCAAGTATTCGAAAACTTTAAGCGCTTTTGCTTCTTCGAAAAGACGATTGGCCTGCTCTCTATCTTGCAACAGTTGCATAGCGAATTGATTCAACTGCTCATCGCTAGGCTCCTCGTTGATGTTATACATCTTGATTTGCGCATAAATACGCTCTTTTGCCAAGTTGATCACCTCATCATATTTTACTTCCAGATTATTGGCCGTAACGATGCGGTTCTCGATGATCGTCCATTTCAAGTTTCTCAAGAAATCTTCAAATCCTTCTTCCAATTCAGCATCGGTGATATTAGGATTTGTGGCTTTCAACCATTTTTTAAGGAATGGCTCAGGAAATTTAACGTCAACTTTATCCATACCGTAAGTATAGATGTCATTGCGTAATTTTTGATCGGAGTTTTGTTTAAATAAGTTCTCTACTTCTTCTTTAACCTTCGCTTGAAACTCCTCTTCCTTGGTTACTTCACCTGCTGGGAATAGCTTGTCAAAGAATGCCTGATCTAAATCTGATTCTTCAAGGCGGTTGATGTTTTGTACGCTTAGCTCAAATTTAGTAACATCTAAATTTTCAACTTCTTCTTCAGATATTCCTAAAATACGTGCTGCATCAACGGTTTTAAATGCTTTTTTGAAATCGATTTTCACGCTGTCGTCTTTTTTCAAGCCTACCAGCGATTTTTTTATTTTCGCATCTTCGATTACATCCGTACGCACAGAGCTGGTTTTCTCAATGCCTTCCTCTTTATCCTGTTTTAGGGTCGCATACAATACGTCGCCTTCCTCAGAAACTTCAGGGTTCGTCATTTTTCCGTAGCTGCGGCGTAAGTTTTTGACACGTTCAGCAAGTGTTGCTTCATCTGCTTTGATATCGTATGCAGTAAATGCAGTTTCTTTAGCAAACGGCGTTTCAAATTCCGGAGCGAGACCAATCTCATAGTTGAACGAAAATGTATCTTTAAAATCCCAGTTGTAGTTCGCATCAGCATCGCTTTCTGAAGGAAGGGGTTGGCCTAACACTTCAAGCTTATTTTCACCGATATATTCTGCGATTTTATCGTTTACCAATTTGTTGATTTCATCAAAAAGGATTGATTTTCCGTATGTGCGTCTGATATGACCTGTAGGAACCATGCCCGGACGGAAGCCGGGTAGTTTTGCTTTTTTTGCTTGCTCTTTGATCGCTTTATCTACTGATGGATTGTAATCCTCAGGTGCTAATTCAACAATGATGTTTGCGTTGACGTCGTCAACTTTTTGGTGTGAAATATTCATACTCTCGTTTAGCTTTTACGCATTTTTCAAAAAAAAATCCTCCCGAGTTTATTAAGTTCGGGAGGACATCCAAGTGCGGAAGAAGGGACTCGAACCCCCACGCCTTGCGGCGCCAGATCCTAAGTCTGGTGCGGCTACCAATTACGCCACTTCCGCAGTTATTAGGACTCTTATTGTGGCACAAAGATAGGAACGGAAACTATATCCTGCAAGTCTTTTTTAAATTTTTTTTAAAAAAAATGTGAAAGGCAAAATTGTATTTGCATAAGTGTTTTAAATTCATTTACTTTGAATAACAAAGTTCTTTGTATGGATCAGAAAGATTTGATTAAAGAAATAGGCCACATTCGGTCGATGATGGAGAAATCGTCAAAATTCCTCTCCATTTCAGGTTTATCAGGTGTGCTTATTGGCATGTTTGCATTGATTGGAGCAGGGCTAGCTTATTTAAAAGTTTACGGCATGGGTAAGTTGGCTTACCGAAATCATTATGTCAACGATGAAGGTGTGCTGTACTATCTTGTTATAGTTGCAGTTGTCGTTCTGCTAGCTTCGTTGGCGACGGGGATTTTAATGGCAAGGCGGAAAGCAAATCGCGCGAAGCAGGCTATCTGGAACCCGGCAAGTAAATCTATGCTTTTTGCTATGGCCGTTCCGCTGGTCACAGGTGGTGTAGTGGCTATTATACTAATCGCTAAAGGATACTTAGCGTTGATTGCATCGACATTGCTTGTATTCTATGGTCTTGCGTTAGTGAGCGGCAGCATATACACGTTTAAAGAAGTACGTTGGTTGGGGATAATGGAAATTAGCTTAGGTTTGTTAGCTTTGCTTTTTCCTGGCTACGGTTTATGGTTATGGGTTGTGGGATTTGGATGCCTGCATATCATTTATGGTTTTATAGTCTATAAAAAATACGAATAATAGTGGGGTTGGATCTCTCTCTTTACAATAAGATTTTCGAAAATCGCTTACGTTTGCAAATCATGAGCGTACTTTTAGCGAATGAGTTTTATGATTTTACTTCGCTGAAAGAGCTATTAGACGCCACGGATGGTAACCTGGCGTCTAATTTGAAGACCCTAGAAAAGGAGGGATACCTAACGGTAGAAAAAAGCTTCGTCGATCGGAAGCCGAATACACGCTACATCAAGACTGAGAAGGGAAGAAAGGCGTTCGAGGATCATCTAGTAGCGTTGGAAAATTTAATCAAACAACAATACAAATAATTTTTTTGCTTATCAACTTTGAAACACAAAGTACTTTATTTTAATTACCAATGAAAGATATTCGATTACAAATTATGCTGTGGCTTTATGAGGGATCATCTAGCCTATACGCCACGATTTTCAAGTTTCGTAAGAAAGCTTGGGGAATCACCAAAGAAGAATTTATGACCTATGGTTCGGGGACGCTTGGCGAAGCTCTCGGCCACTTTTACTTCAAAAACGGGTTTGATGTGATGCCCAAATTAGAAAATCACGATGTGTTTCATGTGCTGACACACACGGGCACAACTATTCAGGAAGAGATTGCCATGCAATACTTGCTATTGGGAAACGGGAAAATCAGTCTTTATTTACTGGGAATGATTACGATAGGCACCTTTTTCTACCCTGAATGTTACCGCCTTTTCAAAGACGCTTTTGTAAAAGGGAAGAATAGCCAAAGCTTCCACCGTTTTGAATTTCAGAATCTATTAGAACAACCACTAGACCTGTTGCAATCCGTGCTCATTAACAACAAAATTTCAATCATTTATAAATAAAAGTAACCATGGGAAATGAACAACAACAAACCACACCGCCTCTTCCTAGTCAGAGACTTTCGGTTTTCGAAAAGCTTGCTCGTTCTGCGGCTGCAAAGCTAATGACAATATTTTTTCTTGTGATCTTACTGCTGATACCTATGGAATGGCTGCACAGTTTGATTGGGGAAAGACGAGATCGCGAGCGCCAGGTCAGTCAAGAAATCGCGAGTAAATGGGGACAGTCGCAAGTTATTTCAGGGCCGATATTGGGTGTTCCCTACACGCGCAAGCAAGTTGAAAAAAAGGTAGACGATGCAGGGAAAGCAAAAACAGCAGAATTTATCGAAAAAGACTATGTTTTTCTAACCGCTAATAAGACTGCATTTTCCGCGGAGGTAAGTCCCCAATATCTTAAGCGGGGAATTTATCAAACCGTAACTTACAACGCGCAGCTTAAGTTGAAAGGTAATTTTGATGAAATCGATTTCTCAAAATTAGATGTTCATCCGGAAGATCTCGATTGGGACCACGCCAAGCTCTTTATTGGAGTGAGCGACTTAAAAGGTTTGACAAGTAGTCCACATCTGGAATGGGGAAGCGAAAAAAAGCAATTTGAAATGGGGAATGGAGAAGTTGCTTTGTTTGAACGAACGATGGTGAGCGAAATAGCTTTACCCGATAAATCTACAATGGGTGAATTTGCTATAGACTTGGCTGTGCGCGGCTCGCGATCGCTTACTTTTTTCCCGACAGCGCGGGAGTCAGTGATCGACGTATCCGGAGCATGGAGTTCGCCGAGCTTTAATGGAGGATTCCTCCCCGAGAAAAGAACGGTAAATGCAGATAGTTTTGCGGCAAATTGGAGCATCCCAAGTTTCGGACGTAAGATCCCGCAGCAATGGATGGCTGCTAGAGAGATCCTGTATCAAGCGCCGGTTGGTACAGCATCGGATTATACCGATGCCGTTTCTGCTGATTATATAGCCTACTCTGATGGAACGACCGAAATGGTTTCCGCACCCGCAGTAACGGGATCTTCGCTTCAGAAGTCCAGTATGCAGGATATGGTGCAGATCAATTTCTTGGAATCTGTCAACAATTATCAAAAGACCACACGGGTTGCGAAATATGGAATCTTGGTGATTCTGCTGACATTTACTGCCTTGTTTTTTACGGAGATTATTAAAAAGCAGCGCGTACACATTGTGCAGTACATTCTTATTGGTGCGGCAATGGTTTTATTTTACTCGCTTTTGTTAGCCATTGGCGAGCATCTAGGCTTCAACTGGAGCTATCTTATCTCTTCCGTCGCTACTATTGCGTTGATCGCTTCATTTATTTATGCGATTACTAAAGCGCGCACCATCAGTGTTGTTTTTTCGATGATCCTTGCTCTTTTCTACGCGTTTATATACTTGCTTATGCAATTGCAGGATTTCTCGCTGATTGTAGGCACGATAGGCGTGTTCATTATACTGGCCATTCTGATGCGCCTATCTACGCGAGTCAATTGGAATAATTTCGGGAATTCATAACGTACATATGTCTGTAATTTTAAAATCTGTTTTAAAGTATGTTGAGGTAATAGACAGCGCTAGCTTTTGGCGATTCCGTGCGTACTTCACTTTTGTCAACATGATTAAGAAAAGGAAGAACGTTTAAGATTTTAATTTAAAAACGATGAAACAACTTACAAATGGATCACCGCTGATTTCGGGAAAGGCGTATCATTTAGTAAATTGCACGGCACTAATAAAATATTATGGATAAAATTTCTGCTTTAGCCTGTGCCTTATTGTTCAGTTCGAGCTTGCTGGCTCAACATACGCCGGCAAAAAGGGTGAATAGGACATTGGTAACAAATAAAATTTATAACGTGAGAAATGATGTGATGACGCCGGAAAAACTATGGGAACTGGGACGGGTGAATGCCGAAGGCCTATCCTTTGATGGGAAGCACTTAATATACGGCGTATCAAACTATAGCTTCGGGGAAAATAAATCCGAGAAAAATTTATTTATCGTACCGGTAGAGGGTGGTGAAGCTGTGCCGTTTACAACGGAAGCGGGTGCAGAATCTGTCGTGCAAGTGACGAAGGATGGCAATGTGATCTATCTATATAAAGGACAGCTCTGGCTAAAGTCGCTAAGTGGCGGCGACGCCCAGCAGCTTACATCAGTTGAGGAAGGCCTAGAAAATGTAAAGATTTCGCCGGATGGCAAACATATATTGTTTAGTCGTGCTGTATTGGTGAAAAAATACCACAGCCCAGATAAATATCCAGACCTTGCAAAGTCAAACGTCTATATATATGATAATCTCGATTACCGGCATTGGGACAGCTTCAACGATGGACGCTTCAACCACCCATTTGTAGCCAGCTATGACAACGGTAAGATCGGCGAGCCGATCGATTTGCTTGCAGACCAACCGTTTTATAGTCCACAGGCGCCATTTGGTGGGGCAGAGGATTTGGCTTGGACGCCAGATAGTAAGGCCGTTCTTTATGTGAGTAAGAAAAAGTTCGGAAAAGAGTATGCGGTCAGCACGAATACAGATATTTTCCGGTATGAGCTGGCGAGTAAGACGACTACCAATCTTACAGAGGGTATGGTGGGCTATGATACCCATCCGCTTTACAGCCCCGATGGGCAAAAGCTGGCTTGGCTAAGCATGAAAACGGATGGCTACGAAGCTGATAAAACGGACCTTATCGTCTTTGATCGGAAATCCACACAACGGGTGAATCTCACTGCCGCATGGGACGGAACGGTCAACTCATTCATTTGGAGCAAAGACGGTAGAAAACTGTATTTCACGGCACCCACAAGAGGCACTGTGCAATTGTTTGAGCTGGAAGTAGGGCAACCAAAAAAAGCTGCTGGACAAGTGAAACAGATTAGCGAGGGTCAATTCGATATCGGTGATATCGTAGGAGAGGTAGATGGAGCACTGGTCGTCTCGTCGACAACATTGACGAGGGCTGTGGAAATTTACCTGTACGACCTGAAAAAGAAGTCGTTGCGAGCTATTACGAAAGTAAACGACGCTGCGTTTTCAAAGATTGCTGAAACAAAGGTCGAAGGACGTTTCACAAAAGCCAGCGACGGGGCGGACTTGTTTTCATGGGTTATCTATCCTCCGAACTTCGATCCGAATAAAAAATATCCTACATTGTTATTCTGTCAGGGTGGACCGCAATCGGCTACTACATTGGGTTACTCCTTTCGCTGGAACTTCCAGTTGATGGCTTCTCAGGGTTATATTGTGATTTTGCCAAATAGGCGCGGAATGCCGGGCTGGGGTGTTAAATGGAACCAAGATATCAGCAAAGATTGGGGTGGGCAGCCTATCCGCGATTACCTTTCCGCAGTAGATGATTTAGCAAAAGAACCGTATGTGGATAAGGCGCGTATTGGTGCAGTTGGAGCCAGCTATGGTGGTTATTCGGTATTTATGTTGGCTGCTGTGCATGACGGCCGCTTTAAATCGCTTATCTCGCATTGCGGATTGTTTGACATGACCTCTTGGTATGGTACCACCGAGGAGCTGTTTTTCGCAAATTACGACCTTGGTGGCCCATATTGGGATAAGGCTAACGAAAAAACATATACGGATTTCAATCCGATCAAACATGTTGACAAATGGAATACGCCGATCTTAATCTTCCAAGGCGGAAAAGACTTTCGCGTGCCTATTGGTCAGGGCTTGGAAGCCTTCCAAGCGGCCCAGCTTAAAAATATTAAAAGCCGTTTGGTATACTTGCCGGAAGAAAACCACTGGGTACTTTCTGGACACAACGCCCAAGTGTGGCAGCGTGAATTCTTCGGCTGGCTGAAGGAAACTTTGTAAGCGAAATCGCTAATTGTACTTATGCGATTGAGATAAGATTCTCTGTTCGCTGGTTATTCCAAATAATCGATTTGAACTTTATCATATTTAAAGTGTATGGACAGCCATAACTATGGAACAATACATACTTATGACTGAATATAAAAATTAAGAAAAGGTGAAACTGTAACGTCAGTGTTATGGCTAAACAAGCTCGTCATGACAAACAATATTTGCCTAAATGCGAAGTTGAATAAGGTTATCTATAATCTTTACCAGATAGTATAAGGTTGATCTATGTTTAAGCTGGATCAAAGTTTTCTCCCTACAAAAAATAAGCCCTGCCAAGGCAGGGTAGTGGCGTATTAAAAAAGTTGCCCAAATGATGTGCATGTCATTTGGGCAATTTGTTATGGATAAATAAACGCGTTGCGGTTAAGTAGCGCGTCGCGTGTAAGTTATTTGCTGCTAGTCCGTGTCTTTCTTTCCAAAGATGCTAAGTCGGATATATTTCCCAGGACGTTCTTTAACGTCTTTGATAAGGCCATCAAGCTCCGCCGTAGCGCTGTTTAAGTTATTGTAGAGCTTATCATCATTCAATAATAATCCTATCGAACCCTCACCATTATTTATTTTTGTCGTGATTGCCTGCACGTCTTTCATTGCTTGATTGGCATTATCTATTGTGGCTTTAATCTCGGTTTTGGAAAGATCATCAGACAGGTGATCTAAATTTGCAAGGATCTTATTGATCTTGTCGTTATTGTTTTTAAAATTACTAGTAATAGATTCCAGATTTTGCATGATACGCGCCAATCGCGCTTTTTCGGTGCCCATTAAGCCCTCTACATCACTCGTTATACGTTCCATATTATTGAGTGATACAGAAATGCTTCGCAAACTACCCTTAAAGTCCCGTTGAAATTCGTCGTCCAATGCCGTGTTGACGGCGGACAATACAGAATCCAGTTTAACCACTAAATTTTCAACCTTTTTTTGCAACGGTTCCACTTTCTCGAGCAAGTTGGCTTGCACATCTGACAATAAAGGGTCCCCATCTTTGGCCATAGTTGTGCTATTGCCTAGTTCAAAAACGATCGCTTTACTACCAAGTAGATCCGCACTCACAATACGAGCAACGGAATTGGAAGGGATCTGGTAATTATTTTTAATCTTGAAATGCGTCCGTATCTTCCCATTTTCCAACAGCTCCATTTTAGAGACCCGACCGATTTGATAGCCATTGACTACGACAGGTTTGGAAGCTGTTAATCCGTCTACATTATCGTAATCCGTGTAAAATTCATTTTCGGAGCTAAACACGTCATTTCCTTTTAAGAAGTTGTAGCCTATAAATAATAGAGCAAGTGCAGCTATGGTGATGATACCAACTTTCGTTTCGTTCGATACTTTCAAAATACGGTCTAAATATTAATTCACTTTGCAATAACAACAAACTAATGTACTAATTGTTTAGCGTTCTGTAGCTGTTTTGTATGTTTTTATTGCGTTAAATAAATTTGCTACGATTTCGCTTTGTCCATTTGATGAAAGCATGTAAGCTTCTTCATCTGGTGAGCTAATAAAGCCTATTTCCGTTAGAACGGATGGCATACCTGCAGTAGCTAAAACAGCCAGCGACAGTTCTTGTACACCACGGTTGACACGCGATGACCGTACAAATTCATCTTGCATATTTGATGCTAACTTTATACTTTCTCTACGGTATTGGTTTTTCATTAGCTGAAACACAATCATACTGGATGGATCTTTCGGATCGAATCCACCATAATTTTCCTTGTAGTTTTCCTCCAAAAGTATGGATGCATTTTCGCGGATGGCGACATCTTGGCTACCCAAACGGTTGAAGCCGCATACAAAAGTCTCCGTGCCTCGCACTGACGGTTTGCGGACAGTTGTCGTGACATAGCGCCCCCGGCTGTTTTTTACACGTCTATCGCTGTCTGCAGAGTTGCAATGTATAGATATAAATAAGTCTGCTTTATTTTTATTTGCCACAGCAGGCCGCTCGTACAAAGGAATGAATACGTCCGTCTTTCGGGTGAACACCACCTGTACACCAGGCAACTCATCCTCTATCTTTTTGCCTAACTTAAGTGCTACACTTAGCGCAATATCTTTCTCGTTAGATTGTCTGCCTCTTGCGCCAGCATCGTGCCCGCCGTGTCCAGCGTCAAGTACTATTGTACGTAATTTTTGTCCGGGTGCTTGTGGTTGTTGGTTGTCTTGAGGAGGAGGGGTAGCCGAGGTGGCTAGCGTTAACGTAAAAATCGTTGCAACAAATAAACTCAATCTTTTTACATTTAAATTTTTCGTCATATGTATAATATCCTAGTATATCTCCGTTTTAATAGTGTGCAAAAATAGCGTAAAATTTTATTTTCCTTATTCGTGTTCACGGGTCACGCTTTCTAAATCTTTTTTGACTATTTTTGCCCGAAGTAAGTTTAAATTCAAACAAAAATAACATTCGTAATTTACATTGAAGGCGTTAACTTGTTTTTTCTGCACCACCTTGTTCCTGTTTGCGTTTACCTTGGGCACCTTTGCTCAGGTGCCGGATACGTCCAAAACTAACAGTTCTAACGTGCAGGATACCACAATAATTGCCTCCGATACGACAAAAAATCAATTCAAAGAGACCAGCGGTACAGACACTGTTGTTATGAAGAGCGAAGGTGGTCTCGAAACGATGGTAACCATTGTTGCAAACGACTCAGCATGGAACGAAGTAAGCAAAAACATTCTTCACCTCTATAATGGTGCCAAAGTTAAGTATGAAGAGTTTGAGCTGTCTGCGGATTACATCCGTCTCGACAGAAATACTAATCAGCTTTTCGCTAGCGGCATCACCGATCATAACGGTAAATACGTTGGACGCCCAGTCGTCATTTTTCCTGGTGACACACCCAAATCTGTCGATTCTTTGGTTTATGACTATAAATCTAAAGAAGGAAATACCTATGGTATTATGACTGAGCAGGATGGGGCGTATATTCAAGCGAAGATAGTTCGTAAAAATCTCTATGACGAACTTTCATTGCGTACAGGGATGTATAGCACCTGTAATTTGCCGTTCCCCCATACACATTTTGGTATACAGTTTACAAAAGGCTTACTAGCCGGAAACCACATCATCGTAGGCCCGGCCTATTTGGTGGTGGAAAACATACCGATAAAGTTTGCCGCCATTCCCTTCGGGTTTTTTCCGCGGCAAAACAAGCGAGCTTCCGGCTTTCTATTTCCCTCATTTGGCGAAGACGCCACGCGCGGATTAGCGATGCGGGACCTCGGATGGTACCTCGCCTTTAATGATTATTGGGATTCGGAAATTCGCGGTAGCGTTTATTCAAATGGCGCCTGGGAAAGTAGCGTGCGAACCAACTATCTGGTTAACTACAAGTACAGCGGTGGATTTAATATTCGATATGCTTCTACCCCTACGGGCGTGGAGGGTACACCCACGTTCCGGAACAACAGAGATTTTAACGTTACCTGGAACCACACACAACGGCAGGAGGCCAATCCCGGGACATCTTTTTCGGCCTCTGTAAATTTCGGTACCGGTACCTATTTCCAAAATACGGGTTTCAATCAAATGAATAGTATTGAGGATATCACGAGAAACAATATGTCTTCATCGATTTCTTATGGGCGTGTATTTGCGGATGGGAAGGTCAACTTTACGTCCAGCATGAGCCATAGGCAAGAGATGTCGTCCGGGCGAGTGGATTTGGAGTTGCCAACTTTTAGTTTGAACGTTTCTACTTTCAATCCTTTCGATTCCAAAAATAGAGTAGGTGAACAAAAATGGTATCAGCGGATAACCGTGGGATATAGCCTTCAGGGACGAAATTCTATATCTACGGGAGATTCTGTGCTCTTCAAAAAAGAGGCGCTGAGCAATTTTACGAATGGCTTTCAGCACAATATTCCTGTCTCGCTAAATCTGAATGTGCTCAAGTACTTCCAGTTTAACACCTCTGTTAATTATACGGAGCGCTGGTACCTACAAACTATTCGCAAAAGTTTGGTCAATGAAGTGAATGGTTTCTCTGAATTACGGGATACAGTGCAGGGATTCCAACGGGCTTACGATTATTCGATGACCTCCGGATTGTCAACCAAGATATACGGTATGTATCCGAAGATGGGCAAGATTGAAGCCATTCGACATGTGATAACGCCTTCCGTAAACTTAAACTACCGCCCAGATTTTTCCGATCCACGCTATGGTTTTTATCGAGACTTTATTAATCAAAATGGATTAGAAGAACGCTATTCTATTTTTGAAAACGGGATATATGGTGGACCGCAAGCGGGTAGATCTATGGGTATTGGCTTCTCTGTCGATAATAATATCGAGGCTAAAATTCGTACGGAGAATGATACAACAGGCAAGGGTTTTAGAAAAATCAAGATTCTGCAAGGTTTGACATTTAGCGGGAATTATAACTTCATGGCAGATTCGTTAAAACTGTCAATAATCAACTTCTCTGGCCGTACTTCGTTGTTTAAAGAAAAAATCAATGTAAACTTCAACGGTTCCTTAGATCCTTACGCATTGGATGGAAATGGTGTTCGTGTGAATCGCTTTGCAATTCAAGAAGGGTCGCTCGCCCGGCTGACAAACTTCGGTCTTTCATTTGACTATAGCCTTAATCCGAAAGCTAATAAAAGCCGGAACAACAATATTGACTCTCTTCGAAGCCAAATGCCTAACCTGACCCAAGATCAAGCAAACGCATTAGCACGTGTCAGTACCGACCCAAATGCATTTGTGGATTTTAATATTCCTTGGAACTTGAATGGGTCATTCAGTATGAACTATTCAAAATCTTTTGATCAGACAGTGCGCCGTGTGCGTAACAACGTGACAGCAACTGTAAATCTTAACGGTGATTTTAATGTCACGCCAAACTGGAAGGTGCAATTCAATACGGGGTATGACTTTCGCCAGCAAGCATTATCGTTGACACGTTTCAGTATTTACCGAGATCTACACTGTTGGGACATGTCTGTGGGGTGGACACCATTTGGACAGTATAAAAGTTATAATATAACCATCCGAGCTAAAGCTTCCGTATTGCAGGATTTGAAACTGACAAAAAGGGAAAGCCATTATGTATATTAGCACTTCATCTTTCAACAGTTTATGAAAGCAGAAATTATT
This sequence comes from Sphingobacterium deserti, assembly GCF_000757725.1. GTDB lineage: Bacteria > Bacteroidota > Bacteroidia > Sphingobacteriales > Sphingobacteriaceae > Sphingobacterium > Sphingobacterium deserti. The sequence continues at coordinate 34,768 of NZ_JJMU01000047.1, forward strand.
ACCATAGGCGATGAGATCCTAAATGGTCAAATTGTCGATACGAATTCTGCGTGGATAGCACAGCAGTTTGCACCCATGCATATTTCTGTCAAGCAGATCAGCTCCATAGCCGATACCGGCCCCGCCATTGCAGATGCGCTGAAACAAGCAGAGGAGCGCGCTGATATAATAGTTGTCACAGGTGGCTTAGGGCCAACAAAAGATGATGTCACAAAACTTACCGCTGCAGCCTATTTCAACACCAGTTTAGTACGCGATCCGCAAGTCTTGTTGCATGTGCAAGAGATCTTCTCAAGATTACGGACGGGGGATATGCCTGAGATCAATAAACAGCAAGCGGACGTATTGGCTAACGCCCAGGTGTTATTCAATGATGTAGGAACTGCGCCAGGTATGTTTGTTCAGCAGAACAGCAAGTTTTACTTCTTTCTACCCGGGGTGCCCTATGAGATGAAGTACCTTATTGAGCATCGTGTTTTGCCTGTTCTACGAGATTTATCACCGAATACTTTCGTTTATAATGCACATTTACTGACTGTTGGTATTGGTGAATCCCATTTGGCTAGGCAGATTGAAGATATCGAAGCCGCTATGCCGCCTTACATAAAGCTTGCCTATTTGCCTAAATTAGGCCTGGTACGATTACGGTTTACCGCAGTAGGTAGTGATTATCATATGTTAAGGGAGGAAACTGATCGACACGCTTCCTTGGTAGCGGCACGATTGGGATCGTTTGTCGTAGCAAATGAGGATATCTCTTTCCCAGCGCTTATTGTGCGACGTTTTACTGAAAAGAGCTTGCGTTTGGCCACCGCAGAAAGCTGTACAGGTGGTACTGTCGCCGCGGAACTTACGGCAGTTGCTGGAGCGAGCCAGATGTTTCAAGGTGGGGTAGTGGCCTACGCAAACCAAGTAAAGGTAGATTTCTTGCGCGTAGATTTTGATACACTCCAAGCATTCGGCGCCGTGAGCGAGCAGGTGGTCAAGCAGATGGCTGAGGGCGCTAAACAGGCGTTTGGCACCGATTATGCTATTGCTACAAGTGGTGTCGCCGGCCCGGGTGGAGGTTCTCCTGAAAAGCCTGTTGGCATGGTATGTATCGCGGTATGCGGAAAATCGGAAACAATGGTTAAAACCTATCATTTTAAGAATGATCGAACGATCAATATTCAGCGGGCCACGATGGCGGCACTCACGATGCTATGGAATTTGTTCCAAAAAGAAGGTTTAGATTCAATAGAATAATATTTCGTGTTTGAGGTGTTATAAATTATTATATTTTGTTTATATAAAATCAATAGATTAAATCTTAATTTAGTAATTCGTTCAACGAACTTAGATCTTATGGCTATATATAAATTATTGCTTCCAAAAATGGGAGAAAGTGTTTCTGAGGCGACCATCACCAAATGGGTGAAATCTGTGGGAGACACGATAGAGGAAGATGAAGCCGTTGTTGAAATAGCAACAGATAAAGTAGACTCCGATGTACCTTCGCCCGTTTCCGGAACATTAACGAAAGTACTATTCGAAGAAAACCAGGTAGTACAGGTGGGGGATGCGATAGCGCTGATCGAAACAGATGGGGATGATATTTTGCGCGACGATGATCAGCACACACCTGCGTTTACCAATCCATCAACTGTCGCTGATGAAGAGATAATTGACCAACAAGCTGAAACTACTGGACATCATGATCAGTCCAAGGAAGAAGTGATTCCGGGTGTTGATTTGTTGCCTAGAGAGGAGCAAACGCAAAATGTAGTTAGTTCTGGCAACCGCTTCTATTCTCCGCTCGTTAAAAACATAGCACAGGAAGAGGGCATGAGTCAGGAAGAATTGGATGAAATTCCTGGAAGTGGCTCAGATGGTCGTGTTACGAAGCAAGACGTTTTAGATCATTTACAAAATCGGAACAAAGTAGATCATACTAAAGCGGCTGCACAAGTTGCCGTGCAAAAGCAATCGCCAGATTCGACAAAGGAGCCTACCCAAACTGCTCCGAAAAGCGTCACATCGGGAAATGATGAGATCATTGAAATGGATAGGATGCGGAAGCTGATTGCCGATCACATGGTGCATAGTGTTAAAACATCGCCACATGTTGCATCATTTGTGGAAGCGGACGTCACGCATTTAGTAAATTGGCGAAACAAAGTAAAAGACAGCTACAAGCAGCGAGAAGGTGAAAATATTACGTTCACACCGATTTTTATCGAAGCTATAAGTAAGGCGATCAAGGACTTTCCTATGATCAATGTTTCTGTGGATGGCCATAATATCATCAAACGAAAGAACATCAATATTGGTATGGCCGCTGCACTGCCTTCCGGCAATCTTATCGTGCCCGTGATAAAGAATGCAGATCAATTGAGTTTGGTGGGGCTCAGCAAGGCGGTTAATGATTTAGCTAATCGCTCGCGCAGTAACAAGCTAAAGCCCGACGACACACAAGGTGGAACATTTACATTCTCTAATATCGGTGCATTTGGGAATATTATGGGCTTTCCTATTATCAACCAGCCGCAGGCAGCTATACTGGCCGTCGGAACCATAAAAAAACGCCCTGCCGTGCTCGAGACAGCAGATGGCGACGTGATTGCCATTCGGCACATGATGTACCTATCCATGTCTTATGACCATCGGGTGATTGATGGTGCACTTGGCGGCACATTCCTGAAGCGTGTAGCCGATTATTTGGAAAATTGGGACACGAACCGTGAAATATAATACGCTGCCTGTTAGGTTTATTGAAACAGAGCCTAACAGGCAGATCCTGTAAAGTAGTATCGTCAGTAACACCCCTATACCGCGGACGGATTTACGGGAATTTCATTCAGGTTGTTGCTTACGCTAAGCTGTCGCAATTTCATAATCTTGCGGTAACGCCAGAATAGCATTGCCGAGGACGACAAAAGTCCCAAAGTCAAGCCATACCATACGCCTTGGATTCCAATATTTAAATAGATCCCGAATAAGTACGCACTTGGAATGCCCACAATCCAGTATGCAATAAAAGTTATTAACGTAGGAATATTTACATCACCCATTCCACGAAGTATGCCCAGACCTACCACTTGTGTGCCATCAAACAGTTGAAATAGTCCAGCAATGATGATAAGCTGCGCAGAGATACGGATTACCGCCTGGTCATCACTAATTAGCCATGGTAAATACTGATTGAATACTGTAAAAATTAATGCGCATATAATCATAAAAACGAGGACGAGGTGGTACGAAACCGTAGCAAATTTTTGTACACGATCCATATTCATCTTGCCATAGTTGTGACCGGTTTTTATGGTTGCCGCTGAGGCTATACCGCTAGCCATCATGTAAGTCATCGCTGCTAAAGTAATAGCAACTTGATGGCTAGCTTGCTCAATCGCGCCGATTTTACCAGCAATGATAGAGGCTGCCGCAAAAGCACCAACCTCAAAGACATATTGAAGCGCCACGGGTGCACCGATTTTAAAGATGTCCTTGATCTTGTTAATCTGTAGGTGTAATGCGCGGAAGTGCGATATATATGTTTTAAATAATTTCGATTTGAGAACGTAAGCCGACATCGCTACCATCATCAATATCCGGTCGATCAGCGTTGCATAGCCGACACCTACTATGCCTAAAGGCTTAATCCCAAAAAGTCCTTTGACAAAAACAATGGCCAAAATAATATTCAGTACATTTCCCCAGATTGTGATATTCATCGCCTGTTTGGTGAATCCTAAACCTTCAGCAAATTGTTTAAACGTATTAAACACCATCAATGGTAGAATGGAAAGCATCAAGATAAACAAATAAGGCTTTGCCGTATCAACTACCCGTGGATCTTGATCCATATGCTGCATGGCATACATCGACCCGAAGTTTACAACAGCGAAAAGTACCACTGCGGTAATCACATTTAGCCAAAGACTATTGGACAATAGTTTAGCGCAGGTCTCTTTATTCCCTTTACCATTAGCTTGCGCGATAAGCGGTGTGAGGCCGTAAGAAATGCCCAATCCAATAACCATCACCACGATAAAGACTGAATGTACTAACGAAACGGCAGCCAAGGGGATAGTTCCTGCAAATTTCCCCACCACAACAGTATCCGCAGTATGAACTAATGTTTGGCCAAGTTGAGATATGACAACGGGGCCAGCAAGAGCAAACGCACTCCAATAGAAATGCTTATTTTTTCTGTAGTAATTTAATAACATAGTATGTCGGCAAAGATAGGAAATGATTAATTTTGCATCGTCATCGTTTTGCATAGTTAACGAACTTTTCCACGAACAAAAGGACGTCCTGATTATGTTACTAAATAATTACATCAAAATTTTGAGGATAAATAAATTAAAAGTTACCTTAGCTAGCATTAGAAATTTAATATAATTGTAATGACTTTAGGATTCTTGAATATTGGTACGCAGGAGATGGTGCTCATCGTCATCGTGATTTTGTTGTTGTTCGGTGGGAAAAAGCTTCCAGAGCTGGCGCGAGGTTTAGGTAAAGGGATTCGTGAATTTAAAGATGCCTCCGAGGGTATAAAGCGTGAAATTTCAGATCAAATTAATAGTTTTGATAAGGATTTAGACGTTACTGTAGACGAAAAGGTAGCGGATACGTCTGTGCCGGTAGCTGAGGATGTAAAGGAGACCGTGGAGAAAATTGAAAAGGAGGAAGAATCTCAGCTAGCAAAGAAAGAGGAAAAGAAGCCTTTGCCGACATTCAGTGCGCCGGAGAATACGTATGAACATAATCCCGGTCAGCAACCTAGTGCTGGCGACCAACACTATACTTACGGATACAATGATCATTTTGCTCCAGAAACACCCACTACAGATAGCGAAGCATTAATTAAAACAGACGCAGAAGAGCAAACAAAAAAAGCATAATACCTGAATTTGTGCCGACAGTGCAGAGGGCTGGCGGAACACAATGATAATAATTTAGATAGGAGATAATGTAAAAGAGGCAATTTACGAGAATACGTAGGTTGCTTCTTCGCTAATGCCTAAATTACGTATTACAAACTCACCATTCTGATATACTTCATACAACTTTCCATCGCATATTAAAATACATATGGCATACGAGATTATTATTTCGCAGGAACTTGGTATTACGAATCGCCAGGTTTTGACAACGATTAACCTTTTGGACGAAGGTGCGACCATTCCATTTATAGCGCGCTATCGAAAAGAGATGACTGGCAGCCTGGACGAGGTTCAGATCACGTCGATACGCGATCGTGTTCAACAATTGCGTGATCTTGACAAACGTAAAGACGCGGTTTTAAAATCAATCGGCGAACAAGGAAAGTTGTCGGCAGAGATTGAGCATTTAGTTAAGGCGGCAGAAACGATGGCTATTTTGGAAGATATCTATCTTCCTTTCAAACCGAAGCGTAAGACACGGGCGTCCGTAGCGCGAGAGAAAGGGCTTCAACCGTTGGCTGACGTATTACTGCAACAAGAAAGTACGAACACCATCGCTCTTGCTGAGACTTACGTAGATAGTAGTAAGGGGGTCGAGAAATTGGAGGATGCGTTAGCGGGCGCTCGTGACATTATTGCAGAGCAAATTGCAGAAGACGTTGAGGTGAGGACCAAAACGAGGAAGGTTTTTCTGGACAAAGGACAATTTGTGTCGCGTGTGGTACCAGGGAAAGAAGAAGCGGCTCTGAAATATAAAGATTATTTCGAATGGTCTGAATCTTTAAAAGATGCACCTTCGCATCGGATCTTGGCTATGCGGAGAGGAGAGAAGGAGGAACTGCTTTATTTAGATGTCGCGGTCGAAGAGCAAGACATTTTACCATCTTTAGACAAGCTATACGTTAAAAATAACAGCGAAGCAGCTACGCAGGTTAAACTGGCGTTACAAGATAGCTATAAGCGCTTATTGAGGCCATCTATGGAAACGGAGATTCGTGTATTGACGCGTCAACGTGCTGATGAAGAAGCTATCAAAGTATTTGCCGATAATGTTCGTCAGTTACTGTTAGCTGCACCTCTCGGACAAAAACGATTGTTAGCAATAGACCCTGGTTTCCGGACAGGTTGTAAAACCGTTGTGCTGGATGCGCAAGGCGCATTATTGGAGAATACGACAATATTTCCGCACACGGGCGCAGGCGGAGCGGCAGAAGCAATGAAAACTGTCAAGCATCTGGTTGAAAAATATGCAATAGAAGCCATAGCCGTAGGGAATGGTACAGCGGGCCGAGAAACTGAAGATTTTGTCAGAAAACTGGGTTTACAAGGTATTACCCTTGTTATGGTCAACGAGTCTGGCGCTTCTATATATTCGGCCTCCGATGTTGCTCGTGAAGAGTTTCCGGATTATGATGTTACTGTACGTGGCGCGGTATCCATTGGGCGAAGACTGATGGATCCTTTGGCAGAACTCGTAAAGATAGATCCTAAATCCATAGGTGTTGGCCAATATCAACATGATGTGGATCAAAATAAGCTGCAAACAGCCTTGGACGACACCGTCATTTCCTGTGTAAACGCTGTTGGAGTGGAGCTTAACACGGCTTCTAAACAGATACTAGCTTATGTTTCTGGTCTCGGTCCTTCCTTGGCTCAGCAGATTGTGAACTATCGTATCGCTAATGGGCCATTTCGCTCCCGAAAAGAACTCAAAAAGGTTCCTCGCTTAGGAGAGAAAGCGTTTGAGCAAGCCGCTGGCTTTTTGCGCATTCGCCAAGCCGAACACCCCTTAGATGCGTCTGCTGTCCATCCGGAACGCTACGCTTTGGTAGAACGCATGGCGCATGATGTCAATGCAAAGGTGGAAGATTTGCTTACCAACGACGCATTGAGAAAACAAATTGACCTAAAAAGATACATCTCAGAGAATGTGGGACTGCCAACGTTGAATGATATTATAAGCGAGTTATCAAAACCTGGACGGGACCCGCGTGAACAGTTTGAAGAATTTAATTTCACCGATGGGGTGAACGCTGTTGCTGACCTACGCGTAGGAATGAAGCTTCCTGGTATCGTTACGAATATCACCAATTTTGGTGCTTTTGTTGACATTGGTGTACATCAAGATGGTCTAGTGCACCTCAGCCAATTAGCAAACCGTTACGTCTCTGATCCGCATGAAGTTGTTAAGGTGCAACAAAAGGTGATGGTGACCGTTACAGAAATTGATGAGCGCCGAAACAGGATAGGGTTAACGATGAAAACAGAAGAGAAAAGTAGCTCGACACCGCGCCGTGATAGAAATCAGGAAAATGATAGAGGAGGAAAAGGAAACCGTCGGCACCAGCAGCCGGAAACGGATATGGCATCTAAGCTGGCGGCACTGGCCAGTAAATTTAAATAAAACAAGAAACGGGAGCGAAGGCTCCCGTTTCTTGTTTTATTTATGATCTTTAATTATACCCCGGATTCTGTACAAGTCCGCCATTAAGACTTAATTGTGCAGCCGGTATAGGATAAACGAAATATTGTTCACTTCTTAGCGTGCTATACTTCTCAAGTGCTAAGCCAGTTCGACAAAAGTCGAACCAGGTTTCTCCTTCAAAAAGCATTTCTCTTTCTTTCTCCTCCTGCACGAATCGCACGAAGCTATCAACACTAGTAAATTCGCTCATATCACGGCTAACACTTGCACGAGTCAACACAGCATTTAAAGAGGCGAAAGCAGATGCGGTTACTGCGCCACTTGCACGTGCTTCAGCTTCAGCATGAATCAAGTAAAGTTCAGCTAAGCGAATAATTGGCAAGTTTTGACTGGCCGGATTAAAATTGGGAAATTTCCCCATAAAATCGAGGGAAGTCGTATCCCCACTTGAACTTACTCTTATGCCAGGCACGACGGAGAAGCTACGCCTGATGTCAGTGGTATCAAATAACTGACCAATGGTTGTATCCCGAATGTAAAATAACATACTTGGATTGTTATTGCTGACAGAGGCAAGCGTGTTTGGCAATTGATTATCAAATTGCAATTCGAAAATAGATTCCGCTGTGTTTTCAGTTCGCCAGATACTGCCATAGTCAGTCACCAATTGGAAAGCATCTGAATCAATGATCAGTTTCGCTGCTGCGGCAGCTTTGGCGTAATCATTTGTATACTTTGCTTGGTATAAATAAACCTTTGCCAGTAGCGCTTGTGCTGCAGCTTTGGTGGCTCGACCTTTTGTCGCTTCTGTATTTGCATGTGCTTCTGGTAGCGCTTCTGCAGCCTCGGTAAGATCAAGAACGATCTGCTCATAAATTGCTTGCGGCTCAGATTGCGGTATGGCTTGATTTTCGTCTTCTGTGGTTGCCGTGAGTTTTAAGGGCACACGTCCGAAGGCACGAACCATAAAAAAGTAGCTTAGCGCTCTTATGAATTTCCCTTCACCGATAAATTGGTTTCTTTTTCCTGCGGAAATAGCATCTTCGGGAATATTAGGAACCCGAGCAATAATATTATTTGCAGCGTTTATCGTGGTATACATACTGTTCCACACGTTCGATGTCCAAGGGTTGATGACGGTTACGTTATGCGTCGCGAAGTTCTCGTACTCTGGGAACGACGAAATATGGGCAATGTGCCTCGCCGAAAATTCGGGTAATGTGATAACAGTTTGTCCCCACCCGAATGAAGGGGTCATTGTTCGGTACATTCCCGTAACAGCAGCGTTGGCATTCGTTTCAGAATTAAAGTAGCTGTCTGTAGTTACCTGAGCCAATGGTTGGCGATCCAGAAAACTGTTACAAGAACTCAGGCTTGCTCCGGTAAGGACTAAGGCAATAAATTTATATAGTGTATTCATGTTGTTTAGGCACTAATGTTAAAAAGATAAGTTGATACCAGCCGTGAAAATTCGTGGTTGAGGATAACTTCCGTAGTCATATCCATAGATCAACCCGGTATTGGCGCCTCCATGGCTCGACCCAACCTCTGGATCATATCCGTTGTATTTCGTAAATACATAGGCATTTTGTACGGTTACATATGCACGAAGCTTACTCACTTTGATTTTATCCGTTAAGTCCTTTGGCAAAGAATAGCCGAAAGTTATATTTCTCAAACGGAAGAATGAGCCATCTTGTATAAACCGGTCGGAAATAGCAGAGTTATCAAAATTCCCTGGTGTCGGACGAGGAACATTTGTCTGGTCACCCGGTTGACGCCATCTATCTACCCAGTCTACTAGCCCGTTAGAGCTCAAGTTAGAACCACCTAGACCGGTAGCAAGGTTGTAGTTGAATAGGTCATTTCCGTAGGAGAATTGCCCCATGATACTCAAATCGAAATTTTTATACTGGAATGTATTGGTGATACCTCCAAAGAAATCTGGATTGGGGTCTCCGATAATCTGGCGATCATCCGGTCTGCTTGGCGTGGTTGGTTGCCCATCAGCCCCTGCATATTCAACTAATCCGGTCTGTGGATTTACGCCCAACATTTTCCAGCCATAAAATGCACCTAATGGGAGGCCTGGCTGTGCGATGTTTAACTCACCAACACCACCTAACATTCTTGGAACTCCCGGAGGAAGCGACAATACCTTGTTTCTATTGAATGTCATGTTTAGAGCGGTCGTCCATTTAAACTCGCCCACGAAATTCTGTGTGGTTAACTCAAATTCAAAACCTTTGTTTTCGATATCTCCCGAGTTCGTAAACTGGTTCGCATAACCTGAGCTTGTCAGGATAGGAACAGCTATCAATAGATCGGAAGTCCGTTTGTGATAATAATCGGCTAAAATCGAAATGCGGTTGTTAAACAATCCTAAATCAATACCAATATCTGTTTGCCTTGTTGTTTCCCACTTTAAATTTATATCGCCCAAAACGGAAGGAACAAAGCCAGGGGATCCTAAATAGTTGTTACCGCTTGAGTACAATGAGTAACTGGCATAATTCCCAATATTTTGGTTACCTGTAATACCCCAGCTACCTCTTAATTTCAAATTGCTGATAGCAGGTACCTCTTTCATAAAACTTTCTTCAGATACGCGCCATGCTGCAGCAACGGATGGAAACGTTGCCCACCGATTCTCCCTACCAAAGCGTGATGAACCATCTGTCCGTAAGTTAGCGGTTACGATATATTTCTTCTGAAAGTCGTAGTTCACGCGGGCAAAGCCTGATGCAATGGCCCACTCTTCAGGGAAAGAGTTTGCTTGGGTAACAACACCGCCGGCGCTAATGTATTCTATATCATTTGAAGGGAAATTGTTGCGCTGCGCATGTACAAACTCTAGACGTGATTCCTGCACAGAAAATCCACCCAATGCGTTGATGTGATGGTCACCATACGTTTTATCAAATGTTAGGGTTGTCTCGTTGATCCAAAGTTGGTCCCGTGTGTTTCGACGTGCACCTATTCCGCCTTGGCTTACGTACGAGCGTAGTCCATTCGGCGGCATAAAAAATGTCTCGTCAATAAAGCTCACATCGGTACCAAAGTTTGTTTTTAAAGCTAACGAAGGTACGATTTTGTATTCTGCACTTACGTTTGCAAGAATACGCCACGTTTGCGCATTATTAACGGGAAGCTCCAAGATAGCCAGCGGATTCTCTCTCGAAGCGCTCACTTGATCATATGCATAGTTTCCATTTGCATCGAAAACAGGAATGTTTGGCGGCGCAAAAATACCATTTTTCGTTGCCCCTTCCTTCGAGTTTTCCTCCTGCACACGGTCGTTTTCCGCACGCGTGATATTAATGGCTGTCGAAAAGTTCAGTTTTTCACTATGCTGATGGTTTAAGTTTATGCGTCCGCTAATACGGCTAAAGTCAGATCCATGTAGAATACCGCCTTGTTTCATATAACCAAACGAAGTATAATACTGCGTCTTATCGCTTCCGCCACTCGCCGCCAATTCATAGCTCCGCGTCGCAGCTTTTCTAAAGATGGCATCTTGCCAATCTGTTGTAAGATCTGGGTTAGCCAATACCTGCTGCGGTATAGTAGTACGTGGTGTCTCTTGTTGTGCGATAGCATAAAAGTCGCGCATATAATCCTGGTATTGCGCAGTATTCATCATCTTATACTTGCGTTCGGAAGGCATCTCCGAAAAACCTTCGTACATATTGAAATGAAACTGACTCGTACCAGCATCGCCTTTTTTCGTTGTAATCAATACCACACCATTAGCCGCCCTCGATCCATAGATAGATGAAGAAGCCGCGTCTTTAAGAATTTCGACCGACTGCACATCTGCGGGATTGAGTGAGGATAGTACGTTGATACCTTGCGTTCCACCACCGAAATCAAAGGTTGATCCGCCCGTGAAATTCGTTGTGCTATTCACGGGGATTCCGTCAATAACATATAAGGGATCCGAGCTGGCATTAATCGAGGTTGTACCACGCACACGGATACTCAAACCGCCACCTGGAGAGCCTGATTTCTGCGATACTTGCACTCCTCCTGCCTTACCCTGTATAGCTTGTGAAATACTTGGCAATACCTCGTTTTCGATTTGGTCTGAACCGATACTCGACACGGAACTGGCTAACGTTGCTCGTTCCATCGTACCATATCCTACAGCGACAACTTCTACCGATTGAATAGTGGTTGCCTCTTGGACCATTGTTATATCTACAGCTTTCCTATTATTCAGCAACTCTTCATGTTCTTTATATCCTACTGCGCTAAAAATAAGCGCTGGACTGCTTCCTGCGGCAATGCTAAACTTACCTTGATCGTCGGTGGCTGCTGTGACTGCTAGGCCCTTCACAGAAACCGTTGCACCCACTACAGGGCCATTTGCATCCCTCACTGTTCCTTGCACGAGGTCTTGCGTGTTTTGCGGCGTGCTGGTTGAATCTGTTTGTGTCTGGGCTGTTGCCGCTGTTGTTTTTGTGGAATCACTCTGCACAGGGACAATTCCTGTAACCTTAGTCGCCGTAGAATCTGTTCTGGTAGAATCTACCGTGGCGGCAGCTACTGCGGTAGAGTCCGCTTTAACAGAATCCGGTGGAGCGACCTTTAGCACGACATTGATTTCGCTTCTGTTGTTGATAGGTTCTTCATGCCGTGCAAAATCTGTTTTATTAAACATTAACGTGGCATCCGGCTTGGCCTCTAGTTGGAATGCTCCTTGACCGTCGGAAACAGCATTTACCGATTCGCCCTTGACAGTAACGATAACCCCTTGTAGCGGTGCACCCTTCTCGTCTTTGATGGAGCCTTTCACTGCATTTAGCGTATCGATAGATAGGGGTGAAGCCGACCAATAATCACGCACCGCATGGTTATTGTTAAACGAGACGGTATAAGGAATACTTGTTTTTTGCTGTACGACATTTGTCGTTTCGGGGTTGGAAAATGATGAAAATACGGGGGTAGGTCCGAACAAGAGGAGCGGAATAGCGTAAATAGAATGTTTCATTCGTGACTGTTAGTTATTAAATTTAATACCATTATCTACAGTTCTAACAAAAATCCTCCATGCACGTTCACTCAATCTATTATAATATTTTTGTTACAAACCTTATTTCTAACGTTCTCTTTACAATAAATAGTATGCTGATTCGAATAAAATTGTATATTTCTGCATCTGCCGACAGTAAATTCGACAGATTATTAGATATTTTCCCATGAATTTTGACGAGTTTTTACAAAGTATAGACCTGGATAAATCGGCTCCGAAGGAATTGAATATCCAGCTTAGGGCCTTATGGTACGATGGAAAAGGTGATTGGAAAAGTGCACACGATCTGATTGATCACTTGGAAGACCGAACATCGGCGCATGTCCATGCTTACCTACATCGTGTGGAAGGCGATCTGTGGAATGCGAAGTACTGGTATGGACGCGCCAAGCAACCTGTCTTTGAAGGAGACCTCGCCGACGAGTGGCAACAGCTTGTAAAAATGTTACTGGGTTAGTTTGAACTTACGCTATCAGGAACAGTGTATTGATCAAGGCGTTGTTTTCTCTCGTTCCATATCCATAGCTTTTTCCAAAATTCAGAAAGGGTGTTGAATTCCTGCCTGTAAACTACCCCCACGGCACTGATATAGTCACTGTATGGAGTGAAGAGGAAATTTCTTGTATTAAGACGGTTGTAGGCTCTTAAAACAAGATTTCCATCTTGTCGGAGTCGGAATGTGATCTCCGCGTCGGTCGCGATCTGATCTGAAAACACGGTAAGATCATTCAGTTGACTGCGGCTTCGATCGCTGACACCTCCAGTTAGAATCAAGCGATCGTCGAAAAAGCGCAGTGACGCGGAAGCGTCATTAAATGAGCGTATATTGAGATCGAGAAAGTTCATATTTAAAGACTGGGAAATGATGCTATTCAACTGGTTAAAAGCAATTTCCGTTCCGGCCGATAACAACGTGTTGTTTACCTCGCGTCCAAATTCTTGTGTGGATGCTGGTGTGAAACTTCGGCGTACAATTAGGCTGATGGCCTGCTGGTTAATGTTGTTTCCATCACTTAAGTAGCCCTGCAGCTCATCTTTTACGTATGGATCCTGCGGAAAGTTTAGATCGAACGAGATTTCAGGTTGTGATAGCGTGCCTTTCAAGATCATGTCTGCCTGCGCTAAAATTCGATCGTTGTTTTCTGTTCTACCGGCGGCATTATACAGCGGTGCTACGGATGTACGTTGTTGGTAAGTGGCACTTAAATTCACCGTTGCTTCGCCCGGGTTTCCCGCCCAGCGAATCGTGCCCCCTTCTTTTAAATCAAAGAATTTATTAAAAAAATCTTGCGCCGTAAAATGGAATTTCCCCGATAAAATTAAATAATCGCCAAACATTTCAAAGTCGCCAAGGCTTGCGATACGTAGCGAAATGCTACCGGTACCGACTCCTTTTAGGGATCCGATATTATTTTCCAGATTTATTTCGGCATCTCTTGTTAAATTGAGATCCATGTTCATCGTGATGCCTTCAAATAATCGCCTGGAAAGTGGTCTTTCTGCACTGGCAGAGTCAGGAGTCGTGAAGTAAAAGAAATCATTATCACTGACTTTTAATGAGGAATTGAAAGGAATCGTGATAACGGTATTGGGGTTTGATGTAGCGTTTATATCAATATTAACGGCATTCACTGGACCTTTGAAGCTGAAACTGCCTGAAGCATATGCTGTTCCAAAAAACATCTCATTGTCTTTCCGTCCAGTATTCAAGATTTGAAAATTTGTTGCGAGGGCATCAATATCTAAAGTAGGATTTGAGAGGTTGTTTAGGTCGATCTGGCCCTTTGCGCTAGCTATACTACCGTTCACATCGGCAAACCGAAAGGCGTTTAATAGCAACCGGTTATCCTGAATGAGGCAATTCTGATTAGCTAAATGATACCTAGTTTGAAGGTAATCGACTAAAAAAGATGCCTCCCGAATAGTTGATACACCGTTGATAGTTGGCTGGCTCAAGGTTCCTCCAATCGTCAAGTCGCCACTCATCTTCCCGTATAAATTCGATACCAAGTTTTTAAGGAAAGGTTGTAAAATTCCAAGGTCTATATCGTTTACCTTACCTCGTAACTGTAAAGCGTTCTCAGAAGATTTCACGTCGTATGTTCCGGCTAGGTCAACACCTCTGCCATCAATGTCAAGCAATTTAGAATTTAGCCGCATCAACCCACTTTCTGGATCGAAATCCGCACGGATATTTAAGTTTCCTATAGGAAGGTTGTTAAATATAATAGGTGTTGTGTGGATATCGGTTGACAAGGTCGGCTTGTTGAATACAGAATGAACATGCACATCACCACTTAAATTTCCTTGTAATTGTATACCCATCGGCTTTGTAATTCCTGCTAGTGACGAGAGACTAAAATCCTTGAACGCTATTTCCAGATCGTCTGTTTCGTCGTCAGAAAGTACACCGTTTAAACTTACCTGTTGTTTTTCACGCGTGATAAGCAGGTCGTTTAAAAAAAACTTGCCCTTAGAGACGCGCAAATCGGCATTATCGTTTATTTGCCATGGTTCGCTATTTAATATGATTTCTGATTTGTCAAATTTTATATAGGCAGGCTTATTGTGCGCGAAGTGGATGTTCCCATTTAAATTCAAGTAGTTCGCACGATTATTTTCAGCAAGCATGACCTTAAAATGCAAACTATCATTTGCCAAGGTATTTTGAATGTTGATGTGCTCTATATAGGCCGAGTCTGAGAGGTTGAGCCGATCCGCATAGACGGAAAGTGAAAATGCTTTATCATCGGCTTGCTCTGTAAGCGCGAGGTTGGTGATTTTCATTCCCTTATAGGAGACCACTGGACTAAAGGCTTTAAAATTCGCGGTAAAATCATCCGATGAAAAAGTAGCTTTTAAATTTGCCCCATCTTCCAAACGTAGGTTTGGGTCAAAAAGGGCGGACACGGCATCAAAGGATTTTATGGTTACTTGAAGATCGAAGTTTTGCGCATTGTATGGCGCTGCGTCGATGTTGATGGCCGGCGCATACCGCATGGCGAGCGAACGAAAATATGGCACTATGGTGTTTAAGTCTATCTGACCACCTAATATGCCATCAACAACGTCAGATTTTAAGGTCAACAGTTTAGATTGTTCATCGCCTTCTGAGTTAAAATCCAAATAATCCATAACAAAGTCTCCTCGAGAGGATTGAAATTGTATATGATCTGAATAGATATGGCCGTTTAATGAATTTAAGGAATTGCCACTGAGCGTTGCGCTTACATTGGACCTCTTTACAATGATGCTATCTTTTGCAAATAGCTGGAGGGCTTTGAGGTTAAGTAGGTCTATACTCGATGAAAAGGTATAGACAGGCGTTTCTGCAGCCCAACCAATCTCGCCGTTAAATTCAAGTCTTGCCTGCTCGTCTTGAACGCTGCCATTTGCCGTAACACGTTGGTTTTCGATTTCTCCTTCGAAAAGAATCTGTTCGTATTTATAATCTTTGAGGTAAAGATCATGAAATTTTCCCTGTGCGGCGATTTGGAGCGAAAGCGCATCAGATCCCATACCGTCAAACTCAATATCGAAGCCAGTCGTTGCTAGACTTTTCGTGTTTAAAAACTCACCTACGTTGAATGTTGAACTGCTAATTTGTCCCTGATACTGGAGGGTAGGCTGGATGGCAACTGTAGCATTTGTTTTTAAAGATCCGAGCTTGCTGTCGGCTTGTCCGTCAATGCTGAAATGATGGTAAAACCCTTCTAAGTTTCCAACATAGCTAATACTGCCCAATTTGTGCAGCTGCGCGGGCAGCTTAAACCCACGCATATCAGCAAAATCCGGGATTAACCTTTCCAGGTCTTGGGCGGAGGTAACAAGACGATCGATGTCAAATGTGAATTTTGTTTTATCGATATAGGGAAGCCCCACGATCCTTAGGTTTCCCTGAAAAGCTGTGTGCGTTCCGGTTTTTACCTTGACGGCTTGTGCCTTTATATTCGCCACCGTTCCCGAAAGATTAGCTTGTTCAATAGTGGTGATAAATCGAACATGCGACATCTCTGGAGCGAAAAATGCGATGTCGCGCGAATCGAGGAATGCGTCGTTCAAAGTCGCTGTAACGCGTACACTGTCAATGAAGTTTTCAAAATTGGCAAAATTGTCATACTCGAATACTAAATTGTTTCCAAGTTTTGAGCGGTTGGTCCGTAAGGTAAACTCCTTGAAGGTCATTTTGCTAGCGGATATATAAGATTCCGCCGAAAGTTCCCGCACGTGTAGACCGCTTTTCTCCCTGAAGGTCAACTGTTCTATGTTTGCATATAGATCCTGGTCTTCGAAGCGAATTGCGTCGAACAGGCCGCTGATACCCTGAATATCAAGGTCATTAAAGTTGACGCCCTTGTGCTTCTTAGTCCACCGGTGATCTACCAGCTTGAATTGACTGTCGTGAAGTTTTACTTGTTTTAGGTTGACTGAAAGTTTCGACTTGTCCTTTTTAGGGCCCTTATTTTTCGGTGCAAAGTAGTCCAGTAAAAAGCTGACGTTTGTGCTGTCCTTGTAAATCTCGTAATGGAAATACGCGCTCTCCAACGTAAGTTTTCGTATTTCAAATTCATTTTCAAAAAGCCTCGCCAAAGATAATGTTGCTGTTATACTTTTTGCGTATACCATTCTTTCACCTTTTCTGTCGTCGATGCTTAAACCTTTTATATCTATGGAACGGAAGGGATTTATATATACATTTCCAACCGATATTTTCGCCCCTAGCTGTTTGCTTAAATAATTAGCGGTTTTTTTGCTGACATAGGTTTGAACGGTGGGGTAGCGCAACGCAAAAATAATCCCAACTGTTAGCAAGGTTATGCTAAGCAGCGTGATGAGCGTTATTTTCAGTATTTTTTTGATATTTTTGTGTTCTGTTTTAATACTTCGCGCAATGGCTATAATCCTCGGTATCGAGTCTTCTTGTGATGAAACTTCGGCCTCTATTTGTATAGACGGTGAAATTAAGTCAAATATTATTGCTAGTCAAGCAATCCATGCAAAATACGGGGGTGTCGTTCCCGAGCTTGCATCACGTGCACATCAGCAAAATATTATTCCAACCGTCGATCAAGCAATTACGCAGGCAAAAATACATAAAAATGATATTGATGCGGTAGCTTTTACGCGTGGCCCCGGACTTTTGGGCGCGTTACTTGTAGGAACTTCTTTTGCGAAGTCGTTTGCTTTGGCAAGAAATATCCCTTTAATAGAGGTCAACCACATGCAGGCGCATATTTTAGCACATTTTATTGAGCGTCCAAAACCCCAATTCCCGTTTCTATGTTTGACCGTTTCCGGTGGCCATACGCAGATCGTGCTGGTGAAGGACTATTTTGATATGGAGCTGCTCGGACAAACACTGGATGATGCCGCGGGCGAGGCGTTTGATAAGACCGCTAAGATATTAAACCTTCCCTATCCCGGCGGGCCTTTAATAGACAAATATGCGAAAGATGGCAACGCCAATGCATTTAAACTTCCTGAACCGCAAATCGAAAACTTGGACTTTAGCTTTTCTGGACTTAAGACCGCTATCCTATACATGGTTCAGGCTCAAGAGAAGTTAAACCCTAATTTCCTCGAAGACCATATAGCCGACGTCTGCGCGTCGGTGCAATCCCGGATTGTATCTATCTTAATTAACAAACTGAAGAAGGCGGCGAGGCAGACGGGGATAAAAGAGATTGCTATCGCGGGAGGCGTTTCTGCTAATTCAGGATTGCGTAGCTCCTTGATAGAAACTGGTGATCATCTGGGATGGAATGTTTTTATTCCAAAATTTGAGTATTGCACAGATAATGCGGCAATGATAGCCATTGCGGGTTATCAGAAATACCTTCAGAAATCTTTTGTGTCGCAAGATATCACTCCCTTGGCGCGTATGCACGTCTAATTGCCATAAATACAACGTAAACCCTGAAATTTATCTATCATGTGGACAAACAAGTTAAATATCTACGGAAGAGAATGGCTGGATGCGCTAAAGCGACTTAATAAGTTTGTTCAACCAAAGCTTGATTATGGCGGAAATTTCGTACTGTTCCTCATTCGCAAACTTTATCATAATATTTTCCACGTTGGCAAGCATATCGATGTATTCGGGAAAGCATCCTTCGATGTCCCGGTAGTCAGATAGCACATCGATGAGATAACAATGTACATCGTACTCCCTAAACTTCTGTTCATGATGCTCAGTAGCATCCATCCATTCTAACTCTGAGGAAAAGCCTGAAAAAATATGCTTGTCACATATTTGTTTATAGCTCTGCCTGGATTGTACAAGTTCATCGCGGATAAGTTCCTTTTGGTCCATGAGCTCCTCAAAGATGGTTGATAGTTTATCCTGAATTTCGACTTCTCTAGATATTATTGTCATGACGAATAATGATTAAAGATTCTACTTTGCACGGTCTAGCGCGAGTTGTTATAACAATACAAAGATTCAAATAGTTTTGTTTTTATCAAAATAACTTATTGATCTATTGGTTGTTATCATGTTTCAATAAAAACTGCACGCTGTATATGACGCATGGCTAAGGAAAAATGGCAATTTTGCTTTATGAATGCAACCGAAAAAGAAATAAATGGGATAAAATTGGAGATTTGTTCCAATTCCTCTTACTCCGCACTACAGGCGCAATTAGGCGGCGCTAGTCGCGTCGAGTTTTGCCAAAATTTGGAGAATGGAGGAATCACGCCTTCCTATGCACAGATCATGCGCGCGCGGCAGTTGTTACATATTGGAATGCACGTATTGATAAGACCTCGGGGGGGCGATTTTGTTTATTCTGATGATGAGTTTGAGGAGATGAAAATGGATATCAGTTTTTGCAAGGATGCCGGTTGTGACGGGGTGGTAATAGGCATTCTTTCCCCAGATGGAAGCGTGGATCGCGCGCGAAATGCAACTCTTGTCGCGCTGGCTAAACCGATGACGGTTGTATTCCATCGTGCGTTTGACCGTACTAAAAATCCAAGTGTGGCCTTACAAGATGTTATCGAGTTAGGTTTTGATCGGATTCTTACTTCGGGGTTAAAAAATACAGCTGAGGCGGGACAGGATGTATTGCGGGACTTGGTGCAGCAAGCTGACGGACGTATAGAGATTATGCCTGGCGCTGGCGTTAATGCCCAAAATATGATCGAGATAATCCGAAGTACTGGAGCAAAGTCCATCCATAGTTCCGCAAAAATTTCCGTGAACTCGAAAATGACTTATACCTCGGATGCGCTGGAGGGGATGAATGAACCCACCTTACAAACCTCGCGTGAGCTGGTGGAAGAGCTTAAAGGCCTTTTAGAAACCCGTTAACGAAAAAAGGAGAACGATCTCGTTCTCCTTTTAAATACTGTGTCTTGAATGAACTATTTAGCTTCAGTAGCTACCGCATTCAAGATCTCATTGTTCTTTGTGATTTGGCTTTTCTTAGGCATTTGGCTTTTTGAACCTAATTCAATGTTGCGGCCTAATTTCAAAAACTGAACTTCCACACGTGAAACAGTTTTATTTCTTCTATCTTTTCTTTTTAAACGTGTAACTCCCATTGTTGTATCTTTTTATTGTCAATAAAACGAGGTCGGAAGCGGATTCGAACCGCTGTAGGAGGTTTTGCAGACCTCAGCCTAGCCACTCGGCCATCCGACCCTTTATCCCCTAAGGGAATGCAAAAATAAACTTTAGTTTTGATATATACAACGCTTCTTTCAAAAGTTTCCACAAATATTTTCCGTCAGCGATTGGGAAGGCGATATAAGCGTAATCATTCAAGGTAGGATAGACGTTTTCTGGATATTTAAGTTGCTTGTAATCAAATGTATAAATACTATTTTTGGACCTCTTTCTGTTTTTGGTCTGAATGTTGCAATACACCATTTGTAAAACAAAAACAAAGAGTATGAAAAAGATTTTACTTTCTTTAGGAGCAGCTTTACTATTAGCTGCAGGCGCGCAGGCTCAAACGAGCTGGGGTCTAAAAGCAGGTGTTAACTTAGGCAAGTACAGCAATTTGGGTGACGACCAAAATAATAATACGTCTTTTCATGTAACTGGTTTTGCTGATCTTCCAGTTGCAGCAAATTTTTCCATCCAACCGGGGGTATCATTGCAAGGTAAGGGAACACGTTTCTTCGATGATTTTAATGGTGTCGCCAATACCGAGTATTCTCGAAATGTAATGTCTATCGAAGTTCCTGTAAACGCTGTTTATTGGATTCCGGCAGGATCTGGTAACGTATTTTTAGGTGCAGGTCCTTACATTGGCTTTAATGTTAGTGGTAAAGATAAGCTAAGAGGAGACGTAGGAAATGTTTCGGGCGATACCGAGTGGGATTTAGATTTTTCAGGTGATGACCGGGATATGAATGTGATTGATGCAGGGGCTAATTTTATGGCAGGTTACAAGCTGGCAAATGGCTTTCTTATTAACGCAGGCTACAATCTAGGTTTGTCACAATTAGTTCCTAATGCCAGCGATAGAGTATCCAACCGCGTTTGGTCTTTTGGAGTTGGTTTCCAGTTCTAGGGCTATCCATTACGGCAAACAAAAAGAGGCTACCGATTGGAAGCCTCTTTTATTTTTTCAGTACTTGAAATCTATCACACTTTGATTTCTACTTCAACACCTGAAGGCAATTCAAGTTTCATCAAGGCGTCAACAGTTTTAGAGTTTGAAGAATAAATATCCAACAATCTCTTGTAAGCACATAATTGGAATTGCTCACGTGCTTTCTTGTTAACGTGTGGTGAACGTAAAACCGTGTAGATTTTTTTCTCAGTAGGCAATGGAATAGGACCACTAACAACTGCACCTGTAGGTTTTACTGTTTTTACGATTTTCTCAGCTGACTTGTCAACCAAATTGTAATCGTAAGATTTCAATTTAATTCTGATTCTTTGGCTCATTTTATTTTGTTTTTAAGATGACCTCCCATTAGAGCTATTCACAACAGGAGGTCGGTTTATTTTTAAAAAGGATTATTCTACAGATCCTTTGATTCTGCCTTTTGATTTTGCGATTACATCATCAGCAACGTTACGAGGTGCTTCTTCATAGTGATCAAACTCCATTGTTGATGTAGCACGGCCAGACGTGATCGTACGTAATTGTGTTACGTAACCAAACATTTCTGAAAGTGGTACTAATGCTTTGATTACTTGTGCTCCGTTACGTGAGTCAAGACCTTGCATCTGACCACGACGACGGTTTAAGTCTCCCATTACATCACCCATGTTCTCTTCTGGTGTAAGAACCTCAATTTTCATAATTGGCTCCATCAATACTGGAGAACATTTTGGTAATGCCTCGCGGTATGCCTGACGGCCAGCTAATTCGAAAGATAAAGAATCTGAATCGACTGCGTGGAATGAACCATCAATCAAACGTACTTTCATTCCAGATAAAGGATATCCAGCAAGGATACCGTTTTTCATAGATGTTTCGAAACCTTTTTGAACAGATGGGATAAACTCTTTAGGAATTTTACCACCCACGATTTCGTTCACGAATTGAAGCGGTGATTTGCTCAAATCGTGATCCTCGTCTGCTGGAGAAACAACAACTTTGATATCGGCAAATTTACCACGACCACCAGATTGCTTTTTGAATACCTCACGGTGCTCAGTAGTACCGTTGATAGACTCTTTATAAGATACCTGTGGCGCACCTTGGTTAACCTCTACTTTGAATTCACGTTTCAAACGGTCGATCAAGATCTCTAAGTGAAGCTCGCCCATACCAGAGATAACTGTTTGTCCAGTTTCTTCATCCGTTTTAACTACAAATGTAGGATCCTCTTCAGCTAATTTACCAAGACCAATACCTAATCTATCGATGTCCGCTTGAGTTTTAGGCTCAATCGCTAAACCGATAACTGGCTCCGGGAAGTTCATTGATTCCAATACGATAGGGTGTTTTTCGTCACATAATGTGTCACCCGTTTTGATGTCTTTAAAACCAACAACAGCTCCGATATCACCAGCCTCGATGAAAGGGATAGGATTTTGTTTGTTCGCGTGCATTTGGAAGATACGCGAGATGCGCTCTTTATTTCCTGAACGCGTGTTCAATACATAAGAGCCTGCATCCAACTTACCGGAGTATGCGCGGATAAAACATAAACGACCTACGAAAGGATCCGTTGCGATTTTGAAACCTAGCGCAGCGAAAGGCTCGTTTACAGTTGGTTTACGTAGCAATTCTTCACCAGTCTCCGGATTTGTACCTTTTACACCTTCGGAATCCAAAGGAGAAGGCAATAATTCCATTACAAGATCCAACATGGTTTGTACACCTTTGTTTTTGAAAGATGAACCACATACCATTGGTACGATGGAGTTATCCAAAACAGCAGCACGAAGTGCGTTTAAGATTTCGCGTTCTGTCAACGAGTTTGGATCTTCGAAGAATTTCTCCATCAAAGTCTCATCATATCCAGCAACAGCTTCTAGTAATTTCTCACGGTATTCAGCAACCTCATCCAACATATCTTCCGGGATAGGCACTTCCGTAAAGGTCATTCCTTTATCGTGCTCATTCCATACGATACCACGGTTGTTGATCAAATCCACAACACCTGTGAATGAGTCTTCCGCACCGATAGGCAACTGAAGCGCTACGGCGTCAGAACCTAACATTGATTTTACTTGACCTACGACTTTCAAAAAGTCTGCGCCAGAGCGGTCCATTTTATTAACGAAACCGATACGAGGCACTTTATAGTTATCTGCTAGTCTCCAGTTTGTCTCAGACTGAGGCTCAACACCATCCACTGCAGAGAAAAGGAATACTAATCCGTCTAGTACACGTAAAGAACGATTTACCTCAACCGTGAAATCCACGTGACCTGGGGTATCGATTACGTTTACTTGGTATTTGTTACCACGGTATTGCCAGAATACAGTAGTCGCAGCAGAAGTGATCGTGATACCACGCTCAGCCTCTTGCTCCATCCAGTCCATTGTTGAAGCACCTTCGTGAACCTCACCAATTTTGTGGTTTACACCTGAGTAGTAAAGAATACGCTCAGTTGTCGTTGTTTTACCAGCATCAATGTGGGCAGCGATACCGATGTTTCTAGTGAATTTTAAATCTCTTGCCATAATATATTTATGCAGTTTGCTTTGAAAGCTTGTTTTTGTGCAATGTTGTTTGAAAGAAATAAGTACACCGACTGTAATAAGGCTTGCAGCGCTTATTGACAGTCGGTGTCATCATATTTTATTCGTTGTCTTCAAAATTAGAATCTGAAGTGTGAGAACGCTTTATTAGCTTCCGCCATCTTGTGCGTATCTTCTTTCTTCTTCACAGCAGCACCTTCACCTTTAGAAGCTGAAATAATTTCTCCTGCTAATTTTTCGTACATCGTTTTTTCACCACGTTTACGTGCGTAAGAGATTAACCATTTCATACCTAAAGCGATTTTACGCTCTGGACGAACTTCCATAGGAACTTGGAAGTTGGCACCACCCACACGACGAGATTTAACCTCTACAGCTGGCATAACGTTGTTCAACGCTTTTTTCCAAGCTTCAAGACCACTCTCTTGTGTTTTTTGTTCTACTAATTCTACCGCATCGTAAAAAATAGAATAAGCTGTAGATTTTTTACCATCTAACATCATATTGTTTACGAAACGTGTTACCTGAGTATCGTTAAACTTCGGGTCAGGTAAAATGATTCTCTTTTTTGGTTTTGACTTTCTCATTTTCTTTTCCTCCGTTTAATTATTTCTTTTTGCCTTTTGCAGGAGCTGCTGCTGCTTGTCCTGGTTTAGGACGTTTTGTTCCGTATTTCGAACGACGTTGGTTACGGCCTGCAACACCTGATGTATCTAATGCACCACGGATGATGTGGTAACGTACACCCGGTAAATCTTTCACACGACCACCACGGATTAACACGATAGAGTGCTCTTGTAAGTTGTGGCCTTCACCTGGGATGTAAGCATTCACCTCTTTACCGTTTGTTAAACGTACACGAGCGACTTTACGCATTGCTGAGTTTGGTTTTTTAGGGGTAGTAGTGTATACACGCGTACACACGCCTCTTCGCTGTGGACAGCTGTCCAACGCTGGTGACTTACTCTTATCAACCAGAGCTACTCTACCTTTTCTAACTAATTGTTGAATAGTAGGCATTTACCTGTTTTTTGTTTATTTAATTTGTAAAAATTAATTTTAAAGTCCGCAAAGATAATCATTAATATCTAAACAGTAAAGTGTTGTGTGTTAATTTTTTTTGAACGCATGCATTTGGCGGATACAAGTACATCGTCTTTAAAATGAGGGATGAAGACGATGCGTCGCCTCCATAGGTAAATTTACTATGGAAGCGAAACAGTAGTTCACTAGCTTAAAAGCGTGAAATCAATTTGTCTTTTTTCCAGATCAACCTTCTTTACCTTTATTTGCACTTCATCCCCAAGCTGGTATTTCTTCTTTTTGCGTTGCCCGATGATCGCGTAGTTCTTTTCATCTAGCGTGTAGAAATCATCGGTGATGTCACGGAGGCGCACCATGCCCTCGCATTTATTTTCCTCGATCTCGACATACATACCCCATTCAGTTACGCCGGATACAATACCCCTGTACTCCACACCGATTTGATCATGTAGGAATTCGGCCTGCTTGTATTTGATGGATGCACGTTCGGCCTCTGCCGCTTTCTTTTCCATTTGCGAAGCATGCTCAGACATTTTCTCGTAGTGCTCGGCATTTGCTTTTTGTCCACCGTCCAGGTAAAATTGTAGCAAGCGATGCACCAACACGTCTGGGTAACGTCGGATAGGGGAGGTGAAGTGTGTATAGTAGTCGAACGCCAGGCCATAATGGCTCGTACTCTTTGTTGTGTAAATGGCTTTGGCCATAGAACGCACAGCGAGCGAGGTTAATAGGTTCTGCTCTTTGCTGCCTTCAATTTTTGTCATCAGCGCGTTAAGCGATTTGGCAGTCTCCTTATCGCTTTTAATGGCAAGCTTATGGCCAAAGCGTGAGGCGAATTGTGAAAACGTTGTGAGCGTTTCCGGATTTGGCGTGTCGTGAAAGCGGTACACAAAAGTTAGTTTGTTTTTGCCGCGTCCCTGCTTGCCGATAAATTCGGCAACTTTTCTATTCGCCAATAGCATGAAATCTTCAATAAGCTTATGTGCATCTTTACGCACTTTCGTGTATACGCCAAGTGGCTTTCCATTTTCATCAAGATGAAATTTCACTTCCTCGCTCTCAAAGCTGATGGCGCCGTTTTTAAACTTCCGTTCACGTAAAATATATGCAAGCTCATTCAACTTTAAAATTTCTGCTGCAAAATCACCTGTTTTGGTTTCAATTACCTCCTGGGCTTCCTCGTACGTGAAGCGGCGGTCAGAGTTTATGACTGTCCGCCCGAACCATTGATCAACAACATTTGCCTTATCATCCATTTCGAATACTGCAGAAAAACAAAGCTTCTCTTCATTCGGACGTAGCGAGCATACGCCGTTGGAAAGTCGTTCCGGTAGCATAGGGATTACACGGTCTACCAAATAAACGGATGTTCCGCGCTGATAAGCCTCTTTGTCGAGCGGTGTGTCTGGGATCACATAATGGGAAACATCGGCTATGTGTACACCAATTTCGTAGTTGCCATTTTCTAAGGTCTGAAACGAGATGGCGTCGTCAAAATCTTTCGCATCAAAAGGGTCTATAGTAAAAGTGCTGATGTCGCGAAAATCTCTTCTTTTCGTGATCTCTTCCGAAGAGATGGTATCCGGTATGCTATTAGCTTCCTCTTCCACTTCTTTGGGGAAGCTTAACGGAAAACCGAAGTCTGCCAGGATGGCATTCATCTCGGTGTTGTTTTCTCCTTTTTTGCCCAGAATGCTTTTGACAGTTCCTATCGGGTTTTTCGCATTTTTGGGCCATTCGAGAATAGATACAACAACCTTCTCTCCATTGGCTGCGCCATTAAGATTGTCCAGCGGAATGAAGATATCGTGGATCATCTTTCTATCATCCGGCAAAAAGAAAGCAAATGAATCTGTACGATCTATTGTTCCAGTAAAATCCGTCTTTGCGCGCTTTAAAATTTCGACTACTTCGCCTTCTCGTTTTTTGCCTTTGCTCCGCTGGTAAACATGGACCTTCACAATGTCATTGTGCAGTGCTTGTCTTAATTTTCGAGGGGCTACATAAATGTCATTTTCGAACTCATCATCAGGTACGATATAAGCAGATCCGTCTGCTGTCATATCTACCTTCCCTTGCACATAAACATTCAGTTGGCGAAGTTTGAATCTGCCGCGCTCCACTTGCAGGAATTTGCCGAACTTGGATTCATCGGATAAAATGTCTGTAATTGCAATTTTAGAATCAGTGTCGCTTAAGTTTAGTTTCGCGGCGACCTGCTTGTAATTTAATGGGCTGTTTTTAGATTTCTCAAATATGTCTACAATAAGTTGGGTTAGCACTTCTTTGTAAGGGTTATCTTTTCTTTGCTTCATGCGTTTTAAATTTTATCCCACGTCATACGTTTATCATTATTTTTTTTGATCGCAGGGGAGGGGTGGATAGATTATTTAAAGCGTGGCTGTCCATGCGCTAATCAATAAACTAAGATACGTAAAAAATGTTCTAACTACCGCCATTAAATCTAGGTGAGCATGGTTATGAAATCAAATGTTTATTAATTATTCATTTTAGCTTATTTAAATATATGATAATTAGATTATTATTATATTAAATGCTAAATATGCGGTTTTCTAAATATCAGTTGAGGCATTTTAAACGGGATTTGTTTGACAAACATCAGAAATTCGCATATTTGCTAAAAATAATTTATTTAAATTAAATAAGTATTTTATCCTTTTTAATGAGCTTAAAATCAATATACAATGATTATAAAGCTAAATATAAAATCAGTTGATTTTCTAGATTTTTAACAAAAAAATAGCGCAATTCTAGGCTGAATTGCGCTTGTGATTTGAATCCGTCTATAGCAGATGTTAGGCTTCTTTTTGACAACTATCACATAATCCAACCGCATTTAATGCAATAGAATGTAGGGTGAAATTGGGTGGTACGGGAATCTTTGGAAGTGATATTTCCTGTAGACAGAAGACACTATTACATACCGAGCAGATAAAATGTACATGCTGGTCATGATGGTGATCGGCACTGCATTCAGCACTACATATAGCATAGGTAGCGGTACCGTTTAAATCGAATATTTTGTGTACAATCCCTTTGTCTTCAAAACTCGAGAGGATCCGGTAGAGGGTTACACGATCGATGTCCTTGCCCACAATCTTCTCCAAATCAGGTTGCGATATAGCTGCGTCTTTATGCGTTATTTCCTGTAAAACACGCAATCTGTGTGGTGTTACTTTGAGCGCATTTTGTTTCAGCAACTTGATAAAATGTTGCTCTTTTTCGGTTCTTTCACTTGCCATGATAGCGGTAAATTTACACAATTTTATAGTAAATAGGAATTATCTTTTTAGTGTCACGGCTGAGGATACACCTGTAGAATTGAAACTAGCTGAGAACAATATGCTGTTATTCTCCTGTTAAAATGATCACGTATTTTGCAATAATACATAGCAATTTAGAAGGGGTGGAGTCTAAATAATAGCTTTATCTTTTCAGAAAAAATCTCCAAAAGGGAGCTCTGGGAGTAGGAGATTTCTTCCACGATGTACGAAAATTGGCGATCGATTTCACCATACCCACACCATGCAACAAGGCCCCTTTCTTTTAAGAAGGAGCCTTGTTTTATTTTATTTTAGTAACGTATTGTGGTTACTTATTGTCCTGCAGCCTTTGCATGATCAGCTAAAAATTGAGCCAATCCACTATCTGTTAATGGGTGTTTTAAAAGAGATACTATTGCTGATAATGGGCCTGTCATTACGTCAGCTCCAATCTTTGCACAGCCTAAGATATGCGCACTGTGGCGTACTGACGCAGCCAAAATTTGCGTTGTGAAACCGTAATTATCATAGATCAAACGGATCTCTTCAATAAGCGCTAGACCGTCTACAGAGATGTCATCTAAGCGACCAATAAAAGGTGATACATAGGTTGCGCCAGCCTTCGCTGCCAACAGCGCTTGGCCAGCAGAAAACACTAATGTACAATTTGTCTTAATTCCTTTTTGGCTAAAGTATTTGATCGCTTTAACACCATCTTTAGTCATTGGAACTTTCACAACAATCTTTGGATTAAGAGCAGCAAGAACCTCACCCTCTTTGACCATATTATCAAAGTCTGTCGATATTACCTCGGCACTGACATCTCCTTCAACGATATCGCAAATGGCTTTGTAATGGTTAATAACGTTTTCTTCACCACTGATTCCTTCTTTTGCCATCAGGCTAGGATTAGTGGTTACGCCATCTAACACACCAAGGTCCTGTGCTTCCCTTATTTGCGCTAAATTTGCGGTATCAATAAAAAATTTCATGTTAATGGGTGATTTATAGTGATTTAAAAAGATTTAAAACTTAACGTACTTCTACGCGTTCCAAAAATAGCTATATTATTTTTCAATCTCGATAAGTTTGATCAAAACATTTTTTTCTTACTAATGGATATATTCCGGTCCCTGTCTTATCCCAACTTCCGATTGCATGTTCTGGGCCAAGCTATCTCTTTGCTAGGCACTTGGATGCAGCGGGTCGCAATCAGCTGGTTGGTATATGAAATGACGAATTCTGTTTTTTGGTTGGGATTTGTTCAGTTTGTATCTCTGCTTCCGTCTCTCATCCTTTCCCCATTTATAGGTTCATTTGTCGATAGGCACAAAAAATATAAGTTAGTCTTCATTACACAAGTAGGGCTAATGATTCAGGCTGCAGTGCTAACACTGGTGGTGGGTATGCGATGGGAAACCGTTTTTTTGCTATCGGTGCTTGGTTTTATACAAGGCATAATCAACGCTTTTGATGTCATGGGGCGACAGTCCTTAATCGTGTCCCTCGTTGATAATCGCCGGGATCTACCGAACGCTATAGCGCTAAATTCCTCAATCTTTAATGCTGCACGTATGGTCGGCCCAGCAATCGGTGGGATATTATTAACCAGTTACGGCGAGTTTGTTTGTTTTGGGGTGAACTTTGTGAGTTTTGTGCCGGTAATCATCTGCTTAATGCTGATGCGTGTGCAAGAAGATCGCTCAAAACTAACAAAAGAGAGTAATTGGCGGGGTCTGACGGAAGGGTTTAACTACCTGAGGCGTTCTCCGCACATCTCTTCACTAATCGTTGTGCTCACCTTTTCAAGCTTGCTCGTCATTCCATACACATCGTTGTTGCCTGCTGTTGCAAAAGACTTGTTCAGTGGTGACGAATCGACTTTTTCATGGTTTGAAAGCGCGGCCGGATTTGGAGCGATGATTGGAGCAATTAGCATGGCGAGACTTAAAACCGGCGAGAATCTTCGTTATCGTGTGCTATTTTCTGCATTTCTGATGGGCATTTCCTTATGCTTACTAGCCTTTGCTCACTTTCTCCCTACTGCACTCATTTTTACTATGATGGTTTCCATGGCGATGATGATGCAAAACTCATCTATCAACACCTATATACAAACGCATGCTGTACCCAGCTATCGTGCGAGAGCAATTAGCTATTACGTCATGGCATTTCAAGGCGTAGCACCTATCGGCGCGCTCCTTGTGGGAGCTACAGCAGAATATTTTGGCATCAAAAATACATTATACATTATGGGCGGGGCGGGGATATTGCTTTCGTTGGGTTATTATACCTATATCCGCCTGCACATCCACAGACGACTATTTAAACTTCAACTTCCTGGACCGCAACGTAAGGATTTCTGACGAATAGTCAATTTTGGCTCCGAAGGGTCTTAGAATATCACCGCCTATCACACCGATTACGGGTTCAAAATTCATCTGCTCGTAAGCAAAGTTGATGGAACTTAAATCCAATACGGCAGTTTGAAAATTTTTGAGTTGCCAATCATTGATTTTGAATAAAGGGATTTCCAGTATAAAGCTTTGCATGGAATTGGTTCCAAGCCCTGTGGATAAGATATCTGTATTTCGAAATTTGTCTTCTGAGATGCCCGAATGTAGCAATGTGTTTTTGTCAAGTACCGTTTTTGAGGCTCCCGTGTCAAGCACCATTTTAAACGGTTTGTCAAACAGCTCTACATGCACGAGCAGATGATACCCATCGCCTTGAAGCTCGAGGATTTCCAATGGAATTTTTTGCATGCGCTAAACTTAGGCAAATTTTTTTTTGTATTTGCTCTTGTACGGTTGAAAAGGCAATTTACAAGCTTTTCATACGCTAAAGGCTGGAATAATCGACACGATTTTTTTGCTGTCGCATCATTATTCCAGCCTTTTTCGGAGTACAGCTAATTGCTAAATTCAGCCGGTATTCCCTCGGGGGTAACCTTATATAATTTGGTTATCTTTTAACACCTGATTCATGCTTCTTACAGCTTCAGCGCTCTTTCTAAACGCCTCCTGCTCATCGCTGGACAATTCCATCGGAACGATGCGATCCCAGCCATTTTTATTAATAATGACGGGCACACCAATGTTGATATCTTCTTCTCCTAACTCGCCTTCCAGATAGACTGAGGCAGTAAACAGTCGATTTTGATCCCGCACAATGCTTTCGACCATCGCTGCGGCGGCGGCGCCCGGAGCATACCAGGCGGAGGTGCCGATAAGC
>NZ_JJMU01000048.1 GCF_000757725.1 Sphingobacterium deserti
GAGTGTTGCTCCGCCCACCATCGTCTTTTTGACGACGTCTTCCTGCTCTTCTTCCGTAAGGAAATGGCTAACGGGAATGCTGTTCCACGTGGCATGCTTTATCAAAGGAATCATGGTCGTGTCACCATGTCCACCAATAACGATGGCATTGAGATCATTTGCTGAAGCATTCAATTTTTCGGAAAGTTGAAACTTGAAGCGAGCCGAATCTAGTGCCCCGCCCATACCAATGATTCTATTTTTTGGCAGACCACTTGATTTGAGGGCTAAATAGGTCATGGTATCCATGGGGTTGGATACCACCAATATAATGATGTCGGGAGAATATTCTAACAAATTCTCGACGACAGTTTTTACGATTCCTGCATTTGTACCGATGAGCTCTTCGCGTGTCATTCCGGGTTTGCGCGGAATGCCAGAAGTTATTACGGCCACGGCCGAGCCTGCCGTTTGAAGATAGTCATTGGTGACGCCTTTTATTTTGCTATCAAATCCTAAGAGGGCTGATGTTTGCATCATATCCTGCGCTTTGCCTTCAGCAACTCCTTCTTTGATATCTAAAAGAATAATCTCCTCGGCAATGTTTCTCCTTACTAAATTGTCTGCCGTGGTTGCGCCAACGGCACCTGCTCCTATAACTGTAATTTTCATGTTTGTTGGATTTTATGGTAAGAACTGATATGTAGCTAAATATACTAAAATTTGCTGTAAAACGAACCTGCGGCTCAAGATGTTTGTGCTATTTAGAATAAGTTTCGAACATAAATCAAATCCCCGTAAAAGACTTTAAATAAAAAAAAACACCTTCCTGTTATATGCTAGGAAGGTGTTTGTTATATACAGATCTTTTCTTTTTTCTAGAAAGGATATCCAATAGCCAAATTGAAAACAAGGTTACGATTTCTCCATTCGCGATCGCCGAAGTCGATAGCATTGAATACCCAACCATTGTTTGTTTGAACGTGCGGCACACGGAATGGTATAGCTAAATCGGTACGAATGACTAGAAAATCAATGTCAACACGTAAGCCTAACCCACCACCTACGGCAAGTTGTTCGTAGAAACGACTGGTCAGTTCAGCACCTGGTCTGTTCTCATCCCGACGTTGCAACCACACGTTGCCGGCGTCCACAAATGCAGCCCATTTGAAAATACCTGATATAGGTGCACGATACTCCGCATTCAACTCTAATTTAAAATCGCCAGTTTGATCCGCGAAAAACTCGTCAATCCCTAAATCTGCTACGTTCGTTAGGCCGGGACCTACGGAGCGAGCGCGGAAAGCACGCATACCATTTGGTCCACCTGAAAAGAATTGCTTTAAGTAGGGTAGTTGTGTGGAGTTTCCGTACGAGTGACTGACGCCAATCATCGCACGCGAAACCAGCATCGTATTAGTAGAGAGTTTCCAGTAATGGCGGAAGTCTGCTTCCCCACGAACGAATTGCGCGTAACGCGTGCCAAACAAGTATTCTGGATTATCAGCAGAAGCGTCGGCTCCTTGTATTAGTCCTAAAACATTTCCTGAAGTATTTAGCGCACTACGTACAAAGAAGGTGTGTTTACGGTCTTCCATATTGTTTTGAAATGTGTACACGTAGTTTGGTCCGAAGGAGAATTGCGGTTCAATAATGTGCCCGAGCGTCGGAAAATTTCGAATTTGCTCTTGATAGGCTTCGGTTACATTTCTTGGCTGTGCATAAATAATTTCTGCTACCGTCAGATCGTGCACTTTGCGCTCATTTTCTTTCCAGGAATACCCAAAATTAAAAGTCATAGAATTGAGGGTGTAAGCTGTGCGGCGATCCAAAAATTCATAACGTAAGCTAGCGAAGGTACGTGGAATAAACTTACGAGATGGGGCCCATTTGTAAGGAGAAAGCAGCCTTGGCCAACTGATGGAAGCTTCCGCCCCGTAGCGAATAAAGTTGGAGTTTAGCGCTACCCCGCCGCCAGATTGCGTTTCAAACCCAGCAAAAGCAGTTAGTGTAAGCGTTTCAAATCCTTTAAAAGCATTTTTGAGGCTCCAGTTGACGTTTCCCTCGATCCCATCATATACTGTAGCCGTTTTGGCGATTAATTCCGTACGCAACGTCCTTGGTTTCATCGGCGTAAGGTAATAGTATACGTCCATGGTATTGGCTGAATCCTGACTGTCTACAAAGTCGTTTTTGACAAACTGAAACGTATTCATATTAACCAAATGATTAATGGTCATGTTATGATCCTCACGATTGTACATTTCTCCCTTGTGAAAGAAAAGATGGTTGGCCAATACTTTATTCCGAAACTTATTATTGGGGTCGTAGATATAATATTCCCCTTGATAGGCTTCCGTCCCTGCCGGTATTTCACGCGAGTAACCTTCGGCAGACTGCGTGTAATCCGGGAACACAATTATTTTCCCGATACGCTGTGGTTGTTTTGCCCGTTCTGGGGTTTCAGGCTTGACGGTCATGTACATATCTACCTGATGTGTACCTACCGTACTGTCTACATCCAACAGCATGTGGTCTGCGTTGAAATAATAGTAGCCCTTGTTCTTCATGACCACATCGATACGCTCCCTTTCGTTAATTACGACATCGAGGTTGTAATTATTGCCTCGGCGTAACAGTGATTGATCTTTGGTTTCTGCCATATCTCTACCCCATTGTTTAGTAGAGTCAACGTCATATTGTACATTCCGAATTTTATACCCTGGTCCAGGCATTGCATCAAATTGTACGGTCGCCTTTTTGCCATTGATAATCGTGTCAGACGTTACTTGGGCCTGAAAGAATCCGAAGTTTTCCAATCGGTTACGCAAAAGGTTTTCATTGTATTCTTGATTGACCTCGCTAAGCAGTACAGGTGCTTTTCCTTGGCGCTTAATCCATCGCTTGATAAATCCTACTGTAGTGTCGGGGCCACCCCCCATATTCCACAAAGCTACTTTAAGATTTGACGTAGGCTCTGGACGTACAAAGCTTTGTAGGCGACTTTCAAATAGCTCTTTTCGGTCTTTGTCTAACGTGTCGTTTTGAATATTTACAGTAGCTTCTTCGAAAAGGTGTTCCCCATCGGCTATATGCTTGGTCGCATTACAACTCGCTAATATCAGCAGTAGTGCGCTCGCCGATACTATGTGGTTACTTTTCATTGGACTCCCTTTCTTCTTCCTCATTTCTAATAGCAGTATTGTCTTTTCTTTTTATTGTATCTTGTTTGCTGCGTGGTCGCTGACGGAAGCTGGTTACTCCGTTGCCTTTAACGCTATCTTGTCTCGATGCTTGTCCCCGTGAAGCCGTGTCACGACCACTTCTGTTCTGACGACGTTCCAGACTATCCTGTATCAATGTTCTTACGCTATCTCTGTAAGCCGAATCAACATCTAATCTATCGACATCAAAACGCTTCCGGAAATTCGGGCTATCCCTGTTGTAGTACCTGTCAATAGCACGCGAGCTCATAAAGATTTCACGAAACTTATCGTAAGTCAAGTTGGCAACCAAACCGATGCCCGTCTCTATAAATTGCCCCTGAAGGGTAGGTTGATACTGATTGTTCCGGTACACGCGCCCAATATATCTGCCATCCTGTGATAAGCGGTATTCTAACGAGACATCGCCTGCGATATTCGAAGTTTTCTCGCCTGGTCGTGCATTACCTTCTACCTCGAAGTTTGATCCTACGGTTACCTTTAAACGATCGTCGAACAATCCTCTGGAGATACCTACGTTGAGGTCCGTACGGTTCTGTGCACTTCCAGTGAGGTAGTCTTGTTCGGACTGTAAGTTAAAGTCGATGTCTACCCCACGAATTAAGTCAGAGGTGAGGTTATTCAACTGGCCGGTCAGGAAGTTACTCAATGTGCTCCGTGCCGCACCCTCGACACCGCCTCCACCAGACAAACTCTCAAAAGGATTGGCCGACATAAATCTGCCCAAAGCGATCAGAAAGAATACTTGTTTGTTCAATTCTGCAGGATCATTACGCATATTTGCCAAGGCAATATTCACGTTGTTGGTGACATCTTGCGGTACCATAGAGGTGTTTTCATCTAACTGAATGTCGAAACTGAGATCCGGTTTAAAGAGTGCTCCGGATAGTTTCAATAATACATTGAATGGGATCCGCTGCCGATATAGATTTTGTGCCTGTGGATTAACCTGAGATTGCACGAGTTCTAGGGTAGGGAACCGATTGGTGTACACCGCGGTGATATTCATGTTGGCATCCAACGGATCGCCAGCCCAGGTAATCACACTACCTTTTTGGAAGGTGAATCTTCTTGATAGGGGACCCAAAGGAACGGTGTAATCGCCCTTTTCAATGGTGTACGTACCGGACATAGTGATCTTCTCACTGGCATCAATAGCTGCTGTTAATTCTGCTATACCTTGAATATGTAACTCATCTTGCGTGCCCGGATCTAAGACTACAGTAAAACGAGCTTCGGGATCGGTTTGCAATTTTAGGCTAATATCCATACCTGTAAGAGCCGCCGGCGCCGTAGTTAATGAGTCCAATTGGGCGAAAATATTTCTGCTTGAGGAATCACTACGATTCACAAACTTGACTACACCGTCCCGCTCTGCCACGCCTGGATTTTCATTTGGCACCACGAAGTAAAAATCTGTCTTATCATTCGTGCGAATGCTTCCATCAACGCGAGGGCTGTTCATGTCACCTGTTACACGTAGATTTGTGGTGAGATACATTTTTCCGTAAAACATATCGTTGTCCTCCGCCGTAGAATTCATCGCCTCAAAGTCATCCATAACCAAGTTGAGGTTAAACGCAAAGTCGCTGTAATTGGTCGTGCGTACTGCACCATTTATACGGGCTGTATTGTTTTTCGCATCACGTATTTCAAATTGTCTGAACTGTATACCTTGTTCATTGAAGCGAATCGATTGGTTGTCCATGGATAGGTCCGCATTAAGCATCGCGATGTTCATTTTCGCTTGCTGGAATGTAAGGGCGCCATTAATTTTTGGTGCATCAAGCGTCCCGCTGATATTGATATCGCCCACTAAGTCGCCTGAAGCGTCTTCAATGTAACCCAAGCTGAATGCCTGGATCGTGGTCATCTTCATCGGTTTCAAGGCTACCTTGGCATCTATAGTGGATGGTCCGTCCGGTGGACTTATAAAATTACCAGTCAGCTGTACATCATTACCATTTTCAGTAATCTTAACATCTGCCGCGAACGTGTTTTCCTGAACATTGTTTACATGGATAGCGACGTTACCCACGGTGTCTTTTCCGAAATAGAATTTGTCGATAGTCAGATCAGAGACGAATACGGGACTACTTTCCAATCGAGAGACCGTTGCGGTACCGTTAATACCGCCTCCCAAATCCAATGATTCTGATTCCACAATTTGTGTCAAAGTCTCAATTCGGAAGTTATTAAACGTCAAATCAATAGGGGCATTTGTCGTGCTATCCTTGGATTGGATAAGAAATTCTTGACCATTATTGGACAGTCGGAAGTTTTCAGCGCGAAGACCCTGTGTACCAAAGCTGATTTGGTTAGCGGTGTCAATTTGCCAGTCTTCATAATTCAGTTTAAGGCCGTCTTCTTTCAGGTGCAACATAAAATTATTGTTCGCTATCTGTACGCCTGCACCCAAGTGATACTGCTCTTTGCCAACCTTATCTTTTATCCAAAGCCCGAAATCGACATTGTTTTCAACAACACTTCCGCTTGCTACAGTATTTGTAAGTTCTATGCTGCCGACTTTAATTCTATTTATTAAAGCAGAGTAGTATAGGGTGCTATCGGCGGTGATCAGGTCTACACCCACATTTTCTACCAGCGTGCCCCCATACAATATCTTCGGAGCAATAAGCTTGGCCATAAAACTTTTCGATGCACTGTTGAACGTACCATCCAAAGTTACGTCGCGCATTTCTTCCAGCTCCGGCAGAAACTCCCGGATAAACCTAGAGTTATTCAATGTCGCGCTAAATTCAAAACTTTGTGGGTCGTAGGCCAATGTGGTAGGCTGTTCGTTCGTTGGATTATAGTACATGCGAACGATATCTTGTATAGAGGCACCGAGCTCTGTTAATCTGTATTTTCCCACCAAGTGCGCATTCAAAAATTCTGAGCGTAGCAGAATCGTGTTCCTATTTGTGTCGGCCATAGCCCGCAAAGCAATAGTATCTAGCGTATAGCGATCATTCTCGTAGGCGATGGATGAGTTCGATACGATAAGTGATCCGTTTAGGAAATCTGGATCAGCAGTCTCGAAATCCGCTACAATTTTACCATGATACCGGAAATCCTGATCCATTAACTTCAGATTTTGAAGGTTAATGCTGTCAACCATTAAGGTAGCTTGTACCTTCGGATACGCACCACGCATGTCGGCCGCAAAATCCATGTTTAGTTGTATATTAGGATCTGGGCTAACTAAACTTCCAGCTATATCGCCGCCGTTTGCCTGTGCATCGAGTTTAATGTTTCTATAGGTGTAGCCCATTGCATCAAGTTGATTCAGGTTACCCTCTACTTTCGCATTCATCGTTTTTGGATCAATGCCGCGGCCTTGTACCTTAGCCTCTACAGAAATAATACCCAATACGGAATCTTGATTCAGAATGTTACCAATATTGAAATTGTCTACGGAAACGTAAGCATCGTAGGTCGTATCTCTTCCCATCGCCATTTTTCCATTGACGGTGGCGTTTCCTTTTTCCGTCACTAAGCTTAGATTCGTATCAAACCCTTTCATGCCCCCTTTAAAAGTGCCAGACAAGCTAATCGCATTTGGAAGCTGTATGCTGTCTGGTAGCATAGATTTAGAAACCAACCGCTCAATATCGAACCTGCTGGTGGTGAATTTCCGCAGTTTCAAATCGATATCCAGCTTCTCCATATCAGGTAGGCCCTTTATCGTTGCACTAGCCTGAAGATGCGTGCGATCCAACGTTTTAAACTCGATGTTAGGGATGGTGAGGTTATCCATCTTGCCTCGCACGCTACCATCGATATAAAATGATCTGGCTAATAAAGGTTTCATTACTTCCATCGTATCGAGGTCTGGCACGAAATAGCGTATGTCGCGCATATCGATCGTCGTTTTACGAATTTTAGCGTCGATATCGACCAAATTTGGATTGCTGGAAATCGCATCTAATGATGGATAGCTTATTTTTACGTAATCTCGAATGGTAGTATATGGTGTCTGTGCTATCAGATTCTTTATTTCGGCTCCTTTGCTGCCATACACAAAGTCTGCCTCCAGTTTTTTGATCGTAAAACCAGAATGGTCTTTCATACTCAAGTTTTGTAGCGAACCTGAGATAGAATCGGCAGAATAGTATAGATCTTCTAGATCACCTAAGAAATTTGTAATCTTGATATTTCCGTAATCAAAGCCTTTCATTCGTGGTTGGTTATCGTCTTTAAACCATACGTTGGTTTTGTTGATGATAAGTCTATCGGCAGAGACAACCCAGTTCATACTACTGGCTGGGGCGGCGGTGGTATCTGTGGGCGTTTGCGACGCAGAAGCTACTGTATTCGTTTTTCCGAAAAGGATCTGTGAGTCTGACTCATCTAAAGCTACTTCTTCAAGACGTACAATCTCTTTATTTAGATCAAGCTCTTTAATATTCGCATTCAAGCGCTTGATATCAAATTTAGTGTCCATTTTTGACGACTCATCCGCATACTGCACCAGGATATTCGAAAGGTCAATATTTTTAATGTCTACGTCAGGTAAAAGGCTACTGGTTTGTGCAGATGTATCTGCTATACCTAAATCGGCAACACTAGGAGCCTCAGCATCAGATACAGGTTGCCATTGCTTCACTAGCGCCGTGAGGCCATCTATCTTGATATCAGGCATTGAGAAAGCCATATTATTAGTCAATTCGAATTTCTTGACGCGGGTATCGAAATGATTTAAGCGTATATCCGCACTGGTTCCAATAACCTGATCATCATACACGAAATGAATGCGTTTAAATAAAACGTCCTCTATATTGAACACAAGTGCTGATGATGTATCAGACGCCGTGGTACTTTCTTTCTCCGACGTGAACGCCTGCATAATGTAGTCAAAGTTAAAGCTACTGTCCGGAAGCGTACGTCTGATTTTTGCAGTTATGCCTTCTAGCTCAAGCTCCTCTATTTCCACCGTATTTTTCAGAAGCTTCAACATATTAATGTCCACGAGGAGCTTTTCTCCTGCGATTAGTGTGTCTTTCGTCTGATCTTCAAAATAGACATTCTCTAATACAAGCTTTTTAGGAAAGGTGATATTCACATAGCCAATGTCAACAGGTGTACCTATTTTATTTTCTAAGTAGTTCGTCACCTTGCCTACCACATAGTTTTGAACGGCAGGTATCCGGATGAGGAAAATGATTAGTAATAAAAGGGCAATTACACTGCCGATAATCCACAGGATGGTTTTAAGTGCTATTCTTCCGAATCGATTCAAAGCAAAATCTTTATAAAATGAAGGTATTCGATAAATAAAATTCTAACTAAGAAACGTAAAATCAGCGTAAATGTTTAGGTTACTACAAATTATTTACCGCTTATACACGATTAACGAAGCTGAATTTTAGAGATGTTCTAGCATGTTTTGTGCCGTAAATCTACAATTTGGATTTTTTCTCAAAAGACATTCTCCAAAATCTTTCCAGAATCTCCGTTTAATATTGTAGTTTAGTTACAAGCATGAAAATACTGATTGTTGAAGACGAGCCGGAATTACGCCATGTCATAAAATCATTTCTGGAGCGCGAGCTGTATATCGTAGAAATAGCAACAGATTACGAAAGCGGTCTAGCAAAGATATCGAGCTACAGTTATGACTGTATATTGCTTGATGTAATGCTACCGGGCGGTTCAGGGATGCAGCTTCTAAGTAAACTACGTGAGCTCGATAAAAGTGATTCTGTTATTATCGTCTCGGCGAAAGACTCGGTAGAAGATAAGGTGCAGGGGCTAGAACTTGGCGCTGACGATTATCTAGCGAAGCCATTTCATTTGTCGGAACTACTTGCCCGCGTTAAGACGGTGATACGGAGGAACAATCAGCATAACCGAAGTGATGCTGCCCTGGCGTTTAAAAATGTGCGCCTTTACCCTGAAGATCGAAAACTTATGGTCAACGGAAGTGAAGTGTTGTTAAATAGGAAGGAGTATGACTTATTGTATTATTTTATGATTCGCCCAGAAAAGCTTGTTCCTAAAACTTCATTAGCGGAAGCTGTTTGGGGCGATGATGCTGACCAAGCCGACAGCCTCGACTTCATCTATTCGCAAATTAAGAATTTGCGAAAGAAGCTCAAAGACAGTAAAGCCGAAATTGATTTTCAAGCGGTATACGGCGTTGGATATAAATTGGTCTAGCTATGCAGATCTCCTTAAAAAACTACACATTACGCTACCTAAGCATAACCTTTTTCGTTATTATCTCCGTTTGGGCGGCATGCTTTTATGCATATATCCTAGATGAAGTTTACGATAATGTTGACGATGGTCTCAAAAACCAAAAAATTGAAATCCTTCGCGAAGTATATAAGTATCCAGAACTTTTAGAAACAACTGACTTTGGCATCGCTCAATTTCGGATCCTGCCGGTGACGGACAGCTTGAGCTTCTTTGAGGACAACCGGCTGTCCAGCGTGTTTTTTTATATGCCTTATGATGATGAGCAAGAACCTTATCGTTTATTACGCACAGGCTTTTATGCAGCCGATCGGAAACCATACCATCTAGAGATAAGAACGTCAACAGTTGAGGAAGATGACTTAATTTATGATTTGACAAGTGCTTTGCTTGTTCTATATCTTGTCCTCGTATTAGGAATGTACTTAATCCATGAGTCGGTACTGCGCAAAGCTTGGAAACCGTTTCATACCATATTAGATAATCTAAAACATTATCGGTTTGGTAAAAAGGAAAATCTCCAACCTGTGCATACCAATATATCTGAGTTCAATAACCTGGAGGATGAAATCCAACGCATGTGGAAGCGAAATGAAGACGTTTTTATGGAGCAAAAGAGGTTTATTGAGAATGCTGCCCATGAACTGCAAACCCCACTTGCGATTACGATAAATAAACTCGAATTATTGATGGAGGATGAGACGCTTTCTGGAGGCCAACTTACGCAATTAGAAGATTCTAAGTTATCCTTAAGGCGTTTAGTCAACTTAAATAAGGCGCTATTGATGCTGTCGCGTATAGAAAATAGGCAATACGCAGAGGTAGAAATTATAAACTTCAATAC
Source organism: Sphingobacterium deserti (assembly GCF_000757725.1). Lineage (GTDB taxonomy): Bacteria > Bacteroidota > Bacteroidia > Sphingobacteriales > Sphingobacteriaceae > Sphingobacterium > Sphingobacterium deserti. Next base: position 10,249 of record NZ_JJMU01000048.1, read on the forward strand.
ATTAACGCAGGGTCTCCTAGAAGATCTTTCAGACCTGATCGCCTTTAAAAATATCCGTGTGGAATGTGTGGAACAGGGCGTATTCGAAGCTAGGGTTAACAATGGGCTCGCTGTCGTCTTGATTTCTAATCTGCTGCGCAATGCTATCCGTCATAATTACGAAGGGGGGACTATTTCTATTGTGTTTCAATCGCAACGGCTTTCCGTAGCAAATACCGGCTCATTACAACCCTTAGATAGCAATAAAGTGTTTCGACGATTTTATAAGGGCACGCAGGATACGCGGTCCAATGGTTTGGGGCTAGCCATTGTGAAGTCTATCGCGGATGGTTATGCGTCGCTAGACGTCGACTACCAATTCTCTGCCGAGAAACATATATTTACTATCAGTAATTCATACGTGCAGAATGCTGAATAATTTTTTTGTTTTAGCAATGCATTCCTAAATGTTTCCTATATGGCATACTAATTTTGTCTTTAGATAAACATACATAGGATGAACCTTAAGAAAATTTGGATAGCTATGCTAATAATGTTGCCGTATCTGGCGACGGTTCGGGCGGCAGATAAACCGATCCCGTTTAGCAAGTTGCCACAAAAGGCACAACAGTTTTTTGAAGCTTACTTTTCACATGATGATATTGTCAAGATAAGCGTGGACAATCCCTATTTTTTCGGCACAGAATATGAAGTCGTACTCAAAGATGGATCAAAGATTGAATTTGCATCGCAAGGTGACTGGCTGGAAGTAAAGATGAAGAATAAAGCTGTCCCGCTACCGGTCGTACCTAAAAATATTATGCAGTATTTGAAGAAAAGTTTTCCTGATACATTTGTCACCAGCATGAAGAAAAAAGGCTTGCTGTATAAAGTCAAGATATCAAATGCACTTGAACTGGAATTTAGCCGACAAGGCAAATTTCTAAGATTCGACGATTAATCTATATAACACTATATTACATACAAAATGAAAACTCAAATTTTAAAACTGGCATTTCTTGCAGCTGTTTCTTTTTCAGCGATGTCATGCGATGATGACAAAGTAATCGGAGAAACAGAATTGCCGCAGGCGTCGCGTGACTTCTTGGCAACGCATTTTGCGGGTGTAAACGTTACCCGCATCGAAAAGGAGACAAATAACTATTCCGTACATTTATCCAATAGGACAGAGGTTGATTTCAACAACAGCGGAGAGTGGACAGAGGTAGATGGCGAGGACGGAGTTTCCATACCTACAAGTTTCATCCTGCCGCAGATCGTTGCTTATGTCGAAGACAATTACAGTGGCAATCCTATCAATGGTATAGAAAAAGTTCCTGCAGGCTTCGACGTTGACTTGGTAAGGCAAGATATAGACCTTGTTTTCGGTCAAGATGGTAACTTCGTAAGAGTAGATCCGTAATTTTTTAAATAACGCGTTATCTATTCGTCGCAGTAATGCATTGGCGGGTGCGGCAGCGCCCTCAAATGCGCTACTGCGTTTTTTTATGGATAGCATATTTTAGCTGATATTTTTCTGAAAGTGTGTCCATTTTTATTTTTGCATAACTCCAAGTAAGCGTTTTAAGGATAGAAGATATTTTAGTACCTTGAGGTACGCTAATGTTGTTTACAAATAATTGATACCTATATGGAAAGGCGAAACTTTTTAAAATCTGTTGCTGTTGCCGGAACATCAGCGACGGTACTAACATCATGTACATCTGCAAGCGGTGCCGCGGGCCACGAGCTTACGGCGGGCCACATTGTTCATACGGTATATTTTTGGCTTAAGGATGGCCTATCCGACGCAGAGGAAAAGGATTTCCTGAACTTTTTCGAGGCATTAAAAAACGTACCGGGCATCCATAGCTTTAACGTTGGTAAACCAGCCCCTACCACCCCTCGGGATGTGGTTGACAACTCGTTCCAGTATAGCCTTATTGTGATTTTTGCAAGTTTAGATGATATCGATACTTACGAAAAACATCCTGATCATCTGTCAGCGATCGATAAATACAGTAAGTACTGGACCAAGGTGGCCGTGCGCGATACGGAGCTTCTATAAATGGCTAAACTGTAGGGCAGTCGCCCTACAGTTCTTTGAAATTTTTGCCGTTTCAGAAATCTATATGAAGTTTGTTTGTTCCCTGAATAAGCTATTTATTTTTTTGAATCACGGTTATTTTTGTATTTGCGTTTCCAGCAAAACAAGTTATTGTAAATGTCCTCTCCTTTTCAACATTATTTTCCTTGAGTAAAACGTGAATATGCTTGTCGTCCATTTTTTCTATAACAAACCAATTATTTTCAATTTTATATATTTCACCTAAATTACTGTCAGAGTTTGGATTGGCTTCTTTTCTATAATATTTTAGATGATTATTTTTTTCTAAAATATAATCATCTATTCCATCAACTGTAATCCTATCAAGTGACCATTTTATATTATTTTTAGAAATTAATATTGTATCCTTAATTTCATGTGTAAAGAGATGTGGCCCTGAATCAAAGCCAGGAGCGATACCTATGCCATCTAATTTTTTACAGGAACTAAAAAACAGGCTAGCGAAAAAAATTAATAAGATTGTATACGTTAATCCTTTCATGTCAATTTTTTTTAAAGTTTTAAAAACGTTTTCTTATACAGAAGAATTCCCATTTGTGTGGGAATTTGGCTGGTGCGTCATCCGTAAAATAAGGAGCCCAAATTCTAGTTGAATAATATCCGTTATATCTACCACGATCCCATCCATAATTAACATGCATAAGATCAGTTCCATCGGTAAAAAGCTGGTAGCCATCAACAATATACGCATGTCCTGTTCCCCTCGGAACGCCTATCCAAGAGGATTTTTCGTCTCGTGACGAAATGATAATGATATTATTAGGGCTTTCATCTAAGATAAGCTTAATAGCGCCTTTGTTATTCAAGGAATAAAACTGCTTTCCAATTTCTAGTATTTCTACTCCAAGCTTGGTTCTTGCTCCACTACCTTGAGCACCATAGTCCATGTTCACAGCACGCCCAATTTCTCGCATTAGCAGACCTATTGTATTTGCTTCCTCAGGGTATTGATTTCTGTAATTGGAATTTTTCATCTTTATTAATTTGTCCCAATTCAAAGGAATACGATTAAACTCGCCAATATGCCTGGTAACAGACATGGCCTGTGCTATTACTGTTGCAACACACCCTGCGTGCCAATTATTCGGTGTATATCGTGTATAAGGATCTTCTGACTGCCCCCACTGCACCTGTACCCGTGGATGTATTTCCGAGGCTATGACTTTTCCATTTCGACCCAGACCTCCAACAGCGGCTTTTTTATTAAACGAATATGAGGTTTTTTCAGCTTGTTGATGATCATCAAAATAGGTTGGGTCTTCATTATATTTTATGGCACTTAAAAGAAAAGGTGTTAACGGGTTATCTAAATCTTTTATATTTAATGTACTCTCAAAAGACTCATTGGTTTCATCAAGAATCGCAAGAATAGGCTCGCAATTAATATTTGCAGAAATCAGCATATTCTTTTTACTGTTTTTATCTTTAACAGAAAACAAAAGTGTGTCAATATGATCCATTTTATAATCTAGTAATTCTGTCGTAAGCGCAATTATTTCTAAAGAATTTGAACCGGATTTAGTTGATGAAGCCTTATTGTTTAATGAATTATTCCCTTTAAGAATACTTTGAACAGCAGAAATAATTTCTTTATTTGTTCTTACATTGATTTTTTCTGTTGACTTATTTTCAGCAGTATCTTCAACACTTTCAATATCGTTTTTCCTATTGCAACTAAGAAAAATAAAGAACAGTGCTGTAAAATAGATTATTGTATTTTTTCATAAAATTCATAATTTTTGCATTTTAATATTCGCAAATATAGCATATTATTTTCTTTTGAAAATATGTTTTTATGTTTTTTGTATTATATGTTTATATAACGTAAAATGTGTTTGTTCTATCCCCTTATTATATTCTCAGTCAATTGCGTTGTTTATTTTCTATACAAACTCTAAGAAAAGCCATTTTTCACCTTAATTGGGAGAAGTTGTTTGTATTCTCTTTCATTAAATTATTTTGCATCAAAATCATCCGCTTAGTAGCAGATGTAGTTTTGTTTACGATATTCGGGAGGTGCCTTATTGGATTATTTGTCCGAGGAAGCGTGATGGTGGTTTACGAGAAGCAGAAGATCACAACAGCTGTTTTCGCTTCGAAGGTTTATGATACAATAAAATAAAAGCCCGAATCATCTTCGGGCTTTATTATATTTCGGATTGGAAATTTCTTAAGAAAGGAATAAAGCACGAAGAGGCGTCTCAGCAAATTTATTTGCTGCTGACTGTGGCCGGGTTAATGTAATTACAAACATCTTCTTCGTCTTTTAGAGGGGTTAAACCATTTTTATCGCGTCAAAAATAAGCAAGCGCGCCATATGTTGCAAATTTTTTTTATAATAAGTTGGAAAAATTGTTCCAATATAGCGATTACACTAATGGTACATGCTACGTTCTAGTCGACGTATGCGCGCTTTATTTTTGCCGTCAACACGGTCAGCTACAGCCCAGATCGCTGCTGGAAGCCAGCCGATAAGTGTTATTTGTAGGATCAAACAAAGGAATCCAATGAAGATTTTCCCACGTAAGAAAAAGGAAAGCCAAGGAAAAAGTATTGCAATTAATGTCATTTTATTATGTTGTTTAGTTGATTAATGGAATTGATTATTTTACCTGGATTACATCACCCGGAACCTTGCTTGCTGCGTCCTTACTGTTTCTCTGGAAAGCAAAGTTGACTCCGAACGCCAAACCGATTATCACAGCAACCACCGCAGCAAAAGGAACAATGATAGCGATAATAACGGCTATCAGTAGGGGAAGGGTCATGTACTCTTTTCCTGTTTTTGCACGGATGCTTAGTTTGGTTTGTTGAATCGAATCAAATGCTGTTTGGAATGCGTTGCTGATGTTTTCGCTGTTCAAGTTAAAAGTGTTGTTCGTTTTCATGATTGTTTGTTTTTAAATTGTTTATCTCTGTTTGTATACTCCAAAGGTAGGGCGAATGGACTTGCTGTACTATAGGAAGTAGGCGAGTTTGATGGAGTTCTCGGTAAATCCCCGATGTTGGTCGGCGAATATGCTTTATGTCTTGCATAGTTAAGCCAACTGCAGATGGAGAAGTTTTGGCTTTCTATTTAGCATAAGATATTATAGTCCGCATTTAAATCGGGGGAGATTTTTGTGCTGTTGTTTGGATCGACGTGAGGTGGGTAAATAAAAAGACGCTTAATCAATTTGTTAATGAACAAACTGATTAAGCGTCTCGCTAAAAGATCGCCGTCGCGACTACAACTGATATTAGACCAAGCTTGCTAAGCTCTCTTTTAAGATGTCGATTTTAGCTTGGGCATCTGCCCGTTTGTTTTGCTCATTTTGCACAATTTCAGGCTTGGCATTTTGAACAAACCGTTCGTTGGAAAGCTTTTTGTCTACTGAAACTAAAAACCCTTCAAGATAGGCTATTTCTTTGCTGATCCGCTCTTTTTCCGCATCTACATCAAGATTATCTTCCAAAGCTACGTAGCATTCATTTTTACCAGCTAAAAAGCTTACAGCACCCTGCACTTTTTCCTTCACTAAGCTGAACTCCGCTATATTCGCTAGCTTGATAATACTTTCTTGGTATTTACCAAAATCAATAACGGATGCGTTAATAGCCAATGGCAGGGCTACTTTAGGCGATATACCTTTGCTATTTCGTATACTGCGCACTTCTGAAATCACTTGCTGAACAATTTCAAATTCCGCAATTAGTTTTTCATCAAAAGGCTGTACCGTAGGATAAGCAGCAACAATAACACAGTCATTAGCTTCGCGCGCGCCGAAAAGGTCATCATGCCACAATTCCTCGGTCAAAAATGGCATGAACGGATGAGTAAGCGTGAGAATTTTTTCGAAAAAGGATTTGGCAGTTTCCAAGGTCTCCCGTTCGATAGGTGCTTGGTAAGCAGGTTTTACCAATTCCAAATACCAGGCACAGAAGTCATCCCACACTAATTTATACGTGGCCATCAGCGCGTCAGATAGACGGTAGTTTGCGAAGTGATCTTCTATTTCCGCTACCGCTTGATTGAAACGGCTCTCAAACCATTTGGCTGCATTCTTCTGTGCATCGGTAGCTGGGCTCTCCGTCGTTTCCCAGCCTTTTACCAAACGGAATGCGTTCCATATTTTATTGGCGAAGTTTCGGCCCTGCTCGCAGTAAGAAACATCAAACATCAAGTCATTTCCGGCAGGGGAAGATAGCAACATCCCTACGCGTACGCCATCGGTTCCGTATTGTTCCATCAGCCCGATAGGATCTGGGGAATTACCGAGCGACTTGGACATCTTACGCCCCTGTTTGTCGCGCACAATACCTGTTAGATAAACATTACGAAATGGTGGCTTCTGCGTGTAATCGTGTCCCATAATGATCATCCGCGCGACCCAAAAGAATAAGATCTCCGGAGCTGTTACTAAATCGTTGGTCGGGAAATAATACTGGAATTCTGGATTGTTAGGATTTCGTACACCATCAAAAACAGACATTGGCCACAAGCCTGAGGAAAACCAAGTATCCAATACATCATCTTCCTGCCGAAGTCCCGATATCGATTTGCCTTGCGACTCGAATGCACGTATTGCCTCTGCTTCCGTCTTCGCAACAACCCATTCGTTGCGCTCGTTGTACCAAGCTGGAATGCGCTGTCCCCACCAAAGCTGTCTGGAAATACACCAATCTTTAACATTTTCCATCCAATGCTTGTAGGATGCAAAAAACTTCTCCGGAATGAGTTTTATAGTTCCATTTTCCACGTATTCCAGTGCCGGTTTCGCCAGAGTATCCATCTTGCAAAACCATTGCATCGATAATTTAGGTTCTATGGCAGCGTCTGTCCGTTCGGAGAAACCTACTTGCGATTTGTAATCATCAATCTTTTCGATCTGACCTACTTCTTCCAGCAGCTTGGCCACTTTCTTCCGAGCGCTGAAACGATCTTCACCAATGAGTATTTCCGCTTTTTCGTTCAATGTACCATCGTCATTCAGGATATCAATAACTTCCAGATTGTGCTTTTGCCCAAGCTCATAGTCATTCAAATCATGCGCAGGCGTAACCTTCAAACATCCAGTTCCGAATTCCATCTCTACATACTCATCTTCTATAATTGGAATCTCTCTGTTGATAAGCGGCACGAGCACCGTTTTTCCCTTAAGATGGGTATAACGTTCGTCATTTGGATTTATACATATTGCTGTATCCGCCATAATCGTTTCTGGACGAGTCGTGGCGATGATAACATAGTCATTACTTTCCTTAACCTTATAGCGTATGTAGTACAGCTTTTGGTTTACTTCTTTCCGGATGACTTCCTCGTCCGACAACGCTGTCCGTCCTTGCGGATCCCAATTCACCATGCGAACGCCACGATAAATATAGCCTTCGTTGTAAAATTTAATGAATGTATCGATTACCGATTCGGAAAGGTCGGGATCCATCGTAAATTTCGTGCGTTCCCAATCGCAGGAAGCCCCTAACTTTTCGAGCTGTTTTAAAATAATTCCACCATACTTTTCTTTCCATTCCCAGGCATGGCTTAAGAAATCTTCTCTCGACAATGATTTTTTGTCTATCCCTTGCTCTTTCAACATAGCAACCACTTTTGTTTCGGTGGCAATGGAAGCATGATCTGTACCGGGCACCCAGCAGGCATTTTTACCCTGCATCCGTGCTCGGCGAATCAGCACATCCTGAATGGTATTGTTTAACATGTGTCCCATGTGCAGCACACCTGTTACATTAGGTGGCGGCATTACTATCGTGTATGGTTCACGTTCATCAGGTGTGGATCGGAAGAAACCGTTTTCCATCCAATACGAATACCATTTGTCTTCAGCTTCTTTAGGATTGTATGTTTTTGCTATGCTCATTATATTTTCAGATTCGAAAAGCAAAAATAGACAATTACCAACATTTAACAGTTAAATGCGCCGAATAAAATGTTTCTCCAATGACAAGTGGCTCAATTTAGTATTCCCGAATAACTGTATTTTTGCCGTTAATTTTATTTTAACATCGTGTTAATTGTGTGATTTATGAGAAGGTGGCCCGCTTGGCGATCTAATTTGATATTCTTTGTGTCATTAATTGGCTATTGGCTTGTATTAAGCTTTATTGACAGGGCTGTATTTACGGTCGCTGTTTGGGAACGATTTGATGAGAAAGCTGATGCGTTTTACGCTTTTTTACATGGCCTGTTTTTAGACATGTCTTTGAGTTCTTACCTCATGGTTATCCCATGTTTGTTTTTTCCAATTCAGCAGTTTTTCATTAGACGGCCGGTTTCACGGTGGTGGTTGCGCGTCTATGTCATGGTTCCTACATTTCTATTTGCGGCTATCACCGTAAGTAACCTACCGCTGTATGAAGCTTGGGGTGAAAAAATAAGCAAGCGAGCCATTATGTTAGGTATTGATACGATAGGTGGGGTGGCCAGCTCCATCGATCTTTCTATGATTTGGCAAAGCTTGTTGGTGCTAGTAATGTTTTTCGCCTGTGCGCATTATTTTTACCACCTTGTCGTGGTGCACTATGCACGTTATAGTCCGCTGCCGAAACGAGCCGCAACACTGTCTTTTTTACTTTTGGCCATTATCTTGTTCACCTTTATTCGGGGAGGCTATGGACGAGCAACACTAAACCAAAGTTCTGTTTATTTTTCAGATGATAATACCGCTAACCATGCTGCAGTGAATACCTATTGGTCTTTCTTGAAAGATCTGACAAAAAGTACGAAAAAGTCGCCTTATGCATTCATGAAGAAAAAGGATGCGGAAGCACTGCTTTCTTCTGTCGTCAGAACGTCGGAAGAGAAAACGAAAAGTGTATTGACGACTGACAGGCCCAACGTCATTTTGGTGATATTGGAAGGCATGGTGGCGCAAGTATTTGAAGATCTAGGTGGCGAGAAGGATGTAACACCAGGTATGAAAATGTTGATGGATGAAGGCGTCTCCTTTAGGCGTGCATACGCTGCTGCAGATCGATCTGACAAAGGAATGGTAGCAATTATGAGTGGTTTTCCTGCGCAAGGGCCTGAAAGTATTATCAAATACATTCCCAAACACGAGAAACTGCCCGCGATAGGACAGATTTACGACTCGCTGGGGTATGCAACATCATTCTATCATGGCGGACAAAGCGAATTCTACAACTTCAAATCCTATATGTTTACGCATGGAATTGAGCAAGTAGTGGATAATGACGATTTTCCATTGCAGGAGATGCGAAACTCCTGGGGCGTGTATGATCACGTTGTCGCCAAACAGATGTTACAGGATCTCCACAGCGAGAAGAAGCCATTTTTCAGTGTCTTTTACACCTTGGTGAATCATGAGCCCTTCCACTTGGAACCTTCTTATAAGTTTGGGAATAAAACAAAAGCGGACGCATACCGAAGTACGAGTTTCTACACCGATTCCATGCTATTCAATTTTGTGGAGGAAGCGAAAAAGCAGTCTTGGTACGAAAACACCATCATTATTGTTACCTCGGATCACGGTCACATCTATCCATCGGAGAAATTTGGATTGGAAAGGCCTGAACGCTATCATATCCCGCTCTTTGTATTTGGAGGCGCATTAAAAGGCGAATATAAAGGCTTGAAAATCGACGAAGTGGTTAGCCAGCTGGATGTTGCGCCAACGTTAGCACATTTCGTGAAAGCTGATGCTGAGCGCTTTACATATGGAAGTGATTTGTTTGCGGTACAGCGGAAGCATACGGCCTTCTACAATTCCAATAGCACCTTTGGGATCATAACCGATAAGGATGCGGTGAGCTACGATATGTTAAAAAGAAACGTGGGCTATAGCACGGTGCCGGCCACAAATGCCGCCCAACGCGACAGCCTATTGCACATTGCAAAAGGATATTATCAGCATGTTTTTGAAGATTTTCTAACCTATTAATAAGGCTTGTCTGCACTTAACATCAAAAAAATAGGTGTATTTTTTCGGTAAGAAAGACAGTCCCGAGATTATTAGTTATTTTTTTTCCCAAATATCTGCGCCAAAGCGGTAGCGTAGCGTAAAAGCTTGTTGATTGCTGGAGCCATCCGGTGCAAAATGAAACGATGCTGTAAATTTGCCATCCAAATTCCCTTTGCGGAAGGGCACCCATCCGAGGTCTAATCGGTTATAGCGTTTGCGATGATAAAAAGAATCACCATTAGGTAGGTTTTGCGCGTCGCCAACGTAAATTGTGTTTTCCACAAAAAAGCGTTTGTAGCCTAGAAATGCGGTCGCGATAAGCCCTTTTGCCGATCTCAGGTCATACACTGTCCGAACGCGATCAAAGCCAACAACACCGCCCACCTCAACAGTCAGCGAATCTAGAAAGGTTTTTCGGCTGAAATCGACACCTGCACGCAGCATCACTAAGCCATTGTCCTGAATATGCTCGTCAATACTATCGTTGCTGGTTAAAGCGTTATGATAGAGTAGGGCGTCATCCTTGATATAAAAATCTCCTATGGCGTATTTACCCGTGAGACCTACTACGAATTGTTCCCTATAGCGGAAACTTTGCTTGCTCAACCAGTCGATGTATAATGCCTGTTTTAATCCGCGCTTTTGAAAAGATAAGTACATCCCTTCAAGATTGGGTCGATCATACAGGAATGTGTCGGCCAATACAATACGTGGCACATCTTTCAGGCGCTCATAACGCGGCATATGGCCCAGCGCGAAATCAAAGTTTTTATTCTTGTATTGGTAATAGGCTATTGGCGATACACGATTTTTATTTTCCGGGTGCCGACCGAAGTCCTGATTGTAATGCAATCCGCCAATAATACGGTTGTTGCTGTCTATAGCGAAATAAACGTTGGGAGACATTAAGGTTCCAAAGATCGTTTTCGGTTCCGTGTATATCGATTTATATTCCCGGTTATCTGCATAACCAAAAAAATCAATATCAAAACCTACACGTTGCTGCGCATACGTTGAAATTGTGGAGAAGCAGCACAAAACTAATAGATAGCCGGATAGCCTGCAGAAAATATGTCTCATGTATATGTATAGTGAATGCTAATTAAAAAGGTCGCCCTGTGCTATGAAGACGACCTTTTTATTGAAAAAATTATGTGGATTTACACTTCTAATAATAGACGTGCTGGATCCTCTAGTAATTGCTTGACGCGTACTAAGAAGCTTACCGATTCCCGACCATCTATTACGCGGTGATCGTAAGAAAGGGCGATATACATCATCGGGCGGATAACAACCTGACCATTTTCCGCGATAGGGCGTTGCACAATATTGTGCATACCCAGTATCGCCGACTGCGGCGCATTGATGATCGGAGTAGACATCATCGAACCAAACACACCACCATTGGTGATCGTGAAGGTTCCGCCAGTCATCTCGTCTATCGTTAACTTGTTATCACGTGCTTTTGTGGCAAGCGTGATGATTTCCTTCTCGATTTGGTAAAGGCTCATTGATTCTGCATTCCGAATGACAGGAACTACCAATCCTTTAGGAGCAGATACCGCGATGGAAACATCTGCAAAGTCAGAGAATACAATTTCATTTTCTTCAATACGCGCGTTAACCGCAGGCCATTCCTTCAGGGCTGTAGTTACTGCTTTGGTGAAGAATGACATAAAACCTAGACCAACACCGTGTTTCTCTTTGAATGTATCTTTATATTTTGAACGAAGATCCATAATAGGTTGCATGTTAACCTCATTGAATGTAGTCAACATCGCTGTTTCGTTCTTCACGCTTACCAAACGTTTTGCTATCGTCTTACGTAAAGAAGTCATTTTTTCACGACGTTCATTACGCGCACCCGCTACCGCAGGTGCTGACGAGGTTGCGGCAGGTTTACTCTCCGCTTTAGGTGCCGCGGGTTTTGCCTGAGCTTTTTCCGCATCTTCCTTGGTGATGCGTCCTTCTTTGCCAGTACCTTTAATAGTAGAAGCGTCGATACCTTTTTCTCTTAAAATTTTGGCAGCAGCAGGAGAGGCTGTTCCAGCAGCATACGAATCTGGATTCTCCGGATCTTCTTTTGCTGGCGCCGATGCCGGAGTTTGCTCTTTTTCGGCAGGAGCTTCTTCTTTCTTTTCCGCACCGCCAGCAGCAGGAGCATCACCATCTTCGATAGAACATACTACTGCACCAATTTCTAAAGTGTCACCTTCTTGAGCGATAATGCGTAAGATACCAGCTTTCTCAGCAGGTAACTCAAAAGTCGCTTTGTCGGATTCCAATTCGGCAATGTTTTCGTCCATTTCGACGTAGTCGCCATCTTGTTTTAGCCATTGCGCCAAGGTAACCTCTGTAATGGATTCACCTACGGCAGGTACTTTAATTTCTAAGCTCATATTTTTGTTTTATGTTATACCAACAACATGTCAAGCTGCCGATATGTTTTAAATTTCAAATGCGTTATTAATGATCTGTGCTTGTTGTGCTAAGTGATGCTTCATATACCCTGTAGCAGGCGAGCCGCTTTCCGGACGAGCGATCACTTTCAGGTCAAGGCTATTGCCGCGGAACTTGCGGCTGTAATATGGCCATGCACCCATATTCTCGTTTTCTTCTTGCACCCATACAAATTCCGCTTTCGCGTATTTCTTTTGAAGCGCCTCAATTTGATCGTACATGATAGGATACAATTGCTCTACGCGAACAATAGCTACGTCTTTTCGCTTGTCTGCTTCTTGTTTTTCTAGAAGATCGTAATAGATCTTTCCAGAACACAATAAAACACGCTTCACAGATTTTGCCGATACGTTTTTGTCATCAATGATTTCTTGAAATGCAGCATCCGTAAAATCTTCAAGAGATGACACCGCTTTTGGATGACGTAACAAGCTTTTCGGTGTTGCTACGATAAGTGGTTTTCTGAATTCGCGATGCAATTGGCGACGCAGCATGTGGAAGTAGTTTGCAGGTGTTGTACAGTTTGCAACGATCATATTATTGTTTCCACACAGCTCTAAATAGCGCTCAATACGGCATGAGGAGTGCTCTGGACCTTGACCTTCCATGCCATGCGGCAGCAACATCACTAATCCGTTTGAACGCCTCCATTTCGTTTCACCTGCTGATATGTACTGGTCAAATACAATTTGAGCACCGTTGGCGAAGTCTCCAAACTGTGCTTCCCAAATAGTCAGGGAATTTGGGTTTACCGATGAATATCCATATTCAAAAGCCAATACCGCATACTCTGATAAAAGAGAATTGTAAATATTAAACTTTTCTCCACCCTTTAGTTTAGATAGCGGCGTAAATGTTTCATCCGAATCTTCTTGCGTTACAACGGCATGGCGGTGAGAAAATGTACCACGCTGTACATCCTGTCCAGATATGCGTACGCGGAAATCTTCACTTAATAGCGTTGCGTAAGCCATTAGCTCGCCCATTGCCCAGTCGTATTTGTTGGTATCGATCATTTTCAATCGATCTTCGAATACCTTCGTAATTTTCCGGAAGAACTTCTTGTCTTTCGGTAAGCTATTCATCTCTTTGGCTAAGGCTAAGAATTGTTCCTTGCTTACTTTCGTTTCTGTCGTTATTGAAATATCTGCTCCTCTAGCTGGTCTTAACCCTTTCCAAGCACCGGCAAACATCGGGCGTTCTTCGCTTATTTCCTCCACTTTTTTCGCTTCGTCCAAGCGCTCCTGAAGTATTGCGCGGAAATCCTTCTCCAATAATTTCGCAAAGTCGATGTCGATACTTCCTTGATCAACCAGTTTCTTTACATACAGTGCCAACGTATTTGGATGCTTTTCGATCAATTTGTAAAGCGACGGTTGTGTGAATTTTGGCTCATCGGCCTCATTATGTCCGTAACGTCTGTATCCGAGCAAATCGATGAAAACATCTGTTTTATATTTTTGACGGTATTCTACCGCTAGATTGATTGCATAAACCAAGGCTTCTACGTCGTCACCGTTCACATGGAAAACGGGAGACAATGTCACTTTCGCAATATCTGTACAATAGGTGGACGAACGCGCATCTTTGTAGTTCGTGGTAAAGCCGACTTGGTTGTTGATAACGATATGTATTGTTCCACCTGTTTTGTAACCATCCAATTTAGACATTTGAATGGTTTCGTACACGATACCTTGCGCAGCGACTGCTGCATCACCATGTATCAGGATCGGCGCTATTTTCGAAGAGTCCCCGTCATATTTTAGGTCAATTTTCGAACGCACCATACCTTCCGCAACGCCATCCACAGTTTCTAAATGCGATGGATTGGGTGCAAGGCTTAAGTGTATGTTCTTACCATCTTGGCTAGTAATGTCTGATGAAAAGCCTAAATGGTATTTCACATCACCACCGAATTGGATCTCTGGATCGGCCTCATACATCTTCCCTTCAAATTCAGAAAAGATTGTCTTGTATGATTTGCCCATCACGTTCGTTAATACGTTCAGGCGGCCGCGGTGTGCCATACCAATCACGAACTCTTCAATTCCTAACGAAGAACCCTTTTGTATAACGGAATCAAGGGCTGGAATCAAAGATTCTGCACCTTCCAGGGAAAAGCGTTTTTGGCCTAAAAACTTAGTGCCTAAAAAGCTTTCAAAAATTACAGCTTCGTTTAATTTTTTAAGGATACGTTTTTTGCCCTCTAAAGAGAAGTTTGGCGTATTACGCTCGGACTCCATTTTGTCTTGAAGGAATTTGATTTTCTCAGGATGACGGATGTAGCGGAATTCTGCTCCAATAGAGCCACAGTATGTCTCTTCGATAAGCTGGCGGATATCTTTTAGTTTAGCCTGTCCCAAACCGACCTCAACACCGGCATTAAAGACGCTATCTAAATCAGCTTCCGAAAGGCCAAAAGTTTCGAGCTCCTTGCCCGGGAAATATTTACGACGTTCACGAACGGGGTTTGTTTCGGTGAAAAGATGCCCGCGATCGCGGTATCCGTTGATCATGTTTAAAACATTGATCTCTTTAATTGCTTGCTCGGGAGTTTCGGCAGCAGCAGCGCCGGTTCCACTGGTTTGGCCAAATTCGAATCCTTCGAAAAATTTCTGCCAACTTACATCTACTGCGTTAGGGTCTTCCTTGTATGCTTGATATAACGAGTCAATATAGCCTGAATCTGCGTTACTCAAATATGATAATTTGTCCATGAGGAAATCTTACGTATAAAAATTTTGCTCAAAGTTAGCAAATAATAAATACTTGACACGCTTAAAATGAACAAAAAAACGCTTGAAAACTGATAATTTTGAAGATTTCTATCTTTTGTGACAAATTTTGGAAAAGGCTATTATTCATCCCTGCTGATTATGGTCAGGACCGCTATTTTACCGTCGAGCGTAAGCGGTAAGACTTTTTCATTAATTCGCGCCAGTCACTCTTAAGATTGTCCTTCGCGCTGGTTCCAAATCCTGCCAAGTGAAGCCAATGTCCATAGGTCGTAGCAGGAGCATAATCAATACTATATTCTTCGAAAAATTGCGCGCCAGCTAGGTGATTGACGTTTAATTCCTGCAGAAGATAAGCTGCTAATATTTCTCGGTGTTCGTAAGGTAAATTCCCCTCGGTTATCAACTGCTCCAAAAGCACCTGAATGACCGGTTCATCAGATCCATTTTGGGCTAAACGCCGAATGCTTTCTATGGATGCGGGGATGTCAATTCCCGGGCTATGATTTTTAAAGAAAACATTTGGGTATTTTTTTAGCATGAACCGAAAATAGTCGCGCCATAAAAGTCTGGAGATAAGTCTATCATATCGCTTTTTGTTCAGTTGTGTGCCTGCCGCTTTTAGTTTGTGGTAATAAAAAGCAGGAGAGACGGCACCATTGGCGATGTAAGGGGATACTAAGTTATAGTCGTCCGGCTCATCATAGTTTGAGGATAAGGTCAATTCTATGACTTCCAACGCCCGCTTTTCGCCACCCCGCAATGTGGTGTCATCGATAATAAGACTAGTTGTGTCGTCAGTGGAAAAACCGAGTTCTGCTAATGTTGGTACCACGGTTTCCTCCAGATGAGGGTGCGTGGTAATCGTTGCAATGGCTGGAAGAACCGGCCGCACAAAGCTTTCCTTTTCTACTTTTTTCTTAAATGCACTGAAAGAGTCCGGAATGTCTTTGATCGGAATGGGTAAGTCTTCTTTATGGTAAAGCGTATGTCCAATGAAATGTTTAAGATTAATTTTCTCTTTCCATAATGCAACCTCTACCAACTCGGATATTCTAGTTTCTCGCTGAGCTACTTCGCGATGATGATATACCTCTGTCACATCGTATTTAGCACAAAGTGTACCCAACGTGTCTTCAGGTTTCCCATGAAATACCAGTAAATCAGCACCAAGGTTTTGCAGGCTTTGCTTAAATTCAATGACGGTCTCGCGTAAAAAATTCGCTCTTGCTACCCCCGTATTTTTTAAACCATTACTGTTGTTCCTAAAATATCGCGGGTCGAAAAAATAAACAGGGATGACAATATCGCCTCTTTCTACAGCCTCAAACAAAATTTCATTGTCGTGAATGCGCAGATCATTTCGAAACCATATTAAAATCACCTTTTTTGTCATACAAGAAATCCGTTTGCTTAGATGGTATAGATAATGCAAATATAACCAAAGAATCTGTTTCGTTTAGATTGGTTTTAAATATGCGTCTCTTTTTACAAAGTATAGACAATAATCATTACTTCGTGGCCACGCTAAATCGGCTATTGTAACAATTGTATTTTTCCCGAACATAAACCGAACTCTACTGTTTTGTTATTGAAATTAATAACTGATTTTTCTGTGAAGGGAGCTTATGGATATATTGATTAGTGGGTTAAATAACTACGTCGGACAAAGAAGTGTCAGCCTGATGGCTGACGAAGAAACCAATGTTTATGCCATTACAAGAAACATCAAGCTGTTTGAAAAACGTCTCTTCGAACCCGTCCGGGCCAAGTTGTATGAGGCGGATTTGCTAAAAACCGAAGTAGAAGCGGATTTGCCTATTCCAAAGATAGATGCTGCCTTTTACTTTACGCAAGTTCCGACACTGCATGATATCGTCAACCTCAAGATGGAATTGCTCTTTCTTCGGAATTTCATCCATATCCTGAAAACGAAAAATTGTAGTCGCTTAGTTTATGTCGCGCGTTTGATAGATAAAATTTGCATTCAGGTAATATTAGATCTATTCGAAGAGTTTAATATGGATTACACGATTGTGTTAAAAAACAGCGTCGTAGGCCAAGGCTCGCTAATCGATAGGGTGTTTAAAAATATTGCAAAAAGAAAATTTATATTTTATTCGCAACGGTATGCGAATCGGGTATTTCAACCATTGGGGGCACATGATTTAATACGTTGGTTAAAGCGCATGCTGCACATTTCTGCTTTTCACTATAAGGTACTTGAAGTCGGTGGGGAGGAAGAATATTCATTTTTGAAAATATTTGATTGTTACAAACAACTTGAGCTTATTCCATCCGGGCAGCGTATAGTCAATGTACCTGGGTGGCTAGTGAAGTTTATGTATCAATACAAGCTTGATATCAGCAGTACGGATTATGCGGAGCTCAGCCGTATTATTCAATCCGATAACAGGACTGGTAACACTTGGAAAGCAGAAATGCCTTTTGAATTTTCGAGGGTAAATGATATTTTGCGAGTGGATAAATAGCGCGAATCGTCTACAGTAAAATCACTTGTCTAACCATCACGTTTCATTAAACTCAACTATTCTGCTATTTTTGTGTACATAAAAAACGAGATATGGGATACAAGAGTTTAGCGGATTGTGTGGCTGATTTAGAAAATCACGGGCATCTGATACGGATCAAAGAAGAAGTGGATCCCTATTTGGAGATGGCCGCTATACATATGCGCGTTTTTGATGCGCAGGGACCTGCTCTCTTATTTGAAAATATCAAGGGATCCAAATTTCCCGCCGTTTCCAATCTCTTCGGTACACTTGACCGGTCAAAATTTATGTTTCGAGATAGTCTCGATCATGTCAAAAAGCTTGTGGATGTTAAGATGAATCCGATGTCCGTGCTAAAAAAGCCGCTGGAGTATGTTGGGTCATCCATGGTAGCGCTTGGGGCATTGCCTTGGCGTAAAAAAACAGGATCACCTATTTTGTATGGGCAAACGACAATTTCCGAGCTACCACAGATCGTGAACTGGCCAATGGATGGCGGCGCCTTCATTACCATGCCGCAAGTATATTCCGAAGATGTCGAACGTCCGGGTATTATGCAGGCCAATCTAGGGATGTATCGCATACAGCTTTCCGGAAACGATTATGTTCCCAATGCCGAAATCGGGCTCCATTATCAATTGCATCGGGGAATAGGTGTGCACCAAACGAAAGCTAACGCACTTGGTAGGCCGTTAAAGGTTAGTGTGTTTGTTGGCGGACCGCCGTCGCATCCGCTTTCGGCCGTTATGCCGCTACCCGAAGGCCTGTCCGAGATGATATTTGCCGGTGCATTGGGCAACCGAAGATTCCGCTATTTTTATGATGAAGAAGGGTTTTGCATTTCGTCGGATGCTGACTTTGTCATTACCGGTACGGTGTATCCCCAGGAAAACAAACCCGAGGGGCCTTTCGGCGACCACATCGGTTACTACAGCTTAACGCATCCATTTCCATTGATGAAAGTGCATCGCGTGTATCACCGCGAAAACCCGATTTGGTCATTCACGGTGGTGGGACGTCCGCCGCAGGAGGATACCAGCTTTGGTGCGCTAATCCACGAGATCACGGGCAAGGCTATACCACAACAAATCGCGGGTTTGCATGCTGTACATGCGGTAGATGCTGCGGGTGTACATCCGTTATTATTTGCTATAGGAAGCGAACGGTATACACCTTATCAGGAAGTAGATCGTCCGCAAGAACTACTTACTATAGCTAATCAAATCTTGGGAACTAACCAATTGAGTTTGGCAAAATATCTTTTCATATCCGCATACGCGGATAACGCCTCGTTGGATATTCATAACGTAGAACAGTTTATGACCCATATGCTCGAACGTATTGACTTTTCAAGGGATGTTCATTTCCAAACAAATACCACGATTGATACGCTTGACTATACAGGTGATGGACTGAATGCAGGTTCAAAAGTGACCTTTGCTGCTGTAGGAAAAAAGAAGCGTGATCTGCTCAAGGAAGTTCCTGCGCATGTCGCATTTCCACGACCATTCAACAGGATGAAATTAGCGTTACCAGGCGTCTTGGTACTTGATGGAAAAGAGTTTACAAACTACGAAGAGGAGGCAATGGTGATCGAGCGTTGGTGCAACGTCTTAAAAGATATATCTATGGAGGGGGTGCAGCTACTTGTTTTAGTGGACGATGCTTCTTTCGCTGCAGCGACCGTAAACAATTTTGTTTGGGTAACTTTTACGCGAAGCAATCCCGCGTTTGATATTTATGGGGTGGATAGCTTCACTAGCTTCAAGCACTGGGGTTGCCATGGCCCTTTGATTATTGACGCGAGAAGCAAGCCTCATCACGCACCAGCATTGATAAAAGATGAAGCGGTAGAAAGACGCGTCGACGCGTTGGGTGTTCGCGGACATTCGCTACATGGTATAATCTAATAGACAAAGCTCCCGGTCAATCAGAGCAAATTTTAATCTCATACATTGCGCTAGCCGAAAGGTATGTTGAATAGGCGCGGGCCCATCGCTCGCGCCTACCTGCCGATTATTGTCTACTTATTTTTTTAGATCAATGGATTACAGGCTTATCGAAATTTTAGAAAGGTGTTGCTTATTTCTGTTCAACGACTGAACGATTATTAGTATTTCCAAAATTGTAAACGTTTCCAAAAAGTAATTACAGATATCAGCCTTACTATGTGGATTATGTGATGTATTAACAGATGTATAATTTGCGTATTGAATTTATAACTATACATGTTTTTTATTATTTTTTTTTCAATAAAAATGATAAAATATTGTGATTTTAATTTTTAATACTTTTCTTTGTGTAGAAATTGAGATTAAACGTAGAGAACAGTATTAAATATTTATTTTATGTGTGGAATTGTTGGAGCTTTTGATTTGAAGTCTTCCTTATCGGAAGAGCTGAGACCGCAGGTTTTGGAGATGTCTAAGCGTATTAGGCATCGCGGACCAGATTGGTCAGGTATTTTTAGCGGTGAAAAAGCGATTTTGGCGCATGAGCGTCTTGCTATTGTAGACCCGAAATCGGGAAGTCAGCCTTTATTTAGCCCAGACGGGAACGTCGTTTTGGCGGTTAATGGCGAGATATATAATCACCAAGAGTTGCGCAATACATTGCCGAATTACGATTTTTCCACGCATTCGGATTCAGAGGTGATTTTAGCGCTTTACCTAGAAAAGGGAGCTTCGTTTATAGAGGATTTAAATGGTATTTTCGGTTTCGCATTGTACGATGGCCGTGACGACTCTTTTTTAGTGGCTCGTGACCACATGGGGATCATACCTCTATATTACGGTAAAGATGAGGCCGGACAAGTTTTTGTAGCTTCCGAACTAAAATCTTTGGAGGGTTTTTGTGCGACAATGGAGCAATTTCCTCCAGGCCATTACCTGTACAGTAAAGAGGGTGTTGAGCCTAAAAAGTGGTACTTGCGCGAATGGGAAGCTTTTGAAACCGTTAAGGATAACGAAACTGATATCGCAAAGTTGCGCACGGCTCTTGAAGAAGCTGTGCAGCGGCAGTTGATGTCTGATGTGCCTTATGGTGTGTTATTATCTGGCGGTTTGGACTCATCAGTCATTGCGGCCGTGACCAAGAAATTTGCATCGAAAAGAATTGAAACGGGCGGAACGGAAGAAGCGTGGTATCCGCAACTGCATTCCTTCGCGGTAGGGTTACAAGGTGCGCCAGATTTGATTGCAGCACAGAAAGCAGCAGACCATATTGGTACCATTCACCATGAAATTAACTTTACTATTCAGGAAGGCTTAGATGCTATTCGTGATGTTATCTATCATTTGGAAACATACGACGTGACAACGATTAGAGCGTCTACACCGATGTATCTACTTGCGCGCGTTATCAAGTCTATGGGCATAAAAATGGTGCTCTCCGGGGAAGGTTCTGACGAATTATTCGGCGGATATTTATATTTCCACAAGGCGCCAAATGCGCAGGAATTTCATGAGGAAACGGTGCGCAAACTGAAAAAGCTTTATCTGTACGATTGTTTACGTGCAAATAAATCATTAGCCGCTTGGGGTGTAGAAGGTCGAGTTCCATTCCTTGATAAAGAATTTATGGATGTGGCGATGACCTTAAATCCGGCTGACAAGATGATCAAAGATGGTCGTATGGAGAAGTGGGTGGTTCGAAAAGCTTTCGAAGACTATTTGCCGGAGAGCATCGCTTGGCGACAAAAAGAACAGTTCTCTGATGGCGTAGGTTACAGTTGGATTGACACGTTGAAGGAACAAGCTGAAGCGAAAGTTAGCGACGTGGAATTCGAAACGGCAGCGTCACGTTTTCCGGTAAATACGCCTAAAAATAAAGAGGAGTTTTTATATCGTACGATCTTCGAATCTCATTTTCCATCAGAGGCGGCTGCGAAAACGGTTCCTTCGGTAAAATCGGTAGCTTGTAGTACACCTGAAGCATTGGCTTGGGATGCATCCTTCCAAAACTTAAACGATCCTTCAGGCCGCGCTGTTGCGAGTGTGCACAACGAAAGTTACGGAAAGTCCGCACAAATTGCATAAAGCGCTTGTAGGCATTTAAAAGGGCGTTCCAATCCTTTAGAAACTTAGATATCACGCTCGGGAGGAGGTGAATTGATGATGACGGAGCAATCCATATGTTACTAACATAAGATTGCTCCGTTAAATTTTAGTCGGTGAGCCTTTTTAATAGCTTTCCCTTATTTTTTTAAGTGGATGTCGAAATACTTGGCTATTTTATCATACATATGAATACGATCTTTCCCCAAGACGTTATGTTCATGTGTAGGATATAGGAAATAGTCAACCTGCTTTCCCGCTTTAATACAAGCTTCTATAAATTCCATACTGTGCTGTTGTACAACCACCGGATCTTGAGCACCATGAATAATCATTAGGTTTCCTTTAAGCTGCTTTGCTTTATGGAGCAGTGATGTGCTTTTATAGCCTTCTGGATTTTCTTGTGGGCTGTCCATATACCGCTCGCCATACATCACTTCGTAAAATTTCCAGTCGATAACTGGTCCGCCGGCTACTGCCGTATGGAAAATATCGGGTTGATTTACCATAAACGAAGTCGTCATAAAACCGCCGAAGCTCCAACCGAAAATGCCCATTCGCTTGCTGTCTACAAAGGGTTTGTTCTTGAGGTAAGCAACTCCTTGTAGCTGATCTGCCATTTCTGCTTTCCCAAGCTCTCGGTGGGTCACGCGGGTAAAATCACGGCCTCTCGCATCGGATCCACGGTTGTCCATCGTGAAAACCACATAGCCTTGCTGCGCCATATACAAATCAAAGTAGCCCGCTCCATATAACCATTTATTTTGAACCAGCTGCGCATGTGAACCGCCATACAAATAATAAAGCACCGGATATTTTTTCGTTGCATCGAAGTTTGGCGGATAAATAATTCGTCCGTTCAATGGCGTTTTTCCATCGGCTGATGTCAATGCGACTGGCTCTATGGTTGGCAGATCAATTTTTCCCTGGAAAGGGTTGGACGCCTCAAGGAGTGTCGTGCTTTTTTTGTTGCCAATACTGCGAACCACGATCTTGTTCGCAGTCGTGAGATTGCTATACTGATCATACAAGTAATTTCCGTTATGGCTCAGACTGGCTTGGTGAACACCGGATTCGTTCGTTAACTGCTGTGTTTTTCCCGTGTTAATATCTACCTGAAATAAGTGACGGTCGAGACCATTGTTCGTAACCCCGGTATAACTTATTTTCTTGCCATCAGCCGAAAAATCACCAAGTGACTCGACAATAACGTTGTCGTAGCCTAAGGAACGGATAAGCTTACCTTCGGTATTGTACAGGTAGAGTTGGTTGAATCCATCCCTGTCGGTTTGATATAAAAATTGGTCGTTTTTGTTGGGGACGAACCTTAGCGCGTGTAGCGGCTCTACCCACGATGATGATTCTTCTTCGAAGAGTGTTTTTATTAGCGCGCCGGATGTTGCATCATACTTATTCAACTTAAGGTGATTTTGTCCTCTATTAAGCACACCGACGTAAACAAATTTACCAGATGGATCCCAGGTGCAGAGCGTGAGGTACTGCTCTTTGGGGCCATCCGTTTTTAAGGTTGTTTTTTGCTGGTTGCGGCTGTCGTAAACCACAAGGCTAACTTCCTCGCTTTTCATTCCTGCCATCGGATAACGGATGTTTTTAACGGTAGCTACCCGATCCGACCATTGGATCAAGGGGTAATCGCTAACCATCGTTTCATCCTTACGGTAGTACAGTAATTTTTCATTGTCTGGGCTCCACCACATCCCTTTGGTAATGCCAAATTCCTGCCGATGCGTATAATCACTGCCATTGACAAGGCCATCTACCTTATCCGTAGTTACCCGTGTCGTCTTACCGGACGCATCCGTAAGTTCAATGTTGTTTCCGATAAGGTATGCCGCTTTCCTATAGTCGTCGCTTCGCTCCACATTGCGCCCGCTAACAGGTGTTTTTGAAAGGATGGTTGTTTTCTTATCGCGGATGTCGTAAACGAGATAATATTGCTGTTGTGCACTTTGGTAGGAGAAATTCAGTGTATTGGCATTGATCCATTTATAGTCTGTAGGGAAATTGGACAATTTAATAGTTTCACCTGTCGCTATCTTTAATGCTTCGGCGAGGTCGCCCACGGATAAGATGCGCATAGGCTGCCAATTGTTTGCTGCTTCCCGAATTTCTAAGTTTTGGTATTGGGCGTCCAGGTGCGTGAATGCCTCAGCGCCTGGGATCCATTGCGGTAGTACCAAATTCTGCGGCGCAAATTGCCTCGGCCCGAACACGGTCTCCTCGATCGTGAAATTCCGTTGTCCATAGGCCAAGGAAGATCCGAGAAGGAACAGTATCAAAAGTTTCTTCATGTTATGGAAAAATTTTAAGGTTGCTAAAATAGGAAATTGAACCGCAATCTAAAATTTCTTCCATTAGCGCGGAGATAATGTTACAAAGGTCTTATCCAGATATTGCGGAAATGTACCAGGTCTCCATGGTCTTGTAGCACGATAGGACCTGACCCATGTGCCTGCAACTTCGGAAGGCCGATGTACTCTGTCGTTCCTTCGATTTGTGTATTGTTTTGTACCAACACGCCATTGTGTAATATGGTCACCGTAGCTTTGCTAATCAGCATCCCATCTTTATTAAAACGCGGGGCTTTATAAATGATGTCATACCGATGCCATTTATCCTGATCAGCACGAACTTCCACTAATGGGGGACGCTGTTTATAGATGCTACCCGCTTGCCCATTTACATATGTTGGGTTGTCATCATTGTCTAACACCTGCACTTCATATAAACCTTGAAGAAAAATCCCACTATTTCCACGTCCTTGACCTTCACCCTTTATCTTTTCTGGGCTCTTCCATTCAATATGCAATTGGAAATCTTCAAATTTTTCCTTTGTTTGTATGTCGCCGGTCGATGGGTTTACGGTCAGTACAGCATCTTGGACCGTCCATGGTGCTGCCTGCGACGGGTTGTTTTTGCTTTCCCACTTATCTAAAGTTTTACCATCGAAGAGTATTATGGCGTCATTTGGTACCTGCGCATCATTCATCACAACGCGTGGTTTGGGTTCATAAAATTCAGTGTCTTCCGGTTTAAACTTTGTTTGCGCAATACAAGCTAAAGATAATGCCGTGAAAAGTGCGGTATTCAATAAGTATAAAGCTTTCATGTTATCTTATTTAGTTAAAACAAGTATACATATTTCTCGGCAGTAACGTGCTTCTTGTCCGAAATTTTACGTTTTGTTGTGCTGTTGGTTGTGGGTAAAATTTGTATGCCACTATTTTATTATTTTTGTGACATGGGTTTCATAACACAAGAAGTAGCACTGACAGATGTTCGTTTTTTTTCTCCAATTGGCTATTACGAGGAAGAACGATTGCTAGGAAATGAATTTTTTGTTGATTTTTGCGTAGCCTTTCCCTACGAGGACGGCGATGCGGAGGTATTAACACATACGCTGAATTATGAAGAGCTATACAACATCCTTCGTGATGTGATGAAAAAAGACCGTAAATTACTGGAGTCAGCAGCGAAAGAAATATTGGATATTTCCCGTAGTCGCTATGGATTTGCCAACAAGATTACGATTTCTATTCGCAAAACAACACCACCTTTTGGAAGAGACCATATCCATAGCAGAGTTTCTATAACTTACACAGCTGAAGCTATCGGCTTTTAGTAAACACTGTCATTTTAAGCACTATAGCTTTTGACGCAAGACATATTGGCATTGAAAAATAAAATTAGCCGACAAAATGTCGTTAGTTTTATCCGAAAATGCGTTCGGTATATAGTTTGTTAAACACTTAACATCATTAAAACAAAAAAATTAAGGAGGACATAAAAATGGCATTAATCAAATTTCCGACAAAAACTGTTAATTCTGATGTTGTAAACCCTTATGTGAACAGCATCTTCGATAATTTTTTCAATGATTCGTTTATAACGGATCGTTTAGTGACCCGGGTTCCTGCGGTGAATATATCTGAGACGCAAGACTCCTTTAATATAGAGCTGGCTGCACCGGGTTTACAAAAGTCTGATTTCAAGATAAACGTTGATAAAAATTTAATAACCATTTCGGTGGAGCGCAAAGAAGAAAACGGGACAGATGAAAAGTTGTATAGCAAGAAAGAATTCAGCTACAGCTCTTTCACCCGTTCGTTCTCGCTACCTGAATCGGTCAATTACAATAGCATTGATGCAGCTTATACCGACGGCGTATTGAATGTCTCTGTAGGGAAGAAAGAAGAGGCGATTGTAGCAAAGAGACTTATTGAAGTAAAGTAAGTGTTTAAGTTTTAAGGTTGGAGAGCCTCTGCGTAAGTAGGGGCTCTTTTTTTTAATAATAGTTGCATAGGTTAACACTGTTCTTTAAATTTGCGATGTAATGGGAATTCAAGAAAGAAAGACAAGGCACAAAGAAGATTTACGGAAACGCATTCTAGAGGCGGCAAAGAAGCTATTTGTCACGGCGGGCTACGAAGCAACATCGATTCGTAAGATTGCACAAGAAATCGAATTCAGTCCTACAACCATCTATCTTTATTACAAAGACAAAAGCGACATTATCTACGCCCTGCATCAGGAGGGATTTTCAATGCTTCGGCAGGATTTTCAGCCACTTATGGAAGTTGAATCTCCCTTCGAGCGCCTCAAAGCAATCGGAAAATGCTACCTGCGGTTTGGCCTAAAACATCCTGATTTTTATGAGGTGATGTTTATGATGAAAGACCCTATGCATTATCTGCAAATTCACTGCGTCGATGGCGCATGGGAAGAGGGGGAACGGGTGTTTGACTTTCTACTGCAGACGGTGCGCGATTGTCAAGAAGTTGGCTATTTTAAAGGTCTTGATACCGTTCAAGTAGCTGTGCAGGCCTGGTCTTCTGTACATGGTTTATGTTCCCTATATGTGTCAGGCCATCTACGAAATATGATGGAAGTGATCTTAAATAATGACGAACAGGAAGCAATGGTGGAAAAAGCATTTCGTGTATTTGTACATTATCTAGAATCTACAAAATAAAAAAATTTAGACATATACTTAACGCTGTTAATAATGAGAACACTATTTATTTACGTCGTCGCGGTGGCGATCAGCGTCTTCGGTGCTCGTGCACAATCCGGTGCATTGGACGGCTATCTCAACGAGGGTTTGGATAATAACTTAGTACTGCAGGAAAAAAACCTTTCCCTGCAGCGCGCCTTAAATGCCATGCAGGTGGCAAAATCTTTATACTTACCAGCCATAGACGTGGATGTAGCCTATTCCCATGCGAAAGGTGGACGCTCCATTGAACTGCCTGTGGGCGATCTTCTCAATCCCGTTTACAATACGTTAAATGCATTGACGCAATCCCAAGCATTTCCACAAATAGGTAATGAAACCATAAATTTCCTTCCCCAGAATTATTATGATGCCAAAATCCGGACCACGATGCCATTACTAAATACCGATATAGGTTACAACGAACGTATCAAGGCGGCTACCGTGCACCTTCAGGAAAATGAGGTTGAAATTTATAAACGAGAGCTGATCAAAGAAATCAAAAACGCCTATTATAAATATTTGACGGCCGTGCAGATTAAGGCTGTGTACACATCATCATTAAATCTTGCATTAGAAGGGCGTCGGGTAAATCAAAAATTGTTGGACGCTGGAAAAGGTCTTCCAGCCTACGTCATACGAGCTAATTCTGAAGTCGCTGCTGTCGAAGCACAGCTTGCCGATGCAGATAAAAATATCAAAAATGCCGCTCTATACTTCAATATGTTACTAAACAGAGATGCAGGGTCAGCAATTCTTGAGGATGATCTTTTGGCTCGGGAGAGCCTGTGGTCTTTGGCAGAATGGGACGACGTGGATGTTTCCAATAGAGAAGAGTTAAAATCGTTGGAGACTGGAATCGCTATTCAAGAGTCTATAGTCAAAATGAATAAACAGTACCTCGTGCCAAAAATAAGCGGATTTTTTGACTTGGGTTCTCAAGCTGAGGGTCTGAAGTTTAACGACAACTCGCGTTATTTTATGGTTGGATTAACAATGAAAATGCCCATCTTTCAAGGCAATAGAAACCGCTTAAAGATACAAGAAGCGAAGGTTGACCTCGCGGTATCAAAAAATAAAAAAGCGCAAGCCGAACAACAATTGTCTATGGCTATCCAGATGGCACGGAACGAAGTGCTCTCGTCATTTAAAAACTTTGAAAAGGCAAAGGTACAATTAGAAACGGC
Source organism: Sphingobacterium deserti (assembly GCF_000757725.1). Lineage (GTDB taxonomy): Bacteria > Bacteroidota > Bacteroidia > Sphingobacteriales > Sphingobacteriaceae > Sphingobacterium > Sphingobacterium deserti. Next base: position 38,236 of record NZ_JJMU01000048.1, read on the forward strand.
TTCCACCTACCAGCGTTTAATTCAGAAGGGTTTTTCAGCCGGTGTGAATACCTACATGGAAACCATCGATGCACGCAGCCAGTATACCACCGCTAAGCTTTCAGAAACTGTTAGTAAACTGCAAATCTTGATGGCCTTAGCCTCTTTAGAACGTGAATCTGCAACCTTCCAAATAGTTCAATAATGAAAACATCAATTCGCCCTTATCTTTTCGTCGCTACACTTGCTGTTGCAGCGACCATACAATCCTGTCATCAAGCAGATCGCTCAACGGATATCCCTCGTACAGATACTGTTCCTGTAGCTTTGCTTTCCCTACACAATAGTGCGTCGGCTGTAGCTTTTGAGGCCACGGGAACATTCACCACGGACGATGAAACGATGTTAAGTTTCAAAAGCGGTGGTGTCATTGAAAAAATGTTTGTACGGGAAGGGGATGCGGTACGTCCTGGGCAACTATTGGCCCGTGTCCATCAAGATGAAATAGATGCACACGCATCGCAAGCCCGTTTGGCCGTGGAGAAAGCTAAACGCGATTATGATCGAGCAAGTAAGCTCTATCGCGATAGCGTGACGACGTTAGAACAGATGCAAAACGCACAAACGGCGCTGAGCGTGGCACAACAAGACTTAAAATCGATTCAATTTAACAAGCAGTATGCAGAGATTCGGTCTACAAGTAATGGTTATGTATTAGCACGATTGGCTCAGGAAGGTCAGGTTGTTGGTCCTGGTACTCCTGTATTTCAGGTTAATAGTGCCAATGAGGGCCATTGGGAATTGAAGGTAGGTGTATCAGATCGGCAGTGGTCTATGATACAAATTGGGGATACCGCAAGTATACGCGCAGATGTATTTGGCGAACAAGCTTTTCCGGCTTCTGTAACGCGTAAATCCGAAGGTTTGGACCCAAACACTGGCACATTTAGCATTTTTCTGCGCTTAGCACGAGCACCTAAGAATAAATTGGCTTCTGGCGTCTTTGCTCGCGCTGAATTCCGCAAAAGCTCCAAGCAGAATGCGGTTTGGAATATACCTTACGAGTCGCTACTGGATGGAAATGGGAAAGAAGGCTACGTGTTCGTGACCCATGATAATAAAACAGCGAAGCGCGTCAAAGTTAGCCTGGGAGGAATATCTGCTGACCAAGTGACGGTATTGAGCGGGTTGGACAGCGCTACCGCCCTCATCGTTTCAGGCAGTCCATACTTGGTTGATGGCGCACCAATAAAAGTGATAACCCAAAAATAATCGTTTGTTATGAGCCTTATCAAATACCCGATTAAAAATTATCAGTTTACCTTAATCATGGTGCTGATGGTTATTGTGGTTGCGCTTAGCACGGTGTTGACCATGTCACGATCTGAAGATCCCGAAATGAAACCGGTAAACTTTCCAGTAACCGTGATTTACCCGGGCACAAGTCCGAAGGATATGGAACAGCTTGTGGTAAAACCGTTAGAAAGCAGGTTTTATGCGCTGGACGGCATTAAGCGCATCAAAACCACCATTGGCAATGGTATTGCTTTTCTATTCGTCGAATATGTGTATGGCGAAGATTACGATGCGAAATACCAAGAACTGGTGCGCGAGCTTAGCGCCGCGCGTCCGGAACTGCCGGAGAATATCTATAGCGCGGAGGTGCGGAAGATAGATCCTACAGGCGTTAGCGTTATTCAATCAGCTTTGGTATCGGAAAATGCGTCACTCGCGACCATGAAGCGATTGGCTGATGATTTAAAAAGCCGATTGGAGAAAGTACGTGCGCTGAAGGATGTGGAAATCAATGGGCTTCCCGATCAGCTAATTCGTGTGGACCTTGATCTTCCGCGCATGGCCAATCTGAAGATTCCGATGGATCGCGTGGTACAGTCTATCCAAAGTGAGAATCAGAACGTACCTGGCGGTAGCGTCGTAGCAGGCGGAAGAACGTTTAGTGTGAAAACCAGTGGCGCCTATCAAAGTATCGAAGAAATCAAACAAACCATTGTCGCCAGTGCGCAAGGGCGTAATATACAGTTGGGTGATATCGCTGACGTGTATCCGACTTTCGCGGAAAAAAATCACATCACTCGGCTAAACGGGTACCAGGCCGTATTGGTCAATGCAGCACAAAAAAGTGGAATGAACATTACGGAGACACAAAAAGAATACAAGCAGGTATTGGAGGAATTTCGAAAGACCTTACCGAGCAATGTGCAATTCGTGGTGAGCTTCGATCAGGCAGATCAAGTGAATGTACGACTTAGCGGGTTGGGAATAGATTTTTTAATCGCCATCACCTTGGTGTTGTTTACGCTACTACCGTTAGGCACCCGTGCGTCCTTAATCGTAATGATTGCCATTCCATTATCCTTGGGCTTAGGTTTGGTAACGTTAAACATCATTGGATATTCGCTCAATCAATTGAGTATTGTGGGGTTCGTTGTCGCCTTAGGACTGGTGGTGGATGATAGTATTGTGGTGGTAGAGAATATAGAGCGCTGGATGCGCGACGGATATTCCCGTGTAGACGCGGCGATCAAGGGTACCAGTCAAATTGCATTGGCCGTAGTCGGATGTACCGTAACGCTTGTTATTGCCTTTCTACCGTTGATGTTTATGCCAGAAATGGCCGGTGACTTTATCCGCAGTATGCCTACAGCGGTGATTGCATCTGTCGTTGGCTCTATGTTTGTCGCGTTGTTGGTTGTTCCGTTTTTAGCAAGCAAGTTGCTTAAACCACATGCGTCTGAAGAAGGGAACTTTATTTTGCGCGGTTTGCAAAAGATTATCCATAGTACATATGCGGTCTGGTTAGACAAAGCGTTACAGCATCCCAAACGCACAGGCGTAATCGCATTGTTGATCTTCGCCGGGGCGGCGGGCTTGATACCGCTGGTTGGTTTCTCTCTTTTTCCACCCTCCGAGAAGCCGCAGTTTATGATTCACATTGCCAGCCCCTTGCAGGGAAATATCCAAACTACAGACAGTATTACCCGCGAGATTGAAAGTGAGCTTCATGATACCGAGGCGGTGAAGTACTTTACGAGCAATGTGGGTAAAGGAAATCCGCGCATCTACTATAACATGACGCAGGGCAGTGAGAATGTCGCCTATGCAGATATCTTCGTTCAGCTACATGCAGATGTTAAGGCGAAAGAGAAAGAAAAATTGATAGAAGAGCTGCGCGAGCGATGGTCTTCTTATTTGGGCGCTAAAGTTGAAGTGAAGAACTTTGAACAGGGCGTTCCGGTTTTGTCGCCGGTGGAGGTGCGCTTGTTTGGTGATAACCTAGATACCTTGCAGCGACTCGCAGCAGATGTTGAGGGTATCCTCAAGACCACCGCCGGAAATGTCTATGTGAATAACCCATTAAAAAACAAGAAGACCGATTTGCGGGTGCAGATCAATCGGGAAAAAGCAATGGCCTTGGGCGTTCCGAGTGCGCGCATTGATCAGACGATTCGGGTGGCGCTTGCCGGCTATGTAGCCGGCATTTATACCGATCCGAACGTGGATGATAATGATTACCGGATAACGGTTACCGTGCCTCGAGGAAATAGTCCGGACATTCATGTTTTTGACGCTATTTTCGTAAATAATGTGGAAGGGACGGCGATCCCGTTAAGCCAATTGGCAACGCTAACTTTTGAAACATCGCCATCAAACGTTTACCACCAAAATAAACAACGCACGGTCTCCGTAAATTCTTCGGTGGAGAAAGGATATACAAATGATGAGGTGATCAATGCGGTCATTGAAAAGATGGACAAGTTTGCTTTTCCTGCTGGTTATTCCTACGAAATGGGTGGTGAGGTGGAGAGCCGGCAAACGGCCTTTGGTGGTTTCGGAACAATTATTATGGTAACTGTATTCTTGTTTATCGCAGTTTTAGTGCTTGAATTTAAGACCTTTAAAAGTACCTTGATTGTGCTTTCTGTTATTCCTTTAGGTATTGTAGGGGCTGTGCTAGCCCTGCTTGTTACAGGAAACACGCTATCGTTCGTCGCTACTATTGGTCTTGTCGCATTGGCGGGTATTGAAGTAAAGAACACGATCTTGCTCGTAGATTTTACCAACCAGTTGCGTCGAGAGGGCATGGCGCTAAACGAGGCTATCGAGCAAGCAGGGGAAATAAGATTCTTGCCGATTATTTTGACATCGCTGACGGCCATTGGCGGCTTGTTGCCGATAGCTTGGTCAAGCAATCCTTTGATATCGCCGCTCGCGATCGTCATGATTGGTGGACTGATCAGCTCTACGTTACTATCGCGCATTGTGACGCCGGTAGTATATAAATTGATCCCGCCAAAGATTGAAAAGGATGGTGAGGAAATAAGCGCTGTTTCTTAGATAAGGGATTACAAATGAAAATCAAGCTTGTTGTTACGCCTGAAGCTGCAGGGCAGTTTTCGCTGTAGCAACAAGCTTTTTTGCTGGATATCCTAAGTTGCTCTTTTAGTGCTAATGATTGCTTACGGTTTTACAATACATTTTTTCTAAAGTAATTATTAGGTATATTTAACACGAGGTTTTTAGATGTGAAGTTAATAAATAAAACTTCATTCATTCTTATTCAAAAGGCCATTAAAGAGCATATTAGTTTGGAAAGAAAGGATTTAGATGATTTGTTGTGGAATAAGCTCCCTGATTGGATGGATGATAAACAGAAGAAGAATAAGGTGGGTAATCTGATTTCAGAGCTTAGAATAAATGGGATAATAATAAATAATGGAACTCCAAAAACTCCCCATTGGTCTTTAAAAGCAAGAGAAGGTTTAAGAGAAGAATAAGAGAAGGTTTAAGAGAAGAATAAGAGAAGGTTTAAGAGAAGAATAAAAAATTATATTTTTAAATATTTGAATATAAGCTATTTAATAAATTTTTTCATCAAAAAATCTTTACTTAAAATGTGTTCGAAAGGCTGTCTTTGATGTTTGTATTTAGTAGCAGCATACAATCCTATTACCGTAAAATCACTTCCCTTTTGCATTCCTCGTATTTTCTTATACCTTTGTGTATCATGAAGTTCACATCTTTATACAGGATTTTAACTATTCGCATCAGAATAGCGTAAGTGCTAGGTTCCAGACCTAGCGTTCCGGTGGCGGATAAACGGTTTCTCGTTTATTCATAATGTATATTTTTATTTCACAAAGCTTATTACAAAAGAGCTTCAACAATTTATTTTATGAAAGAGAATTGGAAGAAGAAATTCTTATTTATATGGGTAGGGCAGTTCGTATCCCTCATCAGCAGCTCTGCAGTGAATTTTGCTATTATCATTTGGCTAAGTATAGTGCATGGATCTGCTGAGGTACTGGCCTTTAGTGCGATAGCTGCTATGCTCCCCGGCGCAATTATAGGGCCTTTTGCCGGTGTATATATCGATCGCTGGGATCGTAAAAAGACGATGATGCTGGCTGATACATTCGTGGCGGCCTGTACGCTGGTCATGTCCATCAGTTTTTACATGGGGCATGAAAGTTTGCTTCTTATTTACGTCATGTTAGGATTGCGCTCGGTGGGATCGGCGTTTCATATGCCGGCCATGCAAGCTGCCATTCCTATGATTGCGCCCGAATCGGAGTTGTTGCGTATTGCAGGTATCAATCAGACCATACAATCGATATCATCTATTGCTGGACCGGCGTTGGGCGCTTTGGCGATCTCGCTCATGTCTATAGGCAATGTGCTTCTTTTGGACATCGGCGGCGCTATTATCGCGGTAAGTTCGTTGCTTCTTATACATATCCCAAATCCAAAGATCGCAGAGAAAGCACGGGCTAGCTTTGCGCAGGTATGGGGCGATTTGCATGCGGGTTTTCAGGAAATCATCCACAATAAAGGGCTGATGTGGCTTTTTCTGTTCTCGACGATTGTGACCTTTTGCATTATGCCTATCGCTGTGCTTTTCCCCTTGCTTACCCTAAATCATTTCCACGGTGGCAAGTGGGAAATGAGCATTATCGAGATGATGTGGGGCGTAGGCATGCTCGTTGGTGGCGGGTTGATCGGGATATTTAAACCCTCGTTTTCTAAAGTACTGTTGATCAACTGCACCTACATTTTATTGGGGTTTTCTTTAGGTCTGTCTGGATCTTTATCATCCAATGCATTTTATATTTTTGTCGGACTAACCATCATCGGTGGAGTTGCCGCGGCCGTCTACAACGCATGTTTCATGACGGTGCTGCAAGAAGAGGTACGGCCAGAACTTATGGGACGAGTGTTTTCCTTATATTTCAGTATTGCTATCATTCCTACGGTATTGGGACTATTGGGGACAGGCTGGGCAGCGGATGCATTTGGTGTAAATTACCTTTTTATAGCATTAGGATGTGTAATTATATTGATTGGCGTATTTTCATTCTTTAACCCATCTTTATTGCGGTTAGGCAAAATTAAGAAGGAGAGGGACGCCAATCCATCTGAGGAGCTGTTGTAAAGAAATACGCAGAGGACGCATCTGGTTTTTGCCTAAGCTGCATTTCTACAAACAATAGATCGCTTCGTGGTCGCTTCGCTTGTGACGACGAAGCGATCTTGTTTGTTAGAAAGCCTTCTTCTTCTCCTTATCCCTTACTTAAGCAACGTCCCGTAAATCAACGGCGACAACGCGAGAAACACCCTGTTCTACCATGGTGACGCCGTAAATAATATCGGTACTTGCGATCGTGCGTTTATTATGCGATACAATGATGAACTGTGAGTTCGCCGAGAAATCCCGTATGATGTTATTGAATTTATCGATGTTGGTGTCGTCAAGTGGAGCGTCAACTTCATCAAAAATACAAAACGGCGCGGGTTTCAATAGGTAAAGCGAAAAAAGCAAAGCCGTGGCAGTGAGCGTCTTTTCGCCTCCTGACAATTGGTTGATTGATAGCGGGCGTTTTCCTTTCGGACGAGCAATAATATCGATGTCCGATTCGAGCGGATTATTGGGGTCAGTCAAAACCATATCGCAAGAGTCTTCTTGATTGAAGAGTGAGCGAAAGACATGAATGAAGTTTTCACGCACGGTATTAAACGCATGCATAAACTTATCATTAGCCGTTTGGTCGATTTCGTTGATGGTAGCCATTAATGAGGCTTTTGCTTCCAATAGATCATCCTTCTCTTTGGTTATAAACGTGTGACGAGCACTCATCTCATCATACGCTTCTTTGGCCATTGGATTTATTGAACCATAACCGTCCAATTGTTTTTTTAACCTATCGCATAATGCCACAAGTTCTTGCTGGGATAATTGTATTTCAGGAGCCTCCGCTTCTAAAAGCGTTTGCAAATCAATATTAAATTCAACCGATAATCTTTCTTTCAAACTGTTCAGCTCGATCTGCAGGGCTGTTTTTTTGTCTTTTAATTCCGTCAACAGGAAATCATTCTGGTCTTTGCGACGGCGAGATTGAACAATATCTTCTTCTAGATCAATTACCACTTTCCGTGCTCCGTAGAAATCTTCTTCAATTTCTTGCAGACCTTTCTCTAATGATTCTTTCTGTGCATACATAGCAACTAAATCTTCATCATCGTTATCTGTGAAGGTAGCAGCCGCTTTGATATCAATCTTTACCTGCTCATATTCTTCGCTGTTCTTTTGGATACGCACGTCAAACGTTTCTTGTTGGCTCTCCCGGTATTCCACATCTTTTTGCAGGCTGGAAACTTTGTTTTGCTGCTGATGGTACCTGATGTTTTCCTGATTGAAAACAGTGGACTTTTCGTTCAGCACATCCGATATTTCACTATGTGCTTCCTGCAATTCGAGCAGCTGCTGTTGATGGCTTTGCTGTTGAGCTTTAAGCGTTTGCAGTTGCGGTTCTGCGTGCTGAAGATCCGTATTTATTGTTGCAATCCGGTTTTCGATATCCTCTTTACGGTTTTGGCTATTCGTAATAAAAGCCTGATATTGTTCCTGCTTCGTCTTTACAGATATTAGCTCATTGTGCAGACGATTCAGCATATTGCGTAGTTCATCTATCGTGTCTCTCCGAGACGAGATGCGCATTGTAGCTAATTGATCAATGCCATCTGCTTCGCGCTGCTGCAAAGTCTCGATTTGTTGGTTAAGCTCTTTAATCTCCTTGCTTAGGTTTTCTAAATTTTTGGCGCGACCGATACGCTTCCCTTCAAACAGACCGACGGATCCGCCGCTTAGACCCAATAAGTTTTTAGAAAATTTACCTTCCGGATGCAAAACCACAATATCTTCCCTAGGTAGTTCCTGCTGAAGCGAATCGGCGGCATCTGGCTTCAATAAAAATACATGCTGAAGTAAATGCTTACATAGCTCAGCATACTTGTTATCTACCTTGATTACGTCAAGTGCAGGCGTTAACTGATCAGATGCGCCTACTATCTGTTTCGTGTCAAGGCGTTGAATAGCATCTAGCACAAAGAAGTTTGCACGGCCGCGAGAAGCGTCACTTAGCAACTGAATAGCCTGTACGGCTTCTTGTTGGTTTTCTACCACATAATGGTTCATGATAGGCTCCAAGTAGTTCTCTATTGCTACGCGGTAATCCTCTTGGCAAAACAGGATATCAGAAAACAGGGGATACGACTTTTTCCAGCCGGCGTTTTTCCTCAGGAATTTGATGGATTCCGGAAAGCCTTCCAAATTGTCAACCAGCGATTTGGTCAGGTTATATTCGTTTTGTTTCGCATCAACCAAACGCGATTCGCGGTTGATCTGGTTTCGTGTTTCATTCAGCTCTTGTTCAATAGCCTGCATATTTCTTTGCAACTCCTCTTCCGTTTGAAGAGCCTCGTCGTATTGCTGCTGCTGCTGTTCTACACGTTCCTCCAAGTCAGTGACTGCACTGTTAAATTCCGATAGCTCTTCTTCCTTGCTACTGGCATCCGACACGGTGCGCAAAGACTCCTGCTGTAGGGCGTCTTTTTGGATGTTTAACACAGCCACATCTTTTTCCAGTTTATAGATGTCGTTTTGCAACGTAGCAGTCTGTGCATTGAAGGCATCTAATTTGCTTCTAGAAGATACCTGCTGCGCGCGTAACTCTTCCACTTCGGTTTTATCTTTTTCAATAGCTGCTTGGAAAGTGTCCAAAGTCGATTGTTCCTGAAAAAGTTCTTCGTGAAGGCGCTTTAAGGTTTGCGAGACATGTTCAAATTGCCCTTTGTCGTTATTGAGCTCAGCCGTTAGTCGCGCCTCTTTGTCTTGTAAATGGCGTAATTGCTCATTTTTTATCTTTTTGTCTGACTCGTAGGAACGAATCTTATTGACATATTCATTTGTGCTTTTTTGCTGCGTGGCGAGATTTTTTTCCTTTGCTAAAATCTCCTCACGCAAAGCCTTCAGTTGCTTTTCGCTACCTTCTATGGTATCAGTCGTCTCTTGAATCAGCCTTTGCTGTGTTTTTTCCTGTTCGGTTATATGTTCAAGGTCGCTGCTGAAGCTATCGAGGCGGTAATAGGCAAGTCCAACGCTAGCCTCGCGGTATTCATCCTTTAGCTGAAAGTATTTATCAGCCTTTTTGGCTTGTGCTTCAAGCTGCTTGAGGTTTTTATTGATCTCGTATAGGAGATCATCTACGCGAGAAAGATCACCTTCCGTATCTTTCAGCTTTGCTAATGTTTGCTTTTTACGAACCTTATATTTCGATATACCCGAAGCTTCTTCAAATAGGTTGCGTCGTGAGTTCTCTTTGTTGTTGATGATCTCGTCGATCATCTTCAGTTCGATAATAGCATAGGAATCTGCCCCCAAGCCCGTATCTAAAAATAGATCCGTAATATCTTTCAATCGACATTTCACGTCATTTAACCGATACTCACTATCTCCATTACGGTATAGTTTACGGGTAATTGTTACGGTAGAGAATTCGGTCGGCAGTAGGTTATTGTTGTTTTCGAAAGTCAGCGAAACTTCAGCGAGGTTTGCCGGTTTGCGGTTTGCCGTTCCATTGAAAATGATGTTTTCCATCTTTTCCGATCGTAGCATGCGTGTGCTTTGCTCGCCCATAACCCAGCGAATAGCGTCTACGACATTAGATTTTCCACAACCATTTGGCCCCACAATGGCGGTTACCCCTTCATTAAAATTGATGGTGATCTTATCGCCAAAGCTTTTAAAGCCTTTGATCTCTAATTTTGTTAATTGCATATACGGCCTAATTATTCGAGAAAATTGAGGACGAAAATACAGATTTTTAAACAGAACTAAAACTATGCGCCCTAATCTTCAGGAATTTTGCTCACGCTCTTCTTTGATAGCAAGCAGCACGTAGCTTTCATAGGGCCGAACAGATGTAGCGAAAAAAGCCGTGGGATGCAAAAAAGCTCCGATCTTGTTGTATCGGAGCTCTTAGGAGTTCAATGGAATGCTGATTAATGATAGACTACGCCTAGATAAAGTGGGGAGTTACCACCGCTAGCGTTACCTGTTAAAAAAATACTATAGTAATATCCTTTTCTAAGTGTGTAATTATCCCTTCTAGCTATCTCGTTGCCGCTTGCATCCATTACCCTGAGATTAATCGATCCACTTGCTGTTGGTTGAAACAGTTGATGCTGCACCGCTGATGCGCCTGTCTCCATCGGCCGATTTGCAAAGGCAGCCGTATCGGCATTGCCTACAACTAAGTTAACATTGCCCTCAATATTGGCCAAATTAAAGAAGCGGATTCCTGTGTTTTCACCTAAATTTTGAATGGTTCGATCCTGCGTCATTGCAAATCGTGGATTTGTAGCGGTACCATATATAAAGGTAGAGTAGGCCGAACTGTCGCGTATATTAAGTACGGTATCAATAAGTGGGCTATTGCCGGAGGGAGCGGTAATAGTCAATTTCCTTTCACCAGTGAAGACACCCCATGCTGGACGGAGATACGATTTGTATTGCAATGGGAATGGGCTATTCTGTGCGTGTAGATCGAAGGATAAGAAGTCATTCTCCGGATAAGCATTGATGAAGGTCATGTAAGCTGCCGGAGTTGCCGGGCCGTCATAATACCCATCATTATCTTTTAAACAACTGCTAAAGATAAATAGGCTGAAGAATAGGCAAATCAGTGATTGTAAAGATATTGTTTTCATGCGTCGTGTGTTTTAGAAGTAATACGCTGCATGGTAAGAATTTGCTACACAGGATTCAAAAAAATCTGAAAAGGAAGATAAGACCTCCCCATCTTATTCGTTTCGATTGCCTTTCTTCTCGTGCTTATCATTGAAATTTGCAATTTCGATGATACGTGGTATACTACTTTTCGGAGCCATCTCGCGTAGCTTTTTTATGCGTTTGGCTCGTTTGTAGGCCTTGAATTTCTTGTTGTCGCGATAGAGGTTCCAATTCATGAGCAAGACACTGCAGAGCACAACGACGAGCCCCATAATTTGTAAGCTTGTTACATGATGGCTGGTGAAGTAATGCGCTAGGACAAGGGCTACGATAGGGTTGATGTAAGCATACGTGCTTACCTCAGTTGCTGGGCGATGCTGCAATAACCAAATATAGCTGCCAAATGCTAAGATAGATCCCATTGTTGCTAGATAGGCCATGGCGCCCCAATCGACAGGGGTTACTGCAGAAACATCAAAACGGGCATATTCGCCGCTTAAAAGCGCTACAATTGTAAATGCAATACCGGCAGAAACCATTTGCCAGGCTGTTTTCACCATCACATGTAGGTCTTCCGCTTCACCCTTCCGCTCCCGATCCTGTTTTTCTTTGCTATACTTGGAAATTAATGACCCTACGGTCCAGCCTATTGTGCCTAACATAAGAACGATCATCGCGATCAATTTCATATCCTTATTTTGCCCGACAGCGTCATCGTTAAAAAGTTGCTCGGCAAAGAGCATAACTACGCCAATGAATCCAAATACTAAACCAATGACAATAGGTGGACTGGAAAAATTTTGCTTCCATTTAGGTTTGTCGAAGATAATAAACCAAATAGCGGCAGCAGAGGATAAAATAGTAACAATGGCGCTTGATATATATTGCTCTGACCAGATAATGGCCGCCATATCAACGAACAGCAGAAGAAAACCAATAAAGAGGGCATCTTTAACGACGGACTTGATATACAATTTGTATCCCCGCAGCCAGCAAAAACTCATTAACATAGAGCCGGCAATAAAAAAGCGTATAGAGCCCAGTACGAATGGGCTAAAGCTTCGCAACGCCTTTTCGATAAAGAAAAAGGTAGATCCCCAAACAATATAAACCACCAGGTAGGCAAATACTATGCTCGCTGCTGCTGGTGTTCCTTGGCCCTCTTTTGTCATGCTATTTCTTGGTTGGAATAACCAGTTTTTGTTCTTCTTTTACTGTTTCTAATACAATGGTTGTGCGGGTCGATATAATGCCTTCTATTTTTCCTAAAGAATTCCGCATAAGATCAACCAAGCCTGCGGCGTCATTTGTACGCACCTTAACAAGGTACCCATCGTCTCCGGCAATATCATGCACCTCTTGTACTTCTGGAATCTCCGCAAGCAAAAAGCCTACTTTCTGTACACCTATAATGTCCTGCGCCTTGATAAATATAAATGACAACATTTTCTGATCCAGCGCATCAGGATTGATCTTAGCGTTGTACTGTAAAATAATATCCTTCTGCTCTAGCTTTTTGACACGCTCTAAAATAGCAGAGGGAGCCATACCCAACTCCCGGGCAATATCGGCGTTATTGGTGCGCGCATTGTCTTGCATAATACGCAGAATCTGATAGTCGATCTGGTCTAAGTTATATTCAAGTTTTGCCATAATGCTGCAAAGGTAAACACAAAAGAATTATATTCAAAACAAACTGCTATTTTTTGAATATAATTCATGATTATGACAAAATTATAGAATATTTAGGTTTATTAGTGCTGGGGATAACGCGGAAATTTGTTTGCTTGTTTGTGCGTTTTTTAATCTTATTCTTGAGTAAAGACTTAAATGGTTCGTGAATGAACCAACAATTAGCTAAATTTGCTTTCCATAAAATTACTGAAAACGTGCAAACAATCGATAAGCTCCGTGAACTTTCTTTCAAATTGGAAGGTGAACTATTTTATGATCCCAATCTTCCGAAGCATCAAACTATGCGGTTGGCCTATGCGACCGACGCATCGGTATACCAAGAGGTGCCGGTAGCCGTGGCCATTCCAAAAAGCAAAGAAGATCTAAAGAAGCTTATACAATTTGCGCGTGATACAAAAATTACGCTTATCCCACGCACTGCGGGCACATCGTTAGCGGGGCAGGTTGTCGGCGCTGGCATTGTGGTCGATGTTTCGCGATCTTTCAATCGTATTTTGGAATTAAATGTGGAAGAAAATTGGGTAAGGGTAGAGCCGGGTGTTATTCGAGACGATCTCAATAGCTATCTTAAGCCTTATGGATTGATGTTTGGGCCGGAAACAAGTACGGCAAGTCGGGCCATGATTGGCGGAATGATTGGTAATAATTCATCAGGGCTACATTCTATCGTATGGGGGGACACCCGTCAGAATCTCATAGCAGCAACCGTACTACTGGACGATGCTTCTGAAGCGATATTTGAGGAGCTGGACGAGTTGCAGTTATTTCAAAAGCTATCTGCTCAATCACGCGAGGGAGATGTATATCGGACAGTAAACGACCTGGTCAGTAAACCTGAAAATATCGCCGCGATAAACGCAGGCTACCCTAAAAAAAGCCTTACCCGTCGCAATACCGGTTATGCGTTAGATCTATTGGCAAATACAGATAAACCCTTTAATCTTTGCCAGATTCTGGCAGGTTCGGAAGGAACATTAGCACTAGTTACCGAGGCTAAATTGCAGCTCATGCCTTTACCTCCACAAGAGGTCGGGCTGCTATGTATACATTTTATGGATATGGTAGAATGTATGCAGGGCAATGTAGTTGCCTTATCACACCAGCCTGAAGCATCCGAGCTAGTCGATAAGTATATTTTGGATTTCACGGTAGGTCATCCTACTTACCAACATAATCGTTTTTTTATTACAGGTGATCCGCAAGCGCTTCTCATTGTAGAATTTAGGGCGGATGAGCTAGAAGCCCTACACATTAAAGCGGATGCGTTGATAAGTGATCTGCAACAACAGGGACTCGGATACGCTTATCCATTTGTGACCGGCAGCTCGGCCACCAACTTGGTTTGGGATGTACGAAAAGCTGGTCTGGGTTTGATCCGGAATTTGCCCGGTGACGAACAGCCGGTAAACTTGATTGAGGATTGCGCCGTCTCTCCAGAAGATTTGCCGTCCTACGTTGCCGATGTTCAATCGTTACTTCGCGAAGAGGGTGTACATGCGTCTTATTATGCACATGCCGGGGCTGGTGAATTGCATATAGAGCCTTTCATTAATTTAAAATCAGCCGATGGAAAGCGAAAATTTCGAACCATTTTGGATCGAACGACTGATTTGGTATTAAAATATAACGGATCGCTAAGTGGCGAGCACGGCGATGGGCGGCTACGCGGCGAATTCATCGGTAAGGTTCTTGGTCAGCAGGTTTACTCGTTATTGCAGCAAACGAAAAGACTTTTTGATCCAGACGGCGTCTTCAATGCCCATAAGATTGTTGATACGCCGCCTATGGATAGTGCTTTAAGGTACGACACGGTGACTGATGCGAGCGCCATTCCTACTTATTTTGATTTTACCAAAGAAGAAAGCATACTCCGTTTGGCAGAAAAATGTTCTGGATCTGGCGATTGCAGAAAAAGTGAAATCACTGGAGGAACGATGTGTCCATCCTTTATGGCGACACGTGATGAGAAAGATACCACGCGTGCAAGAGCAAATATGCTACGGCAATTTCTGACAAACTCCACAAAAAAGAACCGTTTTGATCATCAGGAAATCAAGGAGGTAATGGATTTGTGCCTGAGTTGCAAGGCTTGCAAAAGCGAATGTCCCTCTAGTGTAGACGTTGCGAAGATGAAAGCCGAGTTTTTACAGCATTACTATGATGTTCATGGCGCGTCGTTTCGCTCCTCCTTAATAGCAAATTTTACCAAGAGCCAACAGCTGGGTTCATATGTTGCACCCCTTTATAATTTCTTGGTAGAGTCGCCTGTATTTTCAAAAATCATAAAACGTGTTGCCGGCTTCGCTCCGGATAGGTCATTGCCTACGGTGCATTATACGACTTTGTCTCGTTGGATCCATAAGCAGCCGTCCAAACCTAACAAAAGAAAAGTATACTTGTTTAGCGACGAATTTACGGAGTATAATGATACCGCTGTTGGGATTACCGCGTATAAACTTTTAACGCAGCTTGGTTACGAGGTTACTGTACCTAAGCATGTGGAAAGTGGCCGCACATATTTATCTAAGGGCTTTGTTAAAAAAGCGCAAAAGATCGCTAATAGAAACGTGGATTTGCTTCGGGGCTTGATTTCTGCGGATAGCCCACTACTCGGTATCGAACCTTCAGCGATTATTACCTTTCGCGATGAATACATCGATTTAGTGGATGTGTCCAAACGAGAACAGGCGCGGGGGATTGCTGAAAACGCGTTGATGATTGATGAGTTCCTAATTCGGGAAATTGAGGCCGGACATATTCGAGAAGAGCAATTCACGACAGCGAAAAAGCAAATAAAATTACACGGCCACTGCTACCAAAAGGCATTTCATTTAGTAGGGTATACAGAACGGTTGTTATCCTTTCCGACACATTATGACGTGGAGGTTATCCCGTCGGGATGTTGTGGTATGGCTGGTTCTTTCGGTTACGAAAAAGAGCACTATGACGTGTCTATGCAAGTGGCGGAGTTGGTGCTACTACCTGCGGTTCGCGCCACAGATCAAAACACGATTATTGCAGCCGCAGGGACATCCTGCAGGCACCAAATTAAGGATGGCGCACAGCGTAAATCCTACCATCCGGTGGAAATTCTCTACGATGCTTTGCTGTAGTCATAAAAACAATTGGATAGCTGTGTTGTTATCCATTAAAATAGCTTACGTATGAAAAAAGTATACAGTTACGCGGCTGTTGTCGCGGTGATATCCAGCATCACTATTGGTTGTGGCAATCAATCCGGCAGCGAAACAAAGAAAGACAGTAAAGATTCGGCAGGTGCTGAACTGGGACAGTTTGTTAACACAGATACAGAAAATCCATCGGTATATTTTTACCTTGGGAATACCCAGGAAACGGATACTTCCGTTATGTATACGGCTAAGTCTTTGTATGAAAGCGATACCGTTGGTCTGCAGATCGAAGTGTCAAAAAATATACAAGCAGGGGTGGGCGCCGATGGCAATCCGGATGAAAAGGACGGATTTAAAAAAGGAGTAATTAAGTTTTCCTCTTTAGGAAAGCAATCTGATGCCTTTGTTCAGTCGTTGGGAAAAGTCTATGGGAAACCGGCTGATGGAAAAATGGTAACAACAGCGATAACACCTTTGGTTTTTTCTTCAAACAAGCAGGCTGTGGATCTTTCAAAAAACGGGACATATTCTTTCAAATTGTTTATGGAAAACAAAGTAGGTGCTGAAGCAGAGGTGTTTGCTATTTTGGATCTATATCGTCGACTATTTGAGTTGAAGGCGCGCGATACAACTCAGTTTGACCGTGTACTGTCTTCTTTTAAAGACGAATAGCTTTGCATAAAAACATGTGAATAACGGAGTCGGCCCAATCGTGGTGTCGACTTTTTATTTGTCCTTTTGCGCCTGTTTTTGCTCGATAGTTTTATCACGTACTTTATAGCTATGTGCCGGGTCTTCGGAAAAGTAATAGTTTGACAGCGCTAAAGCAATGCCGGTTACTAGAGAAACAATGAATTTTTGCATGACGTGGATGATGTAGCTGTTAAATTAAGTTTGAAATTATTGAATGCTAGGCTGCCTAAAAAGTCTCTTTAGGTGAATAATTCATATCCATCGGCAAAATGGCCATTTTCCTCGGTGAATGAATTGCGGATTTACGACGCAATGATTCTATGTTACGATGACTTCAATAAAATATTAACTTTTCGGACGTTTGTTTTAATTTTTTTAAACAAGCGAGGCGAGCACATGCGAACTCCGGGAGTTTTTAATTATCTTCATCGCATGATTAGTCGTTTTTTGAGTGTCGTTTTCTTTTCTACCCTTACGTTGTTTGTTCTGGCACAGGATATCGCGGTAGATAGGGAAGTTTTGGGAAAGGTAACAGACAGCAGATTGAATGAATTATCGGGTATTGTGGCCTCCCGCAAAATGCCTAACATGTTTTGGACACACAATGACAGCGGCGATAGCGCACGTATATTTTTGATTGATAGCAAAGCGAAGCTCCGATGTATATTTTCTCTGGAGGGCGTAGATGCGGTTGATGTGGAAGATATCGCATGGTATGAGAAGGATGGAAAATCTTACCTGGTGCTTGCTGATATCGGAGACAATCGCGGGATACGTAAAGATATACAACTCTATATCTTCGAAGAACCGGAATGGCAAGAGGGAAATGCTGTAGCGAAAATTTCGCAGCAAGGGATTAAGCGCATCAATATGCGATACGAAGATAAACCGCGTGATGCGGAAGCTTTGTTTGTGGATCCATTCGACAAAAAAGCTTACCTCATTTCAAAGCGTGATTTAAGGGTAGGCGTTTATCCTATTGATTTTGAAAGTGCGCGGTCGGGTAGCAGTCTGACCTTGAAACGTCGCTTAACATTACCTATGACGTTTATTACTGCAGCAGATGTAGCAGCAGATGGTAGTCGTATTTTAATTAAAAATATTGGTCAGGTATTTCTTTGGGAGCGCCGAAAAGGAATGCCTATACTGGAAGCATTTGCGCAAAATCCATTAACACTGGCGTACCAAGCAGAGCCTCAGGGTGAGGCGATATGTTTCGGCGCCGATAATCATGTTTTTTATACGGTTAGCGAACGCCCTCTTGGTTTAGAAGCGTATCTATACGGCTATAAAATGCAACCCTCATCGTCTTTATACTAACTTCCATATACTTTTACATTCCATCAATGAAGCATATTCTTTTCCTATTTGTAGCCTTCGCGATATCTTTGCAACTTGATGCTGCGCAGGTAGATACGTTATCCGTATTCAGCAAACGGATGGACAAAAACGTCAAAACGGTTGTGATACTACCTGAAGGGAATAAACCCACGGCAACGTTATATCTCTTACATGGTTACTCTGGGAATTACTCCAACTGGGTGAACAATGTTCCACATATTAAGGATCTCGTAGATCATTATGGCTATATGGTGGTTTGTCCGGATGGAGGTTTCGATAGCTGGTATTGGGACACTGCAAATAAAGACTATCAATACGAAACATTTATTACGAAGGAGCTTATTCCTTTTGTAGAAATAAAATACGCTATCGACGGCAAACGAACAAACCGAGGCATCACAGGTTTAAGTATGGGCGGACATGGTGCGCTGTACCTCGCCTTTCGCCATCAAGATCTTTTCGCTTTCGCGGGGAGCACTTCCGGCGGGGTCGATATTAGGCCATTTCCTAATAATTGGAACATGAAAGCACGAATTGGCGCATATCATGAAAACGAAAGAGCTTGGAATGAGCATACCGTTATGGAATTGACACACCTCATTCAGCCCGGCAACCTACAGTTGTTTATTGATTGTGGAACAGAAGATTTTTTCTTTGGGGTGAATAGCAAACTACACGAAAAATTGAATTACCTAAACGTTCCCCACCACTACCTCACGCTGCCGGGAAAGCACGACTGGAAATATTGGTCACGATCTATTGATTTCCAGATGGCCTTTTTCAATCAGTGTTTTCAAGCGAAATTTAATACTAAATAAGTTGGTTGGAATGTTCAAAATAATTTTAGCAGTCATTGGTTTCCTCTGCAGTATGCAGGTTTTCGCGCAACAATTTGTATTGAGCGGCGTATTGCGTGACGGAAATACCGGCGAAACATTGATAGGAGCCGTGGTTTCTGTAGAAAAGGGTGAGCCGGCAACAAGTACCAATGCTTACGGATTTTATTCGTTGGCTTTGCCCGCGGGGAAACATCGGATTTTGATGAGTTATGTGGGGTACGAAACCCGTGTGGAGGAAATTGATCTTTCGGCCAGCAAACGCCTTAATGCAGAACTCAAGCCGCTCGATAACATATTGGATGAAGTTGTGATTTCTGCGAAAAGAAAGGATGGCAACGTGCGCGACGCACAGATGGGCGCGTTTAATATGACCATGGAGGAGATCAAAAATGTACCGGTGCTTTTCGGTGAGAAAGATTTACTCAAGACAATACAGCTTTTACCAGGTGTGCAAAGTGGTGGAGAAGGTACATCTAACTTTTACGTGCGTGGAGGCGGTTCTGATCAAAACCTCATCTTGCTTGATGAAGCAACCGTATACAACGCGTCGCATCTACTCGGCTTTTTTTCCACCTTTAATTCCGATGCTATCAAGGATGTGCAATTGTACAAAGGTGGTATTCCGGCGCAATATGGCGGACGAATATCCTCTGTATTGGATATCTCCATGATGGATGGAAATCAAAAGCGATTCTCTACCGAAGGCGGGATCGGCCTGATTGCTTCGCGCTTAAAAGTAGAAGCACCAATTGTAAAAGATAAAAGTTCGTTCATGCTCAGTGGAAGAAGGACGTACGCGGACATGTTTTTAAAACTCTCCAACGACGACGATGTTAACCAAAGCAAACTTTACTTTTATGATTTAAATGCGAAGCTAAATTTTAAGTTAAATGACCGCAATACCTTGTATTTGTCTGGTTATTTCGGTAAAGATGATTTGGGTTATTCAGATCTATTCAGCTTTGATTGGGGCAATGCTACAGCTACTGTACGCTGGAACCATATATTTAATGATAAATTATTTAGCAACACGTCGTTGATTTACAGTGATTTCACGTATAATGTGCATGTTTCCAGTGACGATACAGATTTTAGTATAGCGTCTAAAATCCGAAATTGGGATCTCAAACAGGATTTTTCTTACTATGCACAATCGAACAGTACAGTTCGTTTCGGTGTTAATATACTTCACCAATCTATTCATCCCGCAGCGCTGAATGCCTCCGAAAGCTCAAACGTGAATTCCATAGCAGTTGATACACGGCAAGGTATTGATTTATCGGCCTATGTTTCTCACGAGTGGAAACCCTTCGACCGCCTTTCGCTCATCTATGGCGCTCGTTTAAACAATTTTATGGTGATGGGGCCCGGAACGTTTTATGATTTTGATGCAGATGGAGAGTCCATCGGAAACACGGAATATGGAAACGAAATAGTAAAACACTACCTAAATATCGAGCCGAGATTCTCCGCTAGTTTTCTACTCGATCAGCGTAGCAGTATTAAAGCGTCTTATAATCGTATCGCGCAGAATTTACACCAACTTACCAATACGACATCGAGCTTGCCTACTGATCAATACGTGGTAAGTAGCCTAAACATAAAACCTCAGATTGCCAACCAAGCTGCGGTAGGCTACTTTCGCAATTTCTTAGACAATGGTTACGAATTTTCAATGGAAGCGTATTATAAATATATGCAAAACCAGATTGACTTTCGGAATGGAGCAGATTTGCAGGCGAACCGTTTTTTAGAGGGCGAACTTCTTTTCGGAATCGGGCGTGCATATGGACTAGAATGGTACTTTAGAAAAAATGTAGGCAAGCTTAACGGATGGATCAGCTATACATTATCACAAAGTGAACGTCGGTTTGATGAGATTGATAACGGAAACTGGTTTAGTGCAAGGCAAGACCGCACGCACGACTTGTCCGTGGTGGGGATGTATGAGTTGTCGAAAAGCTGGACACTAGGAGCGACATTTATTTTTAACACGGGTAATGCTGTAACATTTCCAAGTGGAAAATACGAAGTTGATGGGCAATCGATGTTCTACTACACCGAACGAAACGGCTATCGTATGCCTAATTATCATCGCTTAGATCTTTCAGCTACCTATGAGCCTAACAAAGCGAATAAGCGATTTAATTCCAGTTGGACATTTGGCGTCTACAACGCCTACAACAGGCGCAATGCATACATCATCGATTTTCGAGATAGCGAAACTACGCCAAACGCAACAGAAGCTTATCAAATTGCACTTTTTGGAATTATTCCTTCCGTTACGTGGAACTTTAAATTTTAGACCAAAACACATGAGAACGTATTTTTACCTCTACATCATAGCTTTCTGCGCAGTGTTTGCTTCCTGTGAGGAAGTGATTGATATCGATCTTAATGAAGCTGATCCACGATTAGTGATTGAGGCGCAGCTTTCCGATTTGGGAACCGTGCAACGCATCCGGGTTTCACGAACAGTAGCCTTCACTGAATCTATAAACTCCAGACCTGTGGACGATGCCTCGGTAACTGTTACCGACAATCGGGGCAGAGTCTTTAATTTCGTTTATGAAGAAAATGGATATTACGTCAACAGGAATTTTAGACCGGTAGCCACTCGGAATTATGATCTTTTGGTAAATGTCGAAGGTGAACTTTACGAGTCGTCCTGTCAGATGCCCTCCTACGTTGAAGTAGACTCCGTAGGAATATTAGAAGAAAGTATTTTTGGAGACAACTACTATTTCGCTACTTTTAAATTTCAAGATCCGGCCAATGTCGCCAATTATTATAAGTATGACCTGTCTATAAACAGCGCCACTTTCCGTTTCGCTAGCGCTCTAAATGACAGGTTTAACGATGGACTGTATGTAACACACCAGATATCAGATCAGGACACCGATATAGTTCCTGGTGATAGCATCGTTGTGCGGCGGTATTGCGTCGATAGGAGGGTTTATGAGTATTGGAACGAATTTCAGTCCACCAATCCGGGGACGGCGGCGCCAGGAAATCCAACCTCCAATATTTCAAACAATGCGCTCGGTTATTTTTCAGTTGCTTCTGTCAAGGAATTTGGCCTTCGTGTTCCAGAGATAATCTTGAGAGAGGAGTAGGCATTTTTAATGCTTGGGTTTCAATTTTTCAAATGAAAAGCCTTTCTCAAGAAAGTGCGCAATTGTAAGAGGTAGTGCATATTGCACACGAGGAATGGCTTTCACATTGTCATGGAAGACGATGATCGAACCATTTTTACTGTGTCGGATAACGTTTTGATAGCATTTTTCAGGGCTCAATGTTTGATCAAAATCGCCTGAGAGTACATCCCAGAACACGACCTCAAATTGCAAATAAAGCCGCTTAAGTTGTGATTTTTTTGCCCGCGCATAGGGTGGACGAAATAGGCTTGTTCTGGTTAGCTGCTGGCATTGTTCAATATTTTTAAGGTAGCGTTCGTCCTCAGTATCCCATCCCTTCAAATGATGGTAAGTGTGGTTTCCGACGGCATGGCCCTCGCGAAGAATTCGTTGAAAAATATCGTTATGTTTAATAATGTTTTCACCCACGCAGAAAAACGTTGCCTTAATTTTATGTTTTGCAAGTGTGTTAAGAATAAATGGTGTGACTTCCGGAATTGGCCCATCGTCAAACGTCAGGTATATTTTTTTTTCCTTTCGGGATCGATTAAATGTGACGCTGGGATAAAACCATCGTAAAAAAAAGGGCGCATTCACAAAATACATATTGACAATCTCAGATTTTTGTCTCAAATTTAGGAATCATTTACACTTAAATTACGAAATGATACGAAAATTATCATCCGCTATTTTTCTTTGGCTGATTCTGTTCTGTAACGGGGGGCTAAGCGTTCGCGCGCAGGTCAGCTTGCAACAGGCTATTCAGACCATGCTTGAACGCAATATGCAGATTCGCCAAGCGCAATTCGGTTATGATATCAGCGAACAGAATTTAATACAATCGAAAAAAGAATTATATCCAAACTTATCATTCGGTGCTGATAATACCAATATATATGGATTAACTTTTGACCAAACATCCGGGCAGTTGATTCAGGGCGACGCATGGACAAGCTATGCGAATGCGCAAGTTATTTCTAGCGTTGAGATTTTTAGAGGTTTTCAGAAAGTCAATCAAATACGGGCGAATAAGATACAATTGGCTATAGACGCATCGGAAGTAGATAAGGTGAAGAACGATCTGACACTGTCTGTCATCACTAATTACTTAGAAGCCATAACGAACAATGAGCTTTATGAAGCGGCAAAACAACAGGTACGCTTGTCCAGTGAACAGCTGCGACAAGACAGCATCCAGTTTGCAGTGGGTAACAAAACGATAGCGGATATATCACAGTCTGAAAACCAAGTGGCAACAGATGAACTGAGTATTATGACATCCGAAAATGCCTATGAGCTTTCCATGCTCAATCTCAAGCAACTGATGGAGATGTCGCCAGACACAACATTTGAACTAGAAAAGCCCGATATTGCCGAAATCATGGCTGAATACGCGGTATTATCTTTTGACGATGTATTTCAAAAGGCGTTAACTACACAACCAAACATTGAACAAGCTGGCTATAACATTGCCTTGGCAAAGAAAAATATTGATATCGCTAAAGGAGGGTATTACCCAACGTTAAGTCTATCCGGCTCCTACGGGACAAATTACTCATCGCGAGCGATGACTGCTGGAGAGTTGCCCGGAACATTCGTGTTAAGGCCTTTTTTCGACCAAGTGGATGCCAATAAGTCTTTTCGCGGCGGCGTAGGTCTAACCGTACCTATATTTAACAACGGTCGAATTAAAGCAGACATCAACCGGGCCAAACTAAGTTACTTGCAGGCGCAGACCGCAGATGCAATAGAGCGTAGAAACTTGGAAAGAACGATTGGTCAAGCCATTTTAGATCTTAAGTTTGCTAACAAGCAATATTTCACGTCGCAGGTCGCGTTTAATACGTCGCGCGTGGCCTTCGAAGCCATCAAGGAGCGGTATGATGTCGGAATGGCAAATTCCATCGAGATGTTTACGGCACAGACAAATATGAACAGGGCTGAATTTGATATGATTCGCAGAAAATACGAAATGGTTTTCCGCGGTAAGGTAATCGATTATTACATAGGCAATCCAATTACATTTTAACCATAATTATCCATGACAAAGAAGAAAAGTAAACTTCCTAAAATATTGGTCATTTCAGCTGTCGCTATACTTATCATCGTTGTAGTGGGCAGTAAATTAGGTTGGTTTGGTGATGGCGCTGTGCAACAGGTAGCGGTGGATGCCGTGTCAGAAAAGACGATATCCGAACTTGTTTCGGCGAGTGGGAAGGTACAGCCTGAGTTTGAGGTGAAGTTAAGTTCGGAAGTTTCTGGAGAGATTATCGAGTTGAATGTTCGCGAAGGTGATGTCGTCAAAAAAGGGCAGATCCTGTGCCGGGTAAGACCAGATTTGCTGCAGTCTGGCTACGATCAAGTCGCTGCCATGGTGAGCCAGCAGCAAGCCAATCTAGCGGTATCACAACAAGTGTTGAAGCAGCAAGAAGCTAGCTTCGTAAATTTTGAAGCGACGTATAACCGCAGTTTGGAATTGTTTAATAAACGGGTGATATCAGCTTCGGAGATGGACAAAGCGCGGGCAGACTACGAAGGAGCGCGAGCCACGCTTGAATCCCAACGTCAGCAAGTGGTCGCCGCGCGGTTCGGGGTGAACCAGTCGCAGGCCCAGTTGCAAGAGGCAGGAAACAGCTTATCGCGGACGACAATCTATGCACCTTCTGACGGCATTATTTCATTGCTCTCTATCGAACTGGGGGAGCGCGTAGTAGGAACGGCACAAATGGCAGGAACCGAAATCATGCGGATTGCGAATATGTCGACTATGGAAGTGAACGTAGAGGTAAACGAAAACGACATCAATAGGGTACGCGTAGGCAATACTGCCACCATCGAGGTAGATGCGTTCCAAGGTCGCAAATTTAAAGGTCAAGTAACAGAAATATCCAGCTCTTCAACATCGACTGGTACGACAACAGCGGCTGCTACAACAGCGGAACAGGTTACCAACTTTAATGTGAAGGTACGTATAGAACCTTCTTCCTATGCGGATTTGCGAAACGAAAACAATGAAAGTTCGTCTCCCTTTAAACCAGGTCTTTCAGCTACTGTACAAATACACACGAAGTCCGATAAAGGTCTTATCGTACCTATACAAGCTGTCACGGTGCGTGCGAAGGAAAACGAAGTAGACTCAACCAGCAGTGCTGAGGTGAAAGAATATGTTTTTGTATTGCAGGGCGAAACAGTGAAAATGGTAGAAGTAAAAACAGGGATCCAAGATGATAGTAATATTATCGTGAAGTCGGGATTAAAGGCGGGTGAAGAGGTTGTCTCAAGACCTTTTAATGCAATCTCGAAAATTTTACAGGATGGCACAAAAGTTAAGAAAGTGACAGCAAACGAATTGAAATGACAGACTAACAGCAATTAATGGTAAGGTATGGGGAAACTGAGCGTATTCTTCCGGCTAACACAAAATGAACGCCGTGGCTTCATGGTTTTGTTGTTATTTAGTGTTTCGATATACTACATGCCATTACTTTATCGCTACATATTTCACACCGCGCCGCCTGCTGAGCCGCTGATATCGTGGGTTGACATTGTACCTGATGGCCCGTCCGAACGCCATACAAACGATCTGTTCTTCTCGGAAAAAGAGGCGGAAATAAGCTCCACAGCAGCTCATAAGCTCAGCCCTTTCAATCCTAATAATCTTCCCGCTTCGCAATGGAAAGCAATGGGTTTTTCGGATAAGCAAATTCGGGTCATCAAAAATTATGAAAGCAAAGGTGGACGCTTTTATAAGGCCGAAGATGTGCGGAAGATATATTCTATATCCGCTGCAGAATTCGAGCGTATAGCGCCCTTTTTGCGCTTTGAAGAGTCCAAGATTTCACTACCCCCAACAGCTTCTCCATTATCAACTCCGAAAGTTGTGAAGTATAGCTTGGTGGATATTAACGAAGGTGACTCTGCGGCTTTCGTCGCATTGCGGGGAATAGGTCCGGTGTTATCAAGTCGAATAATTAAATACCGCAATAGTCTAGGCGGTTTTCATAGCATTGAGCAACTTGCGGAGGTTTATGGACTGCCTGCCGAAACCTTCGAAAAGATTCAAGGGCAGCTGCTGTTAACAGCAAATTCCATTAAGCAATTATCAGTAAACACAGCTACCGAAGCAGAGCTGGCGGCTCATCCCTACATCGGCAAACGTCATGCTACCCGCATCGTTCGTTACAGAAGCCAGCATGGATCGTTTACATCCCTTCAGGATCTGACACATATTTATACCTTAGATAGTATATTTTTACGTAAAATTGAGCCATATTTGAAATTCAATTGAAAAAATATGGTAGTTGATCAACTTAAGTCTGCGATTCGGGATATCCCGGATTTTCCTAAACCCGGTATAGTATTTAAAGACATTACGCCGGTATTGCAAAATCAAGAACTTTGCACGGCAATCGTAGACGAATTTGTCAATCGTTTGAAAGGGTTAGAAATTGATGCTATCGCGGGAGTGGAGAGCAGAGGCTTTTTATTCGGAATGATGCTAGCAAACAAGTTAGACATTCCTTTTATTCCTATCCGTAAACAAGGTAAGCTTCCTTTTAAAACTATCGCTGAATCCTATAAATTGGAATACGGGCAGGCAACAATTGAAATTCATGAAGATGCTTTTACTGCGGGAAGCCGGATTTTGATTCATGATGATTTGCTGGCTACGGGAGGAACCGTTGTTGCTGCATCAAAGCTTATTGAAAAATTAGAAGGCGTTATTGTGGGCTACGCGTTTGTTATCAGTCTCGACTTTTTGCACAGCTTAGGTAGGCTAACCCGCTTCAGCGACAATATCATTGCGCTGGCGAGGTACGAATAAGTTAGTTTGATGGGCGAGTGTTATCACTCTTTTAATAGAGAAACGATAATCAGTCATTATCAAAAAGACTATCGTTTCTTTAGCTCCTTTTGTTTTAAGGGAGGAAGGTGCTTTCAATTTGATATCGCCTATCGCCCAAAAGCAGCACAGATTGATTTTTGTCTAAACTATAGGCACTATCTGCTTGATATTTTAAAACTTCCTTAGTTTGGTAAAGGGAGTTTTTGATGGTTCGCTCGATTACAAAGGACTTTGGTTTGTTATCTGCAGTAAATGTGATCTCAACTTTTGATACATCGATTTTAGGATCGGTTGCTGTATAAGTGATTTTTCCTGCTGTACTGTCTTTTTTTAAAATACCCGAATAAGCCGGCTTATTAAGATCGACAGTTGAAAAGCTAGCGAGCTCATCCGTCCAGTTACTAATTTTTATCGTTTTCGTTTCCGATAGACTATCCTTTACAACAGTTTTCTTTACGGTTGGAAGTGATTGGTTCAATCGCGAAATTTCGCTTTTGAAGTAAGCTGGGATATCAAACCTTTCTTCTTTGTTTTGCGCAGCTGAATCGGGTGCTTCATTGCACGAAAAGAACAAAGCAGCAAGGGCACTTGCCATTGCTGCTTTATATATTACTAGATTGCTTTTATACCAAGACATTTCCGGTCATTTCTGTAGGAATATTAGCGCCCAATAGGCGTAATACAGTTGGCGCTATATCGCCAAGTTTACCATCTTTAATGTGTTTGTAGGTGTTGTCTATCAACACACAAGGCACAAGGTTTGTTGTATGCGCGGTATTGGGGGTTCCATCGTCATTGACCATAAACTCAGAGTTGCCGTGGTCAGCAAGGATAATAAACGAATACCCGTTTTGCAAACCAACTTCTACAACTTTTTTGGTGCAGCTGTCAACGGTTTCTACAGCCTTCACTACCGCCTCAAATACCCCTGTATGCCCAACCATGTCTGGATTTGCGAAATTTAAGCATATAAAGTCTGGCTTATTCTCCTCTATATCTTTACAAATAGCTTCTGTGATGCCATAGGCACTCATCTCGGGTTGTAAATCGTAGGTGGCGACCTTTGGCGAGGGGATTAATAAACGTCTTTCGCCAGGGAATTCATCCTCCTGTCCGCCCGAGAAGAAAAAGGTTACATGCGGATATTTTTCTGTCTCGGCGATGCGTACCTGAGTTTTATGCTGATCGCTCAAAGTTTCGCCCAAGGTATTGGTTAAATTATCTTTTTGGAAAACGACATTGACATTTTTGAAGGTATCATCGTAAGCGGTCATCGTCACATAATGCAAAGATAACGGCGTCATGTCGTATTGCGGGAAAGCTTCCTGCGTCAACGCGATTGTAATTTCGCGACCGCGATCTGTCCGAAAATTGAAACAGAAGACAACATCACCTTCCTCCACCTTCGCTACCGGGTTTCCACCTGCATCTTGCAGCACGATAGGCTTTATAAACTCATCCGTCACACCTTCTTTGTAAGATTCTTCGATGGCTTGCTGTAAGTTGCTTGTCGGTGTTCCAATAGCTTTCGTTAATAAATCGTAAGCTTCCTTTACGCGTTCCCATCTATTATCCCTATCCATAGCATAATAGCGCCCTATTGCGCTCGCGATCTGACCAGTAGAGTGAGCCAAATGCGCTTCAAGATCTTTCACATAGCCCAATCCACCATTTGGATCGGTATCGCGACCGTCCATAAAAGCGTGAATGAATACCTGTTCACTTGTTAAATTTGCGTGTTTTGCGGCGTCACACAATGCTTTCAAATGCGTGATGTGTGCATGAACACCTCCATCAGAAAGCAGGCCTATGAAATGAACCTTCTTATTATTTGTCTTCGCGTAACTAAAGGCCTGCTGAATCACGGGATTTACGTCAAACTCCCCATCAGCGGCTGCTTTATTTATGCGTCCCAACTCTTGGTATACAACACGTCCAGCGCCGAGATTCATATGCCCAACTTCAGAATTTCCCATCTGTCCGATAGGAAGACCAACTGCTTCGCCAGATGCTTCGACTTTCGAGTGCGGATAAGCACTTAATAAGTGATCTAAAAACGGGGTGTTGGCTGCGCGAACCGCATTTGAACTATCATCTTTGCCATATCCTAAACCATCTAGGATTAATAGCGCTACTCGTTTGTTTTCTGAATTACTCACACACAAATATATCCATTTATGGAAAAGAATCTAAATTTCAATGCGTTATTTGTGTAAAAATACGCGCTAGTTGTCGATTGGATTGGCATAATTTTCGCACTATAGCTCTTGAAACGAAACGATAATAAATTAAATGAATGTAAAAGCGGATTAGTAAGGAAGATGATGAGGAGAACTTTAGCAATTCTTTTGTGTTGTATGTCGTTGTTTATCCAGGTGTCTATTGCACAGACCGGGGAGTTTGACGCGGTTGTGGAAGAGATCTCATCATCACTGAAAGTTGGTAATGCGAAAAAATTAAGCAATGTTTTTTCTAATAACCTGACGCTTTCCGTAAAAAAGGATGACGGTACATACAGCAAGTTTCAGGCAGAGCTATTGCTAGAAGACTTTTTCAGATCCAATAAAGTTGAACAGCTTAAACGGCTACAATGCGTCAATAATGCACCAAATTCCTATATCGTTTTCTCCCTCAAAACAGCCAAGTCGACCTATCGTGTGTTTATTAAACTTTCCAGTGTTAACAAGCGATTTCAGGTCGTAGAGCTGCGTATCGAATAGGTGTAGTGAAGTAAAAAATAGCTTATAATTTTATAATAAAATTTATTTTGAGCATCTTCGCTTAAATAATTACATAGGATACATGGCAGTTGAGTTGGATAAACTTAAGAAATTTGTTGAGTTGGCGTTGGAAGAAGACGTTAAAGAGGGTGATCACACGTCATTGTCAACCATATCAGAACAAGCGAAAGGGAGTGCCAAGCTGTTGGTGAAAGATTCAGGAATCTTAGCAGGAGTGAAGGTGGCTGAGGATATTTTTCGTCTGATAGATCCGACCTTGTCAATAGATGTACAACTTCATGATGGAGCTGAAATCCAGCCGGGTGATATTGCATTTTATGTCAAAGGAAGTATTCATAGTATTTTGAAAGCAGAGAGGTTAGTGTTGAACGTTATGCAGCGTATGTCTGGCATAGCGACACGCACTAAACAATATAGCGCGCAATTAAACGGTACACATGCTAAGGTGCTCGATACCAGAAAGACGACGCCGCTTTTGCGCTTTTTGGAGAAGGAAGCTGTATTGATCGGCGGAGGTGCTAACCATCGCTTTGGCCTTTACGATATGATTCTTATTAAAGATAATCATGTTGACTACGCGGGCGGTATAAGCCAAGCGGTACAGCAGGCGCAAGCTTACCGTACCGAAAAAAAACTGGATGTGGCTATTGAGATTGAGGTACGTAACTTTGCTGAGCTTGAGGAAGTCTTGGCAAACGAAGCGGTGGATAGGGTGATGTTTGATAATTTTACGCCGGAACAGGTGCATGAAGCAGTTGAATTAGTGAATGGACGATTAGTGACGGAAGCATCCGGTGGAATCACGCTGGAGACAATCGGCGATTATGGTCGCGCCGGTGTTGACTATATATCAGTCGGAGCGCTAACACATTCCGTTAAAAGCTTAGATTTAAGCTTAAAAGCTACGGTTCTATAATTGATATTCAGAAGGTATAAACATATATGATTTCAATATATTTAGTGGGGATAGTCATATTAGCTTATCTTTTTGGATCGATCCCTTCGGCGGTTTGGTTTGGCGGGGCTTTCTACGGTGTTGACGTAAGAGAATATGGCAGTGGTAATGCTGGCGCGACTAATACTTTCCGGGTTCTGGGCAAAAAAGCTGGATCCATTGTGATGTTCGTCGATATCTTAAAAGGCTGGACTGCAACAAACCTTCCACACTTACTCGATTCTACGATCGTTGGCATTCCAAATTCCGTACAATTCGTGAATTTCCAACTTGCCTTAGGTGTTATCGCTGTGCTGGGGCACCTCTTTCCGATTTTCGCCGGCTTTAGGGGCGGGAAAGGCGTGGCTACGCTTTTTGGGATGGTGATTGCCATACATCCGCCGGCGGCGCTATGCTGTGTCAGTGTCTTTATACTTACGCTGTTAATCACCCACTACGTTTCCTTAGGCTCTATACTCGCCGGTTTTACGTTTCCATTTACTGTTGCCTTTATCTTTCACACCTCGGTACCCGCCGTGGTGTTATACGGTATTGCGATCTGCGCATTGATTCTCGTCACCCATCAGAAGAACATCGAACGGTTGCTAAAAGGGCATGAGTCTAAAATTTATTTGTTCAAGAAAAGGAAGGGATAAGCGTTTAGGCATAGGATTTGCAACGAATTGCGAAAAGCAATTTAACCATGAAAAAGATTTTTAGATATACGACGTTGGCGTTGTTAGCGGCTACATTAGCGTCTTGTTCAACGGTACCAGTTTCTGGGCGTCGGCAGCTTTCATTAGTAAGTGACGATCAGATTCAACAACAGGCTTCTACCGCTTACAAAGAATTTTTAAATTCTTCATCTACTAAAGTAATCACCGGTACCTCAAATGCTGCGCAGGTAAAGAATGTGGGGAACAAAATAGCAGCAGCCGTAAACCAATATTTGTCATCTCAAGGATTGGCACAGCAATTTAATTTCAATTGGGAGTTCAATTTGGTCGAAAGTTCTGATGTAAACGCGTGGTGTATGCCGGGTGGTAAAGTCGCTGTGTACACAGGTATTTTGCCATTCACAGCTAACGAAGCTGGTCTGGCGACGGTTATGGGGCACGAGATTGCGCACGCAATTGCACGCCATTCTATGGAGCAAATGTCAAATCAGTATGCCGTGCAAGTAGGGGCACAGGTGCTTGGGGTAGCTACTTCAGGAAAAAACACGTTGATTCGAGGACTTGTCAACAATGCCTACGGAATAGGTGGACAGTTGGCCATGCTGAAATATTCACGTAGTAATGAGTCTGAAGCCGATCAATTGGGCTTGGTATTTATGGCAATGGCCGGATACAATCCGGAAAGTGCAGTAGCTTTTTGGGAACGTATGGCTTCCGCAAAAGCTGCAAGCTCGACACCAGAATTTTTGAGTACACACCCGAGCGATGCACGCCGTATTAACGATATTCAGAAATTGATTCCACAAGCTATGCAGTACTATAAAAAGTAATAAAAACTGCTCGTATAAAAAAGTCGAAAGCACATCGATGCTTCCGACTTTTTTATATCCTCATTTCAAGATCTTGGAGCATATGTTGTTATCTCACCTCGTCTTTACGTTTAGTAAAATACGCTTCTATTTCTACTTTTGAAAAAGCATTCAAACAACGTGGGGCGGAAAGACCTCCTTTTCGCGCTGCGTAAATACCGTATTGCATATCCAATAAACCTTCTGTACGGTGCGCATCGGGATTAACAGATAACAAGACTCCTTGCTCTAGAGCATACTGCTGCCAACGCCAGTCTAAATCCAGCCGAAGCGGGTTAGCATTGACTTCGATAATTACCCCATTTTGTGCGCAAGCATCAATTACTTTTTTAAAGTCTAGAGGATAACCCGCTCTGCTTAGCAACAACCGTCCAGTGGGATGGCCAAGAATAGTGGTGTAAGGGTTTTCTATCGCTTTGATAAGACGTTGGGTAGCTTTCTCTTCGTCCATGCGAAGGTTACTGTGCACGGAGGCTACAACAAAATCAAATTGTCGCAAGACATCATCCGGATAGTCCAGCGATCCGTCGCTTAGAATATCTGATTCAATACCTTTAAAAATTTTAAAAGGTGCCAACTTCTCGTTGAGCAAATCAATTTCCTTCCATTGTTCTGCTACCCGCTCGATACTAAGCCCATTCGCATAAACGGCAGTTTTTGAGTGGTCGCAGATCCCGAGATACTCCAACCCAAGTTCATCCTTACAGTAGTTGGCCATTTGCGCTAGCGTATGAACGCCGTCGCTATACGTCGAGTGGTTGTGCAATGTACCTTTGAGGTCACTAAAGGTGATAAGTTTTGGAAGTTTATTATCCTTCGCCCAGTTTATCTCTTCCAATCCTTCGCGAAGCTCGGGCTCAATATAAGCTAAGCCCAACGCTTGGTAGATTTCGGTTTCAGTATTGCCATTTGGCAACGGATCTTGTATTTCCTTTAGCTGCTGCAGATGCGCTTCGTTTCCAGTTGTTAACAAAAGTTCGGTTGCAAAATCGTTGGTCGATGTAAACAGCAACTGATATTTGATAGCATAAGCGTCCGTAAATTGTAGAGACGCATCAAATTGTTCGAATAGGGTATAGGTTTCGTCATCCGCTAGCAGAGCCGCTACCTCTGCCACTGGCGCAGTGGTCAATATATCAATACTGGAAATAATTTCGCATTTACGACGAAATTCTCCTGTAAAGGCATGTATTCCATCAGGGAAAGCTGTAGTTAAAAGTTGCATAAAAGGGGTAGCAGCTTTCTCAGCCTTTGCATAGAGAAAAAGCCCTTGCGCTGCATTTGCAAATTCAATCGCCTTTCTAATTTCTTCTTGTGTTTTTAAACCGAAACCCTTCGCTTCCACCAATCTGTTTTCATTGCAAGCGTACAGCAGTTCGCCCACAGTCTCAATGCCCAGATCATTCCAAATAATCTGTATTTTCTTCGGCCCTAATCCTTTTATAGAAAGCATCTCCATAACGCCGGTAGGGGTTTTGGAGATGAGTGCATCAAGTTCAGCGAAAGAACCGGTGTGGATCAATGATAATACTTTATCGGCCGTGCTTTTTCCAATGCCGGGCTGCTCACTAAGTTGTTCTAAGGTAGCATTCACTGCGGGGAAAGGAAGCTTATCAATTTTGAATGAAGCAGCGGCCATCGCTTTCGTTCGAAAAGGGTTTTCGTTAAACAGCTCCATCAATTGGCTGCACAACTTAAATGCTTTGGCTATTGCTTTATTTTCCATGGGTATTAATCTTGATATGCTAGCTCTTCTCCTTTTTTAGATTCTGGTCGCTCCGCTTTATTGATGATAAGGCGAATGCCGCTATTCTTGGTAAAGAACTTTATTGTCCAGTTTACAAAGGTGACCAATTTATTGCGGAAACCAAAAATAGAAAGTAAATGTACAAACATCCAAGTCATCCAGGCTAAAAACCCTTTCATGTGAAAGTTCCCCATATCAACAACAGCACGATTTCTACCTATAGTTGCCATGGATCCTTTGTCGAAATAGCTGAAGTCTGCAGAATTTTGCCCATTCATACTATTCAAAATATGCTTGCTTACGTATTTCCCCTGCTGCTGTGCTGCCGGCGCAACACCAGGCAAGCCACGAGGTGTTTGCTCCGTGATCATAGCTGCCACATCGCCAATTGCGTAAACTCCCTCCATGCCTTCAATACGACATTGGCCATCTGTCTTAATGCGATTTCCGCGCTGTATAATTTCTGGATGAATGCCCTCCGGAAATTGACCCATTACTCCTGCGCCCCAAATAACGGTTTTCGTAGGGATGCTTTCCCCATTGGAAAGTGTGATCGTATTGCCGTCATAACCGGTTACCTGTGTGTTCAGCATCACTTTAACACCCAGCTCGTTTAGGTACCGTTCAGCATCTCTCGACGACTTTTCTGAAAGTGCACCCAATATTTTACCCATACCTTCGACCAGATACACCGTCATTTCGTTTTTAGAAAGCTCCGGATAATCTTTCTTGAGCATATGCAATTGTATTTCTGCAATAGCGCCGGAGAGTTCAACCCCGGTAGGCCCACCGCCTACCACAACAAAGTTAAGAAAACGCTCACGGTCGTGGGCGTTCTTCCGCAACACCGCTTCCTCGAAATTTTGAAGTACATAGCTACGTATATTTAGCGCCTCGTGGATGCTCTTCATTGGAAGCGCGTACTTCTCGACTTGCTTATTACCGAAGAAGTTCGACGTGGCACCTGTCGCGATGATTAGGTAGTCGTAGTCGTAATCGCCAACTGAGGTTTTTACAATCTTTTGGTGGGAATCAATTTCCAACACATCGGCCATTCTGAATCTAAAATTTTGCTGCGATTTAAACATCTTACGGATGGGGAAAGAAATAGCATCCGCAGCCAGCGTACCCGTAGCAACTTGGTACATAAGCGGTTGGAACGTATGGAAGTTATTTCTATCGATCAATAAAACTTCAACTTCCTTGTCCTTGAACTGTTTGGCCGCTTCAACGCCTCCAAAACCACCACCAATGATGATAACCCTCGGAAAACTTCTTTCAGAACGATCTAATAACATAATAAACTAATTTTGTTCAAATACTGTGAGATAGGTAGCAAATATCTTAATAGTTTAGTTAGGATAACATTAACTTTTTCTCCTATTTGTGTAAACATGATGTTTACAGATCTATCTCTTCTCTTCCTGCAAAAATACAAAATCTTAGTGTGATTTGTACACTTTATGTGCGATCACTGTAGTGCCCCTTTAATCACAAGTTTAAGGCCTTGATTGTGGTTCCCTAAACGAAGCTGACACGCCAGTCTACTTTCATCATCAGCATCTGGAAGAGTGTCCAGCATATCCAGCTCTTGATCGGATGGTTCATGCAGCGCATCCAAGCCTTCGGTAATCTGCACATGGCAGGTGGCGCATAGGGCCATCCCGCCACAGGTCGCTAAAATATCATACTCCGACGCTTTCAAAATTTCCATCAGACTTAAATTGATATCAGTCGGGATTTCAATTTCCCGTACACTGCCATCCCTGTCTTCAATCGTGATACTAATTATATTTTCCATACTTAAAAAGCATTAACACCATTTACGGTCGTGTATTTAAAACTTAGTTTCTGTTCGGGATATACATATTTGAATGCGCTTTGGCACATCAAAGCTGCCTCATGGTAGCCCGACAATATCAACTTCAGCTTTCCGGGGTAGGTATTGATGTCGCCAATGGCATAAATTCGCTCAATATTCGTAGAATAGTCGAATGTATCTACCGCAATTGCGTTCTTATCAATCGCTAATCCCCAATCCGCGATAGGCCCTAATTTTGGACTTAGGCCATAAAGCGGAATGAAGTCATGGGCAGGCACGACTATTTCTTCCTTCGCTTTGTTGTTAAGCCTTATCTGCTCTAACGTGGCGCCGCCCTCTAATGCCATTAAATTATGAGACAGCAAGAGGTTTATTTTTCCCTGCTGTGCCAGCTGATACACTTTTTCTGCAGAGTCTGGGGCTCCACGGAAGGAATCGCTGCGGTGTACCAACGTAACATGCTCGGCAACATCAGCTAAAAAGACCGTCCAATCAAGTGCAGAATCACCTCCGCCAGCAATCACGATGCTTCTATCACGAAATCGCTCTGGATCCTTGACCATGTAATGCACATGTGATTTTTCAAATAGCGATAGATTAACTATTTCTGGTTTACGCGGTTCAAAGCAACCTAATCCTCCAGCTATCACCACCACTTTGCAGTGAATTGCTGTGCCGTCTGATCCAGTAATGATATAGGTGCCATCAGCTTGCTTTTCTAAATGCTCAACACGTTCCCCCAAACTAAACGTAGGCTGAAAAGGAGCAATCTGCAACATTTGGTTATCAATCAATTCCTGCGCTTTTATGGTTGGATAGCCGGGTATATCGTAGATAGGCTTGTGCGGATAAATCTCTGAAAGCTGCCCCCCAACCTGTGGTAGCACATCAATCAAATGACAGCGCATCTTCAAAAGTCCGGCTTCGAAAACTGCAAATAACCCTACCGGCCCGGCGCCTACAATGCATATATCTGTTTGTATCATGACTGCTGATTTAAATTGTTATAAATGGTGTTTAATATGCGCGTGAAATTTTCAAAATCATCTTCAGACAAATTCTCCCAGGCCTTCATACGTATTTCTTTCACCGCCGGAGATAGTTCTTCGACTTTGGCTTTTCCTTCTTTGGTAAGTTTGAGATGCAAACAGCGTCTGTCTTCCGGATGCTCTACACGCTGTGCTAATCTCTTTTTGATAAGGATGTCGACAATACGCGTAAGTGTAGGTTGGTCTTTCCCTGATTTTTCCGCGATCTCTTTTTGCGTCATGGCATCTTCCTCATAAAGAATCTTTAAAATGCTCCATTGATCAATAGTCAAGTCGAAAGCGCCTTGCAAAAATGAGTTCTGCGCATACTGTTTCACTCGTCTGGCAGTACGGTCCAGAATAAACGAATATTGGCTGTATTTTTCCTTTAGCATATCAATTATTAGTGTGACAACTAATTTCGGAAAAAGTTTATTAATAAACAAAAAAGCTTGCGTTTTTTACGCAAGCCTTATCCGTGTATCCACTTAAACTTATATTGCAATTCCGGTACCTTGATCCGGTCAGCGAGTCTTGTCAGACGATCAGGAAGTTTCATGAGATAGTCCCGTGCTTTCTCACCTTTTTCGTTCAGTCCACCTACCTTATCAATGTTCCAATCTTTATTTAGGGTGTCTAAAATCTCCACGTAATCCAGAGCTGTATAGACCTCTAAACGCTGCGCCGCATCAGAAAAGTGAGCGAAAGCTTCACCCTGTGGCTCGCCGGCCTCGCGCATAAAATGTGCAGGCATCACAATCTTCTTGCGCATCATATCTTCAAAAGCTATCATAACTTCACTTGGGTCGACCACCAATGCTTGGGAAATGAAGGACATATATGCTTTTGCATGTCTTGCTTCATCCGCAGCAATTACGCCACACATCTTGGCTAACAATTTATCCCCAGATTTTTTTGAGATACCAGCCACACGTCTATGCGAAACGTTAGTAGCTAATTCCTGAAAAGAGGTATATATAAAATTTCTATACGGATCGGCGCCGGTACCAATATCAAAACCATCTTGGATTAAATATTGGGTAGACATTTCGAACTGCCGCATATCGATACGGCCAGATAAATACAGATATTTATTTAATAGATCGCCGTGGCGATTTTCCTCAGCCGTCCAAGCACGAACCCATTTCATCCATCCGCCTTGCTCATTTTTCTCCACATCTTCTACCATGGTTAACCAAGATTCGTATGTGGGTAAAGCTTCTTCTGTAATGGTATCACCAATTAATACAGCCACTAAATCGTAAGGCAGCTCTTTCGCACTCTCCTGAAGATCTCTAACCTCTTCGAAAAAGGTGCTTCGTGACGCATCCGGCAAAAAATCAGCTGGCTGCCACATCTCCTCCACAGGCTTCAGGTACTCGCTCATTTCGTTTAACATGAACGGTTCCAAATAGGCCATGACCTCTTTTCTCGATCCCTCTGGTATATTTAATGGTAATTCTTGCATATATCTTGCAAAGTTAACCAATTGCCAATAAATTATAGAGCGATATTTGATAAAATACACTGCAGTGATTAAATCTCCCATAAACTATTTATCTGTACGGCGAAAAGAATACATAGCACTGACCTATTTTAAAACCTATTTGTAGTACCTTTGTACATCATTTAAGGAGAATACTTTTGGGAAATTTTGATATACAAAAAGTACGGGCAGACTTCCCGATTTTGAGACGGGAAGTAAACGGTAAACCCTTGATCTATTTTGATAATGGTGCGACCACACATAAACCGAAGCAAGTAATCGACGGCATTGTGGATTATTATGCACAGATGAATAGCAATATTCACCGAGGTGTGCATTACCTGAGTCAGATATCGACTGATGCATTTGAAGTGACCAGACGTAAAGTTCGTGCTTTCATTAATGCGAAGCATGAGCACGAAATAATTATTACTAAAGGTACGACCGAGTCAATTAATATTGTCGCTAGCTGCTATGGCCGCCCTTTTATCGGTGAAGATGATGAGATTATCATTTCAGCTATGGAACATCATTCCAACATTGTACCTTGGCAAATGCTTTGTGATGAAAAAGGCTGCAAACTTCGTGTGATACCCATGAACGACAAAGGTGAGCTGGATATCGATGCGTATAAGGCATTGTTTTCAGAACGCACGAAGATCGTTTCTTTTACCTATGTATCCAACGCGCTTGGTACGATCAATCCTGTCAAAGAGATGATTGAGATTGCCCACCGTCATCATGTACCGGTTTTGATCGATGCTGCGCAGGCTATACAACATATCGCTGTTGATGTTCAAGAGCTAGATGCGGATTTCTTTGCGTTTTCTGGACATAAAATGTACGGTCCCACAGGCGTGGGGGTGCTTTATGGGAAAGAAGAATTATTAAACAAAATGCCTCCTTATCAGGGTGGGGGAGATATGATTAGGGATGTTACCTTCGAGAAAACCACGTATAACGATCTTCCCTTTAAATTTGAAGCCGGTACGCCAAATATAGAGGCGGGCATCTGTCTTACCCAAGCCATTGATTACATTCAGGATATTGGATTAGATGCGATTAAAGCCTATGAGGATGATCTTTTAGGCTATGCAACGGAGAAGCTTGCTGTAATAGAAGGAATACGTTTTATCGGCACAGCAGCGCACAAATCTTCTGTAATATCATTTGTGGTGGATGGCATCCATCCCTACGACATTGGGGTAATCCTTGATAAGCAGGGAATTGCAGTACGCACAGGTCACCACTGCGCGCAACCCATAATGAGCCAATATGGCATCCCGGGCACGGTGCGGGTTTCTTTGGCTATGTACAATACAAAAGAAGAGGTAGATACCTTGATGGTAGGGTTGGAACGCGCAGTGGCGATGCTTAAATAAATAGACATGACAATAAACGACATACAGGATGAACTGATTGAAGACTTTGCTTTCTATCAAGATTGGATGGAAAAGTATGAGTATATCATTCAATTGGGGAAGGAAGTACCCCTTATACAAGAAGATTATAAAACGGATGACTACATCATAAAGGGGTGCCAGTCCAAAGTTTGGCTCTACCCGAAGCTAGAAGAGGGAAAGGTATTGTTCACGGCAGATAGTGATGCAATTATTACAAAAGGGCTGGTAAGTTTGATGGTGAAAGTACTATCCGGGCATACGCCTGAAGAAATTGCCGCGGCTGATTTATATTTTATTGATCAGATAGGCCTGAAGGAACATCTTTCACCAACGCGGGCTAACGGTCTTTTGTCGATGGTAAAGCAAATGAAACTATATGCTATCGCACTAAAAGCAAAAGGCCAGATCTAGCGTAGCGCATTAGCAGAGCAATCCAAAAAACCTTCCATGGCGAAATAACCTGGAAGGTTTTTTTATGGTTCAATCAATGCTATTAAAATCAATAGGCTACTCGAATGTGCGTAGCTTGCACATGTTCCTTAAAAAATATATTTGCTTTTTGTTCAAAGTCCGCATTGTCATCCGTTGTGTAGAATGTCATCCCGCCGTGGCGCGAGCAAAGCATTTCCACTTCTTGATGGCGCTGGAGGTAATCACCCAAGCTTTCCGCGATAAGCTTTCCCTGCGGTAAAACATGGATATGGGCTGGGACGTATTTCTTGATAACAGGTAGCAAAAGTGGATAATGTGTGCAGGCCAATATTAGTGTGTCTATGTTTGGGCTTTGTGCCAGTAGTTGATCAATATCTTTTTGCACCAAATAATCTGCTGCCGGGGTGTCAATCTCATTGTTTTCTACCAAAGGCACCCAAAGTGGACAGGCCTGTTGATATACTTTGATATCTGGATGAAATTTGTTGATTTCAATTTTATAGGATTCTGATAGTACCGTTCCTGGGGTAGCGAGCACACCAACTTCCTTCGTAGCTGTGAACCGGTGAATGGACTCTGTTGTAGGGCGGATAACCCCCAATACCTTTCTCCCCGCAGGTAGGTCGTTTTGCTGTATGCTACGCAGCGCTTTAGCGGATGCTGTATTGCAGGCAAGGATCACTAAATTGCAACCCAACTCGAATAGCTTAAATACACATTCTTTGGTAAACTCGTAAACCGTCTCAAATGATCGCGTGCCATAGGGTACACGAGCATTATCGCCCAAATAAATGTAGTCGTATTGTGGCAAATGATCTTTGATTTCTCGAAAGACTGTCAACCCTCCAAAACCGGAGTCAAATATCCCAATAGGACCTTGTTGCATAGTAAATATGGTGTAAAAGAAACAAAAACAGGCATTCCCATGATCGCTTGAGATCCATCTTAGATCCCTCGAGAACAACTGCTTTTACTTAACAAAGATGGCTTTTCTTAGCATGTTTTGCAAGTATTACATTGAAGTGGGGAAATATAGGAAGCGATTTAAATTTACCTTTAAAGCTTCACGTCCATGGAAATCTGGAATATGGTTGCGAAATCAACCTCGTGCTTAGTAAAGGGACGCTCAATAATTACGTGTAAAATCAATGCGTATGTTGTTCCTTAGATTTCAAACTATGCCTTCTCTTAAAAGCAGAGGGCGTTTCGCCTACCAGTTGCTTGAAGAGCTTGTTGAAATATGAAATACTGTCGTAACCGACACGATAGCACACTTCCGTTATGGAAGCTTCTTGCAGCAGATAGGTTTTCGCCTGATTAATGCGGTAACTATTTACAAAACTGGTAAAAGTCATATCCGTTTGCTTTTTAAAATATCGGCAAAATGCAGGGGTGCTTAGGTGTACCATATCCGCTACTTCATTAACATCGGGGCTTTTATCGAAGTGCTCATGAATATAATCATATATCGTTCCCATGCGTATCTTATCATTAAGAAAAAATCTAATTCGTGTATCGTCCTTGTTTAGCGTATCAAATTCCGTAGAGCAGGCAAGGATTTGAAAAATTTCTATAAGATTTATTAGGGATGCGAAAGGATCGTCTTGATTGTTTTCTTTCAGCTTTTTTGCCACTTTATACTTTGTCTTGCCATAAAAAGAAAGACCCAAATAACTCTTTTCCAATAATTTTTTGATCATCAGGAATTCCGGGACATCCGCAATGTTATTCTCTATGAACTTATTGTTTAGCTGTACCACAATTTGCTGATAGTCCGTTTCTATCCCGTAATCAAAATTCAGGTGCGGTACATTGGATCCTATGAGTATCAAGTCACTTTCCACGAAACCAGAAATACTTTTACCGACGTGCCTGATGCCATTAATCGCTTCAACATACACCAACTCGATCTCTGGATGGTAATGCCAATAGAAATAGTTTTTAAGTCTTGGTGAGAAAACTTTAAACGAACGGTTATTATCAATCGCTATCTCTTCTTTAACAATCTTCATAAGCCTGTACGGTACATATTGATATAAATTTATGAAAAAAAGTATCAATACAGAGCAAGTATTGGTCATTAGCGTTAAGGAGATGTTCGAGTTTTCTCGTCATTTTTGTTTTGTCCAGCGCGCGAAAGACATAACTAATTTTTAAATCAAATCACAAAAATCATGGAACTAACAAAAAATGGACATGCACAGGTAATGCCTGGCGATCCGTCGATGCGAACAAAAAACAATCCAGCTTTAGCTACAAGAGCCAATGGCGAGCCATTGCGGGTATTATCAGAAGCTGATTGGCAGTTTTGGCTCGATAACGGGTATGTTATCATCAAAAATGCTATATCGAAGGAGCAGGCTGCAAAAAGCGCCGCCTTTGTGTGGGAGTATGAGAACAAAGATCCTGATGACAGTAGTACATGGTACAAAGTTGCCGATACCCATCATAAGATGCAGGAACTAAACAATTCTGGGATGGTTGAGGTGTATAACAATCAAATACTGTGGGACAATCGCCAAAGCGAAAGGATACATCAGGCTTTCGCTGATGTCTGGGGAACCGACAAACTTTGGGTAAGTATAGATCGGGTAAATCTTAATTTCCCCGTAAAGCCGGGTTATGAATATAAAGGATTTATTCATTGGGATTATGACCCTGAAACTAAGCCACAATATGTTCAAGGTGTTTTGGCTTTAGTTGATCAAACAGATGAAAACATGGGCGGTTTCCAGTGTATTCCGGAACTTTACCGCACGTATGATACCTGGAAACTTACACAGCCGGAAGACAGAAATCGTTTTAAACCAGATACCGATGGATTTACCACCAGCAAAGTGAAAATGGAAGCAGGGGATATGTTAATCTTTAACAGCTCGCAACCTCACGGTATTCGTCCAAATCATAGCGACAAAGTACGTGTAGCGCAGTACATTACGATGATTCCCGCCGATGAGGAAAATGAAGAGCTACGGTCATGGAGGATTAATGCTTGGCACGATAGGTTGGCACCAGACGATGATGCCTATCCGGGCGACCCTTTACAAAGGGAACGAAATTATCCCATTGCCGAATTGTCGGAACTTGGCAAGAAGCTGCTCGGTTTGCAAAAATGGTAAGGGGGCATGCAGGGGGGAAGTCATGTAATAGATCAAGTGAGTTCAGTTAAAGCGACCAACTTATGCTTTGGACTATATGTAAAGGGCCATATTGCAGTAATTGGAATTGTTGTCATTCAAATAAGGCATCCCCGTCTGGATGCCTTATTTTTCCGGTGCGCATTATTTTTTAGGATAGCTCGTTACTACCTTAGTAACTTTCCACCCATCTTGCGTTTGGCATAACGTGATATAATCTATACGGGTGAAATTTTTGAATTGCATGGTAGCTTTTGCTACACAAGCCTGCCCGCTTTGGTCTAGTATTTCGTAAGTGGTTTGGCAATCAAATTTGATCCCCTTGTGGGACTTAAGAAAGTTGCTGTATGCTTTTTTTGTGAAGCGATCCCCGTTCACTGTGTTTCTGTATTCGAAGTCATCAGCAAATAAGAAGTTGTTCATGTCGGTACTTCCTAGTGTTGTGGCCTCCAGGTAGGTCGTGATCACTTTTGCAGAGGTAACGTCTTTTAGGGGATTGGCAGCAATAGCGGAAAATCCATTTAAGGAGATCATCATGATGATTAATGCTGTAGCGATGGTGATGCATGTCGTTTTCATAGTAGCGTGTGTTTATTTTTTGAGTTTCTCTTTTACTTTATTGTTGTAACAGATTCCACACGGCACGTCATCTTACTCCCGATCTGTTTGATATTTCAAAAGTCGCTTAAGTAGGGAAGCTGTACCATAGCAATTAGATAGGGTTGGGGATATTCTCG
The DNA here is from genome assembly GCF_000757725.1 of Sphingobacterium deserti. Taxonomy (GTDB): domain Bacteria; phylum Bacteroidota; class Bacteroidia; order Sphingobacteriales; family Sphingobacteriaceae; genus Sphingobacterium; species Sphingobacterium deserti. Next base: position 81,996 of record NZ_JJMU01000048.1, read on the forward strand.
GTGAAGGCTGAAAAATAATCGGTAAATGCAGACTGTTTTTTAGGTAATGGGTCCTGACCGGCAGGGTTATTACTTATTTTCAAGATGTTGATTAGTAAACTGTCCTGTTGCTGCTATAAAAAAATCCTGAAGCGGGGAGCTTCAGGATTTTTACTAACTAACCAATTATTAACCTAAATTATGAATACTAACTAATGTACAAAAGCGATGCCACTTTCTGGGCAATGCTTCTTTGCATTATGTGTATATTAAGGATGTTACACAAACTTCGTTAAGCTGTAACACATTTTACTTCTTTCGTGTTTTTCGTTTGAAAGTATTAGCGGCGGTAAGAAATTGAACCTTTTTCGTATAGCCTAATATATAGCGTTTACATGGCTTCAAAGGTTAGAAAGAAAGGGGTTTGCATCTCTTACTAGATTTCGATGTGGGATGGCAATACTGTATAAAAAAATCCTGAAGCGGGGAGCTTCAGGATTTTTTACTAACTAACCAATTATTAACCTAAATTATGAATACTAGATTAACCTCAAATACTGTGCCATTGTCGCTGTTTTTGCAGCAAACATCATAGCGCGATTTAAAGGAATGGTTAGACAACATGTAAACCGTATGAAACAATCTTCAACAAAACTACTCCAATATGAAGCTAAAAGTACTACTGACAAAACTTCCTGCGCTGTGCTTAGTTCCATGCCGTGGATCAAAGTTTACAATTTTGCCAAACAGTTGTTATGTAATTTTCGAGGTGCTGAAGTGGTTGTAAAGACTGATAGTTAGCGTAGTAGCGTACAGCAGGTATTGATGACTATTTAATGAGGTTGCATTTTTGAATATAGTATGCATCCCAAATGCTACTGTAGTAATGCTATACGGAGAAAATGGAACTGTATTTGTTAGGAAGGTGCAACGCGGAATGCTGTCAAATGCCCCGTTGCTTTGTATGGACAAGGCGGGTTGATTATGGTAATACAAACAATGGTGAAAAACAAAGTATTTATATGTGACGACGATATCGGCATAGCCAGTACGTTGGATCTAATTTTTAAAATGGTAGACTCTGAAACGATTATTGAGACGGATAGTTCTCGAGCATATGATCAGATCGTTTCGCTGCGGCCTGAGATCGTTATTGTGGATCTGAATATGCCTGTAGTGTCTGGAAAAGATTTGATACGGATGATCCGAAAGACACCACAGTTAAAAAAAACATTTATCCTTTGCATCTCTGCTACAGATGATGGACGCGATGTAGCTTTAGAAGCAGGGGCCAATATGATTTTGCCTAAACCCTTTGATATGGACGATATTATTGCGATCGTCGAAAATGTGCTGAAAACGAAATTTCCAAAAAATACGGTTTATGAATAGAGCCGTCTATCAAGCAAGACGTGAACCTCATCACGAGCAGGAGGAACGATGGCGAAGCGATCTTTTTGGACAGCTCCTATATCAATAAACTCATCTGTATTGTAGATCACGTTTCACGCGACATCTATTCGTCCGCTCATTCCCATGCTATAGATGCTCGGTGGCGTTCCGAAATGTTTATGGAAGTCTCTGGAAAAATTCGACTGCACGCTGTATCCCACTATGGCAGCGATCTGCGCAATCGTATATCTTCGTTGCGTTAGCAACTCGGCGGCTTTCTGAAGCTTTGAAATGGTAATCATTTCATTTGGGGTTAGGGCAGAGTACTGCTTTACCCTTCGGTATAAGGTCGGCCGGCTCATATTCATACGTTTGGCCAGTTCGTCCACGGTGAGGTCCATATCAGCTGTGTTTTCCTGTATAATGGCATGCAAGCGTGCGATAAAATCACCGGTAGCTGCTTGGTCATTTAAGTCGTCTTTATTGCAGGATAGGTTATTTGACACACGCGCCTCTACTATTTTCCTGTTGACAAGGATATTGTGAATCTGCGCGCGCAAGTAAGCCGGGCTGCAGGGGTTTTCTATGCAAGCGTCCGCCCCACTCATCAGTGCCTCTATCTTCATTTCTACCGCCTGTACAGGCGTGAAAAATAGTACGGGTATATGTCCATACTTCGCGCTTGCTTTGATATGTCGGCAGAGATTAACACCATCCATTATCGGGTTTTCGTGCGCTGTAAGTACCAGCTGTACGGCATTGATCGCTAATTGCAGTAAGGCTTCGTGGCCATTCGGGGCACGCAAGATAGTGTAGGTACTCTTTAGTTCCTTATTCAGGTAGGCAAATATTTCCCGATCATTTTCTACCAGTAAAACGATAGGTTTTTCGGGAGCAGTTTTTTGATGCGTATAATTCACTCCATTTGCTTTATCCAGTCCCATTGTTGTTTCAGCGTTGCCAGCATGGAGCATAGGAATGGACACTATAATCCCTTTTTCAGAAATGCTAAGGGCGATGCCTGAACGTTCAACCGCATATTTTGCGCGTAGTGTACCTATAAAAGACTCCCGATCGACAACATTGCGTCTTTCATCTTCAAATAGCGGATTAGTTGAGGTATCGGTGGAAAATTCTACTTTAAAAACAGTATCGTTACTGGTGAATGACATCAGTTTAAAACAAACGCTGTAGTGCGCATGATGTATACTGTACTTTATCAGGTCGGTAAAAATTTGTTTTATTAACGTAGGATCTACCCAAGTAGTTAGGCTTATCGGCGGCAGTAAAAGCTCGTAGGTTATTGCACGCTCTAGTGTGAAAACTTTTAAGTCATTACAGGTTTCGGATAACAGCAGGTTTATATCTGTTTTTTCAAAAATCAAGTTCATAGCATTGGTATTTATGTATCAAGTTTAGTTTATCTATTAGCGCAAATCAGACCTAAAGTCGATTCATTTTAGGGTTAGCATTTTGTCGTCCTACACTATTTATTTGTCACAGTGTAACATGCACACGAAGTCTAGCTATTCCTGTGCCAAAGTCTTTTGAATTTTTAAATACGTGCTAAACAGCTTGTTGAAGCTCCGATAGCCTTGTTATTAAAGGGTTTGTTGGTTTTTTTTTAGGTAAGAATTTTCACGCCGATGTTTAACGAATGTGTTTATATTTTGAGACGCTGTGATATAAAATTGAGACGCTATGATTGAATAGCACACTGATATTTATTGATTTTTAGGGTAGACAATTCACCGACTATAAACGTATGCCTCCATTGGAAATATATTCTGCCATTTGCTATTTGTTTTTTCAAAAGCGAGCATTTAATCAAAAGCTTATTTATGGTAGGCGAAATGAAGTGCGGTCGGTTGATTTGGATAAAATAAGATGTACGTAAACTAAACAGCAATGCAACGGAATTTATAGACTAGCCATTCCGCTTGCAGTGCAACCTAATAATCAATTAAATCATCAATTTTAAAACGGTATGAAACAAAAATTACTTGTACAATGCGTCATGACGCTAGCGCTACTACTCGTATCCCACTTGCTTTTTGCACAGCAGAAGACCCTGACGGGAAGGGTTGTGGATCAGACGGGCAGCCCACTCGCTGGTGCTACCGTAAAGGTGAAGGGGGGCACGGTGGCCACCACTACCGATGAAATCGGTGCTTTTAGCTTAGACGTTCCTGCTACGGCACAGACGCTGGAAGTGTCCTTTATTGGATACAGCACTAAAGATGCGCCTATTGTAGGCACGGAACTCAATATCCAGCTTTCAGCCAACGCTGATCAGGATCTTGAGGAAGTTGTTGTGGTGGGCTACGGTACCGCGCGAAAGAAAGACCTCACGGGTGCCATGGTGACCATCGCTGAAAAGAACTTCAACAAGGGTATCATGACCAGCCCGGATCAATTGATCCAAGGGAAGACGCCCGGCGTCATGGTGATCAACAACACCGGGCAACCCGGTGGTTCGGTTACCGTCCGCATCCGTGGTAACTCGTCCATTCGCGCCAGCAACAATCCGCTGTTCGTACTCGATGGCGTGCCTATGTCGGGTAACTCGCCGCTGCCCGAGGGCCGTGGGGGCTTTTCATCCGATAGGGGAAATCCGCTTACTTACCTAAATCCAGGCGATATTGCCAGCATGGACATTTTAAAGGATGCGTCGGCGACTGCTATCTACGGTTCACGTGGCGCCAACGGTGTGGTCATCATCACCACGAAAAAAGGAACACCCGGCGAGCCGAAGATCTCCATAGGTGCATCTGCTGGTCTTTCCGGCATGCGCGAATATCCGGATGTGCTAGATGCAGGGAGGTTTAGAGAAGCCCTTAATTACTACACACCAGAGGAGATTGCCAATGCCGATTTCGGGGGCAATGAAGACGCTTTCCGAGCGATAACGCGGCAGGCCGTTACCCAAAATTACTATGGTGATGTGTCTGGCGGTACAGAAAACGGGAAGTACCGCCTGTCCGGCGGTTACCTCAACCAAAACGGGGTCATCACGGGATCGCAGCTAAAAAAGTACACCGGAAACTTTACGGGCAACTTCCGTTTTCTGGAAAACAAACGCCTGGGGCTAGACTTTTCACTTTTCGTCACGCAGCTGGATAATAGATATGCGCCCATCAACGCCACGGTAGGTTCCGAGGGGAATATCATTTCGCAGGCTATGCAATGGAACCCTACGCTACCCCTGCGTGATGCGGACGGCAACCTCACATTTGTAAGTACCACCACGCGAAATCCATTGACCAGCATCGAGGCATTTAAAGATCTTGCTACGACAAATACCATGGTGGTGAATGTGGCACCTTACTACAAAATCACGGATGACCTAGAATACCGCATGATCTACAGCGCCATGCGCCAAACTGGTAGCCGGCAGGGGATGTACCGCGCAGGACTTATCGACCCATCTGCGATAGAGAATGAAGAGGCCTTTATCTCCAACAACGGCGAGACTAATATTCAGATGACCCACACGCTTTCCTACAACAAGCAGATCAATGAGGACTGGAACGTGAATGCCCTTATCGGTTATGAATACCTGAATTACGATTTCCGCAACAACATCTCCTTTGGTGGCGCCTTCCGCTATATCGGTCTCGACTATTTCGACTACCTACAGTTCTCTACGGTAAACACACGTCAGATCTCCTCGTATCGCAGCCCAACAAATCAGCTGCAATCGTTCTTTGCGCGTGGCGGTGTGAACTACCTGAATCGCTACTTGCTGACAGCCACCATCCGTCGTGACGGATCCACCAAATTTGGGGAGAACAATAGGTACGCCATGTTTCCATCGGTTGCCGTGGCTTGGAACCTCGCCGAGGAGGAATTCCTGAAGTCCAGCAACCTCTTCAGCCAACTGAAGGTACGTGTGGGGTACGGCAGCACGGGTAACCAAGAGTTTACCTCTGGGGCATCGCTGAACAGAATCGTTTTCGACAACCAAAGTGCGAACCAGGTCAATTACGGTAATCCGGATTTGCGCTGGGAGACATCCACCACGATTAATGCGGGTATAGATTTCGCGGTGCTCAACAACCGCCTCTATGGATCCATTGACTTTTTTAATAAGAAGACCACGGATGCACTTTTCGAACAAACCCTTGCGCAGCCTGCGCCAGCAGGTCGTATATGGGTAAACCTGGACGGTGAGATCGAGAACAAAGGGGTGGAGGTAGCTTTGACTGGTACGATCATTAAGAACACAGACTGGACCTGGGATCTTACCGCGAATGCAACGTTCCTTAAAAATAGCGTAAGTGGCCTTGTGGGTTATTATGAAACAGGTGCACTACGTGGACAGGGCTTTTCCGGCGTGCTTGGTCAACGGATGGTGAATGGACAACCACTGAATGTATGGTATCTAGCCCAGTATGAGGGTATCGATCCGCAAACTGGCCTAAGCATGTACCGCGGTCTTGATGGAAGCGTCAGTAGCGCCAACGACCCAGCAGAAAACAAGATGTATGCAAACAGTCCTAACCCAACGACACTACTTGGTATCAGCACGAACGTTAACTATAAGAAGTTTGCACTTGCAGCTAATATGAATGGGGCAATGGGGCATTATTTGTTTAACAACTCTGCGGCCACCGTGTTGGGATTGAGCAACCTATCCTCGCGCAATATCGGCTCTGCTTTTTTTGACACTTCCGTGCGCGAAAGTACATCCAATTCCTCTGCACCGTCTACACGTTATCTTGAAAAAGGCGATTACCTGAAGCTGGCAAACTTAACGCTAAGCTATAACGTGGGTGATGTAGGAAGAACGTTCAAGAACCTGAGTGTGTCGCTTACCGGACAGAATCTCTTCATTATTACGAAGTACACCGGATTTGATCCAGAGGTAAATACCGACGGTTCGAACAATGGCATTCCGTCCTTAGGAATCGAATATTTGCCCTACCCGCCGTCGCGTAACTTTTTATTGGGTGTCAATTTTGCCCTGTAACGGTCGGTCAATAGATAATGGATAAATTTAACAAGATAAACAGATGAAATTAAGATCACTAATATATATAGCCTTGGCGGGAAGCGTTTTTGCGAGCGCGTCTTCCTGTACAAAATTGAACGAAGAGTTTCGCAGCGAACTGGAAGAGACGGAGTCTGGCAATATCGATCCGGCGTCCCTATTGATCAACGCCTACAACTCGCTGAACGTACCCTACCAACAGGAGCAGCGCTGGGTCATGCAAGAGATCTCCACGGATGCTGCGATGGCACCAACGCGTGGGGGCGACTGGGATGATAACGGGATGCACCGAGCTATTCACCTCCATACCTGGAATGCTGATAATGGCTATATGAACAATACTTTCGTGAGTTTGGGCACGGCGATGTACAACGCCATTAACGTATTACGTTTCAGTCCTAGTGCGCAGCAGGAGGCAGAAGCGAAGTTTCTTCGTGCCCTGATGATGTTTGACCTACTAGATCTGTATGGCATAGTGCCCATCCGGGAAGGCGAATCGCTGGAAGATTTTCGTATTGCACCGCAAGTCTTGCAGCCGCAGGAAGCTATTGACTATATGGTCAATGACCTTCGAGCGATCATAGACAACCTGCCCGCAACAGGGGCCGCCTATGTAGCTAACCAAAATGCTGCGCGCGCGCTGCTCATGAAGATCTACCTAAACAAGGGAACTTTCTTAAATAGGGAGTCACCGACTTTTGCGGTAGAGGATATGAACGAGGTCATCGCCCTTGCCGGGCAGATCACCAACTCCGGTCGTTACAGTGTTTCGCCGGCAGGTCGCTATTTCGATAATTTTGCACCAGACAATGATACGCGCTCCACGGAGAACATCTTCACCCTATTTAATAGAAATGGGGAACGGGGTGGTGCTATCGATCGTACATGGTTTACCGTGGCGCATTATAACATGAGGCCAAGCGGTTGGAACGGATGGTGTACTTTATCAGATTACTACGACAAGTTTTCCGAGGGTGATGAAAGACGTGGGATCTACTACGAATACGCAGCGGATACCACCGGCAACAGACGCCGCGGCTATCGTCGGCAGAACGTAGGTTTCTTCGTCGGGCAGCAGTACAATTGGACGACCAACCAGCCGCTTATGGCACGTAACCCTGCAAATGCGCCGCTATCTTTCACGCGCGAAGTCACCATTCGCACCTCGGGTGCTACGCTAGAGGTGGCCGGCATCCGTCCGGTTAAGTACGCCTTTGATTATGCGGTGACCGGTCAGCGGAATAACGACTGGGTAGTTTTCCGTTATGCAGATGTTTTATTGATGCAGGCGGAGGCCGTGCTACGCGGTGGCACAAGTGCTGCGGCAGATGCGCTGACGCTTGTAAATAGCATCCGTACCAATCGCGGTGTGCCAGCACTTACCAGCATCACACTGGATAATTTATTGGACGAACGTGCGCGTGAGCTGTATTGGGAAGGCTGGCGCCGGCAAGATTTGATCCGCTTTGGAAAGTTCTTGGAGCCTTGGCAAGAGAAAGCAGCCGATCCTAGTCCGCGAACCTTGGTTTATCCTATTCCAAGCCAGCAGATTGCGGTTAACCCGAACCTTACACAGAATCCGGGCTACTAACGCAATATTATTCTGATATAACAAAGTCTCCAGCGCCCAATGGTCTGGAGACTTTTTTGATAGCCTAGCAGCCTATCTGGCATTCCAATGTCAAGCCTTCCTCAAAACTTGGCGCTCGCTGTATTAGCTGGGCTATTTTTTGTAAGTTTGATATAGCTTAATCGCTATGCAGTTTACATCAATACATTGTTTGGCCTATGATCACATATAATACGGCAGCTCTACTTTTTCCCGCGATCAGTCTGATCATGTTGGCTTACACCAACCGCTTTCTAGCGCTCGCTGCGCTGGTGCGGAGCCTACATGCTAAATACCTCGAACATAATAAGGAAGGGGTATTGCATGGCCAAATCGGCAATTTGCGTTTTAGGCTTAAGCTGCTGCGGCATATGCAAGGTGTAGGGGTTTTAAGCTTTATCACCTGCATTGTGTGTATGTATTTTATCTACCTGGAAAATACGCTGCTCGCGGAAGTATGCTTCGCCCTAAGCTTATTATTTTTTGCGATCTCGTTGCTGATCTCCTTCGTGGAAATTCAATTAAGTAATAAGGCATTGGAACTTGAGTTGAGTGATATGGAAGGACATAATGATCCGTCATTAGTGAAATATCTCAAGAAAACGTTTGACCAACGCAAACGAGATACCAGTAAAAAGTAGTTGATGTTTCCGCATGACACAATACCAACATTGCAGTATTAATCATATTACGCAATTTGTCCAACACACAACCCTTTTCGCCGCGTGCCGCGGCAGTGTACTAGTTTTGAAGACCAAAAGTCCGTCGCTTATTTTTGTTGCACCCCCGTTGGATAGTGCAAAGGCAAATGGCTGCAGACGCAATTCTACATACTAAGTACTAAAATCTACATACTCCCTGTTCATATCTCAATTCGCACTACACACTACGCAATACTAACAAATTGCCGCGCCGTCGTACCTCCGGCTTGCATTTGAAAGTAAAAATTCAAAATTAAAAAGTAAAAAAATTGTAACCACTACGGCTTCTACATACTAAATACTACTATCTAATCTCACTACGATAGCTTAGAATGTATCCTTCCAGTGCTGGGGGGCAAGGGAAATGTTTGGGGGATTTTGGGAAGGACAAAGCCTAGAAATCATATCGAAATCGGTGTATAACGATTTTGATTTTATTTCAGCTTTGACAAACATTTGCTTTGCGCAGGATGACCTGCGGGACAAAGCACCTGAAGGAGACAAAGGATTTTGATTACTTTTGTCCCCAAAAGTAATGCCTTGCCGCGGCGAGCGGCGGAACGGTTTGAAGGGGGGAATGAGCGTAGAGAGTCGTCTTTTGTCGGACTTACTATCTCAATTCGCATTACTCACTACGCAATACTAAACAGCCAAAAACAAAAAATCCTGAAGCGGGGAGCTTCAGGATTTTTACTAACTAACCAATTATTAACCTAAATTATGAATACTAACATTGTATCAAATGCTGTGCCAAATGTAAATTCGTTTTCGATTTAGCAGGATCATAACAGCAATGTTGCAATAATTTAATTTTCACCTAGTTTGTGGGCCTCTTGTCATCGTGAGCTGTAAAATTTCGCTGCCAAATTAGGCCAGCAATGCCAAGTAGGCATCTACAACAGGTATATCCGCTTCGGCCCATTCGTAATTTCGCAGTGCGTCGGGCAATACCCAAATGGCCTGTGCATGTTCTGTAAGCTTGACTGTACCCTTATTCACTACCGCTAGAAATGGATAAAGGGTAATGCTAAAGTCTGGGTAGTGGTGCTGCACAGTTGGCAACGCCGATCCCGGCACAATATCCAACCCCAGTTCTTCTTTTATCTCCCGTATCAGGCATGCCACTTTCGTTTCGCCCGCTTCTATTTTGCCACCAGGGAACTCCCATTTTAATGGAAGATTCATCGTTGCCGATCGTTGGCAAATCAGGATCTTTCCTTGCTGTTCTATTAGAGCGCAGGTTACATCTATCATATGGTAAAGATAAGGAAACTGAACAGACTTTGTTAATATGCAAAGCACAGCATATGTTGCTTCAGTTACTGTAAAGTTAGCAATAAGTAGCTTGTTCGTCGGTGGAGGAATTATACTTAAGATGTTGCTTGCATCTATATTATTGCTTTTTGGCGACGAAATACGGATTATTATGTTGTACATTTAATTCATGAAACTGTCTTACAGGCTGGACAAATTGTGTGCTGTAAAAAGAGTCTGGGCAGTAATGTAGCTTTCTCTGCTTGACAATAGATGTATTTTGATCCTTCGGAGCGGTTTCATAAAAAAACAGAAAGGAATACGATGAGCAAAACGAACAGAAACAAAGGTTTTGTCTTTAAGCAGTACGAAGCACCTTATGAAACGCCTTTTGATAAATTGTTCGAAATTTTCAAAGAGCTTATTACACACACCTCCGGCGATTTTGACGAAGCCATCGATTGGTTGCGGCAGCTGGACAAAGAATTTAAACTCACAACACCCGAATACACGATAGACGATTTTATAGAAGATCTCAAAAATAAAGGGTATATCGTTGAACGGGTGGATGGCAGTGGCGATGGCGGCGTAGATATCAGCTCGAAGTTGGAAAAGGCATTGCGGCAAAATGCGCTAGAGCAAATTTTCGGCAACATGCGAAAGGGGACCTCTGGCAACCATAAGACCAATTACAGCGGCCGAAGTGATGAAAGTAGCGGTGATTTCCGAAATTACCAGTATGGCGATAGCTTAGAGAAGATATCCGTTACCGAGAGTTTGAAAAATGCACAGGTGAATCACGGCATCGGCGATTTCAGCTTGTCGGAAAATGATTTGGTCGTAGAAGACACACAGTTTAAATCGCAAATGAGCACGGTGCTGATGATAGACATCAGCCATAGCATGATTTTGTATGGCGAAGACCGCATTACTCCGGCCAAGAAGGTAGCTATGGCGCTATCCGAATTGATCCTGACACGTTATCCGAAAGATTCATTGGACGTTATTGTGTTTGGCAATGACGCTTGGCCGATAGAAATTAAGGATTTGCCTTACCTGCAGGTTGGACCATTCCATACCAATACGGTGGCCGGGGTGCAGTTGGCCTTGGATATCCTGCGGCGCAAGCGCCATGCCAACAAGCAGATTTTTATGATTACGGATGGAAAACCAAGCTGTCTAAATATGCCGGACGGCAGCTACTATAAAAATCCAATGGGCTTAGACCCCTTTATCACAAGTAAGTGCTACAGCATGGCAGCGCAAGCCCGCAAGCTTGGCATCCCGATCACTACGTTTATGATCACTTCCGATCCGTATCTGCAGGAGTTTGTGGATGAGTTTACAGCTTCCAATCGCGGTAAAGCTTACTATACGGGCTTGGGAAACCTGGGCGAGATGATTTTTACGGATTATGAAGATAACCGCAGAAAGCGGATTCGGTAAACCAACCTGTGGAAGGAAAAAGAAATGATTTTTGCAACCTGCCTTCTTCCCATGATTTCTGTCGTCAACGCAATCGTGGCTGCAGAACGCTACGCCATATTATATTTTAGCAGACGATATAGATCACAAAGGGTTTGGTTGCACATACAAAACAGCATAAAAAAATAACATGGATTATAAAACGATTAAAACATTTGGCGAGCTTAAAGCAGCTGGCTATACACCCAAAAGTATAAAAGAAGAGTTGCGTCAAAATCTTGTGGAAAAAATCCGCCAAGGCGAAACGGTCTTTGAAGGTGTGCACGGCTATGAAGATACCGTTATCCCGGAACTTGAACGAGCTATCCTTTCCAAGCATAATATCAATCTTTTAGGTCTTCGCGGACAGGCAAAAACGCGTTTAGCGCGGCTTATGGTCAATTTACTGGATGAATATATTCCGGTCGTAGAAGGCTCCGAAATTAACGACGATCCGTTTCAGCCAATATCGCGGTATGCGGTGGAGTTGCTTCATGAACATGGCGATGCAACGCCCATCAGTTGGCTACATCGCAGCGAGCGTTTCTCGGAAAAGTTGGCTACGCCTGATGTTACCGTGGCAGATTTGATCGGTGATGTGGACCCTATCAAAGCGGCGAACCTACGCCTCAGCTATGCGGACGATCGTGTTATCCATTTTGGGATGATCCCGCGTGCTAACCGCTCTATCTTCGTGATCAACGAACTGCCCGATTTGCAGGCGCGCATTCAAGTGGCACTGTTCAATATTTTGCAAGAGGGCGATATACAGATCCGTGGCTTTAAGCTGCGGTTGCCGCTAGATCTACAGTTTGTGTTCACCGCCAATCCGGAAGACTACACCAATAGGGGAAGTATTGTTACACCGCTGAAAGATCGTATTGGCTCGCAGATATTGACCCATTACCCAAGCTCAGTTGCCGTAGCAAAAACCATTACCAAGCAAGAAGCCGTGCTGGAGGCGGGGCAGGAGCAGATTTATGTGCCCGAGCTGGCACGCGATATTCTTGAGCAGATCAGCTTTGAAGCCCGCGAAAGCGAATTCATAGATGCCAAAAGCGGTGTCAGTGCGCGTATGGGCATCACCGCCTTTCAAAATTTGCTGAGCACGGCGGAGCTGCGGATGCTTAAGAACGGCGAGACGGCAACCTCGGTGCGCTTGAGTGACTTTATGGGGATCGTGCCGGCCATCACGGGCAAGGTGGAGCTGCTCTATGAAGGAGAGCAGGAGGGGGCTTCTAATGTTGCCATCACGCTGATCGAGAATGCTATCAAAACCTTGTTTCCTACGCTATTTCCAAAAATCGAAAAGCTAGAGCGCGAAAACGAACAATATCCTTATGATGACATCGTTCGCTGGTTCCTCAATTCAGAGGGCATTCAACTGGCAGATGAATTGTCTGATCAGGCATATCAACAAGCGCTAGACAATGTTGATGTATTGCAGAAGCTGATCCGGAAGTACCAACCCGATACCAGCGAAGCCGATCGTTACTTCCTAAGTGAATTTGTGCTGTGGGGATTAACCTTGTTTAATAAACTTAGCAAGTACCGCGTGGATAATGGCTTGCAGTTTCAAGATAACTTCCAGGGGTATCTCCGGAATAATTTGTAATAAATCGATTGTTTCCAAGCGGCCACCAGCGTGATTGGATCGCGGGCGGCCGCTTATATTACTGTATGTGCCTTAGGTTTGCAGGATCTGGTATATCTCGGCTTTTACGCTAAAAACCCTACTGTCCTTCTGAAAACGTATTGATAGCATTTAAACTGTAATATGCTATTCCATTATTGGGGTATTCCAACAAGATTTTTTCGTAAAGCTCCTTCGCTTTTTTTGGTTCGTTAGTGTGCGAATAGCAAAATGCGATATTACACAGCGCCATTTCTCTGTATGACAAATTGGAAAGGCTTAAGATCGTAAGCGCTCTATATTTGTCTACCCAGCTATATCTGCTGAAAAACGAGTCGCTTTCTCGAAAGTGTGCAATAGCTGCATTAAACTCTTTTTTATGAACAGACCTCATCCCTCTGTTATGACTTTTTGGAACTACTCGCTGTAAAACGAAGAATAAGAGCCCGAATACGATCATACCGATAAAAATACCATCCGGGGGAAAAATCCAACCAAAAAGACACATAAAAGCTATCCATACGGAAACTATAATCGGTATTGCTTTCCAAGATATCGGTCGGCTTACTGGAACATTTATACCCATTTAAATAGTTATTATATCGATCCTCTGTTTTTTATAAATGATTACGCTAACAGCATAGCGCACTTTTCTAAGAAGTCACTTATTTCGAACGGCTTTGCAATACATTCGTCTGCCCCTGCCTCTTTCGCCATCTGCTCAATATCATTGTTTGCCGACATCAGCAAAATAGGAATGCCCTTCGTTTGCTGCGTGCTTTTCAATTGCTTGCAGATATTGCGGCCATCAGCACCAGACATCCATACATCCAGTACAATAAGATTTGGTAATTCTCCTGGCCAATTTAGAATATCTTCTGGATATTCGGGCACGATCACCTCAAAACCTTCCCCTTCCAATACTATACGCAGCATATCCAAGATGCCATCGTTATCGTCAGCTAGGAAGATCTTTTTCATAGCAAGCGTTCGACTGGAAGTGTAACAGTGAAGGAAGATCCCACACCCTCCTCACTACGCACCGAGATTTCGCCGCTGTGTCGTTTAATAATCTCCGAAGCGATAAACAGTCCTAGTCCAAGGCCTGCAAAGGTATTGTCAAGTGATCCGCTGGCGCGAAAGAATTGTTCAAACACGTTTTGTTGATTCTTTTGCGATATCCCGATGCCATGGTCATCCACCGTCAAGCTCACTCGCCTGCCAGATACCTTGGTATGGATCAATACTTCGTTTGCTTTGGGCGAATATTTGATGGCGTTGGAGAGCAGGTTAGTGACCACTTGGCCGATGCGGTTCCGATCGCCCGAAACCAGAACGTTGCTGTCTAGCGTAAGTTTTATTTCATGCTTGCGAGATGTTTGCTGCATTTCATCCGTAATTTCCTGAATCAGCTCATTGAAATCGAAATCCTCAATGTTATACTGCAGCTGCCCCGCTGTCACCTTCGTCGCATCCAGCAAATCACCAATAAGGGATGTAAGCTTATTGATCTGGTTATCCATTTTGATGAGGAACGTCTCTGCCTCGGTATTTCCCGCCTTACTGAAACGGCGTTGCAGCGCCTGCGTATATCCTTTGATACTCGTTACCGGCGTTTTCAACTCGTGCGACGCCATGCTAATGAAATCGTTCTTTTGGCGTTCCAGTTTTATCTTCTCGTTAATCTGCTTTTGCAGCTCCTCGCTAAAAACTTTTTGTTCATGGATGTCAGCCTTTCGCGCGGTGATGTCGTCCAGTGCTAGCAAGATCAGTTGCTCGCCGTTGGGCTTGCTTATTGGCTGTATATTAAATTTTATGATGCGCTCGCCAATCGATGGGAAAGTAAAGGCGATCTCTTTTTCAATCATCGACTCATCGAGGGTTTGGATCTTGGTAAATTCTTTTGTCAGGCCTGGGATGTTCCACGCCCCATCCTGCAATTGGTAAAGGCTGGTACCCAAGGCCGCTGACTCCTTAATTCTGAAGGTCCGACAAAAGGCATTGTTGGCCAGCTGTATAATCATGTCTTTATCAAGCATCAACAGGGGCTCATGCAGCACGGCGATAGTCGCGTCTGATAACTTCCTGCTGGAGGTCAGCTCTTCATTGCTGTCAAATAATTCTTGATTCACCGTCAGCAGTTCTTCATTCGTGCTCTGCAGTTCCTCTTTGCTAGTTTCTAATTCTTCGTTTAAGCTTTGTAGCTCCTCGCTGCCACTCACCAGCTCCTCATTGGAGCTTTGGAGCTCTTCGTTGGTCAGTTCCTGGTCTTCCGCAATAGCGCGCATATCTTCGCGGGCTTGGGCCAGTTCCTGTTCCAACAGCAAAATCCTTTCTTCCTCTGCAGATCGTTTGAGCTTAGCACTGAGGCGCTTTCGGGGAGCTGTTAATGCCTGTTCTTTAAATACCACGAGGTAATACAGGTCGATGGTGTTTAGGAGGGGCAAGACTTCAATAGATACCAACGATTCACCCATGTTGAAAGAGATATTATCTTTGATAAAAGGCTCCCTCGAGCTTTTGACACGGTGCAGGGCATTGCGAAGTTCGAATGATAGGCCCTCTTTAGCCATTTTCATCAAGTTGAAAGTTGCTTTGCCTGAGGGTGGTTCCAAATATTTTGCAGACGATCCGCGAAACTGTACGATATCAAACTGTTCGTTTACAATAACACTTACCGGCATATATCTGGTCAGCATCAGCTCATCCGCACTTTTTTGGTAATCTTCTACTTTCATATCATTGCTGCGGAGAATGTCGTTACTTGCTTTGTACGCCGTTTCTTTCCGTTCACCCATAACGGTAATGTATTTACGCGTCACGGATTTACGCGTGTAAAATTTATTCTTTTTGTCTAAGGACAGGAAAAAATCCGATGCGGTTCCCGCCGTTTCCGATTTCCCCAGCCAAAGTATTCCCTTATCGCGCAAAGCATAATGGAAGGTCGTCAGCGCTTTCTTTTGCAAGAAGGGTTTGAAGTAAATCATTACATTCCTGCAGGAAATCAAGTCCATACGCGCAAAGGGGGGATCTTTCAGAAAACTATGAACTGCGAAAACACACAGATCACGGATTCTTTTTTTGACAATATATTGGTCGTTGGATTTTTCGAAATAGCGGGAGAGTTGAAGGGCGCTAAGTCCTGATAACTCTTTCTTAAGATAGCTGCCGCTCCTTGCTTTTTTAACAGATTTTTCGGAGATATCGGTCGCAAAGATCTGCACCCGCTGCTGCGAGAGGCGTTCGCCGAAATGCTCTTCCAGTGCCATCGCAATGGAGTAGGGCTCCTGTCCGGTAGAGCATCCAGCTACCCATATGCGGATAGGCTCATCTGTTTTCTTACTTTGGAGCAGCTCGGGTAAAATCTTGCGGGTCAAGGCTTCAAATGCTGATAGGTCTCGAAAGAAGTTCGTTACGGGTATCAATAAGTCATAGAATAGCAACTCCAGTTCGGCGGGGTTTTTCGACAGGTGTTTTTGGTAGGCGCTGATGTCGGCTAACTTGAGCATCAACATCCGCCGCACGATCCGCCGTCTGATGGTGGTTTGTTTGTATAAACTAAAATCTGCCCCCATCCGGTGTTGCACCTCCAGCAGTATCTTCCGGTAGGTATCCTCTTCATCGCCTTGGCGATCTTCCATATTTAGCGCCCAATCCTCGCGCACCAGGCCAAAGAATGTAGCGAGCTTTTCACCTATCTGTTCGGGAGGGAGCACAAAATCAATGATATTGGCATCTACCGCGTGGTTGGGCATAGCAGGGAATTCGGCGCTGTTGTCTTGCGCAATCGTCAGTCCCCCGCGTTCGCGTATTGCCATCAGTCCGCCGGTACCATCTTCACCACTGCCTGATAAAATGACGGCGGCCGAGCTAGCATCGTAGGCCTGGGCTAGGGAGTGAAAAAGTACGTCGACAGCTCTGTTGCTTTTTTCCTTTATTGGTCTAAGGTTTAGTTTTAAGAAACCATCGGCCACGGTCACTATTTTGTTGGGCGGAATCACGTATATATGGTTGCGCTCCAAAGGCAAGTGCTCGGTAATCGATACCACGGGTATATCTGTTATTTTTTGAAGCAGCTCGGGCAATAGGCTGTTTTTACCAGGTAGCAGGTGCTGCACCAGTATAAATGCCATTCCAGAGTTCTGGGGGATGCCCTTTAGCATAGCTTTGAATGCATCCAGACCACCTGCGGATGCACCGACACCTATAACTGGAAAATTGCTGCTTTTATCGAGGGGTAAGTTTTTTTTTAACGTCATATAGCGTTACAGGCCCATTCCATCAGGCCGTATTTCGTAAAGATAACAATATTTAGCGCAATCTGTTTGGCACTGTTTAATTCGCGTCGCACGATTTGATTTAGTGGAAGTTTGAGATGTGTGCCACGGTAGGTATCATGTTTGTATGTGGGAGCTTTTTCCTTCGTCCAAGCCCTTATTTCCTTCGCTCATCCCCTTCTGTCCTTTCAGCATTAGGAGGCACTTTTGTTAAATAGTGAATTGCTTTTAGAAAAAGAGATATCCTTTGCTCAAACCCCTCCGTCCTTCGCCAGGACGAGGCAGCACTTTTGAGGGGCAAAAGTGCTCAAAACCCCGTCGCTTGAAACCTTTGCAGGGAGAGGCTGTGCGCAGGCAAACTGATACATATTGCAAAGCTTTCGATGCGACATATCCTGTTAAACAAAGGAAGAAGCAATAAGATGAAATAGCTTAAATTTTTCGCGCTACGCATTACCCACTACTAATAGCTTTCGAAAGTGTTGTCCTTTGCTCAAACCCATCCGTCCTTCGCCAGGACGAGGCCGCACTTTTGAGGGGCAAAAGTGCTCAAAACCCCGTCGCTTATTTTTGTTGAATCCTTGTGAGATAGTGCTAGGGCAAACGTCTACATACTCAACAAAAATGAGGCGACATATCGTTTAATTAAGGAAAGTGCGATTGTGTTTATTTGATTCATCCTAAATATTTATGTGCTTGAAATCTATTGCAATTCCACGTCGGCGAGCGTTTCACTTATTTGTGTTTTACCTTTTTTCTTTGGTCCAGCATGATTTTCAATAATATGTTCGGTAGCAATTTTTAACGATCGATCAACTTTTATAGGATGCAGGCCTGGCTGGGTGAAAAACTCAACCTCATTATCAATCTTGGAGTACCATACATGGCCGACATCTTTTAGACCTAATGTATCAGGCTGTGTGATTTTGCGAAAAGACTCCAATTTATCTTCATCTAATCCAATTACCTGATAACGCTGTTGCTTTGTATGACAGTAGACAGCTACAAATTCCTCCCCGTTCCAACACATACAGTTTTTTTTAGGGTAGATAAGTCCTCCTAAGGAGATAACAATGACGGTGCTTAGAATGCCTATAGCGACTTTCCGCTTCTTTGTAAATCTATTTTCTTTATCCAGTAGATTAATATCTCCTGTTTCTGGGTCTTTAGGTTTCGGAATGTCTTCACCTGCTACGGATGAGCCACCTTGAACTGGGCGCTCTTTCTTTCCATTATCCGCCGTAACATTGGCTTTATCCACCGTTTTATTCCTTTCCTCAGCTTGCAAATCTTCCTCGTCTTTCTGATCACCTCCAACAGTTACAGTTCCATTGCCTTTGCCAGGCGCAGCCGTGATTTGCGTGTTTTCCAAACTTGGGTCTTTCTCAACATCTATATGCTTTTGCCCCCCATTATCGGTTATGTTCGTAATATCTCCTCCTGACGGTGTGTCGTCGTTCTGATCGTCAGACTTGACCTCCTCTACTTTTATTTTTTCGTTCTCCGCACGCTTTATCTCAATCCACTTTTCAAAAGGCCTAGGTTCAAAATCAATAAATATCGCAAGTAATTTAATGACGCTATCTGCGGGGCTGCTCGTTTTTTGTCGAATAAAATCCTGTAATGGGCGAAACTTATCTGCACCGGCTTTCTTGATTTCTTTTCTTAGATCGTCCCGATCACCAGTATATCCAAATATATTGTTTAAATCGTATAGCTCGCTATCGAGCTGCCCGTTTTCTAAACGCTGCAAAAACTCTTTCATAAGCTTGCCTCTTGTTGCGCGCTGTAATTCAACAAGCTCATTTCTATCTCGCCTTTGATAAAAAGCGGTTAGTACTGCTTTAAGGTATAGGTCAATTTCAAACATCTTCACAAAATTAAATTATCGACACTTCGGAAAACACGGGAAACCGTATCAGTTCGACAGCTTGAAACTATTACTAAATCGTCGGAAATCTTGGTGATCTCAGGAAGATCCCGGAATCTGTGGGATATATAGGGAAATGCCGGAAATCCATGATAAAAAGGGTTTTAGCTGCTATAACTTTGTTTCCGAAGTCAGATGATAGTCGATTAGTTTATGAGGCTAATATACAAAACAGATTTCACAATGAGAAGATCTCGCGGTAGTCTTTAGCCGGTTTGGGAAGCAGCTTCTGCCTCCCGCGAGTGACACTCCCACTTCCCAAAAAATTCAGAAGGCCTTCTGAAAAAAATGTAGTAATCCCGTGCACGAAGCACGTGGACCTACCATGATTTTCACTTTTAATTTTTTGACAAAATGTGGTATTTAATTTTAGCTCTTTTATTTGGGCAAGGCGGACAAACAGGTGCTATCAATCCAGGGCAATCAACGGTGCAAACCAATACTGATCCAGGTGACGGAGATGATGGAGATGGTGGGGATACAGGCTTACCTATTCCGCCTCCACGTCCACCAAAAAAATAGATTTAGCTTTTTAAAACAGTAGAAGGTGTCTAAAAAGGCACCTTCTTCTGTTTTTACAGTTTTTTTAGCTTCGA
>NZ_JJMU01000049.1 GCF_000757725.1 Sphingobacterium deserti
CTTAAGGACAAAAAACAGAAAAACCCCGCCATTTTTTTATGACGGGGTTCTTTTCTAAAAGACCTTTTTAGACGGCCTCTTTTTATTAATATCTTGATTTAACTTTACATTTTAAGTAATTTTGAAAAAAACAGACCAACTTGAAGCCCCGATACATATACCTCGTTATCATCCTGTTATTTTCCTGTTCTAAGAAAAAAACGGAAGAATCTTCGAAAAATGAAAATCCCTACTACTACCAGGCTTACGATTATTACGCTGAACACGTCAGAGATAGCGCATTTTTAAACTTCAGTCGTGCCGAGGAGGTATTTAAAGAAAGTAATGACAGTACGGGCGTTGCCAACTGTTTGGTGATGATGGGCATCATTCAAAACCGACAAGGGGATTATTTCGGGGCACAGGAAACCGCTTTGGAGGCTCTTCTTTACTTGAATACGGAAGAACCTGAACATTTCAATTTACTAAGTACGAATTATAATAGTTTGGGTTTGGCCACTAGTCAACTTGGCGAAAAGGAAAAGGCGATTACTTTTTATTACGAGGCGATCGAATTTTCGGCAGATTCGAATAATGTGAGAACATATTTAAATAATATAGGCAGGCTCTATCAAGATAAGGAAGATTATCCACGAGCCATTTCTACTTATGGATCAGTACTGAAAAGCTCAAATTTAGACTCCATAGAGTTTGCGCGCGCTTTGACCAACTATGCGACAGCTACCTGGGAGTCTCGGAAAAACTATAACCCTGTAGCGGAGTTTTCCCATGCGCTGGATATTCGAAAGCAGAAAATGGATCTATGGGGGCAAAACTCCAGTTATGCGCATTTTGCCGATTACTATGAGAAAGTGAACCGAGATTCTTCGCTTTACTACGCGCGCCAGCAGTATGCAATGGCCAAACGACTCAAGAGCCCAGAAGATCAAGTTAAGGCATTAAAAAGACTCATCCGTTTGAACCCCGTAGATTCAATTCCAGCTTATTTTGCCACCTATCAAACATTAACTGACAGCATTCAACAGGCGCGTGCCGCTGCTAAAAATCAATTCGCCTTGATCCGCTACGAAGTCGAGAAAAATAAGTCCGAGAACTTAAGACTACAAAAAGATAATGCGGAAACAACGAACCGTCTTATCGGCCTTTCCATAACCTTTATACTTGTGGGAGCGGGCAGCGTCCTGTGGTATAAAAAACGGAGGCAACGCTTGGAATTGGAAACGCAAAATAAGATTAAAGCGAGCCATTTGAAGACATCGCGCAAGGTGCATGATGTGGTGGCCAATGGCATATACCGCGTAATGACTGAAATTGAGCATAAAGAAGATATTGATCGAAATGGTATTCTCGACCGGTTGGAAGATATGTATCATAAGTCGCGCGATATATCTTATGAGGCTGAAAAAATTGAACGCGTAGATCAGCCCTTCAATCAGGAGGTGACTAACCTGCTTCAATCATTCGCCAGTAGCCAACAAAAAATCATTATTGCCGGTAACGAACCGGAGCTCTGGGAAGCTGTCAAGACGATAGTACAGCAGGAGGTAAAGCATATTCTGCAAGAACTGATGGTCAATATGAAGAAGCACAGCCAAGCGGAAAATGTAGTCATACGCTTTTCCATGGTAGATCATTATTTACATATGCATTATAAAGATGATGGTGTGGGGCTTCCCCGGGATATGAAGCAGGGAAATGGTCTAGCCAGTACGGGAAACCGTATAAAAAACATATGCGGCGACATTACATTTGCCAGTGAACCAGGAAAAGGACTTCGGGTAGAAGTCATCATCCCTACACTTTAACACGACAAAACATATGTTTAGAAAAGTACTCATTGCGGAAGATCACGAGATCGCTAACATCTCCATTCAAAAAACGCTACAGGATTTTGGTATACAGGAGGCGAAATATGTCTACTATTGCGACCATGCTTTGACCTGGATAAAGAAAGCGCAGCGCGATGGCGAGCCTTATGACCTTTTAATAACCGACCTTATTTTTGAAGACGATAATACGCCACAGCAGATCACCAGTGGTATAGAGCTCGTGCAAGCGGTGAAACAAGTTCAGCCTGATATTAAAACCATTGTTTTTTCTGCCGAAAGTCGGTCGCGGGTTATCGATGATCTTTTCAGCAATAATCAGATTGACGGGTATGTCCGCAAGGCTCGTCGTGATGCGCAGTATCTTAATGAAGCATTGAAAACTGTATACGCCAATAAAATATATAAATCCCCAGACTCTGCAGATGGCGCTCTTGTAAAGAACAGCCATGAGTTCACAACATTCGATATCCATATCATATCCTTACTGGCGCAGGGGGTGCCGCAAAAAAATATTCCCTACTATTTACAGCAGAAAAACATCAAGCCTTCCGGCCTTAGTAGCGTAGAGAAACGATTAAACCTGATGCGAGACGTCCTCGACTTTTCGAAAAACGAACAGTTGGTAGCCTATTGCAAGGATATCGGTCTCCTGTAATAAAGGTGTAAGTGCATTACGGTTTCCCGTAAGGAAAGATCTGTGCCGTTGGCTACCTTTGCTGCGTTGGCAGGATAAGTCATGAAGCAATACTACATACATACAAATGCACAGCTTGACGGACAGCATGAAATTCATCATGAATACTGCATCTATTTGCCGAAAGAGCAGAACAGGATCAGTATCGGGAGTTTTGCATCGTGCCGAGATGCCATTCGTGCAGCTGAAAAATATTATACAAGCGTGGATGGGTGCAAGACCTGCACCCGAGAGTGCCATTCCCGCTAAAAAAGGTCTTAGTGTTCCGTTGTTAACCTAATAGTGCGCATGGTGTGGGGCTGTCGTCGGGCAGCCCCTTTTTTTGTTTGACAACCAGTCAACTAGCTCATATTATCATTTTTTTCATTTACGGGAACCCGTAAAGAAGCACGATATCCATCCGCTACTTTTGTCATCAACTGCTAGGAATTAACGATTATTAATTGAATGCTTCGATGAAAAATTACTTTTACATACTTGAGGGCAGAAGGGTCGGGCCGCTCTCCTTTGATGAAATCACAGCTGTCCCAATTTCGGAAGAGACATTGGTTTGGTATGATGGATTAACAGATTGGCAATCTGCCGGAGAGCTAGACGAGTTCCGACAGTTTTTTCATCCTATTAAAGGACTGGAGACAAAGGTTGAAGAAAGCAGTTCTCCTATTGATGATTTAGAACTAATTGCTGAAAAAGAACAAATTTTCGCTCAACCTGCTCCAACAGAAGATCATTTTCAGACCGCAGTCAACAATTTACCGCTGATAAAAAATAACGAAGAACGCGAACCCGAAGCTTATTACACGGAGCAACCACACGGTATTGATGATCCATTCCGAAACGGAAGTTATGAGTCTATTTATCCTGCACAAGCAATGTTTTCCGCCCCCTTTAGCTTTAAGGGTAGGATTAGGAGAACCGAATACTGGCTTAGTTTGATTATTGCGTATGCATACTTAGCTTTAGTTGCTGCATTTTTAGCTCAGGATAATGAGGCCTCTGAAGGTGGAGGCATCGCTTATCTACTATTTTTGATTCCATTTTATTGGTTTGTGTTTGCACAAAATACAAAACGCTGCCATGATCGCGGTAACTCCGGATGGTTCCAAATTATTCCATTGTACGGTCTTTGGATGGCTTTCGGATCCAGCGATCGATTTGTAAATCAATATGGCCCTAATCCCAAGGGCGTTAATCTACAACCAAGATTTTAACAATATTATTTTAATACATGAAAAGGATTTCTTTGATTGCTAATTCTAGTATTCAATACTACAAATATGAGGTTAATATCGATCTCGAGTTTGGTAAGGAAAACAGGCTTTACTATCACCAACCATTTGATACCAACTTTTTTGATTTTATCCTCGATCCAGTTTTTAAAGTTCGAAAGGACGGAAACGAAGATTATTACCGTTTGCAGGAGCTTATTGACAAAGGTTTCGTGATCAATAAACGTTTAAAAGACGACGCCGACTTAAGTGCTTGTAGTGATATGCTCACAGAAGTTTACGAAGAAAGTAACCTCAAGCAGACGCTTAAACAATATCAAAATAAATGGATTCCATTACCAGTTTTTAAGGATAATGCTATCAACAGGGATCTGTTATACCCTACAGATTGGGTCCGTGTGTTTTTTACATGTAGTGAAGACTTCTCGATGGCAAAAATCGTGATTGCCGTGGATACGTCGCTTGCTAGAAGTGAGAATGATAAAACAGGCCCGCAGCTAAGCAACAATCCCGATGAGAATGTTTTCCGTATCCAATCCGACGAAATTAATCTCAGCAATTTTTTGTTTACCCAAGACAATTCGATCGGATGGATAGATCGATATTTGGCCGATTTGTTTTACGATAAAAATGAGGAAGAACGGTACACGCACCCCATCAAGAAATATGTAGCCAAATATATGCTTTTGGTCAAGTGGCTGGCAGCGCAAACTGAGTCGCCCGAGATTCAGCTTTTTACCGACAACATCAAGAAGAAAACCGTCGACCTTGTCATTGATATTGGTAATTCGGCAACATGTGCCTTATTGTTCGAAAACAAAGATGATGAGAGCTTTGATTTTGATAGTGTCAAAAAGCTTATTATACAGGATTATACCAATCCGCATTTGGAGTACAATAATTCATTTCCCATGAACATGGTGTTTAGCGAATCGAGCTTTGGCAACATCGATAAAGACCATTATCACAACAATAAATTTATTGTTCCTAGTTTGACCCGTATCGGTTTTGAAGCCGAGAAGCTGATCAATTCTGCAAGCACAAATTTGGACCTTGGCTATGAGCTGAAAACCTATAATTCAAGCCCGAAGCGTTACCTCTGGGACGATCAGATGAGCGACCGCGAGTGGGAATTTCAACCGGCGAAATCCAGTCGGGTAAAGAAAGTTTATCTGAATGGCATTTCTGAACAGCTAAGTCTTGACGGAAGTTTAAAGAATGCGAAGGGAGCATTTGGAGCGAAGTCTATGTTTTCTAGGGCTTCCTTGATGAAGTTTGTGTTCTTGGAAGTATTGATGCATGCGCACGTACAGATCAACTCCTATAAGTTTAGGGAAGAACATGGTGAAATGACCATGCCTCGAACGATTAAACGGATTACCATATCGTGCCCGACAGGGATGATTCAGCACGAGCAAATTGCACTTCGAAAAGCGGCAGCAGAAGCTTGTGATCTGCTGGATGGTTATCAACGTTTTTATTTTGATCAAGACGAAAATACAAACTGGTTTAAAAAGCCGGAGATTATCCCCTCTATCGAGGATATCGCCAAAAAGCGCAGTGAACTGGACGATAAAAAAGACTGGATGTATGATGAGGCAACTTGCAGTCAGCTGGTCTTTGTCTACAGTCTATTTTCAAAAAAATTGAGAAGCAACAATTATGTCATCGATCATTTTTTATTCAACAACAAGAGTACGTTAAAGATTGCATCCATAGATATCGGCGCAGGCACAACAGATATTATTATCAATCAGTACCAACTCAAAACAACGCATAAAATACAGGAATTGATTCCACAGCCGCTATTTTGGGACAGCTTTAAACTGGCTGGCGATGATCTTCAGAAGGAACTTATTCAAAAAATCATTATTCGCAATTCATATAAAGACTCCGAAGATGTGACATTGGGAGGCATAGAAAATTATGGAAGATCAAAGGGTATTGTAGACATACACAATCGTATCAATGGATTTTTCGGGGAAAATTCAAATAATATGGGCTATGTCGCAAAGATGATGCGTAAATCTTTTGTTCACCAAGTCGCTCAGCCAATTGTCCTGAAGTATTTAGAGCAGGCTAATCAGCAAGAAGTGCTAGAAATGTCTTTCGAAGAAATGATAGGAGGCAAATTTGACAACATAGCCCTCGTAAAATATTTCGAAAAAGTGTTTGGATTCAGCTTTTTGGAAATCCGATGGAAAATATCTTCCCTGGCTGTCAATGAGATTGTCTCGAGCGTATTTGAAGGACTGGTTCGTCAGATGTGTCTTGTAATTAACCAATTCGAGTGCGATTTTGTTGTGCTTTCTGGAAAGCCTGCCTCTTTATTAAGTTACGAGGAACTGTTCAAAAAATATCTATTTGTTTCGCCTACTAATGTCATCAATCTTAATACGTATTGGATTGGAAAATGGTATCCCTTTGCAGACAATTTAGGTAATGTTGATGATCCTAAGACCATTGTGGCCGTGGGCGCAATTATCGCGTTAATGTCTGCTAGACTCAAAAAAATCCAAGACTTCAATTTAAATACCGTCGAATTGACCAAACAACTAAATTCGACAGCTGACTACATTATTTCTAAAGCGGAGAATGTAAAGGAGGTCATTTTGACACCACAAAAAAATGAACAGACATTCCTAATTAAATCCATTCCTTTTGAATTCGGTTATGCCAAGTATCTGTCCCGTAATTATACCTACTCAGGCATGTATAGATTGACTATAGATCCTAAACAGATGGAAGAAGTCATCAGGAACAGGTTTGTTGGCCGCGATGCTCAGTTTTATGAAGAACAGCTTGACAGAGAACGTGGTGAGATTTTACGCCATTTGCCACTGAAAATCACGATCTCTAGAGACTGGGAGGAAAGTAAGGAAATATTAAAAATTGAACACATCGAGGATAGTGAGGGCAATGAAAAACCTGGGCGTTTCTTCCAGCTGCACTATCAAACCTTGGATAGTGTACAGGGATATTGGTTAGATACTTGTGAATTTGTTTTATAGTAAAGAAATGTCGAATAATTATTCTGATTTAGAAATCAAACTTATTAAGGAATTTATTTCCGGTAAGATCGACCTGATACAGGGGTCGATTCAATGGGCAGACAGAAACCTGAAATATGAAGAACGCAATAAAGCGCTTCTCACATTAAAAAACAGCCTGAATACCATCAAAAAGGTCCAAAGTAATATTGGTAATAAACCGGTGATTGCAGTATTTGGTGCCAGTCAGGTGGGGAAATCATACCTAATCAAAAATTTGCTAAGCGAAACTGGTAAACCTTTCGAAATTGAACATGATGGTGCGTATTACGACTTCTTAAAGCAAATCAATCCTCCTGGTACCGGAGCCGAAAGTACAGGATTGGTAACGCGATTTACGATCGACCAAGACCGCTTGTTTCCAGATTTTCCGATTAAGGTGAATTTGTTGACGCCTAAAGATATTTTGTTGGTTTTGTTCGACGCATTTTTTCTGGATCTAAAGAAAATCACATCCTTCCCTTCGAAGGGAGAATTTGAATCACACCTCAAAAAACTCGAACTGGAGGTGACTGAATTTCAACAGGAATTTTTGAGCGAATTTGAGGTGCTGGAAATTAAGGGATATTTTGAGAAGAACCTTTCCCAGCACACCATCTTGTTTGAAGGACTTTATGAAACCAGGTTCTTTGAACGAATTGGCCGTATTATTCGCCATTATGCTGCGGAAGAGTGGTTTAGGGTATTTGACATTCTTTGGAATAAGGAAACATTGCTGACTGAGCTTTTTATTAACCTGATCAAAAAACTAGAACGGGTGCAATTTGCAGCTTACGGCTTTATTAAGTTTGATAACGTCCTGCGTGAGGGTGGGGCAATTTTGGACGTTAAACGGTTGGGGGAGCTCCAAGATGATTCAAATGATAAAATAACCATCTTTAAGCTGCGAAATGGTGCAGAGATTCAGATCCACGTTCCTGCATTATCGGCTTTGATTGCTGAACTTGTATTCTCCATTCCTCGAGAACTAGTTGAATCCAAAGAGTTTTTAAAGTACAATGATCTATTGGATTTTCCGGGGGCACGTAGTCGGCTAGCATTGGAGCAAGACGATATTATGGCAAAAAATATTGACGCGCTGTTACTCCGTGGCAAAGTATCATATCTATTCAACAAATACTCTCTGGATTTCAATATCAATAATTTACTGTTCTGTACAAATGACACGCAATTAAACGTGAATGAAATTCCATCTTTGTTATACAATTGGATTGAGAATAATGTTGGCGGTAGCATGGAAGAGCGAGCAAAATCTCTTCAAGGAGCAAGTTTACCAACCCTGTTTGTCATCTTTACTTTTTTCAATAATCAAATAAAGTTTGACACGACAAATGACGGGGAATATCTGGAATCTACCGAAAAGCTGAATTATAAGTGGCATACCCGGTTTGAACGTTTTTTCGAACAGGAGATCGTTACCCAATCTCGTAATTGGCATACCAAGTGGACATCAGAAGAAGATCTTTTTAAGAATTTTTATCTGTTGCGGGATTATAAATACTCAAACGATACGTTTACTGGATTTGAAAAGGCCGGCTATGAAGAAGGAATTCATCCAGAAAGGGAGAACTTCTTGAAAGTGATGAGGCACTCGTTTACACGTTATGGTTTTGTGCAAAACCACTTTTCAGATGCAGAAAGAGCATGGGATCAGGTCGCCTCCGTTAATCGTGACGGTTCGGCCCTGATTATAGAATCATTAGCAAAGGTAGCGGGTAATAAGACGAAAATCAATCATAACCTTCAAAAGTTAAATGGAATTTTAACCAAGATCCAGGAGGAACTGGAACGTTTTGTCTATAAACATGATGTGACCCTTATGCGGGAAACGCAAATGCGCCAGGTCAATCAATTTCAGTTAGCGTTTAATGGTGCGTTAGTAAAAGATCTAGGATTGTTCAATGCCTTTATCCATTGTCTATCCATCAATACATCCGATATTTTTCAACTTTTGAACGAGCATATGGTGGTGGATACGAGCAGTAAGATATTGAATGAAACTACACAAGAATCTATTTTGTTGGTTCAATATCCCGAACTGAAGCAGGCCAAAACAAAGGAAGAGATGTTGACTATTCTTCAAAAACACCTTTGGCTTTCTTCCCATAAAGCGGTTGAAGATTTTTTAACCGATAGCGGCATATTCATTAATGAACTCTTTCATCAGGAAGATAGTAGCTCTTCAAAATCTGATTATTATGTGCAATTAATTATAGATTCTTGGCTGGCGAAGATAGACAATTTGGATCAATATAACGTTTTTATTGACCATGGACTCCATCGAAATAGCCTAACCTTTTTGGTGAGTTATTTCAAAGAACTGCTAAAAAAGCGCAAAGTTGTCGACCGGATCGTTCGGTTATTAAATGACATTATTTCAGAAATTGATGTAAACCATGGTTATGAAATCTTCTTGACAGAAACATTCGCCTTAGTAATCAATGAACTGATCTTCAATTTTGATGTCAACTATTTCACGGAGGAAGAGAAAGAAGAGGCGCGAAGCATCTTGGCATCTAATCCCAACCGGTTTTTTGAACGTAAACTTGATACATCTAGCCATGCAATCTCCGCATTGTTTGATGCCGGACAGCTTGATGTACGTACAACAGCACTGCAGAAATATAACAAATGGATCGAATACCTGCGCCTTTCACTGTTGGTCAATGCGGGCTATATCGATTACGATGAACAGGCAAATCAAGAGCTCAAACTCTTGGTCGAACAATATTCACCTTTTGAATTGGTCTAAGAAATGCAAAAATTTCACTCCATAGCAACCGATAGGTATATCCCCTTATCTTTTGACAATGCGTATCTGTTTAGTCAATATGACCGGATCAGCAATTTTTTGGTTTTTAATCTGGATAAAACCTATCGAAATTTTTTGGCCAAGCCGGTCAAAAGCAATTATGAAATTGATTGGTACAGTGTGCATACGGATCTCCAGCCTATAGAACAATCGGACCATCGCGAGTTTGGATTGAAGCAGTACTGGCTGGTTTTTGAAGAGCTTCAAAAGCAGGTTGAAGAGCTCTTGCGAAGTAATGACTCCAATGTGCAATATTGGGGAGCGATCCTTAAGACGGTCCTTAATCCGGAGGACAATCTCATTTTTACCAATGGAAAGGATATCAGTATTGTGTGGGGATGGAAATTCGAAAACAATCAAAATAGTAAGCCTAACCTTTTGATAGACAATGTTCCCGATGCACTGTTGCCGCCGCAGATTCCAATAGAGGAACCGAAGCTCGATATCGAAAAACAGCCAATGACAGCAAAGACGCAAACGGAGAAGATGGTGAGCGATGAGAGTAATACTGATGCAGCACCTCGACACGCGTATTTTTCCCCAACTATCGAGCAACAGGACATAGCGGTAGCAGCGACTAAAAAAGCGAGGTTATTGACCTTCCTGAAATATATCGCGGTTACCTATTGGTGGGTACTCATCCTCCTTCTTGTACTCATCTGCTTGGTTTTCTTTTTCAAATCTTTAACAATCAAATCGTAATGGAACACGTTAAAAGCCAATCATTCGCCAACAAGTGGTGGTGGCTATTTTACCCCATATTGTTTTTGCTCGTTGGTATGCTCATCTATGCCTTATTATGGAGCCCCGATGGCTCTTTGGATATATTACGACAAGAATTGCGTGATTGCCGTGAGCAGCACACTATCGCATACCGTGAGCAGCTGGACAGTATTGAAAAAATGCTTCCGGAAGAAACGCAGCAAAATCAGGAGTCACTTGAACTGGATGAAAACCAGAAAGCTGCTACCGTTAACTGCGATGCGCAAGTTCAATCTGGCGGACATGGAATTACAAAGACCAAACATATTATTGGCGATGAATCGGGACGTATCATCCTGCAGTATGACACGAAGGAAATTCCTGATGAGATTAAAGTCTTCTATGATGGGAGATTAATAGCGGACACGAAGGGGCTTGTTTCTGGGGCGGGACAACTAGAATGGAAATACGATGCGGCACAGAATAAGCCAAACTTTTGCTATGTGGAAGTGTCTGCACCGACGCAAGAAACCGTGTGGGAGTACATTGTCAATTGCCCACTTTAACGTGACATCAATTACAAATATACCATTCAATTAAATCCTTATATAACGAAAATTAAACCTTTATGAAACAAGAAAATTTTCTGTTTGTGGATGTGATTTCATCCCTATTTTTGCTCATCCTGTTACTGTCCAATTTCTTCGGATTGTATTACATAGCAGATGGCAGCATACTACCGAGCTTAGCTGTCAGTTTGATCATAGTTATCTTTTACTATTTCGTGTTGCAGTTGCTCAAACGCAACAAAGAGCGCATGCTCAATCAGGGATACCGCAAGACTCCAGCCAGTGCCTTTTTTATAGTTTTTATTGTATTCGGTCTCGTTAGCTATGTCTTCATGGTTCATTTAGTAAACATCGAAAAGAACGCTAAAAAGGTGCTTCAAAAAGATGCGAATGAAAAACAGGCGCTTCTTGAAAAGCTAGTCACGCAATATGATGCACGTGCGAATGAATCGTTACAAACTTTTGAAGCTCAATTTAAAGGCAAATTACAAGCTTATAAAAACCAAAGAAGCAATATCCTGCGCAATGAACTGAGTAATGAACCATTTAACCTGCCAGAGGCTATTTTAAATAGCCCGTCAACCAGCATTGATGTAGCATCCAGTACGAATGCGATATTACATGTCTACCAAGTACAGCATGGCAATAATCGTAAGTTGTTGGATAGCATGGTCTTAAAAAAGGCGGAACGCTACAATCAAACTTTTCAGCAATGGGACAGGCTTAATTTGGCTGTAAATTATTTGGCGTTGCATGATTTTGTGAAAAATAGCGCGGATTTGGTAAATGCGAAAATTAAGGAATTACCGCTGGATAATGAACCGATAAAAATATCGATCGATGATGAGGAACTACCGTTGAATAGCCCAATTGCATTAGCGAAGATCTATTCACCAGATTATCTGTTGCCCCTGCTAATCATACTTATCATGCATGCCTTTATCTTGATACCTTATTTTACATATCGGGTCCGCAAGTATAATAGCCCTCGGCAGAAAGATGCGGAAGTCGAAGTTATTAACCGGGGCGGAACGATAGAACTTTAATACCTAAAAAGATGAATAAACATAAAAAGCAACACATTTTATCGAACTGTAATAGCGTTCCATTGCTTGCTTTGGATCAGGCACTTGTGCAGGGATTCATTGCATTTGAAGAGCTGGAACAACATGGTTTGAAAAGAGATAAGTTGAAAGAACTACAGCTTCTGGATGATAGCCGGAACGGAAAAATTGTATTGCCGCCGCCAATTCCGGGTGCACCAATAATGGATTTTGAGTTGCCAGCCATGCCAGCCATGCCCGTAATTCCTGGCATGCCGCCGCTGCCTTCGATGACTGCTGCAACGGCGCCGATGCCAACTAGCGAGTCGCTGTTGGAGAAAATTAAGAATAATGAGGTATCTGCCGACGATATCAAAAAGCTTATTGCCGACAAGAAGCTCACTTTTGATTATCTGGAAGAAATTGGCGTCGAAAAAAGAGTTGTTCAGGCATTAAAATTTTATAGCAGTGCCTCAGGCATTACCATATTTAAGAAAATTGAAGATCTGCCGCCTATGGAGAGCGGACGGACGGATCTCTATATGGTCGGTATGCCGTTCTCCGGTAAGTCAACGATATTAGCAAGCTTGATCAAACATGCCAATAAGCAAGGGATTCTTATGCACGATAGCTATAATCCCGATGGCAATAAGTATTTGGAAACCTTAAAGCGAAATTTAGATTATGGTATACTTCCTATTGCTACAGAGAAATCGAGTTACAACTATATTGCGACTTCACTTAAAGATCCCGCCGGCACAACGCATCCATTCAATATTGTGGAGGTGCCAGGAGAGAATTATGTCAAAATTTTCAACCAAGGAGTTGATAATTCAGAGATTCCGGACTTTATCGACTACGTCAAGAGTAACAATAAAAAAATCCTGATTTTTGTTATTGACGCATTGTCACATGATAGACGCTTTGAAGATCAGAATTTGTTCAGCGCCTTAGATCAAAGCATTGCTTATACCAATATCATTTCCATTTTTAAGCACGCTAAAGTCTTGGAAAACACAGACGCCGTATATTTCGTTGTCAATAAGTTCGACTATATCAAGCAGACTAGGTATGTGCATGATGATCGCGCCGAAAGCGAATTAGCACTGGATTATATGAACCAAGAGTTTCTTTCGCTGATCGAAAATTGTAAAACCGCGCGAGTAAATTCCAGAAACCAGTTTAAGATCAAAATATTGCCTTTTTCCATCGGTAGTCTCGTTTACGAGAAGATTGTGACTAGGATTGAAGATAAGTATCCCGAAGAACTGGTGAAAAACATGTTAGAAGATAGTTTTGTCGTGAAAGGCGGCGCATTTTGGAAAAGATTTTTTTAAGAAATATTATGGATACCACACAATATAGAAACAAGGTAAATCTTGTGATCGAGCGTACGCTCAATGGGTTAGACTACGACTATGTCTCGGCAGGTTTAAACAGGAATGAACTGGAGAAATTGCAACTTTCATTTGATGAGAGAAATCAAGTAGGTCAGTTTAATGAGGGATATTGTTACTCGGTAAAGCGGACCAACCAGCATGTGATATACTCTGTTATCAATACAAGTATGAAAGATAGTGCGAACCGAAAGGGCTTTTTGGCTGTTCGCCTCATCGTTAAGCACAATGAGTATATATCTAGCGTAATGCAATACTTACTGCGGATTACCACGCAATATATCAATCATATAAAAGACAACAGCTTAAATAACCAGGATTACGATCTTATTTTGGAGGAGGCTGCACGGAGTATTAAACAGAACGATGGTATTAATCCGGCCATTGCACCAGATAAAACCATTTTCTATCAGTTTCTAAATCTCACCTTGGATCAAAGCGAAGCTTTCAATAATCCCAAATTGGCGTATGCTACGAAGGTCTACTTCCTTGACGAGCAGTCTATACATAATGAAGTCGTAGCGAAACAATTCGGGTTTCAATCCGTAGAAGATCTATTTGCTAAGATTCGGAAAATTACGTTTAACAATACCACAACAAATGGATTGCGCGTCAAGATCAATGAGCAGGAAATTAGCTTATCAAAAGATCAATTTGTTCTTTGTCGAGCAGATGATCGGATTCAATACAAACTAACATTCGACACGCGCTATAAAGAAGTTTCCATTTTTGAGGGCGAAGTAGAAGTCCGTCCCGAAGAGATTATATTGCCGCACCGTTCTGCAAAGGAGCCCAAGCGAAATTCAACTGCCGTAATATGGGCGTGGATTATAGGCCCGCTACTGGGTATCGCAATCGGCTTTTGGGGTATCGATTTTGCCGTGGATTGGTTTGGAATAGAAAACAAGCAACAACAAGATGATCTGGTATTAGAGGTCGAGCAAGCCGATAATTTTTCTTTCAAAATCGATACCTCAAAAAATAACATGCTTCAGCTATTCTTCGTAGATTCTCTTGTAAGCGAGTATATTTTCATTTACAATGGAAAGGCAGAAGGGTGGAAGTTCTACAAAAGCGGTGGTGAAAAAAATGCGGAACAATTAACCAGAACTAAACTAAGAGCGATTTTTAAAGAAGATTCTACTCGTGTTGAACGCTTTCGCGACCATCTTATCGGATGGGTACCGAGCGAAATTCCAAACGAGCCAACCCAGAAAACACAGCCGGACTCACGCCCTGCCACAAACATCGATAACATCGCTTTAAGAACAAAAACTAAGTTAACTACAGTACGGAACTCCAGTAGGTCAACAGCCGATGATACTGCCAGGTCTGCTGAAAAGAAATAGCAACAGTGTTTGCATTACTAAGTTAAAACGACATGCCATGAATCAAAAATATAGAGGACTTTATTTTTTAGGCGCTACCCTTGGGGTTGGTTTGCTGATTGTCGGTCTGATGAAATTAATGAGTTCCAGCACTGTTTTGCCGAGTTCCTCCCGGCAGCAGTCCGTTGCTATAGCAAGCGGACACAAGGTCTTGGAAAATAAAATTAACGAGCTATCTGTGGACAATATCAGTCCGGCGCAATACAACAACCTGCTGATCGAGATCGATAATGCCGCCTCGCAGAAGCTCTTCAATAAGGCTATTCAAGATATGCTTTTGCAGCAACTGAATGATAAGTATACCGAATTGTGTGCAGCGCGCATCAATGTGTTACTTCGTGCAGATTCTGTAAAACAAGAGGAAATCAATAGTTTAATTGCACACATGGAAAGCACGTTCGGAACGACTCGGGAAATTGCTACTATCAAAAATAAAGTGAAAGCATTAAATTATTATACCCAAGTTTTACCGCAAAAAGTAAATGCTCTAATCAATCAAGGCTTCGCGGAGTTCGAAAACAGAGAGTATACACAGTTGGTGAACGAACTAAAAAACATGCCCAATCTGGAGGGGAGTCTTAAAAGAAAGAAATCCGTCATTTCCGTTCGAAACTCCTGCATAAGCAAGCTTCAGCAATTTTATAGAAACTACGAAAATTGGAACTTAGATATGAGTAATATAATACTTATAACGTCTAAGAAACTTATAAACGCATAAAAACCAACCTAGATTAATCTGTATATATGAAATATTTTTTAACCCTTTTTTTATTGGGCATGGCCTCTTCTTGCTTTGCTCAAGCGACCAACGATAAGTTATTGGCCAGAGCTAAATCAGAAATGGATGATGGCTTTTATCAAGCATCCATTGATATCTTGAATAGCATCGATGGGAAGTCGAAGACGAAAGAACTTGTCGACTATCTTTTAATCTTAAACTATGCTAAGTTATTGACGGTCGGAGACTACCCGTCTTACGCGCTTATCAAAAGAGTAAGAGACGACGGGAATAGGTTTTTTACAAATTATCCTAAATCCAGAAACGTGAATGATGTCAAACGAATACTTGACGATATGACGTCCTATCCAAAAACACAGTCGGAATACGAAACGGTTAAGACCCAAATATTGCAAGAAAAAAAACGCCAAAGACAGGTTGCTTTATTGGCTGATATCCGTAAAAGCTATGAGCGAAAAGATTATGAGCAAAGTTTAGCTGCAATACAAGCTGCAAAAAAGGCCGGTTATGCGGAAAGCCCTGTTCAATACTATGAATTTATGATCAAATATCAACAGTTTGATCATAGCAAATCACAAAACTTCAATGAAATATTGCTGATAACGCAGTTGGGGGAAGCTATTGTTTCCAGCGGCGAGTCTTCGTTAGCAAAATTAAGTACAGCAGAAGTACAGCAGATCAAAAATATCTTAAACGGGTTGCCTAAATCGCTCAACGAATTTCGAAAGCAGGAAGAGGAAAAGAAAGCCGCAGCTCATGCCTTGCAACAACAGAACAAATTTGCCGCTATATCGGCTGACTACGAGGTCCACGATTATGCGCGCGTGATTTTAGTCGCAAATGATTTTCCAGATGATTCCAGAGAAAAAATGAAGGTGAGTTATTATCAAGTAATGAGTCGTTATCGACAATTACAAAGTAATGCTAACTACGAATTTTCGGAATTGATGAGCGTACGGTTTAATCTGCAAAGCTGGTTAAAAACATATGCCGATGAAGATAAGACGCAAAGAAACGATGTGACTTCAGCCTTGGATGATGTGCAAAAAAACTACCCGAATTCACAATATGCTTATGAAGCTCTTTTAAAAAAACAAGAAAAAAAACAGCAGGCAGCCATTCGCCGGCAAAGTCGTTCGATGTTTTCCAATATTGGTTACGAGTATGGAAAGCTAGCTCCCTATGGCGTACGCTTCGAGACGGGCGGCGGAGTCGTCGGCTTTTTTACCATCTTGCGCTTTGGACTCAAAACAAGTCAACAGCTTAAAGAATATAACACTATGCACAATGCTTCGCAGCCCAATAAGGCAGAGGTTGTTCTTGGTCCTAACCTCAGATTAATCCGTTGGTTGTTCCTGAATATTGGCACTGGATACGGTGTGTACGGTCATTTATACAGAAACGATTATCTCCAAGAGAAGGGGTACGCACGAACCGGTTACCTGGCCGGATACGGCGGAGTCACTTTGCGTCTAGGTAAGTTTGTAAATTTCATTGGCGGGGCTTCGCTGATGGGCATCGAAAAAAACATTACCAAACCCGAATTCACTACTGGTATTACTTTTAACCTCCGATAACGATGAATCCTTGCAAATCTATCCTACAAAAATTCTATTTTCTATCTATTTTAACTCTACTGGGAACATCCTGTGATGATAAAGATCAATTCGACTTTAATCAACATAATATAGTTGCCGTTACAACACAATCGATGGCAAGTGTAACCAAGAACGAAGCTACCTTAAGTGGAAAAGTGAATACAACGAACGGAAAAGTATTAACGCAGATTGGCATCTGTTACGCTACTCAATCAAAGCCTACCATTTCTAATGAACATGTACTCAAATCAGAAGGCTTGGACACGGGGGCATTTACGTTGTATATCCAAAATTTGAAACCCTCGACAACTTACTACTATAGCGCGTTCGCTACTAATGCATCAGGAACAGCATACGGCGATGTGTTGAGTTTCACGACTGAGAGTGGTTATGTTTCAAAGTTGGAAACGGAGTCCGCGACAGCTATTACCCGCGTGTCTGCAGAACTTGGTGGGAAAATCACCGATAATGGTGGTTATTCTGTCACTGGTAAAGGTGTATGTTATAGCGATATCAAGTCTCTTCCAACGATTTTGGATAATAATCTTACAATCTCAAGCGAAGAAACATCATTTAAAGGAACGTTAACGAAGCTCAAGGCTGGTACGAAATATTATGCGCGTGCTTATGCTACATCTTCCGTTGGAACAGGGTATGGTCAGGTGGTCAGTTTCACAACTGCAGCACCCATCTTGGCTTCAGCGTTATCGACAACAACAGTAACCTCAATTACTTCTGTTTCCGCCTTAGTAGGTGGTGCCGTTCTGGAAGATAATGGATCGGCAGTGACTGTTCGGGGCGTATGTTATAGCAGTTCGAGCAACGTCCCTACAATCAACAACGCAGCGGTAATAAATATCGGTTCAGGGACGGGAACCTTCTCTAGCCAATTGACAAGTTTGGCTGTTAATACCACGTACTACGGGAGAGCTTTTGCAACAAATGCTGCTGGTACGGCCTACGGGCCGGTCGTCGTATTTAAGACCTTATTGCCTGATCTGCCAAGTAGCGTTTCTACGATCAGTCCGTCAGTTATAACGATGAACTCGGCATATACAGGAGGGAGCATCGGAAGTGCGGGAGGAGGAACGATCAGCGCGCGTGGCGTAGTGTACAGTAGCAGTAATTCGGCACCTTCGTTAAGTAATGGCACCGTCGTATCCGGGGGATCTGGGACAGGCAGCTTTTCGATTACCTTATCTGGATTGCAATACAACACAACCTATTACATCAGATCCTTTGCAACAAATCAAGCGGGTACCACGTATGGTAACATCTACTCGTTCAAGACAACGTTGCCGAGTTTGCCTGCTAATCTAACGACGTATAATGCCACAGATATTAGACAAAATTCGGCCTACGTATCTGGATATATCAGTTCTGCGGGCGGCGGAACTATTTCATCGAGAGGCATTTTGTATAGCAGTACAAATTCATCGCCAACCATTGGTAGTGGAACATTCACCACTTCGGGGGCTGGTACTGGAAGCGTAAGTGCAACCTTGACCGGGTTGAATGCCGGTACAACCTATTACGCCAGGATTTTTGCGACAAACGAGGCAGGTACAGCCTATGGCAGCGTTATTTCTTTCACAACGCCTACACCTTACACAGCGCCTACCGGAGTATCTACCTCTTCAGTAAGTGCAATCGGCAGTACCTACGCTACTTTCAACGGGTATGTCACAACCAACGGCGGAAGCACAATTACTGAACGCGGATTTGTCTACAGCGCTAATACCTCGGTCCCGACCTTGACCGCAGGCACAAAAGCCGCAGCAAGCGGAAATTCAATAGGATCATTCTCTATATCCGTTACAGGATTGACGAGATATACGACCTATTATGTGCGTGCATATGCAACAAATGCCTATGGTACCACCTATGGTTCAGTTACAAGCTTTTATCCCAATTAATTCCCAAAGTGTTCCACACATAAGAAAAGGCGTCCCGTAATTTTGGAACGCCTTTTCTTATCCACGAACAGCAGTTTTATGGTTTGCTGCTTATTCTTATGGCATCACTCCTTATAAATCCAACTAGACCGTTATCGGTCTGCACTTTTGCCCAGTTTCCAATATTAGAAATGCAGGTTAATTTTTGTTTTTGATAGATGGTTGTAATAATTGGAAAATCTACTGCAGGTCCCTTACGTAAATTTGCCTTTTCAACATTGATTTCCACTTTTTTTAAGTGGTAGTCTTGATGCTTAGATGTTTTTTCGTTGCTAGGATTAGATCGATTTTTGACGGGTCTTGGTTTTTCCACAAGCTTAGTCGCTTTTTTCTGGTGCATAGTGTGGTCACACACGCCACATGATCCGCCGGCGTTACAGTGCGCGCATCTGCTGCAATTGCGGCAAACTGTGCAATTCGCCGAACCTGTGCACGTTCCCAATACGTGCAAGTTATCAATATCTATATAGGTAATAGCGGCTGTTTGGGAAAAGGCGAAATGCGTCGAAAGAGCATTTACTATGACAAGGCCAATAAATTTTAACATAGTGAAATCGTTAATTGTTTGTTTTATTCCATAGCCCCAACTGCCTCTCTTTTGCATATCGCTGCGCGGCGACCAGACGTTCTACATGTTTGACATTAGGTTGGATGGTCATTAATACGGCATACCCATCTTTTACGATTTTCTCATTGATAAAGGTACCGTCCGACAGGTATGCATAGGCAAGTGTTCTCCCATATTGATCCAGCGGATTGAGATCCATTTCCAATTTCACCGACTTGTTCAATAGCAGTTTTGTAGCATATGCTGACGCCTCTTTCCCAAACGGTTGTTTTTTCTTCTTGAAGTAATTACGAGGCTCGGGTGCGTCAATGCCAATCAGTCTAACTTTAATACGTTCGCCCGCTGTATCTTCGCACCAAAAAGTGTCGCCATCGGAAACTTTCACTATTTTGTAGCTTTCAGCGGAGGTAACCTTTTCATTCACTATTTTGTTGTTCGAAAACGCCATTCTATTATCCATTGATGTTTCTTTTTTTTGGTTGCATGCCATCAAAAAAACAAACAAAACGGGACCGAACAGATAGCCCCATTTTTCGTAGAATAGACTGTACTTGAATTTCATTTGCTGTAATGGTTTGGTTGTAAATCTTTTTTGTTAATAGCTCTGACTTGTTAGGGTAACGTTCATCGCAACGTGATTTGAGTGAAAAAGCGCTCAATACGTTCGTTACGAAGATTTACCATCTAGTTTTTTCCTTTCCCAGTTTTTTTGGCTTTTCCAAACCAAGCACACACATACTTTATATTATTATTTAGATGATAAATTAAGTTAATAATAAATACCAAAAATATGGTTAACAATCGCTGGTATTTTATGGTTTCCCGTAAATGGCGCTTGGCTAAAGCCACTACATTTGGCATGTCAGAAGATCATTTTACCTTTTCAGTATACGAAAAAGGGGATGAGAGAAGGCTATATAAAACAAGCATGTTAATTAATCGTAACAAACTATTATGGATTTTAAAGATGAAATAAGGCAGTTCGCCAAACGCGTCGATCGCCTATTACCACAGATTAAAACGGAAGAAGCCACAAAAACATCCTTGGTGATGCCTTTTTTGAAGATATTAGGCTATGATGTTTTCGATCCATTTGAAGTTCATCCTGAATTTATCGCTGATATTGGGATTAAAAAAGGAGAGAAGGTGGACTATGCTATTTTGCGGGACGACAAACCAGTGATCCTGATTGAGTGTAAGCATTATGCGGATGGTTTAGACCCACATAACTCCCAGCTCTTTCGATATTTTCACACCACAGAAGCGAAGTTTGGCTTATTGACCAATGGTGTGGAATATCGCTTTTATACCGATTTGGTGACGGCCAACAAGATGGATGAAAAGCCGTTCTTCGAATTTAAAATTTCGGATATTAAAGACAATGAAATTGCCGAATTGCGCAAGTTTCATAAAACGGTTTTTGATCTGGATAGTATTTCTACGGCGGCCAGCGATTTAAAGTACGCAAATGAGCTTACGATCTTATTAAGTGCTGAAATGCATAGTCCCAGCGACGAATTTGTGCGTTATTTTACGAAACAAGTTTATCCCAGTGTCGTTACGGCTAAGATCTTAGAGCAATTCACGCCCTTAGTAAAACGTGTCTTTACACAGATTGTCAACGACCAAATTGCTGAACGCCTCAAAAGTGCACTAAAGAAGGAGACGGAAACGGAGGAAAATACTGTTGCGCCCCAACTTGAGCCAGAGTCGCTGATCGTCACCACGCAAGAAGAAATCGACGGGTTTTTAATCGTTAAGTCTATTCTTCGTAAAGACTTGGAGATCGGACGAATCTTTATGCGTGACAACCAATCATATTGCGGAATTTTACTAGACGATAATAATCGGAAGCCTATATGCCGATTTTACTTTACCCCAAACCGTCTACGCATCGGGCTTTTTGATAAAGACAAAAAAGAAACAAAGCATGATTTGGATCGGCTGGATGACGTCTACAACTATTCCGAGCAGATCTTGGAGACCGTGTTGAATTACGGGACAAGAGAATAGATCGATAACAAAGTTTTCTTATTAAGGCTAAAAGTCGCTGGACGTTCTAGATGGAGCAAGTTCCCCTACAATACAGTAACACATCTTCTGGAATGGACAGCGGCTTGAATCTTAATTCTTCACAATGTAATATGCCCTCATGGATTAGCCTTTCACGTAAAATTTTGTACTCCTGAGGCGTTTGCTTCAGGAGTTTGTGTATAAGGGGGAGTGATGAGTTGTGTCAAAAAAGTTTACATTTTACCGCCACAGGCGTCTTGTTTCCAAAAATAGCTCGATCTGATTGACAACTACAGGCAGCCTTTTCAATACGTCTTGCGACCAAAAGCGGAAAACAGTGTAACCCATGTCGCGCAATACGCGATTTACCCGCTCATCCTTTTGCATGTTACGCTCAATCTTCGGAATCCAAAATAGGCGGTTTGTTTTGATGCGGTCTTTATTGTGTTTCCAATCGAAGCCGTGCCAAAATTCGCCGTCTACAAAGATGGCGAGCTTGTATTTCTTGATCAAGATATCAGGGCGGCCGGGCAGGGATTTGTCGTGCAATCTAAAGCGAATGTTTTTCGCCCATAGTGCTTTGCGCAGCATAATCTCGGGTTTCGAGTTTTTTCCCTTTATTCCTGCCATCATGCGGCTACGCTGCTTGCTCGTGTAAAAGCCGGCAGATTCTTCGAATCGCGGAACTTTTATGATGTCTTGCTTGTCTTCGTAGCTTTTCATGTCGCTAAATAGATCGTTTTGTCTATATGACGGCCGGAGGGGTGGAAAGGTTTTATGTAAGACGGTGTTGATTTATGGCAATTAGTAAAGCAGTTTAATTTGCCATCTGACAAACGATTTGTCGATATTCCCGAAGCAGTGATAGATGACGTGATTATCTCAAACGTTTTCTGAATACACAAAAGGTAGCCCAACGTTTGCAAGGCTACCTCTTTTTATCTTACGCCTGTTTCTTCAGTAAAATTAAATTTTCCATTTGATTAAGCGCCCTAACTATTTCTTTGCCCATTGCACGCGCAAGATTAACAGGCACGGCATTCCCTATTTGCTTATATTGTGCCGATACCGGACCTTGAAAGATCCAATCGTCAGGGAATGTCTGTATGCGTGCATATTCACGCACGGTAAAGGGTCTTGTTTCATCGGGGTGACAGCGCTCCGTTTGCTTCTGCGCTGGACTGCAGGTCAGCGTAAGGCAGGGTTCATCCCAGCTGATACGTCGCGCCATACCCGTCTTTCCACCGCCCAGAAAAAAGCTCTTTTGCATGTATTCTTGTTGTAGGTCAATTGGCAGATCGCGCCAATAGCCTCCCGGAGGGATTAGGTCCAAAAACATCTTCTTTTTCTCGGGATAATGTGTCCCTGCCGATGCAGGTACATCGCTGTCAAACAGTTCTCCCTTTTTTAGGGCATCCCGCAAGGTGAAAATCGTTTTCGATGGCGTAGGGTATTTAAAGGTAATGTCCAGATCTTTGCGTATTCCCACCAAGATCAGGCGTTCCCGTTTCTGCGGCACCTCATAGTATATCGCTTTCAGCACCCTTGGTTCCAGCACCTTATAGCCTATTTCATCCAATATAGAAATCATCCCCTGCAAGGTTTTTCCGCCATCGTGGTTAAGCAGGCCGCGCACATTCTCACCAATGCATATCGCAGGTTGTGTTTCCTGCACGGCACGTGCAAATTCGTAAAATAAAGTTCCCCGCGCGTCTTGAAGACCCAGTTTCTTTCCTGCGTAGCTAAAGGCTTGACAAGGAAAGCCTCCTGTTACCACGTCCACTTCGCCCTTGTATTTCTCAAAAGAAATGTTTTTGATATCATCTTCTATAACCTCCCAGTGCGGTCTATTCTTGCGCAAGGTCTCCGCTGCCCAATGGTCAATTTCATTGAGAGCAACACATTTCAATCCTGCTTTCTCCAGGCCAATGGCCAAGCCCCCCGCTCCCGCGAACAGCTCTAATACACGGTATGGGCGGTCAGGGATAATCTCATTTAAACTTAATTCTTTGTTATCTGTCGTCATCTGTACGTTTTCAAATAGGGCTAACTGTTCTTTTTTGTAAA
Source organism: Sphingobacterium deserti (assembly GCF_000757725.1). GTDB lineage: Bacteria > Bacteroidota > Bacteroidia > Sphingobacteriales > Sphingobacteriaceae > Sphingobacterium > Sphingobacterium deserti. The sequence continues at coordinate 23,654 of NZ_JJMU01000049.1, forward strand.
CCCTGTAATTGCTGATCGGTTCACGCATGGCCTGCAACTTTCCTTCCCTGTCCCAGCGGCGTAGCGTTTCGGTACTTTTACCTATCTTTTCAGCAAACTCTGCAATACTTAAATATGCTTTCATTACTAAAGTTTTATGGGTTAAAGGTTTGTTATTATAAAGAATAACCACATGGGACAACCTTATACATGGTTACAAATATAGAATAAAAAACATTGCTAATAAAATTAGTTTTCCACATTTTTTCGTTATTAACATCTATACGAGACGCGTTATTTCAATTATTTTTTATATAATTGACCTACAAAGTTATTTTTATGCCATATTTATATTGGATCAATGATGAATCACTTATTTTAGCAACACAGGGCCTGCTTGAAAAAGCAGTTGCCATCAAAGACCAAGCTGAAAAGAATATGAATAAAAATGTATTAGACCCATTTTCCTCGCTGTTTCAAATGGGCGGCTTTGGTTTAAATTATGAGGAGTGGCGCATCAGTGAGATTACGCGTCAGACGCAGAAATCTCTGCAAAACCATGTCGGCGATTTTCACCAAAATATTTTAGGCTCTGTTGCAGGCTGGGAAAATAAACGTACCGGAAATGTAATTGATCTGGTGAATGCTGATCGGAAAATAGTGGCAGAGGTTAAGAATAAACATAATACGGTAAAAGGTTCTGATTTAGTCGGTCTATATGATACCCTTGGAAACGCCGTAAATCAAAAGGTTAGCGTTTACAATGGGTATACATCTTACTACGTTACCATTATACCTAGCAAAGCTGTGCGTATAAATAAACCCTTTACACCATCAGATAATAAAAAAGGCCAGAAGCGTGCCGCTGACGAAAATATACGTGTTATCGATGGAGCGTCCTTTTACGAACTTGTTACGGGGGATCTTAATGCACTACGAGACCTATTTAGTGTCATGCCTCAAGTGATTGCCGATATCACAGGTAAAAAGTTCGCTGATGGAGAAGTAGGCTTATTAACTTCTTTGTTTAATGGTGCTTATGGCGAGTAGTATTTAGATGCCCACCGTATCAACAGCAAACATCTTTTTACGCTCCAACAGGGCATTTCCCGCAATCAACTGGAAGAAAAGTACCGATGCAACGTAACTTTGGTCGTCCCGCAATCTTATCTCAGTAGTTTTCCTAAAGAATTTCGGGAACGTATCTTAACCTTGCAAAACTTTATTGATCTGATCCGACAGAACTAATGATAAATGATTTGTCCGTTCTAATTGCAAAACATCTTTCGGTAGTTTTACCAAGTTTAAATTATTCCGCGGCAATATATTTGAATTATTAGCTTGATTGATGGAGACAATTTGAGGCTAGTTTTGAAACGCTTGTTGTAGTGCACATCTTTTCTCTGTCATGGTTTAATAGTCAATAGCATTCTAAATATAGAAGATATTTCAGTTATCTAACTGATTGCGCAATCTTTCTGTTTTCTATTTTAGCATATCATAAAAAAAGTTATATTTTCAGGGTAAATCAAGGGCATTATTGATGCTGAAAATTATCGACTTCAGGTAGATCGCATAGAAAGGCACTGTGATGCTCGTCCATCTTGATTAAGGATAGCTTCAACATCCTAGGGATCTCGCGTGTAAATACATGTTAACTTAGGTTAACCTGTTTTGTCTTTGGGAAACAGAAGGAGGCCAATCTATTAAAAAGGTTTTTTGCACAAGGTGGTGAAATTATCACTTTTTTATTTTTGTTTTAGGTGTTAGATTTAATTATTGTTTATATTGGAGATATTTAAGAAACCAAGACGTAAAAACAAGGTATGGAGTCTAGACGAAGAATTTCCTCTTTTTTCTGATCTTATAAAAATGTGAGGATCCTTCCGATTGGGCGAGAGATATGTATGGAGTTAAAGTTGTATTTGTTGACCTCATTATTTGCACGTAAGATGATGGAAAATCTACAAATTGCTTAATTCCAAGGGAAAATACGCATTCTCAGACCCAAAAGCATTTTGAATGGAGTGGGAACTCAAATTATCGAATTGTAAATCAATCTCATGAGTTATTTAGATACTATACGATATTGGCGTAATTCGCTGGCAGATGCATCTCGGCCGGCGATCAATTTATCAAAAACTAGAAATAAGAGTAAGTTTGATCTAAACTTAGTGAGTGGTCGAGTTGAATCATCAGTTGCTGAGTGGTTAGTATTTGAGGAAGAAAAACGAGTGAATGAGACAAGGGGAGTTCGAAATATGGAAGATCCGCAATGGCAGCAATTGTCGACGATTCCAGTTTTATTCACGCCATTTTATATAAATAGTAATGTTGAACACGGTAATAGCATTGATGATAACGATAAGATGATGCCATTTCTCATCCGTGCAACATTAAATAGGAATGGAAATTTAGGCGTTCCTGAAGATACGCTGCCATATGTCGCCAGAGACTATTTAGACCCACTTCCCCCACAAAGTGTTGCCTATCTATTTTCTACGGTAGAACTTGTGGATCATGCGCTATCCGATGTCCTAGTTGATCATTCATGGACAAGGTATGTAGAGCATATACATAAGCAGTTTTCGGTTATGACGGGCGAAACTTTTGAGACTTACACTTTCAATGGATATTTGAAAGTGGAGGAAAGTATCGTCTTTATCGATGAATCTATTCCAGCAGCTTCGGACAGTATTATCGCGCTCTATGACTACCTCATCCATGTTAATGATAACGAAGAACCGTTATTATCTCGTTTAGCAAGGCCTGCTGTAGAAGTGTCGAAGGATTTTATTAAGCTGGAACAATTTCCGGAAGCAAGTCTTGCCCATCAAGGCCAGATGGGTTATGAGTTTCCCCTCTCTATATCGCAACGGCAAAGTCTGTATGAGATCAATCGTATGGAAACAGGAGATATCTACGCTGTTAACGGCCCCCCTGGGACGGGGAAGACGACTCTCTTGCAAAGTGTCGTGGCTAACGAGGTTGTGAAATCTGCCATCAAAGGCGAAGATCCGGCCGTTATTTTGGCCTGCTCGACAAATAACCAAGCGGTGACCAACATTGTTGACAGCTTTTTGAATGTGAAGGTAAAGCAGCAGCCCCTATATGAGCGTTGGATTCCTGATGTACATAGTTATGCACTTTACCTACCTAGCGGTAGTAAATTAGTGTCCGAAAACATTCCCTTCCAAAAATTGACTGATGGTATTATGAACATACTGGAAACTCGTGATAATCACTCAATATCTGTACGCAACTTTATAGTAAAATTTCAAGAATGTTTTCCGGAGAAGGGTGACGTCTCCAGCATTAATGAGATAGCCGATTTTCTTCGGTCTGAGCTGTGTGGTAAACAGAGCCAGATTAATGAAGGTGTCACATTGTGGAAGGATTTCAGGACAACGGCGTCACGTATATCATCACTAAAATATAAGTATAGCCTCAAATTGGACGACGATCGGATAGCGCAAAATCTAGATGTAGCTCGTGCCCATCTAGTAGAATTCGAGCAAAAGAAGATTGCCTATTTCCATCAGGAAGCATGGTGGGTTAAGCTATTCTGCTTTCTACCTTTTGTTGCTCGCTACCGTGAACAGTATCTACGAGGCTTGTTCCGCGATTTTAATTTTGACCTTAGCGGACTGAACCTATCAAAAATGCAAGATCTTAACAACCATTTCGAACATTTATTTGAGGCAATTGAGAAGGTGCAGGTCGCTCTTCGGAACTGGGAAAGCTGGAAAAACCAGCAGCATATCCTGGGCAATCCTCCCACAGATCAAAAGATTTATAAACAAATTGGAAATACACCCCAAAAATATTTTCTTAATGAACTTGAAATGAACCAGAAAAATGAAATGTATTTCTTGGCAAGTCATTATTGGGAGGCGCGCTGGTTAATGGAGGTTGACGAAGGTCTACAAAATGATACGCTTTGGAAAACAGTCGGTGGGTATGGAATAGCGCGATGGAAACGCTACAGTATGCTGTTTCCATGCTTTGTGTCTACTTTCTACATGGCTCCAAAATTTTTCAATAAGTTGGTGTCTGCTGGAAAAAACCAGGCAGGGCGTCGTAAATGGGAGAAAATACCTCTCTTGTCCTCGATTGACTGGTTAATTGTAGATGAGGCAGGGCAGGTTACACCAGAGGTTGGTGCGGCAACTTTTGGGCTTGCTAAAAAGGCAGTGGTCGTTGGCGACACACTACAGATTGATCCTGTCTGGAGTGTTTCTAAACCGGTCGATAAGGCCAACCTTAAAAAGCACAAGCTGATGAAAGATCACGATAGCTATCTAGAATACGATGATATGGGATTTTTATGCAGCACGGGGTCAATAATGAAACTTGCACAGAAAACGTCGCCCTTTCGACTAAAAAAAGACCTTGCAAAGGGACTTTGGCTTACGGAGCATCGTCGATGCTATGACGAGGTTATAGGCTATTGTAATCTTTTAGCGTATAAGGGACTGCTTGAGCCCAAAAAAGGGCATGCTCCGAAAGATCTCGTTGTACCGCCGATGATCTTTATTCATCATACATCACAAACAGATGCTACCAAAGTAAGTAAGTCAAATGTTGCGGAGGCGACGTTAATAGCTAATTGGATTATTAGTAATCATCCAGCTATATTATCTTACTATCAAAGTTTGGAAAACAGATCTGCAAGGAAAGAGAATAGAGATGCCAAAAAACTTGTTATCGGAGATGTGCTCGCTATTGTCACACCATTTGCATTGCAAAACAGTGTCTTGAAGCGTATCATCCGAGATAAGGGTATAGATATGAAAAATCTGACAATAGGAACAGTTCATGCCTTACAAGGTGCAGAACGATCCATTGTACTTTTCTCAACAGTCTATGGCGGGAATATGAAAGGTTCCAGTTTCTTTTTCGACAGAGGTCCTAATATGTTGAATGTGGCAATTTCGAGAGCTAAAGATTCTGTAGTAGTGTTTGGATGTAAAGAATTGTATTCGGAACATAAGTCCGAAAGGCCTTCATCTTTATTGTATGGGTATATTCACGGCCTGTAATATCTATCAAGAAGATTAGTCAACAAAATGTGCGATTTTACCATATAAACTTCTAGTAGAGTCAATATGACAATCTATTTTTGCTATATTCAGCAAATGATTTAGAACGTTGTTAGGCAAAGCCGTCGTCGATCAGAAAGTAATGCTCCGTTTCACCAATTGTTTTTATCAGTAGGTAGCTCTAAAAAATTCTTTATGCTTATAAATAAACACTTATTTTTTCAGTTACCTCTTTAGTGTGCTTGGTGTGTATTGATCAAATTCATTAAAAAATCGTTCAATAACCTTCTCTACTTCCTCTTTAGCAACAACAATCGGCTTGATATTAAAGCCTTTTGGGTAGGCTTTGCCATTAAATTCAGGAATTAAAATTGCAGCCTTTTCATCATTCAGTTGGTTGCAGTCAAGAAAGATCCATGTGGACTCATCACTTTCTTTTATGGCCATGATAGTAGTAAGACCAATCATTCTCTTCGTTGTATCCGGTATACGCATAATATTCAATTGGGGAATAATGCAATATTGTATTCCGTCAAGTGATAGGATACGCCGCTCATGATAGTTTACAACACTGTCGATTTTATGCCTTGAGTTGCCAAGGAGGAGTATGTTTCGCGGAGTAATAACATTGCGCGCTCTCTTCCTCTTATAGCTTTTATTAGTCGGGGCGTGGTACTCTCCAACATATGCTGAATATTCCCTGATATCGACGCTGAAACCATTTTATCCAGGCTAGCATTTAGTTTAGCTGCTTCTTGTGCATTACTTGTTTGTAGAGTCAGCAGTGTTACTACTACAAAAAATGCGATAAGTCTCATTTCGTTTCGTTTTTCGTTAAAAAGTTTTTGGCATGGCTCCATTCATGAATCAAGTAGGAGAGTTCTGGTGAGCAGTTCAAACCGGTCGGCGGTTATTTTTCCTTATGTTCTGGCTATTTATGCCTATTTTTCTGATCCTTCTCTCCAATCTCATATCCGATTTTTGTTCTTTCGGTCGGTGGTGAAGAAACGTTATTGCCTTGGTTCTCTTGTAGGCGGTCAATATATTCGAACAGCAGCTCTATATTCCGGTCTTGGCCCTTCTGTTTTCTACTTATCTGTTCTACGATGTATTTGATTTCTGCTATTTCGAGTTTGACTTCTGCGTTGTCTGTTATTAGCTGTCTCATACGTGTAAATATCCGCATGATTTGGATATTGATTTGAATAGCAAGTTTGCTATTTAGCACAGATGATAACATAGCGACCCCTTGTTCGGTAAAACACAAAGTAGCATATCTCAATCCTTTGCTATCAGCATTAGAGATCACAATCTGTGATCTCTAATCTTTAAATTCTTTGGAAGGCATTTCAAACATGAAATCCTCCGGAAATCTTTCAATATTTCTGCGAACCTGCTCGTTAAGACGCTTAGTCTCTACACCATATAATTCTGCTAAGTCGCGGTCAAGCATAACCTTTTGACCTCTAAACTCGTAAATCTTTTTCAGAAGGACATCGTCTGGGAGTATAGATGTGATGGCGCTCTTATTAGTTTTACTAATAATTTTCCATGTATAATCAACTTTTTGCAACCACAATCAGCAACTATAACATAGGCAGTCATTAAATGATCTTATCGTAGAATGTAAAGCGTACGAAGAGTTGCCTCATTTTCCATCAGACCACTTCGTCGGGTAAAACAGATCCCTGATGTCGATCTTTAAATATTCAGCTATCTTGTAAAGTTTATGAACATCCGGCTGTTGTTTATTATGCACCCATCTCGAGACCGTGCTTTCAGAAACATCGAGTAGTTCAGCAATCCTTCGATTGTAAACACTGTGCTCGTTAAAAACCTCCGCAATACGATTTATTTTTATCATTTGAAGAACTGTTATTCTAAGCCAGAACTTACGGAAATCAACTCGATAAAAAGCGATATTGTATTAAATAAATGTGTTGGACGTTTACCTCCTCGTCAATTCCTCCACATCTACGTCCAAAGCATTGGCTAGCTCCAGCAATGTAGAAAACATAAAATCTTCCTTCGCATTTTCAATATCACTAATTTTTGACCTGTCGATCTTAGATGTTCTCTTAGCCAGTTGCTCTTGGCTCAGCTTTAATTCAGTTCGAGCTTTTTTTAGATTATTGCCTATTCTAGAATAGATCTCCGCGTATTTTTTCTCCATTGCAGAAAAATATTGTGGTTTTATTGCCACATATCGATTTTATTATTATCTTTGTTTCAGTTACATAAGCGACCAATAGAGTAGGGGCGTAAAGTCTCCACTTTAACGATGTCACTCATAAACGAAAACCGTCAATTTTCCCTATGAGTCGATCGTGAGCTCGCTGTCTATTGGATTTTTGTATCTTCGTACACTAGTTCAGTAGGGCGAGTCTCATGTTAGTCTTTGGGGAGCCACAGCTTCGGTTGTGGTGGTTCTTGACGGTACCACGTTCAAAGCATTGAGGCTCGCCCTATTGGTTTTCCACCAATACCGCCATCCTTTTCAGCTTTCCGAGTACACATCGTTTTATGATCATATATATAGCGTAAGATTATAATACTAAACATGATGACCACAGGAACAAGACATGCGCACTTGGTCACGGAATATTCCGAGGCCCACTACCCAAAATCTATGTATAAGAACGTGAAGTGCCCGCCGAACTGATCGGTAGAACAATAAAAACAGGCAATAGGAAAGGGAAGGCTCCATACGCTTTGCGATAGCGCTGCGTATTCGATATTCTACAAAATACCCTCGAGCAAGCTTCCGCTATGACGATTGTCTGTCTCCGGCCGCCTTCATAAACTTCAACAACAAGAATATGTTCATGTCGATAGGTCAATAAAAGCAAACGGTTTATTATTTCTTCAGCATAAATCTAACAGTTTTTTTATTGATCGGCAAGAGTTGAGCAAACATTTCCAATACACTTGATATAGGGAGGCGCCGGTTTTTGTTTTTTATCCTTCCGAAGAAGCTGCAGTATAAACCGTTATAACCCTTATGAACTCCGCTTTTTTACAATGACTTCGGAATTTTTATTTATCTGCATGCTATCAGGTTGATCAGCGTGGGCTATAGCCTCATGCCCTCACCATAGCATGTTTAAACTTCCTAATCATGAAAACAATGTTTAACCTATTACTGGGCATGCGTCCTGCCGCGCCTGAGCGGCGCCGATCCGCCGGTGTGAACAAGTCGCTTCTCTACCAGCGTGAAAACCGTTTTACGCAGAAGAAACCATACAACATGCCCTATGAAGCCAATGATGTGGCTCCATCAAGCGGTACCGCAGCACGTTTAAACCCTATCAGCTTCAATCTACTTGTGAAACAAGCGAGCAGACAGACAGTCTCCAATCAAAGAATTTGCCGTGCGGAGAATAGCAAGGACCATAGTTTTTTCCTGCCCATCGGGCTGTTTTTCGTTTCGTTGTTTTGTAGCCTATTGGCTGCTGTCGCCCAAGAGCCCCGCGATCGTGGGGCCGATGGGTTTCCGGGAAACGGCGGGCTACGCATTGGCGATGAGATTCCGGAGGAGTTCTGGAACCTGAGCTTAGCGATGTTAGATCCCGGCCAAAAGCTCACGACGCGATCCATGCGTGACTATGCCGGGAGTGACTTGCTAGTACTTGATTTTTGGAGTACCTGGTGTGGCAGCTGCATCAGTTCGATGAAGCATGGCGAAGCCCTGCGTAATACCTATGGCGATCGCCTTAATCTGTTGCTAGTAACTACGCAAACAGCCAATGAGGTCGTTAGCTTCTCCAAAAAAAATGATATCGTGGCCAATACATCCCTACCACTGGTGATCAATGACGAGGCGCTGCGTATGTTCTTTCGGCATAAAACTCTGCCGCATATGGTGTTTATCCGTAATAACAAAGTGCTGCATATAGGCGGCAGCGAATCGATGAATGACGCGCTGTTTGCCACTGCGCTGCAAGGGAAGACGCCTGAGGTCAACTATTACAAAGATGATTATGCCTTTAACGAACCGCTGATCGGGCTGGACAATATAGCGGCAAATGGCCCGAAGCGCTACAATTTGCTGAGCGGTTATCGGCAAGATTCGGCGCCGGTAGAAGGACTGCTTGCCGACTCTGCGCAAGGCACAAAACGCTTATATTACTACAATCAACCCCTCCTGACGTTGATGATGCGCGCCATGCAATTGGATGATATTCCGCTAAACCGCATTGTCTTTGAAAATACAGATTATACGCTGGAACGCATCGCTTACCATAGGCTCATAGGCAATAAGCTGCAATGGCTGGCCAAACACAGCTTCTGCTATGAAAGCGTGGCGCCGCTAGACGCTGATGAGCCTCTACTATGGGAAAGTATGGCGGATGGGATAAAGCAGCTATTGGGCATTAGCTTTGCACTCGAAGAACGCCGTATACCCGTTTTGCGCTTGCAGCCCGGCGGCAAGCTGACTGCGGCAGCGGCGGAAGAACGAAGCCCAATGTACCATGTCTTTGATACCTACAACCGGCTTCCTTCATCGCTGCCACTTATCGACCCAGACTCCTTAATAAATGGGCTATACTACCCAAAACAAAACACTGCCGAGCTAAGCACAAAACAGCTGTTAACGCTGCTAGAAGAGGCAGGGCTGCGCGTAGTACCGGCCGAGGATGTGATGCAGGTATTGGTTATAAAAGGGAGGGATCATGGTACGCTGTAGTCTGTGGATCATCGTCTGGCTTGGGCTGTGCCTACCGCTAGGGGTTCAAGCACAAACTAGCTTGACGTTAATCGTGCGTGATAGCGCAACGCAGGAAACCGTGGCGGACTATAGTTTCACGGTAAACGGGCGCTGGCTAAAGCCTGAGAATGGACGCTATAACCTTGCGGCTTTTAAAAAACCTTATCACCTACGAGTCACCCACATCGGCTATGCCCCCTATGCGCGTAGCTTTGATACGTTGCCCGCGCAGTTGTTGGTGCTTTTGCTGAAAGGCGAAAACGTATTGGATGAGGTGGAGGTAAACACCGGCTACCAAAGCATCAGCCGGGAGCGCCTAACAGGTTCGGTAGAAGTGGTGGGAAAAGAAGTGCTGGAGCGATCGCCAAGTTCTAATATTCTAAACCGGCTGGAAGATATGACGACGGCGGTAGCCTTCGACCGTCGCACCTATAATTACAACTTTCCACACAGTACAGATGAGAATATCAGCGTTCGGGGCATCAGCACGATCGAAAGCGCACAGGCACCGCTGATTATTTTAGACAACTTCCCTTATGAAGGTAGTATAGAAAACATCAACCCCAACGATGTGGAGAGCATTTCGATCTTGAAAGATGCGGCGGCCTCCTCCATTTGGGGTGCACGGGCGGGCAACGGCGTTATCGTCGTTACGACAAAGAAAGGAAGTGTCCGCGAGGTTCCCCGCATCAGCCTGAGCAGCAACTTCTCCGTAGAAGCAAAGCCAGATCTTTTTCGACTCCAGCAAACCGGGAGCAGCGAATTTATCGATATGGAGATGTATCTGTTTCAACAGGGCTTTTACAATGCCCAGATCAATAATTTGCGGCGGCCGGTGCTTTCGCCTGTGGTTGAGTTGCTGCGGCTGAACAGGGACGGGCTATTGCCCGAAGATGCTATGCGTGCCCAAATTGATCGCTACCGCGATATCGATATCCGGCAAGACTACATGGATTATTTTTACCGTAATTCTGTCGATCGGCGCTATGCGCTCAACATCAGTGGCGGCACCGAGCGCAGTGGCTATTACCTTTCTGCAGGCTTTGATCAGCAAGATCATACGCTGCGCTACAATGGTACGGAGCGAATCACGCTCAACAGCTCATACAATATCTCCTTAGGCAAAAGGGTTGATGTGCAGAGTAAAATCATGTTTAGCAGGCTGCGCAACGAACGATCTAATTTTGGGTACGACCCCATGCAACCCATCTACCCCTATGCGCAATTGCTGGAAAATGGGGAGGCTTTAGCTGTAAACCACGGCTACAGTGCCCGCTATTTAGATGGCTTGGAAGGGCGGGGCTTGCTGGACTGGCGTTACCGGCCCTATGACGAACTGCGGGGCAGCGAAAACTGGACTTTGGCGAATGACCTGCTCATTAACCTGGGCGCCACGGTAAAGATTTTGCCCGGACTCAGCTTCAGTACAAGTGGTCAACTGGGCTATAATAACGGAAAGGGAAATCAGTTGTCTGATCTGGACAGCTACTTGGCGCGAAATCTGATCAACCGCTACACTTCGGGCACCCAAGGTAGTTACCGGTATGGCGTGCCCATGGGAGGAATTCTCGCACAAACCTTTAGCGACAGCCGAAGCCTCTCGCTGCGTAATCAACTGGATTACCAGAAGCGATTTGCAAAAAAACACAACATTAGCATGCTGGTCGGTGCCGAAGTGCGGGAATCTACCCAAACGGGTAATGGGAACCGACTATTTGGTTATAACCCGAAAAATCTCACCTTTATACCTGTTGATTTACTTTCGAACTTTCCCACATATGAAAACGTAGGTGGATCGGTTTCCATTGGCACCACTGGTTTTTACACACAGTCGTTTACGAATCGCTTCGTATCGCTGTATGGAAATATGGCCTATACCTATGCAGATCGGTATGACCTGTATCTCAGTGCCCGGCGAGATGCATCAAATATATTTGGTGTCGAAACCAATAACAAGTGGACGCCTCTATGGTCCATAGGCGGCGCATGGAGCCTGCATAAGGAAAGTTTTTTTAACAATGAACTATTTAGCACGCTCAAGCTTCGCATTTCATATGGCCACAGCGGCAATGTGAACAATACCGTGCCGGCGCTCAGCACTGTGCAGTATGGGGCTGCTGTTTCCGGATATGGACGCTTGCGGTTTGCAACCCTTGTCAATCCGCCCAACCCGTCGTTACGCTGGGAAAATGTGCAAACGACCAACCTAGGGCTGGACTTTGCACTATTGAAAAGCCGCCTGAAAGGCTCCATCGATCTGTATCAAAAAAAATCGGTGGACTTAATAGGTAGCACACCGATGGATCCGACAACGGGCATTACGCAGATGAATATGAACAGTGCAGATCTGATGGGGCGGGGGATGGATTTTACGTTGACAAGTCAGAATCTGCAAGGTGCCCTCCAATGGTCCAGCACATTGATGCTTAGCTATAATAAAGTGATGGTAACACGGTATATGGTCGAGCGGAATCCAGTGATGTCTGCGATACAGAATGTTGCTCCCATAGAAGGCTACCCGGCGTATGCAGTTTTCAGTTATCCGTGGGGCGGGCTAAACCCCGAAACGGGTAACCCAATAGGCTTTTTGAATGGAGAGGCTAGCGAGGATTATCGGAATATCATTAACAATTCGACTATTGATGACCTGATTTTGCATGGCAACGCACGCCCACTATGGTTTGGCTCACTCCGCAATGACCTGCGTTACAAAAATATCTCGCTGTCGATGAATATTGGGTTTCGATTTCAATACTTCTTTAGGCGTGCTGGCTTGGAGCAGGGCGGTCTAGGAACGTGGAGACCTATACATGCCGACTGGTCTACACGTTGGCAGGCTTCCGGGGATGAACAGTATACGAACGTCCCATCCTTTATCTACCCAACGAATTCGTTTAGAGATAACTTTTATAACGGTGCGGAGGTAAATGTGCAACGTGGAGATGTGCTGCGCTTGAACGATGTGCGCGTGGCGTACCGATGGGGGAAATCGCGCTTTTTTCAAAACATAGAGTGTTTTGCCTTGGTCTCCAATGTGGGGATATTATGGAGAGCAAATGATATAGGGATAGACCCGGCGACGCCGCGAAATGAAATTGGCCTACCCCGCACGGTTTCGATTGGATTTACTATGGGTTTGTAATACAGCATAATATTATACTAGTGCCGCACAATACCAAACATGATATGAACATCTATACAAGCTGTTTTAACAGCCTTAAAAATATATACATATGAATAATATACGAACTTATCTCGCGCTACTAGGGCTCCTTTCGAGTTGTAGCAATTACTTGGATGTGAAACCTGACGCCAGTTTGGCAACCATTGACCGAGCTTCGGAACTATATGCCTTAATGGATAATGAGTTTGTGATGCATCAGCAGATTATAACTGGAGAGGATTTGGCAGATAACTACTATGTGCTGGATCAAACCTGGAACGCCTCAACCTCAGAAATGGTGCGAAATAAATACATTTACAGCACTACGGAAAACGACGAGGTTGGCTGGTCGGGCATATACACGGAAGTTTATTATGCGAATGTTGTATTGGAAAGGGTGGAAGAACTTCGTGAAAATTTAACCCCAACTGAATATAATGAGATCAAAGGAACTGCCTTGTTTTACCGGAGCCTAGCTTTTTTTGAAGCCTTAACGCTATTTGCCATGCCCTATCGGGTGGGTGGAAATGAGGATGCGTTAGGCGTTCCCTTACGCACCACGGCTGATGTAAATATCTCATTTCCACGAGCGACAGTAGGGGCATCCTACCGCAAGATTTTTGAAGATTTAGCTATGTCTGTCGATCTGTTGCCATCGACCACCGCTGTGCAGTCCCGACCATCGAAACGCGCGGCCAGGGGGCTGCAGGCTAGGGTAGCCTTTGATATTGGCGATTATGAAAGGGCATTTGCGTTTTCTCAACTTGTATTACAGGAGGAAAGTACGTTGTTAGATTTTGCGACGATAGATCATACGGCGGCGCTCCCCTTTGATAGGTATAATATTGAAGTGATTCACTACACCTATCGATTTAGCGATTTTCTTGCACCCCAGCGTTCTATCGTAGACTCTGTGCTTTACACGTCTTACACCGATGCGGATTACCGAAAGCGCTGCTATTTTCAATTTAATGCAGATGCGGATGTGGTTTTTAAGGGAAGCTTCACTCAAGCAAATAACTCACAATTCACAGGACTAAGCACGAGCGAAATATATCTTACCTGCATAGAGTCTGCGCTACGAACAAACCGGGAGGAAGCAAGTCGGGAATGGCTGAATCCCTATTTGCGGATGCGGTATATGCCTACAGGCATCCCAAACACGGCAGTTTCCGCTACGGAGCTTTTGTCGCTTGTACAAAGCGAGCGTAGAAAGGAATTGATCTATAGAAACCGCCGATGGAGCGATATTCGCAGGCGTAATTTGGATGGGGAAAATATTGTGCTGCAACGTAGGCTCAATGGGCAGCTTTACAGCCTGGAGCCTAATAGCTCGGGCTATGCGTTACCTATACCGTTGGAGGCCATTAGGTATAGTGGAATTGAACAGAATCTGCGGTAAATAGGAAGGGCCCCGTATGGGCCCTCCGCTTAATAGCACCTAATTTTGTAGCTTAACGCTTTCAGAAGGTTCTCGAGTTTGTATGGTGCTTAAAATGTGATTAACCAAGGGGCTGCTTAGTACGGGTCTGTCGTTGCCATCGTTTGCTGCTGCTATCGAACACAGTTCGGTACCACCTTCACATGGCGGCTGCTCATCCGCTAGCTGGTAGTTATCAGGGTTTTCTATTTCTCCCAAGCTTTGGTCTGCACCCGTATAAATAAACCAATTTTGTGTTTGCGATTCGCTTGCTGCCACCTCTAACGCTTTCACTGCGAAAAATACACCAAATACTAAGATACTGAAAAGTATGCTGGCCCGTAGCCAGCTTGTTTTTATTGTTGCCATAAACTAAATATGCACTTTTAGGTCAGTGCGAACTTAAGTTACCATTCTTGTTTAATATCCAGCGATGTGTTACATCGCACAGCGCATTAGCTGCTAACCCACTGTTTGGTTAACCCATTGTCCGGCGCGCGGCGCCGGAATAACGCAAATTTCTTACGATACCTTTTCATGCTATTCCTGTTTTCGTTTTCATAGGGCTGGATGAATCTGTTGACTCAATGGCCTTTACAAAATTAGGAAGGTAGCAGGCTGTATTGCTGATTAGATTGGAAGCTGGGTAATGATAGTTTGGAAAGAAGTTTTCGCGCGGATAGTGCGATATGCAAACAAAGCGTGGACAGCATTGTTTTTGTCTTAAAACATATGGCTATGATGGAATATAAAACAGCAGAGGCTTTTGAAGAGGTGAGCGATGCTTTTGTCGACATTATTAAAAACTTGGATGAAGAGGTTTTAAACACAAAGCCTGCCGATGGCGGCTGGTCTCCAGGGCAAATAGGCGATCATATCCGGAAATCGTATGCCTCTGTAGATACGATGAACGGCAACAGCCGCGAAACCGAGCGGGAGCCTGATGCCCGTATTCCTGAAATCAAATCTACCTTCCTAAATTTCGATATAAAGATGGAATCGCCCGAGGGCGTGCTCCCTACGGAGAAAAGAATAGACAAGGAGAAACTTCTCGGTGCGCTAGAGCTCCGGATTCGGCAAAGTATTGATGTGATTGATAACCATGATCTAACACATACTTGCACCGATTACGAAATTCCGGAATACGGCGCCTTTACACGGTTGGAGTGGTTGTGGTTTAATATCTACCATACGCAGCGCCATTTAAAGCAGCTGCAAGATACCGTCAAGGCTTTGCGAAAAGCAGATTAGTTACACTTTCTAAGGCGCCGCGCGCGGTAGTTGCTGGGAGTTTCTTGCATATGTTTTTTGAAGAAATGATGAAAAGCCTCCATAGAGCTGTAACCGCAACTATAGGCACATTCCTTTACCGTATAACCATCGGAAAGTAGTGCTTTGCTTTTTTCTAACAAGAGCTGTTCCTTTAGCTTTTGTCCGCTCTGTCCGTAGTAGGTACGTAGCAATTGATGAATGTATCGGCCGCTTAATCCTAATTCTTTTGCGAGTCGAGTGATGCGTACTTGTTGCCCTTCTTCATTTACATAGTGCCGCAAAAGGGTATAGGCTTCTTTAGCCAAACGTTTTTCATGTTGTTGCGTGCCTCGCGCTGCGGAGATCGCTTCATGGGCAAACTGAATCAGCTCGATCACTTTACCCAGGATGTACTGATCGTTGCCGAGACGACGGGAATGCAGCGAACTACATAGTCGGGTAATAAGATCCTCACTACGCTTATCAATGCGGTAGGGGGATGTTGCTTCAGCGGCTGTAGCTTGTGTGCGGTAGGCATGGACTAAAGGCCTTATAAAAGCATAGGGGTGATCACTCTCTTTTCGGAAAAGTGTAGCGCGAAAGGCAAAAATAAATAGCTGGCTTTGCCCAGATCCAAGGTATACGCTGAAATCACCTTTCGGAAGATACAAGAAGCACGCTTCCCCGACAGATAGGATGCCAGGATCGGGTAGGATGGCAGGAAACAGACTGATGGGCTCATCTGCCGTCAGCAGATACAGCGCATGTAGATCGGGACGTGTTATTGCAATTGATAAGGATAATGGAGATCGAATGTTGGTTTCAAGCAGCTGTAAGTAAGCATGCTGTCCATCAAACTCTTGCAAGATGGCTTGCTGATTATTAGTTCCTAACCAAAAGCTAGTCTTTGCATGTTTCATACGTATAGTCGGTTTAAACGGTTCCCGTTGCTTAATATATGGCACTTCCTTGAAGTGTATTGAGAGTACATGATAAAAGCTTTTTTCCATAAGCAGATTTGCTAAATAAATGGATAGGGTATAGTTCTTTGGCGCCAAGTATAGCAACCATTATAAATTCATGCAATTATGGTAAGCTCGTTCTATAGCTGTTTTATCATTAGCTATGTGCAGGCTATTCCGCTCTTAACTAGATTCAAGCCCTATTAGTCCTCATTAACGTATCTATAAAAGACTCGCTTTTTTCTCAGTTCTACGAAGATGTTTTGTCAAAAGATGGCTAATATGGTAAGTTTGATCCATAGTAGGCTCTTAAAAAATGATTGATATGCAGTTTCTTTACAGTTTATGGAACCGCTTAATATTTTTGTATTCTTTTGGTGGTAGTCGATAGATGTTCTTGGGTGTTTGTTTTTTTTATGAACTTGTTTAGATTCTTTGTCGTTATTCGTTATTTTGTATATATTAGGCAGGTAGAGTATTGAATAAAATCGCTAAGATTTTAAGTGTTAACCAAGTATTGCACGGATTATTTTATGAAGTTCAGTTATGTTTTTTTGTTAGCTTTCTTATTGGCATTGTTGATCAACCTAACCGCTTCCGCAGGCACCTTGGCGCAACCGCTTCGAAGCTTTCGATTTTGGCTGGCTACCGTGCTCACTACGGGTGCACTCACCGGGTACGCACTCTGGATTTCTTATATCAGAATCCATTTCTCACCTCACTCGAACGGTAAATTTACACGTTTTAAAAAATGGAATGCCTCTCCCCTTTATTTCTTATTCGCCCTCACACCTATATACGTCGTGCATCTCACGATGATCGCTATAATAGGCGAGGCACTCGATATTGTCCAAGACATAGTTTTGCACTATCTGCTGTATTATATGCCTACCATTGTAGTGGTTACTGTTTTCTATGCATTTACACTTTTGCACCGACATAAGCTTGGTCTCCTTTACCATGTGCCTCTACTTAAGGGCGAAAATAGCAGTACCTCAGAGCATAGGGTCGAAAATTTTGCTTCAAAACAACAGCGTATGAATATGCAAGCAGAACGTGTTGCCGATTTGTTGCCGCGACCTTTGGAACAACGGCCAGTAGATACCTATCCGGATCAAGGACCTGCCACAGTTGAGCAAGGGCTTCATAAATTGGTTGATTTGGAAGAGATGCAGGAATCACAAGTGCTACCTTTCGACAAAACAGACCGCTCGCGTTTCGACAACGAAAGCTATCCCCAAAATCTCTACTATTACCTTATCGAAAAGGGAGGGGCCAAGCTATCTATGCTCGGCGCTGCACCACGATTTCTAGACATCGTCTTTATTAATTCTGCCTCTAGGTGGCGATATGTGATTTTGCGAAATGGCGAGAAGCTTCAAGCTGATGCTGTGCTCGGTCAACTTAAAAAGCGGGAGCTGGACAAGTGGATGCTTAAAATTTCGGCCAATATTTATGTAAATATGCTACTGGTTATTTATCCGTTGAATAAAAAAGCAAACCAACTGGAACTCCAACCGGACATAGTAGCCGCTTTGCTTGAAAAGTACAGCTTAGTAGACCAAAGAAAACTACTAAAGATAGGCCGAGGCATGCCTAAAGACATTTTGGAGAAGTTTTTAGTAAATGTCCGAACGATGGACCACAAAGGATGGAATGATTTTATTCCATTAACTTGATCCCCTCACCGCCGTATAGACTTTCGATAGGTGAAAATAGGAAGTTGTGGATCCTTCCAAACAAATGATCCATTACCAAATTTAAGGATATGTTTTTAATGATTTATTAACATAGGAAGCAGCATTTATTAATATACATTGTTTAGTATTGTTAAACTTTTGATGACAATCATGATTGACGATACACATTTAATAAGCAAAGGGGTGAACCGACGCGCTAATAACTTAGGATGGGTTGCTAAGCGTCTATTTGGAAAGACGTTTACACGGCTTGTGAATGATGGCGAAAGATTTGTGAATGAGGTGCTATCATCAGAATATTTGCATTTAATAGTATCAAACGATAATATTGTCGTAGAAAAGGGAGAAGGAAAGCGCTATCGTCGAAACATCACGAGGAGGGAAATTTGGAATAGGGCTTTTGGGATTTCGAAGATTGCATGTAAGCATGCGCTTAAGAACATGGTAAGCTAACAATGAAAAATTCCAGTTCACGGAAAATCGAATTAAGTCGCGCACCATATGTGCTGCAGATGCTATTGCTAGCCTTTGCCGCCTTTGGTTGCTATACAAGCATGTATGCCTATAGAAAGGCTTTTACTGCAGCGATGTTTGCCGAGCTTCCCTTACTGGGAGTAGACTACAAAGTTTGGCTTGTGGTTGCGCAAGTACTTGGCTATATGCTTAGTAAGTTCTACGGTATCAAATTTGTCGCTGAGCTGGGCAATCGAAGACGAGGGTTTAAGCTGCTTATGCTGATTGGCCTGGCTTGGATGGCCTTGCTAGGCTTTGCTATTACACCTGCACCTTACAATATCCTGTTCATGTTTATCAATGGCTTGCCGCTTGGAATGATTTGGGGAATTGTTTTTTCCTACCTGGAAGGTCGACGCGCAACAGAGTTCCTTGCCGCCGTCATGAGCGTCAGCTTAGTGTTTGCTTCCGGCTTCGTGAAGTCTTTAGCTCGCTTTGTCATGGAGCAGCTACATGTAACTGAAACTTGGATGCCTTTCGTAATGGGCTTTTTATTTGCGTTGCCGCTCATGCTCTTCACTATTATTTTAGAGCGCGTTCCAGCACCCGATGCGGAAGATATAGCTTTGCGGACAGAGCGGAAGCCTATGACGCATAACGAGCGGATCAGCTTTCTAAAGAATTTTTGGCCGGGGTTGCTGGTGGTTGTGTTTGTTTACCTCTTGTTTACCATCCTTCGTGATGTTCGAGATAATTTCGAGGTGGAGATATGGGCAGATGTAGGCGTGACGGATGGTGGTATCTATTTTAGAACCGATACCTTAATAGCTTTACTCGTACTAGCCCTGATGAGCTTGATGATTTGCGTGAAAGGCAATGTGCGGGCATTTTCCTACATACATATGACGCTGTTTTTTGGCTGTGCGCTTGCTGCCGGAGTTACCTATTGCTTTCAAAAGCAACTGGTGGATAGCGTCACTTGGATGCTGTTGACGGGCTTAGGCTTGTATATGGTTTATATTCCGTTTAACGCCATATTTTTTGAACGTTTTTTGGCGACGTTCAAAGTAAAGGGCAATATCGGCTTTTTGATGTATGTTGCAGACTCAGTAGGCTACTTAGGCAGCGTGTTTGTGTTGCTTATTCGCGAGCTTGGTCTATTTCAGGCAAGCTGGGGCATTTTTTTTCAAACGATGATTTTGCTTGGCGCCGGGGCGGGGGCCGTTGGGGTGCTACTGTCTGCTATCTATTTCAGGAGAAAGCGTCTACATGGTACTACCGAATTGTCTCGAGTGGAACTAGCAAAATGATCCGGCAGGAGATATAGATACTGCAGTGACGGTTCCAATTTGGTGGGAAGTTTGGATTTGTTGCAGGAAAAAAAAGGGATTGCGAGGAGGGTAGAAGAAGCTATACAACGCCATAAAAGGAGTTGCAGTTTAACCTCTGTCATGCCCCCGCATTGGCGCGCAGTCTGCATTGCTGTGATCATGCCGCGCGCCCACTAGGTTAGCGCGTAAATAGAAAAACGTCTGCGCAACCTTTACCCATGAATTAACTTTTCAATACTGTATTCAGCATAGCCGGCACTTGCTGTCATGCCTTTCCCACCGATACCTGTACGTATGTGTATCCGGCTATCAATATCATGTTCTACAATATGGTTTTTATGCTGTGCATAAAAACCTGCCCAAGTGCTAGCGATCTGCTGTGCGGAAATCGGGAGAATACGATTTGCCTCTTTAATCATCAACGCATTAATAGCAGAATTAACGCCATATCCTAACTCTTCCAACCTGTTTCCTGCAGCATATTCATGCGAGTCACCAATAATAATACTGCCATCCACCGCTTGCTTGAAAAGGATGTGGATACCCCATTTTTTAAGTTCCTCGTAATGTGAAGGGGTTTCCATTTCTCGGAAGGACGGCGCATAGGCTTCGAAGCTTTCATAGCGTCTTATGGTTAATCCGGTCAAAATATTGCCCGGCAGCCGAACCTGAGACATTGGTTGCGTTTTGAGCATCTGCAATTTGCTTATCTCCAGTCCGCTATCATTGAATAAATCGCGATATAGCAATTTAAACTCATAACCGTTACAGATCACGACTTTGTTAGCCTCGAAACGCTTGTTATTTGTACATGCTACAACGGCAGATTGCTGTGTAGTTTCGCAATGCAACGCTGTATGATTATAATGCAGGGTGTATGTTGGAAATTTCTGTTTCAGGTACTGATGCAGACGTTGTATCATCAAATCAGGCTCCACGCTGAGTTCTTGCGGGAACACGAGCGCTTCTTTCACATAGTCTGCCCGTAAATCTGGAAACCTCGCCAATACTTGCTCTTTACTCCATAGTTGATGATCGTAACCAACGTGCGCGTAATGCTGTGCAAGTTCGTGCATAACTTGTAGCTCCTGCTCGTCCGAGGCGATATAATAACTACCGTTATTCCGTACTGAAATATCGAAATCGCGCTGAATACTGTTGTAGATTTCTAAACCCCGAACGCCATAGCCAAACCAACGATCGGCCATGCCCGAAGGAACCACTTGACCGAAATTGCGTACCGTAGATCCCACCGGAAAATTGTCTTTCTCTAATTGCAAGACGTTAAGGCCGCGCTGAAGAGCATGATATGCATGAAAGGTGCCTAAGATGCCGCCGCCAATCACGATAAGGTCGTATTTTTCGTTTGCCATAATAGTTGTTAGTCTAATAGCGGTAAGATGCTCATCAAATTGTCAACGATGAATGTTGGATTTGCGGATTGTAATTGTTCCTTTGTATGCGCGCCCGTGGTGATGCCTATGCTTAAGCGACAGCCGGCATTTTGCCCTTCGGCAATATCAATTTTAGAATCACCAACTTTGGCTACCTGCTCTCCCGATGGGATATTATATAGCTGCATGGCATGGAGAATCATGTCAGGATGCGGGCGGTTTCTGGGCACATCATCAGCAGTGACAAGCGCATCAATATCAACACCTACTTTCCAACCCAACTTATTGATTAATTTTTCCGCTGTTCGTCTATTATAACCCGTGTTCAATACCACGCGGACACCTTTGTTTCTGAGCGCCGTGAAAAACTCAGGCGCATTTTTTTGTGGAGTGATCAACGCATTGTCGTACTTTTCCTCCAATAGTGCTAGGAATAAATCGAAAATCTCAGTGATGCGGTCCTCGTCAGGATGTTGCTCGATCGTGCCGATGATACTTTCAATCGCCTGCTTTTTCTCTTTACCAGCTCCGTATGTTAGCACGTGCTCCAGCGAAAAATTGTATCCGAATTGATTAATGGCTTGATGCAAAGTTTTATAAACTATATTATCTTCGTCTATTGTTGTGCCTGCCATATCGCAAACCACCATTTGTATGCTATTGCTTTCTGTTGTTTCCATCGTATGTTTTTATAGTAGCGCAAATATAAACAATGTTTAGTATTTATAAATTACAGATTGTCCTTGGATTGTCGCAAACCTGCATATTTCCTAGCTAAAGCGCCAATTAAGTTATGAAGATGATAATATTTAATAATTTGTTTACAATAACTAAATATAGTGTTAGTTCTCTGTCTTTATATGATGCTAATCTACGTACAGCAGATGCGACCTCCAAAAACCGAAAATCAAAAAGATTCCCGAGTTTAAGAAAGATTAAAGGCTTTTAAATTGTTTAAAATTCGGATAGGGTTAATTCATCTTTTTTGTACCTAATTGAACTATGGTGACCATTTTACTGTTCTTTTGAAGATAAACCAAAAAAGCGAAACATGGAAAAGAAATCACAAGTAGTATACACAGATACAGGTAAAGAAATATTATTCCATTATGAGATCGCTGAAAAGGATACGGACAGCTTCGTTATCACCAGCATTGATAAAGAGGGGGAGCATATTCCGGATATCCGGGTGGAACGTCCGGCAGAAGCCGAACATCCAACCTTCACTTCCACCGATGAAGAACGTCCGATGTCGATAGTGGATGAAGACAGCCCGATCATGAAATTCTGCCGCCTGGTGCTGGCAGATGAATTAGAGGACTAGTATAAAAGATCAGGTGTGCATTCCGCTTGACTGGATCTCTCGATTCAGCTGGCGAATGCGCACCTTGTTATTCCACGAAACGGACAAATGTTGAATGCAAACAATTTTCTTAGACAGGTGCGAACCCCATCGCTAAAAGCCAGATCGCCACTTTCACAATGTAAATAAGGTCATATAAGTTTGATTTTTTTTGTAATGCCTTTATAATGTCAGGTTTGTATGGTAACATTTGGTATATTCTTTTTAGATTTGCCTAAATCTACTAGAAAGAGAAGAAGATATGCCTGTCAAGATACCTAGCAATTTACCGGCCATAGAGCTTTTAAAGGAAGAAAATATATTTGTGATGACGGATCTCCGTGCCAATGCGCAAGATATTAGAGCAATGCGTATGTTGATTCTGAACCTGATGCCTTTGAAGATTTCTACGGAGACAGATTTTGTACGCTTGTTATCCAACACGCCGCTACAGGTGGAGGTGGAATTCTTACGCTTAGACACCCATACGCCTAAAAATACACCGCAGGAACATTTAGAAATGTTTTATAAAGGTTTTAGTGAGATCGAGAATAATTACTATGACGGTATGATTATTACCGGCGCGCCGGTAGAGATGATGAAATTTGAAGAAGTGAGTTATTGGGCGGAAATTACCCGGATTTTCGACTGGGCGAAAAGCCACGTAACATCTACTTTGTACATCTGCTGGGCTGCACAAGCTGCCTTATACCATTTTCATGCTGTAGAAAAAGTGCCTCTACGAGAAAAGCTTTTCGGTGTTTTTAAGCATAACGCCACGGAAAAGAAAAACCCGCTATTCCGCGGTTTTGATGATGAATTTTACATTCCACATAGCCGGCATACGACGATTTTAAAAGAAGATCTAAAGGGTAAGGATGCGGTTAGTATACTATCGGAATCCGAAGAAGCGGGTGTGGCTATCGTGTCAACACGGGGTGGTCGTGAATTTTATCTGACTGGACATTCTGAATATGCGCCTCTTACATTGCACGAGGAATATCAGCGCGATGTGGAGAAGGGGCTCGAAATTGATGTTCCGCACAATTACTACGCGCAGGACAATCCACAGAATCCGCCCGTCGTGCGTTGGACGGGACACGCCAACCTGTTATTCAATAACTGGCTAAATTATTTCGTCTATCAAGAAACACCTTTTGATCTAAAAGAGGTGGCGCAATTAGACGAAATCAAAAATAACGGCTAGATACGTTTAACCATATAAAACACATTCGCTAGATTAATATCTGGCGAATTTTGTTTTATAGGGACATTGCTTATGCAGTTATGTGCTGTTTAAGCGGACGCTCTACTATTTTTTATCTTTTTTTGTAAACCTGTAACATTCTCTCTATTTCATCGACATATACCCGTAAATAGTGTGTATTATAAAATAATTGAATGTTTAACCTTATGAAGAGACATCTTGTCTTTTTGCTCTTGAGCGTGCTTAGTTTTTCGCTCCATGCGCAAAGCAAGCTATCGGGAAAAGTGACCGATGCGATTGACAACCAAAAACTAACTAACGCGACGCTGATGCTAATTACGGCAAAGGACTCGATCCTCGTTGATTTTACGTATTCGGACGAAGCCGGATCATTTTCGATGGCTCAACCAGATACAGGCACCTATCTGCTGATCGCGAGCTACCCTAAATACGGCGATTTCTATACGGAGATTGTCCCTAAAACAGCCTATCAAAATCTTTCCATAGGCCTAACCAGCACAGCTCAATTGCTGGAGGAAGTTGTCGTAACTGGGCGCATCCCAATCAAAATCAATGGCGACACAACGGAATATGACGCCGGAAGCTTTACGGTGGAGAAAAATGCAAAGGTGGAAGATTTGTTAAAGGTATTGCCCGGTATCACGGTGGACGCCGCTGGAAATATTACCGCGCAAGGAAAAACAGTGAAGCGGGTGTTGGTCGATGGCGAAGAATTTTTTGGTGACGACCCCACGCTGGTTACCCGCAATCTGCGTTCGGATATGGTAGATAAAGTGCAGGTATACGAGAAGAAGTCTGAACAGGCTGAACGGACCGGTGTAGACGATGGCCAGCGCGAGCAAACCATCAATGTGAAACTGAAAGAGGATGCCAAAAATGGATTGTTTGGAAAAGCCTTGCTAGGCGGTGGAACCGACGAATTCTACATGGGGCAATTAATGATCAACAAGTTCAAAGGCAGCCAAAAAATATCTGCCTATAGTCTTTTTGGTAATAACGCAACGACAAGCTTGGGCCGGGAAGACGCGGAAAAATTTGGTGGCGACAGTGGGGTTACCTACGGTGATGATGGGAGCACTTGGTTTACCAATGTGCAAGATCCTTTCTCTGGGCAAGGTGTTGTCGGTGTTCCGAATGCAATCAACACGGGTGTTACCTATTCCGATCGTTTTAATGAGGATAAGCATAAAGTAAATCTAAATTATAAATACGGGCGTATCAGCAGTGATGGTCGGGAAGAGACTATCATGAGCGGTATCATCAATAACAACATGTCTAAGAATGTTGATACGGAGAACGACCAGCACCGAGTAAATTTGAAATATGATCTGAACTTGGATTCCCTAAATAGCTTAACGATAGCCGGAAATGCAACAAAGAAAAATCTATGGACGGTTAACGATCTGCAATCCCAACAGCTGGATGCGAATATGCAACCCGTTATTACCAATAACAGTAGGGAAATGACTGAGGCAGATGTGAGCTCATTCCGAATCAACGCCTTATATACGCATAAATTTATGAAGAAGGGGCGGTCCTTTACGTTTAACGGGCAAGTGAGCCGTGATGAAAATGACGGGGGCGGTACACTGTTTAGCCGTGTGGAAAATAGTTTCACCAATACGGATTCTATAACAGATCAAGTGAAAAACAGATTACAAACATCGCAAAATCAGCGCGCGTCCTTAACGTATACAGAGCCTCTTTCAAAAGTATTGAACTTGTCCCTTGGCGGCGGTATCGAACGTAATAAAAATTCTTCTTTAGTACAGTCTTTCAATAAATCGGCCAGCGGGGAGTATAACGAGCTCGATGAACGCTTCAGTAACGATTACGAATTTGACCGTTTGAGTAGCAATTATAAAGTAGCATTAAATTACACGACTGATAAATTTCGTGCTAACTTGAGCAACAGCTTGAACAACGACAAGCTAAACCAATTTAATAATAACACCCAGGATGAACTGTCGAGAACGTTTTTCACCTATAATCCGTCGTTAAACGGAAGCTATTCCTTTACGAAGAGCAAAGTATTATGGTTTAATTACAATGGACGAAATCAGTTGCCTTCATTAAGCCAGATTCAACCGATTTTGGACAACAGCGATCCTTTAAATCAATATATTGGTAATGAGGCGTTGAAGCCGTCGTTCAGCAACTCGTTCAATGCTGGTTACAATTCCTTCAAACTCCTCACAGGAAGTTATATTTACCTTGGTGGTAACGTTGTGTTACAAAAAGACCCGATTTCACAAAACATTAATATCGATAGAGGTGTCAATTTCTACGAATGGAACAATATCGAGGGCGAGACTAACGTCAATGCTAACGCCTGGGCCGGACACTATTTTAAGATCGATAAAGATTTAGGATTAGGAAACTCACCGCAACTTTCGTTCAATTGGAACAAAAATTACAACTTTTTCAATGGCGATTTAAATCAGGTGAACACAACGAATTTTAATTTTACTTACAACATTATTCGGGATACAAAAACAGGTTTAAATTTCAATGTGAGCTTAAGTCCGCAATACCGATTGATGAAGTCGAGCCTGCAAACGGATATTAATAGTAATGGTTTCGTCTTCGGGTCTGATGGTAGTGTGGAATATTTTTTCACTAAAACGTTGAAAGTATACGCTAATTATAATTACACATATGAAGCCCCTACACAGGCTTTCGATCAGAAATTTGAACAGTTTCTTATTCACCCGGGCGTAAGCAAGAAGTTTTTGAAAAACGAATCGTTAGTCGTGGACTTTATGATCAACGATGTGCTTAACCAAAACCGCGGCTTCAGCCGGTCGGCCGTAAATTCGGTATTTACACAACGAAGATTTGATACCATCCGCCGCTACTACATGCTCAAGGTATCTTGGGATTTCGCAAAAATGTTTGTTAACTAGATCTATTATGAAAATTAAACTATATATTTCCTTTTGTATTGCCGTGTTTGCCATGCATACTGCACAGGCGCAATACAGCATGTTTTCGAAGTCGGGGACCATTACCTACGACAAGACCATGTACATGAAAAACATTGTAACGAAGCAATTCATCGATAAGGCAGATGACCGTTCGCGCAGTCAATTTCAAAACATGCTGCCTAGGATTCCCCAACAAGTTGTCCTTAAAAAGACGCTTAAATTTAATGATACGGAGACCCTTTTCGAGCCCCAGAAAGTAGACCTCGATCAAATGACGCAGCAGCTGATCATGATGTTTGCGTTGGATTTTGACGCGGTAACGCTATCCAATTTGAAAACGAAAGAATACAAGCGGTATAACGACTTGATGGGCGAAAAGGTAATTATCCAAGACACCGTAAAGAAGGTGAAGTGGCGGATTACCAATGAATATAGAGAAATAGCAGGCTATTCCTGCAGGCGTGCCAACGGGATAACGCCAGATTCAGTTTACGTTGTGGCGTATTACAACACCGAGATGCCCGTAAGTGGCGGCCCAGAATCCATTAGCGGTTTGCCAGGCATTATTTTAGGATTAGTTGTGCCTAGCCAACACGTTTCGTATTTCGCAAGTAAGGTAGAGTTAAGTGCCAACGTGCCACTAGATAAGAAAGTGTTTGACTCCAAAAAGGTGAAGGTGATGACCAGACAACAAATGATTGATCAGTTTTCGAGCACCTTGAAAAGTTGGTTAAATAAAGAAACGGTAGATTACATCATGAAACTAGGGACGCTTTAAAAGTAATATTTTACTGTGTTTGTTTTTGATGAACAAAGTGAAATGAAGTTCAATATGCACCATTCGAGAAATTGAATGGTGCATTTTTTATGATTTTTTTAAACCTTTGAGGTATATTGTCTATCAAATCTCGTAAAGAAAATAGGTAATATCCCAGTTTACACGAACACAAACTCATCGATCATTATGAAAAAGATCATTCTCCTCAGTATCTTTCTTCTGCATGCCTTCAGCATGTTTGCTCAGTTGGCAGCCATACAACGCGATATTTTTGGCGATTTAGATTATCAATCTAGAGACGGCAACTATCAATCGAGCTTCAAAAAGAATGTGTTCGACGATCTCACTTTTACCGACAGTAGAAACAACAAAGTAACGTTAGAGAAAAAATACCTCAATGCCACTTATCCAGGCATACTGGGAAATGAGAAAAGGAAGCGAGAGCTTTTTTATCAGTTAATACAGGAAAATCGGCGCGGGGAAGGTTACGTCGCTAAATACAGCATCGATATTTTTAACAAATTAATTATCGAGGATAATGAAGGGTATAAGCTTGAAAAGGGGAAAGACATCTTTGGTCATGAGCAGATCGCAGAGCAAATGGATGGCGTTAAAACCAGCTTCAATAAAACCATTAATGGTACATTGGAATACAGCTCTGGAAAAGATAAAGCATCGTTGAAGAAAGATATCTTTGATAAATATCTGTATAGCGATAGTTTCGGCAATGAGTTGCAATTTAATGAAAAGACCTGGCGCACGCTAACGCGACGATATGAAACCGACGAAGACGCGTTTATGTCCTTGATCGATCAATTCTTCTATCGGTAGTCGCCTGAAAGTTAATAAACCAAGCCTGAAGACTGATTGTGTTGCCCTTTAGCCCAGATCTAATGTTTGACGTTTACCTGTTTTGCACGACGCGTAAATAGCTTCAATAATTTTCAGATCCTGCACACCCACTATGCCGTCTACCGGTAAATGCGGCTTCGTGCCATCCAAGATGATCGATGCCATCGCATCCATTTGCGTAGTTTGATGAATGGTGTGCGGCTTTCCAATATCTCCTTTGTGCGTGCGCCCTTTGATGGGGCCGTATCCTGTCGAGGGCCACATTTCAGCAAAACCCTTATCACCGCTCAGAAAAAATCGATCTAAATGGTTGATGTTGTAGGAGGAAAGGCATGATGCTACCGCGCCACTTGGGAAGCCCATTTCGAATTGAATCGTTTCATCTACACCTTCTTTAAATTTCACGGGATCTGTTTTGGTTTCCTGCGCAGACACCCAGATCGGGTCTTCGCCTATCATGTAGCGTGCTCCATTAATAGCATAGATGCCTATATCCATCATCGATCCACCGCCAGCCAGCGCTTTGTTCAATCGCCATTGTGATGGGTCGCCCGCGACAAAGCCCGTCTGTCCCTGAAAGAATTTTATTTTCCCCATTTCACCCGTTTCACGTAACCGAACGACTTCCAGCGTATTAGGCTCAAACCGCATTCTATAGCCAATCAAAAGCTTCACATTAGCTTTTGCACAGGCATCAACCATTTCCTGTCCTTCCTTAGCCGAGATGGCTAATGGCTTTTCACAGATAGCATGCTTCCCGGCTGCTGCTACGCGAATTACTTGGTCATGGTGCAAGGCATTGGGCGTGATTACGTACACGGCATCTATCTCCGGATTATCTTTGATCTTGTCGAAGTTGTCGTAGTTATATCGAGATGTTTCAGGCACCTTATATTTATCTCCCCACTCCTTGAGTTTAGAAGGGGTTCCACTTATTAAGCCTGTTATTTTAGCGCGCTTACAAGACTGCATTGCCTCAGCTACCCGTTGGGCGTAACCACCTAAACCCATCAATGCTACGCGGAGCACAGGCCCGTCTTTTTGTTCCAAATATTGTAGCGCGGGTGCAGCAGAAACACTGGATAACATAGGCAGTACCGTTGCCGATAGGGCAAACTTTTGAATGAAATCTCGTCTTGAAGCGTTCATATGTTTTTTCATTACAGGAATACAATCAGCCGATACAATATGGAATGCTGCTATTCCTTTTTGGTCAATTATGAAAAAAGGCAGCACGCGCTGGCGCTGCTACCTTTTGTTTATCTACTGGTACCTATTATAGTACACTTGGGTTGTGATCACGGATTGGATCATCATGCCGTCTTGAAGAATCTGTAGCAGGTTCTGGCGTAGGTGGAATATAATCAATTCCTTTTTCGTCTTTATCGTGCTTTTGATCTTCCTTCTTTTGTTCGTTAGACTTGTCCTTCTCTTTGTCAGAATAGATGGTTTTGTCGTCTATGTTCTTTCCTTGATTGTTCATAGTCTTGAATTTTAATGTGTTATTAGTACTTCTATCTATTGAACAACTTGTAGGAACATTCCGTTTTTTTTATTTTCAGGTTTTTTCTAGCTAGGCAAATCCGTCATTCGACTTAAATTTCGCTGCACTCTTTATAAATAAAAAAAACGCTCACTACTGTTTTTGTAGAGCGGGGAGAATTAACTTTGTATGGTTGATCAACTAGAATAAATTCCAAAATGCTTCAGCTGCAAAGGAATTCATTTTGATATTCTTTTTACTTAAATTAGAGACATGATCGTTTTGCATATACTATATGGCCTTATTGTAGGCATCAATGTAATCCAGTTTTATCTATTCGTAAAGAAAAGATTGCGGAGGAAATTGTTGAGTCAATTACAAAAAAACCAGTGATATGTTTTACAGGAATATTGACTCTTAGTAAAAATGATAGATAATCCCTGCTTCAACCGCTGAAGTGGGGATTTCTTTTAAGCTTAGCTATCGACTTCAATACGTTATTGTGTATAGCAATTGAACAGTTCCATCTCATGATGATATGCTAAAGCGCGGACGCTCTGGAAACGCGTGGAAGTGGAGCGATTCGAGTTATGACCTATGTCGTCAGCGATGTCATAATCAGGAATCACGAAACGATATAAAAAACGGAACCCTCCACAACCGGGCGGCGTGAAGGGTTACCAAACCAATTATTAACCTATCCACACCCGTGCAATATGCGTGCCAAAAGGGTTGTTTTTTTCGATTATTTCGCTATATAAACTTTTTTAGTGGATCATTGTTAATGGTAGACACACATTAAACGCTCAATTAACACTATTTAATTTGAACACATACGAAAACCCAGATTCCCCGAAAAATGGTTTCACGACCAAAGTTTGGACTGCTGTCGCCATTGCGGCATCCGTCATTGTTGTACTGCTTCTTCTTTGGAAGGCGGTAAACGTGCTATTCTTGATTCTAGCAGGCGCGATACTATCTGTTTATTTCCACGGATTGGCCGGGTTGCTTAGAAGACGCTTATCAGTTCCCAAAAAGTTTTCCCTATCACTATCTGTAGGAATCACTGTACTATTTTTAGGAGGGCTGTTTGCTTTGGTAGGCGCGAGAATTGCTGAGGAAGCAACCTCATTTGCCGAACAGCTTCCGAAGTTTATAGATGATGCATCCGCTTATGTGCAGCAGAATAAAGAGGTGAAATCGATTTTCGAGGAAGTCAAGTCTAGCCAAACCATGGAAAAAGTCACACCCTACCTGACAAAATTCTTTAACAGCTCCTTTGGATTTCTGGGTGATATTTACGTCGTTATCTTTATTGGAGTCTTCTTTACCGCAAGTCCTGTACAGTATAAAAAAGGAATGGTTAAGCTATTGCCTGCCGGCGCTAGGAGGGAGGGAAGCGAGATCATCGAGCTGATCAGTGGGAATTTAAAAGCCTGGTTAAAGGGGATGCTGTTCTCTATGTTGGTAGTTTTCGTGTTAACGGCTATTGGACTGGTATGCCTTGGTGTCAATCTCTGGTTAATATTGGCTATTATAGCAGGACTTCTAAGCTTCATTCCTAATTTCGGCCCCGTTATCGCAATCATTCCTGCAGCGCTAGTCGCCCTCTCGCAATCGCCAGAAACCGCACTATGGGTGATTCTACTTTATTGCTTGGTGCAACTTATAGAAAGTAGTTTCGTTATGCCTCTCGTGCAGCAAAAGCTCATTGAGACACCTCCAGCATTGCTAATCATCACACAAGTATTTATGGGTGTATGGTTAGGCGGTTGGGGTGTTGTTTTGGCAACGCCGATATTAGTTATTGTTATGGTGATGGTTGAAAATCTCTACATCAAAAAGCAAGATCGGAAAGAAAAGAATGAGCAGGATAGCTTACATGTGGGGTAGGAGAAGCTTTGATAAAAGTACTACCGGGTATCAGGGTACTTATATCCGGTAGCGTAAGCTAATACAATTCCAAATGGCTCTTGCGAAATGTTGTTCCGTTGCAATGCCCTCCACCTGCCAGGTTCCCAGATCGTCTTTGCGTAGTGTTTTCGGCATGCCGTCTAACAGGATCTTGATCTCCTTTGTTTCTTTCGTTATTTCGGTCTTTAGGAGCCTGACGATAAAATCGTTATTCTCTAGGTGTATACGAAAACGTAGACCGCGATATGGGTCGTCTACCAAAGTCTGGAATTCCATAATGTTGTTATAAGAAGTATATGTTGCAATTACTGTTGAAATTATTTTCCGGTAGCATCCTATTCACTCCATCCACGTACTTATCATCTTGATCCGGCATATGTAGGACAATCCATCCGCATATTCGTTTTGCGACATCGCAAAAAAAAGCTGCCGTTACGGCAGCTCTGTGTTACGGGG
>NZ_JJMU01000050.1 GCF_000757725.1 Sphingobacterium deserti
GTTCTTTGCAGACAAAGGAAAAAGCGACACTGCCGGGCTTGCCATTATAACCGTATGAAGATACCTGATCAGAATACCCGCTGAGCAGGGCCTCAGAGAATTGGATCGTTTTTACCTGCGATTGGTTGTATGCATCCGTCACGATTATGGAGCCTTTGAGGGTTCCTTTGTGTTGGGCCAACAATTCCATCGCTTCTTTGCTTACCGAAGCGGCATCTGCGCTAAGATAAATTTCTCGTGGTATTTGCGGAATAGTATTCGTTCCTGCCGACGCTGCTTGCGTTTTAGCACTGTCTACTCCGGCGTAGGCCTCTTGTCTGGAAAAACTAATGGATGAGGAATTCAAGAGCGTCTTCGCCGTTTTGTTGCCGGCTTGAATGCTCAGTTCAATCTTAAACCGTTGTTCGTCTACCTGGGCATAAGTCTTTTGTACAAATGCAAAGAAAAAAAGCACAAGTAGGCTCAGAACGGCGCGTTGCGATGGCGTTGTT
Source organism: Sphingobacterium deserti (assembly GCF_000757725.1). Classification (GTDB taxonomy): domain Bacteria; phylum Bacteroidota; class Bacteroidia; order Sphingobacteriales; family Sphingobacteriaceae; genus Sphingobacterium; species Sphingobacterium deserti. The sequence goes on from NZ_JJMU01000050.1 coordinate 492, forward strand.
TTTTTGTTTAACATAGTGACGTTGTTTTTGTTGGATCTTGTCAAAATACATGCCAACCAATAGACATGCTATTCTAAACGAAAGCGCAGTTTGCGTGTTCTATTGATAGGTGAATAAACGGGGAAAGTAGCTGATTTAGATACGGCCATCATGCCCCTTTCGTCTTCGGGCGTTTAACCATTTTATTCAAGCACTAACGAAAAATAAGAATAGACAAACATGGAACTCATCAAGCGGTTGGATAGGTACAATTTACATTATGGATTTTTGGAAGATTCTGCAGATTTTAGCTTCGAGATGCATCCCGAGCGTGTCATTATTCGGAATGATGCGCTTCGCAACAACGATAGGACGCTTTATGAGGGTTACATCAAGGAGAAATTTGAAGGCTACTATGATGAGGCTATGCGATCTTTTGATGCAGCAGCCCAAAATCTAAGGCAGTTGACAACATCCGAGGCTGCGGCCATCTTGGAGCAGCATCGCGTTAACTTACTCCGTAGCGATATATCGCTTACCGAGAACGATGCTATATTCACCGCTTTGGTACTTCCTGGAAATGAGTTGCCACTGCAAGATGAAGATATCAAAGAAAAGTTAATCTACAATAAGGCGTTTCCCCATACCGTTTTAGATCGTCCCTATATCTGGCTTGACTTAAGTCTGGTCGTAGAGTAGTGGAGGCGTCGTTGGCTTCTGGAGATTCTCCAAAAGCCCAAAACTATTGATGATCTTTTTTCAGTATTTGGCTTATGTTTTCACGCTCAAATTCGCCAAGAGGTAGGGTTTGCTCGATAACAGATAGGATGGACTGTCGTTTATCTGTTTGGAGCAGTAAGTCAATAAAGCCAATGTATGCTTTAAGGTAGTCGTCTTTCATGGTTGTGAACACCTTTGGTTCCGCGATGCATAGTTCACGTAGAATGTCTAGGATCATGTTCTTGCGATATTGATCTGATGAACTCTCCTCGTAGCGCGGCAAGATCTTCTTTTCGCTGATGCCGCTTAATATATTTTCTGCCACGTGCTCCCGCACATACTTCTTTTGTTTTCTTTCCAAAAGACCCCGTAGCTCATGCATCAATTTTTTGAAAACCAGGTGCTGCTGTAACGGCGAAAAAAGATTCTCCTCTTTGCTCATTGTCATAGATTCCTGACCATACGCATTAAAAAATGCAGACTCTATATACACGCTATGATGAAATTGAATGGCATTGTTGTTAAAGCTAGTGAGTTCTTTCGCCACTTCTATTTTATCACTATTCAAAAAGTAATAATAATAGCGATCGCCGATATTTTCCTTCCAATAAATGTAGTTCACCCGAAAGTTGTAGGGATTGTCAAATTCATCCGTTATGGTCCAGGCTACCGTTTCGTTTTCTGCTATGAGGTGTTTATAGTGTAATGCCACACCATTTAGCGTAATTTGAAAGCCTTGGTCTTTATTTAAAAACAAAAACCAGCCAAACTCCTGCGCGAGGAAATCCAAAAAGTCGGCTGCATTAAGATTTCGTTCACTTAAACCAAAAATGCCGTCCAATTGGACAATTGTGCCAGTATCAGTCTGTGGAGCATCGACTAAAAAAGAATCTTCATAGGTTTCTTTCTGATCTCTGTCAATCAGGATTTCATATTCACGAAGCTGTCCGTCGGCGTCTCGGTATCGGGTTTTCCAAGTTGCGCGCGTGGCGAAGAGTGAGAATGAGAATCTACCTTTCCCTTTTCTTCCACGGATGTATGAGCTCCGTTTCAAGCTGCTGCGTTTCATGGAATCCAGGAAATTTCCGAAAGATTGCTGCAAGGTATTGTGGTTGATGCCTTCGCCATCGTCTTCGAAAGTAATACGGTGCAGATAGCCCAGCTCATTGCTTTCATAATGAATGTCAACGCGGCTCGCCTTCGCGTCGAACCCATTCCAAATATACTCTGCTATAGCATGTTTATAATCTTTAGGCAATCCGGCGGATTCTATACTTGCGTTGGTTATATTGGTGCTGTTTTTCATTTTATCTTCCGTCTATAGACGAAGTTAATGAAATACTCCGCTACTTGCTTGTGCCACGCTAAAAAATTATGAAATGTTGGTGATGGCCAAACAGAAACAGATAGCAGCATAATCATCATATTTTTTATTGCCGTGGGTGAACGAGCTAAGCATAGCTAGCTTATAGAATAATTATTTACTATGAATAGAAGATAGATCTGTTATGATTGCCTTCCCGTTTTACGAGGATTTTGTCCAGTATAGTGATGCGATATTTCGAACGAGCATATTGTAATCCCAACCGATCTTTTTCGCCGCAAGAGCCGTTAGGCTGTCTTGATTTTCGCGCCCCGGCCGTGAAGGCCCCGTCATGTTGGGTTTCATGTTCACATCAAAAAGGAAATATTTTCCATTGGAATCTGCTCTGCAGTCGATGCGAATGGGTGCTTTTGCTTTCACAATATTAGCCGCGGTTTCACACTGCGCGCAGAGCAGCTTGATATCGTCCATCTCCAGTTCAAAATCGCTAAGTGCCGCGCTGTTTTCCGACACCGCGACCACACCATTGTAAGGGGCGATACCATTTTGGTGGTTAAAGCGCCTTATCGGGGGAAGGGCCCAATAGGACGGTTTTCTCACCGCGCGATCTTTGATCCAATAGTCCCCCGGGGGCATTACCGTGACCGTCATCTCCTCACCGGCAAGATATTCTTCTACATATAACACATCGCCATAAGTGCGCTCGGTCATCATATCCTGCAATAAATGCTGTAACGACTGTTCATCTTCTACAAGATAAACCCCTTGGCTTCCGCGCCCGCGGATAGGCTTTGCCACTACTGGAAATGGGAAGTTAAGCACAATACTTAGTAAATTTTGCCGTGTGATGATGGTGGATTTAGGGATGGGCAAATGGTTTGCTTTCAATAGACCATTAGTCACCCATTTATCGTCAAAGCGATCTACCGTCTCCGGAAGCTGCCCGATAATAGCTATACCCTCATCAATAAATTTTTGTACAGGATGGCCTTTGAACAAAACAGTGTTGAGCCAAATAGTGTTCGCACCCAGTTCGATTGCGCGCTGAATGCCGATACTGGTGTCAGGAAAGCACCAATCCAGATCGTTATTGGCGTCAGGAGAATTTGTGGGTGTGATGATGTCGATATTTTGCTGCTTTAAGGCAAATGCAATATCAGCGCAACTATCGGCATAGCCACTTTCTTTCATCGGTTTAATAATACCATCCGTTTCTGGCGCCGCCGCGGCTTGGTAGATTAACGCAATTTTTGTCTCCATAGCCTATTTTAGGCAATAATCCTGCCATCGTACCTGCCTTCGCTAACGTATCTCCTTCAAGTTTTCGTCATATAAACCGACCAATAGACTTTTGCCTGATCGATCAACCCGGAGTCCGCCGTATTTAGCATGCTCATACTTTTCGGACTGTCCTTCCTGAAAAAAGAAAGATTCCGCACCCAAAGCGATAGTCCATTTATTAGGCGATGTAAACGACAAAAGTTGCTCGTCTTTTGCCAGTGGTTCTTTTTCTGCCTGAAAGCGTTTTAAGCGGGTTGTTTTATCAGGAAGCACTTGTAAAACGCAATACCCTCTTCGGCCGACACTATCCGGGTATACACCTTGCACTATATCGTACCGTAGGTTCATATAATCCCCCTGCATCAGCGACCGCGGATCTACTGGCGCTAGCTTCAGCAAAATCAGCTTCCCTTCCGTCAATAGCTGCTCTTTGCTAAAAACGCTATAATTGAAATAGGCAAGCAAGAGGACGAGGTTCACTACAATGATAGTGCCTTTATACTTTTTTATGTTGATCATGTCGTTTGGATATAAATAGGTAAATAATGATGAAGAAAATGCCGGAAGCAAAGAGTAATAATGACTTCGCCAGTAAGGTGAACTGTAGATCGTAATAGCATTGGCCGATGAAGTAGATGAGCGCAATAGCTGCAATAACAAAACCTGTTTTATAGTTTGTCTGGAAACACAACAATAGAACGAGCAGCGCGCCTGTAATGCCGGGGGCGAATGCGGTAGGGATCAAAGTCATCAGTATAAGGAAATAGGTTAAGATAACATAGCCATTTTTTTCAATCCTGAAACGTTCAAGCACACCTTTAGCCAGGTAAAGAATAAAGACAATGCATAGCGCGGATACATAAAATACGGAATGAGTATCTATGCTGAAGGTAGAGTTTTCCCGAAGGACAATAAGTCCAGAGAAAAAAGCGAAAATAAGGGCCGTCTTCACCGGATTGTACCATTTCGCTACGGATTTCCTACGGGTGATAAGGGTTGCTTCGTATAGAAATAGATAGCATAGAAGGCCTATGAGTATAAACAAGTACAGAAGAGCGAGATAATCCGAATGGTTTGCTATGATATAGGCTAGCACGCTTCCGTGAAGAATCAATGTTGAAATAAAGCAGGCAATGTAATTGCCGGCGAGAGCCACACAAGCTGCGGCAAGAAGTGTCAGAACAAGGGGAATATGTTTGGTATCTAGCTGCCAGCCGTTAAGACCAGCTGCAAGCATGATAAACCCAATGATTAACGCAGTTACACTCATGGTATCCCATAGGATGCCCGTATCTTCTCTGCTAACGATCAGGCCAATAGCAATCGCCAAGGCACTGAATATTAACAACGCCGTCTCCGATCCATACAGGCCAGTGAAGAACAGAAAGCCGAAAAACACAAAGGATGCTAGCAATCCGCCAAAGACGGAAAGCACCTTTATAGTTAGCGTCTGCTTTCCATTTGGGTTGCTGTATGCACGATCAATAGCAACCCGATCCAATTCGATGGCTTCGCCATTTGTTGACTGGAAGTAATTTACGATCTGGTCAATTTTATTCTTACGTTCCATGTTGATCGGTTTTTTGAAGTTTAATGAGGTTATTGACAATGAATGTGACACTCAGGATGATGAAAACGCTGACGAATAAATACAGCGTGATGTCCTCTATCAAACGAACAAAAAGGGCGGATACTATCACCACGAGGCTGAAGGAAAAGACAGCCAAATAGAATCCATTTTTGCGTGTGATAGCATATCTGATCCCGACGGTATAGAGCATCCCAATTATAGCACTCAATAAGGTCAGGTATACATGGTCGTGATCGAAAATACCTTCAATGGCGCCTATAGTCGCAAATGCTACGCTAGCTAAAGCCACCGTATTCGTAAAATAGGAGGGAATGTTCAACTTCCATCCTTGGTGTTGAAGTAGGAGCGCTATGCCGGCTACGACACCATTTAGCAAAAATAGGATGGTGTAGAACAAGACTTCGGGCCAATCTGTCGCCACCTGCTGCTCATAGAGAATCAACGTAACGTTTACGAGCACGAGATAAAATAACCAAAGTGGGGCAAATCGTGCAGCAATAACCCAGATCGTGCTAAAAAGTGTCCAAGCCAGAAAGAAGTCGTAGGCATTTGCACCTGTCTGATAGATTTGCCCGAACACAGCAAATAAAACACCGACCAATAGCGAGCTGCCACTGAGGAGAATATTTCGTGTCTGTGTACTAAACTTCGGGTAAATAGCGAGTGCAATTATCCCAACAACGAGGGCTTCGATAAGCCCTACTTTTGCGAACTTATGCATGTCTGCCCAATTGTAGGCAAAAAAGAAAACAATACCCAGTATCGAAAATCCAATACCTAGTGTTAGACAGAAAAGGCGAAGGAACTTCTTCCATGATCTGGCGCTGGGGTAAATAAACCTGCGTAGTGCCTTGTCAGCGGCTGATGCCCTAATGCTGCTATGTTGAGCAAGCACATGTATATCTTCCCGTTTAATATTGTTCATTATTGGTTTTTGTTAAAGGTGTGTTGTACGGTGCTTAGCACATGTTTTTGATAAACAAGTAAAGCATGCCGCAATTTACAAATGCGGTAAGCCCCGCAGCCTTGCCTAGCAAGGTGCTACGGGGCAGGCAACCGCTAAGTTACAGGTCTTTATCCTCAAACATTTTAGCGTCGCGGGTGTTTTTTTGCACGGCAATGGCCGAAAATATACTAAGGAAGAATGCCATAGCGTAAAATCCCTTTTCACTGAGCGCAAGGTCGGCATTCCAAAGACCAACGGTGAGCAATACCATTGCCGCAATGGTGGCAAACCAGCTTATGCCATAGTATAAATCCGTCACGACTAGCCCTTCGGCTCTATCGCGCACACTTTTTTGGACAGAGATAACGGCAAACAAGCCAAATAATAGGATTGTAAAGTAGTAGCCTTTTTCGTTCAGCTCCATCGTCGCATTCCACAAGCCTATACAAAAGCCAACTGTTCCTGTTAACAGCGCAAACCATGAAGCGCCGACAAATGCAGCAGTTGGTTTCAATGGGTTTCTAGGATCATCGTTTTGCTTTTTTACGATAGGTCCGTAATCTTCTGTTTTTTGATTTAGCGGTTCCATATTTATTTGTTTTAATGATTAATATGAAAGCAAATCTATGCGACAATTATCAGGTACAAAAATCAAAAAATTGAATATACTGACGATATAAATTTTGATTATCGTATCTTTAATATGGAAAAAATAAAGCTATGGATACACTTTCTCAATTGATAGGGTTGTTGGATAATGTTGAAAAAAGGCAGTTTAGGCTGTCTTTACAACGTAAAAACAGACGTTCGGATGTTAAGAATCTGCAACTGCTCGATTTACTGGAAACTGACGATTCAAATGTGTCAACCATGCTTTACAAGCAACCTGAAAATAACGATGCCTATCATGCACTTCGTAAGAGATTGCAGCAAAGTCTTCTGATTTTTCTGTCGCAGAAAGCATTTGAAAATAGCCATTCCATGGCTCATGAAGTATCGCGGCTCTTGGTTGTTGCTCGCTTTCTGTTTGAAAACGGTGTGGCAAAGGTCGCATTTAAATCGTTGGACAAAGCGGAACGCTTAGCGAATAATCTAGAAGAATTTAACCTACTAAACGAGCTCCTTCTATTAAAGTTACAATACGCCCATTTGGAAGGAGGCGAGCATCTAGATGCATTGACTGCGCGGTTTCTTGCAAACCAGACGGCTATGCTGCGCGAGTCAAAATTAAACATCGCGTATGCATTCTTGCGGCAAGAACTAGAGGCCATCAATCTAAAAGGGAAAATCGTAAACCTAACCACGCTTATCATAACGACAATACGCAAGTATAAGATTTCACTGAGCGACCTGATGACTTTTAAATCTATCTATCAAATTTTATTTATAGCCAATGAATATGCCGCGATACAGCAAAACTATACATTGATCGAACGTTACGTAATACGCATCAATAATTTCATTAGTTCGCAGTCTGGCGAAAAGCCTCCTCACTTGTTCTATCACATCTCGATAATGTACTTTTTAGCGAATTTTCATCTACGCAACAAAGATTTTAGTAACAGTGAGTCTTACCTGCTTAAGATGGCAGAACTGATGGATACAGATGCGCGTTATAGGGCTTTATTTTCTGCACGTTACAAACTGCTGCTAGCGATTAATAAACATTTTAGCGGAGAGCCTGAAGCTGCTGTGGGCGTATTGCGATATGCCTTAGCCCAGGTAAAGGGAGCGACCAAAGCAGAAGATATCGAAGATTTGCGGATTTGTTTGGCCATGTTTCTGGCCCAACATAATAACCGGGAAAGTCTGCGCCAGCTAGCTATGCTAACAAGAACAGATGCCTGGTATGAAAAAAAGCTAGGCATGTTATGGACTATTCGAAAAAATGTCATGGAAATAATCGTGCAGGCGCAATTTGAAAATACAGAACTTGCGTTATCACGCTTACAAAGTTTTAGGCGGCGCTATAAGAAATATTTGCAAACAACTGCCGAAGATGGGGTGCTTTCCTACCTGCGGCTAGTGGAGCGATACCTACTAAAACCCGCTGAGGTTTTTAAAGCGACTTATCAAAATGAAGTCCTAGCACAATTGACAGAAGATGGCAATAACGATATTTTCAGGATCAGTTTTATTGCCTGGTTAATTGCGCGTTGGGAAAAAAGGACTTCGTATGAGGTGACGCTAGCGCTTATCAAGAAAGCACCTTAAAAGTTGTATGATTGCCCGTTTGGGGAAGCTACTTCGCCAGCATCAACTTTTCCAACCTAGCCATCATCTCATCCTTCTCCTTGAGCATACGCTCATAAAGTTCAATTTTTTCTTCGTGGAGCTTTAAAATACTTTCAACAGGGTTGAATATGGGGTTGTTGTTTATAACGGCAGAATTATCATGGTTTGTAATTGTATTGCCTATAATATTAATTGCCTGCTCTTCATCGAAGTTTTCAATAGCCTCCGCAGGAATCTTTAATATTTGTGCTACTTGCTCTAATATATTAGGTTCTACGGTATCTTTCTGTTCTAAAAGAGAGATTTTCTTTTGGTTCCAGTCTTCGCCAAGTTCAAATGCCAGGGCTTCTTGCTTGATGCCTAGCATTTCACGGAAGCGTTTTATATTTCTGCCTTGATGTATCTTTTTGTTGCCGGAGTGCGTCATTCGGTTTTATTTTTTATCGAGAAATAGAGTAGTTATATGTCAATCATCATACTTTAAACGTATACATGTCAATTGTAAATTACTTCAACTGGATCAACTTTTCCAACCTAGCCATCATCTCATCTTTCTCCTTGAGCATGCGCTCATAAAGTTCAATTTTTTCTTCGTGGAGCTGGATTAGCTTGTCGATAGGATGAATAGTCACTGTGCCAAAATTAAAAGCATTATCATGGTTTGTAATTGTATTGCCGATAATATTAATCGCCTGCTCTTCATCGAAGTTTTCAATAGCTTCCGCAGGAATCTTTAATATTTGTGCTACTTGCTCTAATATGTTAGATTCTACGGTATCTTTCTGTTCTAAAAGAGAGATTTTCTTTTGGTTCCAGTCTTC
>NZ_JJMU01000051.1 GCF_000757725.1 Sphingobacterium deserti
TGTCATTCGGTTTTATTTTTATCGAAAAATAGAATGCTTTAAATATAAACAAAATTATATTTCTGTAGTATCCTTTTCACGGGATAAATTATTCTTTGCAAGAATTGAATATACCCCAATGCTTACCGTAATTCACCAATATAAAATTGGAAGTTATGAAAGCTGTCGATCAAAGCAATAATAGTAAATTCGTAACAAGACGCTTAAAGGTTTGTCGAAAATGGACATCAAGCGGTTGGAAAAATGGCGGATATAATCCTGCTATTACACTGACTGGTAAGTGGCTTAGCGAATGCGGCTTCAAGCGGGGCGATAAAGTGGCTATAAAAGTATACCGTAAAAAAATAGTTATCGAGCTAGAAACTTCCAACGATGAGTTTTAACTTGCCGTTTTAGCAAGGGTACTTTCATTTGCTTAGCTTTATTTTCGTGCGAAAGAGAAGTACAAAAAAAACCTGCATAGTCAGCAACTTTGCGCTGAGCTAAGCAGGTTTTTACATACCATAATAGCAAGCGCTACTCTGCGGTCTTTAAAACATTGCGGTAACCATATTTTGGATAGATGTGTCGCTTTGCGAAACGTCCTGGCGAATCAGCATTTACGAGTTTAATGTATTCATTGCGCGGAACATTAAAATACTCATACTTGCTGCCATCTAAAAAAGATATAGTCAGGATATGTCCTTTCCAGTCGAAATCGCTTATGTTAGAAGTCTCGATTGTATTTTTATAAATCGGCTTTTGGTTTTCGAGTGTTTCCGGGCAAATGCTTACCAAAAAATGGTAGGCTTCGATCATTTCTTTGCTTCGTTCTTCCGCCGCACGCAATCCCTCTTCATCATTCACGAACTTATCAGGATGGCATTCCTTCATGATCTGCCTATAGCGCGACTTCAATGCGCTGAGATCAGCTTTAGCGTCCAAATCTAAAAGTTTTCTGTAGTCTGCTATTTTCTTCATCGGCGCAAAGGTAGGTATTCTATGTCAGCGGTTCAACATAAAATAGGAGATATCATATAAAGATTATGTTAACAGTGAAAGGATTTCTGCTCAGCAGCCTATATACGCTCATTACAGTCTAGATGTTTCTACGGATGAACTGGCTCACTTGATGAGCTTCGTTTAAAACCATCAGGTGTCCCCCGCCGTTAATCACAGTTACATCTTTTACAAAACGAATTGGCAGTATGTGGTCTTTTGTGCCATGTAAATGTGCAATGGGGCAGGGAACTGCCTCATTATCCCAGTTCGAAATTTGTTGTAGAGCCCAACGAAGGAAAGCGCTATCCGTATCTTTCAATATTTCTTTTAAAAGTTTCCTCTCAGCAAAAGTTCTTGTTCCAAATAGCCAGAAATTTATCCAATTCCCCTTTTTGAGCAGTCGGGTTGGTAGGAGAAAATGCAGCCGCATTTTTCCTGCCAAACGGTAATAGCTTGGGATCTCGTACTTATTCTTGGCCGATGAAAGCAATATAATGCGCTTGACAGCAACATGCTTAGCAACTTCTAATGCTATTATGCCACCGAAGGATAAGCCTATGAGGACAGGTTTTTCATCTGCAATTTGCAACGTGAGCCTTTTAGCATATTGACTAATAGACTCTGCATGCCCCGGTTCTAACCATTTTATATGTTGGATGTCCAAGCCAGAAAAATCCAAATTTTGAAACGCGCGCTCATCTGCACCCAATCCACTGAAGATGTAAATTTTTTGACTTTCCATTCGTTCTGTACAAGGCGATTGAGATATACTACTCCGCATTCTCCCACCAATTGTTAAAAGTTTGCGTACTATCCCTTAACAGCACAACGTCACCTATTCGAGGCGTAAGCAAGGGCAGTTTATTTTCTGCGGCTGCTTGTGCTATTTTCTGCATAGGTTCCTGCCAGGCATGGCGTCCCAGTGCATACTTACTGTTATGAACGGTGATAAACTTTTTCGGTTTTAGTTCGTCCACAGCCTTTGTCAGATCCGTAGGCATAAGATGGATCAGGTTCCAGTCCTCATTATATTGCCCATTCTCCATTACGGCAAAATCAATAGTCTGAAATTGTTTTTTGATTTCGGTGAAGTGCGTGTCATACCCTGTATCTCCCGATAGAAACAAGTTGCCGAAAGAGCTTTGCAGCATATACGCCGTCCATAAACTCTGATTGGACGTCAGCCCGCGGCCAGAAAAATGCCGCGCCGGTAGGGAAGTGAGTTTGATGGATGAATCAACATCTACGGTATCGTTCCAGTCCACCTCTTTGATACTGTCAGGGTCGAATCCCCAATACTCCAAATGCGCGCCCACGCCGAGTGGACAAACAATGGATTTCACCCGATCTTTAAGATCTAGCATCGTCTGATAATCTAAGTGATCCCAATGATCGTGCGTGATGATCAGTAAATCAATGGGTGGTATGTCAGATGGTTTGTAGTTATCGGTACCCAAGAAAGGCTTGTTAATAAAAGACACTGGTGAGGCTGAAACCAAAACAGGATCAACTACTATACGTTTGCCATCCAACTGTATGAACAAAGAAGAATGGCCAAGCCAAACAATCAGGTCGTCATTTAAGGGTAGCGATGACAATGTGGTCTTCGTGGCAGGGATATCTTTCGCGGGTATCAGGTCGACGACTTCCTTCACCATAAAATCCCACAAGTTCTGCATCCGCGATTTTTCACCAGTCATAAGCGCGGTCGGACTGCTGTTTTTAAATTCGCCGTCTATATAGTGTGGCGATTTCCGGATGCGTTCTAAACGCGCGCCCTCTGGCAATTTCCCGAATTGCTTTCCGTTTAAAAGAATTGCGAGCGCACAGCTGCCGACGAGCGCGATAGTGCCAATACCAAAGGCGGTGTATTTTACTATTCTTCTTGTTTTAGAGGTCATGATGCCAGATATGGAGCATTGATATAATCATGTTTCGCGCACAACAATAGCTGTTGGCGCAATATGAAGTTAAGATAAAAATACTGTAAAATAAAAGTCCGAAGACTAAAATGTCCTTTGTCGTTCGTTATTTTTATGTTATTTTGCATACGTTTAGCGTTAGTTTGACGTAGTTATTAGAAAGGACACTTATGGCAAAGCAATTTTTTATTCCAGATTCATCGCATCTTCCGAATGATGTTGCTGAGCAACATGCAGCGAGCTATGATTTTCTTCAATCAAAGCTTAGATTGGTCGACGGCGAAACTGTAGAAGACAAAATGATGTATTCTATAAGCTATATCGATAGCAATAATGATGAAATCGTTTATGCTGTCGGTCGAGAACATCCGTTTAAAAGTGTACAAGTTTTAGCTCTTTTCAAAGCGAACGATGTATATTACATCTTTGCTGATGAAGAAGGACTGCAGCCGGAACGACTTGACTTTTCCGCACACAAGCTCGATCGTGTAGAGTATTTCGAACCTAGCGCCTCCTAACACCCGAGCTTTTCCCGCTATTTATGGCTGCCTGTGTAGACCAGCGATCCAGCGCGGAAGCTGCGTGTTGCAGGTCGCGCAATTATTCGATAGAGACATCCTTTTATTTTAAGTGCTGAAATTTGTATTACATTTTTTGTAATAGGGGGCAGGAGTTTTTCTTTTTCGTAGGCCGAATATTGCTAGTTTTTGCGGTTTTGATTTTTAAACGCGTAAAAAATCAAATTTTATCAAAAGTCTTAGCTACATTGATTTAGCTACGCTGAATGTTTAAGTTTGGTATAGATAGACAAACCCCGCTTGAGGCTTTTGGTTGACATCCCAGGGTGTTAATCAGTAGCTGATAGCAAATGCCTGATCGGCATTAAAGATCAGATTAATGAGGCTGCAATCCTTCGGGATTGCAGCTTTTTGCGTTTGAAACCAGCAAGATTGACATTGTGCCGTAACAAGCGAAATATTAAAATCGAATACCGAGGTGGCATAACCTCGAGAATCTTATCTCAACATATTAATAGATCAGTTTGGGCTTGCCGTTTTCACAAACTACCCTTTTATTAAGACCAGGACTTGTTGAACAAGCAGCGTTGCCTTCCAAATTCCTTTTTGCATGTTCTAAATGCACATACTGTTCTACTTTCCCTCCGAAAACCGCAAAATTTGGCGCATCCGTATATAAAACATCGATAAGCTCGCAATCTTTACGAATGCTAAGTCTGTGCCATTTACTTGGATCAGTACATGGCCTATCCTCAAAAAAGGTAGTAATTTCTGTAAAAAGCTGGCTTAGACGTGTGTTAATCTCCGGTAGTTCCAAGTCCATTGCAGATGCTACTTTTACTTCACCATTAATACAACGAATGCCGAAATGGGGAGGTAGTGCTATCATGCTCGTGCTGTAAAGCGTTGGCCCCTCATAAGCGTCGTTTGCCCGCCTATGCAGTTCTTGAGCTTCTGCTCGAAGTTTTCTATACTGTTCTTCAAAGCTCGGGTGTATCGGCACATGGGTGTAGTAGAGCGTATCTATACGCCATTCTGTAAGATTTCCACAGGCATGACCCTCCGTTAATGCCACTGCTTCTTCTGTTTTTAATGCGGCCAGTCGTGAAAGTTCTTCATAGGATGGGCCATCCTTGCTACAAGAATTAAAAATAAAGAAGGAAAATAAGAGAAGCGTTAGTTGGGTTTTTGCAAGTTTCATAATAAAGATCTTTGACAGTAGAACGGATGAATTTCTAAACCGCTACATGCTTATGCCATATTAATCAAAAAAATATGAATTTTTATTACTAACGCGCCAGCTACTGGCTGTGAGCTATTGTGGTATCAACTAGCTGGTTGATATATGCTTATGGGGGTAGCGAAGCAAGCTCGACATGTGGAGATATCTTAAAGTATGTTAATGATTTCCGGCTTTTACTAAGCATTTCCTATATTTAGCTTGCTGCATGATGTTCAAAACTGATAAACAAACGCTAACCGACTTAAATGTCTTAGACTGGAATTCTGCCAGTCTACTTCGCTTTTTCGATCATACCTTAACCTTAGGCGGCAGAGATCAATTGTACAATTATTTAATGCATCCGCTGACTACCATTGAGGAGATCGTCGAGCGTCAGGAAACCATAGCCTACCTCAGTACGGTGAACGTTAGCAAGCTCTTTGATAAGTATATGATGGTTGATTTGGAGCGCTATCTGAATAAGCCTGCAGCCCCTTCTGTCAAAAATCGTACTTCCTATTTTCTAGACACGATTTCTTTCAATTTTTTCTCCTTATCGGCTCAACGAGAACAGCTTCTTGTCAGGCAATCCGTCCGCGAGATTGCCATGCTTTTCACCGCCTTGCAGGATATTGTTGCTGAGGCGAAGTCATCTGGGAAAGCAGTTGGATTGTTGCGCATATACGCAGATTTTTTTTCAGCAAACGCCTCCGTTTTTGATAAGGAAGAAATGCGTCAGGTAGGAAGAGGTAAGAGTTGGAGGCTTACTACACATAAGTATAACTATCTTTTCCGGGGCAAACGTCGGCCTCAGGTGCAAGAGCTGTTCAACATGATTTATACATTAGATGCGCTGACGGCTGTGGCGAAAATGTGGAATGAAGGTGGTCTTTGCTTTCCGAGAGTTAATACCAATGATACGGCCGCCGCACTTTTGCGTATAGAAGGGCTATACAATTTAGCGCTTGACAACCCTGTCAAAAATGATATTCACATCCCAAGCGCCCAAAACATCTGGTTTCTGACAGGCGCAAACATGACCGGGAAGTCAACGCTTTTGAAAAGCATTGGCATTTGTATCCACTTGGCGCATGTGGGCTTTCCTGTACCCGCACAGTCTATGGAAACTATTCTTTTCAAGGGGTTAATGACGAGCATTAATCTGCTGGATAATATAGGTTCAGGGTATAGTCATTTTTACGCGGAGGTGATGCGTCTAAAAACGATGGGCGAAATTATGACGGTAGACAACCCTGTAGTCATCATGCTTGATGAGATCTTTAAGGGAACCAATTATCAGGATGCTTATGAAGCGACACTAAACTTTATTAATAGCATTAGCGGGATCGAAAGCAGTCTTTTTTTTGTTTCCACACACATAACAGATCTCGGTGAAATCGTAGGGATGGATAGCTGCGTAGCGTTAAAGCACCTCGAAACCAAAGCCGATCCTAAACAGGGTGCGATATTCACCTACAAACTTCTCGACGGGATTGCTACTGAAAAATTAGGTATGTGGTTCCTAAATCGGGAATCTGTGTTTGAAACGTTTCGCGCTGTGCAGCCCCGCAAGTCCTCTTCGTAAACCGACGGCATCAGGGCGCCCTTCCATTACGCCGGCAATTTATTAAGGCGGCCTACCCGCACGATGGTATTTCATACTACATCTTTATCACTTACTTATTCTTGGCAGAAAATCTTGCTGGTACGTCCATCGCTTTTACTAGTCACCGTTGCCGCTAACTGGTTTTACACCCTCCATTCATACAGGCTTTCGTCGCAATCTTTTTTGCATTATTATGTTTTGCCCGATTCCCGGATGATACAGTAGTTTGTTATTTCAAACCAAAAAAAGGTTCCAGACGGGGAGAATGGAACCTTTTGCTAACCAATTATAAACCTTATGTTCTTTATGATGAATCAAAAGTAGGGATAAAAAATGAGTGAACAAAAATAATCTACAAAATTAGTAGACTTTATTGTAACAATTTTTATATTTGCCATCAGTTGCTGCAATTGGCGTTGTCAACGAACATGTATCTATTAACAAATTCACTTATGAAAAGAAGGAAAGTACGTTTGTATGCGTACAGTATCTTAACACTATTTATGGCGGTCCTGAGCTTGCATTTGCACGCACAGGTAGAGACAAAACCGATAATCAATGCTTCGCTCGAAGGCTCCGTAATTGATGCCGATACCCGTGAACCTATAGAAGGGGTGACGGTACAGCTGGAGGCCGTAACGCACAGCGTCCGCACAAACCGCGATGGGCAATTTCAGTTCGTGACCGGTCAGAAGCTGCCTTTCACCCTAGTTTTATCCTATGTGGGTTATGAGAAGAAAACCGTAGTCGTGTCCACATCACCAACGGTTATCGAGCTAAAGCCTATTACCGAAAACCTGAGCGAAGTAGTCGTTACGTCACGCCGGCGTAGAGAGCAATTGCAGGATATTCCTCTGCCGGTGTCGCTGATCCGCGGAGCGGCAATCGAAGATGCCGGCGCATTTAACGTAAACCGACTAAAGGAACTCGTTCCTACGGTACAGTTGTATACCTCCAATGCGCGCAATACCACCTTAAACATTCGGGGTCTGGGTTCTACCTATGGTTTGACCAATGATGGTATCGATCCAGGTGTGGGATTTTATTTAGATGGCGTTTATATCGCGCGCCCTGCTGCTACCTGGCTCGACTTTATTGATATTGAACAGATAGAAGTATTGCGCGGGCCGCAAGGGACGTTATTTGGAAAGAATACAACGGCGGGGGCGTTTAACATTACCACGCGCTTACCACAATTTAGCCCAGAAGCTAATTTCGAACTTAGCTACGGTAACTATGGCTTTATACAAGCGAAAACTTCTTTGACAGGGCCGATATCTAAGAAATTGGCGGCACGGGTCTCATTCTCCGGCACACAGCGCAACGGCACGTTGTATAATGTACATACCAATCGGGATATCAACAATATCAATAACTTGGGCTTTCGTGGGCAGTTGCTTTATACACCTACGGACGATATCAAGATTGTCGTTGCTGGGGACGTTTCTAAGCAGAAGCCTGATGGCTATGGCTGGGGAATTGCAGGTGTGGTTCAAACCCAACGCGCCGATTACCGTCAGTTCAATAATATTATCGCTGATTTAGGTTATACCGTGCCTTATACCAGTGCATTTGAACGCAAAGTAGATCTAGATACACAATCGAAGGCTGATAATGAGTTAGGCGGGATATCCGTCAACGCTGATATAAAAATCGGTAACGGTACGTTGACATCCACATCAGCGTGGCGCTATTGGGATTGGGTGCCTTTAAACGACCGCGATTACTTGGGCTTACCAGTTTTCACGGTATCGGCAGGGAATTCAAAACACGATCAATGGTCCCAAGAATTTCGGTATTCTGGCAAAATTAGTGAAAAGGTGAGTGGTGTGGTTGGCTTATATGGTTTATGGCAAGATTTACGGACAGACCCCGTACACACCGAAGAGGCGGGGCCGGCCTTATGGCGCTTTGCGCAAAACTCGACGAGTAGCCTTTGGCAAACACCTGGCTTGTTTGACAATTATGGCATCCGCACCAGATACGGTATCAGGTCAACAAGCTTGGCCGCTTATTCCCAAATTGATTGGGCGGTAACGGAGAAATTTCATATTCTACCCGGTTTGCGATATAACTATGATAAAAAAGTGGCAAACTACGACAGGCAGCGCTACGGCGGACTAGAAACCACAGACCCTGCTTTACAGGCCTTAAAAAATGGAATCTATACTGACCAATCTTTTGATACTGACGCCTCAGCCGGGAACTGGTCTGGCCAGCTATCTGCACAGTATAAATTTAGCCCACGATTCAATACCTTCGCAACCTATTCAGTAAGCTATAAACCTATAGGCATTAACGTTGGTGGACTTCCAACGGCAAATGGGGAAGTGCTGTTAGACTTGGCGCGTGTAAAGCCGGAAGCAGTGCATCATAAAGAGTTGGGCATAAAAACCATCCCGATGCGCAATGCCATCTTAAACTTCACCGTTTACCAGACTGATATAAAAGATTACCAAACCCTGGTACAAACACCCGATCCGGGTGTTAACCGCGGCTACCTGGCAAACGCTGAAAAGGTGCGCGTACAAGGATTAGAGGTTGATGGAAGCGTGCGTCTGTTTAACAGCCTTCTGCTAAACGCAGCATTCGCCTACACCGATGGAAAATATGTTCGCTTTACGAACGCGCCAGTTCCGCTGGAAGAGGTAGGCGGTCCTGAAGCTTTTAAAGATGTATCTGGCGGCCAACTCCCCGGTATATCAAAATGGGCAGGTTCGTTTGGCACGGAATACAGCAAGAAAGGTAAATTTATTAGCCTTCCCGGAAGCTACTTCATAGGCGCAGATGTTTTTTATCGTTCCACGTTTTCGTCTAGCCCTTCGCCATCAGCCTATATGAATATTGATGGCTATAGTCTCCTCAACGGTCGCATAGGCTTCCGCGCAGCTAATGGTCTTTCGGTTATCGTCTGGGGAAGGAATATCGCTAATACTGACTATTACGAACAGTTGCTGGCAGCGCCCGGCAGTTATGGGCAATACGCTGGCGTTATCGGCGATCCGAGAACGTACGGATTGACCTTGCGCTACAACCTGAAATAATCTAAAACGCTCTTTTGCGCTATCCGTCGGTCAATTTTTATGGCCGACGGATTTTTTTTCCCTATTGGTCCGAAAATGTAACGTTATTACTCCGGCTTATTTTTCAGCGCGCTGTGCAATGGCTCGGCAGATCTAAGGCATGCGAATAATCAATATTTTTCCATAATGGTTAGAAGATGAAACTCTAATTTCCGCTATGATATCGCACTGATTATGATTTCGACTATACAACACGGCTACTCATCACCCATAGATGTTAATCGCTTTTTATGAAACAATTTTGAATATACAGATCTTTATTTATATTTGGTCTAAATAATGATATAAATAGTTTTGATAGTTCAATGAAAACAAAAAGTAACTTATTGCTTATCCCACTATTGGGATTTGCGCTAACAGGCTATGGACAAGCCAGTGCCATAAGAGGAACCGTTCGGACAAATGACAACCAGATGGTCAACGATTTAACGGTTATCCTAAACGATAGTCTGCGAACGAAGGTAAATAGCATGGGAGAGTTCAGCTTTCGAAATCTGAAGCCCGGAAAATATACGATTGCTACAACACACATCGGTCTCCTTGCCCGGCGCGATACCATAAATCTGCAGGATGCTGAGATACGACAGTTTGATTTGGTGTTGGCGGTAGACAAGCACATGCTGCAGGAAGTGGTGGTTGATGGATACGTGCCCTTGGTGGAGACTGTTGGATCACCAACACTTCGCGTTCAGACGCCATTAATCGAGCTTCCGCAAAATGTCCAGGTTGTCAATGCTGATTTGATGGCGAAGCAATCAATTTTTAATATGGCGGATGGTATGATGCGTAATGTCAGCGGTGTCAGTCGGTTGAGCCATTGGAACGATATGTATGTTAATCTGAACATGCGCGGCTCGCAGATTCAAGCCTTTCGCAACGGGATGAATGTTGTCTCTTCATTTTGGAGCCCCTTGTCGGAAGATATGTCTGTGGTAGAGCGGGTGGAGGTTGTGAAGGGGCCGGCAGGATTTATGATGTCCAGCGGTGATCCGGCAGGAATTTACAACGTGGTTACTAAAAAGCCTACTGGCATACAAAAGGGCGAAGTCACCTTTTCCTTGGGGAGTTTCTCTAGTTATCGCTCTACGTTGGATTTAGATGGCAAGCTATCAAAAGATAACCGATTACTCTACCGATTAAACATCGCTGGCGATACCAAAGGCTCGTTTCGTCCCTTCGAAGAGAACAAACGTTTAGTGATAGCGCCGGTTTTGTCTTATCAACTAGACAGCAAAACAAAAGCAACACTGGAATATACGTACCAGCGGGGCCAAATGACAGATGTAGGCTCGGGATATGTCTTTTCTCCAGTCGGATACAAGGCTCTTCCCAGAGAAACCACATTTACTTCGCCAGGTCTGGAACCATTAAAAGTGAATGATCAAAATGTCTTTTTGACGATAGAGCGCAACCTAGACGCCAACTGGAAATTAACCGCCCAAGGTGCCTATTTCAGCTATGATCAAATTGGTGCAAATAGCTGGCCTGCCGACGTTTTGGCGAATGGCAATGTCGTTCGAAGCACAGGGGTTTGGGATGCAACAAGCACGATGGCCTTGGGGCAGGTATTTATCAATGGGAATGTGCAAACGGGAAAAATAAAGCACCGGATACTAGGTGGATTGGATTTCGGGCGTAAAGAATATTTTGCGGATTGGAGCCAAACCTTTGCTTTAGATTCTTTAGGAGGTGGTGAGTTTGACCCTATGAATCCCAGTTACGGATTGGATTTTCCATATACCGCTTTTAACCGATCGACGCCCTTGAAAATTCGTGCCGCCGGGGGCGGTGGGATTATACAATCCAATTATTCATCGGCCTACATTCAAGATGAGCTAGGCTTCTTTGATAACGCTTTGCGCCTGACGCTAGCGGCTCGTTATACGTCCATGTCGCAGGCTTCTTGGGGTGGCGATCCGATCGTGAATAAGAAAATTACGCCACGCATTGGCCTGTCGTATTCGATCGATAAGAACACGTCAGCCTATGCACTTTACGATCAATCTTTTATCCCGCAAAATGGCGTTTTGTATACCGGTGAGGCGGTTCAACCGTTGACGGGTGAAATCATGGAATTGGGCTTTAAGCGAAACTGGTTTGGGAACCGATTGAGCACAACGGTTAGTGCCTATCAAATTATCAAGAACAACGAGGTCACGTCTTACGGGCCGCGACCTAATGAGAATATCGAAATCGGCCAGAAACGCGTCCGTGGTGTCGAGCTTGACATCATAGGACGCCTTGCACCGGGACTAGATGTGGTCGCAAACTACGCGTTCACTGATGCAGAGATCACGCAAGTAAACACGGAGGTAGAAGGATTTTACGAGGGACAACGGCTAACGGGGGCCGATAGGCATATTGCTAACCTATGGCTGGATTATCATTTGCAAGGGGGCGCCTTACAAGGGTTAAGCTTTCGAGCAGGCATGACGACAAACGTCGATCGCACCACAGCTTTTTACTCCGCGGATCACCCGGAATGGAATTTGCCAGATTACTTGCGCTTTGATGCCGGACTGGGTTATCACAAAGAGCATTTCCATATCATATTAAACGTACAGAACCTAGCAGATAGCTATTTGCTGGCTGGAGGATCCTATTATGGCAATTCGTTTTCCACCCCGGTCTACTCGTGGCAAGCCGAAATGCCCAGAAACTTTAGATTAACATTTGGCTATAAGTTTTAAAGCAGCGTATTTTTATTTGGCTGTTCTTTTCTAAATATAGGAACAGCCAAATAAAGACGTTATAAACGTTTTGATGTTATAGCAGCTATTCCTGCTGCTAATCTTGTGCGTTGAGTGTTTGCAACGCCTTTTTTATAAAATCCAGCCCCTCGTCAGAATAGCTGAGTTTCAATGCGAAGCTATGCCCGTGGTCATCCATTTTTAAAAGTGATTTGCGGAGGATCGTGACGATTTTATCACGATGCTTGGGATAAAAATCTTCGTACTGATATTCTAGAAAAACCAAGCACAGTGCATTTTCCATCGTCTGTACATCTGGGTTGACTTTGATCTTTTTTTTCAGAATAATGTGCTCCATCTGTGCGATGGTCTCCTCGTCGTAGCCTATCTTTTCGGTAATGTTTCGCGCTACAGCCGCATGATGCTCAGCAAGCTCTTTGCGCCAGCGTAAATAGCCCGCTCGATCCATAGGGTAGTTTGCGCGTGGGCTTTCCCACCGGCCAATATGCTGGCAACGAGAGGCCAGTTGCAGCGCTTCACCGGCGTCCGGATCCAGCTTATTCACCCATTCCCATAGTTTCAAGGCGAGGAAATATTCTTGGGGGTAACTGTCGCCCTTCCAAATAAAGGTATTCGGATCGCGCTGGTTATAGGCATCAAAATGTTCAAATGCAAGTTGGCGGTTTTCGGTCATTATCCATCTTTTTCACTAAATAAAGGTTTTTAAATGGAAAAGCCATGAAAAACCGAATTGATTTTTCATGGCTTTATAGCTTGCCCTTCTACATCGGTACACCTAGCTTGCAGGCACCGGCGCATCTCCAGCAATCAGCTTTTCTGCTTTCAGCTCTTTCCAAAAATCTGCAGGGATCTTTATGTCGAAAGATTTTGCATTTTCAATAGCCTGTTGGGCGCTGCTTGCTCCTGGGATGACCGCTGAGACTACAGCTGGTGCAGCAGCAAACTGTAATGCCGCCGTACGCAAATCCACCGCGTGGTTTTTTGCGACCTGCTTAAAGGCCTGGAGTTTTTCCTTAACCCCCGCCGGGAATTTTCCGCTGTATAGGTAGCGATCTTTCCCTGCCAAGAAACCGGCGCATAGCGGCGCACCGACAACAATAGAAGCATCTTTTTCCGCTACTTTCGGAAAAACCTCATACAAATCTGCCTCGTGTTCTATCAAGGAATACTGGCAGGCAGAAAGAAATATATCAGCATCGGCCACCTCGAGTGTTTTTAAAATAGGTTCTATTGTATTTACGCCTAGTCCCCATGCCTTGATAAGGCCCTCTTCACGCATTTTCGTAAGTTCTTTCATCGCGCCACTGGCGGCCTCAGTGAAGTAGGTTGTCCAATTGTCTTTCATACCACCATTATCCGGAGAAAGGTCATGAATATAGACAATGTCGATCGATGACAAACCTAATCGTTGTAAGCTGTCCTCCACACTCTTTCTTGCGCCAGATGCACTATAGTCGTAACGGTATTTGAAGTTCATTTTTCCTTCCCAGAGCAGGCCATCTGCCTTAAAATTTTCTTGCGGTTCTAGTATGCGGCCTATTTTTGTGGAGATGCTGAAGTCCGCTTTCGCTTTGTCTTTTAAAAACATCCCCATGCGGCGTTCACTAATTCCTAAACCATACCAGGGTGAGGTATCGTAGTGGCGTATCCCCGCATTCCAGGCAGCCTCCATCGTTTGTAAGCAGGCTACATCTGAATGCTCCTGGAAACCATTGCCTAAGGCAACGCCACCAAAGCCAGCTTTATGCGCCGGTCGGAAGCGCTTAAAAAGCGCTGGCGGTTGTGTTGTTATCTTATTCATCGTATTTGCTGATAGGCCAGCAGGAAGGGCTCCTGCGAGCGCCATGCTAGCAGAAGCCAATGCAGCTTGCGTTAAAAATTTTCTTCTTTCCATAATATCGGAACTTTAGGTGCTACTGTTAGCACATCAGCTAGTCAACAAATGAACTCGACCATCAGTTTTGATGAAAATGAATTTGTTGCTGCTAACGAACGATGCCATGACCATTCACTTTATATTAAAGCTCCTGCTCATGGCATCGGATAGATAGGTGCTGCTGTCCGTCAGCACGCAGGTGTTACATTAAAAGTTTGCCCTGTCAACGTCCCACCATAATCTTGTACCCCCATTGTCGCTTCCACCTAAAAGACCGATGGCCTTTTGAACTTCCGCAGCGTTGGTGTTATATTCATTTAAACTGAAAGGGATTCTTCGGATCTGTACTTGCGTATCGATCAACCCACCGCTATTGTTCTGCGCAACAGGGAAGATTCTCGGATATCCTGTACGTCTAAATTCTGACCACGCCTCTTGTCCCTCAGGAAATAATGCCAACCACTTTTGCGTCATGATCCGCTCTAGTTTCTGTTCTTGGTCACTTCCTTCGTTCCATTGGATAGTGATAGTCGATGGGCTATCCGCATTATTCCGACTGTTGTTGGGGTCTACGTAAGCGATAGGAGTGTTGGTGCTATTTTCCATGTAAGCAGCAGCACCTGTAGCTCCCCACTGTTCGAAAGATGTCTGGATACCGCTTTCGTATAAGCTTTTCGCTGTACCGCCAGTACTCGACCAACCGCGCAGTGTAGCCTCAGCGCGCAAGAAATAGACTTCCGCTGCGGTCATCAACGTCATTGCGGTAGACGGCGAAAATGAAGGTTCTGCGCCATCTTTGAAGTTGATGGTCGAATAGTTTGCGTAGGTTTCCTTCACTAGACCGACAGCACCCGCACGGATCCCTTTGTAACCGGTAGCGCCTGCGCCAGTAGCTCTATCGATATATTTCGAAATGCGCGGATCCTGGTATCCCACAAGGTAAGACTCCAGTGAAGCATTGATATTGATATCACTCCAATTGCTGGAAATAAAATTTAATGGGTTTAAAAAGCCCGCTTCCTCGTCGATACGTACTCTTGCATTATCTGCATTAGACTCTAAAAGGTAGCCGCTATTTAATGATTTTTCTGCTTGTTGCTGTGCAAGGCTAGGGTTGACCTTAACGATGCGCATCGCCAGACGTAATCTTAACGAATGCACCAGCTTTAACCATTTGGTGAAACGGACGGTATTTTCGTTACCGCTATAAATCAGGTCAATTTCGTCTAGATTTGGCGGCAGCTCTTCCCGATTCGTTCCATTCACATACGCCTCTAGCAGTGCCTGCGCTTCGTCAAGTTCTGTGAAGAATTGGTTGTATATAGCCTCCTGCGAGTCGTAAGGAATACTTGTTGTTGTATTCTTCCCCACGATGCTGTAAGGGATGGGACCATAGATATCCGTCACGCGGCTTGTTGCCAACACTTTGATAGCAAGCACAGACCCCCACAGTGCAGGATATGTTTCCCGTAAATTTGTCTGTTCTAAACGGTTGATCGGACCTAATGCGCTAAGGTATAGCACTTTGAAAGCCTCCGTATTCCAGCCATTCACCAGTGCATAATTGGTGTTATTCTGTCCGCTGTTGAATGGGTTTGCACTCATAAAGTAACCGCTGTACACATCGGCCATCAAATTTTGTTGCAATTGGTAGGAGTTTGGCTCTCCGCCACCGGAGAAATTCAAGATGGCACGCTGGGCACTGGTAAAATACAGCCTTAGATTTTCCGCATTAGGCAAAAGATCTTCCGGCGTAACACCGATATTGTTCGTGTTGAGGTCTTCGAAATTTTTTGTGCAACTAGCGAAACCGATAGTAGCGCTAATCGCAAGCGCAGCAAGTGGTAACTTGTAGCTTGTGTATTTGTTATTGAATTTAATTTTCATTGGTAGGTTGTTAAAAGTTTACATTTAGGGATAGCCCGTAGCTGCGACTTGATGGCATCATAAAGATGTCGATTCCGCTTAAGCCGTTTCCGGTAGACATCGTTGTCTCCGGGTCAAATGGCGCTTCTTTATATAAGAAAAACAGGTTACGCCCTGTAGCTGCCACGCGAAGTCCTTTGACATATTTACTGTCTAACTTAAAGTTGTACGATAGGGCGATTTCACGCATGCGGATAGCTGACCCATTATACATGTAATTGCTGGTAACTGGGGAAACACCGCCAACAGATGTATACCAAGCTTGCGCCGCCGCCGTTGTTACGGCCTCACCAGTTGGCGATACGCCATTTACAGCAACACCTCCCGCATCACGCGCTGCTCCAGTACGCGCAGAAACGCCATAACTATCCATCACCGATTCTGTAATAGAAAGGACGTCATAGTCAAACTTGCCATCAATAAGGAAGTAAAGGCCTAAGTTTTTGTAATTGATGGTATTGCTCCATCCCATTTGCCAGCGTGGGTTCGCGTTTCCTAATTTTACAAAGTCAGAACTTCTAAGCGGTATGCCATCCTCACTGAAAAGGATACGGCCTTGCTCGTCGCGGGAAAAATCAACACCGTAGATATCACCGAAAGATCCACCTACCTCAAACCTAGATGCATAGCCGCGGTTCTCTCCGGTGAGTGAGAAATTTGGAACGGCATCGTCTAATTCGATAATCGTGTTTTTATTCGCAGAGAAATTTACTGCTGTAGACCAGTTGAAATTTTCACCGCGGATAGCATCGTAATTTACCAATAACTCAACACCTTCGTTTTGAATGTCACCGGCATTTATCGCATAGGTTCCAAACAAACTAGCCTCGCTTGCCGCAATTTCGAAATATTGGTTTGTTGTATTTGTTTTGTAATAGGTAAAATCGATACCTAACCTGTTATTGAACATTTTTAGCTCTGTACCTGCCTCGATGGAACGCGTTATTTCAGGTTTCAAAGGAACTAATGAGGTCACTGTATTGATGGTGATATTTCCGAAATTACCCAGTGTATTCAAAAGTCGTGTTTTGTAGGGAGGCAAATCGTTACCAACTTCAGCCCAAGAGCCGCGAATTTTCATGAAATTAATAAAATCAGGAAGACCTAATTTCTCATGGATATTCGCACTAAGTCCTACCGACGGGTAGAAAAATGATGGTGTATTGGTGAACGCCAACGTGCTCGACCAGTCGTTTCTTGCGGAAAGATCCAAAAACATCCAGCCATCGTAATCAAAGTTTGCACTTGCAAATACGGATTGAAGTTGTCTCCGATTATTGGCTTCTGTGTTAGTAATAGGCGTCGTCGTATTTTGCATAGCAAATACGTTAGCTGTACGCAATCCTGTAGCTCCTGTGTTAAAAGACATACCTTCGGTGTTCCAATCGGTGATACTGGTACCTACAAGTCCATTAAATTTTAGCTTATCGGTAATATTACCGTTGAAGTTTGCGATAAAGTCTGCATATTTTTGCGTGATGGTGATTTTTGAATAATTATAGGCACCATTTGGACGTGCGATAATAGACTGTGTACCGGCGAATATCTTCCTGTCGAAAACATCCGTCGTGCGGTCCATGCTTCCACGTGCTTGTAAGCTTAGCCAATTGTTTACGTTGAACTTCGCACTTCCGTTTAAGATAAGCCGTGATTTGTCTGAAGTAGACGTATTTCTGTTTTGGATCCACCAAGGATTTTGCTGCGTTGTCTCGCTATCGCCAAGGGAGTGCCAGTTCTGTACATACTTGTTGGTCGCAGGATCGAAAGTTTCAAAGGTTTTGTAATCATTCAGGTTTAAGCTTCTCGGGAAAAGATAAAGTCCTACAATAGGATTAAAGTAAAAGCCTGTCAACGGTGAATTTTGCAGATCTTGCTGTATATAGTTAGCGCCACCTTGTAATGTCAAACGATCGTCGAAAAAGTTAGCCGTTTGTTTCATGTTGATGTTGTGTCTATTCAACTTATTTTCCGGCAGCAGGCCTTTGGCCGATGTATTAGCATAAGAGATATACGTTTGCATATGCTCGTTTCCTCTTGATAAACCAATGGAATTAGTGAAATTTGTTCCATTTTGGAAAAACGAACCCACTTGATCGCCTCCGCCGCCAGCGGTATTTGCACCCCAGCTAGTCAGGGCATTGGTGTTCTGTCCATCTGCTCCACGTCCATAATTGTTTTGAAACTGCGGCAAAACTGCAGGCGTTTCGATCTGCGCACTGCTGGAGAAGTCGATTGTAGTGCGGCCATTTTTTCCTGATTTTGTGGTGATAAGGATAACTCCATTTGCGGCTTGGCTACCATATAATGCCGCCGCTGACGCCCCTTTCAGGACAGACATACTTTCCACATCGTCCGGGTTGATCAAGGCAACAGGGTCGCCCGGGTCCCGCTCACCGCCGAACATATTGCCCGGCTGAGCGCCAGAGGAACTGTTGTTGATAGGCACACCGTCGATGACGTAAAGTACCTGGTTGTTTCCAGAGGCCGATTTGTTTCCACGTAAAACAACCTTTGCGGATCCACCAATACCAGAGGAAGAGGACGAAATGTTAACCCCCGCAACTTTACCGTTGATATTGTTGATCATGTTTGTCCCTTTCGCCCGCGTAAGTTCCTCTCCCTTCAATTGTTGCGTAGAGTAAGTAAGGGATTTTTGCTCACGGCTGATCCCCAAGGCGGTAACTACGACCTCATCCAGTTTGGTGTCTACAGCGACAAGAAAGATGGATAGCGTATCGCGATCCGCAAGCGGCACTTGCTGGCTTTCATAACCTACAAAAGTAACTTGCAGGTTTGCCGTGGCAGCGTCTACAGCTAAGCTGAATGATCCTTGATCATCTGTCAGGGTACTGTTGGTACGGCTGGCGCCGCTAACGCTTGCTCCCGCAATGGGAGCCAAGGTACTACCGTCTTTTACGATACCTCTAATGGTACGCTGCTGGGCAAAGGCCTGACCAAAGAGCAAGGTAGTGAGCACAACAACTGTTCCGAACAGCCGTGTACATCGTACGAGTGATTTTTGTCTCATAAAGAATGATTAAGCAATGCTTAAAGTGTTAAGTGAAAGTGTATATAAGTCGTTTTAATTTAAATTCTTACGATTTGATACGGAATGCAATTTATTAACATGTTTTGTAAAAAAAATGTTAAAAGTAAACTTCAAAAAAATTTGTTGTCACAACATGCTATTTTTTAGTTGCTTAGGAAATTGTCAAATCCTAAACCTCGATTGTATCGATTTTGTTTTGTAACATTTTATTTTTTGTAGAACCATCCCGATTAGCACCTGTTATATTCAGCGTATGAAAACTGTATTTTCTATGCTTATGCTATTAACAACGTTATTGGGGCGCGCCCAGTCGCATGGCGAGCTTATTGAAATTTCTTCACAATTTTCTTTTACAGAGGGGCCAACAGCAGATTCTTTGGGAAATATTTTTTTTACCGACCAACCAAACAACAGTATATGGAAGTATGATACAGCGGGGAAGTTATCGCTATTTATGCAACCAGCCGGGCGATCTAATGGTATGTTTATAGATAAGGAAGGTTTTATAATTTCATGTGCAGATGAAAAAAATGAATTATGGCGTATACATCCCGTATCAAAAGCGGTTGAAGTACTTGTTACTGATTACGGTAATAAAAAGCTAAACGGACCGAATGATGTTTGGGTATCCCCTAATGGGCTCATGTATTTTACAGATCCATTTTATGATCGCGACTATTGGCAGCGTGGAGGTAGCGAACTTCCGCAAGCTCTGTACATGTTGCATCAGGGTAAATTACATCAGGTAGGCGGGCAGTTTGAGAAGCCTAATGGTATAATCGGCTCGCGGGATGGAAAACACCTCTTCGTGGCTGATATTGGCGCAGATAAAACCTACATCTATGATATTGATGATGAGGGCAAGCCTGCGAACAGAAGACTTTTCTGCGATAAAGGGTCGGATGGTATGACGATTGATGATAAAGGAAATATTTACTTAACCGGAAAAGGTGTGTTTGTATATAATAAAGATGGCCAGCAAATCCGCCACATTGCTGTACCGGCTGAGTGGACTGCAAACGTCTGTTTTGGTGGGACCAACAATGCTTACCTTTTCATTACGGCCTCGGAGAAAATCTTTAAAATTTATCCGGACTGGTAGGCGATTGCATCTCGTTTTCTCATTTTTCGAAAGTGGGCACTTACTTTTTATAGCAAGTTTTTTGTTATGTATTTGGAAATTCGCTGAATTCAATGTACAATTGCATCGCCTCTTTCGTCTTATTAAATGGTTTTAGCGCGTTTTTTTTACGAAAGAGGTATCGATTGGGGGAACTTCTGTAGATGATTTTCAGGTGGGCGGACGCACGGATGGCGGAGGCTTGCTTCAACGGGTCACTTCCCAATAAGCACTTTCGATTAACTTACTCTTTTGCTAAACAACAGTGTGTTTTTTTGCGCGTAGATGGTACATGGGATAGCAAAATGCTATGAAATGATTACCACGGCGCCGCAAAAAAACTTTGATAATTGACATAACAAAGATGCAAACGACAACAACGACTAAACAGAACTACCTCGTTCCCCTGATTACCATCACAGCATTATTTTTTATGTGGGGCTTTATTACCTGCATGAACGACATTTTAATACCTTATCTTAAACAGCTTTTCTCATTGACGTTCTTTGAGTCCATGCTGGTGCAGTTTTGCTTTTTCGGGGCTTATTTTATTGGATCGTTAATCTATTTCCTATACTCTACCCTGGTGGAAGACCCTATCAATAAAGTAGGATATAAGAAAGGGATATTATTTGGTATCTTTCTGGCTGCTGCAGGCTGCGTATTGTTTTACCCTGCCGCGAGCCTTTCCTCTTATCCCCTCTTCTTGGGTGCGCTTTTCGTGTTGGGCTTAGGTTTTACCGTATTGCAAATTACGGCAAACGCCTACGTGTCGCTTTTAGGTCCTGAGGAGTCTGCTTCTAGCCGTCTAAACATGACGCAAGCATTTAACGCTTTCGGAACTACTATAGCACCAGTTTTGGGTGGGCATTTAATTTTCGAATTATTTTCATCGCCAGACGGTAGTTTTAGCGCCGTGGCAACACGTCTGCCTTATCTTATCTTTGGCGGCATCTTATTGCTTGTCGCGCTGATGATTTCTCGCGTGAAGTTGCCTTCATTCCAAACCGATGATTCTACGCCAGTGAAAGGCTGGGGCGCCTTGAAATTTAAGCACCTCTTGTATGGTGTAGGCACTATGTTTTGCTATGTAGGTGGCGAGGTTGCCGTGGGGAGTTTTATTATTAGCTTTTTGGAACTTCCAGAAGTGATGGGCTTTACCGAGGCGGTGAGTAAAAACTATCTTGCTTTGTATTGGGGTGGTGCGATGATCGGACGGTTTCTTGGTGCGATCTCGTTAAGCCAAGAAATTGCTGAAGGAAAGAAAACGATTTACATGCTATTGACCGCACTGGCCGTGTTCCTGGTTATATATGGTGTTGTGAGCCTTAGTTTCTCTGAAATTTCTTTCTTCCTTGGTTTTATAGCACTCAATTTCATCGCATTCATGATTGGTAAATCGGCTCCGGCAAGAACCTTAGTGGTGTTTGCGACTATAAACGTATTCCTATTAGCTTCGACGATACTAAATACAGGTATTTGGGCGATGTATAGCGTGCTTGGCATCGGAATTTTTAACTCCATTATGTTTTCAAATATCTACACCCTATCTATCGCCGGACTGGGGAAATATACCAGCCAAGGATCGTCCTTAGTGGTGATGGCAATTCTGGGCGGCGCTATTGTTCCTATTGTTCAGGGCTATTTAGCAGATAAGATCGGCGTGCAGGATTCCTTCATCATCCCAGCACTATGTTATGTAGTAATTCTAATATTTGGGATCTACTGCCTGCGAACATTAAGCCAGGTTAAAATAGATGGATCAGTAAAATCAGGACATTAATACTAAAAAGATAGCCGCGAGCTATCTTTTTTTGTTTTTGGCAGCATGCGCAACAACCTAATCAGCCAAGTGATGAAAAACTTCAACAACTGGAAACTTTTATGTCTTATCGTCATCATCTTGTCGAGCAATATTGTTCTTCAAGTTTCCTGCTCCAGCAGTAAGGCCATACGTTTGACTGAAGAGCGCGACAAGCTTCAACAGTTAGCTGCTAAACAGTTTTCCAACGATGTGGATGAATTTAATAGTTATGCGGATCGGCCAGCGCCTGACGGCGCGTTTGATGCCGGTAACAACAAAGACTTTTTGCTAGAAAATGCGCCATCATTCATCTGCTCTGATCAGCATATTAACAGGGTGTATAACTACCGCTGGTGGATGGTGAGTAAGCATTTAAAAGAGTATGCTGACCCAGAAGACCAAAAGAAGTATTGGGTGGTAACGGAGTTTTTTGGGGTAAAGCCTTGGGCTTCCCGTAGTGGCGCAATAACGTGTCCGGCCGGACATCAATTTTACGATGTTCGCTGGCTTCGCGATCCGAAATTTTTAAAATCGTACGCAGATTACTTTATGTCGGGCTCAGCCGCCCGATTGAATCAGCGGGAAAATGGTAATTTCCTTACCTATTTAAGTCGGCCGGAAAGCCATCATTTTTCCAGTTGGATGATTGATGGGGTGGATGCGTATCTACGTGTACATCCGGATGCGAAATGGTTGCATGGCATTTTACCCGATATGGAGCGTCATCAGGCGGTTTGGGATAGTCTGTTTACGGTAAAAGCGGATCAATCAAAAACACAAGGCCTATATAAAATTTTGGATCTCTATGATGGCATGGAATTTAGCCTTTCGGCGGTCTTGGGGCTTATTGAAAGCAAGGGCGCCTATGCGATGTATACGCCAGCTAGTTGGAAGGAATATTACTTAGGTTGGGAGACTACTGCTAAAGCTGCTGACTCGCCACAAGCCTCGGCTTATCCACAGGCTTACCGGAAAGGCTATCCAGACTTTTATCTGGTACGTCCATCTGTAAATAGTTACGCTTATGGCAATATCAAGGCTTTAAGCAGCCTGTATAAATTAGACGAAGGAAAATATAAATCAGCCTTTAAAGTAAGAAAGTCTGACATGTATGCGCAGCGTGCAACCACCTTGCAGACGAAGGTGATGGATGTGCTTTGGAATACAGAAGACCAGTTTTTTAACACGTACAGTGCTGGCGACAATGCCTATGGGGTGCGCGATTTCGAGGCGCGAGTACGCGAATCTGTAGGCTACAGTCCGTGGTATTTTAATATGGTTCCTTCTGAGGATGCTTCCGCTTATGCAGCTGCTTGGGATATGCTAGCATCCGATAAAGGATTCAATAATAAACGGGGCATGAGTACCGCCGAGCGGCAACATCCCTATTACAACGAGCAAGCCTATGCTTGGAATGGGAGGGGCTGGCCCTTTCAAAATTCTGTGGTTTATAAGGCCTATGCAAACTATTTGCGCAACTATAAACGTGAAATCACAGATGCGGATCGTTCTCTACTATATGAACATATAGAAAAACTTACGCAGTTGCATAATCCGGACAAACCAAATATCGGTGAATGGTACATACCGACAGACGGGACGGAATTTGGCGGTGAAAAGGACTATTTTCACTCGACTTATCCAGATATTATTATTGAAGATCTTTTAGGCTTTAAAGCGTTACACAAAAACCAATTTGTGATCGAGCCTCTACTACCAGCAGGCGAATGGGATTACTTTTATTTGGGCCGCATTCGTTACCATGACCACGATGTGGACATTGTATGGAAGAAAGATTGGGACGAAGCAAAGGCTGGCAATCAAAGTGTGCTCTGCGTGTGGGTCGATAACAAATTAGTAGCAACAAGTAAATCGCTCAACAAAAAACTTACCGTGAAGCTTTAAAATCTATCCGCAGAGGCAGCCATGAAGCAAAAGCGGATTGCTATTTCAAAACGCCCATTAAAATTTATTTTCGCATTTACTTTATCCTTCCAGTGCTGGCAGGCAAACGAAATGTTTGGGGATGCGGGGCGGGACAAAGCCTAGAAATCATATCGAAATCGCATTTTAACGGTTTCGATTTTATTTCAGCTTTGACAAATATTTGCTCTGCGAGGATATGGCTTGTGCGCCAAGTACATGAAGGAAACGAAGAATTTTGGTCACTTTTGCCCCCAAAAGTAATGCCATGCCGCGGCGAGCGGCGGATGGGATTGGGGGCTGGAATATTGTATCCAAGCAAATCTATCACTGCAATTAAAAGTATCTTAATAATAATTTAATGTATTGCATACCAGCTGTTTTGGAGATGATGGCTATCTTTGATCAGCTTTAATATTAATCCATATGGACACGCTATATCTATCCAAAGGAGCAGCTCATGTACATTCGTTTGCTGCATCCCATTCGCAAACTGACTTGCGCGAGCCTGTGCACGCCAATGGCCTCGAAGCGCTACGTAAGAGATCTTATGAACTTCTAAATAAATTTCGCACTAGCTGGAATGAGCTAGAATATCAGGAATGGTGCGCTATCCAGCGGATTTTACATAAATCGTTGTAATTATTCCCGCATATTTTTCAAGGAATGCATCTTGCGATATACCTGCATCGATATTTTTTCGTTATTATTATAGGTGTAATAACCGATACTTTTAACTAATTAACAACTAATGCTGTTACCTATCATAATTAGAACGTGTATATTCTTCTTGGTTACGGGATGTTTTGGTTGTAAAGAAACGCGTTATCAGCTGGCATCTGCGACATGGCAACATGTGCACCGGCATTATCCCACTGTCAAACCTACTTGGTTTAGCGAGATTGAGCAAGAGATGCATCTTCTTCAAGGAAAAGAAGTAAAATTGCGGGGGCGCCTTGTGTATGAGTATGACGCCGCCGCGATTTATCCATTTAATGATCCATCGGACTTCAAGCCTGTTTCGCTACACGTCGATAAGCATGAACTGCATGCCTTTCTATTAGAAAACGACAAAGCACTGGTGATGATCACAGGAACCCTAGATACTATGGGGTACTATGACAAGCGCGAGTATAGTTGTTTGATAAAAGATATTGTGCAGGTGGATGTAAGCCACATTGCTATACAATAAGGCCCGCGAAGGACTTCTTTTTAAATTTACTGTGCCACTTTTTCTGTAGGTCGCTTCGTTCTATTTCAATACTATTTCAGTCGCTTCGGTCTGTGAAATTCCGCTGATTGTTCCGCTATTATACAGTAAGCTGTAGGTTCCCGGTTTTTCAAAATGATAGCCTTTCGACAGGGCAAAACGAACACTGTCTTGCGCTCTCGGAGCGAGCGTATGGTATGTTTCTTCTGGTGGCGGCATGATACGCCGCGTCATGGCACCAATGTAGGGCACTTCTGCTCCGCTCGCATCCGTGATGGTTAGAAAATTACTCATGAAGCCTTCAAAAGGTGTATGGTATTGTGTAAAGCGTAAGGTGTCAGGCGTCGGATTGGAAACAATAAATAACACAGAAATGCTGTCTTGCAGGCGATAATCTGGATTAGCTTGTATGGTTGCAACCAATGCAGTATCTGTGGCGACCGCCGTAGTGTCTGTTGTCGCAATCTTTGCATCTTCCGTTTTTTTCGTTGACTGGCAACTGGCCAAAGTAAGCAAGATTCCAGCAAATGCGGCCAAGGTATAGGTTGATATGTTCATTGATTTATTTTATTAACTAAGGTATAGGCAACGATCGAGCCAAAAGTCCCTATTGCTATTTCGAATCACCTAATTTAGTAAAGCCCTTTCCGGTCCATAAAAATTTCTCTTCCGTTCTACTGACTTTGTATGTAATCTCTGCTAACGCGTCAGTTGTCTCCACGGCTTCTCCATGTTCTATTAATTTGTAGATAACGTTCGCTTCCTTTCTGTGCTCTGTGGGAAAGAGGATAGACTCCTCATAATAAAAAATGCCCGCGTCGCTTACAGCATATCGCTTCGGCAAAGCAAAAAAATTAGAACCGTTCCATCCGGCGTAATAATAATCGGTCGGGATGCCACAAGCCTCTCCGGAAAATGCAATACGGAAAATATGTCGTAGATCCTTCAGTCCCATGTTGGGCAGAAGTTTTGCATCCATGTAAGATTGTCCGGCATACGGCATCTCAAACTGGTGTTTGCCGATAAGCGCATTTTTTGCGTTTAGCAGTTTAACGGAACAAATATATCGATCAGCTTTATTGCCGTCAGAAGGGATGAATCGGTCAAAACCGTAGAGGTACACATTACCTTGGGCATCTTGCTGTTTGCCTAAAGAGAGCAAGCCAATCCATATAAACCCTTTCTTAATGTCATTGCCTATTTTGTAAGCGACCTGATGCCAAGGCGCATAAACCCCCTTAATTTTGTTGCCATTATATGCGGGGCTTAAAATAATGAGCATACTGCCTGCCGGCAAGGAATCTAGTACGGTCCCATCTAGATTTGGTTGATCTCTTACATAAGCATTTTCTGCGAAGATATAGGTTGTATCAGAAACGGATAGTCCCCAAAGATTATATTCGTCGGACAATGTATACGCGGTGGGTCGCTCTTGGCAATACGCAAGGTAGGGTAGGAGCAACAAAAAAAGATGAATAATACAGTATCTCATGGTCTGTTCGAATAAATAAGCAATAGCACAGCGTACAAATTTAACAGTTTGCCTAATCCATTGTTTCCCTGAAAGTAGTGATATTTCAATTTTATATAGAACCGAATTTGCGGCCTTAAGGCAATAAAAAAAGGTTTTCAAACGGGGAGAATGAAAACCTTTAGCTAACCAATTATAAACCTAAATTATGATGATACAAATATAGTGTGTTTTATACACTAAGTGCAAATATTTTTTAAAATATTTTTATTTCTTTTTCCTATCTTACGGCAACATAAAAGTCCAAACGATGTTTACATTATCTGATATAAACACAGCTCATGGAAAAGTAAAGACAGGAGCTGATTTTCCGCAGTATGTGCAAGATTTGATTTCCTTAGGCGTGCTATCTTACGAAGTGTTTGTTGCCGATGGTCATACTACCTATTTCGGCGCAAAAAGCTATACCGTTGCTGATTCGGCTAAGCATACCGCGTTGACCATAGCAGGCAGGTATGCATCTGACGATTTTGTTACGGCATTGAAGGCGCATCAGCGCGGCGATACCGATTACCCAAGGTTTTTAAGCGACTGCGCCAATAGTGGGGTGCATAAGTGGGTGATGGATTTGCAAAAGTTGACTTGTTCCTATTACGACATCGGGGGAAACGAGGTATGGACGGAGAGAATCGCTGAAGGCGATAGATAATGTAAAATGTAGTCAATAATATAGCTGAAATATCCAAGAGAGATATTCCAGATGAGTATGAAAACACAAATAACATATATATGAAAATTAAATTTGTAGCAGCCTCCCTTCTGTTTGTGGGAATGAGCATGATTGGACAGGGAAGCTTTGCGCAAGGCTCTAAAGCCAAAAAGGAAATTGGGTTACAATTGTATTCCGTGCGCAGCATGATGGGGAGCCATACCGATCCAAACGCGTACAATGCGAATTACGCAGCTGTCTTGGATAAACTTGCTAAAATGGGTTATACATCCGTGGAAGCAGCAGGATATCGCGATGGTAAATTTTACAATACCACTCCAGAAGTTTTTAAGAAGAACGTAGAAAAGGCAGGTATGAAAGTCCTTTCTTCGCATGCTGCAAAACCGCTGTCCAAAGAAGAGCTAGCCTCGGGGAATTTTTCGGAGTCACTCGCTTGGTGGGAGACGACCATTTTAGCGCATAAAGCTGCGGGCATGAAGTATATCGTGACACCTTGGTTGGACGTCCCTAAAACCATGGCTGATCTCGCTACAGAATGTCGCTATTTGAATGAGGTAGGCAAGCTTGCACGCAAACACGGTATTCAATACGGATACCATAACCATGCCCATGAGTTTCAGAAGGTCGAGGATAAGGCCGTGATGCTGGATTACATGATCGAGAATACCGATCCAGAAAATGTATTTTTTGAAATGGATGTGTACTGGACGGTGATTGGCAAAGCAAGCCCTGTAGACTACTTTAAGAAATATCCAGGACGTTTTACAGCCCTGCACATTAAAGACCATCGCGAAATTGGCCAAAGCGGTATGGTAGGCTTTGACGCGATATTTAAAAACACGGATGTAGCGGGTGTGAAGCACATCTTTGTTGAAGTGGAAGAGGTTTCAGGCGATTTGGAGGCCGGGTTGAAGCAAAGTATCGACTATTTATTGGCGACGCCATTTGTAAAAGCTACGTACGCGAAATAAGGAATATGCTGAGGCCTGAAGCGTTTTGTGGGGGCGGTATATAATTAAATCGGGCTCTTGCGCATGCTGCAAGAGCCCGATTTTATTTAATGAAACGACAAGCTTAATGCTGTTTCCACCATTTCTCCCAGTCTGTTTTTATCTCGGAGAGATGTACCTGCTCCCCAATTTTTGGCGTTACGATAGTTAGTGATTCCGCTTCTGCCAAGGTGCTTACTTGCTCCAAAGGATCATACCAGGGGTGTTGTGCCAATTTGAATTTAGAATGATGCACGGGCATAAATGCTTTGGCACGAAGCTCTTTTGCCTCTTGGATTATTTCCGGCGGTAAGGAGTGTATGTAAGGCCAACGCTCATTGTATTGTCCGCACTCCAGGATCGCCAAGTCAAAAGGGCCGAATCGCTCACCTATTTCTTTGAAATGCGGCCCGTAGCCGCTGTCGCCGCCTAGAAATAAATTTTTATCTGGCGTTTGCAGCACGAACGAGGTCCATAAAGAAATATTCCTGGTCAGGAATCTCCCGGAGAAGTGCCGTGCAGGGGTGAGGGTAATTTTAAAGCCGGGTGCTATAGCAAGCTCCTCGTACCAATTTTTCTCCACGATCTTTTCTGCTGGCCATCCCCAGTAGATAAAATGTTGTGCTACGCCCAAGCCGCACACCACAAGTTTCACTTTTTCTTTAAGCAAACAGATGGTACCATAGTCAAGATGGTCCCAATGGTCGTGGCTTATCAGTAGCACGTCGATATCGGGCATGTCGCTCGCTTTAAATTCGTCGGCGCCGGCAAAAGCCTTCACCGAACCAAAAACAGGCGACGCATTTCCGCTAAAGACGGGGTCGATGAGGAAGGTTTTTCCGGATAGCTGCATGAAGTAAGAGCTGTGTCCAAACCACAGCAAAAGATCCTGGTCTGCTGCCAAGCTCAAGAGATCTGTCTTTACACTGGGGATAGGAACACGAGGTGTGGAATCCAGGTGCTTGCCAAAGAACTCTAAAAGCAGCTTCCCCATGCTTTCCCCTTCTAATAGAGCTGGCGTAGGAATCTGATTCTGAAACTGCCCGTCTTTATAATTATCCAGCGTTTTAAAATAGGCTTTTCGCTGCTGATCTGGAAATTGCCCAAACATCTTACTTAACTTCATGCTATACGATATGTGTTATTGTTAGGTAGACGGCTATCGTGCGCTTTTACTTTACCTCCACCATAATTTATTGTGCCTGCACTTTATGTTTGTTATTGTGCGGTGGCATCTAACAGGATGTAGGCATGGTCAATGAACTTATAAAATGGAGAGCTCGGTGTATTTTTTGGTATTTTGTTAAATTGATGGCCTAAACGGACAATAATTAGCTCGTCTTCAGGAACCACAATAACGAACTGCCCAAGATGTCCATCCATATAAAAATATGGCTTTCCATTAAAATTGCCGAGCCACCAACTGTACCCGTAGTTTTCACCATTTTTGAACCTCGGTTTCAGCGATTCTGAAATGTAATCGCTAGAAAGCAGTTGTTTGCCGTTCCACTTTCCACTTTGACGGTACAGTTTTCCAAATCTCGCAAAATCCAACGCATTGCTCGCTAAGCAGCAGTATGCTTTCTCCATACCTTTTTCTTCGCTGTCTACTTGCCATAGGGCTTTTTGTTCGGCGCCCATCGGTTTCCAAAAATACTCGGCGAGTAGGTCGCTGAGGGATGCGCCCGTGGCACGCTGAATAGCGATGCCTAAGAGCTGGGTATCGCCACTTTGGTAACTAAATCGTTGGCCGGGTTTACCATTGATAGGTAAATCAGGCAAGACGCCCACTAAATCTTTATCGAAATACAGTTGGGTAACGATGGAAAAAGGACTGTAATAGCTTTCATCCCATTTCATTCCGGAACTCATGCTGACAAGATCGCGGAAGGTCAGTTCTTTGGCGTACGGGCCAACGATTTCTGGTACAAAGTCGATGATTTTTTGATCCAGGCTTTTAATCTTTCCGGTTTCGATAACCTTTCCCAATATAGCAGCAACGACACTTTTTGCCATTGAAAACGAGTTGGACTTGGAATCACGGCTATATCCGTCGAAATAATGCTCTAAAACAATGCTGTCGCGATGTATAACGACATACGCAACGGACTTCTCCCGGTCATGAAATTGAATCATACTATCCGGAAGCTGTATCTTCTCGGGATATTCTGCCCAAGGTTGTGGGGTGGAAGTTTCGACGGTGTGGTTATCGAAATATTCGTAATCTGCTAGATAGGCTGTTGTATGTCCGTTGAAATAGGTGACGCGGACGGCCTTCAAGATATAGTCTACCTTGAAGATATATGCTAAGGCAATAACGAAAAGGATAACACCGGCTGTCCAGCCCAAAAATTTTAATATTGATCGCATAGTATCTTTTTTTTTAAATCTGTGTGTGGGCAAAATGCCCGTACGTATGTGGTGCTGCTATCGATTGTAGCAAGACTACTTCGATACCTGGATGCTCGAAAGCAGCATTTTGCTTTCATATCGCATTGCAAAGCAAAATTTAGACAAACCTAACATAAGATCCCTTTTTTGTAAAACAGCATTTTCATCGAATTGTTTGATAACTAGTCATCACCTGCCTTTCGACGGAAATTTAGTAAGTCGTTCCATAACGCTGCGTCTACCGCGCAAGGCCGTCTGCCTTTTTTGCATTTCCAATAAACGCAGCCAGTCTCTCCAACCTACCCCTTAAAAACTCTGCGCTGAACCTTCGCCGTAGCTTGCCCATCGTTGCTTGTTTGACCATAACCGTTAATATTCTGTTCTGATCCCAAGGTACAGATGGAGTTTTTAAGCTGTGTCCAAAATGTCTAAAATGACAAAAGATGTCTTGAAAAGTCTAAAATGTCTTAATTTGTATTATGTATCTGATTTTTAGTTGTTTGTGGCTGTTTGGTGTTTTTGAATTTTTATAGGTATGTATAGCGGAAATGGCATCGTTTCGGTTTAAAGTTTGCGGACTATTTCTGCTTGGTGATTGTGGGTATGCCATTGTTTTCAAATATGTGCAGAGCTTGGCAGAGACTTATATATGTTGTCACGCTGTATGCGCGGGATTAACGCTGTTGACCTGGTTAAATGCACCTTAAAGAATATCCGTAACAAAAGACTGGAATATAACCGGTCAAAAACAAAAGGCGGCAGAAAGGAAAATGCCTTTTATCATCGCTGGTGTAGCTTACCGTTAAAAAAGGTGCCGAATTTTGGTTAGAAGCAATTTGACCACACAAACCTATGTAGATAAGGACGTGCAGAAGAAAATCACCAGGGTGTCAATTGGGGTTAACCATCTGGAAATCCTGACCTCAGAAGATGATGGCGAATAGAATCCAAAAGTCCCCTCGGGGGCTTTCATCATTCAGTGGGATATCCTATAAACTTTTAATCAATGTTTTATCAATTGCTGCTGCCAGTTTTTCCTCTACTTTGTATTGAGCTGCATACTGAGGCCAGCTGTTGATCGAGGCTTGAACCTCATCAATTATCTGTTCGGGTTTACTGATTGAGTTCTGCTTGGCAATTTCCAGAAGATCTTCCTTGATTATATTTGCCCGCTTTCCATTTATGCTCAGGTTGTGTTGGCTTACCCAATCACTATCTGGCCGGTAAGCGTAACAGATGTCATACGCTGGTGCTAAAGTCCATTTGCCGTCGGGATGCATCAGGAATGCAAAGTTTTTGGTGTGATCGTCACAGTTTTTTGCCAGTACATTAAACACCATCCTACGGAACATCTGTTCGGCTTCTGCGTAGGTTAGTTTTAGCTGACGCATGGTCTGAAACAATTGCTCATAGCTATAGCTCAGTATCTGATTAAAGTCGTAGTGGGCTATTGCGCACAAAGTCTGGGTGTGTAATTTTTTGTTGCCGCCGATTCTGTCGAAGCGCTTTGTCATAAAGTGGGCACGGCCTTCTTCTTCGATAAGCCTCGACTCCATCATATCCAATCCGGCGGAGGTCGCCATTCCGTAATAAGCCATTTCTACTCTTCCATAACCATGACTTGCACCAAATTGTGTGTCATTTACGCCGTCAAATTTCAGTAACCAATGTTCAAAGCCTTTAGCCAAGGTTTGACCTGATCTTATTTCTCCGGTTTTTTCATTGTAGGCAATGATTGCTTTTGGTCGGGCCCCGCCGGCCGAAGTTCCCATTTTCAAGACTTCCAGCAATACGTCCCGCATTTCATC
This sequence comes from Sphingobacterium deserti, assembly GCF_000757725.1. Classification (GTDB taxonomy): domain Bacteria; phylum Bacteroidota; class Bacteroidia; order Sphingobacteriales; family Sphingobacteriaceae; genus Sphingobacterium; species Sphingobacterium deserti. The sequence goes on from NZ_JJMU01000051.1 coordinate 32,341, forward strand.
ATCGGTATGTGTCCGTAAAGCTTCCTTATTGTTCAGCAACTTTTGCGTTGTTTCTATTAAACTAGAGATTTCCAGTGTATGCGATTTTGTTGTTGGTGCGATTGATGGCTCGAATTCTAAGGCACCCATACCTCTTGTTCCAATGAAACACAGTAATTCTACCGGGTTCAGTGATCCTTCAGGTCTTCCGTTCTGTGCTAACCAAATATTGATCAGGTCAGTTCCATATCTGTCAGGGAGCACATCTGCCAATAGCCCAGGTAAACCTTTGAAAGTCGGCTTACCCCTGAGCTCCGGGAAAGAAAAGATCCTTTTCACTAATGGCATTTTAATCGGGGCAATGGCCAATTGAGATTGGATGAATTTCGTATCGTATTCGAAAGATGCTATTTGTTGCTTTTCATCCCAGGCAACTGCACCTACCAGTTTCCCCCATAACTTAATATATGCAGTTCTTACCATCCTAATTCTTCTTCTGGGTTTTCTTTCGCCCTGAATGCCCGTTTACGTTTTTTCTGTTCCTCTTTTGCTAGCAGCATTGGACTGATTTGCAGTTCTATTTTAAATCTGTCCAATACGTATAGTGCATCCAGCATCCGTAAAATTTTGATTAAATTGAGCAAAGAGATACTTTCTCCCCGTTCTATCAGACTCAATGTAGACCGGCTTAGGACTGCACGGCTGGCCAGCGAATCCTGGCTAATGTTTTGTTCAACTCTTTTCTCTTTGATAAACTCACCGATCTGTTTCAATACTGAAATGTCACTATTAGCCTGCATGTATGAAATATCATTCATAATTCGTCTTTTTATAGTTTATGTATGAAATATCATTCAAATATATGAAAATTTTGTTAAATACATTTATGTGTGAAAATTCATTCATTAATAGAAATAATATCACATTATGAATGAATTTTCATACACACATAATTAGGCTTGATTTTCCTGTAAGTAAGTAGATCAATGGTTTTACACGCAATCTGAATGGAGAGGGCTTTGCAAAGTTTGTTAGCAGGATTTTTCACTAACCATGCTTCAAGAAGGTCTGCTTTAACGGTATGTCCGGAACACAATTCTCCCATATACAGTTTGCCGTTTATTTGGTCGCAATTTTCCGGGTCTTGCTTGTAGATCGAACACCTAGCCTCCTCAATGATATAACTGATACTATGAAAGTACATATTCGGGAATAAAAGTTTCTCGCAGCTGGCAAGGCGATCTAGAAATCCAGTTGCCGGATCGGCATTTTGCAGCGGGTAGTTCCCGGTTACCAGCCCCTAAAAAGTTTGCGCATAAACCAAGTTTCCCCAAGCTTCAGCCATTTTATCTTTTTTTAGGTTGACCAGCATCTGTAGTTTATACTGCACCGCGAAGGGAGCCAACAATACAAAAAATCGGGTTTGCCTCTGCCTCCACCTGCTGACTAACAAATTTTGTTTTTAATTCAATCAGGTCTACAATATAGCTCTGGATTACGGTTGTTTTCCTTTTCCCCAAAACGCAGAAAAGACACACTCTCTCACGCCTTCGTGATCTTGCTGGGATTTGTTCCGTCGCGTATCCCCATACTCCATTCCGGAACGAGAGAGTTTATTCCGTCCCACAATCCCCGCACGCAAGGCTGCAATGAGCGTCGCATAGTTCGAGCCCAAGGGTTCTCATCCCAACGCACAAAAAAAAGCCCAATCTTTCGATTGAGCTTTTATGGGGGTACGTGCTGCGTTTTGAGCTTGTCCAAAAAGAATTAGGAGGTGCCAACTTCAACATGTTTTAGCAGCACATACTTTGTGTCTTAGATAGCTAAACATTCAACAGGTGGAAAAAACTTATAAAGCTAGTTTGTTTCCACTAAACATCCCTTCATCGCTGTACTGCGCATCTTTTTTTATTTCGAACAGGATCAGATCACTGTCGGATTTTGCTTTGATAAACACATTATCTCCCAGAACTACGCTGTCGCCTTTTGTAAGTAACTCATTTCCGATCTCAATATTTCCGTTAAAACAATAAAGAAAATAGACACTATCATCCTTGTTATCTGGAACTTCAATGGAGGTGTCTTCACGTAATCTGACATCGGAAATATTCGTATCAACTCGCAACTTTAATGGTGCATCGGGATGGCTTCCTGCAATAAGTCTCCAAGCGTTTTCACTATACACATTGGCAAATTGATGGAACTGAACCATTGGCGGTAAATCATTTTCAGAAGGTCGCATAAAGATCTGTAGCATTTCTACATCTTCTTCAGCACGTTCTTCGTGTGAAATGCCGCTGCCGGCATTCATAAGCATCATGTACCCATTGTTAAGGTGCTCTTCCTGTCCCGTGCTGTCTCGATGAACCATCTTACCCGAACGCATATAAGAAAGTATCTCATCATCCCGATGAGGATGCATGGGAACTAGCCCCGGGGGCTTGAATGATGCGTGGTCAATTCGCCCAATGGACAAAAAGCCAGTATCCTTATTGTTCAATTTTGTTCCTGGGTATAGTATACTTATCTGAAAAAGATGATTCCCATGGGTGTGCTTTTCTGAAGCTCTTATGATTTTCATAACCTGTTTTTTAATTACATCAAAAGATGCGCGTTGTTAAACAATGAAAGGGGAATGTTCCAACCTTATTTTATTGATAGTTTAAAATTCCAATCAGTTTTTGGCCGTTCGGACTTGTCCAGTCGATTGCCAGCTCGGAAATAATCTGATCTACCGTTGTGATCACTGCTCCTGCTTGTCTCATTCTTTTTAATGCCAAGTTATCACCGTACTGCGTGTAAAATGCCGATGCATCGGCAGACACTTGAACTTCATAGCCTTCATCTAACATTTGTAGAACGGGAAACGTAACACAGATCTCCGTTGTAATCCCAGCTACAAATAGCTTTTTTCTACCTACAGCTTTTACAGCATTATTGAAACCTTCGTGATGCATCGCGTTTACGATTCCTGGTCTTTTAACACGTGCTTCATAAGCCCCGGGTAAAATCTCCTTTAACTCGTCAATGAGCGGCCCTTGCGCATGATCTTCCATGCTTGATGTTAGAATCACGGGTAAATTGAGCGCTTTCGCAATTTTCGCCAGTTTAATAGTGTTTTGCTTCACTAAATTGATATCATGCGAATGTGTCCAAGCCATTGTTCCTACTTGATGATCAATAAGCAGCATGGCTGCGTTTTCTGGGGTGAATGCATTTTTGTGCATAGTAAATGTTTTTAAATTAATATTATTTTGTTTATTTACATCAGCTTTATGACTGCTTAATGTATAAAACAAAATTACGTGTACTGTTTTTATTTGAACGTTGACATTTGACACAAAAAAACAGTGATAAATGTCAATTTTAGAAATTAATTTGCATTTATCGCCTTACTTGTTGATCTCATATTCCATTGTTTGTATTAATACGCGCCATTTACGGAGTGCGAGATCGCCAGGTTTTCAAGGTAAACACTATGCCTTCCTTCCTTCCTTCCTTCCTTCCTTCCTTCCTTCCTTCCATCGGTAACGATAGGCTCCTTAGCTGCTCATCATTGCATGGCGCTTTGAGCAGTCTCTATCTACTTGTAGAAATATTCAGCTTCGATAGTGAAAAATTTTTAAATTTGATAGATTGTGTGCCTTAACAGCTTTCAAAAAACAGATGTACAAACTACTTTTTGATTATATCGAACGTTATAGCGATTCAAGTCTTTCATCGGAAGAAAAAGAACAGATTGAGTCGCTGCTCGTACCTAAAAAACTAAGAAAGAAACAATATTTCCTGGAAGAGGGCAATGTTTGTCTGTATACAGGTTTTATAGTAAAGGGAGCTATCCGGCAATTTAGTATAGATAGTCATGGCATTGAATATATTCTTCAACTGGCTACAGAAAACTGGTGGATCGTTGACCGGCAAAGTTTTATCAACCAAACCCCGTCAAAATATTATATTGAAGCTTGGGAGAACACAGAATTGTTGGTTTTGCCTAGACATAACCTTGATTCTTTCCTAGCGATTCCGAGCGTGAAAGCGACATTTTGGAAAATGAGTGAAAACAATCATATCGCTTTGCAAAGCCGGGTTGATGATTCGATAAGCCTCAGTGCGCTGGAACGTTACGAAAGTTTTGTCGACCGTCATCCGGACATGATTCAACGGTTTCCGTTGCACCAGATCGCTTCCTATTTGGGAATATCAAGGGAAACATTGAGTAGGATTCGGAAGAAGAGCCTGCGCTAGCTTAGGCCTTCTGTTCGAATCCCCAAAACGCAGAAAAGGCACAATTTCTTGTGCCTTCGTGATCCCGCTGGGATTGGCTCAGCCCCGCATGGCCCAAACTTAACCCTGAACCTTCTTCGGATCAAACCCAGGCCAACCCTTCTGTTCGAATCCTCAAAACGCAGAAAAGGCACAATTTCTTGTGCCTTTGTGATCCCGCTGGGATATGTTGCGTCCCACTCAGCCCGCACACAGCGCCGCAACGAGCTCCGCAGTGTTCGAACCCAAGGGTTCTCATCCCAGCGCACAAAAAAAGCCCAATCTTTCG
>NZ_JJMU01000052.1 GCF_000757725.1 Sphingobacterium deserti
ATGTTGCGTCCCACGCAGCCCGCACACAGCGCCGCAACGAGCTCCGCCGTGTTCGAACCCAAGGGTTCTCATCCCAGCGCACAAAAAAAGCCCAATCTTTCGATTGAGCTTTTTTGTGATCCCGCTGGGATTGGTTCAGCCACGCATGGCCCAAACTTAACCCTGAACCTTCTTCGGATCGAACCCAAGCCAACCCTTCCGTTCGAATCCCCAAAACGCAAAAAAGGCACAATTTCTTGTGCCTTCGTGATCCCGCTGGGATTCGAACCCAGGACCCATACATTAAAAGTGTATTGCTCTACCAGCTGAGCTACAGAATCGGTTAAATTTCAGAAGGAATCTTCCGTTGTTTAAAGTGATGCAAAGGTATGAAAAATATGGGTTATGCCAAATAAAATTTGAGATATTTTGGTAATGTCTCTTAAGTTTGTTGATAATCAGTCTAATAGGCAGTATTTAGCGGTTTATAAAAATAGGAGGGCTTCGATCATACGCTTCACTTAGTGCTCAAAGAAGAAAGCCTTCACGTATGTCAAGGCTTTTCATATTTGCTGGTGAATATAAATACGACCTTAAACTCAATCCTCCCGCGAGCCATCATCTGCCATACGCACAATTTTTGGGGAGAAAGTCGCCACGACATCTACCAAATCAACCTGCGCGGACATAACCGTATGAATATCTTTATAGGCCATAGGTGCTTCATCCATTCCGGCGCCCAGCAAAGTAATACCCGCATCGTCCAGCATTTGCTTTAGCTGCCCTTTTTGCAAAGTTTTAATGGCCTGCGTACGGCTCATCAGGCGGCCAGCACCATGCGAAGCAGAGTTAATGGCGATCTCCTTTCCTTTTCCGCGGACTAAAAATCCCGGCGTAGCCATCGATCCGGGAATAATTCCCATAGTACCTTCACCCGCCGGAGTAGCTCCTTTCCGGTGGACGATTACTTCCTGTCCTTCGAATTCTTCTTTCCAAGCAAAGTTATGGTGGTTCTCCACTTTAGCCAATAACGTTGCGCCCAATGCACGCGTTATCTTATCATGAATCACCTGATGACAAGCCGAAGCGTAATCACCCGCGAGATTCATCGCTAACCAGTATTCCTGACCTTCTGCGGTTTGCAGATCTAGGTAAGCAAGATTTTGTGCCTGATAGGGGAGTTTACAGATTTGCTTCGCTAGCTTCGTGTAATAATCAGCTATTGTTGCCCCCAATCCGCGAGAACCAGAATGTGTCAGCAAGGCTAAATACTTACCACGCTCAACGCCCAAGGCTTCATCTTTCTCTGCGAAATCCATAACTCCGAACTCCACGAAGTGATTTCCACCACCAGAGGAACCTAACTGCGTCCAAGCTTTATCCTTTAATGAGCGAACCAAGTCGTGCGTTTCAAATAAAGGATTATCTAAAACCGCGTGATCTACACGTTCCTGTTTCAAGTAACCGTTCCCCGCGCCAAAACGCGTATTGGTAAGCACGATCTGCTTCAACTTATCGTGGTTGGCTTCCAAGTAGCTGGCCGGCAAGTCAAAAACAGACAATGCCATTCGGCAGCCGATATCGACACCCACACCATACGGGATAATAGCATTATGCGTGGCCAGCACACCCCCAATCGGTAGGCCGTAACCTTGATGCGCATCCGGCATCAAGGCACCAGCAACCGTCACGGGAAGTGTCATGGCGGTATCCATCTGCTTTTTCGCGCCTTCTTCAATATGTTCTTCGCCGTAAACGCTGTATGCAACAGGGACCTCTTTTAAAGAAATTGTTTCCCGAGTAATGGCTTCAATGTTTAAAAGTACCTCTGCCAAGGGCTTAAATATTTTATCATGGACATAGCTTTCCGGATTTTCCAATACATTTTTGAAGTGGACTAACATCTGATCGCGGGTAAACCCGAGTCTTTTTTTATTGATCTTTAACGCCACACCCATCGCGTGGTTTTCTTTATAGCCTAAGGCAATCAAATCGTTGCCATTAATTCTTTTATTTTCCATTGTTTTACGTATTGTACAGTTGTTTTCTTATGCTCACAAGAAGCACTTCCAGCTTCTCGGTATCAGGTTCTTTTTGTATGTAAACATTCATGAGTATACAACAACCCTATTGCAGAATGCTGCGCTATCTCAAAAAGTTTATCTTGTATTGTCTTTTCCATTTTTTGCTTCTTTATTTCAAATCTTTCGGGTTGAATGCAAGGGACAACAACCTCTTTCCGTTATCCCTGGCGCCTCTTTCGCAATTCACTTTATAAACAAATGCCTTAGTTGCCTCATACAATGCTTCAGTGCGAGGCTGGCGGCATTTTTTATTTTGGTAAGTATTTGTATACTCAACAATACAAAGGTGCTACTGCTGCTACGCAGCTGTTTTGCGTAATAGCGTGTGTATTAACTATTATTTTGCAACTGCTTGAAAGAAAGTGTGGTAAATTTTATAAATCCATACAACTAGTATTCGAATGGATTTATTGCGCAGATGCATTGCGTAGTTAAAATAAACTGCCTAACTTTAAAAGACTATTTTCTAAATCGAATACTGTATGTCCATCAACAAACTGGCGCTAATTCGCTATAAAATTCTTGACGACTGTCTTCGGCAGACGCATCGCAAATGGACGTTGGATGACCTCATTGAAAAAGTTTCGGACGGATTGTATGAACTGGAAGGCATCCATAGTGGCGTTTCAAAACGGACAATACAAGGTGATATCCAACTGATGCGAAGCACCAAATTAGGATATAACGCCCCCATCAAGGTGCTAAAGCGGAAATTCTACACCTATGAAGATCCTAACTATTCCATAAGCAATTCACCTTTATCGGACAGCGATATGTCTAAAATGAAAGAAGCGGTGGATATATTAAAGCATCTGAATGGATTTTCTTATTTTGACGAAATGAGCGATATGATCGCGAGATTGGAAAACAATTTATCCAAGGGAGACGATGCTGTTTCCTATATACAAATGGAAAGCAACAAGCTGTTAAAAGGCTTGAACTGGATAACAACCCTGCATAAGGCTATACGTGAAAAGACGCCACTTCTGATTACTTACCAATCGTTCAAATCGAAATCGGCACAAGATGCGGTGTATTTTCCCTACTTGCTCAAGGAGTATAGAAATAGGTGGTTCCTGATCTGTAAGCCGAAAAAAGGAAAGACGCTAATTACCCTGGCTTTGGATAGGATGGAAGATGTTGCGGAAATGGGCAAGTCTGGTTTTGTGGAATACAATGGGGTTGATTTCGAACGCTACTACGCCGACACCATTGGGGTAACGAAATCGGAGAAGGATAGGGGGCAGCGCGTCGTGTTACGCGTTGACAAACATAATGCGCCCTATGTGTTAACAAAGCCAATCCACGACTCGCAACAGCTTTTAAAAACGGCAGATGATGGCAGTATTTTGGTGCGCCTGGATGTTGTGTTAAATTTTGAGCTCGAACGCGAAATACTTGGTTTTGGAGAATGTATCGAAGTGCTAGCTCCAAAGCGGCTCAAAGAGCAGATTAAGCGCAGGGCATATTGCACGTTGCAAAAGTACAGCGAATCAGCTTCGTATGATTGAAGGCGGATCCTGAGTCCGCCAATCTCTGCCGCTCCGTGGTATATACGGAAAGGAAAAGGACGTCTGCGGACAGATCGTTGCATCGAATTAAAAAAGAAAATGATTTTTATTGGAAATGGAAAATATTGAAATAACGAGGGTTACCGAAAAAGAAGTTCCACAATTGCAACAGATTGCTAGGAACACTTTTTACCAGACGTTTGCTGATAGCAACACGGAAGATAATATGCAGGATTATTTGGAAAATGGTTTCTCGATTGATAAAATCATAGCTGAGCTAAACAATGAGAATTCTGCATTCTATTTCGCAAAACTTGGCGAAGAAGTTATTGGCTACCTGAAATTGAACTTCGGCCAATCGCAAACGGAATTAAAAGACGAGAAAGCTGTGGAGATCGAACGGATTTATGTGCTGAACGAATATCATGGCAAGAAAGTTGGGCAAATGCTCTATGAGAAAGCCATCGAAATCGCGAGACGACAACAGGCTACCTACGTATGGTTAGGTGTTTGGGAGGAAAATCCCAGAGCAATTAGCTTTTACAAGAAAAACGGTTTTGTAGAGTTTGATAAGCATATCTTTAAATTAGGGGATGATGAACAAACAGATATTATGATGAAACTGAGTTTGATTTGCTGAGCGAACTAACTTTTGCCTTCCGAAGGTGACGATAATTTCTCAATTGTAATAGGTAGCAATCGGCTAGAGTTAAAGTTGCTCAAAATTGATTATAGAGTGTATAAGATTGTTTCACTTTGAAAAACAACGCAAAGAAACTAATGCATGCTAAACATCCCTATTTGGAAGGTGATGACCACGACAATTTTACGGATCAATTCTGTTTGCCCTGTAGAAAGCAATGCCTACACGCTAGATTTCCAGCCGCAAAAAAAATGTTAGAAATTTTGAATGTAGAGGCGAGGCTGGATGCGACGATGTTTTTCGCTTATTGCCATAAAAGAGAAGCGCGACTGCTCCGTATACGGGATCATTTTAATTTTCGTTATGCAAATAATCTTAAAAATAGCAGGTATTGCATTGCTTCTGGTAGGTGCTATCTTCACTTTTAAGCCAGATTTGTTGGGTAAGTTTCCAACATCAATTACCCCGTATGAGATCATCGAAAAGAGGGTGATGTGGGGAGTTTTGATTGGCTTGGGCATATTTTTAATGTGCCTCAATAACTGGTCGTCCTGGCGCTTGAATCTAACAGCGTTGCTAGCCTCATTGACCTTGGGTGTAATCGCGGCACGGCTAGCGGGGCTTGTTTTGAATGGATTTTTTATGAAACAAATATGGTGGCTGCTGATTGAATTGGCGGTTTTGGGCTTGTTTGGTTTTTTGTACTGGAAGCAAAAAACTTAAACCCGTTTCTGCTTGATGAGCTTTGCGTGAGGGATAGAAGCGGCATTCTTTTGTGGAGCATTGGCGAAACAAAAGATATAGCGGATAGCCCGGCCCGCTTGCGTGCCGCATTATAGCCTCGTGTGTTGGGGGGTGCAAAGGGACACGCCCCAATAAAAATGTCGAACTTTGTCTTCAAAAAATAAAAATACAGCCGTTTTAACTGCTATTGTTTCGGTTTTATTTTCGAGATTTGATTTGTTAATTTATTGAAAAATGAAAGTAATCATAACTGGTGCAACGGGAATGGTAGGCGAAGGCGTTTTATTCGAATGCTTGGACAATACTGCGGTATCGGAAGTATTGGTCATTGGCAGAAAGCATTGTGGATTGACGCATTCCAAACTTAAAGAACTTATTGTAAAAGACTTTTCGGAAGTTAAAAATCAATCGGATATGCTGACACAGTACGACGGTTGTTTCTTTTGTGCCGGCGTGAGTTCGGTGGGTGAAAGCGAGGAAAGTTTCACCAAAAAAACTTTTGATTTTGTCGTTCCTTTCGCATCTTCACTTGCGGAAATCAATCCTGCGCTAACATTCATCTATGTATCTGGAAACCGTACCGACAGCACCGAGAAGGGCAAAGTGATGTGGGCTAGGGTGAAAGGGCGCACGGAAAATGCATTGATGAAGCTGCCTTTTAAAGGACAATATAATTTCCGGCCTGCAATTATGACTGGATCTAAAGGGCAGAAAAACGTTAAAATGCTCTACAAGATAATGGGGCCGCTGATTGCGCCTTTTATTTCTGCAAAAACCTTAAAGCTGTCGGTGGTCGGAAAAGCAATGATCAATGCGGTATCAAAAGGGTATCCCACCCAAATTTTAGAGGTGGATGATATTCTTATGCTAGCGAAATAAAAATATTTAATCCCAACCTGGTGCTTTTTAGAACTGAATTTTATATCCGCACTGCTTTTTTTATTTCTTTTTAGTATTTTGGGATATCTTAAAACGGCTTTTCCTGCACGGATGCAAGTGAGCGGTTTGTTTTTTGATGTTTTTTTTCTTTGGCCGCAATCATGAAATCGTTGTCAAAACTTTTTATTATGAATACCTTATAGACTAAAAAACAAGATATGGACGTTCAAAATTTAGAGAAAATTGGGGGTCTGCGGAGATCCCAACTGAATTAGAAAAACTAATCGATTTTCAAAACAATGTATCCTACTATGAAAGCTATTCTGATGGTTTTGGTGTTTTGATCGATGATAAGTTGGGGCTGAAAAGTTGGAGTGAAGATCCAGCGTTTTTGGCGCAATTATACTCTTTTGCGCAGGCGAACGGGTCAGGTTCTTTTTATGCGATCTGGAACGACGGCACTGCTAAACCGATGAGCGAAATGCCGATTGTAGTTTTTGGTGATGAAGGTGGCGTGCATATCGTCGCCGAGAACTTTGTGCAATTACTGCATCTGCTTACTTTCGATACGGAAATACACGTAGATTTTGATGGAGTTTATTTCTACAAGGATGAGGAAGATTATGAGGAGAGCGAGGATTTGGAAGAATTTTTGGATTGGGTGAAGGAAAATTATGGTCTCGACCAAATTGAGGAACCTGATGAGCTTATGGAAGCTGCACAAAGCAAGTACCAAGCGGTATTTGAGGATTGGTTTGGACAGTATTATAGTGATGAAGAATAATTTCCAACAATGATAACAGATGGCCAGACCAACTTCGTATATCTCGCAGACACATTGCCTGTCCGATATCCGGAATTTTATCAACGATTTGAGAACACCTTGAGAAACTGTGGCAGTCCATTCGGCCTTTTGCCGCAGACAAAAGATGTATGGGCAGTAAACTGCACCTCTTTCAATCTCATTATAGCTGATCTATGTATTCCATTATTTCCAACTTTTTTAGCATTCATAAAAAAACTTCTTCAGCATGAAAAGAACAAAGGAAAATTTTATTGTCATAACTGGAGGGCCTGGTGTTGGGAAAACAACGTTGATAGAAGTGCTGCATCAACAGGGATTTCAGATTGTCGAAGAAGATGCGCGAAAAATAATAAGAGACCAAATTGCAACGCGAAAAGATGGTTTACCATGGAAAAACAAAGCACTGTACGCGGCGCTTATGCTTGAAGCGTCTATGAAAAGTTACGATGATATGATGTGTTCCGAAAATACAGGTTTCACTTTTTTCGATAGGGGCGTGTTAGATTCCATCTGCTACATGGGTATGGAGAATATCCCAATTACAGAGGAAACGAAAGCATTGATGAAACAATATGCTTATAATAGCAAAGTCTTCATACTACCGCCCTGGAAGGAGATTTACGAAATAGACAGTGAAAGAAAGCAAATTTGGAGTGAGGCTGAAGCTACTTTCAACAACATGCAGGAAACCTATCTCGCATTTGGATACGACATCGTCGAAGTCCCGAAAATTACGCCCGAAGAAAGAATGCAATATATCCTGCAGCAGGTGGGAAATAATGGCCGTTCTGTAAGAATTGGTTAGCAGCCGATCGATCCTCTTAAAAATTGTGAAGTTAACATGTTCGTGAGCCAAAAGAGCGGTGCTGCAGCCATAATTTTGCAGGCACGGATGGTATAATTGTCTTAGGAAGAACGTTCTTCGGTACAGTAATTAATGCTCTACAATGTTGGGAAGCCTAGATTACGAAGAATGAATAGCGTTAGCTGAGCGGCTAGTAGCCATCCAAAACAGAAGTCACGATTTGAAAACTATTTCCAAAATCGGATGGCTCCTTGTTACGTATAAGAACTCGGTTCAATATTAGTCATTGTATGTGGTTAAATAGATGAACCCCAAGCATCCTTTTTGATCTTGGGGTTCACGCGACAAATTTTAATAGTGTTTCGGTATTTTACCATGCCGTCATGCTTATGTGATAACGACAGATGTTTTTAATGAATACTATTTTAGGGCATTAATGATTCCCTCGGAGTATTGCATACTTCGAGAGACGTTCCCTGCATTGTCCAATGTTGAATAATCGGCATCCATGATAAAGTTCATCATTCCTGTTCCTGGTGAATTGCTTTTTAACCATTGGGCTATCTTCACCTCCTCACCTCTTGGTGTCGCTTGTCCTGGATTTATTGCGGGCCCACCGCCTACACCAATAAGAACTTTCTTAGCATCTCCCATGGCTTCCGCATAGGGTGCAAGAACAGAAGCCACAGTACTTGATGTGTTCCAATACGTCATGGTGTTCATGTAATTAAGATACTGCGCTCCATCTCGGATAAAAGATAGATTGTGGTTGCTAAAATCTACAACAGCAAGGATTTTATTGTTGCCCGATTCCGGACCAAAATATTTTCCCAAGGCGGGAATAAGAAAAGGTGTTGTTGGAACGCCTTCTAAATCTATCTCAACACCATCCAGCTGCCATTTCTCCGTGAATTCATAACAGGCGGAAGCAAAAGCATCTGCATCTTGCTCATTTTGGACGTCGGGTGTGAATATAGAGAAGATCACTGCGATGCCGCGGCTCTGTATATTTCGAATGCCTTCTACAATATCTGCGGGAATCTCTTCAGACTGTTCTTTGGCTTCGTAAGAGCTAGCAAATCGATTTGTAATAACCCATGCTCCTGTTGACGCGTCTTTATGTTTGTCGAAAACGAACAGGTGGACAATGTTTGTTCCATCGGGGACATCTTCTGCCTTCACTAATCCAAAATTAGCGATTTGATATTCAGGTAGCAAACCCCAATACTCGGCGAAAAGCGGGTAGTTAAGCGAAAAATTGTTTGCTACTGGTTGTGCCGGCTCTGTGTACACCGTTTCCTTTTTGCAGGACAAAATGCTTGCTGCCCCTAATACTCCTATCATAATAAGAGTCCACATTCTTTTTTTTGTCATAATTACTGAAGTTTAAATTATCTTTTTAATGATTAACTTGTGATAATACAGTTGAATTCGGTTAATGTTTTGTTATTATATAAAATTATTAATCTTTGATTTCCCTATTTGTTTTCCTGATGTCTGTGAAAATGGCTTTAATAACTTGCAGGCAGGATTTGTTGTCCTTAATTGTTTACATTCAAAGAATTATTTTTTTAAAAGCAAATACTCCATGCTTGTATTTATTAGGCGCTCCATTGGGGAGCTGGTAAACGTATTCTTGAAATTAATATCACCGACTCCCCTGAACTGACTTCTAAAGACCTAATCTTTGCATTAAAAGATTCCGCAGATGCATTTGTGCTTTTATTGTCAAAGTAGTTCAATATATCTTTTTATGGTGATGTTGATTGTTCTTGAGACGGTGTTAAAGACTTGTATCCTGCTCTTTCAATCAATCGCTGGTTGATATGCTGCTGCGTATTTCGTCCTGTATGCATGCGCAGCAGATCACTCAGGTAGTTTAAAAATCGGTTCATAAGTTGTGCGATGTGCTACGCAGTCAATAGTTGTTGCGCTGGTTGATCGGTGTAAAAGTGGGTGTCAACGAGAGGTTCCAATTTGGTAAGGATTTATTGCTGGCCCACCGCCTACACCAATAAGAACTTTCTTAGCATCTTCCATGGCTTCCGTATAGGGTGCAAGAACAGAAGCCACGGTATTTAACGTGTTTCAATACGACATGGTATCCATGTAATTTAGATTGCGCACCATCTCGGATAAAAGATAGGTTGTCGCTCAAAACCATCTATCAGCCATTTCTCCGTAAATTCATAACTAGTCAATTTATATTTTATGATTGGAGTAGGTTCGTTGCCCAATGCAGCTTTAAGATATAAAAGGTAATGTGCTTCCATAAAGACTCTTTATATTTATTAAAACTTTTTAATCTGAGTTTATACCTGTTTAATAAAAACAGAGATTTTGTTACAACTTCCCCTAATCCAGCTACTCCTGTCGTGTTCATAGTCGTGAACTTTGTCGTAGAAAATAAAATTGTATGGACATTTTTTGAATATTGACGACAATAGGAATTGCGAGTATGTGCTCACAAGCGATGGCGGTCAATTTTGATGATACTGCATGTCAAAATTTTTGATCCAAATTCTTTAATTGCAAACAAAAAAACAAATCATTATGTATACTATAAAACCAGAGCAGACTATTATTGATTTCGCAGATCATCAAGCTCCTGTGTCAAAAAACGTTCTTAATGATGGCTTTCGTTCCAAGCGGGCGTTATCAGTCATTGAAAAAGAGAGACTAGATATTGATTTTAGCTGCTTTAAGAGCTTACAAAAAGAGAAGGAAGAGATTGGATTTGTAACATATTCTCCGAATTTCAATATGAGCAACAGCAGTATCACAGTGATCTATACAGCTAATATGAAAACGTTGAAGAAACTCAATCTTACCAATGGTCAGTTATCAAAGTTCATTAAGTCATTGGATATGGGAAAACTAGTGCGATATGACCATCAACCGAAACTCTAGGCGGCGTTAGACTCTTCTACACCTGTCGATAACGAAAAAAAATAATTGGTTTAATCTTAGAACTATGATAATGGATATTGCAAGTATATTTAAGTTACAAAAGGATTTTTTTAACTCTCACCAGACAAAGGACATTGATTTTCGCAAGGATATGCTCGTAAAGTTAAAGCATATTTTGAAAACAAATGAAGATCAGCTTTATGATGCGATCTATAAAGATTTTCGGAAAGGCAAATTCGAGACCTTTCTTACAGAACTTAACCTGGTGTATAATGAAATAGATTTTTTTCTAAAAAATCTAAAGAAGCTGAGTAAACCAAAAAAGGTCAAAACAGCACTGAATTTACAGCCCGGCAAGAGTTATATTCATTACGATCCCTTGGGAGTTACACTTGTTATTGGCGCATGGAATTACCCTTATCAATTAACATTGAGCCCAGTGGTCAGCGCGATTGCAGCCGGAAACACCTGTATGATAAAGCCCAGCGAACTTCCGGAAAATACGATGCACCTGTTAGCGGATCTAATTAATACTAATTTTTCTTCAAACTATCTTCATGTTGTGCGTGGAGGTGTTCCGGAAACGGGGGAACTTTTGAAGCTCCGGTTTGATAAAATATTTTTTACGGGAAGTCCAAAAGTCGGAAAAATTGTATACGAGGCTGCGGCAAAGAATTTGGTTCCTGTTACGTTGGAGCTTGGAGGTAAGTCGCCTGCCATAGTCACAGAAACTGCAGATCTTGATGTTGCTGTAAAAAGGCTGGTCTGGGGAAAATTCCTGAATGGCGGACAAACCTGTATAGCTCCCGATTATCTGCTTGTCGCGGAATCGGTAAAGCCTAAGTTCCTACAATTGATTACAGAGAAACTTCAAGAAATTGATTATTCCGATGGTGCCGAGCATTATACAAGCATAATCAATAAACGGAATTTTGACCGGATCCTTGGTCTGGTAGACCAATCAAAAGTGATATACGGCGGGAATTTCAATGCAGAGTCCCTTTACATTGAACCTGTCATTATGGATCATGTAGGCTGGGAAGATCCTGTGATGCAGGAGGAAATATTTGGTCCGGTTTTACCGGTTATCACCTACAGTAATTATGATGATGTTCTCAATAAAATAATCGAAGGTGAAAAACCATTGGCTGCTTATTTATTTAGTAACAATGAAGAAGAAAAAGATAAGCTTTTAAAATTGGTTTCTTTCGGTGGTGGATGTATCAACGATACACTTATGCATATTACCAATGACTATCTCCCTTTTGGAGGTGTCGGGAATTCCGGAATCGGAAACTACCACGGTGAATTTGGCTTTCTAACATTCTCCCATCAGAAATCGGTTATCGAAAAAACGACGTGGGGGGAGCCCGACTGGAAATATCCTCCTTATACAGATAAAAAGATGCACTGGCTGAAAAAGGTGCTGTAATAGAAATTTTATTACAAGTTCACTAATTCAGATACGCTGCTTTTAGGCTGATTACTGAACTTTGTATACTAATTTAAACAGCAAAAGTCATGCAAACGATATTAGGGGCTAACGGTCAGATTGGCGAGGAGCTCGCGAGAGAACTTAAAAGAAATTTTACTTCATCTATACGGATTGTTAGTAGGGATGCAACAAAAGTAAACGACACGGACGAGGCATCTCCCGGTGGATAAAAGCCATCCTACCTATAACGAATTTATCCGAATAGCTTCAGTAATTTACGGCAGCGATCTGAAATATGCGGTTGTCCCAAAATTGATGTCCAAAATAGGTTCTTTCTTCAATAAAAATGCGAAGGAACTACTAGAGCTTCTTCCCAGATATGCATATGACAATATATTTGATGATGCAAAATTCAGAAAGAAATTTCCGGATTTTCAGGTCACAACATATTGGCTAGGTATTAGTATAATATAAGAAAAACATCTTTCATATAACGAAATAAATAATTAAATTAGTCGTGTACAAATCTGAAAATCAGCATATGAAAACTCCGGAGAAAGTATCGTCAATAGGCACACTTTATCAGTTTTTGGGATTGAGGAGACCTGTAAACTCATTGATCAGTGTGTTTAGCTTTGAAGATGTTAAATTGCAACCGGATACTATGCTTAGTGCCATAACTACTGATTTTTATGTTATTGCTTTGAAAAAAAACTGTGCGGGTGGAAAATGCAGGTATGGGCAGCACTATTATGATTTTAATGAGGGCATTATGTATTTTATTGCTCCACATCAGGTCCTTCAGTTTGATGATATAATCCTTAATGGAGTACGAGGATTTGTTTTGCTGGTACATCCGGATTTTCTACATGGATATGGATTAGCATCCGATATTAAAGAATATGGTTATTTTTCCTACGCTGCGAATGAAGCATTGCAGCTTTCGGAAAAAGAAGAGAAAACAATTTTTGATATAATAGGTAACGTAGGGGGTGAAATTGAAGGGAATATGGATACATTCTCACAGGATCTCCTTGTCTCAAATCTCGATCTGTTATTGAAATATTGTAACCGCTATTACAACCGCCAGTTTTTGACTAGAAAAAAGGTAAATAGTGACCTTCTTTCAAAGCTGGAGCTGTTATTGGATGATTATTTTAGAAATGATAGATTAAGCATTAATGGTATACCCTCAGTTCATTTCATTGCTGATCAACTACACCTGAGTGCGAATTATCTGAGTGATATGTTAAGAGTGCAAACAGGGAAAACCACACAGCAGCATATCCAGAGCCGATTGATAGAAAAAGCAAAAGATTTACTTTCTATGACCTCAATGTCGGTTTCTGAAATTGCTTACCAGCTTGGATTTGAACATCCGCAATCATTTCACCGTCTTTTTAAAAGCCGAACATCATTTTCTCCACTGGAATTTAGATCATCAATTAAATTTGGCTGCTCTATTTAATAGCATTTAAATACAGAGATTCGGTTACAACTACCTGTAATTCCGCTACGCTCAAACAATGATTTCTTATCAACTTTGTAATATTAAAAAAATATCGGCATGATGAAAATCTTAATTATAGTAACCAATATTGGTAATTACGCAAGTGGTAATTTAAAAACCGGTTTGTGGCTTAGTGAGCTCACTCATATCTAC
This sequence comes from Sphingobacterium deserti, assembly GCF_000757725.1. GTDB lineage: Bacteria > Bacteroidota > Bacteroidia > Sphingobacteriales > Sphingobacteriaceae > Sphingobacterium > Sphingobacterium deserti. The sequence goes on from NZ_JJMU01000052.1 coordinate 13,459, forward strand.
CATGCAGCTAAAGAGAAAGGTTATGAGATTACTATTTCAAGTCCCCGGGGTGGTAACGTTCCGATAGATCCCGAGAGCCTAAAGCACTTCACACTAGATAAAATTTCTGAACAATATTGGAGCGAAGGTGATTTTCGGTTATTGCTTGAGAATATTGAACAACTCGCTGCGCTTACCCAGCAAGAATATGATCTCATCTATTTAGCTGGGGGACATGGTACGATGTACGATTTTCCAGACGACTCTACTATACAATCAATGGTTAGGAATCAGTATGAAAAACAAAAGAAAGTCGCTGCGATCTGTCATGGAGTAGGTGGATTGTTGAATGTTAAGCTTAGTGACGGAGAGTATCTGATTAAAGGAAAATCAATGACCGGATTTGACTGGTTCGAAGAAACTATAGCGAGAAGAAAACGGGATGTGCCATTCAATCTTGAAGCTGCCATTAAAGAGCGTGGCGCAGATCTTAAGAAGGCTTTTATTCCTATGACCTCCAATGTTGTTGTCGACGGTAATTTAATAACAGGGCAAAATCCGTTCAGCTCAAGGGAAATGGCGAAAGTGGTTATAGAGCAACTTGAAAAGAAATAAACTTATTGGTTTCTACGATTTCCCCTGCTAAAGAAAGCGTATGGTCTGGGTATGGCACTTGGCGATATCTTCAATAGGTGCAAGGACAAGAAAGTAGCTTTTACCACGCTTGGCCTGTAGCACAATCTGGTAGAAAGTTCCGGTATAGCATCTTTTGAACGTGTTGCCCGGTCGATTGCAGGGATCATACCGAAATCCTTCACTATTTCGATAACAGGAGCACGAATGCTTCAGCCGAGTCCTTCAATGCAAAGCTTAAGGCTTTTCGAAGTGTGTTCTGGGGTGGTAGGGATACACAATTCTTTCTGTACAGGGTAATGAAATTGTATGCTTAGTTTTATCTCCCCACAAGAATTCGGTATGATCTGTTCGAACCCAGACCAACCCTTCTGTCCGAATCCCTTAAATAGCAGAAAAGGCACAATTTCTTGTGCCTTCGTGATCCCGCTGGGATTGGCTCAGCCCCGCATGCCGCCGGCACTGCCCTGAGCCTTCTACGGATCGAACCCAGACCAACCCTTCTGTTCGAATCCCCAAAACGCAGAAAAGGCACAATTTCTTGTGCCTTCGT
>NZ_JJMU01000053.1 GCF_000757725.1 Sphingobacterium deserti
TAATCTTCGTCAGAAAAACGAACTACTTTCCTTGTTTGAAGTGATGCAAAGGTAGAAAAAATGTTGATTTAAGCCAAATGTGAGCGGTTTTATTTTCTGCAAAATGAATTAAATAGCTGTTTTTCAGTTTGAAAAAAATCGTCAAAAACCCATTTTAGCGCAGATCATGCGCTCTACATCGTTCAAGTCCTTTCGAAGAACAATATTCTCGAACCCTTTTTTTCGAATCAAATCGATTGTCTGTCCTGAGAGGTATTGATTAATTTCAAAATAAATGGCTCCGCGATCCTTCAAATGCTGCTTAGCCAGCTCTACTGTAGTAGCGTAAAATATTAATGGGTTGTGCTCTTCCACAAAAAGAGCATTATGCGGTTCATACTGCAACACGTTGGCATGCATATGACCTTGCTCTTTGGGTGTGATGTAAGGTGGATTGCTTACGATAATATCATACTGCTGGGATTGCTCCATAAATAAGTCCCATTCCAGAATATCAGCTTCGATAAAATTCACATCGACGTTTAATTTGGTCGCATTTTTGCGCGCTACTGCAATAGCATCGGCTGATATGTCAATTGCATCCACGCGCGCAGATGGCAGATGTTTAGCCAGTGTGATTGCAATGCACCCTGAACCTGTTCCGACATCCAAAATGGAAAGCTCTTTTTCAAGCTTATGCGCGCTGATGATCCAATCGGCCAGCTCTTCGGTTTCCGGACGTGGGATAAGGGTATGCTCATTGACATCAAAGCGTAAGCCGAAAAAATCCGCTTCGCCGATAATATGCTGGATTGGTCTTCCTGCTTGCAACCCATCTAAAATGTAAACGAATTGCTGGTATGCTTCTTCGTTTACTTCTTGCTTATTTTCTAAGACAAATTGAATTGCTTTCTTTTTCGTGACAAAGCTGTATGCCATTAAAAACAGCTGTTTACTTTCTTCCCTATCGTAAAGCGAAGAGAGGCTTTCTGCATAATGTTCTGCCAACGCTTTGTAATCTTTCATAATGCAAACTTACAAAAGCTAAAAACACTTTTGATATTCTTTGCTAAATACTATGTTTGTAGCATGACACAGGATGAATTGTACATGCGTCGTTGTTTGGATTTAGCCGTTTTAGGGGCCGGAACAGTTAGTCCAAATCCGATGGTCGGCGCTGTTATTGTTTGCGAAAATAAGATTATAGGGGAGGGCTATACGTCACCCTACGGAGGGCCGCATGCCGAGGTGAATGCTGTTCGCCACGTGCTAGAGACATTTGGCGAGGAGCGAGCCCTAGTCATGTTTCGTTCATCAACGATTTACGTTAGCTTAGAGCCTTGCGCGCACCAAGGAAAGACGCCACCCTGTGCAGATATGTTGGTACGGTATAATTTTTTCCGTGTGATCGTGGGCTGTCTGGATCCTTTTCCGAAGGTAAATGGCTTGGGTCTAAAGAAAATAGCGGATGCCGGAATCCAAACACAGGTTGGGGTGCTGGAGCAGGAATGTCTTTTCATGAATCGCCGTTTTTTTACGCGCATCCAGCAACAGCGTCCTTACGTCATTCTGAAATGGGCGGAGACGAGCGACGGTTTTTTTGCTCCTGCAGAGCCGGGGCAGCAATGGATTAGCAATGCTGCGAGTAAGCAACTTGTGCACAAGTGGCGGGCAGAAGAAGATGCTGTTTTGGTGGGAACCTCAACTGCAATGCTCGATAACCCCTCGTTGACGGTACGGCTTTGGAAAGGACGAAACCCTAAACGGATATTAATCGATAGAGATCTTGTGGTGCCAGACGATGCTGCACTATTTGATGGCATGGCAGAAACTATCGTATTCAATGCGAAAAGGGCCGATTGGCAGGGAAAACGTAAGTACATCGCATTGGAAAACTTTGCGCTTTACCTTCCACAGAATATCTTATATCAGCTTTACCTCATGGATGTGCAATCTATCATCATAGAAGGCGGCGCTAAAACACTGCAGCAATTTATCGATGCCGGCGTATGGGATGAAGCACGCGTATTTCAGTCAAAAGCACGCTGGACAACCGGAGTCGCATCTCCTCGTTTAAGTGCACGAGCCCGATCTTCAAGCAAAGTGGGGAATGATACGCTATCGTTCTACTTCAGAGATACGTATTAATAGACCTTTGGATTATCCAACAAATCCGATACATAACCCAATACCTCCTGTTCGGTATGCCCATCTTCCAACATGGAAAAGGTGAGGTATGCTGCGTAAATTTCCGAACTGAATAGGACGTGCTTATCAGCAATGATTTTATCGATCACATCTTCATTTACGGCTATTCCAATATGATGTAATTCATTATGCAGGTTTGTAGATATGCTACAATGATCCTCTCCGGATGCAAAAGCAACAATGATATGCAGAACTAATTTATCAAGAATTTCGGGACTAATTTTTCCGGCTTTTTCACCGTAAGTAGCTAAATCAATTCTGTTTCTAGCACTATGGACAATCTTATCCCATATCAGGTATTCTGTTTTCGTGTGCATAATAAAGAAGTTTATAATCTAAATTAAAGGTAGTAAAAAGAAAACGTTTCCGAAAGTGCAAACCATTTTTTCTAAAAACCAGATGCGATGTACGAGTGTTCTATCTGTACATGAAAAAATAGGAGGACACATGATACCAGAATCAAATAAAAGGAACGAGGAAGACGAAGATGCGGTAGCAAGACCATCGGATGATCTAATTTACGACTCCGAAAAGGAGTCTTATGAATATGACGTAGCTGGCGAAGATCCAGATTACGAACACCCTGCGGATTATCCGACCTTAAGCGAAGGTGCTGAAGACGACGACTCTACCTATGATGAAGCAAATCCTTTCGTCGGCGATGAATACGCGGAGAAAGGCGAATTGAAAGAGGAGAACTTAGATGATTCCAATATGCACATCGTAGGGGAAGAAGAGTTGAAGGTTAATCCTTACGACGAAAAGATTGCTGAAAATATGGAAGACTATCGAGATGATTTAGATGAGGAAGGATATCCGAAAAAAAATTAAAATAACTGACTATCAGTTTGTTGATGAGAGCGATGTGTAAAAACTTCGCTCTTTTTGTTTTTAATGCCTAGTTTTATATAGCTACTATAAACAACTTTTAATAAACTGACTATTGTTATGACTTACTTCATCCTGCCTATTCGAATTTTCCTGACGCACAAAAAATCACCGACGTCCATGCATTACATGGCTGTCGAATAGTTTTTAATTTGGCACTGGAAAATGTTAAGCTATAGCTGTAATCTTTTCGCTGCTTAAGCTCAGAAAGATGCAGATCGCCAATCAAAAACATTTTTCTTAGACACTTGATGTTCATCTAAACCGACGCGGGTATGCTAACGCCCTAGTCTAGCCGCGCTATGCCTTAATCTTAGCCATAGAGCGCTTGTTTGTGAACAGCCCTAATTTTGTAAACCGTGCCCATTTCCTTTGATATTTTCTAATCATCTTAAATATATACTTATGCGAACAACACAAAGCTACAAGAAAGATTTTAGACGATTTCTGTATGTAGGAGCGTCTATTCTGACTTGTTTCGGTTATTCCTTTCAGCATCAAAGCCTGCATGCTTCGGAAGATTACCGTCTCTTGGAAGTTATACCAATTCAAGAGAAAATTACAGTAAAAGGCGTGGTGCGAAATCAAGAAAATGGCGAGGGCGTGCCGGGAGTTACCGTAACCGTTTTAGGTACTGCCTCAGCGACCACTACCGATGCGAAAGGGTATTATGAACTGCCAAATGTTCCTGCTCAAGGGCAGCTGCATTTCAATATGGTGGGTATGGATGCGGTTACGGAGCAGGTGAATGGACGAACGGCTATAGACGTGTTGCTGTTGGCGTCTAATGCGAATATCGACGAAGTAGTGGTCGTAGGGTATGGCACGCAAAGACGCGAAACGGTTACTGGCTCCGTAGTCGCCGTAAAAGGAGAAGAGTTACAGAAGTCGCCGGCGCTCAATCTTTCCAATGCGATTGCAGGGCGGGTTCCTGGAGTAATTGCTACGAATGGTAGCGCCGAGCCTGGAAATGATGGCTCTGCAATTCGAGTTCGAGGATCCAATACCCTGGGTGATAGCGGGCCGCTGATTGTTATTGACGGCATTCCTGCCCGTCAAGGAGGGTTCGAGCGACTGAATCCCGGCGAAATAGAAAATATATCGGTGCTTAAGGATGCCTCTGCGGCGATTTACGGTGCGCGCGCGGCCAACGGCGTCATTCTCGTCACCACCAAGCGTGGAAAGACAGGGAAACCAAAATTATCTTACAATTACAATCAAGGGTATTCCCAGCCGACTGTTATTCCCGACATGGCGAACGCTAATCAATATGCGGAGATGAGGAATGAGCTCGAGATATTTAAACTACCCGTAACGGAGTGGACGAATGCGTTAAATGCTTTTAACACGTCCGGAAGCTACCTGAGGCCAAATGGGACGACGCTAGAGGCTCCCTTCACGCCTGCCGATAAAGCTCTTTTTGCCGACGGAAGCGACCCTTGGGGACATCCCAATACGGATTGGTATGGCGCAACATTAAAAAATTGGTCACCGCAACAAAGGCATAATATGCAGATTGACGGCGGCACCGAAGATATGCGCTACCTGCTTTCCATGGGATACCAGAATCAAGATGGCTATTACAAGAATTCGGCGACGGGATATGAGCAGTATGATTTTCGAATCAATCTGGATGCGAATATCAATCCATATATAAAAACACAGTTTGGAGTTATGGGAAGGCAAGAAGATCGTAACTATCCTACAAAGTCAGCCGCTACAATTTTTCGGATGCTGATGCGTGGAAATCCAACAATGCCGGCCTTTTGGCCTAACGGGATGCCGGGACCGGATATTGAACATGGTGAAAACCCTGTGGTTATAACCACGGATCAAACCGGATACCATCGGGACAAAAGATATTATTTACAAACCAATGGGCAGGTGGATATTACAAACCCTTGGGTAGATGGCCTCAAGCTGTCATTAAACGCGTCCGTAGATAAATACATAAAGAAGACAAAAAACTGGGAAATTCCATGGTATCTCTATACTTGGCAGGGAGCCTATGAAGACGATGGAGCGACACCACGATTGGTTCGCGGCATGCGTGGCCCCGCAGAACCTAGGCTCACACATGAAGACGAAGATCAGCTGAACGTGCTTTTGGGCGCCGTGTTAAGCTATGATAAAACCTTTGGCGACCATAGCTTTAATTTGCTTGCGGGTGTGAACAGAGAAACCATCCGGAACGACTATTTAAGTGCGTTTAGGCGCTATTTCCTTTCCACAGATATCGATTATCTTTTTGCAGGGGGCGATGCCGAAAAGGATAATAACGGCGGTGCCTGGGAAAGGGCGCGATTGAATTACTTTGGTCGGGTGGGCTACAACTACAAACGTAAATATATTGGTGAGTTCTTGTGGCGTTACGATGGCTCCTACATGTTTCCAGAAAATACACGCTTTGGGTTTTTTCCTGGGTTGATGTTGGGCTATCTGGTTTCGGAGGAGAATTTTTGGAAAGAAAATGTGCCTGTCGTGAACTACTTTAAACTGCGGGGCTCGTATGGTCAAATGGGAAATGATAATATTTTTTATGATAATGAACTTCAGGAATATCAATATTTCTCCACCTATGCTTTCGGCACATACATCATCGGCGGTGATGTAGTGAAATCCCTATTGGAAAGCCGGGTTCCCAATCGGTTTATCACTTGGGAAGTTGCTAATAATTATAATTTAGGGATAGACCTACAACTATTTGGGGGTAAAATGAACGCTGAATTTGATGTGTTCAGAAACAGCCGCCAAAGTATCCTTTGGCAACGCAATGCCTCCATACCTCATAGCAGCGGCATGACCCTTCCGGCTGAAAATATCGGTAAGGTTGATAACTCTGGATGGGAGTTTAATGTGGGCTGGCAGGATAAGTTCGGAGAGGTCGGTTACCGCGTATCTGTCAACGGAGGCTACGCAAAGAATAAAATTATCTTTTGGGATGAAGCACCCGGCGCTCCGCTTTGGCAACAAAGTACCGGACGTGCCATAAACGCGGGTCTATATTACATCTACGATTGCGTCTTTCGCGATCAGGCAGAGATCGATGCGAATACCATCGATTATGGAGCTATCACTAGCAACCTTCGGCCAGGCGATATGAAATATATTGACTACGATGGGGATGGCAAAATTACGCCAGATGACCGTGTTCGCCGGGATAAGAATACAGATCCCACCTTTCAGGGCGGGGTTAATCTTGGTCTTACTTACAAGAATTTTGATTTGAGTGTGCTGTTTCAGGGAGCCACAGGGGGCGAGTTGCGCGTGGGCACTGATGAATCGGGCGCAATAGGAAATTATTTATTGGATTTTTACGAAAACCGATGGACGGTGGATAATCCGAGCGGTGAACATCCGCGCATAACCGATCGAAGTGACCAATACTATTCCAATAACAATACGTATTGGCTACGGAGCACAGATTATATCCGGCTAAAAAATGTAGAGCTTGGCTACAATCTTCCTTCTTCGGTATTAGAAAAGTTAAAGATCAGTAACCTACGTCTGTTTTTGAGTGGGCTAAATCTCGTGACATGGAGCAAACTGAAGGTTTACGATCCGGAGTCGACCAACCAGCTTGGGCAATATTATCCACAAGCCAGACTGATCAATGGTGGAGTGATGGTATCATTTTAAACGATGAAAAACATGAAAAGATTACGGTATTTTATATGCACGGCATGTGCGCTAATGATGGTTACTGCTTGCAATGATGATTTTGTAAGCACACAGCCTTTGGAAGAAGTTCCCAATGAGATTGTGTGGCAGAATGCGGCACTCGCTGAAGCATTTGTGTTTGAAATATATAATGGTTTTGGGGTAGGCGGATTTTATGAAGAGCAAATGGCGTCTTTAACGGACGAGGCTTTATTCACACACCCAGGGCGTGGTATCAATACGGTCACCGAGGGGCGTGCTAACGACGCCGACCAAGGACGATTGATGGATACCTACAGTTATGAGCAAATGTTTATTCGTATCCGTGCTAGTAATATTGCTATCAGCAATTTGCGAAATCCGCAGTTCGCTGATGCAGCCCGTGCCAATCGTTTGCTGGGTGAGGCCTATTTTTTAAGAGCTTACTTTTTTCAGCAACTTTTGCGAACTTATGGCGCGGTTCCACTCATCGATTTTACGTTTAAGCTGGAAGATACCGAACATTCCCGCCCCCGGAATACGTATGCCGAGTGTGTCGATTTTATTATCGATGATTGCGATTCTGCTGCATTACTTTTGGATGGCGTGGCGCGGGTCGATGGCCGAATAAACGAGGTTGCTGCCTTGGCGCTGAAAGCTCGCGTGTTGACCTACGCAGCTAGCGACCTATATGATAACGGTACTGCAAAAGCAAAATCAACGTTGATTGCTGGTTATGGAAATCCAGAATTTATCGGCTATACATCTGGCAGCAGGACAGCGCGTTGGACCTTAGCGAAACAGGCTTCTAAAGCCGTTTTGGATCATACGGAATATGCGTATAAGCTGGATTTGGTAGAAAAGGCAACTGTTGAAGAGGGGACGGAAAATTATAGATCTATAGCCATGGGTGGGGGCAGTACACTGGGTGATGCGGCCGCTAAGAGTGATCTTATCCTAGGGCGCTTTTTTAATGACCTAAAGGATGAACGCGGCGGCTGGGTAGGCCGCGATAACGGCCCCAACGGCTATCATAACTGGGCTGGTAATACGCCCACGCAACTTTTGGTAGATGATTATGAGATGGTCGATGGTGCACGATTTGATTGGAGCAATCCGACGCATAAGGCTGCACCTTACCAAAATAGAGATCCGCGTTTGTATGCCAGTATATTGTATGACGGCGCCAATTGGAAGCCCCGTACGGATGATGTCAGAGAGCGTGATCCTTTTAATCAAATTCAGACTGGTCAGTACGAGGTTGGCAATGGTTCGGGAACGAAAACGCTGCAATATGGCTTGGACACGCGAAACAGTCCTGTAGAAGATTGGAATGGATCTTACACGGGTTATTACTATCGTAAGTTTGTCGACGCGGATCCGGCGATTATCGACCAAAACACCAGGCAGCGGGTGCCTTGGCCCTTGTTGCGATATACGGAATCCATTCTCAACTACGTAGAAGCCTGTATCGAGCTCGGTGAAGAGGCGGAAGCAAGACTGTGGTTGAATAAAATCCGATTTAGAGTTGGTATGCCAGCGATAACGGACGGCGGTGACGCGCTGCGTGCCCGCTATCGGAATGAGCGCCGCGTGGAGTTGGCCTATGAGGAACACCGGTATTTTGATGCGCGAAGATGGATGATCGCCGCAGAAACGCTGGGACGGAAGGCAACATTAATCCGTATTGAAGGAAAACTAAATCCCGGTAAGGTGGTGAACCGCTATCAATATAACACAGAAAATTACACTTACACGTACACGGTAGGGACGATAGACCCAGGTATTGAAAACCGTGCATGGAATGATAAAATGTATTTTACGTCTTTCCATCGCGACGAAATCAATAGAAATACGAAACTGGTGCAAAATCCAGGCTATTAAATGATGAGAGGGGGGGCGCGGCCCCCTCATTGTTTTTAGTAGTTAGCTCGTGAAAATTGCCGGATCAAAATTTTATAGATTATGCTTTTACATAATTGTATTTTGTCGAAAGTTAGGTAAATTACACGTCATGAAGCATGCGCAGCACAATAAGTCTTTGGACGATGTACACGAAAGTGTCGAAGTACATCAAGGTAAATCAAAATTTAAACGTCTGCTAAGCTTTTTTGGTCCCGCATATCTGATTAGTGTCGGCTATATGGATCCAGGAAACTGGGCAACTGACTTGGCTGGAGGTAGCCAGTTTGGATATGCTTTACTATGGGTTTTGCTGATGAGCAACCTGATGGCTTTGCTTTTGCAAAGCTTGTGTACACGGTTAGGTATCGTACGGGGTAAAGATTTGGCGCAATGCAATAGGGAAATTTATCCGAAACGGATGAACTTCGCCTTATACGTGCTGGCGGAACTTGCTATTGCTGCTTGCGATTTGGCTGAAGTCCTTGGTATGGCTATTGGATTGAATCTGCTGTTTGGAATTGATATCCTTTGGGGCGTATTGATCAGTTTTGTAGATACCTTTTTATTGTTGTACCTGCAACGGCTCGGCATGCGTAAATTGGAACTTTTTATTGTAGGCCTAGTGACGCTGATCGGGATGTGTTTTCTGGTAGAGATGTTCTTCGCGCAGCCACAATTGGGCGAGGTAATGCAAGGATTTGTTCCTTCTTTGCCGAACAATGCGGCACTGTATATCGCGATAGGTATCATTGGAGCTACCGTTATGCCGCATAATCTGTATTTGCACTCGGCTTTGGTGCAAACACGGAAAATTGAAAAGACGGTGCCGTCTATACGCCGTGCATTGAAATATAATTTTTTGGACAGCGCTATCGCTTTAAATATCGCCTTCCTGGTTAACGCTGCTATTCTGATTTTAGCGGCATCTGTTTTTCATAAAAACGGCATGCACGATGTGGCCGAACTGCAAGATGCCTACCGTTTGCTAGGCTCTACGCTTGGATCGGAGTGGGCGCCAAAGCTTTTCGCTATCGCCTTAATCTTGGCAGGGCAGAGTTCGACAATTACAGGCACCTTGGCAGGGCAAATTGTGATGGAAGGTTATCTTCGCTTACGTATCAGCCCACTTCTGCGCCGTTTGTTAACGCGCATGCTGGCTATTGTTCCTGCCGTTATCGTTATCCTCCTATTTGGTGATAAAGAAGTGGGGCAGATGTTGATTTTCTCACAGGTGCTGTTGAGTATGCAATTGGCCTTTGCCGTGATACCGTTGATTCATTTCGTAAGTGATAAGGAGAAGATGGGCCAATTTGTTATCGGACCTTATCTCAAGTTTTTTAGTTGGCTCATTGCGATTGTTATCGCCGTGCTGAATTTTCAACTGGTTTTTGAAGAGGTAAAAGGTTGGCTTGCGCATATCGACAATCTCATTTTACAGGTTTTAATCGTTAGCGCAGCTGTAGGCCTTCTCGTTTTACTGGTGATGACGGTGGTTTACCCTTGGATTTTAAAACTTAGACCGACGAAATTTGATGTGCATACTTCTTTTGATGAGCTTCAATTTAAAGCCGCATCATCCTTTCGCACGATACTGTTGGCACTTGACTTTTCGAAATCCGATGAAAAAGTGATCAGTCAGGTACTCCAATACAATCCAGCCATTTGCAAGCTGGTGTTGATACATGTGGTAGAGAGTGCGGGCGTAAAGTACACCGGTGGGCATAGCGACGATTTCGAAACTAGGGAGGATTTGGCTAGACTAAAGCTATATGCCGACTTTTTGGAAGCGCAGCAGTACCAGGTGCGTTATGCCTTGCGCTATAATAATCGAATCAAGGCTATACAAGCTTCTTGTACCGAATACAGTGCCGATCTATTAATCGTCGGAAGTCACGGACATCAGGGTTTGAAGGATATTGTATTTGGCGAAACCGTTAATAAATTAAGACATGCAGTTAAAATACCAGTTTTAATTGCTCAATAGAAATCGTTATGGAAATATCATTGGAAGGGAAAAAAGTATTGGTTGGTGGTAGCAGCGCCGGCATAGGTAAGGGTATTGCAATTGTTTTGGCATCTTGCGGAGCAGATGTGATACTAATGGCGAGAAATGAAGACAAGCTGCGTGAGGTAGCAAGTGCATTGGACACCGCCAAAGGACAGCGTCACAGCTACATCGTTACCGATTTTAACGACTATCAGGCGCATAAAGAAAAGATGGATAATTTCTTCGCAAATGAGCAAGTGGATATTTTGGTGAATAACACCAACGGTCCCGTAGCCGGTAACGTTTTGTCAAAAGGTGAGCAAGATTATCAGCAAGCCTTTGACTTGTTGTTTCAGAATTCAGTGTACACGACAAACCTGGCGATACCTTACATGCGCGAACAGCGGTTTGGTCGCGTCATCAACGTTTCATCAATGACAGTCAAAGAACCCAGTAATGAACTGGTTCTATCCAACACGATGCGGACGGCACTGGTTAGCTGGAGCAAGTCGCTAGCTTCAGAAATGGCTAAATACAATGTCACGGTGAACACGGTACTTACGGGCTATTTCGATACCGATAGACTCAACGCATTGATGAAGATGCAAGCCGATAAGCAAAACATTCCATTTACAGAGGCCAAAGAAAAACGTATATCCTCCATTCCGATGGGTCGATTGGGCGAGCCAGAAGAGTACGGCAATTTAGTGGCATTCCTGGCGTCCGACTATTCCTCCTTTCTCACAGGTACGAGCATTCCATTGGATGGCGGTGCTGGTATTGGACTGTTATAGCAAAACGTGAATCGCCCACATCATGTTTAATTTTATTCATTTTCAAGCTCTTGTTTGTAATGATTCAATTGCTCCTGGACCTCGTCATTCAGTTGCGGATAGCTGATGTCGGTGTATGTAGTTAGTGTTTCTAGCAAGATTTTTGCAACTAAATAACGAGCAACTGCTTTGTCGTCAGCTGGAATAATATACCATGGCGCATTGCGTTTGCTGGTATGCTGAATAGTATCTTCATAACATTCCATATACTTATCCCAAAGCTTTCTTTCGCTAAGATCTGCAGGTGAAAACTTCCAATTGTGTTCCCCTTTTTCAATTCGACGTAGTAATCTACGTTTTTGCTCGTCCTTGCTTAGATGCAAATAAAATTTTAGGATGATCATCTTATTATCCGTTTGCAATTTCTCGAAGGCGTTAATTTGCTGATAACGATCTTTCCAAAAGGATTTTGGGATCGATTCTACGTCTTCAATACCGGGAATATGTTCGTTTAATAAATATGCTGGATGCACGCGTGTAACCAAAACGTTTTCGTAATGCGTTCTATTGAAGACTCCGAACTTTCCTTTCGCGGGCAAATTTACCGCGTGGCGCCATAGATAATCATGCTGCAGCTCGAGTGAAGTTGGCGTTTTGAAGCTTTTTACCTCTACGCCTCGCGCATTGAAATCTTTAAATAACTCACGAATCAGGCTGTCTTTACCGGCGGTGTCCATCCCTTGTAAACAGATAAGTACATTATAGCGATTGTGGGCGTACATCTTATCCTGTATTTTTGCCAGCTTCTTACGAATTACCTTTAGCTCACTTGCCGCAAATTCGGGATCTATTTCAGCAGAAATATCAGTGGCAAAATCTTTATGCTTAAACTCTTTAGAGGCTCGTAATTTTTTAGCGTATTTGTTCATGTCAATGTTTTTTAGTGTGCATCCAAAATTGTACCGTAAAAAATTTTTGTGATATTGACTGGAAGATCTGTATATTTAACCTATGGTTGCAGAAGAATTGTTACACTTCATCTGGCAATTTAGGCTTTTTAACCAATTAGAACTTTATAGCACAGATGATGAAGAAATTAAAATTTATGCAGTAGGGGAGTTTAACCGAAATGCCGGTCCAGATTTCCTATATGCCCAACTTTCCATAGGCGGGCAGACTTGGTTTGGGCATGTTGAGCTTCATGTCGATGGAGGCGACTGGTTCAAGCATCGGCATGATACCGATGAGGCTTACAATAACGTTATTTTACATGTGGTGTATACCAACGCCGTGGCTACCTATCGAAAAGACGGCACGCCTATTCCATGTCTATCTATTGGCAAATTTCTAAAAAACTCCATGCTTGTAAATTATCAGGATATCATGAGCAATATGTCTTGGATACCTTGTGAGAAGCATCTTGGCGAGATACCCTCAATTATTAAGCGCAATATGCTTGAACGCCTCACGATCGAAAGAATGGAGGAAAAGTTTACACATATAAGGCAGGTTCTAGAAGAAACAAATGACGATTGGGAACACGTTCTTTTTATTCAACTAGCGCGTAGTTTTGGGATGAAGGTCAACGCGGATGTATTTGCACGTTTTGCCCGATCGATCGATTTAAATGTAATCAGGCGCTATAAGAATGATCCGTTTAAGATCGAAGCAATTTTCTTTGGACAAGCCGGATTTTTGAATGATGGCGAAAACGATGATTATAAGTCTCGCCTTCGCGAAGAATATCGCTATTTGAAAAGGCTGCATAGCCTGGCAGAACTGCGCGGCTTTGAATGGAAGTTTCTACGAATGCGTCCTGCCAATTTCCCTACTTTTCGTTTGGCGCAGCTCGCCGCGGTCTATAGCGCAAAGCCCTATTTATTTGACGATATACTGGATTGTGGCTCTATACACAAGCTTTTCCAGACGTTGCAGCCGTGCGAAGTAGGCGCGTATTGGAGAACTCACTATAGATTTACAAAGTCTACAGCAGCACATGCTGTCGAGCTATCCGCCCAATTTAAAAGCCACCTTATCATCAACGCATTTGTGCCTGTCGTTTTTGCTTTTGCCAAGTCGCGTGGCATGCACGATCTGCAAAATTTATCGTTGTCGTGGCTAGAAGGTTTAGCTGCGGAAGAGAACGCCATAACGCGCTTATACAGGGATAGAGGCTACAGGGCAGAAACTGCGGCAGATACGCAGGGTTTGCTTCTATTAAAGAAACAGTACTGCGATAAAAAGAAATGTCTATCGTGCATGCTCGGATTATCGGTTTTGAAAGCTAAATAGTACGGAGAATTTCAGCTATTTCCTTAAATCCTTTTTCAAGGGCGAGGTCCGACGCCGTAGCACCCAAATCAGTTTTTAACGTGATATCAGCACCATTTTCCAACAAAATAATAATCATATCGATGTTTCCCTGTTGGGCGGCGATATGTAGAGGGCTGATACGAGCATTTTGCATAACATTCACTTCCGCCCCAGCTTCGACCAACATCTTGCTAATTTGGTCATATTGCCCGGTAAGGGCAGTGTGTAGCGGGTAAACATGGTAGCCATTTTGGGAGCATATGTTTGGATCTGCGTGTTTGGCAAGCAATATGCGGACGACAGTTTCCTGTCCAAAATGCGTCGCTATGCCCAACGGAGTAAAGCCGTGTGAAGAAATTTCATCAATTACGTCGGGCTTTTGCTTCAGCATCATTTCTACCTGCGGGGCAAGGCCAATAGCACAGGCCTCGTGAATTGTGATGGTGGTTAGATGATTAAGCAACGTTCTGATCACTTGCTCTTTATGATAATAGCAGGCCAGCAGTAACGGTGAAATCTCATGGCTAGTCTTTTCCCGTAGCAGCGTTGGTTCCGAACGCAACAGTATCTCTAAATCGTGGTGATTTCCCGTCTCAATGTATTCTTCTAGCTTGTGTAAACTCATCCCTGTGTATGTTTGACGCATACGAATTAAACAAAAAAATACCGAAATAAACTATTTTGTGAATAATATTTGCGTTGTTTAAAAGTACGGGCTATGATCATCATTTCGTAGGTTAGCTCTGCCATCGTTACAAATCTTTTCAATAATTATATGTGAAATATTTGATAAAATGGTATGAAATGTTTGATTCTTTCATCGGAATTATAACATATCTTTTGTTTTATGATATTGCTGTTAACGCGTGTAGTTTTTTTTCTACAATGTCTAAAAAAACTTTACGAAAAGTTGGTGTATTTTAAACTTAGCGGTACTTTTGTAATGCCCTCCCCAAGGGCATGTTTTTCATAGGTAGATGTGGGGTCGAATAGTCTTATTCGACCCTTACTTTTTTTGTGTCTTCAAATATTAATATAAATATCTCATTTTTAAAATTATAAATATTTTTTTTCAAACGTGGCTACATCTTATGTTGTCTGCTATCGAACGCTTCGCTTGAATTTTTTGTTAGCTTTGCGTAATAGACATCGACATGCAGAAGAAAAAAGTAGTAGTAGCAGTCACGGGAGCCAGCGGCTCACTTTACGCGAAAGTGTTATTGGATAAATTATCCCATTTGCAAACGCAGGTTGACAAGGTTGCTGTTGTGATGTCTGACAATGCGAAGGATGTTTGGAAGTTTGAATTGGGCACGAGCGAATATAACGAATACACGCACGATTTTTACGATAAAGGCGATTTTATGGCTCCTTTTGCGTCAGGCTCTGCGGGTTTTGACACGATGATTGTTTGTCCGTGCTCTATGGGTACGTTGGCGCGTGTGGCTCACGGCATCTCCTCTGACTTGACCACCCGTGCTGCCGATGTAATTTTGAAGGAGCGTCGACGATTGGTTTTGGTGACGCGAGAGACGCCCTTAAGTAGCATACATATACAGAATATGGCTGCCATCACGCAGGCTGGCGGTATTATATGCCCGGCGAGCCCCTCCTTTTACAGTAACCCTCGAACCTTCGAGGAGCTTGCAGCTACCGTCGTCGACCGCGTGTTGTCGCTATGTGACATCCGTGTGGATAGCTATTCGTGGGGCGAATAATCAAAAACATACATTTTTGGAAGGGCGTTTCAATATATTTTGTACATTTGTTTTTCAATGAAACAGTTCGCAGATTTGGACGTATACATGCCATATTTCATTGGTTTTTCTTTAGGAAAAAAACAGCCTTTGTTACCTCATGCGCTGTGGGCATTAACCTTCTTCACTATTCCATTTTTTGTTTTTCATTCGTTTTAAATACTATAGATGAGTACTATTTTAATTTCTTCTGCTAAACTTGTGTTGCCAAATCATGCTCTTCATGGCGAGGTTATTGATGTCCTGATCAAGGACGGGACCATAAACCGCGTAGGGAAGAAGCTAGAAATAGCAGACAAGGACGTACACATTATTGATGGAAGCGGACATATCATCTCTGCTGGTTTCTTTGATTTGCATACCAACTTTGGTGAGCCGGGTTTGGAAACGAAAGAAGATATCGTGACAGGTACAAAGGCTGCAGCTTTTGGAGGGTATACAGGAGTAGCCGTTTTTCCTAATACAAATCCACCGCTGCATAGTAGGTCGGAAATCGCTCTCGTTATTAATACGGCAAATGGAAATGTCGTTGACGTCTATCCCGTAGGCTCTATTAGTAAAAAGAGGGAAGGGAAGGAGCTTGCGGAGATGTTTGACATGAAAAGTGTAGGTGCAATTGCTTTCTCAGATGGTAACCACAGTGTGCAGCAGGCTGGCCTGATGTCTCGAGCGCTGCTCTACGCAAAAGGTATTGATGCATTGATTGTTTCTTTTGCTGAAGATGAGTCTATTGCGGGCGGCAACCAAATGAATGAGGGTGAAGTTAGTACGTTTCTTGGAATGAAGGGCAAACCAAATTTGGCGGAGTCGCTTATGGTTTCCCGCGATCTTTCCTTAGCTGAATATCATGATGCAACCATACATTTTACGTGCATCTCTACGAAGGAATCGGTGGAACTTATAAGAAAAGCGAAAACAAAGGGTGTGAAAGTAACCTGTGATGTTGCGGCACATAATTTAGTGTATAGTGACGAGGCGGTACTTGGGTTTGACAGTAATTTTAAAGTTAATCCACCGCTGCGCACGAATAAAGATGTAAAAGCGCTTTTAAAAGGGTTGAAAGACGGCACGATAGATGCAGTCGTTTCGCAGCACACGCCACATGAGGTAGAGTATAAAAATGTTGAATTTCAGATTGCGAAAGATGGCATTATTGGTTTGCAAACCACATTGCCGTTATTGATAAAAGCAGGCCTGCAGGCAGAAGATATCGTCAACAAACTTGTGGTAGGGCCGCGGCAGATCGTAAAACAAGAAATGCCGCTATTGGCGGAAGGAAGCAAAGCTAACCTGGTCTTGTTTTCGCTCGGCGATAAGTGGATATTTGATGCAAGTTCAAATAAATCCAAATCAACCAATAGCCCGCTATTTGGGCAGGAATTGACTGGAAAAGTAAAAGCTATAGTGAACAATGGCCAATTGGTCGAAAATAGATAACATATGGATGCAAAAGTAAAAAAGGCGTTTGATGCTGGGCTAATAGCCTATGCTGAAGCAGAAAATACAAGCCATGTAGAGCTATCATCTTCCTTAGAGAAAGCTTTCAATCTAGACGCTTCCTTCATGGAGAAAGTGGCGGCTCTTGATGCGGCGTTTGACGATCATCAGCGTTTTGAAGAACTTCGGGAAGTATTTTTTGATCTATTAATGGTCAATTTCTTTGTTGAGGACGTTCAAAAACTAGAGGAAGACTATCTGGAATCTCCGGAATGGGAAGCTATTGAAGAAGACACGATTGACAGAGGTACCGAGCTTCTCAATATATTCCTATACCTTCGGGAATGTGCAGATGATGATATCGAGCCATCACTGGAGGATTACTTGAAAGAGTTTCTATTGGTGGAAGAGGATGAATTCCAAGACGAATACGCTATCTATGAGAAAGTTATTGCCAATCAAATCTTGGTTGAAAGCTCCTTTGAAGAAATTGCTAAGGTAGCCTCAACGTTATCTCATCAGGATGAGCTAAAAGAACTGTTCTACCCAATGGTTAGTTTCTTTACGGATCAATCACCGTCTGCGCAACAGTTAGGCGAATTCAAAGCGCATGCAGCAAATCCGTCGTTGGATTCGGCAATCTACCAGATTATTATAAACTTTAACAAATAAATTATGTCTACCGAATTAAATAATGAGTTCTCGGCCGAAGTTGTCCGAAGAGATGGCATCAGGCTAGGCATTTATTTAGGAGTATTATCCTTGGTGATCAGTATCGTCTCGTTGTATGCTCTTATTAATAGTTCAAACTTTACAATAACATCGATGGTTACCGGTGGCTTGGGCATTGCCCTCATGATAGGATTTTCCGCCTATTTTGCGGTTCTACTGAGAAAGTCAGCGGGCGGATTTTGGAGCTTCAGCGAAGCATTAAAAGGTATTTTCACCATGCTTGCTATTGCGGTCATTATCTCTAGCATTGGCACGACAGTGTTTAATTTGATTAATCCCGAACCCCAATTGATTGTTTTTGACAAAACAATCAATTTCACTATTGAGACGTTGGAAAGCGCCGGTGCGGAAGACGATCTTATTGATAAGCAAGTAGCAGATTTGGAGAAAACACGGGATGATATGCGGAACTTTTCCATCGGCCAAACATTAAAAGCTTTGGGCGTAAGTCTAATTATGTACTTTGTTTTTGCACTGATACTAGCGGCTATTTTAAAACGTGAAAAGCCTGCATTCCTGACAGTGAACCAAGGAGGCGATGACGCACACCCTTGGCAAGATAAAAATTAATAAAAGTAATAGTGCAAGGTCGAGGCTGTCAAAAAAAGGAAATCTAAAAACTTAAACATGTTTCTTTGCGAAGAAGTTGACGTTTATCTTTTTGGCCATAACAGTACGCTTATATTTAGACAGCCTCCGTTTTAATTTACTATGGATATATCAGTTGTAATTCCCTTATTTAACGAAGAAGAGTCTCTTCCCGAATTGACGGACTGGATCCGCCGGGTGATGTTGGAGAATGGATTTGAGTACGAAATCATCCTCGTTGATGATGGAAGTAGTGATTCATCTTGGCGCGTTATCCAAGGTCTAAAGGAAAGTCATCCGGAAATTATTGCTGTGAAGTTTCGCCGGAACTATGGAAAATCTGCCGCGCTGAATGTTGGTTTTAATGCAGCAGAAGGAGACGTTGTAATTACGATGGATGCGGACCTGCAAGACAGCCCGGATGAAATTCCTGCGTTATACGCAGCTATTCGAAACGGTGCAGATTTGGTTTCCGGATGGAAGGCAAAGCGCTACGACCCATTGACGAAAACCATTCCGACCAAGCTTTTCAATGCCGCCACACGTAAGATGTCTGGAATCCATAATTTGCACGACTTTAATTGTGGTTTGAAAGCTTACAGGAAGGACGTTGTTAAGAGTATTGAGGTTTATGGCGAGATGCATCGCTATATTCCGGTGCTTGCGAAATGGGCTGGGTTTACAAAAATTCAAGAACAGGTAGTAAAACACTATCCTCGTAAATACGGGACAACGAAATTTGGTGCAGGCCGCTTCGTCAAAGGTTTTCTAGACTTGGTATCGATCTTCTTTGTCGGTAAGTTTGGCAAAAGACCGATGCACTTTTTTGGGGCTATTGGCGTCATCAGTTTTTTGATCGGTTTCTTTATTACGCTATACCTGATCTTTGATAAGTTGATGAGCATCGCTCACGGTACTGCCTATCGAAACGTGACCGAGCAACCCTTGTTTTACCTGTCACTTGTCGCTATTCTGATTGGTACGCAACTTTTCTTGACTGGGTTTATCGCAGAGCTGGTATCCAGAAATTCTACCGATCGGAACAAATATCATATCGAAGAAGTGATATAATATGTTTTTTTCAGTCATTATCCCCCTTTTTAACCGTCCGCAGGAGATTGACGAATTGTTGCAATCGTTGACAAAGCAACGATACCAAGAATTTGAAGTGATCATCGTGGAAGATGGCTCCTCGAAGCCAGCCAAGGACAATGTTGAAAAGTATGTGGGTTTGCTAGACGTACATTACTATGCCAAACCTAACGAAGGGCAAGGCTTTGCCCGTAATTACGGATTTGCGCGTGCTAAGGGCAATTATTTTATTGTATTTGACTCTGATATTTTAGTACCGCATGATTATTTTGATCATGTATTAACTGGATTGCAACGTGATGGCTGGGATGCTTTTGGTGGGCCAGATGCTGCGCATTCCTCTTTTACAGCAATCCAGAAAGCAATTAGCTATTCTATGACAAGTCCGTTCACCACGGGCGGGATTCGCGGCAATAAAGCACATTTAGGGCCGTTTCATCCCCGAAGCTTTAATATGGGCTTATCCAAAGAGGTGTATAACGCCACAGAGGGCTTTAAGCTTCCCCGACGTTCGGAAGACATTGAATTCAGTGTGCGGATGATTGATATGGGGTTTCGCGTAGGCTTGATTCCAGAAGCTTTTGTGTATCATAAGCGGAGGGCAACGTTCGTGCAGTTTTTTAAGCAAACCAATTATTTTGGTAAAGGTCGAATTGATATCTACCAACTTTTCCCTAGGGAGCTGAAGCCAGTACATGCTTTACCCACGGTCTTTGTATTAGGATTAGCTGTCCTAATATTGCTTAATCTTATCAATTTTTTGTTTCCATCTCCATCCACATTACTTTTAGCCTTGGCGATGGTGGGAAACATTCTTTTGTCTCTCTACACCTTGTTATTGTTCTTGCACGCTTGCTTCAGCACGAAAAGCGTGTGGATCGGATTATTGAGTGTGTTGGCAGCCTGCACGCAGCTTATTGCTTATGGAACTGGATTTTTAGGGAGCTATGTTCAAAAGGTGTTGTTGAAAAAATAACCCGATTTTAAAATCGGTAAATCGTTCAAAGTTTGCTATTTTGGCATAAAATAAAGAAGCGTGATTGCATTTACACAACATAATTTAGGAAAGCTGGAAGAACTATTTGCGGAGCTGGGCTACAGGGTACGCTATGAAAAAGGTTCCTTTCGGACAGGCGCGTGTGTGCTCCAACATACGAAGGTGATTATGGTGAATAAGTTTTCAAACCTGGAGGTAAGGATACAGTCGCTAATCCAGCTGCTTCGGGAAATGGATGTCGACATGAGCAACTTAGACGATAAGAAAAAGGAGTTTTATAAAGTTGTCCGGAAAGTGGAGGCTCAATTGTGAGAGTAACATTTTTAGGCACTGGCACCTCGCAGGGTGTACCCGTAATAGCTTGCCAATGTGCTGTTTGCCAGTCGAAAGATACAAAGGATAAAAGGCTTCGTACGTCGATTTACATAGAGATCGATCACTTACACATCGTTGTAGATACTGGTCCCGACTTTCGTTATCAAATGTTGAGGCAAGATGTAAGGTATTTGGACGCGGTGCTGATAACCCATTCCCATAAAGACCATATTGCGGGTATGGATGATGTTCGTGCCTTCAATTACCAACAGCAGCAATCCATTCCTATCTATGGAAGCGTAGCAACGCATGAAGCATTAAAGCGAGAATTTTACTATGCCTTTGGTGAGATCAAATATCCCGGGGTACCTCGATTGGAATTGAAGCCCATTGCTACAGGCGAAGCTTTTTTTATTGAGGAGGTACGTATTCTCCCTATCGAAGTTATGCACCATAAGATGCCAGTCTTAGGCTTTCGTTTAGGTGATTTTGCTTATATTACCGATGCAAAAACCGTAACCGAGCAGTCCAAAAATTTATTGAAAGGTGTTAAAGTTCTTGTCGTCAATGCTTTGCAAAATGAACCGCACATATCCCACTTTACCCGGGATGAAGCCTTGGCGTTTGCTCACCAAATAGGTGCGCAGCAAACTTATTTAACGCACATTAGCCATCGGTTTGGTAAACATCAGGAGATTGAAGCTGATTTGCCTCAGGGTGTGAATGTAGCGTATGACGGCCTTTCTATCTTGGTTTGAGGTTGTTAATATTTGTAAAAATAAACCAAAACTTTTCCCCCGTTAACCGTGTTCATATGGTGTAAACAAACAAGAATTTATTATTCAAATGTAAAAGTTATGGGAAACATTCTTTATTTAGTGGCCGTTATTTTAGTAATAATTTGGGCCGTTAGCTTTTTCGGCGGATACGCAACAGGTGGTATAATTCACATCTTATTAGTTATAGCTATTATCGCGATTCTTTTGCGTGTTATCAGAGGCGCCGCTTAAGTTTGTAGTAATTGTAAGTACATTTGGGCTATCTTAAGATCATCTTCGAACGTGATTTTAATATTCTTATGATCACCTTTAATGATGTGTATAGGATAGCCCAATTTCTCTACGACAGAGGCATCATCTGTAAATGATGCATGCTCAGGCTGCATGAAAGCATCATTCAATAGCCTTGCATTAAAGGTTTGCGGTGTCTGTACAATCCAAACCTGATCTCGATCAATTGACTCACTTTTGGACGGCACGCCTATCCTCACAGAATTTGTACTTTGTACTGCTACGATGTTAGCGCTATGCTCGCGCAATGCAAGGAAGCACTCGTCGATCAGCTTAGTAGAAATTAGCGGCCGCGCCGCATCATGAATAGCAACACCCACCTCCTCTAAGCGGTTAGTTTCTATCTTAAAAATTTCCTGAAGTCCATTCTTAACGCTCTGAAAGCGGCTTTTGCCACCATGAATGATGGTATGAGGAATCGCGAAGTTGTGATTTAAGCATAGCGCCTCCCAGTAACTGCGCATGGATTCATTCAGAACAACAATTATTTTTGGATTACTACTTGACGCAGAAAAGCGTTCAATAGTGTGCATCAACACAGGTTTATTCCCCAATAGTAAAAACTGTTTTGGCAGATCGCTATTCATACGGCTGCCACTGCCGCCGGCTACTATGATAACATATTTTTCACGCATATTAGGATCAGTTTTAATTGGAATATTTGATAATGCTACCTCTTTCGTGGTCGTTCACGACATAGGCTGATCTTGGGATGCGTTCTTTGAGTTCTTCAACATGGGATATGATGCCCACAATTCTGTTTTCACGATGAAGATATTGCAGTGTCTCGAATACGGTGTTCATGCTTTCCGCATCTTGGGTGCCAAATCCTTCGTCGATAAAGAAGAAGTTTTTATCTGCATTATTGAGTGCTTGAATGCTTTCCGCTAGTGCCAGTGCCAGGCAAAGCGATGCCTGGAAACTTTGCCCGCCGGAGAGCGTTTTTACCGACCGTCGAAAGCCATTGTTCAAAAAATCGATCACTTCGAATTCATTATTCTCATTAATAGCCAGACTTAAATTGTTTCTAGTCAACCGGTGGAAGCGCTGGTTAGCTATCTCACATAGCCGCTGCAAGTGTATGCTTGATACATAGTTTACAAAACCTGATCCGCGGAACAAATTCTCTAATGTGGTCAAATTGCTTTTTCTCGACAGCAGCTTTTCGTATTCTTCGAGAAGTTTTTCTTTTTTTTCAAACTCTACTTGTAGTCGCATACACTCTTTTTCCAATGCACCCACTATCCGTATGCGTAATTCCAATTCCTCTTTTTTGAGCGCGTGTAATTGGAGTCGATCGCTATAAATATCTTCATCGTAACCGTCGTCACGTGTTTTCTCTTCAAGCTCCAATAGTTGTTGAGATGAAATTTGAAGACGGACGTTGAAGTCTTGAATCAGTTTACGCGTTTGATCTATATTGATTTGCTTTTGCAAAATATGATGGACCTGGATAATATCATCGAAGCCATGCGCCTTTAATGAAGCTGAAATTTCAGACTGCCGTGCACTGAGCTGTTGCGAAAGATGTTGGAATTGCTCTTTGGCTGCCGAGCGCTCTCCGTTGATGGCTGCAAATTCTGTTTTAAGCTGCTGAATAGCTTCTGTCAGTGATTTGTAAGTGTCCTCGAGGTATTGTATTTTGGTATCGATATCTTGCTTTCGGTTTATCAAAAATGATTCCTTGTGTTGCGTAAAATCTTGCAACTTCAGAATCTGAAGTTGGTTTTCGCTTTGTCGTGCTAGACTATCTATAACTACGAGGTTTTGTTCCAGTTCCGCGATAGTTGCTTTGTACTTTTCAAGTTTTATTTGTGCTGCCGCGGCATTGTTACGGGCATCTTTCAGCTCAGTCTCCATGCCTTTAATGGCATTCTCGACAAGGACATTATCATTTTTATAGGCCATAAAAGATGTTTTGTCTCCCGGCATAAAATCATTCCAGCGGAAGGCTCCTTTATGTTTCATCCGTTGTTTTTCTAATTTAGATGACATCTCCAATAGCTGATCCACTTGTAGTTGTTTTTCTTTCAAAAGTATGCTGCTACGAGTTAGATCTTGAAATTGTATTTTGAGCGCTCTTAGTTTTTGAGTTGCGACATCTTTCTCCATGTGCAGCTCCCTTTTTCGTGTGGAGGGGTCACTAGATACCATTTGATTGGGATGATCTAATGAGCCACAGAGGGGGCAGGGCTGCCCATTCGCTAAATTTTCTGCAAATTCGCTCAGCTTAGCCTGGACGTTTAAATGGTTTTCTTCGTTCTGAAGTTCAGTTAGCTGTTGATTCCAATTGTCCTCCGTTTGTTTAAGATCGTGTTCCCAACTGTCAGCTAGCGTTCCTTCTTCTTTAAACTTACCATTGATGTTCGCGATCTCTGTCACTAGCGAATCGTTTTGCCTCGTAATCTCCTTTTCTTTTTCCGCCAGATTATCATCTGTTTGGTACCAACTTTCTAATTCAAGCAATACGCCGGTGTCAACTTTTTTGTGCTTAAGCGTGTCGAGCTTGGATTCCAGATCCAGTATGTTTGTTTTTAATGCAGATTCTTCTAACTGGACAGCATCCAAGTGTGGCTTACCATCCTGAATACGCTTGCTGATGGTCTTTTTCTGTTCTTGCTGCTTTTGAATATGTATCAACAGTTTAAGATCTTCGCTTTCGCGCCTGTAACGTTCTGTATTTTGATGATCTAGGGCAATCTTCTCCCATTGAATCTCCTTTTCTTCTAAGCGAGACAATACCTGTTGCTTGCGGGCGGTAAGTTGCTCGAGCTTAAATGTCACCTGTTCCTTTTCTTTATTGAGCCGCTGCGTTTGCTGCAGGATATCTCGAAATACGCGGTCGGTAGTTTCATAAATCTGCAGATCTTGCTGCAGCTGCCGAATCTTGGGTTCCTCCAGGCTTAAGGCGGCCACCTCTTGCTTTTTGCCCACTAACTCTATCCGTAAGCGCTTACACTCGGCCATTCGAGTTAGCTCTATATCAAGGTCGGTTGTTTCTGCCTTCAGTTCTGCAAGACCTAGTTGCGCCGTCTCGAATTCTTTTTTCTTTTCCTGTAAAATATCTGTGCTTACGGCCTCAAAGCCTGATAGCGCACCTTTTAGCAATTCGATCTTACTGGTGTTTTGCCGCTGCAGATGGGAAACTTTCGGGCCCAGATCAAAGCGATTGAGATTGAAGATTTCCTTCATCATGTCGGATCGGTCTTTCCCACGAAGTTCGAGGAACTCCTTAAACTGCCCTTGCGGAATAATAATGGTTCGTCGAAAATTCGGATAGGTGAGACGCGTGACTTCAGCGCCATCTGCGGATGTCAAAGGCGTCCAGTCATCATTCTTCCATTCGTACGCGAATCGTTCCAGCGATGTTGTTTCTTCAAATCTTTTGCGACGTTTCCATTGCGCTACAAATCTAAATTTGCGCTGTTCGAAATTTATAAAATCAAAGATGATGCTGGCGGCATCAGATTTCAAATTAAGCATATTATAGGTACGCTTCTCCTGTTTATTTAACCGCTCCGTTTCGCCGTATAAGGCAAAACTTATTGCTTCAAGGATCGAAGATTTCCCGGAGCCGACTTTTCCAAAAATGCCGAAAAGGCCCGCCTCTGTTAATCTTGTAAAATCAATCTCTTGTTTATGCTGATAGGAATATAATCCCTCGATACTTAGATATAAAGGTAACACGCTTTAGTCCTCCGTTTCTGATTCACTATGTATGACTTCATTTAACAGATCCATAATTTCGGAATTAGGTTCTTGACCGAGCCGGTAATGGAAATAATCTTGAAACAGGGCGTCTACGTCCTGATCTAGATTGATAGATTGCACTTTTTCCGTCGTCATTTCTTCACTTTTTACGACAGGAATAATATGAATAATGCCATCATGTGCTTCGTGGATTCTTTTCAAATCGGCAGAGCTGATAAACTTATTGCTAATCAACGTCAGTTCAACTAGCGTATAGGGATTGGCGTTGAGCCACGCTACCGCCTCATCTATGCTTGAAAACCGCTTTCTATACAGCTTTCGGCCGCTGCGTAATACAGATTTACGATAAGTCACGGGTTGCTGCGGTTGAGCGTCTACAATAGCAACTCCTTTTTCCTGTTCTGCTTCGGAAAATGAATAGGGCAGTGGGCTACTAGGGTATACCACCGGCGCCAAATGCCCCCCTATTTCCTGAAACCGGTGAAGGTGTCCTAAAGCGGTATATTGAATGCTTCCGGGAATTCCATCAGCGTATATTAAATCTGCGTTCCCCACTTTAATTGGCTTTTCACCTTCAGGCTCTTCCAGTATAGTGCCCCCGCGTTTAAGCATATACAAGTGAGCGGTCAATATATTGACACCTTGCTCGTCGCAATACATTCCTGCTAACTGTTGCCAATGATTGTGCAACACCTCATTCAGCATTTGCTCCTTATTGTCGGATCCCAGGTATTGTTTGAGGCGAAGCTCGTTAGCAAACGCGGTATGTATGATGCGTAAAGGGTAATTAAATTTTGGGAGAAGTATTTCTATAAATCCGTAATCGCTGCGGCTTATGGCATAGCCATGTTGAATATCAAAGACAGGTATTTTCGCTTTCGGGAAGCCTATAAAAATAATTCCGCACTCGCGCGCTAGCACATCAGGGGCATCGATACGATCCGCACTGTCGTGATTTCCGGCGATAGCGATTACTGGTCTAGCTCCGTTTTTACAAAGTTTTCTTAGGGTTTTATAAAGAAGCTCCACGGCCTCCACCGGGGGGTTAAACGTATCGAATAGGTCTCCGGCAATAATGATAACATCTACCTCCTCTTCATCAGCTTTATCACAGATTTCATCGAGCACCTCGCGCTGTTCCTCCAAACGAGAGAAATAGTCTAGTCGTTTACCTAAATGCCAATCTGCTGTATGTAGTATCTTCATCCTGTTTTAATTTTGAGATCAACACCCATGAGCTAGGGGGTGAATCTTTTGGAAGCAGCTGCTACTTTCTTATTTCAATGTTGCCCTTCGTCATTCTGCTTTTTGTCAGAATGGCCTAGATTTTTATTCGGATTGACAAGGTCTCTGAGCAGCTGTTTCAATTCTTTGGTTTCAGGGAATCTCCCTTCCACCTTTCTGTCGAAAATAACCTGGTCTTCCACACTGACGAGAAAGCGCCCCGCAATTTCACTTGGAACCAGCGTTACCCCGAAAATATCATCGGTAAAAGTTGTGAGCAGCTCCTGCGCGAAATAGGCCGCTCGAAGAAGCCAACCGCACTTAGGGCAATAGATAATGGTGACGGTCTTTTTCATTGTCATATAGTTTTTAAAGGCGCTGCTTTTTCAAAAGTAAGGAAAACAGAGGATAGATGAAACCTCTGTATCCAAGTGGTTGCGTTTTTACATCGATTGCAGAACCATCGGGCAATGGATTTAGCTTTTTTTAACAATAGGCTTTTTTTTAAAGATCTGTGAGGTTTCGATAAAATATGCTATTTTTAGATCTTCGAAACAAGTCAGTGCAGATACGTATCAATCTGTCTATTTAGTAGTTATGTGGAAATATATCGTTTTGTTGGCATGCATGTCGACACAAATAGCGCTTGCACAGCAGGAAGCTGTCAAAGGAAAGACGTCGTATGATTTTTTAATTGATACAGAACATTACGATGCAGAAGATAGCAGCCCGCTGATCATCTTTTTACATGGTAGAAGTCTTTCCGGTCGTGATTTAAACCGTGTAAAGCGATATGGCGTACTGTATGCTAAGAATCGCGGATTATCTATTCCCACATCCCTCATTGTTGCTCCACAAACTGCTTCGGGATGGGATCCCGATAAAGTGGAGGATGTTTTAGACTACGTTTTAAAGAACTACAATGTCGATGAGAAGCGTGTTTATGTCTGTGGAATGAGTATGGGGGGATATGGAACGATGGATTTTGTAGGTAAATATCCCGATCGGGTTGCGGCGGCAGTAGCCATTTGCGGCGGTGGTACAGCACGGTACGCTGAAAACCTTTCAACAGTGCCGCTGTGGATCCAGCATGGAAGCGCGGACCGCGCTGTGCCGGCCTCAGAAAGTAAGAAGATTTATAAGGCCATAAAAAATGCAAATCCAGCTGCCGACGCCACGCTCACTATTATTCCCGGTGGGACGCATGGCAGTGTCGAACGTCTTTTTCACCAGGATGATATGTATGAGTGGCTCTTCCAACATACCAAAGGAGACTAAGCAAATATCTATTTGAATTTACTAAATATATTAGTAGATTTGGCTATGGATTCAGGTATCAAATACGATGGATATTTCAAAGGGCGAGGAGCACAGGTAAATCCCAATAATAAATTTTTCAGTCAACACTATGTGCAGCAGCACGTGGAAGGTCTTGATGAGCCATATCTAGAATCTTCTTCTACCAAGATTATTCCTACCTATCCAAAAGTTATCCTTTCTAAAGTAGATAGTCCAGACATAGGATTTTATAAGTCATTGAATCCGTATCAAGGTTGCGAGCATGGCTGTATTTATTGCTATGCCCGCAATTCCCACGAGTATTGGGGTTATAGCGCTGGGTTGGATTTTGAGCGGAAAATTTTGGTGAAATATAATGCTGTTGAGCTTCTGGAAGCTGAGTTCGAGAAGAAAAATTACGTTGTGGAAAGTATTTTCATGTCCGGCAACACAGACTGCTATCAGCCGGTCGAACGAAAACTGGGCATTACCCGCAGCCTATTGTCTACCTGCTTGAAGTATAAACATCCAGTATCGTTAATTACGAAGAATGTTTTGATGTTACGCGATCTAGACATCTTGTCGGAGCTAGCAGCGTTAGACCTCGTGAGCGTTTCAGTAACAATCAATAGCCTTCGTGAAGAGGTGAGGCGTAAAATGGAGCCCAGAACGGCGACTTCGACGGCGCGCTTGAAGCTAATAGAGACGCTCACCGAAAAAAATATACCTGTTTCATTGATGATTGCGCCCATCGTTCCCGGGATTAACAGCGACGAGATGCCCGCCTTGATAAAAAGTGCTGCAGACGCAGGTGCAAAATGGGCGAGTTATACCATCGTTCGCTTAAATGGTGCCATTGCTGACATCTTTAAAGACTGGGTTCACAAAAACTATCCCGATCGTGCGGCTAAGGTATTGCATGGTATTGCTTCCTGCCATGCTGGAAAACTCAATGATAGCGAATGGGGGCGGCGGATTCGCGGAGATGGCGAGGTTGCGGATCTTATTGGTCAATTGTTCAAATCAGCTACAAAGAAATTTATGGACATGGAACCTCGTCCTACCCTGCGGACAGATCTATTCGAACGGCCTAACCGTAGCGCGCAAATGCGTTTGTTTTAAACTTTAGTAGGATACATTGTAAAGTTTACTGCCGACAATAAAAAAAGCCTCTTTAAATTCTTAGAAATTAAAGAGACTTTTTGTTGGATTTTACTTTTTATTGTTGAATCGGTGCTGGCGCTTCTTCTTCAAAAAGAGGTAAATCCTTTATGATATTATACCAGGATATTATCTTTTTTATATCAGAGGAATACACACGAGATTCATCATGTCCTGGTGCTATCTCGCGAAAGAACTCACGCAACGTATTTCCATCTGCTTTGGCATCAGGCGTTTCCTTACCCGATTCCTTTAAGGTCTGAAAAACATCCAATAGTCTAATTTCATCTTCTTCGCCATAGATTGTTATATCTTCTAGCGTAGCCATCTTTGTAGTGGATAAGTTTACTGTTGATTTCACTTTTTTCTCATCCAGCGATTCCAAAATAAAACCACCTTTATTTTGACCAATCAATTTGAAGAGGCCGGGTTTCCCGGTAACTGATACTAATGCTCTTAAATTCATAGCCAACAAATTAATCTTCAGTAACTTCAATTGCTAGGATACGATCGCCCTGACGTATGCTGTCGACAACATCTACATTTTCGATCACTTTACCGAAACAAGTATGGTTTCTGTCTAAGTGTGCCGTATTGTTCCTACTGTGGCAGATGAAAAATTGAGAACCACCTGTATTGCGACCAGCGTGCGCCATGGAAAGAACGCCACGATCATGGTATTGGTTTTCACCTGTCAGTTCACAATCTATTTTGTACCCTGGACCGCCTGTGCCTGGTACGCCTGTAGCACCTTCTCTCGTGTTCGGACATCCTCCTTGGATCACAAAATCCGGAATAACACGGTGAAAAGCCAACCCGTCATAATAACCAGATTTCGCTAATTTGATGAAATTTGCTACTGTATTTGGAGCGTCTGCTGCGTAAAATTCCACAGTCATATCGCCTTTTTCTGTCTTAATAATCGCTTTACTCATAGTTTACATATTAATTTCGGAACTGCAAAGATAAAGTTTCTGTCGGAATTGTCTTCCTAGAATTGGTTAAGAATTGTTAATGGATTTATTAATAGGTTTTTCGTTTTTAAATAACTAAAAAAATTAGTAACTTGCGTTAGCCATTTATAATTGAAGATGATTGAAACGCAAAAACTTGTAATTCGCGATTGGTCAGAAGCTGACCGGCCTCGTGAGAAATTATTAGAGCAGGGGCGTAGGTCGCTAACGAATGCTGAGCTGATAGCCATTTTGATTGGTTCGGGTTCCACCCAAGAAACTGCCGTGGAGCTCTGTCGCCGCATTCTCGCTGATTCCAAAAATAGCTTAAATAGCCTTTCCAAGCTCGAAGCCGTTGACCTTTGCCGCTACAGGGGGATAGGTCATGCAAAGGCAATAGCTATTATCGCAGCGCTGGAGCTCGGTCGCAGACGCAATGAAACAGAACCTGAGGTACAACCGATTCTGAACAGCAGCAAGAGGGTTTATGAATACTTTCGCGCACAGATGCAAGATCTGACCCATGAAGAGTTTTGGGTTTTATATCTTAACACTGCCTGTAAATTGATCGACAAACAACTGATTGGGAAAGGTGGGAATGATTTTACGCCAGTTGACGTAAGGGTTGTGCTAAAATACGCATTAAATACACATGCGAATTCCGTCATTTTGATCCACAATCATCCATCAGGTACGTTAAAAGCTAGTCAAGCCGATAAACTGCTCACAAAAAAAATACGTGACGCCGCTTTGCTTCTCGATATCAAGGTGAACGATCACATTATATTTACCGACGAAGGGTATCTCAGCTTTCGCGATGAGGGGTTGTTTTAACTATCTGGTCTCTATTGAAAGACCAGATAGCGCGAGTTCTGGAGCAAAGCACAACAATTTAAGCTGTGTGGATTGATCGTTAAAATAAGCCGAACATTTCAGCTTCTATTTTTCCAATGATTTTGCCCAAATCCTCCGGATTGCTTGCAAAGTCTAAATTGTCTTTGTCTAGAATCAGTAATTTACCTTCTTTGTAGTTTCCGATCCATTTCTCGTATTTCTCGTTGAGCTTCGATAAATAATCTAACCGTATAGCTGATTCGTAATCACGACCCCGCTTCTGAATATTGTTAACTAAGGTTGGAACCGAAGCACGCAAGTAGATCAACAGGTCTGGCGGTTTGATGTAATGAACAATGCTTTGAAAAATATTGCTATAATTCTCAAAATCGCGCGCGCTCATTAATCCCATATCGTACAAGTTCTCGGCAAAAATATATGCATCTTCATATATAGTCCGATCTTGAATCATATTTATTCCGCGGCTCTGTAAATCTACAATGTGTCTGAACCGGCTGTTGAGAAAAAATATCTGAAGATTGAATGCCCAGCGTTTCATGTCACTGTAGAAATCCTCCAGGTAAGGATTATTATCTACCGCTTCAAATTGTGGCTCAAAATTTAAATGCCGTGCTAGCTTCTCTGTCAAAGTTGTTTTGCCGGCTCCTATGTTTCCTACAATCGCTAAATGCATGGTGATGGATTAATAAATAGATTTTAATAAATGTAAATCGATGACTAAAATAACCTTTTGATGCCGATGATCTCGCGAACTTCTTGTATCGTTTTACGCGCGCTCTCACTTGCTTTTTCGGCACCGAGACGCACTACTTTCTTCAGGTACTCGTCGTCGTTCGTGATATCGTTGATCCTCGAACGTACAGGTTCTGTAGCCAAGATCATATCTTCTGCCAGTTGTTTCTTAAAGTCGCCATAGCGAATAGCGCAGTTATTATAGAGATCTTCAAAATGCGAAAGGGTGTCTGCTGTGGAGACCACCTTCATTAGATCGAAAAGATTTTGAATAGCTTCGGGTTTAGGCTGGTTCATCTCTGTTGGCCCGGAATCTGATACGGCACGCATCACCTTCTTGCGGATGACCTCCGGGGCGTCACTCAAATAAACGCAACTAGCATCGCCATTTGATTTTCCCATTTTCCCATTTCCATCAAGTCCAGGAATTTTAACCAATTTATTGCTGTAGGAGAATGCCATCGCTTCTTGGAAGTACTCGACATTGTATAGCCTATTGAAACGATTTGCAAAGGTGCGTGTCATTTCAAGGTGCTGTTCTTGGTCTTTTCCAACAGGCACCTTTGTGCCGTGATGCAATAAGATGTCAGAAGCCATCAATACGGGATAGGTAAGGAGGCCTGCGTTAACGTTATCCGGATTTGAACGCACTTTATCTTTAAAAGCTGTGGCGCGCTCCAATTCTCCGAGGTAAGCATTCATGTTTAAATACAGGTACAGCTCCGCTACCTCAGGCACATCGGATTGTACATAGATAGTGGATGTTTCAGGATTAATGCCGGCTGCTAAATATTCGACGACTACCTCACGCACCGTGCGGCTAAGATCGCCAGGTGTAGGGTGCGTTGTGAGCGAGTGCAAATCCGCAATAAAAAAAAAGCAATTGTATTCATCTTGCATTTTTACAAAGTTGCTCAATGCACCATAATAGTTGCCCAAATGTAGTTTCCCGGTACTTCTGATACCGCTTACAACAGTTTCCTTCATGTCGCGAATTTACGTATAAATTGCTAAATCCAAGCAAGCTGCCTATATTAGTTTCTTCAATCCGCACTTATGCTAAACAACATTTTTTTTAAAGGATGCGTTACAGTTCTTCTGTTCATCAATATAGGTTTTGCGCAAACGAAGATAGTTGAATTTTCGGATGCGCTATGTAGCTATAGAGGCCATTATGATAGTCGAAAATTTACAGAAAGACAACTTCTAAACACCTACACGATGTTTGAAAGAGGGTATTCGGTAGATGATAGTGGAACATTGACGGAGTTAACTACCCGTTCCGACTCCGTAATCCGCGAGCTAACCGCTCTAGATATTGTAGATGATGTATATTTTAAAAAACTTAAGGAGGATATCCTTCGATATGTTAAGCAGACACAAACTTTAAAAAAGATCCAAAAGACTGCGAAGCAAAAGCCGGAAGGCTTGTTAGCAGCTGTCCGAAAGGACAGCAAAGCATGGCATTATGCTAAAGCTTTAAATAGCGGAGGGGAACCGCTTTTGAACGCCTACCAGGCGCTCGTTAAATCGCAGATGGAAGTTAACGCATGGCCACAAAATCTTTGGGATAATTACCTCGAGAATATGAGCAAAGATAATAAGTTGGATTTGGCTTTCGATTATGTATTAGTCTACGGTTGGTGGAACAGTGCTAATCGCCTTGTTGACCACGTTGTGTATGACGGTACCCAGATGAACAACTTTTTTAAGCTATTTATTAAAGTGGATACCTTAGATTGTGATGAGCCATAAACTATTTGACACGAATTAAAGTTTTTTTGCTTCGTTCCAGTACGCATCCATTTCGTCAAGTGTCATTTCTTGTAGCGTTTGTCCGTTTTCAGAGGCGCGGGTTTCAATATGGTTGAACCTTTTTATAAATTTTTTATTGGTGCGTTCCAATGCATTTTCAGGGTTTATTTTTAGATGACGTGCGTAATTGATTAAGGAGAACAGTAGATCGCCAAACTCCTGTTCTGCTTTGTCCAAATCTACGTTGTCAGCATTTTCAATATCGAATTCATCTTTAAATTCTGCTAATTCTTCTTCTACCTTCAACCAAACCTGGCTCTTATCTTCCCAATCAAACCCTACACCCCGTACTTTGTCCTGAATGCGGTACGCCTTGACTAACGCAGGGAGCCCCTTTGGTACGCCGGAAAGCACAGATTTGTTCCCTTCCGCAAGCTTGATTGCCTCCCAATTTCGTTTCACATCATCTTCGTTAGCAACTTCCGTATCACTGTAGATGTGCGGATGGCGCGCAATTAATTTCTCACAAACATTGTTTAGTACGTCTACCACATCGAACTGTTTTTGTTCAGCAGCGATTTTTGCGTAAAACACCAAGTGCATCATGACGTCGCCCAGTTCTTTTTTTATTTCTGTATGGTCCTTCTCTAGAATCGCGTCCGTAAGTTCATACATTTCTTCAATAGTAAGATGTCTCAAAGACTCCATCGTTTGTTTGCGATCCCAAGGGCACGCTATACGAAGGGTATCTAGAACGTTAAGCAATCTTTCAAAAGCCTTGCCGGGAGTGTGTTGAGGTTCTGGAGCGATATATGCCATATTTGTAAAAAGTGTGCTATTCTCTAAAATGAAACCAAACTTAGCTATTTTCAAAGACTTGCACAACGCCGCTTTGTGCTAAGCACAACCTTTTCTGCAAGCAAGGTATTTCCTCTTTCTAACAAAAATATAAAACAGAATTTCGTTCCGGCATGTTATAAGGATGAAAGGATGTAAAGTATTATGGAAACGAAACACAACTATGAAACAACAGATGTGGCACTTGCTAACCTACAGCAGATGGGCTATACAATTGATTTTAATGTGGAATTTGATGAGATATTGAACGACGCTGATCATTATAAGATTGACCACTTATACCGGTATGAAGGACCCTCAAATCCAGATGATGAGTCTACGGTATACGGTATTTCCAATGAAGCTAACGGAAAAAAGGGAGTCTTTGTCGCTGGGAATTTGTCTCTTATTGAAGGTAAGAAGCGAGATATAATACTTAATTTAGAAATTAGGTATAGACATGATCAAAATGCTCGATAAATTACATATGGTTTTGCTAGGCTGTAAACCTTCCGGACGGTTCACAGAGCAGCACGATATATTCTTCGGCATAGGTGCCGATCTTCGTGATCTTAAGCCGGCGATGAATGCATTTTGGAAAGAAGCGAAAGGAAAATTACATGTCGACGCATGGCGTGAAGTGACTGTGGTGGATGGTTTCGCTATCGAAGTCAGGCCAAGGACCGAGTCTGTAGAATCCAATTTGAAGCTTTTTTTTGTTAATTTAGGCGGTTATCGAGGTCAGGATTTTGAGGAATACCATTACAAGCAGCTGGTTGTAGCGCAGGATGTGGCGGGAGCAACGAAAAAAGCAAAGTCAAGTGTTTTCTTTCGGGAGCATATATCACCGCATATTGATGATAAGTATGGATTGGACGTTGACGATATATTTTCAGTAGAAGATGCGTTGCCTGAAGGTATGCGGAGTGTGTACCAACTTGTTATAACCCCAATTGCTGGACAGGCTGTTGACGATGATATTGCGATTGGCTATTTGAAATTTTCCAGTCTAAAATAAGAGAGGAAACGGAGGCGCATATCGTGCCTCCGTTTGCGTTTTTAAATGCCCATCTCTTTCAAGATAAATTGCGCATTATCAATTTTATCTGCTATCCATAACACATAGCGAATATCAACACCGATGGAACGGCTGTAATTTTCGTTCCACGCGAAATCATTTATGGTTGCGTCGTAAGAGCGGTCAAAGTTCACCCCGATCAACTCGCCATAGGCGTTCATAATCGGCGAGCCTGAGTTTCCTCCCGTGGTATCCATGTTGTATAAAATATTGACGGGCACATCGTTCAGATCTTTTTTTGTGTAAGCACCGAAATTCTTTGCCAGCCATGCCGTTTTGATACTCTCTGGATATTCAAATTCCTGCAAACCTGAATTTCCCTTTTCGATAAGTCCTTTTACCGTTGTAAAAGGCTTCATAAACGTTGCATCAGCGGGACTGTAGCCTTTGATGTTTCCAAACGTCAGGCGGAGCGTAGAGTTTGCGTCTGGGATAAAACTTTTAGCCTGAAATTTTTCCTTGACAGCAACGTAATCACCCATCAGTTTGTTTAACATGCCTTCACGCCGCTTCTGTTCGTTATTAAATACGGTCAGCTCGGTATCTAACTCTTTCTGCGCGGCAAGAAGATTATCTGTGTAGCTTTTTATCGATTGGACGTCGTTTAAGATCGTGTTGTAAAGTACATCTTTGTTATTCAACTTCGATTTTTCTATAGCATTTGTGATGTAGGAAGCTGCTTCATCTGCACTCGTAAAGTTTTGCTTTTCGAAAAACGATAGTTTGTTTGCACCATCAAAGCGGTAGGCGTCTTGGAACATACGCTGCGCTACAGATTTGTCCACCTCGATGTTGTAGCTGGCATAGATTGCATCAAGATGTTTTTTAACTTCTTGGATATTTAAAGCAAAGAAATCCTGCTGTGTTTTTGCTCCATTTTGCTTCACAATGGCCGTCTTGAAGTTATTAAGCGCATTGGCAACGCGTAAAAGTGGTGTGCTGCTATACATGTTGTTGAACCAAAGCTCTTTTTGAGCAACCTCAAAAACAGTCTGATAGTGCTTGTCTATGTCTGTCATCAAGCTGCCATACTGCGCCTTTAGTGTTGGATTATTGTTGATGAACTGTGCGAGGCTTTGATCTTCCTTGCGTTTGGCTTCTACAAGGCTAAGATTGTGCAATCCTTTTAATTTGCCGTTGTAATTTTTCAAGACATTTGCGTTTCGTTTTATGCGCGTAGCCAACGCCAGCTCGGTAGCAAGATCATTCTTACCCGCATTAAGCATTTGTTGGTTCTGAAACTCGTATAGGGTTGACGTGTACGGCAGCAGAAATTTCTCTTGATAATCCAGGTATTGTGCTGGACGGTGTCTGAATGTCCGGCCTGGATAACCGAGAATGAACACAAAGTCGTTTTCGTTGACGCCCTGCGGATTTACTTTCAGGTGCTTTTTTGGTTTGTAGGGAATATTTTCTTTGTTGTATTTTGCTGAAGAGCCATCAGGTGCTACATAAGCCCGCAGGAACGAGAAATCTCCCGTGTGGCGCGGCCACACCCAGTTATCGGTTTCGCCACCAAACTCGCCGATATCCTGTCGAGGGATATACACCAAACGAACGTCTTCTATTGTTTTATACCGAAACAAGACATAGCTTTTTCCGATAAACATTTCTGACACTTCCGCTTTTATGCTGCGGTCTTCCGCTTCTGCACGTTGCGCGATTTCCGCACGTTTCCTATTGATTATATTTATCCGTTCTGTCGGATCGGTAATATTTGCTACAGAATTCAGTATTTCAGATGATACATCCGTGTAAGAATCGGTAATGCGTATGGTTAATCCCTTTGCTTCGATTTCCTGCTCTCTGTTATTGGCTACAAAACCATCCTTCAGATAGTTAAACTTTGGCGTACTTGCCAGTTGAACCGCGCTGAATGCGCAGTGATGGTTTGTTATGATCAAGCCATTCGGTGAAACAAAAGAACCTGTACAACCACTAACTTGCACTAAGGCATCTACCAAACCGATTTGTCCGGGGTTATAGATGTCCTTTTCCGTTATTTTTAACCCTGCTTTTTTTAATCCCGCCCTGTTTAGTTCGCTTAAAGGGAACATGCCGTCATCAGGGATGGCGCCCGAAAAGTTAAAAGCGCTTGCTGCAATTAATAACGCGCAGGCGAAGCTACCTCTTAATGTCAATGTCTTCATAATCTTCCAATCTCGTGTTTAGGATAGCAAAGGTAGTAAAGATTTTTAAGCTCTTTCGTTTTACGATGTATAGCGCTTAGGGCATTATTGCATCTGAACATCAATTAGAAGCCAAGAATATTCGGTTTTCAAAGCTTTTAACTTTTGAGACAAATACTGGTGTAATACATTCTGAATAGCTACCTTTGCATAGCTAAAATTTATAGCATGACACTTGTCCAATTAGAATATATTATTGCTGTCGATACATACCGCAGTTTCGTGGCAGCCGCCGAGCATTGTTTTGTCACGCAACCAACGCTAAGTATGCAGATACAAAAGTTGGAGGAGTCAATTGGGGCGAAGGTATTTGATAGAAGCAGACAGCCTGTAGTTCCTACCGAAATTGGAGAGAAAATTATCAAGCAGGCGCGGGTAATAATAAACGAAAGCAAAAAGATCGGCGAACTATTGCAGGAAAGTAAGGGGGAAGTGTCGGGAGAATTGAAAATAGGTGTCATACCTACCGTCGCGCCCTATCTGCTTCCAGACTTACTGACTACGTTTTTGAAAAACTATCCGAAGTTGCAATTACAGATTTGGGAATATACAACGGAGCGTATTCTTCAGGAGTTGAAGTTAGGAAAATTAGATTGCGGGATCTTATCTACACCACTTCAGGAATCAGGAATAGAAGAAATGCCGCTATATTATGAAACTTTTGTGGCGTACGTCTCTGAAAAGAGTTCGCTTTATCAAAAGAAAATGGTGACGACGGATGAAATCGCGGACGAAAAACTGTGGTTGCTGAACGAAGGGCATTGTATGCGCGGACAGGTCTTGAATTTATGCCATTACAAACATAATCAGGGAGCTGCAGGAACTTTTGAATACAACACGGGTAGTGTGGAAACGTTGAAACGTATGGTCGATATCAATGGCGGGTTAACTATTCTGCCAGAGATGAGCGTTTTGAACTACGATGAAGATCAATTAGGCCACGTACGTTATTTTAAGACGCCAGAGCCTGTGCGTGAGATTAGTATAGTGACAACCACTAATTTTGTGAAAAAACAAGCGGTGCGTGCGCTTAGGAATGAGATTCTACAGCTTGTTCCGGAACGGTTTAAAACGAAGAAAAAGAAAGAGGTTATGGCTTTTGAATTATAAAGCTAGATTAAACATGTTGAATTACTCTATTTACAAAAAACTGGACCAGATTAACCACTGGCGGATGCAAAAAATTTCGAACCGAAATTTTTTAATCATTCTCGCATTTGTGGTGGGTGTGATCGGCGGACTCGCGGCGGCACTGCTAAAAGGCATGACGCATTTCATCGCGTCGACGTTACAAAATGATATCGACTGGCACTTTAAATATTCTTTTTACCTGATCCTGCCATTAATAGGTATTCTTTTAAGTGTTATTTACGTACGAAAGTTTTTGAAAGGGAAGCGGTTGGAGCACGGCATAACGCCTATTATCTATTCTATTTCTCGTAAGTCCAGCCGGATTGAGCCCCATAATATCTACTCCCAAATTGTAACCAGCGCGATTACCGTAGGTTTTGGTGGTTCTTGCGGATTAGAAGCTCCTATCGCATACAGTGGTTCGGCTATTGGCTCAAATACCGGTCGGTTTTTTGGTTTACAATACAAAGAAATCACGATGCTGCTGGCCTGTGGCGCTGCCGCAGGAATTTCCGGTGCTTTTAATAGTCCTATCGCTGGGATGATCTTTGCGATAGAAATTCTCCTTCCAGAATTTTCCATACCTGCATTTATTCCGCTTTTGATCTCCGCGGCGTTGGCTTCGGTAGTTTCTAGGTTACTCTATAGCGAACCACTTTTTCATACCGCCAGTACCGAGTGGGAAGTGGAGGCCTTGTTCTTTTACATCCTGCTCGCGGTGCTTGTAGGATTGTATACCGTCTATTTCGCAAAATTAACAGGCGTGGTCAAAAGATGGTTTTCCCGTGTGTCCAACCCTTACAACAAAGTTTGGTTTAGCGGTATCTCATTAGGGCTGATGATCTTTATATTCCCTGCCCTTTATGGCGAGGGCTACCTCACGATCCAACAGATTCTGGACGGGAAATTTGATGCGATCGTGCAGAATAGTCTTTTTGCTGATTACAAAAATATGGCTTGGGTGGTCATTTCCTACACCGTCGTGACCTTGTTTGCCAAATCGTTCGCATCGCTATTTACTTTAAATGGTGGCGGAAATGGGGGAGTATTTGGTCCCAGTTTAGTGATGGGAGGGCTAATCGGTTTTGCATTTGCTTATGGTATGAACCAAACAGGTGTGGTGATGTTGAATGTTCCGAATTTTGTTATGGCGGGCATGGCCGGTGCATTGGCTGGGATTATGCATGCACCTTTGACAGGATTGTTCTTAATCGCAGAAATAACAGGTGGATATACCTTAATGGTGCCGTTGATGCTGGTTACCTCCATATCCTACTTGATCAACAGATCGATGTTGAAGCATTCGATCTATACCAAAGTGCTCGCGGAGTCTGGGGATTTGCTAACATACGAAGATAAAGACCGCACAGTCTTAAGTATGATGAAACTTCGGTATGTTTTAGAAACGAATTTCGTCGTGTTGCGGCCTAGTGAGACACCGAATGATCGAAAGTCTGATATCATACATTCAAAAAGAAATATCTTTCCTATAGTAGATGAAAAAGGTTTATTGCTGGGCATTCTTTATAGCGAACGTTTGTTTTCTATTCTGCTGGGCGAAGAGGATGGGGTAGATAAAAGCTTTGAAAAGTTAGCCCAAAAGCCGAATGACATTATCAAAGAACGAGAGAACATGGATATTGTCATGTCTAAAATGAATAGAGATGACGTTTGGATATTACCAGTCGTGGATGAGGACAATAGGTACTTGGGATTTGTTTCGAAATCCAGTGTATTTAACAAGTATCGTGCATTATTGGTAAGACAAGGGCATTACTTGGAGTAATTGTAGATTTAACACCTACATTTTTCCTATCCTCGAAGAGCCATTATTTTAGCGACGTATTTTCCTACGATATCAAATTCTAAATTTACACTATCACCAACATTCAGATTTTGCAAATTGGTGTTTTCAATGGTGTATGGTATCACAGCAACTGAAAAGCTATTGTCTTTGGAATTTACCACCGTTAAGCTTACGCCGTTTACCGTGATGGATCCCTTTTCTACCGTAATATTTTGTAATGAAAGATCGTACGCAAATGTAAAAAGCCAGCTGCCGTTTTGATCTTCTTTTTGGACACATGTTGCAGTTTGGTCTACATGGCCTTGGACGATATGGCCGTCAAGCCGACCGTTAAGGAGTGTGCAACGTTCCAAATTTATTAAGTCGCCCACTTGTAAAGTGCCCAGGTTAGATTTGGTAAGTGTTTCTTGAATGGCAGTCACCTTATGTATGCCCTCTTCAATCCCCACGACGGTGAGGCAAACACCATTGTGTGAGACGCTTTGGTCGA
The DNA here is from genome assembly GCF_000757725.1 of Sphingobacterium deserti. GTDB lineage: Bacteria > Bacteroidota > Bacteroidia > Sphingobacteriales > Sphingobacteriaceae > Sphingobacterium > Sphingobacterium deserti. The sequence continues at coordinate 40,882 of NZ_JJMU01000053.1, forward strand.
TCTTTAATTCATTGGACAAATGAGAAGATACGTAGTAGTGCAAATTGGATTGTTCTTTTTCGATTTTTTCCAGAATCCCTACAGTTTCAATAATGCCGGTAAACATAGTGTTAAGCTTTTTACAAAGGTAAGCAACCCCGGGGGAAAATTATAAAAAACAATTTGCAAAGTGTGAAAAATACACTACTTTTGATGTATCATAATTTAGGTTTATAATTGGTTATTTAAGGTTTTCATTCTCCCCGTTTGAAAACCTTTTTTTTTTGATAATCAAGTGTTTGAGTAAAAATTGAAAAAATAAATCGTCATCTAAGCAAAAAAGTTTTCGAATTATAATAATTATCCATTACCTTTGTGATAGGTTTAGGTTGATTACCTCCTAACGGAGGTTATATTTTAAAGCCTGGAGAATCGCCCGATTATTCCAGGCTTTTTCTATTTTACCATTTCAAACCCGTAAATTCGTGCAAAGATTCGTTAACTCTTAAATATATTGGATATTGAAGATCAGTTTATTGTGTATCGGAAAAACAGATGATAGTTACATTCAGCAGGCGATAGATACCTATCTCAAACGTCTTACTCATTACATTACGTTTACTATATCTGTGATACCTGATGTCAAGAATGCAAAAAATTTGACTCAGGAGCAGCAAAAGACGAAGGAGGGTGAATTAATTTTGAAACAGATCTCTAATGCCGATTTCGTCATGTTGTTAGACGAAAAAGGCAAAGAGTTTCGGTCTGTTGAATTTTCTCGATTTTTCGAAAAAAAAATGGTTGATTCGGTTAACCATTTAATTTTTGTAATCGGCGGACCCTATGGCTTTTCTACTGAGGTTTACAGCCGGGCTAACCAGCAACTATCATTGTCCAAGATGACGTTCTCACACCAAATGGTTCGCTTATTTTTTGTGGAACAGGTTTACCGAGCCTTTACAATAATGCGAGGTGAACCTTACCATCACGAATAAAAACTTTTATGTAAATTGCTGCGTTCACTCATCATACAATAAACGATTTAGAATAAGGAGGTTGATATGGATATGAATAAATTTAAGCGGGATTATAAGTTTAAAAGCTCCCAATCCTATAGCGATTCGCGGCGGAATAAGACATTAATTATTTCCTGTATCGTCATTATAATTGCTTTGTATTATTTAAGCAAGTATATCTAGGCTGCATAAATGCTTTTATCAAAAAGCGGTTAGACGCGATGCGGCTCTTTAGAAAAATATTCTTGCCACTGTCGGAACGAACCGATTTTTTAAGCGCAGACCGATCGGAATTGCATCCCCCAGTCGTGTATTCGGACGGAAATGCGACCGAACAATTCTAAGCATTTAAAGTACGAAACGTACTGTTCAATATTATGCTTTGCTATTGCCGCAAGCTATATCGTGTAAATCGCTCGGTCTTGAGCTTAGCAACGTTTAACGTTCTGTTATTTCCTTGAAAACATTCCAGGCAGTTTTATCGGTTTTGAAGGTCAATTCTTCGACGCGAAGCTTGTCAAAGGCAACAAAACGGAACACTTCTACCTTATCCAGTTGTTTTTCTTTAGAAAAATCAAATGGATTCACTTTTATGTCGAATTTGATATCGGAGAGGGGGCGCACCTGGTAATATACGGATAGTATTTGGCTTTCGTTAAAGCTAGATTTCTCGTAAAAGTCAGTGGTGTAAATGTGTTTTACTATTTCTATATCTAATGCGCATTCTTCCATAAATTCTCGCTTCAGCGCATCGATTAAGCCTTCGCCATATTCTAAGCCTCCGCCGGGAAATTTAGTAAATGATACATTTTGTGTCTTTTCGTCGCTAATTAGCACTTCGTTGTTTTCATTAACTAAAATGCCGTAAACGCGGACGTTAAATAAATACATTCTTTATTCTATGTTATGTTTATGCCCGTCAGGATCGTTTGAAAGTTTCCCACGGTATATTTTATTACAGCACTACAACGGCTGAAACCCATTCTCAATGGCCATTTCATCCACTCCGAAAAAAGAGTAATGCTTCGGAAGAAACCATTGCAAGGTATTCATGATATTGTCAAAGTCTTTTTGTGTTGCAAATTGTGCAGGAATCATATTAAATACCAGGTCTTGAGAAACATTTTCTTCGTCCGTATAGTTTCGTGCAATCAGCATCACTTTAGGGTTTTTGACCCCTTCATACTGAAGAAACTCGCGAATATTCGCACGTAAGACAGCGGGGAGAATTTCTTCCGCGGGTTGTCCCACTAAAATTTCTTCATCTTGGCCGATACTTAGGTGTTCTTTAGGGTTTCCGAAGATACTCTTGTCCGTATAAAACTCGTTATTCAATTTTAGATTTATTAGATCGCCGTATGAAAATACCCAATCAGGGCGAGAGAGATGCGCGTTGATAGCAACGCCAAATCCCTGTGCTAATATGGCATCCAGTTGATGCTCTAGCACGATCGCTTTAAAGTTTTCACCTGTAGAAACTGTTTCCAATTGAAAATAAGGGAAATTATCATTGCTCATCACAACCTCCGGATTTCCTAATTTTAGGTTAGCACCAGAAATATTGCGCAGAAAATCGGCTCGCCATTGCGCATTGCGCTCTGCAAATGGCGTAGTCATCAAGTTATTGATAATTATTGTCTTTTCCAGATCACCGAATAAGCTTTTAACTTCTGTTTCGCTTTTTTCAATTTTACTCATTCCTCTATATACTTTAAAAAGAGCCTAAAAGTAGTGATTATTGCTGTAAACAAAAATTTCCATATCGATTTTTAAACTGCTGGCGATCCTCCCAAGTGATCAAAATGCTGATAAAGCCTTTATAGCTTGCCGCTTAAAGATTAACATCGGATTGTAGGTTACTGTAAGAAATTAACCTCACATACGCTTATCAACGCTCTCTGTATCCTCTGCGCAGAATTGGGAATAACAGGTATATTTTACTACTTTTGCTAAAACCCTAGGTTTAAATATGTCAAATATTACTACGAACATAAATCGCGATTTCGAAACATCGAAGATTAGTTTCAATGATTTTCGAGAAATCATCCTGAACGACTATCGCCTGGCTGTCGAGAGTAGAGTAGTGAGCCTGCTAGGACGTAAAGAAGTATTAACGGGCAAAGCTAAATTTGGAATATTTGGCGATGGGAAGGAGATTGCACAGATTGCGCTAGCGAAGGTGTTTGAGGAGGGTGATTGGCGATCCGGTTATTATCGTGATCAAACTTTTGCTTTTGCATCAGGCATCTCGAATATTTATCACTTTTTCTCGCAGCTTTATGCGAATCCAGATTTGAATGCCGATATCTCGTCTGGCGGTAGACAGATGAACTGCCATTTTTCCACACAGCTATTGGACGATACAGGAAGTTGGCTCGATCAAACCCAGCAAAAAAACTCTGCCTCAGATATATCCACTACGGGTGGCCAAATGCCGAGGGTGATGGGTTTGGGATTGGCTTCCAAATTGTATCGCGAAAATAGAAACCTTGATTACCTGCGCTATTTTTCTAGACAAGGAAATGAAGTTGTTTTTTGTACTATCGGAAATGCTTCTACATCGGAAGGTGTTTTTTGGGAGACAGTGAATGCAGCTGCTGTCAAACAGATACCTGTAGTTATATCTATTTGGGATGATGGGTATGGAATTTCCGTTCCCAACGAATTGCAGACGGCGAAAGCCGACATATCAGAGGCCTTACGCGGATTCCAACGCCAAGGAGATGGAAACGGTATAGAGATTTTTAAAGTTCGCGGATGGGATTACCCTGCGCTTTGCGAGGTTTATGAACAAGCGGCAAAGATAGCAAGGGAGGAGCATATACCCTGTGTCGTGCATGTGACGGAGATCACACAGCCGCAGGGACATTCGACTTCGGGTTCTCATGAACGGTATAAGTCTGCCGATCGTTTAGCTTGGGAAGGTGACTTCGATTGTAATCTCAAAATGCGTGATTGGTTATTGAAATCAGGCATCGCGAAGGAGGAAGAGCTCCTACAAATAGAAAAAGAGTCCAAAGACCTTGTGCGCAATGAGCAACGTCGCGCCTGGGCAGATTACCATAAAACTATTCAGCAGGATCTAGATGAAGCCATTAAGCTGCTCGCTAGCATTAAAGATGAATCCGTAGAGCTGCCTTTGCGCACGTTAAAATCGCTTGCCGAGCCGTCGTTGAAGGAGGTATACAGCAATGTACGGCGTGCCATTCGCGAACTTCGGTACGTGCAATCTGCGGAAAAGCAACACCTCATTTCTTGGTTTAGCAAACAACAAAGCAAAAATTCAGATAGATATAACGATAAGCTTTTTACTGATACTACAGACTCCCCGTTAAAGGCAGAAGTTGTCGATGCCCTATATGCGGCTGACGCAGCCATGGTTGACGGCCGAGAGGTTTTAAACGCCTGTTTTGATACTAATTTCCAACGGGATGAGCGCATCTTAGCCTTTGGTGAGGACGTCGGAAAAATTGGTGATGTGAATCAGGGGTTTGCGGGCTTACAGGAAAAATATGGTCATTTGCGCGTCTTCGATACCGGCATTCGAGAGTCTGCAATTATCGGCAAGGGGATGGGCTTGGCATTGCGAGGTTTGCGTCCCATCGCGGAGATCCAATACCTTGACTATTTAATATACGCGATGCCCGTTTTGAGTGATGATTTGGCGAGTCTAAGTTACCGAACAAAAGGCACGCAAAAATCGCCCGTCATTATTCGTACGCGCGGCCACCGCTTAGAGGGCATCTGGCACTCTGGATCGCCGATGACTGTATTATTGGGCGGTTTACGTGGCCTACATATTTGTGTGCCCCGCAATATGACGCAGGCTGCGGGCATGTACAATACTTTATTGCGTGCGGACGAACCAGCCGTAGTTGTAGAATGTCTAAACGGGTATCGCTTAAAAGAGAAGATGCCTTTGAATGTGGGCGATTTTACAGTACCCATTGGTGTAGCCGAATTGATCAAAGCAGGAAAAGATATCACCGTGGTATCCTACGGCGCGACCTTACGCGTGGTGCAGGAAGCTGCCATCGAACTGGAAAAGATGGGGATCTCTATCGAGATTATTGATGCACAATGTTTGCAACCCTTTGATCGGACGCAAATTTGCGGCACCTCCTTAGCCAAAACGAATAAACTAATGGTCGTCGATGAAGACATGCCCGGCGGTGCAAGTGCTTTTATATTACAAGAAATCATTGAAAAGCAACAGGGATATTTCGTTTTAGATGGCCAGCCGCGTACGCTATCAGCTAAAGCACATAGGCCACCTTATGGTTCTGACGGTGACTATTTTACTAAGCCTTCGGCAGATGATGTAATAGAGCTCGCATATGAAATGATGAACGAATACAACAATGAGAAATATCCTAAACTATTTTAGTAGCGGATATTTCTCGTTGTATTGTTAGATCGTAAACAAAGAAGCTGCTCCTATAATAGCGGCTTTTTCCGCATACTGGCCTGTATAAATCTCGAATTCTTGGGTTATTTTCAGGTTATAACTACAGATAAGCTCCCAAGCGTTCGCTATGTTACCACCGATAACGAATGTTTTGCTCTCGTGTTTTGTAGAGAAATAGTGAAGGAAATCGTAAAGCGCTGCAGCATACTCCTTCATTAAGTTTTCAAAGGGGACCGTTCCTTGATGTTTCGTTATAATCGCCTTAAAGCCATCTTCCTCTTGTCCGCTTAATTCTGCAAATCTTTTGGTGAGCCAACGAGTGACCAAAAACTCTTCAAATATGCTATCCTTGTAAGGGGCATTCCATAAATCGGCGTCAAACGCCTTTTCGTTATTATTCCATACGGCAGAGCCCAATCCTGTACCCAATGTGATACCCAAGATCCGCTCTTTATGCTGCAAGTTGCCTGCGAAAATTTCCCCTTGTAGGAATGCTGCAGCATCGTTGATAAAGCGAATTTCCTGCGGCATATTCAAGCTATCCAAAATTCCGTTGGATACATTCACCTTGTATAGCGCATCGTACTTGTCTTGGTTTTTCATTAGGGAAATACCGTTTTCGTAATCGAAAGGGCCGGGCATTGCGATTCCAAGTTGTGAAATCGATGCGCTACAGCCTTTTATCGCAGCCGTTATGGATGAACTCCAAGAATGAAAAATCGATTTAGCATCTGATCTTGAATTTACATGGCATCTGGAAATTGTATCTTCCAGAATTTGCCATGTATTTATATCAACGACAGCTGACGTGATATGGGTACCGCCTATATCTGAGGCAACCACGAAATTACTGTTCATTTTTATATGCTTTAAATCTTAAAAAATGATCTGCCAAAACCAATGCTGTCATTGCTTCCACAATAATGACGGCGCGCGGCACCACGCAGGGGTCATGCCTGCCTTTGCCGGATACCGTGGTACTATTGCCCGAGGTATCGATGCTGTCTTGATCACGCATGATCGTCGCTACAGGCTTGAATGCTGTGCGGAAACTGATGTCCATTCCGTTAGAAATGCCACCCTGAATGCCGCCGGAGAAGTTTGTTCGCGTGCGAATCTTATTCTCTTCCTGCACAAAAATATCGTTGTGTTCAGATCCATACATTGCTGAACCTTCGAAGCCAGAACCATATTCGAAACCATGAACAGCGTTGATGCTAAGCATTGCTTTTCCTAGGTCAGCATGTAATTTGTCGAAAACTGGTTCGCCCAGTCCTACAGGTACATTGCGTACCACGGTCGCGATCTTTCCACCAATGGTGTCGCCTGCTTTTCGCACACCATCAATCAGTTCGATCATTTCATTTGCTGTGGCCGGGTCAGCACAGCGTACGATATTAGCTTCGCGGGTCGCTAGCAGGTTTGCTAAATCTGTTGTATCAAGATTGGGTGATTCGAGTTGCCCCACGGCGCAGACATGCGCGAAGATCTCTATACCCATCTGTTTCAGAAATAGTTTTGCGACAGCTCCCGCAGCTACCCGTGCTGCTGTTTCACGGGCGGACGAGCGGCCGCCGCCACGGTAGTCGCGAATGCCATATTTCTGTTGGTATGTATAGTCTGCGTGTGACGGTCTAAAGGTTTCCGCGATGTGGGAATAATCTTTTGATCGTTGGTCCTCGTTGGGAATTATGATGGCGATAGGTGTGCCGGTAGATTTCCCCTCAAACACGCCGGATAGGATCTGTGCCACATCGCTTTCTTTACGTTGCGTGGTAATTTTTGACTGTCCGGGTTTACGTTTGTCTAATTCAGATTGGATAAATTGTTCATCAATTTCAATATTAGGTGGGCATCCGTCTATAATAACTCCGATAGCTTTACCATGTGATTCGCCAAAAGTGGTTATTTTAAACAGATAGCCGAATGAGTTTCCAGCCATAATTCTTTAATATTTGGTAAATATAATAAATCAGCAATAAGTAGAAACGATTATTGCTGATTTAATAATATTATTCGGTAATTTTAAAACCGTGGTTTTGGAGATGTTTCCAAAATTCGGGATACGATTTTTCGACAACTAGTGGCTCATTGATCGCAATTTCATCGAAAACCATAGCAAGTGGAGCGAACGCCATTGCCATACGGTGATCTTCATAGGTGTCAAACGTCACAGACTTATTGAGCTGTACGCCTTCGGTTTTTACATGGTAAGTTTCGTGGTCTGCAACCAAGGTGGCGCCAAATTTTTCAATTTCTGCTTTTAAGGCTGCCAGTCGATCCGTTTCCTTAATTTTCAAGGTTTCGACACCGGTTATCGAGATATCTCTTTTTAACGCTGCCGCCAGAGCGACGATGGTTTGCGCCAAATCAGGACATTCCTTAAAATCAAACAGACCTTTATCCGTTCCTTCTGCTACTTTGGCGATGTGTAAGCCGTCTTCTTGAAACGAACTGGCTACGCCAAAATGAGACATGATATCAACGATTGCGATGTCGCCCTGCAAACTATGAGCTTTTAATCCCGGTAACACAATACTGCCGTTTTCTGATAGCGCGATGATAGCATACCAGTATGATGCAGCGCTCCAATCTGGCTCCACATAAATCGTTGCTGTTTGAAAGGCTTGCGGTTGGACAGTAATCGTGTTGTCCGTCCACTGATGGTTGATTCCCGCTTCCTGAAGCATATTTAGCGTCATGGTCACGTACGGACGAGACGTCAACTCTCCATCAATTTCCAGCGTTAACCCATTTTTTAAGGATGCCGCGATAAGCAGGAGTGAGGATATATATTGGCTGCTCACATCGCCTTTGATACGAACACGATTATCCGTGAACGATTTTCCACCTACAATGCGCAATGGAGGATAGCTCTCCTTATTTTCATAGGCTATATTCGCGCCTAAGGTGTGTAAAGCGTCTACCAAAATTCCTATGGGCCGCTGCTGCATTCTTTCTGTCCCTGTCAGGATAAAGTCTCCTTCGGTAAGATTGAGATATGAGGTAAGAAAACGCATTGCTGTACCGGCAGGACCAATATCTATAGTCGTTTGAGCCGAGGCATGTGCTTCCTTTGCCTGCTCAAGCGCTTTCGCCATAATGATTGTATCTGCTGCTACGGAAAGATTTTCCACGCGTACGGATCCTTTGCTGAGTGCTTGTATTATAAGAGCACGGTTGCTCTCTGACTTGGAGCCAGTGAGTTCAACCGCGCCTTGAATTTTCCTATTGGAGTGGGAGAGTTTAATAGATGATAAACTCATTAGGCCTCCGCTACAGGTTTCGTATTCATCACTTCATTTTGTTTACGAATGGATTCGTTGTGAAGTAGTTCTAAATATTTTGTTGCAAAGTCTTCGCTTAAAGAAAGTGCTTTTGCTAACTGCACACGTTTTTCTACAATTTCGTCCCAACGATTTACTTGTAGAATCGTGACATTATTATCACGTTTGTACTGTCCAATCTTTTCAGCGATCTTCATACGGTCTCCAATTTGCTGCAGAATAGCGTCGTCAAGTTTGTCGATTTGTTTGCGCAACTCGGCTAGCTTGTCTTCAAAGGCAGGGTTGTTAGATTCCGCATGACGTACAGATAGGTTATCTAACAATTCGGCCAAAGCCGCCGGCGTCACTTGTTGTTTTGCATCGGTCCAGGCCACAGAAGGATCGATATGAGATTCAATGATTAACCCTTGAAGGTCCATGTCCATTGCTTTCTGCGCGATGTACGGGATTAATTCACGGTTTCCACAGATGTGGCTAGGATCATTGATAATAGGCAGTTCTGGACATGCTGATTTTAGCTGAATTGCTAAGTCCCACATCGGCTCGTTACGAAAAGCTGTTTTCTCGAATGAAGAGAATCCGCGGTGAATAGCTCCTAGTTTTTTGATTCCTGCGCGGTTTACACGCTCAAGCGCTCCGATCCAAAGTGACAAGTCAGGGTTGACAGGGTTTTTGATGAAAACAGGAATGTCTACACCTACTAAGGCATCCGCTATTTCTTGTACAGTGAAGGGGTTTGCTGTTGAGCGCGCGCCAATCCATAGCACATCAACACCAGCTGCAAGCGCTTCTTCAACGTGTTTTGCTGTCGCGACTTCTGTTGCTGTCAATAAACCTGTTTCTGCCTTTGCACGTTTTAACCACTCAAGCCCCACACTGCCGATACCTTCAAACTCTCCCGGGCGTGTGCGCGGTTTCCAAATTCCCGCGCGAAGCACATTCACTTTACCAGTGTTGGCTAGTAAATGAGCTGTTGACACTAATTGGTCTTCTGTCTCTGCGCTACATGGGCCAGCGATTACTAAAGGCTGATCGCCTGTGTCTAACCATGATTTTAAAGGTAGAATGTCTAATGTATGTTTCATTTTTTTGCTTTTTTATACGTTGCTATACTTTTTCATTTTTTATATACTCACCCATAATATTGAAGTTTACGGTGTGTTTGAGGACTTTGCGAATGGCGGCATCGTAGTCGCTTTGTTTTTTCCATTCCACGTCTACATAAAAGTCGTATTCGTTTCTTTTGCCGACCACCGGCATAGATTGTATCTTGCTCAAGTTGACGTTTTGTTCTGCAAAACATTGTAGAACATTGGCTAGTGAACCCACTGCGTTCCCTGTCTGGAAAGATAGTGAAGCTTTGTTTGCATTTTTCTGCTCAACGACTTCATTAGCGAGGATCAAAAATCTTGTTGCATTTTTCTTGTTTGTTTCTATCCGTTTTTCTAAAATCTCCAAACCATATAATTTGGCGGCCATGGTACTGGCAATTGCTGCCGTGTTTTTCAACTGATTATCGGCAATGTTTTTAGCGCAGGCCGCTGTATCCATGCCTTCCTTAATCGTCCAATCCGCGAAGTCGCTTAAAAACTCATCACATTGACGGATGGCGATCGGGTGCGACTCCACAAATTTTATATCTGTTAGTTTTACGCCAGGCAACACCAGCAAGTTCTGTTGAATGTTGAGGTGCACCTCGCCGATAATATGAAAGCGATAGTCTCGAAGCAGGTTATAATTAGGTAAAATGCTTCCAGCTATTGAGTTCTCAATGGCCATCACGACGTAATCTGCTTTACCTTGCTTTAGCATCTCGCATGTCTTTTTAAAAGACTCGCATTCGATGGTTTCTATTTCTTCACCGAAGTATTTATATGCCGCTTCTTCATGGAAAGAGGCTTTGACACCTTGTATCGCTATTTTTGTCTTCATCTAATTTTGTAGCATAAAAAAAGTCCCGGAGAGCAATCCGGGACTTTTTTGTTTATTTCACAACAACATACAAATCCCGGCTCTTATCTATTAAAATAAAAGTATCCAAAATAAAAGTATGCAGTGCGTGTGTTCATGTCTCAAATATTACATTCCAAATGTAGATGTTAATTTTTAATATCCAAAATATTTTTAAAAATATATTTATTCTGCTATCGTTTTGATAGTTTTTTTTGGTCTTTTTTAATCATTTTTTTACTGATTTTTATCTATGAAATTTACCGTAAAATATCAGACTGTATTATTTTTAAATTACTGTCTATGAGCTTATTGTATTATAAATGTGGTTTTAATACGTTATTTTAATCCATTTTTACCGTGAAATTATGCGTGTTTTTTTGGATATTTAGTGACTAAAATTAAGCTAATTTATTCTTCAATAGGGATGTCTTTTGTATTATTTTATTGATGATAAATGCTGGTTTTTGGACACTATTTTATTGCTTTTGCTTAGGTAAAAGCTAGACGGGTCGTCTATAGGCAATACAGATTTTCCTACATTCTCAACTAGCTTCTCTTTATGTTAACATATCAGTCTGGACATTTCGAAGTTCTGCAAAAAAACAAGGTCGTGAAATGTCCTAAACTTTTTGTAGAATTGGAGCCAAAAGTATCTGGAAATCTATACAGCGCTTTAAAGAAATGATATGTGGTACGTACTTATTAGTGTTATTTGTAGTGTGACGGTTTCTGTCATCATTAAATTAGCGAAACAGCGAGGTATAAAACACCTTCATCTTATTGTTTGGAACTATCCGGTAGCTGCGCTAATGACTTGGATTTTTCTCCAGCCGGAGGGTGCGGAAGCAATCAGTTCGGAATTGCCCTGGACGGTTTACGGTGCATTGGCTATTTTGCTTCCAAGCATTTTCTTATGTATTGCATACGCCATCCAGTATAGTGGCATCGTGAAGACGGAAATTGCGCAGCGGCTATCCTTATTTATTCCCCTGCTCGCTGCATACTTTGTTTTTATGGAAGCATTAGGTACATACAAGCTATTAGGCATTGCTGTTGGCTTAGTCGCTATTCTTCTGACTATCGGTGGACGAAAAGTGGACTCGCAGAGACCGTCATCACATACATGGGGTTACGCAGCAGCCGTTTTTTTAGGAATGGGGATTATCGATATCTTGTTTAAGCAAATTGCGCTCTTTAAAGATGTTTCTTACGCATTTTCTATGCTTATCGTTTTTGTTCTCGCTATGGTAGTAGCCTTTCTATTTCTAAGTTACGATCTATTGTTGAAAAAAGAACGGTTAAAAATCAGCTCGCTTTTCTGGGGGATTCTTCTGGGAATGTTTAATTTTGGTAACATTCTGTTCTATATGAAAGCGCATCGCGCGCTTTCCGAGAGTCCATCCGTCGTTTTTACCGGCATGAATATCGGCGTCATCTTGCTTGGAGCGGTCGTGGGCACGTTGCTCTTCGGCGAACGATTAAGTGTAATAAGCAAGGTGGGTTTGGTTCTTGCCGTTATTTCGGTTTTAATAATAGCATATTTGTGAGTTTATTTGAAGATACTTATTTTACAATTGATACAACAAGCGAAGGCTTGTTTCGGGATAAGGGAAGTAAATTTTTAGCGTATGCTTATACGTTTAAAGATGAATCCCTTTTAAAGGATATACTTTTACAGCTTAAGGAGCTGCATCCGAAGGCGAGGCATTATTGCTGGGCATATCGACTTACACCCGACCGATCGGTATTTCGTTTCAATGATGATGGCGAGCCGTCTGGCACGGCAGGTCGACCTATTTTAAATGTTCTTTTATCAAAAGATATTACCAATACACTTATTGTCGTGGTTCGTTATTTCGGTGGAACGCTGCTAGGCGTTCCGGGCTTGATTCACGCATACAAGACTGCCGCTGTGGAAGCATTGACGAATGCGCAAATTGTGGAACGCACCGTCAATGATGTCTATCGCATAGATTTTGACTACCTGCAAATGAATGATGTGATGCGTTTGGTAAAGGATGAAAATTTGGCTATCTTGAATCAGAATTTTGATAACCGTTGCAGCCTAGAGGTTGAGGTTCGCAAAATGCAGGTTAACCAATTTGTAAATAAACTAGACAACATAGACGCTGTGCAATACGTCTATTTAAAAACATTGTGATGATTGCAGACTCAGAATTGATTCTTAACGCGGATGGTAGCATTTATCATCTTAATCTTTTGCCCGAAGATCTCGCGCACACGATCATTTTCGTGGGCGATCCCGATAGGGTAGCGGAGGTTTCGCAATATTTCGATCGTATTGATATCAAAAAAGGTAAACGTGAATTTATCACACATACCGGTTGGCTTCGGGAGAAAAGGGTCTCCGTCATCTCAACAGGTATTGGAACCGATAATATCGATATCGTGTTTAATGAGGTGGATGCGTTGGTCAATATAGACTTCACTACGCGTACCTTAAAGGACAAATTGATTAGCCTAGATATCGTTCGAGTTGGTACATCCGGTTCGATACAAGGCGATATAAAAATGGGAACTATTTTGGCCAGTGAATATGGTATCGGTTTTGATACGCTGATGCAATATTATGTCAAGAATTATTCGCCTGAGGAAGTCATTATCCAAGAAGCTATACAAAAACACTTTGATACCTTGACCTTTTCTCCTTACGTCGGTAAGGCAAGTGCTAAGCTGTTGCGTAAAATAGCTGCCGACCTGCCGAAAGGTATGACGATGACTGCTCCTGGATTCTACGGCCCGCAGGGCCGTTCTGTGCGCTCTGTAAACATGTATCCAGACCTCATCCAAAAGGCCAGTATGTTTTCTGTAGGAGCGCATCACATTACTAACTTAGAGATGGAAACCGCTGGGATCTATGCGTTGGCAAATATGTTTGGACACCAGGCTCTTTCGATCAATGCCATCCTTGCGAGCAGACTTCATGACGCTTTTGCCGAAAATCCAAAAGAAATCGTAGACCACGCTATACGCTATGTCCTTGATCGGTTATAAAACTGCTGGGACTTGTGTTTAGCCATTTAAGCCTTTTCTAGCAGAATCAAACCGCAATAAGATAAAAAGGAGGATAGTAAAACTCCACAACGAAGAACCGCCATAACTGATAAATGGAAGTGGAATACCGATGACCGGCACGATTCCGATTGTCATTCCTATATTGATAAAGAAGTGGAAGAATAGGATCGATGCTACACCATAGGCATATATTCTAGCAAATGCTGTGCGTTGTCTTTCTGCGAGATTTACAATCCGAATTAAGAGCGTTATATATATTAAAATCAAAAAGACACAACCTACAAACCCCCATTCTTCGCCCACCGTGCAAAAGATAAAATCCGTACTTTGCTCAGGCACAAAATTGTATTTGGTTTGTGTGCCCTGTAGGTATCCTTTCCCAAATAATTGTCCCGAGCCTATCGCGATCTTAGATTGGTTGAGGTTGTAGCCTTGGCCACGCGGGTCATTCATTTTGCCTAAAATAATATCTATCCTATTACGCTGATGCGGTTGCAATACCTGTTCGTATGCAAAATCTACACATAGAACAAACACGGATGAGGCAAGGAATAAAGCACCGATATTGATAAGGTGCTTCCTTTTTTTGCGCAGAACAAATGCGAAAATGGCAGCGAGTAATAAAAGTATTCCGATGATCACCCATTGGTTGATCAATAGGGCCATAACAAATAGTAAGATGGCCAGCCCACCCAAGATCAATAATGTATTTCCGACGTAACCCTCTCGGTAAAAAACGAAGACTAGTGAGAAAAACGCAAGTGCCGATCCTGTATCGGGCTGCAGCATAACGAGCATGACAGGGAAGAACACTATGAGCGATGCAATGCCAAGCGTCCGAAGGTTAGGGTGTTTATTGGTTTGGGTACTTAAGTATGAGGCTAGGAGTAAACAGGTCGCTAGTTTTCCAAACTCAGAGGGTTGTAAACGAAAGCTTCCAAGCGGTATCCACGCTTGGTTTCCCCCTACATTCCTACCTACAATTAGTACGGCCACGAGCAATAAGATAACGACGATGTAAATAATGGGTGATGCCGATATAAAAAATTTGGCATCAATAATCAGGATGCTGAAGCCGATCAATAAGCCGGTAAAAATGTAGATAGATTGTTTTCCGTAGTTCGTTGCCAGATTGAATAAACCCGGTTGTTCTGGGTCGTATACCGCCGCGTGGATGTTAAACCAGCCGATAATGCAGAGCATAAACCATAGAAGAATTGTCAGCCAATCAATCCGTCCAAAGAAACTTTTCTCTCCTATCTTATTCATAACGATTTCCTATCTGACTGTGGTGTACGAAAAACTCTTTTTTTGCTGGCGCAGTACGGTTGGTTTGTTGCGTAGCCCGGCCGGTATTTTTTTTATTGCTGCTGCTATCTTTTTCTACCTCGGTTTTCTTTTGCGATTTTGGGATAAAATTAGCGTTGTAAATACGATCTTGAATATACTTCGGTAGAGAAATCGTATCGTTTATATATTTCTCTACCAGCATATTCGCAATAGGACCCGCCCAAGTACCTCCATATCCGGCATTTTCTACGAAGACTGCGATGGCAATTTTTGGATTCTCACGAGGAGCGAAGGCAAAAAATACAGCATGGTTTTCCCCGTGTGGATTTTGCGCTGTTCCTGTTTTTCCACACATTTCTATAGAAGGTATCCGTACACTGTATGCCGTGCCGCCTGGCATATTTACAGCTCTGCTCATTCCCTCGATAACGGGCGCATAATATTTTTCGTCTACACCCGCGCTTATTTTTTCGGTAAATTCCTTTTTTATGATTTTCTTTTCGCCGATGCCTTTTACCAAGTGCGGTCGATAATAGAATCCTTTGTTCGCTACGATGGCCATAATGTTGGCCATTTGTAGTGGGGTAATCCCCAATTCTCCCTGCCCGATGGACAATGAAATATTATAGCCTGATCGCCACTTTCCGCTACCATAACGTTTGGTGTAAAAATCTGACGTAGGAACTAAACCTGGCCGTTCTCCCGGCAGGTCAATACCTAACTTTTGGCCTAAGCCAAATTTCAGTAAGCCCTCACGCCACAAGTCATAAGCTTGCGGCCCAGACATCCCTCTCGAGTCAATCATGCGTGCGTAGGTGTAGCCGTAATAGGTGTTGCATGAACGCTGTATGGATTTTATAAGATCCGTTGGGCCATCAACGTGTGTACAGCGCATAAATGCGCGACCGCCCCCATAACGGTATCCACCGGGGCAATTAAAAATCGTTTGTTGGTTAATGATGCCTGCCTGCTGAGCGGTTAATGCGGCGACCACTTTAAATACGGATCCAGGCGGATAAGAAGCTTGGATCGGACGAATGAATAACGGTTTCGTCTCGTCATTCAGTAATTTCATGTAGTTGTTTCCGCGCTGACGGCCTACCATCATATTTGGGTCGTAGGACGGTGCGCTGACTAAGGTTAAAATCTCACCCGTAGCAGGTTCTATAGCGACCACCGACCCCATCTTTCCTTTCATCAGTTTTTCCGCCATGTATTGCAAATCCCGATCAATAGTGGAAATCAGCCCTTCTCCGGAGACTGCCAACGTATCATACCGGCCTTCCATGAATACGCCTTTAGGGCGATTTAAGGCATCTACCATTTGGTTTTTTACACCACGCTGCCCACGCAGAAGATCCTCGTAGGAGCGTTCAATACCACTACCGCCGATATAATCTCCCGAGCGGTAGAAGCCTTTGGAGCGTTCGATGTCTTTCTCGTTCACCTCTTGGATAAAACCCAAAAGTTGTGGTGCGATGCTATCTGGGTAACTTCGTACGGTTCGATTTTGGACATAAAAGCCCCTGAATTTATAAAGATGTTCCTGCAGTTGCGCATAGGTAGCGGAAGACAGCTGTTTTTCAAAAATCGAAGCGCGGTAAGGAGAATGGTCGCGTGCCTTATCCATCCGCGTTTTGTACCCTGCTAAATCAATGTCAATAAGCTGGCAGAGCAGTGCTGTATCTATTTCTTTCGCTTCACGCGGTGTGACCATAAGATCGTAAACGGGCTCATTTTGTACAAGGACTTTGCCGTTACGATCAAAAACAACACCACGCGCGGGATAAACCACGACTTTTCGCAGTACGTTGTTATTGGCCGATAATAAATATGATTCGTCAATGATCTGAATATAAAACAAACGGATTACAATGATCAGGGCCACTGCAATAAATATTCCTTGAATGACAAATTTACGTGCGAAAAAACTATTCATGAACGTAAAGTCCTTTTGGTTTAAATACTATTGATACGTGATTTTCTTTTGTAGACCAACAAGCTCATTAAAAAGATCACACAGACTGTAAAGATACTACTTAAAATGATGCTCGCTAGGGTGTACAGGAAATTTGTAAAAGAAAATGTTTCGACAATAAATAGGGTGAAGTGATGCACCAAGGTGCCGAAAAATACATATGGAAGAAACCATTTTGTTCCCATTTCCCCCAAGGAGGGCGTGTTAAATGAGTCTTTAATTTCTACTTCCAATGTTATTTTGTGGAAGAAAGTGCGAAACAGGGATAAGGATACGCAGGCGGCCGCATGAACGCCAACCGAATCGTAAAAAGCATCCACGGTAAGTCCTGTCAGAAATGCAATTGTAAATAAAATGATGTTTGGAAGTCCGATAGGTAACAGGAGGATGAAAAATATATATGGAAAAGTAGATGCAATATTGTAGTAACCCATATTTTTAAACAGGGCCACTTGCAGCAAGATTACTACGAAGAAACGGAGAATATTTAAAATGATTACTTTACCCATTGTCTTGATTCATGGCTTCTAAGGTTTCCTTTTCATCAACCTGCAGATCCTTCACGATATATACGTGATTAAGTTTGCTAAAATTTGTTGATAGCTTTATTTTCAGATCTAAAAAGCTCTCCCCGGACTTTATATCCGTTTCGGCAATATTTCCGACGTGAATACCGGCAGGAAATAGCGAATAACCTGAGGTGTATACCTTTTCGCCTTTTTTCACCTGCACGTGGTTTGGAATATCGCGAACCATTCCAAATCTTGGATCAATATTGTTTCCCCATACCAAGGATCCAAAAACTTCCGAGCTGTCGAGCGTTACGGAGATTTTTGTGTCGGGGTGTAGCAATGACTGAACCGAGCTAAAATGAGCCGAAGTTTGTAAGACAATCCCCACTACACCGTTGCTAGTAATGACGCCCATACCTTTTTCGACGCCGTCTGCGGATCCTTTGTCTAACGTAAGGTAATTACTTTTTTGATGTACGCTATTGTTCGCAACATTAGCTACAATAAACGCGTAGCGTCCTTGCTCTATGGAATCTACAATATGTACGGAGTCTGCAGAGGTGTCTGCTTGAAGCAGGTTCTGGATCTGCTGCCTCAGCATAACATTTTCTGCCGCCAGATCTTCATTGGATTCATGCAAAGACAAGTAACTCTTCCAAGAATTTACTTGCTTATAAAATGAGCCCACGAGCACATTTGAAGAATTAAAAAAGGAAGCGCGTTGATAATTATTGTGTTGAACAACAAGTATGATGGATATCGTAAAAAAGAGAATAAACCAGAAGATAGCATTATATCTAACAAGAAATAGCCAAAGGTTTTTCATGAATACCCGTTAAATTAGACTGTCAACAAATACGCGATACAGAAGAGGGTGTTTGTTTTCCATATCGCGCGTATATTCATTATAAAATTAATGTGCACTATTGCATCAAAAATTTAAATCTTCCTATGTTTTTCAAGGCTATGCCTGTTCCTCTTACCACCGCTCGAAGTGGATCTTCAGCCACATGCACCGGCAACTTCGTTTTAGCCTGAACACGTCTGTCGAGTCCACGAAGAAGTGCGCCCCCACCAGTTAAATAGATTCCTGTTTGGTAAATATCGGCTGATAGTTCTGGAGGTGTGATTTCCAGCGCTTTCAGGATAGCTTCTTCGATTTTTGAAATTGATTTGTCTAAACAGTGGGCGATTTCGGTGTAAGACACGGTGATTTGTTTCGGTATCCCTGTCATCAAATCACGACCCTGAACGGCAAAGTCTGCTGGTGGATCCTGTAGCTCAGGAAGCGCAGCACCTACCTCAATTTTAATCTTTTCCGCGGTACGTTCACCAATCATGATGTTATGTTGGCGGCGTATGTATTGTACGATGTCGGAGTCAAAGTTATCCCCCGCTACGCGAATAGATTGGTCGCAAACGATTCCAGACAGCGCGATAACAGCAATTTCTGTCGTACCGCCACCGATATCGATGATCATGTTTCCAACGGGCTCTTCAACATCAATCCCGATACCGACTGCTGCTGCCATTGGCTCGTGAATCAAATAAACTTCTTTCGCTCCTGCAATTTCGGCAGAATCCCGAACGGCACGTTTTTCTACCTCGGTAATGCCCGAAGGAATGCAGACTACCATACGAAGTGAGGGGAAAAACCAAGATTTTCCATTATTAACTAATTTCACCATTCCGCGAATCAAATGTTCAGCGGCAGTAAAGTCAGCGATTACCCCATCACGAAGAGGTCTTACAGTCTTTATATTATCATGCGTCTTTCCTTCCATCTGCATCGCTTGGCGTCCGATCGCAATAACTTTATTCGTTGTACGATCAAAAGCAACAATGGAAGGTTCGTCGACGACTACTTTATCATTATGTATGATGAGGGTGTTGGCAGTTCCCAAATCGATAGCAACTTCTTGCGTAAACCAGTTAAATAACCCCATTGAATATGTCTTGTCTTATTTTCAAATTTAAATGCAAACCTAAATAAAAAAAATGGTTTTACCCATCTGTTAGCTAGGAAAAAGTAGTGCACCCGATAAATGTTTTGTTGATTAAAAATCTATTAAAATTCTACAACGTGCATTTGCTGTAATTATTGCATTAAGACGCCAATATAATAGTTAAAGGTATCAATATGAAGGGCTTTGAGGTCTTCTGTTTTTATGGGTAATGTCTCGAATTTTGATGTCACTTCGTACCTTTTTAAGGTTTCACCCGCTATCCCTAAATGGATAGGCATTTTAAAATCCGGCGTTTCCGAAATCCATCGACACTGCAGCTGCCCATCGTTAGTTTTACGAACTTCCAGGACCGGGATACTCTTCCGTTGAACGTACTGTTCGAACACGCTGCTCAAGTCTAAACCCGATTCCTTGTTTACATACTGCACGATGTCACCATAGTCAACCGTCTTATGATAGAAATTCTCATTCAGTCCACGTAAAATGCGTCGCCAAACCTCATCATTATCAATTATCCTACGAATCATATTCATCAGAACACCGCCTTTCGGGTACATGTCGCCAGAGCCTTCTTTGTTAACGTGGTAGGGTCCTTGCATTGGCTTGTCATTCAGAATACCTTGACGATTACCGTGCACATAGGCCAAGCTGGCATCCTTTCCATAGTGGTAGTCTATAAATAATGCTTCCGAATAGTTCGTGAAGCTTTCATGGATCCACATGTCAGCGAGATCATTTGCGGTGATGTTATTACCAAACCATTCGTGACCGGATTCATGTACCACAATGAAATCCCACTTTAAACCCCAGCCTGTTCCTGATGCATCTCTACCAAGGTAGCCATTTTGAAATTTATTGCCATAGGCTACGGCGCTTTGATGTTCCATCCCTAAGTGAGCCGTCTCTATTAGCTTGTAACCATCTTCGTAGAAAGGGTAGGGGCCAAACCAGTGCTCCAACGCATCGAGCGTTTGTTTTGCATTCTTTTGCAGATGTGATATTTTCCCTTTATTTTCTTTTAGTACATAATAGTCCAAAGAAAGTGGGCCTTTCTCTCCTTGATATGTCTCGTTCACGTGTGTGTAGTCGCCGATATTAAGGGCTATGTTATAGTTGTTAATTGGGTTGCGTACCTTCCAATCGTATCGTGTGTAGCCATTTTCCAATTTTTCAACGTTCTGTAGGCGCCCATTAGAAACATTCATCAGTCCATTCGGTACAGATACAGATACCAGCATACTATCCACCTCATCGGATTGATGGTCTTTATTTGGCCACCATACGCTTGCCCCCAGTCCTTGGCAGGCGGTAGCTACCCAAGGTCTTCCATTGCTGTCCGTTTTCCAATCAAAACCGCCATCCCATGGAGCGCGTGTTGCCGCTACAGGATGACCGGAGTAATAAACAGTGAATGAATCTGTTTTTCCCTTTTCAATAGTTGATGGAAAGTCAACGAACACTGCATTATAGGATCTTTCAAATGCTAGTGTTTTGCCATGAAACTTAACACTATCGACGGAGAGATTCTCAAATAAATCGAATTGCAACCTATTAAAACTTTCCACTGCTCGAAATTGGAAAAGGTTGCTGCCCGAAATATAGCGGTTTTGTATATCAACTTTAACGTCTAAGTGATAATATTGGACATCATAGCAGGTGCGAAGCGGGGTAAGCATGCCCCGCAGCGAATCTGCTTTGTTAAAAAGTTCTTTCGCCTTCATCAGCTGCCCGTGAGCGGGCAAACAAAGCACAGAAAGGGTAGCAATGGCGTATAGTTGAATGATGTTTTTCATTGACGAATCTTTTCTCGGATGTTTCAAAGGTAAATATATAAAACGATGGACGAACTGTTGTTGTCAACGAGCATAATTTGGAAGATATCATAATAAGCCGAAGTTGGTATTCATAAAATGGTCGGAGAATATCTACATTATTAATTATTTAAAGGGGGGGAATAACCGTTTGTGAAGCTTAATGTGAGGAAAGTAGTTATTTCTTGACATATGTTAAGTCGGAAAGTTTAATTTTCCTTTAGTTTTGGTTAACATAATTGAATTGATTTATGAGTGCATCCGATAATACTAAGCTTAAAGAGAAAAAAAACGGCTCTTTTGGGGGAAAGAAGAATACTGCAGTAAGGCAAAATAAGGAAGAACTATGGAAAGCTAGTTATTTCTTCCTCAATTTGCCATTCCGTCTCATGATATAAATTCGGTTGGATTATATTTCGACGATAAAAAAATCTTTTTCCTGTTGGTGTTTTCGCAAAACAGGCAGAGCAACGTTGTATACGGCTAGATTATCCTTTAAGGATCCTTTCAACTGCCCAGCGTGGGCATGGCCGTGAAACACCGCGGATACCTGCCGCCTTACCAGCGGTTCTGCTAATAATGAAGAGCCTAGAAAGGGAAAGATTTCTACTGGTTCGCCCTGCACCGTTTCTGCTGTGGGTGAGTAGTGTAAAATTGCCACCTTCGGTATTTCTGGATACTCTTGCTCCAGTCTGGCCAGTGCTCTATCGAGCAGCATCGACTCGTTTACAGATTCCTGAACAAATGCTTTCATTGCGTCTTCACCAAACATGGATAGCATATAGCGGTCGAAACCGCCACCGAATCCCTTTACGCCGGCGAATCCGGTATCTTTTATCACTACGGACTCTCCATCCAATAATTGGAAATTGCTCGTTGTCAATGTTTGTCTGATCAATTTTTGACGGCCTTTTTCATGATCATGATTTCCTAGCACACCGACGGCAGGAATGTGTAGCGAAAGCAGTTCCTCCGCTAATATCGCCGCTTCTTCTTCGTCTCCCGTATCTGTAAGATCTCCACAAATCAACAATACATCGGCTAGTTCTGAAATTTCTTCGAAGCAAGCTTTCCAAGCCCCCTTATCGTTGTTTTTAACATGGAGATCGCCTACTGCGGCAATTTTGATAGGTTCTCTTGTTGACATAATTAAACTGTTTTTATTGTATATGATTTATAGTTCCACTCCCGTACATCCACTTGATACTGTGTTTGATCGATAAGTGGGCCACGACAAACCTTTTCGACGGGTGGTGGGAGGTCGTATTGCTCTTTGGCTCGTTGTAAAAGATCCATAAATAATTTTTGTGGGATGATTTCTGCATATTCTGATGGGTATACAAATTGGAACGATAGCAGCTGGCTTAACAACAGGTGCCAATGTGCATCAATCCTAAAAAGTAGATGATCCCAGTCCAACTGCTTTCCATGCTTCAGGAGGGTATGGTTGATATCTGCGTTGTCATTGCGCTCTCTGTTTTGGACATAGAGTTTACACCATATTAATTCTTCTGCAGGAATGAACCGAACGGGAATATCAAGGAAATGTCCATCCGAAGCACGCGCATACCACGAGTCGTCGACAGTGCAGATATGGTTTACACTATCGAAGATGATGTCGATATAGAAATCGTCCTTAAACACCTTTGCTAACCAACGCACGTCGGTGTTTTCCACCCTATAGCCCTGCTCAGCAAAAAATTTCAATATTTGCACATACTCGGTGCTTTTACAAAATATATCAAGATCTTTTGTTTCCCGGAAAATACCGGTATAATGGAACATAGCAAAAGCACCGCCCAGCATATAGGGAAGTTGGCTTTCATGAAGTTTTTGCAACGCTTCCTTGAAAAAAGCTTCAGTTGCTTTGTGGTCTATTTCTGATTCTGCCATAACGATATTAAGCTTTAGTCAATCACGGCACCAACGTATCGGGCCATTTGCACATAAAATAACAGTGGAAGGATGCATTCGTTCACCCTGCTCAAGCTTTTTAAGTATTAATATGCATTTCGAAAAATGGTTATACTCATGCTAATTAAGATATTACATCGAAAAATATGATAATCACCCGTACTATAAGTGCTATCACCACGGTTAGAACTACTCGTATGGTTTGTATTTATACGTGTTTTTTCCGCGCCGCCCAACTTGTTCTACGTTTGAGCGTCCTTAACAGGTAGGGAGGTCTGACCTCCACATTACTCACGATAAGCACAAGTGTTATGAAAAAAATGTTTTTGATAGGTTTTGCTGCATTACCTTTATTTTTATTCTCTTGCGGAGGCAACAATGAGAAAAAGGCTTCTGAGACGGAAGAAAGCACGCCAGGTCCGGTGAGTGAGATGGATAAATCACGCTACAACCTAAATTCTACGGATGAACCGTTATATGGCACGACAGATACACTCAAGCAGGACTCTTTGGAAAAAGCAGATTCCTTGAAGAAGGCCTCGGAATAATCAATGCAAGATATTGCAATGAAAACAATCTCACATCGTCGATGTTTAGCTAGAGAGGGAATACTATGTATATGTTAAGTAAACGAGACGATTCGTCGACATCTCCGGTAAACCGAAATTTTTACGACGATGTAATGTGCGGCCTGCGTCAAACCGAAAAGTCTTTGCCGTCAAAATATTTCTACGATGCGCAGGGTGATGTGCTGTTCCAACAAATCATGCATTGTCCGGAATACTATCTGACACGCTGCGAGGAAGAAATTTTAAGAGAACAAAGGGAAGACCTAGCACCATGCGTTTCGCTAGGAGATGACGTAACATTAGTGGAACTGGGTGCCGGCGATGGCAGCAAAACATTCCATTTGCTTCAATGTCTAGTTTCGAATTATAAGCATGTCACCTACCATCCCATCGATATTTCATCCCATATTCTAAAGCATTTGGAAGCAGATCTCGGAAATAAATTGCCTGAGCTTTCAATTGATAGTTATCATGGTGATTATTTCGAAGGGCTTGCTGCGTTACAGCAACAAGGACATACGCCAAAGGTTGTACTTTTTTTAGGAGCTAACATCGGTAACATGCCGAAAGCCGAGGCCATGCAGTTTTGCATTCGTATGCGAAGTTTTTTGAATAAAGGTGACAAAGTGCTGATCGGTTTCGATTTGGTCAAGAACCCGCGTATTATCCAAGCCGCCTATGATGATGAAGCGGGCTTGACGCGAAGATTCAATATCAATCTTCTTACACGTATGAATCGGGAGCTTGACGCTGATTTTAATGAAGAGCTTTTTGAACACTACTGCCATTATGACCCAACATCGGGAACTTGTTCTAGTTATTTGGTAAGCTTATTAGAACATACCGTCCTATTTCCGGAAGATGAGATTCATTTCGATAAAGGGGAATTGATCCATATGGAGGTATCACAGAAGTATCTACCATCTGAGATCGATCATATGGCTTCCGAGACAGGTTTCGCTCCAGTCAAAACCTTCACCGATAAAAGGGGTTGGTTTGTAGACGTATTATGGGAAGCTAAATAAATTGAGTATTAAAATGTTGTTATGAATGACCTTGTAAAGCTATTTGAAACCATTAGAAATAGGACGGAAGAAATCTGTGCTCCACTGTTGACTGAAGATTATGTCGTTCAGCCAATCGATTTTGTGAGTCCGCCCAAATGGCATTTGGGGCATACGGCATGGTTTTTTGAAACTTTCCTTCTATTGGGTAAGGATAATTATGCTGCTTTTGATCCGCAGTATAATTTCGTTTTTAATAGCTATTACGAGTCTGTAGGTGCCCGAGTGGTGCGCACTGATCGCGGTAACCTAAGTAGGCCAACCGTGGCAGATGTGTATGAATACCGGCACCATGTGGATAAAGAGATTATCGCGCGAATGGACGAGATCGAATCAGACGAGCGGTTGCGTGAAATTTTGATTTTAGGATTAAACCATGAACAGCAGCATCAAGAACTTCTTTTTACTGATATCAAATATATTTTAGGGCATAATCCGCTTTTTCCACCTTATGATTTAGGGTATCGGGATCCGTTGCCTTTTTCCCCCGTCCATAACGCATTTATAAAATTTAAAGAAGGCCTCTACACTATCGGACATGATGGCGAAGGCTTTGCCTACGATAACGAAAAAGTGCGTCATCAAGTGTGGTTGGAGGAATTTGAAATTTCGACGCAGTTAGTGAGCAATGCTGATTTTCTGGCGTTTGTTGCAGCGGGAGGCTATCAGAATTTTGCTTTTTGGCATTCCGATGGTTGGCAATGGGTGAATGATAACAAATTCCAGGCGCCGTTATATTGGTACCAAATAGATGGCGAGTGGATGCAGTACACGCTTAATGGCCTTCGTAAATTGAATCTTGAAGACCCGGTTAATCATATTAGCTTCTACGAAGCATCTGCCTATGCCGCTTGGAAGAAGATGCGCTTGCCTACGGAGCAGGAATGGGAAGTTGCTGCTCCATCGTTAGACTGGGGGCGACGTTGGGAGTGGACGAATAGCGCCTATCTGCCTTACCCGAACTTTAAAAAAGAAGAAGGGGCCATTGGCGAGTACAATGGAAAGTTTATGGTCAACCAAATGGTACTTCGCGGAGCGTCTGATGTCACTTCTAAAGAGCACAGCCGTGCTACGTATAGAAACTTTTTCCATGCATCGACACGCTGGCAATATGCAGGCATCCGGTTAGTTAAGGATAGTTAATTTAAGGAGCTAAACGCTTTCCTAAAATCTTCAATCCATATTCTTGCCCATCCATTTCGGCAATCCGCGGAAAATCTCCCCAATCGGTAAATCCCGTCTTATAAAACAATTGTAAGCTAGGTTCATTATGTGCAAAAATAAACGCTAATAAGGTCTTGATGCCCAGTTGGGGAGCACGGCCTATCGAATCGTTTAAAATTTGTTTACCGTAACCAAGGCCTCGCATTTCTGGCGAGAGATAGATGCTTATTTCTACAGTTCCATTGTAGGCAGGACGCCCATAAAAAGATTGAAAGCTGACCCATCCGACTGTCTCCTTGTTTTCATTTTCCACGATCCATAGCGGACGCTGCTCAGGGTTGTGTGCCGCAAACCAAGATTCGCGACTTTCCAGACTCACTTCTTCCGTGTCTGCCGTTACTAAACGGGAAGCTATTGTTGTATTATAAATTGCTACAATCTGTTTCAAATCCGAATGCGATGCATCCCGATAAACTAATGCTTTCATGTCCATTGTTTTGTCGCTGCAAATATATTTAAAGACTGCGGACATTATAAACCAGATATTGATTTTTATTACCACCTACCAAGATACATTTGCGTGTCGTAGCAAAAGTAACTCGGGAAGTTACTTAAGTGACTTTCGTTGAAAACGACGTTATTAATGATATTTAACTTTTTTATTTTAAAATATATCTTAAAATGATTTAAATTTGTTTTGAATACTGTTTATTTAGTGTTTGTACGCTTGAAAATTATGTCTAAATATTGATACTACGTTTATATTGTTGAGAGGGTATTTTCTGAATATTATACCGATATTATATTGCGTTGCATGCGTTATTTAACGTTTATCTCTAATAGCCATTTAATAAATTCTACTATGAAAAATATTAAGTTTAAGTTGGCCCTGATCATTTTCGGGTTTACATTTCAGGCTGTAAAAGGCCAAGCAGTCAAGGTTCATTACGTCGATCTGCGCGATAATGCCGCTGTGGAACGTGTTCCGCTAAAAGCCTTTCATTCCGATTCTGTAGGAAAAGCTCAAGAAAGAATTGTCGTCCATCCCGACATACGTTTCCAAACGATCAATGGTGTCGGGGGCGCATTCAATGAAATTGGCGGGGAAGCCCTAATGACTTTATCAGCTGATAAGCGTGAAATATTGATGGAGGGATTGTTTTCTGAAAAAGCTGGTGCCGGTTTTTCATTTTGTAGAACAGCGATAGGCGCCAGTGATTTTGGTATAGATGCCTATTCCTATAGCGAAACAGCAGAAGACTATCACATGGAAAAATTTTCTATAGACCGGGAAAAGCGTTCTGTTATACCTTATTTGCAACTGGCCTTCAAACAGAATCCAAACTTGAAGATGTTCGCTTCTCCCTGGAGCCCGCCGGGATGGATGAAGTATAGCGGTCTTATGGACAAAGGCATAGATGCCGGGAAAAAAAATAGATTGATAGATGATAAAAAGATATATGATGCCTACGCGCTTTATTTTTTAAAATACGTGAAAGCGTATGCGCAGGAAGGTGTCAGCATCGATCGCATCTTGATTCAAAATGAGCAGGATCTAAACACAAACTATCCATCATGTAATATGCCTGTGGAACAAATGGTGACCCTTGTCCAGCAGCACATCCATCCGCTTTTTCAAAAAAATAAGTTGAAAACCGAATTGTGGGCTGGTACGTTCCGCGCCGCCGATGGTGCAATTGATGGTGTACAATTTATGTCGGAGCCGGCACATTTTAAAGGTTTTGATGGTGTCGGAATACAGTATACGAACGGGAGGTTTATTTCGGATATGAAAGCGCTAAACCCGCAGATGGACATCATGCATACCGAAAGTGACTGCTATAATGGCGACAACAGCATGGAGCAGGCACGCAAGCGGTTTGATGAAATTGCTTCTTACATAAATGCAGGTAGTGAAAACTTTACCTATTGGAATATGATATTGAACGAAACCGGGAAAAGCGGTTGGAATTGGAAGCAAAACTCCCTCGTTACGATCGACAGGGGTAATCAGCAAATTACTTATAATCCGGATTATGCGGTGATGTTTCTTATGAGCACCTACATACGCCCGGGGTATGTGCGGGTCGCTCATTTCGCGTATTCAAATGTTATGACGTTATACAATGGTAAAAACGCAACACTTTTTATACAGAACAACAGTAATAAAATTCAAAGTAAGGAATGCGTGGTCGGCGAAAAGACGTACAAGTTCAGTATTCCACCCTTATCTCTTTGCGCTGTCGAGTTGCTATAGGTAGGTTTGCTAAAAAGGTTATGCCGTTCCAAAAACAATATCTGTTAAAAAAAGCAAATATTTGCCTTTTGGGTTTAGGATCGTTCACTTTAAGGATGTTGTCGTTCATACAGCATCTTGTACATATCAAATCCCGGAGCCCAATAGTCTTTTTGAATATCAACGACTTTAAATCCATGTTTTTCGTAAAAGCGGTAAGCGAGCTGCGAGGTGCGCACAGTTATTTCCTGAACCTGGGGCATCTTAATAATTAGGTCGATTCGGTAATTAAGTAGCATTTTCCCCAATCCTCGACCATGCTTATCAGGATGGACAAAGTCCCAGCTTAATTTGCCAATGCCGTGTTCCTTTTCAAAGTTGATGCCAGCAGCGGCAACGAGTTTGCCCTGCTCTTCGGCAACAAAGTAGCGTTCGACTTCGTTGTCCAAATATTCGCTGAGATCTGCAATTTCCTCCTCGGCAAAGTACGTCGGAACTAACAGCCTCAAAAGTTCGAGTAAGGTCGCTTTGTCTGTTGATTGATAGGGTCTGATAATGATGTTTTTTTCCATTTAGTTTGCTGATTGAATGCGTGAAAATTGTATGCCATCGAGATAGCAATTCCTATTTCATAGAACAAGATATAAATTGCGCCCTATTTCTTCGTAATTTTTGACCGGTGTAACTTAATTGTTTTTAATACGTTGAACGCTACCTTCCTTTTTTTCTATTGAATGGGGAATGAAAATTGCTTAGTTTGGCAAGCATTTAATAAGTAAAATCAACGAAATTAGATAATAATGGAATATAGGAAATTAGGTAATAGCGATTTAGAGCTATCGACAATCACGTTTGGAGCCTGGGCAGCTGGTGGCTGGATGTGGGGCAGTACCGATAGAAATGATGCGGTGGAGGCTATTCGCGCATCTTTCGATGTGGGTGTGACATCCATTGATACCGCGCCCATCTATGGACAGGGCACGAGCGAAGAAATAGTAGGTGAAGCTATAAAAGGGATCGCACGCGATAAAGTTCAACTTTTAACAAAGTTTGGGATGCGCTGGGACTTGGAGAGCCCGCAGGGTGACTTTGCCATGCATACTAAAGACAATAGTGGAAAGGAGATTGATGTTTACCGATATGCTGCGAAGGATAGCGTGATAAAAGAGGTGGAAGATAGCTTGAAACGGTTAGGAACCGATTACATCGATCTTTTGCAGATCCATTGGCCAGATAGCACAACACCCATCAGCGAAACAATGGAGGCTATGGAACTTTTGCTGCAACAAGGAAAGATTCGGGCAGCGGGTGTATGCAATTACAACGTTGACCAAGTCAAAGAAGCGAAACAAACATTGAATATCGCGAGTAACCAAGTGCCTTACAGTATGCTCAATAGAGGGATTGAATCGGAATTGGTTCCTTACGCTTTGGAGCAAAATTTGGGTATCGTTGCCTACAGCCCAATGGAACGTGGATTACTGACGGGTAAATACCGAGGCGAGACATCTCTCAACGATGGTGACCACCGGCAGCAATACTTCAAAAAATTCGAAGGAAAAGATGTACTGGGCCTTCTTGATGAGATACATCCGCTGGCAACCGATAAAGGAGCGAGCCTAGCACAAGTTGTGTTACGCTGGACGACCTTACAACCTGGGATAACTGTGGTTTTGGCTGGCGCCCGGAATAAAGAACAGGCCGTGTCCAATGCCAAGGCTATGCAGATTGATCTAAGTGCTTCCGAACGCGATATCATTGCTGAGGCTTTAGCTAAGTTATAGCACGTTGAATCATTGATGGTCTGCATGAAGATTACTTCAGTTGCAGCATAAAGCAAATTTTTATTAAATAAGCTAGCGTGATAAACAAGCAATAAGTCGTTTGTTGGCACACTAGCTTTATTTTTTGATAGCGCAACACTAATAGGGTATCGGGTTTGTATACGCCGCAGGCCTATATCGTATCATCGGTTTTGCCAATCATTTCCTTTATTCGATAGCGACCTTTTCTTCGCACATTATCTTGCTAAATCAATCTGTGTCCTTGCATCCTCACTACGCTCAAATTAATACTAGTTTGTAATGTGCTAGACAAGTTAATCGGCTTAATTCAAATAAGGTATCAACGAGTTGGGTAATCCTATTTTACAGTTCAGACGAAAAAAAAGACAGTTAGGAAAGAAAATGATGTAAAAGCAGCAGGCATCGTTTACCTTTGTATACGTTTTATACATACGCAATATTGTGATGGCATATGGGATTGAATAGTATGAGGGATAGTTTTTTAAGCAATAGCCGAAAGCGCATTTTGCTGGTGTTTTTTGCGTTGGTTTTGCTTTATCTCGTTTCCTACATTATTGATCCCTTTTCATCCTACTGGGAT
The DNA here is from genome assembly GCF_000757725.1 of Sphingobacterium deserti. GTDB lineage: Bacteria > Bacteroidota > Bacteroidia > Sphingobacteriales > Sphingobacteriaceae > Sphingobacterium > Sphingobacterium deserti. Next base: position 71,451 of record NZ_JJMU01000053.1, read on the forward strand.
GGATATTTCACCCGATCGTCCACTATTGCCGATTTGTTATTTTCATTCACCCTGTGCTTCGCCTACTCCGAATCCAGTATTTTTATAAGTTCCCGATTAAATAAGCGTGTTCCTTGGACGGTCAGTCCGGCGAGGCGTTTTCTTTTTGAATCCTTACTTATATTTTTCAGCGTTTTGCTGATTAATTTTACTGCAGATTCTATCAGTATTCTATTTATTGACGCCAGTTGCGGTGGTATTTGGCGGGATGTATCGATTGAAGAAACGCGTGGAATACTGCAGTGGACGGTTGTAAGCGTCATGATCGCGTTCATGATCATGGCTGTCAATACCGGAAATTACTTGATCCAAAACTGGAAAAATGCCGCGGTGCATGCCGCCGAATTGAATCAGTTGGCTACCGAAGCAGAACTTCATTCGCTAAAATTGCAAATCGATCCACATTTTGTATTTAATAACCTCAGTGTGCTTTCTGAGCTTATTTTGGAAGACCAGCAGCTGGGCTATGAATACGCAGAAAACTTCTCAAAAATCTACCGGTATATGTTGGTCAACTCCAAGCGCGATATGATCTCGCTGGAAGATGAGCTTCGTTTTTTAAATTCTTATATCTTTTTGATTGAGAACAGATTTGGGGAAGGCGTGCAGTTTGAAATTAACGTGGAGCCGCAATCTCTACCACTCTACACGCCACCATTGACACTGCAATTGTTGGTCGAAAATGCGTTGAAGCACAATAAAACCAGCAAGAAAGATCCGCTTTTGGTGCGCATTTATACTGTAAATCAAGATACGTTGGTGGTGGAGAATACTCGTTTACCTATCGATAAAAGATTGGACTCATCGGGTATTGGTATCGAGAATATCAAACGCAGGTACAAACTGTTATCTGTACGTGAACTACAGGTATTGCAAGAAGATAATCTGTTTAAAGTCATTATCCCTTTGATCCAACGATGATAGCAAAAGTTGTAATTATTGAAGATGAGAAGCCTAATGCAGATCGCTTGAAGCGCTTGTTGCGGGCGCTTTATCCCGATGCGGAAATCGTAGCCGTATTGGACTGTATTGCTGAAAGTGTGAAATGGTTTTCTTACAACCCGCACCCGGATGTCGTGTTGATGGATGTTCGGCTTTCTGATGGTTTAAGTTTTGAAATATTTGATAAAGTGAATGTCACCGCTCCGGTGATCTTTACAACGGCGTATGATGAGTATGCGCTACGTGCTTTCAAGCATAACGGCATTGACTATCTACTTAAGCCGATAGAATCTGACGAACTCAAGATCGCATTGACAAAAGTGGAACAGAACCAGTTTTCCGTGATGCAAAATGTATCGCTGGGTAGTGTTTTGGATTTGTTCAAGCCGAAAGAATATCGGAAGCGATTCTTACTGCCCTATCGGGATGGCTACAAAACAGTGATGTTGGAAGATGTTGCTTTTTTCTATTCTGAATTGAAAATTACACATGCTAAGTTACGCGATGGTCAGGAAGAAACCATTCCCCAAACTATGGAAGAGCTTGAACAGCAGCTCGATCCAAAGCTTTTTTTTCGAGCAAATCGTCAGTTTCTTGTGCACATTGATGCCATAGCACGCGTGCACAATTATTTTAATGGCAAGCTAAAGCTCGAAATCAAGAAAAATCCTGCTGTTGAAGTGGTGGTAAGCCGCGACAAAGCGATGTTGCTCAAAAATTGGTTAGACTTTTAATTTTTTCTAATGAAATATATTTATTTGGCTCTGGCCATTCTTTTGGAAGTAACAGGTTCGAGCTTCTTGCAAGCATCAAAAGGCTTCTCCAGGCCTATACCAACTGTCGTGATGGTTATTGCCTACGTGGCTTGCTTCTTCTTTTTATCGCAGGCACTAAAAACCATCCCATTGGGCGTCGCGTATGCAATATGGGCTGGCTTAGGCATTGTGTTGACAGCTGCCGTCTCTGTTTTGATTTTTAAACAGAGTTTGGATCTTCCCGCCATTATAGGTATGGCGCTGATCATTGTGGGTGTGGTGGTTATCAACGCTTTTTCAAAAACAGCAGCGCATTAATAAATCGTTGCGCTGACTCAGTAGGCGATGTCACACTCCTGTCTACGCATGCGTTTTCTTAGCCAACTCGCGCCCCCTTTAGATTGCTTTCGCTACACTAATAACTAAATTTTCCTCGTGGTATAGGAAGCTTCTGCTTCTTTGCCGTTCCTCGCGGCGGTAACACTATTCGATTCGGCTCCCAAAAACAACGGTTCGGTTAGATTATTCAACTTTTCATTCCTTGCTTTTCGTTGTTTTGTGCCGAAAAATATAATTCGGTAAACATGACAAAGCGATTTTCACAAATAGGGAAAGGGACAGTAGCCTACATGCTGTGTGCCCTATTGTTATCTTCCTGCGCAGGCAATCAACAAGAAAGTTATGAGGCGGCGCCAGTAGAGGTTGATTTTATAAATATCCAACCTGCTGATGCGGCTGTGGAACAACGCTATCCAGGGACGATAGAAGGTACCGTCAATGTTGATGTCAAAGCACAAGTATCGGGCTATCTAGCTAACATATACGTGAAAGAGGGGGATTACGTTCAGCAAGGGCAAACCCTTTTCAAGATTAAGGATGATGTTTACAATGAGCAGGTAGAAAATAGCGAGGCTCTTTTGCAGGCAGCACAGGCCGCTGAAGAAAGTGCGCGTATCGAGCTGCAAAAAATCAAACCGTTGGTCATGGGAAAGGTGGTTACCGAGCTTCAATTGCAGACTGCTGAGGCCAATTATGCCGCAGCCAAGGCTCAGGTAGCGCGAGCAAAAGCTTCCCTCGGCTCGTCCCGCATCAACGCAGGCTTTACGCTGATCAAGGCACCCGTCAGCGGGTACATCGGGCGTATTCCGAATCGTGTGGGAAATCTCATCACACCGACAGATATGACGCCTCTCACATCGCTATCTGAGATTAATCAGGTACTCGTTTACTTCTCGCTGAGCGAGGCAGATTATATCGCTTTCATGCAAGATCAAAAACAAGATGCAGGTATGAATACGGTGGAGCTTATCATGGCTAACGGCACGGTTTACGACGAGAAAGGGCGCATTGAGTCTGCCAGCGGAAATGTGGATCGAACAACCGGAAGTATACCTCTTAAAGCCGTATTCGCTAATCCAGATAAGATTTTACGTTCGGGAGGATCAGGGAAGATCGTCATCAGGAAGAATATGAAGCAAGTCTTAACGATTCCGATGGCCAGCGTGAAAGATATACAGAATAAGTATTTCGTTTTCGCCTTAGCCGATAGCAATAAAGTCGCCATGAGACCTATCGAAATTGCTGGGCATACCGGTAATAGGTATATCGTTAAATCTGGATTGCAAACCGGTGAAAAGGTTGCTTTGAATAGGATAGATGTTTTGGCCGAAGGTATGAGCGTGAAGCCTACAGGCGAAGAAAAGAAGGTAGCGCAACAGTAGTCGTTCTGGCGAGATGATAAAAAGTAAAAGATGTTAAAGAAAATTATAGATAGACCAGTGTTTGCGACGGTTATTTCCGTTGTGATCGTCATATTGGGTATTATCGGGATGATCAGTCTGCCGATAACCCGTTTCCCTGATATTGCGCCGCCAACCGTTATGGTGAGCGGTAGCTATCCGGGAGGAAATAGTGAAGCCGTTATCCGCTCCGTGGTGACGCCTTTGGAAGAGCAGATTAACGGAGTAGAAAACATGCAGTACATTACTTCTACAGCGAGTAATGACGGTACATTTTCCGTACGTATTGTTTTTAAACAAGGCGTAGACCCAGATCAAGCCGCTGTAAACGTACAAAATCGAGTGCAACAGGCTACACCGATATTGCCTCAAGAAGTGGTGCGGATGGGATTAACCACATCGAAGCAGCAAAACAGTATGATCATGATCTTCAACATTTATACGGAAGATAATGCGAAATACGATGAGCTATTTCTGCAAAACTATGTCAATATCAATTTGATCCCCCAGATTAAACGTGTTCCTGGCGTGGGGCAGGCGCAGGTTTTTGGTATGAAGGATTATTCCATGCGGGTATGGCTAAATCCAGAGCGGATGGCGAACTACAGCCTAATTCCGCAAGATGTAACAGCTGCTATTGCGAGCCAAAGTTTGGAGTCGGCGCCTGGAAAATTGGGTGAGGAATCAAAAGCGGCGCTAGAGTATGTCATCCGATATAAAGGCAAGAAAAACTTGCCAGAGGAATATGAAAATATCGTCGTTAAGCGAAATGGAGCAGATTTGGTGCGCTTGAAAGACGTTGCCCGCATCGAATTTGGTTCTATTAGTTACAGCGGAGATAATTCCATGAATGGCAAAAACGCAGTAACTGTAGCCATTCTACAGACATCGGGATCGAATGCAAACGCTATTGAAGTCGGTGTTCGAGAGGAAATTCTTAGCTCCTCACGCACCTTTCCGCCGGGTATTAAGTACAGCAGCGTCATGAGTACCAAAGATCGACTTGATGAGGCTACTGGCCAAGTGAAATCTACGTTGATCGAAGCGTTTATTCTCGTATTTATCGTCGTGTTTTTGTTTTTGCAAGATTTCCGCTCAACGATTATTCCCGCTATTGCGGTGCCAGTTGCTATTGTAGGAACTTTCTTCTTCTTATTGATTTTCGGTTTCACAATCAATATCCTTACGCTTTTTGCCTTGGTATTGGCGATCGGTATTGTGGTGGATGATGCCATCGTGGTGGTTGAAGCGGTGCACAGCAAAATGGAGGGGAGTACACTATCTGGTCGGGAGGCCACGCACAGTGCGATGAGTGAAATCACCGGGGCTGTTATCTCCATTACAATGGTGATGGCGGCCGTCTTTATCCCTATTGGATTTATGACGGGTTCATCGGGTCTTTTTTATAAGCAGTTTGCGTATACCTTGGCTATCGCCATTATTATTTCAGCGGTTAACGCATTGACCTTGACCCCTGCTCTATGTGCGTTGTTGCTTAAAAATGATCATGCTGACGACGCGCAAGGGCACGCTAAGCGGCAAGGTTTTGGGAAGCGCTTCTTCGTGGCATTCAATTCCAGTTTTGAAAACCTCACAAACCGATATGTTGGTGGCGTTCGGTTTTTAGCAACTAAGAAATGGCTTTCCGCTGTATTGATATTGATCACAATTCTCGCTGCCGGTTATCTAATGAACAGTACATCTCGAAGCTTCGTGCCCATGGAAGATGACAATTTTATCGTGTACAGCTTGAGCATGCCTCCCGGAACGGCCTTAGACCGTACCACGGCTGTGGCAAAGCGTATCGATAGCTTGTTAACAGACATGGAGGCTGTCGAAAGTAACTCTGGCATTACGGGATTCAATATCTTGAACAATAGTGCGGGACCAGCTTATGCACTCGGGTTTGTGAAGCTTAAACAACCGAAAGCACGTGGCGAGGTGAAAGATATTGAAGTCATCAATAACATGATTTCGGAAAAACTTGCGGCGATCAAAGAAGGTTCAGCCATGGCTTTCCGTATGCCGCCGGTAGACGGTTACGGTGTGACCTCAGGTGCTGAGCTCGTGTTGCAAGATCGGATGGGTAAGGATCCCGCTTCGCTGAAAGCAATGGCCGACAATGTTATCGGGCAGATTATGCAGATGCCGGGTGTGCAGTATGCCTACACCATGTTCCGCGCAGATTTTCCGCAATTGGAACTGGAAGTGGATGAAGATAAAGCTGCGCAAATGGGGGTGGACGTCAGCGTTATGCTGGGCGCTATCCAGACCTATTTCTCAGGCGATCAATCGCTTAATTTTTCACGTTTCGGTAAGTTCTATCGTATCAACGTGAAAGCAGATGGCGTTTTCCGGATGGATCAAGAGGCATTTAACGAGATTTTTGTACGCAATGATCAAAGACAGATGGTGCCGGTGAAGTCGCTCGTCACGTTAAGCAAAGTATACGGCCCAGAATCTGTCAGCCGCTACAACCTCTACAATTCATTAACGATTAATGTGGTGGCTAATCCCGGGACCAGTAATGGAGCCATTATGGAAGGTTTAGAAAACGATATATTGAGCAAATTACCTAGCGATTACAGTTATGAATGGACCGGTTTGAGCTTGGAAGAAAAATCCTCGGGTAACCAAACGGTCTTTATCCTAGCACTTAGTTTACTCTTCGTATACTTTTTACTTTCGGCGCAATACGAAAGCTACTTATTGCCTTTGGCGGTTTTGTTATCTATTCCTACGGGTGTCATCGGTGCGTTTTTAGGTATCAAGGCCATTGGTTTGGACAACAACATTTATGTACAGGTTGGTTTAATCATGTTGATTGGCCTGTTGGCGAAAAACGCCATTTTGATCATCGAGTTTGCGGTGCAGCGACGTCGGGCAGGTTTATCAATCAAAGATGCTGCGCTCGAAGGCGCAAAAGCGAGGTTGCGACCGATTATCATGACGTCTTTGGCCTTTATTGCCGGAATGATTCCGTTGATGCTGGCCACTGGTGGAGCTGCCGCTGGAAACAAGTCCATCAGTACTGGAGCTGCGATGGGTATGCTTACGGGTGTCGTGCTTGGGGTATTTGTTATTCCGTTGCTCTTTATGTTTTTCCAGTACCTACAGGAAAAAATCGGACGAAAAAATAGAGTAGATAGCTTAAATGGATAATGTATATGCGTAGTTTAAGATTAAATATAATAGGATTGACGTTAGTTCTGTTAGGCTCGTTTGCATCATGCAATGTGGGCAAGCGATACAGCCGACCCGAGTTGGATATGCCTGAACACTATCGGGATTCCACCCTTTCACTGACTGCTGATACGGTTATTTTACCTTGGAAAACCTTCTTTAAGGATCCATTGTTGATTGGATTAATCGATCAGGCCTTGCAAAAAAATAACGATCTGGCAGTTGCTCTGCTCAGCATGCAACAGGTAGATTTAACGTATCAACGGGCCAAACGCGAACTCTTGCCGACCTTGAATCTACAAGTTGGCGCTTCTCGCAACTGGTTTTCAACCAACTCATTAAATGGTTCTTTAGGCGAGCAGTTTTTGGGAAGTGACTTTCTGGACGATTACAGTGCTACTTTGCAGTTGCAATGGGAGGCTGATATCTGGGGAAAGGCCAAAAAGCAAAAGGAAGAAGCCTTAGCGCAGTACTTTGCACAGCAAGAAAATGTATCGGCCTTACGCACACGCATTATTGCGCAGGTGGCACAAGCTTATTACAATCTTTTGGCATTGGATGAGCAGGTGGAAGTCGCCAACAGGAATATAGAAATGAGCAGCACCACACTGCAAATGATCGAATTGCAGTATAATTCTGCGCAGGTAAATTCCTTGGCGGTCGATCAGGCAATTGCGCAAAAGAAAACTGCGGAACTGCTGTTACCATTGGCGAGACAACAGATTACAGTGCAAGAGAATGCATTAAGCATCTTATGTGGTAGCTACCCAGATGGTGTAGCTAGAGCAGGGGCATTAAAAGATGCCATGCCAGCAGCTATCTTCACTTCGGGCGTTCCTGCAACATTATTAAGCCGTCGCCCAGATGTTAAGGCGGCCGAGTTTGCAGTCGTTGCCGCGAATGCACGGGCGGGTTTAGCCCAGGCTGCTATGTATCCGACGATCAGCATTTCGCCATCTATAGGCGCAAATTCCTTTCAGTTCAATAGCTGGTTTGATTTGCCAGGGTCACTCGTAAAAAACGTGGGGGCAAACCTCACGCAGCCCCTCTTTCAAAAAGGAGCATTGAAGACGGCACACGAGATTGCAAAACTCGAACAGGAAAAGGCTGCAGTACAATTTAAGCAATCCGTAATGACGGCAGTCGCAGAGGTGTCTGATGCACTGGCTATCGTCTCGCATAGCGAGGAGCGATTGACGTTGGTAGGTGAAAAAACAGCATCGCTCAGCAAAGCGTCGAACGATGCCTTGCTGTTGTATCAGAACGGTATGGCCAACTATTTGGAAGTCATCACCGTACAAAGTAATGCTTTGCAAAATGAGCTGGATGCGATAGCCATTCATCGCGAAAAGTTGCAGGCGATGACCGACTTGTATCGTGCTCTGGGCGGGGGAGTGGAGTAAGTGACTGCTGTTTGATAGACGTAGCGATCAGCGCGATGACAGCTTTAGTTGGCTGTCATCGCGCTGATCGATGGTCGTAGGTGCTGGAAGAAGCAGGCGTTACTTTCAAACCAATACCTCTTAGCAACGGCATGCAGGCTTTGAACGGTAACCGTATTATTCAATTTTAGACGAGCTTAAATACAGCATTGGTGTAATAACAATAGGTGCTTTCTCACTTAATACCAGCGTCACTTCATGTTGTACAGCAAAACCTCCTTTGTTTCCTAGCATGGTAAAGCCATCAGCCTGCTCAACCGCGACGGTAGAACGTGTGTTAAAAAATGTTTCAATGGCAACCACCGATCCTTTACGGAAGCGACGTTTGTCTGCCGCATCTCGGTAATTTAAGATTTCGGTAGGCTCTTCGTGCAAGGCTTTTCCTAAGCCATGGCCGCCCAGATTTTTGATAACCTGGTAGCCTGCGGCTTTGGCCTGCTTTTCCATATAGGCGCCCACTTCATTAATCCGCATCCCGGACCGCACGCTCTTTATAATGCCTTGCAGTGTTTGGATCGAGCAATCCACTAGTTTTTGATGTTGGTGTATGTCGTCGCCCACCACTCTTGAAGCACCGTTGTCTGCCCAAAAGCCATTCCACTCGGCAGAAACATCAATGTTTATCAAATCGCCTTCTTGTACAATAATATCGCTAGCAGGAATTCCATGGGCAACCACGTTATTTACACTGATACACGTATTACCAGGGAAGTTATACGTAAGTCGGGGTGCTGATTGCGCTCCTTTATCTGCTAAGTAGGCGCCTCCAAGATCATCCAATTCTTTGGTGGTCATTCCCGGGCGCACTTGTTCAAGCATATAGTGTAAAGTCTGCGCCACAATCATTCCTGCTTGTTTTAGCATGCTCAGTTCTTGTTCGCTTTCTATTATCATTTCTGTTTTTTATCAAAGGTAAGTTGTATGTTTTTTAGAGAGATAGTAAATTTTGGACATGGGCATTGCTCGGTAAAATGGTTATCTTTGTAGCTATGCCCATACAATGTTTGACATCGATTCGGTTTTCGAGTGAACACGCAGGAAACAGTCTACCTGTAGATCCGCGTGTGGCAGCATTTGTAGTGGGCATATACGAGTTTGACCTCGCGGCCTTGGGCAAAGAGGTTGCCCTGTTTAATGATGGCTTGCCGGCATTGATAATTCTTCCAAAACCTGACTTAGCAAGCTCATGTCGCATACAAAATAAATGCATTGAGCTGGATTCTATTTGGTTTACAGCGGGTTTGCTCAATCAAAGTTATTGGTTGCCACCTGAAACGATTGCTTCCGAAAAGCTGACGATTGTGCGTTTCTTCCCGTCTGCATGGAATGCGCTATTTGGTAAACGAGCGATTATCGCACCCTATGTACACAATCTTGCAGATTATCATCCCGACCATTTTTCGATGTTTCAGCAGGTTTACGAAGGACCTGCGCTAGTCACAAATTTAGTAGACCTTTTGTCGGATTTATTCACCACGGTCTTGATCGATAAGAAGGCATTGACATTTGACCAGCTCGCTATTCACGTATCAACCGAAGATGCGATGGGCGGAAAAGAACTATCCGTTTTATCCAGGTTTCACCCTAAGTGGGTACAACGACAATTTAAACGCAATCTAGGCCTGAGTCCCTATCAATTTGGACAGCTCCAACGTTTTATTGCCGCCTATAGGCATCTGGACCAAGAACCCACACTTAACCTACACGGCGTTGCCGATAACTGCGGCTATTACGATGCAAACCATCTTGTCAAGGATTTTAATAAGTATTTGGGAATATCTCCAAAACAGTATTTTAAAGAACGAGCAGGTTGATAAGCATGGAAAACAACTTTGAGAGCCCTTTTCGCGGCAAAATTATTGCTGAGCATAACACGAATCCAAACATTATTGCTGGAAAATTCAGCTATTATTCAGGCTATTATCATGGTCATGCTTTTGAAGACTGTGCACGTTATCTATTCCCCGATCGGGGTGATGTTGATAAGTTAATTATCGGAAACTACTGTTCTATCGGTACCGGCGTTTCTTTTATTATGGCTGGTAATCAGGGACATCGCAGCGATTGGATTTCGACCTTTCCATTCCATTTCATGGATGAGGAGGATGGGTTTAAGAATAGCGAGAATGGCTATAAGCCAGCAGGGGATACCATCATTGGTAATGATGTGTGGATTGGCGCAGAAGCGATGATTATGCCGGGCATACGCATCGGCGATGGAGCCATAATCGGTAGCCGGGCGCTAATCACTAAAGATGTTGCGCCTTATACCATCGTTGCCGGAAATCCAGCTAAAGAAATTCGAAAACGATTTACAATCGAAGAAATTGATAAGTTAATGGAAATCAAATGGTGGAATTGGGAAATGGATAAAGTCGCCGCAGCCATGGCCATAATCTGTTCTGCTGATGTGGAGAGCTTATACCTTTTTCATTGTATGTATGATCCTATCTAGCAGATCAACCTTATCCAATTTGAAGTCGAAATACCATTATCAATGATGATTCCTAAGGCAACAGGTTTCGCCATTAAAGAGACTTTAAAAATTTATTTCTTTAGTGAATTTTCAATCCATTCGATCAGTTTTTCATTACCCATGTAAGCCCCAATACTTTTGTAGGAAGATTGCTTCCTAACCGTGTTCATCCGTATAAAATTTGATGTTTATATGTTCAATTTTATGTTAGAGGATCGAAAAGTTGGCAGCGACTGTCTTTGTCGGTAATACGCTAGTTTTACCCCAGATTTCTAAGCTTATCATTTACTTATTCTAGTTTATTGGAGTTTAGTATAACTAATCCATTAGGGGTCTGTTAAACTTTATGCGGTTTAACTTATGCTGCTATAGCGGTTAATCTTAGACCCCCTATGACACTTGTTCCATTTTCTTTCTAAGTTCAAATTTTAATAACAACTTCGTTGTCAAAAACTTGTATCTCGTTGCAAATACATTTACTTAGGACAGTATCTCTTGTGAACCGAACGTATGCGATTTAACTTTAGTTCACATTTCGAAAACCAAGATTGGTAGTTGGCTGTATTAACGCCTGCAATTGGAATATCCGAATAACCAAAATCTTTTTGCGTAGATATGAAAGGGTGTATAACGTATTTATTTGCGGTTATTTCGGACCACTTGATATCCACTGCATCCGTGTCTTCAAAATCTACTGTGAGGATATCATCGAAAAGGTTGCTGTATACAATCGTAAACTGTGCACCTAAAAAAGTATCTACCCAGCAAAGATCGGGACTTACTACAATGGCCTGTAAGGTATTACTAATTCCTCCCAATATAAGATCAGCGCCTAAGTGAGCTCCTTGAATAATTGCGCGGAACAACGTTTCTTTGGAATAATCTTCTGAAAAGGTATGGTCGTCTTCGCAAATGATGACGATATCTTCATCCATATCTTTTGCATGTTGAACAGCCTTTCTGATACTGCTCCAAAGCCCCAACGAACCACGCTCACTTTGACATGCTTCGATAATATTTAGATCAAACTCACTTTTACCTTCGAATTGGCTTTTGATATGCTTTAACCTATCAATCCGTTTAGGAAGGTTGATTGCATAGGTTGTTATCATTAAGCTTTCGTAGTCACTAACCTGTAATTCGACCTTTTCAAGCTTACTTACGCGTGAATAGATCTGATCCAACCCCGCTAGGCGATTTATTATATCAATATATAACTTACTTACAACGCCCTGCTTATTGTTCATAGCATTTACATCCGAGTAGCCAAAATCGTGTTGTACGGAAATTATCGAGTTTGTCGTAAAAATTCGATCGGAGATGTCGGAGATGACATGGTCTATGTGCTCGTGTTTGCGAAAAGGATAATTGTACAATTTCTTATAAAAGCGCTTAAAAACAATTAGAAACTGTGCTCCGGTAAATGCGTTGAGCCAAGATAGATTCTCGTCCACTCTAACACCATAGTCAAACCAACTCGGTCCACCTACTAAGACGTCGGCCTCAAGCAAATCACATCGATCAATCAGCTTAATTAATGTTAAGTAGTCATAATCTGATGTAAAGTGATGATCGTCTTCGCAAATGAGGACAAATTCTTCATCACTAATTAATGCTCGCGCCATAATCGACAAAACAGTTTGAGATAAACCAAAACCGCCAATGTGATCTTCAATGGCAGGAATGACCGTGACGCTAAACTCATCTTTATCATTAAACTCTCTTAATACGTGAGTTTTTCGATCAGGCCTTCGTTCGAGATTGATGATAAAGGTTGGTATTTTTAATGGAGTTAGGCTCATAGCAAACAAATTAGATCTGTGAATGTTAAATAGTATAATAGGTTCGTGTCAGTTCATACAATCAGGAAACAATGTTATTTCAAAAAATCCTTTAGTTCATCGATTGAAGCATTTATTTTTACGATACGACCATCTTCACCAAGTAAATAATTCAACGGGATCGTTGGAATAAAAAAATCGGACAATTGAGGCCCTTGCGGTGAAGACCAAACCTCGACCCAAGGGTATCTGTGCTCCCCTATTGCCCTTAGCCAGGCGTCTCGTTCCTTATCAATAGAAATTGTCAGAACCTCAAACCGCTTTCTATCCATGGAAGGGTAGTAGTCTCTTATTTCGTTCATTTTTTGAATACACGGGCCGCACCAGGAAGCCCAAAAGTCAACTAAAAGGTACTCGCTATGCTTAAGTTTTTCCGAAACGGAATGTACGATGCCAGAAGTATCTTCCAAGCTGATATTTGGAAAAAGATCGCCGACCTTATGTTTGCCCATGGAGTTCACAGTTCGGATGTATTGATTGACTACCGGGTTCCGCAGCATATCGTTCGAGAAATGGGTCGCACCAGAAACTATCTCATGTTTGTGTTCGATCATATCATCCAAATTTTCCCGGGTTATGCTATAGCTATCCAAAGCTAGCGCGCTAGCATAGGAGCCGGGGTAAAGACGTACGTACTTCAGAAACATCTGTTCCGGATACGCTCTGTACATTTTGCTGTACGCATCGATGAGTACCGCTTTTTTTTCTCGTCCCAGCAAAGAATCTATTTGCCTGTTTAGCTTCTTTTTGTGCTCACTGCTGTATTCTTCCAGCGGTTTATTACCCAATTTTGTATCGTAAATCTGGTAGAGATCCTCTTGATAGCGGGAGGCGTTCTGTCGATCATGAGTGAAGCGTTGTAAAATCTCTTCCTGCCAAGATCCTGATATAAGGCTTTTAGTCAAGTCATTAGATGCTACAAATACGGAGACTGGTGCCGTGTCTACAAAAAATGAGATAACAGATTTCCTATTTGCCAATACCAATTCCCGTGGATAGGCTATATGTCCTTTAAAATTGAAACTACCATCTTTATTTGTTGGAATTTTTATCTTACTAAATTTTTCACCGGAGGTATTGGGATGATCTGAAAGGAATAGTGTATCTAAGGGCTCTTCTATACCATAAAAAAAAATGGTTACGTTAATTTCCAATGAATCTTGTGCATAGCTTGGCGAACAGATCAAACTGAAAACCGCTAAAAAAAATGTAAATTGGCTGAGTATTTTCATGCGAAAAGTTTTAAAATTTTTAGAGAGAGGTTATTGATTTATTTTACCTCTCTCTTGCAGCTATCGTTGTCGAGCCACCGTTAGCAGTTCTTTCTTATGGGGTTTTCCCCTGTACATTCGCAATTTACGGAAGTAGATGTACTCGAACAGCTACCGCCGTTAGGGCAACCACAATCTATTGTCTTCGGTGTAGTTCCTTCAGGAACTATACAGCTAACCGCAGCAACACATGAGAAAGCCTCGCTTCCTCCGCTACCGGTCGATCCTCCTAAGATATGCTTTAGCTGCTCTCTTGACAATCTCTAAAATCCGAAACTCTAAGGAATTCATATGATTTGGATATTTACATCAATCCAATTTCCTGTAGTTTATTTTTTACGTCGTCCAGTTTATTTGAGTTTAATATGACCACTCCATTGGGGTCTATTAAGACCTTATGCGGTAAACTTATTGCCTTGTTGCGGTCAATCATAGAGCCTTTGTTGCCTTGAAGATCGCTAATATTTAACCAAGGAATGGTATGCTCTTTTATACTTCTTTTCCATAAATAATCCTTGGTATCGAATGAAACGCCCACAAAAGTTATTTTCTTTTTGTCAAGCGAGCTATACACCTTTCTTAACTCTGGGAGCTCCACCAAACATGGCACACACCAACTAGCCCAAAAGTCTAACAGAATATACTTCCCGATGAGATCTGAACCTGTAGCTCACGATGTCGATAGCTCTAAAGAAATTTTAAGAATATGCTTCATCACATACAATACATAAATTATATTTTGCTCTTGTTACAAACTTCCTAAATGTTCATCCAACCATCTCAGCACTTCTCCGCCCTCATCGACATTATTACTGATGACTTGAATAATACCATCTTTGTCAATAATTAGGTAATAAGGGATTCCGTTGATTTCATATCTTTTTCTCAAATTGTTCGCTGTTATTCCCTTTCCTTTTTCCGGATTTACCAATTCGCTACTTAAGGCATGAGTCCACATAAAAAGCTCGTCATCGCGAATAGCTTTTTTCCATAGCTCGGGCTTATCGTCGAGTGATATACTGATAATCTCAAGGTCAGTAGTATTATATTTACGGTATAGATTTTTAAGACCAGAGGATTGCTGCCGGCATGGCACGCACCAACTAGCCCAAAAATCTAGAAGAACAACTTTTTTATTTTTTAAATCCGATAGATGCAGAATCCGACCATCAACACTCTTAAAGGTTATGTCTTCAGCCAACTGCCCAATTTTTAGTGTTCTTGAATCCTGAATACTTTCTAAGAACCGCTGCCCGCCCTTGCTAAGCTGGATTTCGGCATCCAAGCCACTATACACGGAAAGTAATATCTGATGATCAAAAACCCCCGCAGGAACAAGGCTTCTCAAAAGAAATATGCTAGCAAAGGAGGATGGATTTTCAACAGCGAAATTCTTATCTTTTAGATACATCTTGTGTAACTGTTTGTAAGATTCTTCATTCACAATGTTCATCTCATTATCCAGTCTTTTACGGATAATTGAATCTTGGGTTTCCAGCTGTTTCGCCAAATCCTCCCGACGTTTGTTTAATGAATCTATTGCTACTATCTGTTCTTGCTTTTGTTGCTGTAACGCGAGCATTTGAAGGTTAAGACCAGACCCTTCTACACGAATCTTTTGAAAGTTTTCATGATCAAGATTTACAACCATTTCTGTGGGCTCAAGATAGATGGTTCCTACCAATGGACCATTATAATCAACAACAAATGTACCCTTTTTCCCATTTACAAGATACCCAACGACCGGCTCATCTAAACTTCCGGAAAAAGAAAACTTACCATTATTCACCTCGGTTATATGTTGAATTTCCTTATCTTCTGGATTCCAATAGCGAAGCATTACTTTTACTCCATCTTTTTCAGCAACATACCCAGAGATTGTGAATTTTGGAGAATTACCTTGTGCAAATACTTCCAAAAACAGGAAATAACATAGCGACGTAATAAACGCGTAACAATAATTTTTTCTGTTCATAATTTCAATTTTGAACTACAACATCTACTTTTTAAGGATAGGTAAGCTGTCCTTAAAAAGTAGATGTTGTTGCTTGTTAACGGTTAGTATTATCCATTTACGCTTGTAACACAAGTTCCCCAACCAACAGATTCGCCACCTACACGATAACATATCGTACAGTTTCCCCAACAAGCTAATTCAGAAACAACGGGCCCCATTTTACAACTTTGCGAGCAAGTGGGGCTACCACTTCCCAAGTTACCTCCCAGCACATCTTTCAGTTGCTCTCTTGATAATTTCTCCACCTCCTTGAGATTAAGATTCTTTAATGAAATTTTTTGCATAATTTTGCACTATTAATTACATATTGATGTTCACTCACTCCTGAACATCTTTGGAGGGTCTTTTACAGGGAGCCTTCTGTGTGCCCAAGATCGTTTGCAACCGGCTTGGGCTTTTTTATAGAGTCTTTACAAAATGTTTTTCAGTTCTGCTATTTGATAACCATCAGGCAGCTCGCTACCGTTAATAAAAATAGTCGGCGTAGCCCGAATCTTCATCAAGTCACACCAATCTCGCATCGCGTCGATCTTATCGCCTTGCAGTTCTAGCTCTCCATTCATTGGATATTTAGTTGAAAATTTCTCGTAATTCTTTTCCTTGGCGAGATACCAATCGTCCAGTGCTTCTCTAACTTTCTCCATTCCAAGTGTTTGTTGTATGGCCAAAAGGTGTGCAACAGGTTTGGTTCTTATATCGTCGGCTGCGCCTGTGCCAGTGAAAATAATTCTTAATTTTACGTTAGGGTTCTGATCAAGAACCGCTTCCAGCTCGGGGTGAGCCTTGGAACAAGGACCACAGTATGTGTTGCATACCTTTACAATCTCTATCTTAGCCTCTGGATTACCAATGACTACCCCAAGTCCATCTACAGGTGTGGTGATTTTGCTGCTCTTTTCCAGTAAAGACTGAAAAATATCGGGATTGTAACGCAAGCGACGCCATTGCCTTTCAAGATCTTTACTCTTTTTCGAATCTTTCAATAGGGGAACGGCTTGATGTGCCAGCAATAAGAAACCGAGAAAGAGAAACCCTAAAGGAAGTAAAGCAAATCCGTTCAGACTGCCGTAAGCCAAAGAAGATTCACTTAAAAAATAAACAGATGCTAGGGCATTAACCAATAGTGTGGCTTGAACAAACAGACATAGGGGGCACCACTGTTTTATTATACGAGCCTGAAAGTATAAGGAATATGCGATATAGGGCGAAACAAATATGGAGGCGTAGGCTAAAAGATACAATCCTGAAGGCTGGAACACAAAAAACAATTGAGAAACAAAAAAGCATGCAAAATATGCAAATCCCCAGGTAGACCAACTTAAACCTAAAAAGGAAGCTCCAGAAGAAGAAAGCACGGCGTTGCAGTCTGATTTTTTTCCGAAGCCACCGCAAACTTCTTTTAAAAAAGGGTGAAATGCATCTACTTCATGCCAGATCAGCAGTGAGGAAAGGGCTAGTCCTATAGACGAAGTGAAAAGGAAAATAGCAGCGAGCCAAGTCGCTTCAAAAGATGTATTCAGGATATTGAGCAATGCTAACGATAGGAGTATACCAGATCCATAAAATGCAGCTTTTTTTAGATTGTGTTGCCGCTTCTCGGTTTTTCTATTCGTTGCGTAATCAGCCTCGTCCCGTTTAGCGCCATCGTCCAACAGCAAGACGACCTCCTTATCAATTTTGCTGAAATCACGTACCGAAACTCTCTCCATTCTCTTATGCTCTGGATCCCAAAAGCTAACCTGATCTTCCGCCGCCTGCTTGACAACTGTTAAGGCAGGATGAGGCCAGTGTTCCCGCTGTAACACACAAATAAATGGGGTTTCAAAATCATTGTACTGATAATCCCCTAAACGCACGGCAGCACTTTCTATTCCATAGGAATCTAGGATATCCTGTACCGATAGCAACGAAAATGGTTCAAGATGGGAAGACAAGGAATTAGAAAGTTGCAGTTGCGTATGCTTCACCTTGGCATACAGCAGTACTTCCTGGCACACTTGTATGACATTGCTTTCACGATCTATATAGCGCTGTTTCAGTAAATTCACCATAACAATGCGTTTATTTACTAAATATTATCGAGGTAATATTTAGTGTATTGGTTATTACTTTTTCAAATATATGTGGTAATGTCAAAAAAAAATAAGCATATTTTTAAGCAATCGATTGCTTAAAAATATTATAAATACATATTTCTATGAAATATTCAGGTAAGGATTTTTGCTAAACAAATGTATATGATGCATTTATATGGACAAAACTCTATATTAATTTTATTGAATGTTTTGTTAATTCTTGTAAAAAGTATTTATATAAATATTCTCTTGTTTGTAACAAGATGTGAATTGCGGATAGTTTATTGTTATTATTGAATAATAAGATTTATATACAGATCTTTTTTTTAAACGGCTAGAGTCAGTTTCGATCAGGTGAATAGTCGTCTATAGACTATCATGACAGTTTAACTTGTTAATTCTTTTTTACTTAAACGGTAACACTTAGTGTTTTTAAGCGGATAGTATAAAAGCTTTGGTAGTTTCTTTCTTAGATAAAAACTCATTTTGGATCGAAAATCTGTTACAGATAAAATTTTAATTGTATTTTTATACGTTGGTAAACCGTTTTATTAAAAATAATTCTTTTTTTTGAAGCAATTATTGAAAAAGAGAGTATATATGAGGATAAGAACTTTTACACTGTATTTTTATTGTATGCTTAGCTTTGCTATATATTCGCAAGAGCTCAAGAACCCTTCATTAAATCTCGGAGATACAGCTCCTCCGTTGTATTTAAAGGAGTGGATAAGGGGTGACCCCATCCAAAAGTTTGAAAAGGGTCAAGTTTATGTGCTAGAGTTTTGGGCTACATGGTGTAAACCTTGTATTGCTGCAATGCCATATCTTTCGCATTTAGCGGCCAGGTACAAAGGTCAAGTCACCGTTGTCGCTGTCAATGTCTATGAAGATGAAAATACCTCTCTTGGTCAAATTCGAGAGTTCGTTGATGATAAGGGTGAAGTGATGAGTTTTAACATAGCTGTAGACGATCACAATTATATGACCAAAGAATGGATTGTAGCTGCTGCTGAACAAAATTACGGAATTCCGCGATCTTTTGTGATAAATGCCGAAGGCAGATTAGCATGGATCGGCCATCCTAAAGACCTTGACACAGTTTTGCAAGAAATCGTTGATAACAGCTGGGATATCGAGAAAGCACGGTCTTATCGTAATGAAGGCCGAATAATAGACAGTCTGGCAAAAGATGTAAGCTATATGTTAAGCGATGTAGAATACGATTCCGCAACACAAACACATTTCCCCGTGTATGCTACAGCTGAATCAAAACTAGATGCTGTAGAGGAAATTGTAGGAAGAGAACCCCGCTTAAAAAATACACATGTAATCACTTATGTAACCTTTTCATCCTTACTTCAAGTTGATCAGAGAAAGGCTTGCGAATATGCTAAGGAGATGTTGGCCTCTTCTACTTTGGGTAAACACCAACCTTATGAGGCTATTATCGAAATTGTGACATCTCATGCTGATACGTTGGATATGTATCCGGAAGTTTACCATACTGGTGCAGAGGCTTACAAAGTAGCAATTTCCCATCTTGCTTATCTGGAGTTAACGGATATAGTAATGTGTTATGGTAAGATGGCTGAGTGGTATTGGAGAGGGAAAGATAAAACGAACGCTATAATTTCGCTAGAAAACGGCCTTAAACAGTTGAAAAATAACAAGAATTTTTCAGCTTTAGATTTAGAGCCCTTGGAATCGCTGCTCGTAAAATATAAGAGTTCGGCAATAGATGAAAGTTGAACGTAAGCGCTTCCATTTGATACACCGTCTGAAATTAAACCATGTTAAAACGCTTCCCACACTACAAACAAATGGATCAGATGGACTGCGGCGCCACCTGTTTGCGAATGGTATTCAAGTACTATGGGCAGTTGGTTTCCATCCACAAGATTCGGAAGTTGTGCCAGACGACCAAAGCAGGTGTCAACCTGTTGGGCATAAGTGAAGCTGCGGAGAAGCTGGGCTTTCGCACGTACGGTGTTCGGCTTTCCTTGGAGCAGCTTTGGGAAGCCGAGCTTCCCTGTATCTTGCATTGGAACCAAAATCACTTCGTGGTATTGTACAAAATCAAAAAAGGAAAGTATTATGTTGCAGATCCAGCATCGGGCCTGTTGACCTACGATGAAAAAGAGTTTGCCAAAAACTGGTTTTCGACCAAAGAACTGCACAACGGACTTTCGTTGCTGCTAAGCCCTGGGCCGCGATTTTATCAGCTTGACGAGGAAGAACCCCAGCTCAAGCTAAATTGGCGTAAGGTAGTGAGCTACTTTTACAAGTACAAGCGTCTTTTCGTGCAATTGATATTAGGGATGTTGCTAGGAACGATCCTACAATTGATTACGCCGTTTTTAACGCAGTCTGTTGTTGATATCGGGATCAACACCAAAAACATCAACTTCATCAACCTGATTCTGATCGCACAATTGATGCTGTTTATCGGGCAGACATCCGTATCCTTTATCCGATCCTGGATCATGCTGCACATTACCACACGGGTAAACATCGCGATCCTGACCGATCTGCTGATCAAGATTATGCGCTTGCCCATGACCTTCTTCGACCTGAAAACCCATGGTGACATCATGCAACGCATGGGCGACCAGCAACGTGTAGAATCCTTTATTACGGGCAATACGCTAAATACGCTCTTTTCCCTCGTGAATATGCTCGTATTCGGGATCTTGCTCATCATCTACCATAAATTGATTTTCGCGATCTTCTTTGCGGCGACTTTACTATACACGTTGTGGATCTTGCTGTTTATGAAATACCGGCGTGAGTTGGATCACCGCCGTTTTAAGATCAGTTCTGACAATCAAACGTATATGGTGGAGATGATTCAAAGTGTCAAAGATATCAAGCTTAACAATGCACAAAAGCAAAAGCGATGGGGCTGGGAGGCTTTGCAGGCCAAACTCTTTAAGTTTAAGGTAGACAGCCTGACTCTTTCCCAATATCAGTCTATTGGCTCCCTAGCCATCAATCAGCTCAAAGGGATATTGATCACCTTCGTCGCTGCAAAAGCCGTTATTGATGGCGAAATGACATTAGGAGGGATGATGGCGGTGCAATATATTGTGGGCATGGTGGCTAGTCCGGTTGAGTCTTTGTTGGGCTTTATGCAATCTTATCAAGACGCTAAAATTAGTATGGAACGGCTAAACGAAATATATGAGGCCGAAGAAGAGGAGATATTGGAAAAGGACTACCTTCGCCAATTACCTGCTGAGAAAACAATTGAGGTCCGGAACCTCACCTTTCGGTATTACGGTGCAGGTAATGAGCCCATCTTCTCAAACTTGAACCTAACTTTTCCAGCTGGAAAGACGACCGCCATTGTGGGAACCAGCGGGAGCGGCAAAACGACAATCCTGAAACTTTTGTTGAGATTTTACGAAGCGGAAGAGGGAGAGATCCTTATCGGAGGTAAGAAATTGGATCAGATCGACTTTACGCTTTGGCGAGATAGCTGTGGCTTCGTCTTGCAGGATAATTATGTATTTGCCGATACCATTGAGGGTAACATTGCGGTTAAAGATGAAATTCCAGATCAGCAAAAGCTGGAAGATGCCATCCACATTGCGAATCTAAATGAATTTATTGCCGAACAGCCCTTTGGATTGGCCACCAAGATAGGTACAGCCGGTAAGGGCATAAGCCAAGGGCAGCGACAGCGGTTGATGATTGCCCGGGCGGTATATAAGCAGCCCGAATTTCTGTTTCTGGATGAAGCCACCAATTCATTGGATGCCAATAATGAAAAGGTCATCACCGACAACCTAGATACCTTTTTTGAACAGCGGACAGTTATTGTGGTTGCACATCGCCTTAGCACGGTCAAAAACGCAGACAATATTATTGTGCTCGAAAAAGGGCAAGTTGTGGAACAGGGCACGCATACAACGCTAACCGCCCAACGTGGGAAATATTATGAGCTTGTTAAAAATCAGTTAGAATTGGGGAATTAACGTATGGCAAAGAAAACAGGATATTACGAAGATGATTTGCATTCCGAAGATCTGCAGGAAATCATCGCCAAGCCGCCCTCATGGCTGCTGCAACGTGGCATCACCTTTATTTTATTGACCGTGCTGATGATGATTGGCCTTTCTTTCTACATTAAATACCCGGAAATGGTGGCGGCCAACCTAAAATTCAATACGGTACAGGCGCCCAAGGTCGTTGTCAGTAAAACACAGGCTAATATCTCGCGATTGCTGGTGGCGGATGAGAGCTGGGTTAAAGCTAATACGGGTCTGGCCTATATGGAGAGCACAGCAGATCATGGACAAGTATTAATGGTGCTTGATACCTTGAAGCAGTACCGCGAAAGGCTGATCGAACTGGATAATTTGGAAGAGATGCTCTCGCCAAGTAAGCTCAATCTTGGCGAGCTGCAAAGTAGTTACCACAATTTTTACCTCGCTTACCTCAACTATCAAGCCGCGAGCAAGCAAGGGATATTTGACCGGAGGCGCAAGCTATTAGTGGAGGAAATGTCGAATATCCGTGAGCAAAAAAGTCATATTCAAGAGACCTACGATCTGCAAAAAAGAGAATTGGCATTGGCCGAGGCCGAGTTTGAGAAGTATAAGATCCTGGCAGAGAAGGAAATTATCAGTCCCATCGAACTTCAGCAAAAAGAAGCAACGCTACTGATAAAACGGCAATCCATCCCGCAAATGGAAAATACCATTATCAATAATCAGGGCAGCATGTTGTCAAAGGATAAGGAGCTCTCCGAAATTGATAACCAGATCATGGAGGAGCGGAAGAAGTTTGTGCAAGCGCTAAACAGTTTTATCAGTGAAGGAGAAAACTGGAAAAAGCAATATGTGCTTACCGCGCCAGTTTCTGGAAAACTGATCTATAGTTCTTTCCTACAGGAAAACCAGCTGATCAAGATGGGGGAGGAGCTGTTTTATATTAATCCTAACAACGAGGAGTATTACGGCGAAATGTTTATTCCGCAGGCCAGCTCCTCAAAGGTCAAACGTAATCAGGAGGTGTTGATCAAGGTGCGGTCCTATCCGTATGAAGAGTATGGGTATTTGCGTGGTAAGATCGCCTACATCAGTGATATTCCGGTTAGGGATAGTGTGTTTTTTTCCCGCGTGGATGTGCTACGTCACGAAAAAGATTCACTTATTAAATTGAAACCTGGCATTTTGGCGGATGCGGAGATTATCACCGAAGATCAATCTGTTTTTAAACGCATTTGGCTGAATCTGACAAAATCGCTTAAATTTTAACTCTTTAAAAAGGCCTGTCATCCAGCTCTATTCCGTTTATTACAGAATATTATCTTGTCATCGTGTTGCCTGCTTAAGACAACAAATACCGCCACGCGTCCGAGAGATGTTCGATAAGATCCGATGCCGTGATACTTTTTTGATGGATCGTTTTTGCAGCGCAATCGCCCGCTAGGCCATGTAGGAATACACCTAGGATAGCGGCGTCCTTAGGCGCGTAGCCTTGAGCCAAGAGCGAACCAATAATGCCTGATAATACATCGCCTGCGCCAGCTGTGGCCATGCCTGGATTACCAGTCGAGTTGAAGTGCAGTTGACCATCCGGAAAAATGATGACCGTATTGGCACCTTTGATAACTAAAATTTGTTGGTATTTCGCGCTCCAGGCAGACGCTTTTTGGAGTTTGTCGAAGTCGTTTTCCCATTCGCCGATCAGGCGTTGCAATTCTTTCGGATGTGGCGTCAGTATGGAAAAGGATGGAAGTAAATTTAACCATTCCTTGTGCAGGGATAAAATATTAAGTGCATCTGCATCTAATAGAAGTTTTGGAGGATGGTCGAGCTTGTCTAGATCTTTTAGAAACTGATGTAAGGCTTCCTGACTTTGCTGTGCTCTCCCTAAGCCCATTCCCACCGCGATAGATCTGGCCTGCAAAAGCTCCGGAGCAAAGTTACTGATAACCCGATCTGCCGAATCTGTTTTTACCAAAGCTTCGGGCACGGTGGATTGCATGATTTGATAACCACACTGTGGTACATAGCTGCTTACAAGGCCACATCCTGTTTTTAGCGCCGCACGACTCGCAAGCACTACAGCACCTATACTGCCGTAACTTCCTCCAGCTATTACAGCATGACCGAACGTACCTTTATGCGAAAACTTACCCAGTGGCTTAGCCATTTTTTTGACATCATCCAGTGTGCTGTAATAATTTTTTGTGTCAATCTCATGGAGCGCATCCTGATCAAGTCCGATATCCAGCAGTACAAAATCTCCCACAAACGCTCCATATGCTGGCAGTAGCAGCGCAAGTTTTACGAAGGCAAGCGTGTAGGTGCGTTCTGCTTTCACCACAGGTGCATCCGGAGGTGTGTGCTCGTCAGCAAGTAAACCTGAGGGAATATCAATAGCAAAAATACGATTGTTTGCAGAATTGATTTGTTGGATCAATGGAGTCCAGCTTTCATCAAGCAAACGAGAAAGTCCGTAGCCGAAGAGCGCATCAAGGATAATGCTTTTTTCGGAAAAAGCAAGGATGCTGTCCTTGTTTATGTTTACAATTTCGACACCGCTTTCACGCAGCCGTTTCTGGTTGATTAAATTATCATTACTATAATGGTCATGCTCCACGAGATATATCGTCACCTCGTGTCCTGCTTCATGCAATAAACGTCCCAACACCAATCCATCGCCGCCGTTATTGCCAAAGCCACACAGTATCTCCGCCTTGCATCGGCATTCGCCAAATACATTTTGAAGTTCGCCAAACAGCAAGCGACCAGCGCGCTCCATTAGGGCTGCTTCCGATAATTGCTGTTTGATCTCCGTTTGCTGCTCTAAGCTTCGGATGTCTTGGGCGGATAGGATTTTCATAAGGCTCTGTTTTAAACTACTTGAAATGGCTAATAGTTAAACCTAATTGCCCGCTTAAAGTTTTTTAAACGGTAGATTTCAGCTCGAATCAGCGTCAAGTAATTTCAGCCTCCTATTTCTTTGTCGTAGAACTCCTCACTCTTCGTTGAGCGAAAGGCTCGTTTATCCCATTTAGATAAGATTGTGTGCCATTTGGCGTTTCGAAGCACTTGCATTGTTACTCTATTTTTTTTAAAAGTTTCTTCTATGTGTTTATTTGTTTTTAAATGATGTTATTAGTTACGCAAACGATTGTGTTTTATTTACTATATTTTATTTGTGTAGTATTTATTAATATTGACTGATAATTCTTTCGTAGTTAATAACTAGACGGAATAGTGCTAACATATTAAATAAATCCTGAACGGCTTTTGGCCTCTTTTAAAACATCTTATCATTGCGGATTCCTCCTGGAATAAAGGTGATGCTGTTTGACCAAGATAATTTTCGCGGTAACTCTCTCACTCTAACATCAGATACGGCAGATTTAGATGCGTTTAAAAACAAAACTAGTTCAATATTGGTATTGAGAAACTGATTCTTATAAAGAAAACGCATTTTTTTCGTTTGGTAGACTTCATCAACAAAGGACTAAAAGTGATTAAGTTTTCAATTAGCTTGTTTTTACAATGTAAGATTTAAATTAAGAAATGGGTAGATCCTTTTAAATCGCTTTTTACCTGGGGGTATTCAGACTAAAAAAACTGGTTGATAGTTGTTTAGCCATCTATGCCTTATCAGAGGAAACTTCCAGGAGAGTAAATTAAATTTAGCTCTTGATCGGAAAGCAGAAGTTTGTCGAATGCTAGACACTGGTGAGGCTCTTATATTCTCAAATGCTGATGGCAATACGATTATCGATTTACCGAAGCGAGCCAGCTTTGATAATAGTATAATGGTGGTTAAAATAACGATGGAATAAATGCTATTTCTCAAACGGTTCGCAAATATGTAGCTACAAGAGATGCAGTAACGCTTTCCTTGGTGATACAATATTTTTTTAACAGTTTACATTAAATACATAACAAATGAAACTAAAGATTTCAATAAAAATAGCTTGTTTCTTATCCGCTTTTATGGTGTGCATAAACGTGTATGGACAGCAAAATACTCCAAATAAAGAACGGTTGGAGCTTCGTCACGGTAGCCATAGGGAAGGAAAGCGAAATGATGCTGAAATGCAACGCTGGCGTGATTATGGTTTAGGACAATTTATTCATTGGGGCGTATATGCTATCCCGGGTGGGGCATGGGATGGGATTAGCTATAATGGGGCGGCGGAATGGATCCGATCGTGGTCGGAGAAAAGTGGTGCGCCAAAGGACTGGCGAGCAACATATGACAAGCTTTACAAGCAATTTAATCCTCAGCATTTTGATGCAAAAATTTGGGCTAAACAAGCCAAAAAGATGGGCGCGAGATATATGATATTTACTACCAAACATCACGATGGATTCTGCCTATGGCCAAGTAAATATACCAAATACACGATCGTCAACTCGCCTTATAAGAAGGATATCGTGAAGGAAGTTGTGGAAGCTTATGCAGCAGAAGGTATAGATGTGTATCTGTATTTCTCTATTATCTTCTGGAATCATCCAGGCTACCGCAGTACAGTGCCTAAAGCTCCACATGATAGCCTTGCTTACGAATCGTTTAAGGAGTTTACCCGCAATCAACTTGTTGAACTCCTTCAAAACTACCCACAAACCAAAGGCTTATGGTTTGACGGATCTTGGGACGCAGCGTGGGTGAATCAAGCTGCTTGGACAGACAAATTGGAAACAGAGCTTAGGCAATTAAAGCCAGGATTAATCATTGGTAGCAGATTTCGCGCAGATGAGTATGGCAAACGGCATTTTGATTCAAACGGGATAATGATGGGCGATTACGAGCAAGGTTGGGAACGGAAATTACCAACCACCATTGATGATACGCATGGAAACGATTGGGACTGCGTGATGACTATTCCTCCTAATCAGTGGGGATACAACGCCGACTGGAAGTCTTCTTATATTAAAACACCGTATGATCTGATCGCTATGCTGATGCAGGCAAATTCGCTTAATGGCAACTTTGTTATCAATTTTGGACCCGATGGCCAAGGCGCAATACGGCCGGAGGAAAGTGCTATTGCAGCAAAAGTAGGTGAGTGGATGCAGATAAATAGCGAAGCGGTGTATGGTGTGACCCATGCCAATTTTCCGAAGCCAGACTACGGAGTGTTAACTAAGAAAGACACAACGCTGTATGTAACAGTTTTTAATAGGCCTATTAATAATATCGTTCGGCTGGCGATACCAAAATCCAGTAAAGAAATTCCCGGAAAAGCATATCTATTAGTAAATAACGTACCTTTAGATCTGTCTGCCGTCAATATGGGATTAGATAGGGATAATAATATGTATTACGATGTGGCGCTGCCAGTCGGCTTTTCTGCGGCGGAAATGCCCTTTGTAATCGTTGTACAATTAGAGCAAAGTAAGGAATCTGGAAGTCGTTACCGTGATGCATTAACCTATCTACGTAGATCTTAAAGGAACTGCTTCTGCGTGAATCATTATCCCTGCTTGGATTGTCGTTATTCATCAGCGTTGCTGTCAGGCCAATTGAGCTATCGCGCACATTTTCTATGCAAAGATCAGCCTCATTCACTCGGCTATCGCTATATTTGAGCGCTAAAAAAAATTCCTGATAATGACTCGACAAATAGAGATATTTCGCGACAGCAGAAAGAGTAGAAGTTTATTTATTAAGACAACGGCATTATGTGTAATCCTAGCAGCTACGGCTGTATATAGCGTTGGTGTTTTCGATCATGTGGTCAAGATAAAATTAGCGGTTGTATCTTGCGCGCTTTTGTTGATTATGCTTTTTATGCTCGTTGGATCCTTGCGTCGATTAAAAGATAAGTCAGCCTTAGTGAGAATAAATGCGAAAGGAATATCAGGAACAACTACACCACTCTCAAAAGCCTTTGGAGAAATCGAATGGGGCGATGTTGTTGATATTCAGTTGCAGAAAGTGAGCGGGGATACATTAGTGGCCTTCGTCATCCAAGACCATCCGAAATACGAAAAGCGCTTATCTAAATCATTCCGTAGCATGGCTTTTAAAAAAGAGACCAACCACTATGTTATTATGTTTACAGCTTCTGAAATAGAGACTGATGCCGACACGCTTTTTGATCAAGCTCAACAGTATTGGAAGATGCATGCAGCAGGCTAAAATGCTTTGTTTAAAAACGGAGAATAGGCCAGACCTTGTAAAGAAGAAATTTACATTTGAAAATTATCCCATCCTCGACCTTTCCGTCCTTGCCAGGACAGGGCCTTCCTTTTTTTTCTAAAAAAAGGAAGAAAAAAAATCGTCGCTGAATTTCTGTTGCATCCTTAATGGACAGTGGAATGGCGAATGACTACATACGCAACAGAAATGAGGCGACATTTCGATGAATTATGGATAATGCATTTAATACAATAAGCCTATTGGGTCGCAAGCAGCAATTAAAAAGTAACAAACTCCACAACCGCTACCCATACTATATACTAAGTACTAAAATCTACATACTAAATTTTATTCTCACTACGCATTACCTAATACCCACTACTGATAGATTGCCGCGCCATCGTTCCTCCGGCTCGCAATGTCGTTTACTTATCGCAAACAATATCTCACAACGCGATACTCACTACCCTTTCTAAATATCAGGTACTAAAATCTATATACTAAATACTAGGATCTACTCTCACTACACGATACCCAATACTCACTACCACTTTTTAAATCGCCCAGCGAAGTAGGCTGGCTCCCCAAGAGAAACCCGCGCCAAAGGCGGTAAGCATGAGTAAGTCTCCTTTCTGCAGCTGCTTAAGGTTTTCCCATATGCAGAGTGGAATAGTGGCGGCAATTGTATTTCCCAAATACTCGATATTACTCAGTGTACGGTCCGCCGCAATATTAATCTCTTTGCCAACCGCATCTATTATCCGTTTATTAGCCTGATGTGGAATCAGCCAGTTTACTTGATCGATATCGAGGTTATTGCGTTTCAATACTTGGTTGCAAGCATCACTCATCGACTGTATGGCCTGTTTGAATACTACTTTACCATCCTGACGGATATATTTTTTTTCAATTGCTATAGTTTCATTGTTCAGCGAATGCAAGGAGCCACCGCCTTCAATGTTAAGAAACTCACGTCCGTCGCCATTGCTCTGCATAAAAGCATCAATAATGCCATTTTCGGAAGATGGTTCTAGCCAAACAACACCAGCGCCGTCGCCAAAAAGAATATTTGTAGAACGATCTTGAATATCTACGAATGAGCTGATATTATCCGCTCCGACGACCAACACATTTTTATACCGCTCCGTCTCAATCAGTGACGAGCCCATATCCAACGCATATAAAAAGCCAGAACATGCCGCATTCATATCAAACGCCCAAACATTTTTCAACCCTAATTTTTTTGCTATAATATTTGCAGTAGCTGGCATCATTACATCCGGAGTGGATGTAGCCACAATGATGGCATCAACATCATCCAAATCTTTGTTGAATTGTGTACAAAGGTCGCGGATAGCCATCACTGCCATGTCTGATGTGGCTAAGTCCTTATCCAATATACGACGTTCCTTGATCCCGGTTCTTTTCATGATCCACTCATCCGATGTATCGCACACCTGCTCTAAATCAAGGTTAGTCCTTCGTTTCTGGGGCACATATCCACCAATACCCGTGATTGCTGCATACGGTCTAGAAAGGTAATTTTGCTGCATGTATTTCTCTTGTTCCTCAAATAAACTGTGCAAAGGTACATTTTTTTATCTTCTTTGCTGTGACTGCTTCCTGTTAAAAATTATCAAATCTCCCGACTTTATCCACCAATATTTATAGCAAAATCCAATTAAAATTGAAATTCGGCAATAGATGCTTCGAAACGTATCCAACTATTTAATTTTAAGCGGTTTTAAAAAAAATATTCGATTCGTCAAATGATTACATCTAAACGCTTTTGAACACCAGTAAAGACCTTTAGACCGCTCGATCGCTATAAGGTACTACCCGTATAGTTAACATTTTTATCGATTGGTCAGGCGCTCGCTACCCCACATATCCCGGTGCACTACGTGTCTGCATGTCGCTTTTCGGCTGCGGTTTCCCGATCGTCCGCATCAGCTTCCAGCACAGCATCTTCCTGTTCCTCATCTGCGTTTCGCTCATATTGCAACTGCGCGAAGATAGGGAAGTGGTCTGAATCGAAATTGTCTTCTTTCCTGATGGTTTTCAACTTAAAATGCGGAGAGATAAATGCATGGTCTAAGGGAAAACGAAGGAAAGGATAGTGCGCATGAAAAGTGTTGAAAAATCCACGTCCGCGACGCGGGTCTAAGAGGCCGCTAATCTTCAAGAATAAAGTTGTTGTGTAACTCCAGGCTACATCGTTCAAATCACCCATCACTAAAACAGGTAATTTTGTTTTGCTCGCTTCTTCAGCAATTATCAATAGCTCCTTGTCGCGCTCTGTCGATCGAGGGTTTTCATTAGGAACTGGCGGCGTAGGATGCACCGCGTATACCTGAACTTTTTTTCGACTCGGTAACTCTACCAGGCAACGTATCGAAGGAATATCTTCCTCTACAAGACAGCGCACGGTCGCATTATGCAACGGATACTTGGAAAACAGAAGCATGCCGTAGGTATTATTTAGGGGAACCTTCACTTGGTGCGGATACGTGTCATCCAATGTCTGTGTGCCTGCAGCCCATTTATCATTTGTTTCCAGCAAGAGCACTAGATCGGCATTAC
This sequence comes from Sphingobacterium deserti, assembly GCF_000757725.1. Lineage (GTDB taxonomy): Bacteria > Bacteroidota > Bacteroidia > Sphingobacteriales > Sphingobacteriaceae > Sphingobacterium > Sphingobacterium deserti. The sequence continues at coordinate 101,936 of NZ_JJMU01000053.1, forward strand.
AACGATTGACTACATTTAGGCAACCTGCAATATTGTCGTTGTCTTCATACACATTGGATATTAAGATAGAGATGCTGTTGTCTTGGTCATTTAGCGTGGCTTTTTGAACCTGTTTTGTGGCTAATATCGTAAAGGGGAAAATTAAATAAAATAGATAAATCGCATTGATAGACATCAACACAGCCATCACAGCTACCGTTGTTTCCGAGGGTATGCCCATGGCAAGATAAACCCCAATCCAGGCCAACGTTAACACCAATTTTTGTAGGCGGGGATAGTCGAACACTCGGAATGTCCAGTGGTCATGACGAATAAGAGGTATGAGCGTGAAACATAAAATTACGATTCCCGCGAGCATTAAAGCATTATTCATGTATATTATTAAATACGGTTATCCAATAAACCACGCAATAAAATTAAAGTTTGGATTTTATTGAAATTTAGTATGTGATCTCAGGTCTTGTTACATGTTTTCGCCAGCTTGTTGCATAATACGATATGAAACATTGTTTTAATGTTTTTATTTGCGATATTCAAATTGCGCTTGATAATATTGGCTAATGGCAAAGCTGATCCCTATGGTTGAACGTTGCATGCTTTCAAACATGCATTAAAAACAAAATTCTTATGGAAAAATTAATTTTTGAAACAGATGTAAGGTGCTCATCATTCTTTGAAAAGATACATGTAGCCGTTAAAAAAGTTAAAGGAATTTCCACGTGGACATTAGATTTAGACTCTGCTTATCGCTTACTTACCGTTGAAGGGAAATCCCTGGATTACAAGGAAATCATCAATCAGCTATCCATGCACGGTGTCGATGCAAATCGATTATACGAGGAATAAACTACGTGTGTGTATAGTGTTCAGACAACTCCAGATTGGCTCCATACCAAGCTGATTTGGATTGTTTTTTTACAGTGGAGAATGGACATCCGGCCAAACACAGCACATCTATCCAATATCCGGCAATTACTTAATCTCCTCTACAGTGAATGAAATTTCCTTTACAGGATAATCGGCTTTATCCGTTTCGGTTCTGCTCATCTCCAGTAACACTGCTAAGCCTTCGTAAACCTCTCCAAAAACGGTGTAGTCGTTATCTAGCCGTGGCTGGCCGCCTATTTTCAAATAGGTCTCACGAGCTTCCTTACTGTATGTAATGCCTTTCTTCTGTTCCAACTCGTCCAAATATTCCGCAGTGACAGGTTTCCCCACGACAAAATAGATCTGATTTAAAAAAGATGCTTTTTCTGGATTGTCGTCACGGCCGGCACCAAAGGCGCCCACCTTATGGAAAGCACGCTGGTCAAATTCCCCCGCTAGACGTGGCTTGCCCAGCTCAGGCTGCTTGGCTTCTCGTTTCGCAATATCGACATCGTGTTCGCCGCCTTGAATTACGAAATTTTCAATGATACGGTTAAAGAGTGCATCGCGATAAGCACCCGTCTTTATAGCGGTCAAAAACAAGTCGCGATGCTTTGGCGTGTAGTCATAAAGCAAAACTTTAAAGTCACCATAGCTTGTCTTAAATAAGACGCGATGTGTTTGGGCAGACAGACCCGTGAACACTAAAAGGAAAAGGCAAATCGTGATTATCTTTTTCATCCGTGAGAGCAAAGTTCCAGGCCAAACTTATCGAAAAAAACTGAAAGTAAGCGCGTCATACAGTCCTTTTGTGTTTGAGGACTGGAAGGGAAATGATATTAGTTAGCTGTTCAACTAGCATATCTCTGTGCCATTGTCTCTGTTGACAATCAGCCTAAATTTGTCTATTTTGCATGTAAATTTATATTTCCATGAAGTATACAGCTCATCCAGATCGTTATAAAAAGATGCGGTATAACCGCTGTGGTAAAAGTGGCCTGTTGTTGCCAGCCATCTCGTTGGGGCTTTGGCATAATTTCGGCGATGACGTTCCCCATCAAACGAAGGTCGATATCTGCACCAGCGCATTTGATCTTGGTATTACACATTTCGATTTGGCCAATAATTATGGGCCGCCGCCGGGTAGCGCCGAAAAAGCTTTTGGCCGCATATTAAAAGAAGAATTTGCCGGGCTGCGTGATGAACTTATTCTTTCATCAAAATCAGGATACCTGATGTGGGACGGTCCTTATGGCGAGTGGGGCAGCCGCAAAAATATGATCGCTAGCTGTGATCAGAGTTTAAGGCGTTTGGGGGTGGATTACGTAGATATTTTCTATTCCCACCGGTTCGATCCGGAGACCCCTCTCCAAGAAACCATGCAGGCTTTAGACCAGTTGGTGCGATCTGGTAAGGCGCTTTACGTGGGGGTATCGTCGTATAATGCGGCGCGTACACGAGAAGCTTATGCCATCCTGCAGGAGTTGGGAACACCGTTCGTCATCCATCAGCCTAGCTACTCTATGCTCAACCGTTGGGTGGAAACAGACGGTCTGTTGGATACCCTGGAAGACATCGGTGTAGGTTCGATTGTCTTTTCACCGCTAGCACAGGGCATGCTAACCAATAAATATTTGCAGGACATTCCGCAAGGTAGCCGTGCTAGCCAAAGTAAATCCTTATCAACCAGCTTTCTTTCTGAAGAAAATTTAGGTCGGGTGAAAGCCCTGAACCAGATTGCGGAGGAGCGCGGTCAGACGTTGGCACAAATGGCTATAGCCTGGGTATTGCGTGATAAGCGCGTTACTTCAGCCCTGATCGGTGCAAGTAAGCCGCAACAAGTTGTCGACTGTGTGGGCGCCTTGGAACGATTGGATTTTTCACAAGGAGAGCTCGCCGCTATCGATCGTTACGCATTGGACAGCGATATCAATATCTGGGCGAAGTCTGCAGAACTTTAGTATCCATGCCGTCTTTCCCTCCGAAAAAGTTAGCAGGAGGGAAAGACGCATAGGCTAATTAAGCTTAGAAAATTTCCTTGAGGTGCTTGTAGTTGGATTTTATCGTGTCAAACACTTCGTCCATTCTGCCGCCGAGTATCATTTTCGTCATGCTTTCCGTCATGCCCAATACCTGCTCTTTCGTGATATGCGCAGGCATAGCCAGCGCATTGGGATTGGTGAACACATTTAATAAAAACGGACCATCAAAGGAAAATGCCTGGCGTAAACCATCCTCCACTGCTGACGGCTCGTGCACATTAAGGGCATGAATACCCATTGCTTCCGCTACACGCGCGAAATCTGGATTTTCCATCGTTGTTTCATTGTCTACTAAACCGGCAACTTCCATTTCCAATTTGACCATCCCTAGCGCACGGTTATTGAATACAATAAGTTTAATAGGTAAATTGTATTGCTTGATCGTTGATAGATCGGCCAGCAGCATAGATAGTCCGCCATCACCACAGAAAGCAATCACCTGCCGCTCAGGGTGTGCCAATGCTGCTCCAATCGCCATCGGCATAGCATTGGCCATACTACCATGGTTGAAGGAACCCAACAAAACGCGATTTCCCGTTTGGTGAATATATCGAGCTCCCCAAACGCAGGACATGCCAGTGTCTACTGTAAATATGCTGTCGTCGTTGGCTAAGGTGTTGATCTTGTCTGCCAAAAACTCAGGTTGAATAGCATCTTTCTCGCCGCTGCTTTCTACGTATTGATGCAACCTTTCCTGTACCTTTTGGTGAAATGTTCCGAAAGAGTCTAGAAACGACCGATCCTGTTTTTCTTCGAGGAAAGGGAGTAAAGATTTAATTGTCTCTTTCACGTCGCCAACAGCACCGATTGTTAAATCAGCGCGTCGCCCGAGCCGATTTTGTGCCAGGTCGATCTGAATAATCTTATTATCTTTTGGCATAAATGCGTCGTAGGGCATATCCGTACCTAGAAGAAGCAGCACATCTGCTTCCTTCATCGCTTGGTAGCAAGACGGAATACCCAACAGGCCTGTCATACCGACGTCATAAGGAGCGTCCAACTGCACGTGCATCTTTCCGCGGAAGCTATAGCCTACTGGCGCATTTAATTTTTCAGCCAAATTAGCCACTTGTTCCTTTGCACCTGCGCATCCAATGCCGCCATAAATAGTTACTTTTTTGGCTTCGTTAAGTAGCTGAGCGATGCACTGCAACTCGTAGTCGGATGGACGGATGACGGGCTGGCAATGATAAACCTGTTGTGCCGTGTGCGGTTCTACTGCCTTAAGCTCGGATACATCGCCTGGAAGGCCGATAACACTTACTGCTTTTTGCGATATGGCGTGTTGGATAGCCGTTTGGAAAATGCGTGGCGCCTGTTCGGCCGTTGTCACCAATTGATTATAGCCACTACAGTCATCGAATAATTTATACGTATTTGTCTCTTGGAAATAGTCTGTTCCCATTTGGTTGGTGGGGATGGTCGAAGCAATGACCAGCAATGGGAGGTGGGAACGGTGCGCTTCGTATACGCCGTTAATGAGGTGTATGTGTCCCGGCCCACAGCTTCCTGCACAGCAGGCAATGCCATCCAATTCCGCTTCAGCCGCGGCAGCATAAGCCCCAACCTCCTCATGGCGCACGTGGATCCATTTTATCCGACCATCTTTACGTATGGCCTCATTGAAAAAATTTAAACTATCTCCGGTGACAGCATAAACACGTTTTATACCAGCGTCTACCAACATTTCCACCAATTGCTCTGCAACTATCTTAGCCATATCATTTATATTTTAACATTACAATCTTTACATAATGGAAACAGCAGGACGGTGGTTTTTGTTCCGTAGAATTTTTTCATTCCTGCGAATTCCGTTTAAACCCGCACTGGGCATTTTGATTGTGGCTGATTTTATTTTGGCTATCAAGAAGTGGACTCGCTTTTTATTGGAAATACCGGCATGTATGATATCTAGAGATTAATCGCAAAGTAACCTTGCGTTTGGAATTTGTAAAAACGTTGTATAATCAGAATAGAGGCTATTTACAAAGCTAAATCAACAAATTCCAACTGCTCAAGTTCTGTTTAAACAAAAAGGTAAGCTTAGTGTGTATGAGCTTACCTTTTTTCAATAAAGTAAAGGGCTTTTTACCAGCCTTTGACTGCACCGCCTTTGAAAACTTCCTCCGCTTTTGCTTCCACCTCAGCAGATTGATAGGCTTTTGCAAAACTTTTTACTTTCTCGTCTTCCATGTTGTCATCCCGGCTAACAATAATATTAACATAGGGTGACTTCTCATTCTCCACAAAAATGCCATCACGCTTCGCTGTCAAATTGTTACTTGCTGCAAAATTGTTGTTGATTACGGCGACTGTAACCTTATCATCATCCAATGTGCGAGGAAGCTGTGGAGCTTCAAGCTCCAGGATCGTTAATTTTAAGCGATTTTCGGTGATATCCTGTAGTTTCGGTAAGATACCTACATCAGCTTTTAACTTAATTAAGCCCACTTCTTGCAGAAGCAGCAACGCTCGGCCAAGGTTTGTAGGGTCATTAGGGATGACGATGGTATCTTCGTTTTTCAGTTCACTGATGTTCTTTATTTTTTTAGAATACCCCGCCATAGGGTATACAAAAGTGTTTCCTACTATTGCGAAATTATAGCCTCGGCTTTCGGTCTGTACATCCAAATAAGGCTTGGTTTGAAATACATTGATGTCGATATCTTTTTGATGCAATGCCTCGTTCGGCATAACATAGTCGTTAAAGGATACCAATTCCACATCAAGGTCGTATTTCTCTTTTGCCACCTTTTGAGCAGTTTCTGCCAGACTGTATTCTGGTCCTGCCTGCACACCAACCTTCAGAATATTTGACGATTCCGTGTTGGATCCACAAGATGAAAAAGCAAATAGGACAAAAAGGGCTGCCGAAGCTATTTTAAGATTTAAGTTCATTTCAAGATGCTTGTATTGTATGTAATCTAATATATTATTTTACTATTTACGATGGTCGACACGTTTAGAAAGGCGGTCGCCCAAAAATTGTATGCCAAAAACGAGGCCAATAAGTAGCAGAAGCACCATATTCATAATAAATGCATCATAGCCCACATAACCATACTGGTAGCCGATATGCCCAAGCCCGCCAGCACCTACAGCGCCGCCCATCGCCGAATACCCTACTAACGTGATCAGTGTTAGCGATGCACTGTTAATTAATGCAGGTAGTGCTTCAGGAATCAATACTTTGCGAACGATTTGCATGGTCGTAGCGCCCATTGATCTCGCGGCTTCTATTATGCCGTAAGGAATCTCCAATAAGCAATTCTCCACCAACCGGGCGACAAATGGTGCCGCGCCTATACTCAGGGGAACAATTGCTGCTTTCATACCGATAGACGTACCAACAAGTGCCCGTGTGAAAGGGATCATCCATACGATTAATATGATGAAAGGTATGGAGCGAAAGATGTTGACGAAGAAAGCTACTGTTCTGTTCACTGAACGATTGGCGAGTAGCTGCCTTTCCCGTGTTAAGAAAAGCATGATCCCCAGTGGGAGGCCTATTACAAAGCTGAAAAAGCCGGAAGAGAAAGTCATGGCTATGGTCTCCCAGGTTCCTTTCATTAATAACCAAAATGTAGCTTCAGACATAGATATGATTTGTTAATCGATAAATAGGGAAGGGTTGAGGAGTTCGTTGGTAATGGGCGATTGTGCCTGTTGGAATAGCGCTTCGGTCTCATTTGTTTCAATGATTTCACCCTGCGATATTACGGCGACCCGTTGGCAAATAGCGCGCACGACTTCCATTTGATGGGTGATGAGCACAATGGTGATGCCTAGTTCGCGGTTGATGCGCTTTAAGAGGGATAGGATAGAGCGTGTCGTTTGCGGATCTAAGGCACTGGTCGCTTCGTCGCAGAGTAGTATTTCCGGATCGGAGGCCAAGGCGCGAGCAATAGCAACGCGCTGCTTTTGTCCGCCAGACAATGACGCCGGGTAATCCTCAGCTTTCTCCAATAGATCGATCAACGATAGAAGCTCGTTTACACGTTGCCTTATTTGTTCCTTTGGCATCCCCGTCAGCGTTAGCGGGAATGCAATGTTATCGAATACGGATTGTGAAGATAAGAGGTTAAAGTGTTGAAAAATCATCCCGATTTTACGACGAAACGGGATCAGCTGTTTATCGGAATAATGGGTGATTTCGTCGTTTGAAAGAAAAATTCTACCCGATGTCGGGCGTTCTAAAAGGTTGATTGTTCTGACCAACGTGCTTTTTCCAGATCCTGAATAACCGATAATTCCGAAAATCTCTCCGCTGTCGATTTCTAAAGACACATTTTTAAGGGCCTGTATCTCTTTATTCTTTTTATAAAAAACTTTGTTGATCTCTTCCAGTCTGATCATATATTGTCAAATACAATATTTATTTGTTAAGTACTTATTCCATGAGCCAGCTACGCTCGGCTTGTTTTTCATCGCTATTTGCCTGTTGAAGGACAAATAGCATTTCCTGATGTTTCTGTTTGTCTATGACAGATATTTCGTTATGCCCAAAGATTAAAATTGATCGACAAAACATTTGCAAATATACAATTTTTGCGTTGCAAATTTAGTCTATTTATTGGGTAGTGTTTCGCTAGCCGCAACTTTAATTGGAGCGTGATTTCGGGCTAAGCTTTTTAACGGATGTACGTTCACATAAGTTTGTATGCTGTATTTAAATTTTGCGTTTCTTCGATGATTTAGATATATTGAGGCTCGATTTAATTTGTATGGGAATATTTGATTTTTTAAAGAAGAAGAAGGGCGTTGATGCTTCATCGGCAGAAGCCAATGTAAATGCAGACTGGAAAACAGATAAGTTTGATGAGCACAGTAACGAGCAAGCTTTAAGTGGCTCGACAGAGCTACCGCAAGAAAATATAGATGAATATCATGAGGAGGAACGTGCAGAAGAAATTGCTCCTATAGCGGAGGCTACTCCTGGACAACCTGATGCAGTTTTTGTCGAAGAGAACGTGTCGGTAGTCGAGCCACCGGAAGAACTGGCAGAAGATGATGGTATCGATACGGTTGAAAGTAGTAAAAGCGATGAGGATATCTTCGGCGAACAAATTCAGGATAAGCACAATGATTTACCATTTTCTGAAAAGCCACCCACATCATCTGAAAATCCGGGAGATGCTTATATGGGAAACCTCGAGCATACGGCAATAATCGATCAGCTGCTAAGAGTTCCGCGGGAGGAACGCAACGATGACTGGGTGGGTAATTTTTTGTCGCACGTCGCTACGGCGAGCTTCGCTTGCGGTGAACCGCAAGTTATTCAGGGGCCAGATAATTTTCCATATTTCCAGATCTTTATCCCAGAAGCCAATAAACCGTTTCAATGCTACGTGCTGGAGCATATGTTGAACGATTTTCTGCTGGAAAATGGGCTTGGCGTAGCGTTGGAGCCGCGCGGAGGAGAAGTGGAATGGGTGCTTTCCTATGGCGACCTTTTGCACTATTCGGTACACCGTACCTTTGCTATTCCGCCAGATCATCCATTTGGCAAAGCGAAGGAGGGCGATGAAACGATACAGTCTGATGAAGAGATGCTCGTTGGATCACCTTCTGAACACGTGTTGCCAAAGCTAGCACGTCATGTTATCAAAAGCTTTTTGCAAGCGCAAGGCGTGCAAGATCCAAAAGTTTGCCTTATCGATCGGTCGAAGAACGATAAAGGGCAAGACCTTGTATTCAACCTTGTGCCTTGGCAATTCGAGAGCCAGCAACACTACCGCGCTATTATGCAAGCTCTAGGTTGGTTCTTACCGCGTTACTACTCTTATATCGGGGCGGAGGAACGCGCTTTTGAAGGCCATTTTGAACGTCTATAGCATGCTTAAGAATTGATACGAATAGAAAACCACCTACAGGCAATTGCTAAGGTGGTTTTTTTAATAGCATAGCAAAAAGATGTTTTTTTAAGAACGATAGGGGAGATTCGATGGTTAATACAATATAGATCATACATTATGGCACATCGAAAAGTACTTATTATATTGACTTCGCATCAAGACATGATTGATACCGACTCCAAAACTGGCGTTTGGTTAGGCGAGTTTACCGATCCGTACTATGCATTTAAAGATGCGGGATATGAGATAACATTGGCCAGCCCTAAAGGTGGAACACCGCCAATAGATCCGCTAAGTAAGCTTACCGAAAATGTGGCGGCATCGAACAAGCGCTTTCAGAAAGACGAAGAGGCGCAGCTTGCTTTTGCTTCTACCGAGAAGGTCGATACCATCAATCCTGCCGAATTTGATACTGTATTTGTTCCAGGTGGGCATGGACCTTTATGGGATTTAGCTGAAAACATTGCCGTAGGAAGAATACTTACACACTGCGTCAACGAATCAAAAATAATTGGTGCCGTATGCCACGGGCCAGCAGCGCTTTTTGCTATTGAGGCCAATATATTTGGCTACCTGCGGGGAAAAAAGATTACTGCTTTTAGTAATCTGGAGGAAAATATGGTTTTGCGTGCTGCACAGGTTCCATATCTTCTAGAAACCAGACTCCGCGAACATGAGGCTGATCTAAGCTTATCAAAAGTTCCTTTTATGTCGCATGTTTTGGTAGATGAAAATTTGGTCACCGGCCAAAATCCATTGTCGGCACTCCCGACAGCAAAAAAAGTTATTGAACTTGTTCAAAAGCACTACGTGAGCTCTTTGTAGATTTCCTACAAAATCTCGCATATGATGCTTTGCAGTCGTAAACAAAATTAGCACAGCTGCGTTTTATACCCGACAATACCTTATGTTTTTTTTCTCCAACAATAGATACCTACGACAATGGAATTTGTAAAACTAAATTATAAAATACTTAAGGAGTTAAAAGTAAAAGGCTTTAATGCCTTGCGTTCCAGATCGGATGTGGATAGTAATGATCCGTCTTGGGTGCCCGATCGAATAGATATTAATTTTGCATCTTATTCCTATGTAAAGACCGAATTCAATAATTTTTTGGTCATCGAAAATGCACTTCAGCATGCCGAGGATGTCGAACTAACCGGTATGGTTTTTTTAGAGCGATAAAGAAAAAGCCCTTCGAAGCAAAACTTGAAGGGCTTTTTATTTATATGTGTATATATGATTTGTGTCTGTGTGTCTAAGAAGACAGCCGTGAGCTATCAGCGGTGAATAATGTTTTTACTTTTTGTCTGTTCCCATTAGGTATTTCGATTGTTTTCACACCCAACGTTTTGAGCAACTCATAATATTGTCTACCCACATTCTTCCAAGAAATTAAGCGGCCATACGCGGCAGCATTACGTCTATATTTTGCCAATACCAATGGATCATCCAACAACATGTTTATTTGATTGGCTAGGGCTGTTTCGTTTTTGAAATCAAATAGTAGTCCACGGTCATTTGCCAGCAAGTCTTTTGCATACCAGTATGGCGTAGAGATCACCGCCGCACCAGCGCCAACTGCAAATGTGAGTGTACCGCTGCTGATTTGGTTTTCGTTTGGATAAGGTGTTACATAGATATCGCAGGCTGTTAGATATTCAATCAACAGATCTTCAGACGCAAATGTATTAATCAATTTAATTTTCTCGCCCAAACCCTTTTCGTCGATCTTACCTTGCAGAAATTCCCTATAGCTATCGCCCTCTTCACGCAAAACATTCGGGTGCGTTGATCCAAGAACCAAATAAAGAAAATTTGGATCATTTACTTGGGAAACAGCGTCAATGGCAGTTTCTATACCTTTACCACGGCCCAAAAAGCCAAAGCTAAGCATCACGCTCTTTCCAGCAAGACCAAGCTCGGTTTTTGCTTTCAATTGATTGTAGTCAAATGTCGGAACGCCGTGCGAAACGCAGTGTACCTTTTCACTCGGTACAGTAAAAACGTTTTGAAGCAGTTCAATAGCCTTTTCCGTCATCACCGTTACCGCATTGCTCCGCTCACACAAAGCTTTAAGCACACGATGCTCCACAGGGTTCGGTTTTTCTAGAACGGTATGGAGATTGCTCACCACCGGTACTTTTAAATGATCTGTTAACGATAATATGAAGTCACCTGCATCACCGCCGAATATGCCATATTCGTGTTGTATCACACAAACATCGAAATGTGCGTTGATATATTTTGCAGCCGCAATGTATTCGCTGCGCTCGTTTCTGGCTATGCAAAGTCTGACTTCCTCTGGAAAGGACAGCTCGCTCCCGTCACTTATCGCAACAATAGCATGGTCCTCATTCATTTCCCTAGGTAACGCTTTGTAAAGATCTTGCGTGAATGTTGCGATACCGCACTGTCTGGGAGGATATGTTCCAATTATAGCTACTCTCATCTTTCCTTCGTATTTTATTAGTTCATTTAAAAACGCTTAGTAAGCGACTTGTTATAATCAAACCTAACAATACGAAGAATGTTTCAGCCCTATGTGCTAAATGTGAGAAATCGGATTAAAAATCCGTAGAAAAACAAGATATTTTGAATGAAATAAGTATAAAACGCTAGTGCTACTTTCGAGGACAGCGGAAATAGCGAATTAATACTAAGTAATTCGCGAAAAAGCAGGCATTAAACATTTAAGTAGAGCGTCATGAGTTTTTAATTAGAGTGCCACAGTAGGGTTCAGTAGTTTTATGAGGTGAAAGCAGGGTGTAATGGTAACAAACTGCTGGTTTACAGAAAGTAAACGAGTATTTCCTCCTCTCAATTCAAATCAGGCGTTTTCGGAAAGTTTGCCACGTGGGCGTACTTAGGCCCTAGATTTATTAAGGCTTGTTTCCAAAGATCTTCACCATCCTGTAAAAGTAGGAGAGCCGTTGGGAATTTGTTGTGCACCGCCCAGCTATTTTGCTGGATCTCCGCTTGGAGTTGTCCTACATTCCAGCCGGCGTAGCCGATGAAAAACTTGATATTGGTATTGTCAATTAGTTTATCATTTATCAGAAACAAGGCCTGTTCAAAATCTCCTCCGAAATACATGTCTTCAAAAAGAGGTAGCGCACCTTCAATTTGTTCAGGAATGTTATGTATGAAAAATAACGCTTCCATGTTTACCGGCCCGCCAATATAAAGCGGGAAGTTGGGGTTATTCACTTCCTGTATAACATCAGAAAGAAGCAAAGAAGATTTATTGTTTAAGACAAGGCCCATCGTTCCGTTTTGGTCATCGTGGTCGCAAAGCAATATGACAGAGCGTTCGAAATTTGTATCAAGCATAAAGGGCTCTGATAGTAAAAGGCTGCCTTTTTTTGGAATATCAGTATTGAACATGTTGCAAATAATTAATTAATAGCCGATTAACTATAAAATTTATAACCTGTATAGACATTGTACAGGAAGATCGTTTCAAGGCTATCCAGCGGAATTTCCCGTCTTTTAGTCTATAACGTTCGAAAACTTGTTTTCTGCACGTCTTCGCTGCTTAATGTAATATGCTATCAATATACCTTAATTTACATAAAAACGCAATTTTTTCCAGCCGTTCTGTGCAAAGCCATGGCTTTTGATTAAGTTTGCTTTGTATCAATAAGACTTAGACCATGGGCATTACGCACAAAAATATTGCTGCAATTCGGGAAGACTATAGCAAATATACGCTCGATGAACATGATGTGCTTGACCATCCTATCGCGCAATTTCAGCGTTGGTTTGACGAAGCGTTGCATGCTGAGGTGACAGAGCCCAATGCAATGGTGCTCTCGACGATCAGTGACGATGGTTACCCCTCATCAAGAGTAGTTTTATTGAAGGATATAAGGTCTTCAGGATTTAGTTTTTTTACGAACTACCAGAGCAAAAAGGGGCAGTCGATGCTAGTAAGGAAGCAAGTGAGTTTATTATTTTTCTGGCCTGAGCTACAGAGGCAAGTACGTATTGAAGGATGGGTGGAGAAACTTCCATCCGAAGATTCGGATGAATATTTCGCTTCCAGACCTCGGGGCAGCCGAATAGGCGCCATCGCTTCGCCGCAAAGTAAAGTTATTGACGATAGGGCAGTGTTGGAGCAGCGCGTTAGCGAAGTAAGCGCGACCTATCAAAACCAGGAAGATTTTCCTCGTCCGGCTTTTTGGGGTGGCTACCAAGTAAGCCCTATGCGGGTAGAATTTTGGCAGGGAAGAAGTAGCCGACTTCACGATCGTATAGAATACGTTTTTCAAGACGGGAATTGGCTTCGTCAACGCCTAGCACCTTAACATATGATTGAACAGATACGAGATTTACTGGTTGATAAATTTGGCGAGGAAGCCGTGATACGTCTAGATGAGCAACCGTTACAACCGATATTGGTTGTGCATGCTGCTTACATCGAACAGATAGGGTTTTTTCTTCGCGACACGGAAGGCTGTTATTTTGACTTTCTATCGAATATTTCGGCAGTAGACTATTTTCCGGAAGATCGTTTTTCCGTGGTATACCATCTAGCATCCTTGCCCTACCAAACTCAGGTTACCTTGAAAATAGAACTGCAGAACAATCGCGACTTAAAACAATTGCCGGAAGTGGATTCTGTTTCCGCTGTTTGGCGCACAGCGGATTGGCATGAGCGAGAGGCCTTCGATTTGATGGGTATATTTTTTAGAAATCATCCGGATTTGCGACGAATTTTGTTACCGGATGATTGGGATGGCTATCCGCTGCGCAAAGATTATGTAGATGCAGAATCTTATCATGGTATCACGACAAAGTAGATGAACTGATGGATTACACCCAAGGATTAGAAAAATATAAAGAAAAAATAGCGGCAATCAGTTCCCAGGAAATGGTCATCAATATGGGGCCTCAGCATCCCTCTACACATGGGGTACTGCGTTTAGAACTGATCACAGATGGTGAAATTGTAAAAGAGATTATTCCCCATTTAGGGTATTTGCATCGCTGCTTTGACAAGCATGCGGAGTCGATGAATTACGGGAAATCCATACCTTTTACGGATCGACTGGATTATTTGGCATCTATGAACAACAGCCATGCTTTTGTAATGGGTGTTGAGCGTATGTTAGGTCTTCATGAGCAAATCCCCAAACGTGTAGAATACATTCGTGTACTGGTTTGTGAGCTTAACAGAATTGCATCACATCTTATCGCCATTGGTACGTACGGTATCGATATTGGTGCCTTTACGCCCTTTATGTGGTGTTTTCGTGACCGTGAGCATATCATGAATATGCTCGAGTGGGCATCAGGCTCGCGTATGCTGTATAATTACATTTGGATCGGTGGCTTATTCTATGATCTTCCCGTTGGTTTTGAAGACCGCTGTACAGACTTCGTGGAATATTTTAAGCCGAAATTGGTAGAACTCGATGAGCTTCTGTCCGGCAACCAGATTTTTATTTCCCGAACGGCAAATATAGGCGCTCTTCCTGCCGATGTGGCCATTAACTACGGCTGTAGCGGGCCTATGTTGCGCGCGTCGGGTGTAAAGTGGGATCTCCGCCGTATCGATGGCTATTCTGTCTACCCGGAGCTGGAATTCGAGATTCCAGTCGGGCGCGGAGAAATGGGAACGCTTGGAGATTGCTGGGATCGCTATAAAGTGCGCGTAGATGAAGTAAAGGAATCGATACGTATTATTGAGCAGTGCTTGCACCGCCTACACGGAGATTTCAAGCGCACGCCGGAGTTCGATCCTCGCGCAATGGTGCCAAAGAAAGTAAACTTGAAATCACAAGAATATTACATTCGTGCAGAAAACCCAAAAGGCGAACTCGGTTTTCACTTTGTCACACAAGAAAAAAGCGATATCCCCCGGCGTGTAAAAGCAAGAGGTCCAAGCTTTAATAATTTATCTGTGTTACCTGAATTAGGGAAAGGGCAGCTTATTGCTGATTTGATCGCTATATTAGGGTCAATAGATATTGTATTGGGAGAGGTTGACCGGTAGCTAAAAATAGCTATCACACCTTGCAAATTTGCTGGGGAAAGGTTAATTTTGCAATCTCATAATTTAAGTTTATAATTGGTTAATAGGAAAGCTTGCAATCGCCTGATTGCAGGCTTTTTCTTTTTGTTAACCTCACTTTTCTCGCTGCCGATTCGTAAATTCGTCGCCAAGAGTGTCGTTTGATCAGGTTCGTACAGCACTTTTTTTTTATTTTTACCGGTACAAACATCTTTATACATACCATGTCTTCTATTCTTATAAAGTCCGCACAAATAGTTAACGAGGGGAAAATTACGCTTGCCGATGTATTTACCAATCACGGTCGTATTGAAATGATTGCTGAAACCATCGATCATCCGGCAGATGAAGTGATCGATGCGAAAGGTCTACATTTGCTTCCAGGTTTGATCGATGACCAAGTTCATTTTCGTGAGCCCGGCTTGACCTACAAGGCTGATATATGGCACGAAAGCCGCGCAGCGGTGGCTGGAGGTACAACATCCTTTATGGAAATGCCCAATACGGTGCCCAATACGCTCACGCAAAAATTGTTGCAGGACAAATACGATATCGCAGCCGAGAAATCACTGGCCAATTATTCCTTTTTTATGGGCGCCGGTAACGATAATTTATCAGAAGTATTAAAAACAAATCCTCGCGATGTATGTGGCATCAAGATTTTTATGGGTTCCTCTACAGGCAATATGTTGGTGGATAATGAGGAAACCTTGGAAAATATTTTTAAAGAAGCACCTACA
The DNA here is from genome assembly GCF_000757725.1 of Sphingobacterium deserti. Lineage (GTDB taxonomy): Bacteria > Bacteroidota > Bacteroidia > Sphingobacteriales > Sphingobacteriaceae > Sphingobacterium > Sphingobacterium deserti. The sequence goes on from NZ_JJMU01000053.1 coordinate 117,459, forward strand.
TTAATTGCTGTACATTGTGAAGATGAAGCGACGATAAGGCAAAACTTAGCGGATTTCAAACAGCGTTATGGTGATGATGGTCTAACGGCGAGCATGCACCCGCTAATCCGCTCGGCAGAGGCTTGCTACCTTTCTTCATCGAAAGCGGTCGCTTTAGCGAAAAAACATCATACGCGTCTGCATATCCTGCATATATCAACGGAACGGGAAACCCATTTGTTCGATAATACGGTTCCGTTAGCAGATAAAAGAATCACTGCCGAAGCTTGTATACACCACCTTTGGTTTTCTGATGCAGATTATGGAAGTAAAGGCAACTTCATCAAATGGAATCCGGCAGTAAAAACAGCCGCTGATCGCGATGGCATTTTAGCCGCTGTCTTGGATGGGCATATTGACGTTATTGCCACGGATCACGCTCCTCATACCTTGGAAGAAAAAAATCAGCCCTATTCTCAAGCGCCATCTGGTGGACCCCTGGTGCAACATGCCTTGCAAGCACTACTGGATTTGGTTAAGCAGGGCAAGCTTAGCTTAGAACAGTTGGTACAGAAATCTGCACATAATACCGCAACGCTTTTTCAAGTCGAAAACCGCGGCTTCATACGGGAAGGTTATTGGGCTGATTTGGTATTGGTTGATCTTAATAAACCATACACCGTTCGTAAAGAAAATATTCTCTCGAAATGCGGATGGTCTCCATTTGAAGGGCATACGTTCACTTCGAGCATTACGCATACATTGGTTTCTGGGAATATAGCATTTCGGGATGGGAAGATCGTCGAAGCAGGCTCTGGACACCGCTTGCTATTTAACCGCTAAGATTATGGTTTGGAGTTTGTAGGATTTTATCAATTTCACTTTGCTAAGCACGCGTGCTGGTTTTGAAACAATTAGCTCATGAACGCTGTTATTTTATTATGATGAAAAGAACCTTCTTTATCGTGGGCATGGTAGCTATGCTTCAGGCTTGTACAACGGTGTCGCCAGAGGCCAAATCAGACTATTCAAATGCTATGAAACTGGATTCAACGCAATTTAATTCATTACACGATACCTATAAGGAAAAGGCGATCAAGCACCGTCGTTTTAAACATGATGAGATAGACTCCTTGGTGAAGAAGCATCAGTCTCACGCTGTGTTCTCGGTTCAAGAAATTGGAAAATCTTTCGAAAAGAGAGCAATTTATAAATTGCGGTACGGTAAAGGAGGGAAGAAGGTGATGTTGTGGTCGCAGATGCACGGCGACGAACCGACGGCAACAATGGCGCTGTTTGATATCTTCAATTTTTTGGAGGGCAAGGAAGATGGTTATGATTCGGTACGGCAGTTATTGAATGATAATTTAGATATCCATTTTATCCCGATGCTTAACCCCGATGGGGCTGAACGCTACACCCGCCGTAACGCGCAATACATCGATCTAAACCGTGATGCCCGCGTGGGGCAAACGGTAGAAGGCGCTTTGCTTCGGAAGATAGCGAAAGAGGTGAAACCGCGTTATGGCTTTAACCTACATGATCAAAGCATTTATTATAACGTGCCGAATACTAAAAATCCGGTCACGATATCCATGCTGGCTCCTGCTTACAATGAAGCTCGGGAAGTAAATGATGTGCGAAAGGGCGCGATGCAGCTCATCGTTGGGATGAATAACTTGTTGCAGCAATATGTCCCGGATGCGGTGGCCAAATATGACGATACATACAGCCCGCGTGGCTTTGGTGATAATTTCCAGAGCTGGGGTGCAAGTACCGTGTTGATCGAGTCTGGTGGAAAAAAAGGCGATCCCGAAAAGCAGGAAATCAGGCGACTGAATTTTGCGATTATCCTCAATGCGTTGATGGAGATAGCACAAGGATCTTATGCGCAATATGATGCAGATGATTACGATAAGATCCCGTTTAATGCGTCGCAGTTGCATGATGTCGTGCTTCGAGGCGTAGATCTCAGTAGCGATAGCGTATCGTTAAAAACAGATATTGCGCTGCGTAGAACCGAGATTACCGTTGGTCGAGACTATTTTGTACGTGGCCATGTGGAAGATATTGGCGATCTGGATATTGCTTACGGATACGACGAACTGGAAGAGCAAGGACTAACATTTGTCCAAGGCAAGACCTATCCCCAGGCTTTTGAGAGCGTGGATGATATTTCTATAGATCGCGCTTGGAGCCTGCTGAAAGATGGCTTTGTAGCTGTTAAGGTAAATAGCAGGGGTGCGGATAGATTACACAACTTGCCGCTTGTTGTATTTACACAGCCTTCGTTTACACCTACAGGGCAGATCAGCCTTTTGGGAACAAGTAACTTTTTGTTAGGGAGTGGTGGTCAGCTTAAATATGCCGTGATCAACGGCTACTTAATAGATCTTTCACAAAAGCCAAGCAAGGGCAAGGTCTTTAAGAATAGAGTGATTTAAGATAGCGTAGTGCGTAGTGCGAATAGATGGTAGTAGGTAGTACTGAGTATCTAGACATGCGTGCTGGGTAATGCGTAGTGAGGTGTCAAATGTGATAGAAGTTCGCGTTCTTGCGATGAAGAGGAACGATGGCGCGGCAATCTGTTAGTATTGAGTAGTGGGTAATGCGTAGTGCGAAAGACTGGGCGTCATTGCGAGCCAGAGGAACGATGGCGCGGCAATTTGTTAGTATTGAGTAGTGGGTAGTGCGTAGTGCGAATAGATGGTAGTAGGTAGTACTGAGTATCTAGACATGCGTGGTAGGTAATGCGTAGTGAGGTGTCAAATGTGATAGAAGTGGACGTCCCTGCGATGAAGAGGAACGACGACGCGGCAATCTGTTAGTATTGAGTAGTGGGTAATGCGTAGTGCGAATAGATGGTAGTAGGTAGTACTGATTATCTAGACATGCGTGGTAGGTAATGCGTAGTGAGGTGTCAAATGTGATAGACGTTCGCGTTCTTGCGATGAAGAGGAACGACGACGCGGCAATCTGTTAGTATTGAGTATTGAGTAGTGGGTAATGCGTAGTGCGAAAGTCTGCGCGTCATCGAGCGGAGGAGCTACGACGACGCGGCAATCTTTAGCGTTTCAAATGCAGAGCTACCCTTAATAGCGTAAATTTTAGCACTTTTAACTTTTTAATTATCACTTTTAACTTTTTAATTTTGAATTTTCATTTTTTAATTTTTAATTTTGAATTATCACTTTTTTACTTTTGAATTTTTACTTTTGAATTTACTTGCTAACCGCTGTAACCGTATAGCCCTTACCCTTTAACAATTGAATAACGCCATGGTTACCGATCAGGTGCGCTGCACCTACGGCGAATACATATGATTTTTCGTTCATCATGCTTGGCATTTTCAGAATCCAAGCTCGGTTACGGGTATCTAAAAGTTTCTCTTGCTTTGGTCCTGATAAAAAGGCCGTATTCATCGTGATCTTTTCAATCTCATCCAAATTCTCACTAAAATATGCCTTTACCAAATTTTTAGTAACCGTCTTTGTATCCATCGCTGATGTAAGGTAGCTATACAGATCTTCCGCAGAGAATAAGCTATCAAGCAAATCTATTTGAAAGGTAGCACTTTCCAATTCGGCAATAGGCTTATTTTTTGCCTCTGGAAGGTTTTTTAATTCATGCTCCATCATTTTGATGTCTTGCATGCTTGGACAATCAAAACCTTTTATGGCAAGTAGGGAAATGGCTACCGTTGGCGACACTTGATCGAAAATTGCCGGAGGAATCTCATTAGCAATCAGTGCGCTGTCTATTGCTTTCTTTTTTTCGGCAGATAGGTTGTCGAAAAATGTTGGTTTTGGTGCAATCTTGCTTTGCAGCAATGCCGCATTTTTCGGATCAGTGACATCCACTTCCACAGCAAGCGCATCAGTAGTGCCCAAGGCAGTCTTAACCTTTTCTGGAATGCGGAAGTCTTCGCCGCAGGCCATGTGCAACGTGCCAAACAGATAGGAGTCTTTCTTCAATCCATTCCCGGAAATTTTCCATAGTAAAGAGTTTTCTTGCGCGTTCGCAAACACATAAAAGAAGAGTACGGCAAAAGTAAATACGATTTTTTTCATCTTGATAATAGGTGTTAAGTTGTTTCTTGGTTAGTCGCTAGCTTTGGATTTTTGTTACATTTTTTTGCATTTTTATTCAACTTGCTAATAATTAAACTGCATCGATGTCTGGATCACCCATTTTTTTTGTAGCTCCGCTACGGCCATAGTAAGCCAATAGAAAAGTAACACGCATACGCCTTTTTCCCTCCATTTTTTGGTTGCTTTTCACGTTCGGCCAGACATCAGCAAAACGAAATAAAGGCTTCGCTGGTATCTTCTTTTAAAAGATTTTCGGCCAAGTGATAGGACGCTGATAGGGTCTGCTCATTTTGACCCAATTATGAGATCAAATTCCATAATGCGCTCTGAGTAAGCATCAAAAATCCAAGAATAAAGCGTATCTTTGCCGCATGATTAATGTTTCAAATCTAAGCCTTCGTTTCGGCAAGCGTGTGCTGTTCGAAGATGTCAATTTAAAATTTACCCCTGGAAACTGTTACGGAATTATTGGTGCTAACGGCGCCGGGAAATCCACCTTCCTCAAAATTATATCGGGCGAAGTCGATCAAACGACGGGTTCCGTATCTTTTACGCCGGGCGAGCGTATGTCCGTGCTAAACCAAAATCACTATCAGTTTGATGAATTTACCGTTTTGGAAACGGTGATGATGGGTAACCAAGAGCTGTATAAGGTTATGAAAGAAAAAGACGCTATCTATATGAAAGAGGATTTTTCTGACGCTGACGGTGAGCGCGCTGGCGAATTGGAAAGCCTATTTGCAGAGATGGACGGCTGGAATGCGGAAAGTAATGCCGCCACACTGCTAAGTAACCTCGGAATTAAAGAGGAATTGCATTACAAATTGGTCAAAGAGCTCGATGGTAATGAGAAGGTGCGTGTGCTTTTAGCGCAAGCCTTGTTTGGTAATCCAGACGTGTTGATTTTGGATGAGCCTACCAACGATTTGGATATCAATACAATTGCTTGGTTGGAAGATTTCTTGGCAGGTTATGAGGCGACAGTATTGGTGGTTTCCCACGACCGTCACTTTCTAGACCATGTCTGTACACACATTGTCGATATTGACTTTGGTAAAATGACCATATACAGCGGTAACTACTCGTTTTGGTATGAATCGTCACAATTGGCATTGAAACAACGTTCTGACCAGAACAAGAAAATGGAAGATAAGGTAAAGGAACTACAGGAATTTATCCGTCGTTTCTCGGCCAACGCTTCTAAGTCAAAACAAGCTACGTCGCGTAAAAAAGCGCTCGATAAATTGAATATTGAGGATATTAAACCGTCTAATAGGAAATATCCAGCGATTATGTTCAACCAAATGGATCGTGAGCCAGGCGACCAGATTCTAAGCGTCGAAGGGTTAAGTAAAACGGTAAATGGTGAGACCTACTTCAAGGATATCACCTTTATGATGAACAAAGGAGATAAAATTGCAGTTTTGTCTGAGAACTCTTTAGTGACCTCGGCATTTTACGAAATTTTGGCCGGACGTGATAGCGACTATTCGGGCGATTTTAAATGGGGCATTACCATTACGCCAACCGATATGCCTATCGAAAACGCTGAATATTTTGACGGGGTGAGCGACAACTTGGTAGACTGGTTGCGCAACTACACAACAAAGCCGGATGCAGATGAGCAATTTATACGTGGCTTTTTGGGCAAGATGTTGTTTTCCGGTGAGGAAGTAATGAAAAAGGTTTCCGTATTATCAGGGGGTGAGAAAATGCGTTGTATGTTCTCGAAAATGATGCTACAAGGCGCCAATTTTTTGATCTTTGATGAACCAACCAATCACTTGGACTTAGAGTCTATCACGGCCCTCAACAACGGAATGCAAGATTTCAGAGGTTCCATGCTCTTTACATCCCGTGACCACGAATTGACAGAGACAGTAGCCAATCGTATTATCGAGCTTACGCCAAACGGTATTATCGATAAATTGATGACTTACGATGAATACATCAATTCAGATGTGGTAAAGGCGCAACGCGAAGAACTTTACGCAAAGAAAAAGTAAAACGTTGATAAAAGTAACGAAGGACGCTAGCAAAACTAGCGTCTTTTTTTGTCTCCGATCTTTATAGCAGGCGCTCGCTTTTGCTTTTTCCGGCTTGCGGCTACGCAATCCCTGACCGATAATATTGACATGCTATTGAATGCAGATAGAGCAATCGTTTGCGTCGTTGCAGAATTTGCACGGCCTAGCTATTTTGCTTAGTTTGCTACAGCTAAGTATTTATGATATACACCTATGCGTACATTTTCTTTTAAAAACAGTTCTCTTTTGCTTTTTGCATTGCTTTGTTGGACACAGCTTTCAGCGCAGCATGTCAGCGTGCTGGCAAATGATTTTCGGGAACTGCCAGATCCGACGTCGGATACCCTTGCAGATTGGTCGGCGGTTTCGACAGGCTTGCATAGCTCCTTTGTCACGATTGACAAGCGATTTCCGAAATCGGTAGCCCCGGTCATCGCTGAAACCAAGGAGCAAACTATTCGCGGTTGGCGTGGGGAACGCTTGTCTGCACAAATCTTGCTATGGACTACTGAGGAGGAGAGTGACGTGCGCATCACACTGGCGGATTTCAAAAGCCAGGCTGGCGACATCCTTCCGGCATCGGCTATGCAAGCCCGATTTGTGCGTTATGTGATGACGGACGAATTCGCGGAAGGCTGTGGTCATCGAAAGCCGCAAGACTTTGCCTCTTCGCTAGTGCCCGATATGTTGGACCACCTTGCTTCCTATACTATGGAAGGTAAAACCGCAAGACCTGTGTGGATAAGCGTCGATATCCCTGCAGATGCAGCACCAGGGAGTTATAAGGGGACGATAAGCGTACAAAGCATGTCAGCCGCCAAACAAGAGCTGCAACTCCATATTGAAGTTATTGATCAGCTTTTACCGCCGCCGACGAGCTGGACATACCATCTGGATCAGTGGCAGCACCCTGCTGCCGTAGCTCGGGTATCTGGCACGGCAATGTGGTCTGATGCACACTTTGAAGCATTAAAGCCGGTAATGCAACTGTTGGCAAATGCTGGGCAGAAAGTGATCACCACCACACTTAATAAAGACCCTTGGAATGTGCAGACCTATGATCCATATGCGGACATGATAAAGTGGGTGAAAAATGCAGATTCTGGTTGGAGCTACGATTATACCGTGTTTGACCGCTGGGTGCAGTTGATGATGGATTTGGGTATCGATAAAATGATCAACTGCTATTCTATTGTCCCCTGGAATAACGAAATCCATTACTATGATCAAAAAAGCGACAAAACTGTCAACGTAGCTGCAAAACCGGGTACCGCTATCTTCGAGGAACTATGGACACCGTTTTTGAAAGATTTCGTCAAACATTTACAAACAAAAGGTTGGTTGGAGATTGCAAATATAGCGACGGATGAGCGTTCGCGAGAAGAAATGGATGCTGCTTTTACTTTTTTAAATAAGGTGTGCCCCGAGTTGGGCGTATCTTACGCTGACAACCAAAAGACCTATCAACGCTATCCAGATAGTGATGATATCAGTATTTCTATCGGTCATCCGTTCTCTGCTGAAGATCTCGAGAACCGCAAATCACGTGGGCTCAATACCACGTTCTATATCTGTTGCAGTGATGCATTCCCCAATCAGTTCACCTTCTCTGATCCGGCTGAATCCACCTACCTAGCGTGGTATGCTGAGGCCGCCGGTTTTGATGGTATGTTGCGTTGGGCTTTCAATTCATGGGTGCAAAATCCACTGCAAGATTCCCGCTTCCGAACCTGGCCTGCTGGCGATACCTATATTGTGTATCCAGGTGGTAGAAGCTCAATCCGCTACGAGCGTATGCTGGAGGGCATTCAGGATTATGAGAAAGTGCAAATCGTGAAAAATCAATTGCAAAACGCCGGCGAAACGGAAAAGCTAAAGCAATTGAAGGGAGCAATAGCGAAAATGAATACCGGAGAACGCGGTGGGAACTGGAATGCGGATCTCAATCAGGCGAAGGCGTTGCTGCATGATTTATCGGTCAAACTCAGCAATTAAGAGCACAACGAGGTTCGCTTTTGGTACATGATTTGATTGATAAGCTACTTAAACAAACGAATATGAAAACAATAGCCTATATTTTCGCCGGGGCAGTTTTATGCACAGCGTGCGGACCGTCGTCAACTAAAACAACAACCGAGGAAATGACAACTGCCGACAGCAGCGCTTCTGCTAAAGAAAATGATATAGCGGGCTCCTATACTTACCAACAAGATGGCGACACCGTCGCTTTGCATCTTACCATTCAAGGTACTAAGGCGATGGGGCACCTAACTTATGCTTGGAAAGAGAAAGACCATAACAGCGGAAGCTTTGAGGGCGAGGTGAAAGATGGCCTACTGATAGCCGATTACACATTTGAATCAGAAGGGATGTCATCCGTCAGGGAGGTGGCGTTTAAGCTGAATGGGAAGACAGCGAAGGAAGGCTATGGTGATGTAGAGGAGAAGGAAGGCAAGTTTGTCTTTAAAGATTTCAACAGTCTTAATTTCGATTCTGGCCTGGTATTGACAAAAGAACAATAAAATTGATCAGATTGGTTCGTTTAATTTAAAAGATCGAGCCAATCTTTTTTACTGAATTTAGCCGTAAAATCAGCGTCAGTCTTGACCAGATCAACCGCCAAATCTTTCTTTTTATCTTGCAACTTCATTATTTTATCCTCCACTGTATCCGGACAGATAAGCCGCACCGCAATAACAGGCTTATCTTGGCCTAGTCGGTGGCTGCGGTCTATCGCTTGCGTTTCTATAGCAGGATTCCACCAAGGATCGAGAAGAAAAACATAGTCAGCTGCCGTCAGGTTCAAGCCAACACCGCCTGCCTTCAAACTCATTAAAAAAATTCGCTTCTCTTCGTTATCCTGAAAATCCTTCACCACCTCGCCTCGCCGCTTTGTCTGGCCAGTCAAATATGAGTAAGGTATCTTTTGTTGCTCCAATTCCTCTCGCACGAGATCAAGCATTTCCACGAATTGTGAAAACACCAATACTTTGTGGTTGCCGGTAAGCTGTGAAAGCTGTTCTTTTAAGACCTCCATCTTGGCAGATATCGTGCTGGCGTATCCTTCCTTCAGTAGCGCTGGGGCATTACAGATCTGTCGGAGCCTCGTCAAGCCAGCAAGTACATGCATATTGATCTGGCTAACTTCATCATCACGAATGCCTTGTAGGTAGTCGCGCAGCTCTGCTTCGTAGTTGTTGTAAATCTCCCGCTGTGCATCGCCCATCTCACAATATATCGTGATTTCTGTTTTTTCCGGAAGTTCTTTTGCTACCTGTTTTTTTGTGCGCCTTAAAATAAACGGCGCTATGGTTTGTTGAAGGCTTTTTGCTCGCTTTCGATCTCCAAATCTATCAATAGGACCGGCAAAGGTATCTTTAAAGTATTGACTGCTTCCGAGCAAGCCGGGGCACGCAAAGGATAGTTGGCCGTAGATATCATAAGTGCTATTTTCCAACGGGGTTCCTGTCACGGCGAAGCGCGTCTGCGCCTGCAACATGCAGGCGGCCTTGTATCGCGCTGATGTCGGGTTTTTAATAGCTTGCGATTCATCCAGTATAGCAGCGTGAAATGAGCGTTTTTTTAGTTTGCCGATATCAGCCAAGAGCGTACCATAGCTAATCAACAAAACATCATATTCCTGCAGGTGCTCATAGTCAGGCTCCCGCTGGCCGCCGTGTAGGCAGAGCACGCGCAGGGCAGGCGCTAACTTCTTAAATTCCGCCAGCCAATTAAAAAGCAAGGAAGTAGGTGCTACCACTAAACTTTGCTTTGGCGGGCTGCCGCCGTGCTGTGATAATAGAAATGCGATGACTTGTATAGTCTTTCCCAATCCCATATCATCGGCTAGGCAACCGCCCAGATCCATGGCAGCCAGTTGCTTCATCCATTGTAATCCAGCTTGTTGGTAGGGGTGAAGGGAGGTCTGCAAAGTCTCCGGAATTTCAACCTGCCTCGGGGCGTTTGAAGCTGCTATGTTTTTTCGGTAACTGTCGATCTCTTGATGCAATGCTGCTCGAAAGTCGTGCTCAGCAAAAAGAGATTCCACTTCGGAGAGTGCTATCTGTGGTATTTTTAGCGTGCTATCATCAAAAACTACCAGCTGAAAAAGCCGGGATATCTTTTTGATCCATTCTTCAGGAAGGATGCCATAGGTGCCATCATCAAGCTGTACATACTTACTCTTGTGCCTTATGGCCCGGTGCACTTGTTTAATCGTGGCCTGCTGCTCGCCGAAGCTTACTTCCAATTTGCTGTTAAACCAATCCGTCCCGCTCAACACTTTGATGTCTATCTTCGCGCGGTTGGGATTCAGCCGCGTTAGCCCTAGCTCTTGGAAGCCCAACAACGTGATGCCTTCATTTTTCCAAACCTCGAAGGCCGTGAGAAACCAGTCATTATCCAAAAATTGCTGTTGGTGCAAATAGAAAAAATTACGCTCAGATTCCTGTTCGTAAAAGTCTTCATGTTGTAGGGAAACAATTTTTTTGAAGACAGATTCGGCTGTCAGGTTGCGCTCTACTTCATAGAGGTTGCCATTAGCATCCTGCGCCCTAATTTGCTTTTGTGATGCGATTGGGATTTCTATGTCTCCATAACGTGTTACTGGCGTGATATTTACGTAACTCCCATCTTGGCTGAAGTAGATAATCCGCTCCGTATCTTCGCGCTGGATCGCTGTTTCATCTGGAGAAGCTTTGCGAATATAGGCGTAGTTTATCTTTACCAGCTCTTCCAGCGGCTCGAGGGTTTGGCGCAAGAACTCATCATATTTTGACTGATGAACTAACATCAATGCAGGGCGCTTTTTAAAATATTGGATAAGGCTCAACACCGGAAAGCTTGGCAATAAGAAGAATACATCTTGCCGTTTGAGGAAGTAGCCATGCGTCAAGGTCATCTCTTTTAGCGGAATGCGTTCCTCCTCCCAGAGCAAATAAGCGCTTACTTCATAAAAAGGTTCCTTCTTAAAGACGAAGAGTTCTATGGTGGCATCAAGCCGATTGACAGTCAGAGGACAGAGGGATTTACTGTTAAGTTTTTCAGTTATTTCCCGATCGTGGTAATAAAGTGGGAATTTCAAAGGATTTGCGGCGATAATCTGCAGCGCCTCGAAGGTACTTTCATCCTCCGATTCATTGTAATCCTGCTCAAAGCTTGTTACGGCCGCATAAAATTTTGCTTCATGAGCCTCCTTGGCCTTCCACAGCAATTGCTTTGGGTCTATCCAATCGAAACCTGCCTTTGGCTTTCCAGCGCTGCTTAGTGCTACATCAAGCAATTCAAATCGAAGATGATCGTAAAAGCGGTGCCGGCTAAAAACAAGTATTCGTCTTTTACTACCGTCCACTCCGCCTTTTCGTTTTGGTTTGGTCGTAATAGTTTTTAGGACGTTGTCGTTCTCGAGTTGATCGACCATGAGGATTGCATCGTTTTTTGCTGACACATGTAGGCTTCCTTTGTCGTAGTGCAGCTGGAAATAATTATCAAGATCTGCCTCCTGCTCCAGCCCATAGCGATGGGCATAGTCTTCAAAAATCTTGCGCCTGCTTCCTATATCAAAAAAAGGTCGTAATGCTGGTAGCGTGATCAATGCCAGCAACGTAAACAACTCATGCTCACACAAAAAGTTTTCCTGCAGGCGGCAAGAACAGTGTACGACAAGTATGTCTTCAGCTAGGGACACACTTGTTTGCGCGTTAGAAGCGGTATACTCTTCTAACCGAAATACACCTTCACCTACGGTCAGCGCATCCACCCGCAGGCGGTTTAGGACGGCGCGAGACGGTATTGCCGTGCCTTGATAGTGCGTCAGCAAATCCACCTCTCTTAATGTGGTGAAAGATATATTGTCGAGAATGTATTCACCGGATGGCAGTCGCATAGCATGGGAGATATTTAGAGCAGCAACCTATACAAACGTTTAGGAAGCCAGTGCATACTTACTGTTCCAAATTGGAGATTGCATCTTTAAACCGAACTAACCGAATATAAGCAGGACATTTTTCGATGTCTTTTTTCCAAGCATCAACCATTATAAACTGCGTTCGCAAAAAGAGCTCCGGATCAAAAACTATTTGATCCGGGGATATCATCACTTCCTGCGGGAATGATTTACCTGACAGCTCCTGCTTCAATTCATCTATCGTCATGAAAGCAAAAATAGGAAATTAAGCTGCTCTATTTACATCGGCATGGCTAATAATCGGGAGATTTCCGCTAAATTGCTTTTAGGTACTTGTGTAGTAAACTGTATCCTCTAAAAACATAGAAGACTTAGTATGCAATATAAACAATTGAATGACGGCTTTACGATCCCGCTTTTGGGATTTGGCACGTATAAAGCGACAAATGAAGAAGGTATTGCAGCCGTTCTGCACGCCTTGGCGCTTGGATACCGTTTGTTTGACACGGCCGCAAAATATGGCAACGAAGAACAGGTAGGAACGGCTATTCGGCGGAGCAATATCCCGCGGGAAGAGATTATCATCACAACGAAACTTTGGCGCGAAAATTTAGGCTATCAAGAAACACGTCAGGCTTTCCAGTTATCACTCGAAAAGTTGGGTATGGACTATATCGACATTTACCTTATCCATTGGCCTGCCAATGCTAAAAATTACCCAAATTGGCAGCAGGCGAATGCAGACGCTTGGCGAGCTATGGAGGAGCTGCAGTCGGAGGGTAAGATAAAGTCGATTGGAGTTAGTAATTTTTGGCCCGAACATCTGGAGGCACTTTTGGAAACTGCGCGCGTTGTGCCTGCCTTGAATCAAATAGAGTTTCATCCGGGCTATTGGCAACAGGAAGTAGTGTCGTACTGCCAGCGGAAAGGCATTTCGGTAGAATCGTGGTCGCCATTGGCGCGAGGGAAAGTTTTTGGAAACCCGCTTCTGGAGTCACTTGCGGAGCGGTATGGTAAATCTGTATCGCAAATCTGTCTACGCTGGGTGATACAACATGATGTAGTCGTGATACCTAAATCTACTTCAGCGGATCGTATCGCCGAAAATCTAGCTATCTTTGATTTCGAATTGTCTGCGGACGAAATGCGTGAGATTGACAATTTACCTGAAATGGGTTTCAGTGGAGAGCTACCAAACAATTGGCCCGACAGGGTTTAATAAGTTATCAGGATACTATAACGAGGAGAACGATGAATAAGGAAAAAATAGGTTTTATAGGCCTGGGGAATATGGGCCATCCGATGGCAAAAAATTTAGAGTCGGCAGGCTTTCCGCTAACGATCTACAATAGGACGTCTGCACGCACGGCGGGCTTTAAGCCATCAACGCGCGTAGCGGAAAATATTACCGATGTTTTAGCGCATAGCGATATTGTATTTACTATGCTAACAGACGATGCAGCGGCGAAGGCAGTGTATGAGCAGGTGTTAATACATACGGTTGCTGGTAAATTATTTGTGGATATGAGTACGATATCGCAAGACTGCTCTATACACATTGGTCAAGCGCTACAAGTGAAGCAGGCTTCTTTTTTAGATGCTCCCGTGGCAGGGAGTACGACACCTGCTAAAGAAGGCACATTGCTCTTTATGGTGGGCGGTAATGCGCAGGATGTAGATCGGGCCCGCGTCTGTTTTGAAGTGATGGGCAAAACCATAAAGCATCTTGGTGAAAATGGAAAGGGACTGGCCGCGAAAATTGCGCTAAACTATTTTCTATCTATCCTGTACCAAGGCTTGGCGGAGATGACGCTATTTGCCGACACTTTGGGACTATCCCGTACGGATATGCTGGATATTGTAAACTCCAGCGCGAGCGGAAGTGGAGCTACAAAAGTAAAAACACCGCTTCTGATTGATAACGACTTCTCTCCAGCATTCGCCCTGGATCTGATGTTGAAAGATGCTTCGTTAGCTGCAGATCTTGGTGCGGATTTCCCAGCTGGAGCCGCCGTCATACAAACATTGAAGGCAGCTAGTAGGGCTGGACACGGGGAAGAAGATGTTATTGCGTTGCTGAAGTATCTGAAGCTAAAGTAACGCTGAAGGGCGGCTTAGCGTTGAGCTGCAATCTATTCGCCGCATTTTTGCGGCGATTATGTTTGCTATTCTCCGCATAGAAACCGGCAATAGTTCGGGCGTCGCCAAACAAGGATGCTAACATTGCAGCATTACATAAAGTAAAGTAGGGGGGAGAATTCCCCCCTGACTTTACCTGCTGGTTAATATCGGTATGAAATCCTTCTAAGGCTCATCATCCCTCATATGTAACCTTATTTTCTGCTAGGAAATGATTAATATCATTCCTTACCTCTTCAGCGACATGATGTGAACCTACCCGCGCATTGAAGTTGCCATCGTCAAACAGCGTTACTTCAGCCAAAACTGTTACACCGTCTTGATCATTTACTTCCAATGTTAGATCATTACCCTTTCTTTCTATAAGCTGTATATCATGCATATCCATCTTTTAAATAGGAACAACGTATGCCGCAAAAGGGTTTAATGATTTTAATAGTGAGTTTTCCAATTATATTGAAAATGTATAGGTAGCGTATAGATATTGTTGTATTTTTGATAATCAACTTATACTTCTGCCGTAACAAATGAATTTAAGATTTACAATTTGGAGTTTCACTGCGCTCTTGCTACTGTTCACATCCTGCAGTGACCGGGTGAAGGATAATTTAGGTGATGCTACCAACTTTTTAAAGGTTACTGTAGATGATAAGGTGGAAATTTACAATAACGTATCGGCCCGATGGATAGCCGGTGGGAATAGTTTGGAAATCAGGGGAACACGAGATGGCTCGTCTTGGATGACGATCAGTATTTTGGCAAAAGACAACAGCGTTTCTGTAGGCAGATACACGCTGGACGATAGTTCACCCTACGATATGCTGGCCACGTATTCGCGCTTAGAAAATAATCAACAGTTTAACTTCACTGCCACACGAGGAACGATCGCCTTGTCAGATGACTTCACTTTGGAAATTGAAGACATGAATGAACACACTGTTGAGGGATCATTTTCAGGTACTTTAATTGCCGTACAAGGCTTAAATGTTATTGATTCCGTCGTGCTGAAAGATGGATCCTTTACCACTTCGATAAATGCAGAGTAAAAAAATAATTCCCTATCTCACGACCGGGAATTTTCTACTAGATATACTCCACAAGTCTGTGGATAGTTTTGACGCACCTAAATGTAGAACTATTTTTTTAAATTCACAATTATTTGAATATAATATTTTTTTGTTTTTGAAACTACATTTATTTAGGCTGCAATGCTTTGCCCTCAAATGTTATCCCATCCCAACCATGTTCGCGAAATTGGCGAATGTTTTGATGGTCTGTTCCCTCCGGGTTTCCCAACACAGCGTCGTAATGTTCTGCAAATAATGATAATGTTTGTTCTTTGGAAAGGTTATTTAAGCCTGCAAAGGCAAACACTTTGGCGCTGCCTTGATTTTGATCGGCTGTATTTGTAGTCTGGCCATTTTTGAAAGCAGTAGCGGTGTGAAGGTAGCTTTCTTCAATAAAAGCAATAACATCCGCGAATTGGATTTTTTTTGCCTGTAAATTCTCCAGTAGTATGTTGATTTTTTCCGACATATTGATAATGAATGATTCTTTACTTTACCTGTTGCAAAAATATTATTTTTTTGGAGAATAAGCGCGTGTACTTGCTGCAGTATGTATCTTTGAAAAATGGGTACATTGAGCATTATACAAACCATTATCCACTACGGCTTGCATTTCGTCGCGCCGGGCGCCATTGCCTATCTTTTTTATCGAGAGCGTTGGAGGTTTGCGTGGCTGATTTTGCTTAGCACCATGCTGGTTGATCTAGATCATCTTTTAGCCGATCCTATATTTGATCCCAATCGCTGCAGCGTCGGTTTTCATTTATTGCACTCTTACCCGGCTATCATCATATACGCGGTCGCGTTTCTTTTCTCCCAAAGGAGCTCCCTTTTGCAGCTCATTACGCTCGGTCTGTTGTTTCATATGCTAACTGATGTTATCGACTGCCAATTGGGCGAGTGGCTCTAGCTTTTGTCCTTTTTTATTTCTCAGCTCGGTGGAGTTGTTATGGGTTTTGCCCACCTATGGATTAGGTAAATGGCGTCCTAGTTGCTCTTGATGTATACTATGGCCGTTAGGCAAGAAAAATTCTCATCTACTTGTCTATCTATCTCAACTACGCCGTGTTAGCGCAATTAATCAGGAATCTTCGTACATTGCATATGATAATATTTTGCCCAATAAAAACCGAAACTCAATATGAAAGATATACGTTATTTTAGCTCGCCTATTATTGCGACTTTGCTTTTTTTCTGTGCATGTGGCACGAATAAAAATGATCTTATCACAAAATCGGGACTAGAAGTCCGCAATTTCGAACGTGCATTGAATGGCGATTCGACACGTCTTTTTGTACTGCGAAATATGCAGGGGGCAGAGATTTGTATAACCAATTATGGCGGGCGGATTGTATCGCTTTGGGTTCCTGACAGATCTGGGAAATTTAGCGATGTAGTCTTGGGATTTGATAATATCAATGAGTATACCGCAAAGCCGTCCTCATTCGGCGCAACGATCGGTCGGGTAGCCAATCGTATAGACCATGGAAAGTTTGTTTTGGATGGCGACACGGTGCGCTTGGATATCAATAGCGGCGAGCATAGTATACACGGTGGCGCTGCGGGCTGGCAAAATCAGGTTTTTAAAGGCTCAAAGCTCACGGATAGTACCTTATCACTACGTTATACATCGGCAGATGGCGAAGGTGGTTTTCCTGGAAAAGTTGATGTGGAGGTTGCTTACACATTGAGGGCAGATAACAGTCT
This sequence comes from Sphingobacterium deserti, assembly GCF_000757725.1. Taxonomy (GTDB): domain Bacteria; phylum Bacteroidota; class Bacteroidia; order Sphingobacteriales; family Sphingobacteriaceae; genus Sphingobacterium; species Sphingobacterium deserti. The sequence goes on from NZ_JJMU01000053.1 coordinate 134,374, forward strand.
CTCCATTCGATATACATGCACGACGGATAAGCAAACACCGATTAACCTGACGAATCATAGCTTCTTCAACTTGTCGGGCGATCCCACGAACAGCATATTGGGAGATAGTCTGTATGTCAATGCGGATAGCTTTACGCCATTACGTCCTGATTTGATCACCACCGGCAACTATCAATCGGTTACGAATACAGCATTTGATTTCAGGAAGAGTACTGCAATTGCTGATGCATTAGGCAGCCAGGGAAACGGTTCCGACCAATTGGCCATTGTAGGCGGTATAGATCACAATTTTATATTAAATACCGACGGCGATTCCAGCAAACTTGCGGCAAGCCTATATTCCTCTCGAAGTGGTATCTTGATGGACGTCTACACAGATCAACCCGGTTTGCAGGTATACACGGGCAATATGCTCGACGGATCACGCACCGGAAAAAAAGATATTGTATACAATAAACAAGCTGGTATTTGTTTGGAATCCCAATACTTCCCAGATTCCCCGAATAAGCCTGATTGGCCATCGATTATGCTGCAACCGGGCAATACCTATAAGCATGTTTGCGTCTACCGTTTTTCAACGAGATAATTGCATTGGTTTTTGCCTGCCAATCAATATCTTCCGGGCTATGATCGTGGAATTGGATAACAACGAAATCTAGTTTTTCATTTCGTATTTCATCCACACTACGGACGCTATACTTTGTGTTATTGTTTAATACCAAGTCTATCATTATCTTCCACTTTAAGCGACAAAAGTACACGTAGCTAATCTTTTTCCGAACATTTTCAAAAATCCGAAGAAGGGCTCTTGGTTATTCGATTTTTTTAAGAAAATATGCAGGCCGCCATGTGGTAAGAGGACATTTTAAACAAACATCGGCCTCTGCGACTTATTACCGCAGAGGGCCGATGAGCAATTTAGCATACTTTTAATCTAAAGTAGGATTAAAACTCCCGCCCCAATTGCTGTTTTGTTCCACTTTAGGGCTTCTGTCCATCACAGATTGTTGGATAGGAAAAAAGTAGAACGTTTCGGGAACGCGATTAACCTTTTCGCCCACATTAGGAACCTGTAAAATACTGTAACGAAATTGACTTTCTACAAGCTGATAATTATCCGCCAACTGCTTAGCCATGGTCAGCCCCATGTCTGTTCCGTTCGGATTCACAGCTATCGCTTCAACACCATGCTTTATCATACCATCAAGGAGATCCAATTTGCGTAGCCTGCGGAGATCCCAGAAGCGATGACCTTCAAAGCAAAATTCGATATTTCTTTCTGCTAACAATTCCTCTCGGAGTTGCTCCCTCGTGCTGGCGCTGATGCCATACATGCCATCGTCACCCGGCTCAATGCCAGCACGTTGGCGGATCTGCTGTAGCAATGCCATGGCCGTTGCAAAGTCACCCATTTCGTTTGCCGTCTCCGCATAATTCAATAAGACTTCAGAGAATCGCATCAGGACAAAATCGATGTCGTATTGCGTCTGTACCTCTGTTTGAAGCAAAGAAAGACGGCTATTTTTAAGAATAAAGAATCCGCTATACCGGCTAAGGTTGGTCGAGCTTACACCGGCATTTGGATTAATGCCGAAATCATCCAAAGCGTCTGCTAAGCCAAGTGATGTGTACTGGCGCTTGCCTACTTTTCGCGATACTTCATACAGTTTACCGTTCCAGACGATGGACTTCTCAAACCGAGGGTCGCGATTTTCCCAATAGCGCTGCAGAAACTCGTCATCTGTACGGTAATATTTCCCGGTTGGATCGTTGTACATTTTACCATCAGCCATGGGAAATGCCTGTACAAACTCCCAGCTGGGAACGGCATTGGCCGGTCCTCTGCTTTCTGATCCTGGTCGAACGCCATTATCCCAGCTTGCCGTTTTGTTCGGATACGCATTGATGACTGCAAAAACAACTTCCGGACCTTTTTCCTGCAGCGTTATATTCGCATAGTCAGCCGTCAGGCTATAGCCTTCTGTGAGCAACTGCTCATAAGCCGCCTTGTTGGCTGTATGGGCGGCCGCCCAATATGCATTGCTATAGGGATTTGTTGGATTAAATTGCGGGGAGGCCATATAAAGTAAAACCTTAGCTTTAAACGCCGTAGCGAAATTCCCGTCGATACGACCGTAATCTGCAGAACCTTTCTGTATGGTTTTAGGCAGATAGGCTATTGCCTCATCTAAATCTTTAACCATAAGGTCGAAGCACTCTTTCGTACTGTTTCGGGGCACTTGCAAATCGTCCGTGGATAGGTCTTGCGCCACTGTTACGTAGGGCACGCCGCCATGATGCTTGACCATATCAAAATAGACATAAGCACGCATGAATAAGGCTTGGCCGATCACATTTCTCTTTAGGTCATCGCTCAAACCTGTACTTGCCGCCACTCTTTCAATGGCGGTGTTGATCTTACGGATTTCTTCGTAATCCCAAGACTTAAATGTTGCGTTTTGAATGGTCACGAGGTTAGTTGTGAAGCTCACGTTCACAAGTTGGTCGCTGTATATATCAGCCTGTGTATTCCAATTGCCAAATAACGTGTATAGATTCGATAGGTAGGCATTGACCAAATTAGGGTCATTCCATACCTTTTCTTCATCCAAAGATTGTAGATCTTCAATAGAAAGGGTGTTGCTGCAGGATGCGAACAATAAGGAAGCTAGTAGTATTTGAAATATTTTTTTCATGATTTGTCCTTTAAAATTTAACATCTAATCCCAGTGTAAAAGTCTTCATGACGGGATAAGAATCATAGTTTAATTGCTCAGGATCTTGAAACTCTGTCATAGGGGATAATACGAACAGGTTTGATCCATTAAAGAAAATACTGACGCTTTTTAGCTTGATCGCGTTTGCCCAATCGGAAGGCATGGCGTATGCGATATTTAGGTCGCGCAGCCTCATATAAGCACCATTTCGGATCCAGAATGTTGACGCCATGCTTCCCGATTCAGCCCAATTGCTGCCTACCGGTCTTGGATATTTTGCATCTGTGTTATCCGCTGTCCAAACATCATCCGCCCAAAGGGGGTAGTAAGGTCTAAAGGTTCCTCCATGTTGGCGTACGCCACCCCCTTCCTGGTTGCTAATCATCCTGTCGTATTTGAGTACGCCCTGAAACAACGCGGATATGGAAATGTTTTTCCAAGCAGCGTTAAGCCCGACTCCATAATTGTAGCGAGGGGAATTATTTGTGGAAAGTAGGTCTTCATCATTTTCATCAATCTTACCATCGCCACCGTTACTGTAGTTTGCTCCGCGTATATCGTCGAACAAGATCATACCTAGATAAGGTGCTCTACCATAGGTGGTGAAGCCCGATGCAAGCAATTCATCAAGTTGTGCTTGTGTCCGCACCAGGTCGACGGCTCGTAAACCAGTGATGCGATTGTGAGGTCTTCCAACCCGTGAAAGAAAATGCATATTTCCGTTGGGACCATAAGCCGGTTCTTCGTCATAAATATCCCAGCGGTCAATAGCATAGCCAATATTCGCCGAAATACCGTATGACACCTCCCCGAGGTTATCGTTCCAATTCATCGTAATTTCCCCACCGCGATAACTCCGAGCTGCGTAATTTTCCTTAGCCAGCGTTCTTCCGTATGTGTCGGGCAGGCGGATTGTCCTGCTTGCCAGGATGTCGGTTTCTTTTCTTACGAAGGCATCCACGCTACCACTTAATTTATGCTTTAGAAAGGCAAAGTCGATACCCGCGTTGAAGCTCTGCGATCGTGTCCAAGTGACAAATGGATTCGGCGTATTACCGTACGCTAGTCCGTTATAATACCGATCACCAAAGATGGATCCTGTCGTGGTGTTGTATTTTTCCGCGTATGTAAACTGACTGATGGGATTTGCATTTTCGTCGAGATAGTTGCCCGTCGTACCATAGGAAGCCCGGAGCTTAAGATCGTTTACTGCGTTTTTGATTCCGGAAAAAAAGTTCTCTTCGGATAGACGCCAAGCGGCTGACATGGATGGGAAAAATCCCCATCGTTTTTCTTCGGGGAATAGCACTGCACCATCATACCGAAAGGAGAATTCTGCAATGTATCGATCCGCGAAATTATAATTAACCCGACCAATGGCTGCTTGACGGGCGTTTATGTTTTCAAAAGCGTTGGTATAACGAAACGTACGGTCTGTTGGATAGACAAACATCTGATCTAACGCTGTAATTGGATTTTCGGCAAGTGAGTTAATATTTGTCAATCCGAACTCCCATTGCTCAAGCGAGAGCATAGCGTCGATGTTATGCCTGCCGAAAGTGCGAGTGTAGTTTACAAACCAGTTCAGTTGATATTCCCACTTCCGCTGTGAAACGTAATCTACAAAAGGCTGCGGTTGGCTAAACGTAAATATGTTGATTCTATTTTCATCGGGTGGAGCAGGTATAAACCTATTTCCCGAAGGGTCTAGCGATTGAAAGGTGTAGTTTTTTTGAAAACTCATGTAGCGCTTGCGCAGATAGTCTTCCGCCAGATAGCTTCCTACCACTCTGGTCGATAAGCCGGGTAATAATTTATCTAGTTTTAGATTAAGCGAAAGGATAGGGTTTACCTGTCGTACTTTCCGATCGATATACCGATCGCCTAACACTTGATCAATAACATTCCAGGCTTGCCAGCTTCCCATAGGCGTTTGCACTGGGAAGGGTGTCGCAGAGGAAGACGGCGTGCCATCTTCATTTAAATAAAACGGATACATCTTGGGCCAGTTAAAGGTCACGCGATAGAAATCGGACACATCGAAATCATCATCGTTTGACGATGTGCTGAAAGGCCAAAAGAAGCGGTTGGAGTTCGTTTGGTTAGCTGAGATATTAAGATCTATACTAAACGCATCGGAAATTTTTGCAGAAACGTTACTTCGTAGGTTAAACTTCTCATGATCCAATGATTGATACGACCCATTTTCTCCCCGATAGTTGACCAGTGCAAAATAGGTGATCCGATCACCGCCCCCGTTTACGCTCACAGACTGCCGGTGGCTGAAAGGGTTTCGCCAGATCAAATCATTGGCATTGTAACTTCTGTTGGCAAAGTAGGCAAATTCTTCCTCCCCATTAGGTATAGGAAGTCCTTGAAATTCTGCTACTCTATTTTGATAGGTAAGTTCGTCTGTGGCAGTGGTCAGATCAGCTAACAATGTTTGGGTAGGGGTATTAAAAGTATAATTGCTCTGTACATTGAATACCGGCGTTTGACTTACACCTTTTTTTGTAGTCACGACGACAACACCGTTTCCAGCCCGCGTTCCGTACACGGCTGCGGTGGCGGCGTCTTTTAAAAAGCTCATTTGATCCACTTCATTGGCTTCCAAAACATCGAAAGCCGCTTTATCCCGCACTATTCCGTCAATTACGTAAAGTGGCTCCGCAAAGCTGCCGCGGATCCGAAGCCGTGATGAGGCACCAGCCATACCAGAGGTGTTAGTGACGTTCACGCCTGGAGCACGGCCCGCCAGTGTATTCGAAAGGTTTGAGGGTGATACACGAACAAGGTCATCTGCTTTAATATTGCTGATGGCACCGGTGATGTTCGCCTTTTTTTGGGTGCCATAGCCTACAACGACAACCTCTTCCAACGAACTTTGATCGGGCTGTAACGTAATGGAAAGGCTGGATTGGTTATCGATTGTTAGTTCTTGTGTGGTGTAGCCGATGTATTTTATAACAAGTACATCGCCGCGCTGTGCAGCGATGCTGAATTTTCCGTCTAAGTCTGATGATACGGCGTTCGTGCTGTTCTTTACCGAAATGGTGGCTCCGGTGATCGGTTGACCGGTTTCATCCAACACGGTTCCGATAAGTGATTGTTGCGTTACCGAAATAAGCAAATTATATTCCGGCAATAGGGTCGCTTTCGCCTCTTGCCTCATCAGGAAAAGGGAAAAGAGCAGCAGACAGGAGGCGTTCGAGCGTTCGAATAATGTCTTTTTTCTCATAAAAGTAGTTTTATTAGTGAAGTTCTTCCCGAGGGGGAGAAGAGCCTTCAGGCATGTTGTTAGTTAGTAATCGTCCCTAAAAAGAGCGAATTCAAAAAGTGGTTTAAGGAAGAGCGTGTTGCACAACTTTTGCTTACATTATCTTGCTGGTGGAGATCGGTCTCGTAGATTCATTATACAATGTTAGATTTATCTTTTTCCTCAACTAGTCTTTTTCAATCTTATTGGAAAGGGAATAGTTGTTAGAACAAGTTTGTTTAGGTAGATGTTAGTGTTATCCTAGCCGAATTAAAACCAGCATATAATTCTAATTTTGGTCACTTATATAACATCTTAAAGCTAGTTAAAATTTGCGATAAACGGGATCACTTTTGTAAAATTTTTAAAAAACTAATGTTAAACGATGTAATATTTGATATTTCCAATAATAGATTATTATAGCTAACTTGAGCAAATAAGCCAATCTACTAATCGTATAAAATGGGAACCATAGGCAAGCTGCAGCTAACCGCGGAAACAGTTTCTGCGAAAATCCGCAAAGTAAACAATTTGAAATTAACGATCTTAAAAACCATTTTTGAGCATAGAGCATTATCAGTAAGTGAAATAGCAAGCCTTGTTAACCTCAGCCTACCCACCTTAAATAATATCCTAGCGGAACTAGTAAATGATGGTTTGATAGAGCAGAAGGAGAAGGGCGAATCTTTAGGCGGAAGGAAACCTAACCTGTATCAGCTATGTGATGGAGTATTCCATATTTTGTGTTTAGAAGTGGAACGCTTCGCGGTTCGTTTAGTCGTCTTAGATAATAATAATATCGTTATTCATGAAGGACGATCCTATTCCTTATCATTGAGTAAAGATGCTTCGGAAGTCAGTCAATTAACTGCTGTCATACAGCAATTTGTAGATGAGCTAAACGTAGACTGGAACAACATAAACGGGATCGGCATATTGATGCCTGGCCTAGTCAATTCCGCGCAAGGGGAGAACCAAACATTTTTTATAGCTCCGGGTTTTAACTTGCAGGCTCATCTCGAAGACGTGTTTAAGAAAAAGGTCTTTCTGTTAAATGATGTCAAGGCGGCTGCTTTAAGCGAACTAAATTTTGGTGCTGCACGGGGCTTGAAGGACGTATTGATCATTCAGATGGATTGGGGTATTGGATTGGGAATCCTGATTAATGGTGAAGTGTATATGGGACATGAGGGCTTTTCAGGAGAGGTAGGGCATATGGTGTTTGTAGAAGATGGACAGCTCTGTTATTGCGGGAAGCGCGGGTGTTTAGAAACAGTGGCTTCGGGCGTTGCCCTGGTAAATAGAGCCCGTGAAGATATCAATCAACAAATGCCTACATTATTAAGCGAGCGCTACGATGTAGAAACCCTACTTCCGCAAGATATTATTGAAGCTGCACACGCGGGAGATCAATATGCGATCGGTCTTATTTATAATTTGGGTAAAAATTTAGGAAAAGCTATTTCCTATTTAATACAATTATTCAATCCGGAGCTTATTGTTATGAGCGGCAAATTCGCCGCTGCCGGTACATTAATCACCTTACCTATTCAGCAGGGTATCCAAACCTATGCCATGAACGCCCTGGAAAATAGCTGTCGGCTTGAAGTTTCAACGCTTGGAAAAAATGGTTCGATAAAAGGTATTGTGTTATTTTCCATTAACCAATATCTAGACATGCTTATCAGTAATAACGAACGTTCGTATTGAGCATATCCCACTAAAAAAGCCCCGTATCTCTCGACAGGGGACTTTTATTTGCTTTAAATATAGAAGCTATCCAAACTAAATCATCCTACGAACAACGTTACTATTGAAATAGTTCAAACAAATTTTAGCAAGTACATATTTTCTAAAATATTTTTGTGCTGTAGTTTGAGCCTGATACTTCCGGTTCGCTCAGTCATAACTTTGTGGACTTGAGCATTTGGAAATGCCGGAGGTATTTTTAGGTAAATTACAAAAGGATACCGCGAATAAGTGATGTATTAAGTTTTCAAGGGATATAAAGAAGGGTGCCTCCTAAACTTTATCGTTGCGGGAGGCCACCCTCTAACCACCATGAATAATACATTATGAATTACTAAAATGTAGTCACTTATTTTAATATAAAGTTATGCGCAAAATATTAAAACCTAATAAAAACTAGATTAGAATTAAATTAGAACATTCGGATCAAAAACGGCGATATTCGTTTTCTTCCACTAGGAGGTGATTTACATAATTATGTAGGTTTTAGGAGATGAGTGACCGGAATCCGTTCCGTTAAAAAATAAGGCGATGAGCTATAGAGATCCGTTCGGAAAAAATATGCTAAAGTAATAAGGCTGCTACTTATTAGATTTAAACAGCAACTAGACGTTAGTTTAGGGTTGTGATTAATTAGAATGTTGATAAGCCTAGTACAAAAACTGTTCTTTTCATAATCTGACATTGTTTATCTATAGTTATTACTCTTTCGAGATTATATCAAGGAATTTGTAGGTTTTAGGATTTCCATCTATAGGCGGATTCGCCAAAATAGTGATTTGAACCTCTATATTGTAACGGTACCCTTCCTCAAAGATAAAACCATCAATCTCATGTAATCCCAAATAATATTCCTGATCATTATTTTCCCTTACACGCAATGCCGGTATATCTTTCGGCAAGTCTGGGCGAGCGGGAGGGTGGGGTGCGATGTACTCGATAGTTGGTTCTATTTGAAGCTGTGTAACATAGGTGCGATCGGAATCCTCCTTACTGCAGGAGGCTGATAAAATTAAAACGAAAAGAGCAAAATTTATAATAGGTCTTGTTTTCATAAGATAAAAATTAGTTACTTCAAGTGTAGATGCTTCGAGACAATATTGGTGAATAAGGTGAGTTATGTTAGCTATTTATGCTTTAAACATTATTTTATATAAAAATATAAAAATATTTCTTTATTGTATTTTAAAAATGGTAAAATTTATGTTACGTTTTCTTTTTTAAAAAATAAAAGAATTATTGCCTGTTTTGGTGAGTTTAAGGAGATATAAAATTATATCATTAACTACACTGGCTAGAATATTCCTATACATTTTATACTAGGGGATACTTGATCCACATTCCAGCATTGACGACATTATCTAGCTAGCTTGACAATATAATTGTTTGTCTCGTGGTTCACGTGTTTTCATTATAAATTGACTGATTTTATTCGATCAATATACTTGGTTTGTGGATAAACCAGAAACTGACTGCAGCAATGCACGCTGCTTCGCGGTATGCATAATTAAATCAGAATTTTCGAAGGGTATGCTGGGAGGTGCGTCCGTATTTTTAGCAATAAGTGTTTTGTATAAATTTGCAGTCGAAATATCTAGAAGACGATCAGCCCATTACGCTGAATTTTTATGGTTTGCAGCTTCGGTTGCGCGTTGTTTGGCTTGCTTTGCTTCGCGAAGTACTTGCATAATGTGTTTCGCTACGCTGATTTGAGAGATATTGGGGTTCTTGTCTTTCTCCACAGTAGCGACGGCTGCCGATAAATCTGTCGGGGAAGCCGACGGGAGATATATTGTTCGTAATTCGGTGGGATACGCATCTTTACGAGCCGGTACGACATTCAGTGGAATCCCATGTTTGCTCGATGAGCTGATTGGCCGTATATTACCTACATCTTTACCGTCACGATGCACGCTATCGTTTGAACTATTATGTTGTGCAACGTAAGCACTCACTATCTTGCCAACTACAGACACGGACCATACGAAGAAGGTTTCGTTTTGTAGGAGAAATTGATTGATATTTTCCCATATCGCACACAGTGCCTCGCGAAAAAGCTCTTTCGCAATCGGCTCAGAGCCCACACAGTTATGTATTAGGTTATAAATTCCTGATCCATACTGGTCATAGAGCAGCTCAAAACCTTTACGATCTTTCGCTTTCAGTAATGCGCAAAACTCGCTGCTAAGTGTTTGGTTGAGTATCCCCATCTTGTTCTATAGTCTTCCACCGCGCTGTCTTTCCAAACGAAGTAGTTTACTACTGAACCATTATATTTTTAAAAGGTTTGTAACAAAGTGTAATACATGCAACATATGTACGAATGCTATTCATGCATATCGTAGAAATAGCAGTGGCCGTCTCTGATGAAATTCTAGAACGGCCACTGTTTTGCTGAAATAAAGGCAACGTTATACGCCTTTAGCTGTGTTATCCGTTTTTTGTTTCCGTTCTGATAGTTTTTGCTCTACGTCATCTAGCAATAGGCTGGCATAGTCGCAATTATTAAGTTTTCCGGCATGCCCTAAGGCGCCGGGACTAAACACATTAATTTCCATAATTTTATCACCGACGATGTCAAGGCCGACAAAGTACATCCCGTCGTCATGAAGTTTTTTGGACACCTTATCTACCGTTTGGAGAATTTTATCGTCAATTACTGCCACTTGTGCGGTTCCGCCTTGGTGTATATTGCTTCTGATGTCTCCTTTTTGCTGAACACGGTTCACGCTGGCGTACTTCCCATCGATAGCAAGCGGCTTTCCATCGACAAGGAAAAAGCGTATATCGCCCTTGGTTGCAGCCGGCAGATATTCCTGTGCAAGCAAATAGCCATCGCGAGCGATGACTTCTACAGTCTGCTTAAGGTTATGACGCTCATCCTTTTTAAGTAAGAATACATTTTTCCCGCCCGAGCCTTTTAAAGGCTTTAAGATAAGCTGATCTTCCTGCTGATCTAAGAATTGAATGACATCATCGTAACTGCGTGTGATTACGGTTTTCGGTCGTATCTCTTTCGGAAAATGTTCCAAATACAGTTTGTCCGATGCTTCCACCAATTTATCGGGGTCATTAATCACCCAGGTGCCTTGCCGTTTGATTAACTGGGCAAACTGGAGTGCCGTGGCAGCCGCCCAAGGTCTACTGATCATGTCTAGCACGGGATCAAATCGAATCCATAGCAGATCCATCTGTTTGGAATCTACATAAACTTTTTCCGTCTCTCTTAAATGCTCAAGCAACGCTTCCTCATCCGCAATTTGATCTGAAGGTTCCACTATTCGACAGTGTGCACCTACACTTTGATCTCCTTGATAAGAAAAATCGGCTAATCCGATATACAGGATTCTATGGCCACGCTTATGTGCTTTAAAAGCCAGTAAGGTGGTTGTAAAGATGACTTCTTCTTTGTGGGTTTGGTTGATTAAAAATGCTATATTCATATATACTTATTCGTAGTTTATCATTTTAAAAATGCTTGCGAAATGGTGCACATCCTTTATTTTATTGACGTAAGGATCCTGCAGGTAACGTGGCTTCAGTAGCGGTTGTTTCAAAATGCCACGCTGCATCAAATCTGCTATAATGGGTAGGTAATCTTCCCGTATCTTTCCTATGGTCAGGATATCAATATCCTTTCCTTCCTGTATGTAATGAATGAGCTCAGTAAAACCTTGTAGGTAGAGCGCGTCCTTCGTGAGTCCGCCTGATCTATAGACGCGCATCGTCATGGTAAACGCTGTTTCCTGGTCAAATCGATACTCTTCATGCAGCATATCAAAGGTTTCGACAAAGCTGTGTCCCATCAGCATATGTTGCACCGCCAATACGCGCCCCGCGAGAATACGGAGTCGGTCGTTCGTCAATCCATCCACCAGGTATTCGGCCAAAACAGCAAGACCCTCTTGCAATTGTTCATAGCCAGGCACACCTTGACTAAACAGACTAAAGGTTTGCTCTTTTCCGTTGAAGTACGTGATAATATGGGTGCCTACCTCATGTTGGATAAGGGCGGTAGCTCTTCGCCGACTTATTTTGTATTGCTTGCTGATGTTTAATACACCCCGATTCACCATCACGCCTGATATATCTTCACGAACCCGAACACTCGTGCTAAACGTGGGCGCCTGCTGCTGCAGGAAAGAGATTTCTTCTTTTGCAAGCTGGGCAAACTGGTTTGCGTCGAGGTAATCCTCGTCGTGCAGTTCCGGCTGCGGAATGCTATCAATAGCTATCAACAACGCTTTCGCCAGCTCATAAAGATTATCACTCACATTTCCGAATACCATTAAACTGCCATATTTGAAATCCGGCGTACCTCTAGAGCCTAGCATCGTCATCATGTCATCCAGCTCACGCCGTTTATCACGAAATAAATAGGCTATCGTCGGGTCGTAAATATCTTCAATGCGAAGATTGTAGAGATTTCGCTTCACTACGTCCGGATCAATGGGCATTGGACGGTAGTGAAATACAGGCGCCTGCCGAAATTTATCTTTCTTAAATTGCAGCCAGGCATCATGTGCATTGATCGGTGTTGTTAAGAGCAGAAAATCAAATTTTTGACTTTCCTTTGCTAGCACGGCGTCAATTTCGTAAATCTCTTCATTCAAGCGTTCGTGCACTTTCATTTTGAAATCTGCAGCACGCACATTAGTGTGCACCCGTACAAACTCGAAGAAGAGCCGTGAAAGGCTTTTTGCCAAGCTCTCTCGCATGTTCCGTAAGATCAACGGCAAATGTTTGCCCTCGCGATCCTCATAGCGCTTGCGGATGGAGAGGCCTAAAGAAAATACAAGGTTATCCTTGGCATCTTGTGCATCGGCTAAAGCTGGACTATTGGGTGGGCTGGGCAGCTTGGTACCCTTCTTTAACTCAACGACGAGGTCTGGAGATTCTGTACGGACATTTTTCGTTAGGTATTCTGCCAAACCCAGTGCATTTTTTTGCGACAAATGTATGGCCACGTCCGATGCTTGTTCTTCATCCTCGGCATTCCAAACCTCCACCAGTAGACATGTGCCAAATTCCTCTGCCAGTGCCTTAGCCATCTTGGTTATCCACCGGTCAATCTCACCATTTGATTTTTCCGGAACATAAATAACACTGGCTAATTCTGACTTTGCCAATTCTGCAAGCAACCTGTCTTTTCCGTCCACAGGTATCCTGTAGATGAAAATGTAGGGCACTATTTTGTTAAAGACAATTTTTCCAGTGTTGGGTATTTGTTTGTGAATAGGATTCTTGTCTCTAATAGCTCGTAATACCTGTGGTAATACTTTATCCAGCGCTTCCATAACCGGGCATATTTTGTAAGCTCTTTAGCACATGTAACAAAAGTTGTTTATAAGATTGAACCATCGGCATAAACGGAATTCCGGTCCATTCATCCATAAAATCTTTCCTGAATTCAATAGAGAGAACACAACCTTTGTCGCCAAATTTTTGCAGAATATGTTGCGCTAAATTGCCGCCTTTAAATTTTACATTTTCTCGAATGTCAATAGCTTGATCAATAATTTGCTGATTTTTGACACTTTCCATCACACGGTCTATCACAGGGCGCCAGCGTTCCTGGTTGTAATGTGTACCTAAATTGATCTGCGGATTTGCCTCGGTGTCGACAAGCTCTTCAGGGTTCAATCGCTTCGCATTATAGCTATGCAGGTCAAAAATAATGAAGTAGCCATGTCTTGCTATAGTCTCTTCTATCCAAGAATCAACTTGCTTGTACATGTTGCTGTGATCTTCCTGTAGGGTGGCCACTAGGGTTGCGGGCGGCTGTTCTCGCCAAACTTCTAAGCCCCAAGCCAAAGCCGGCGTCAAGTAGATCGCCTCTTCGATCTTCCTGTTAATGTCGAGTTGAAATCGCGATGTTCGCACGATAAACTGGTTGACGGGCAGTTCTGCCATGCTACCTGTATAGGGATCTTCTTCACGGAGCTGTTCTGTATCTTCCAGCTGATAATAGGGAAGTAGGGCAGGATCTATATGGTGACCGTCATGGATAGCAAAAGCCCAAAACGGACTGTCTGTTTTTTTTATGTTATACTGAAAAAGTGTTGGCATAAAGTATGAGATTGCTTTCAGTATGTATAACGTGGGAGTAGATAAATAGTTTGCCAGCTTTGCGGAAGGAACAGGCCTCGCGGCCTTCTGCAACAAAGGTTCAGGTTGCCAATACGTGTCATTTAAAAAGGCTTATCGCGCATAGCGGTAAGCCTTTTTAAATGTTTTATATAAACCTCAGCGGTAGGCTTAAAACTTGTTGACAAAGGCCGTATAGGCCGTCAACACGTCGCTTAAAAATTTAGCGCTGTCCTCCTTTATTAGTTTGCCATCCTCGTCAAAAAGGTTTTGCACATTAGCAATGTAAACCTCTGGTTGCTGCAGTGTTGGCATGTTTAAGAAGACAAGAGATTGGCGAAGGTGATGATTGGCACCAAAGCCACTTACGTTGCTAATAGACGACGAAACGACGAGGGCGGGCTTGCCATCCCAGCTGCTTTGACCGTAAGGCCGTGAGGCAACATCAAGTGCGTTCTTGAGCACACCGGGAACAGAGCGGTTGTACTCCGGAGTAATGAAAATAACGCCGTCAAAAGATTTGATTTTTTCCCGAAAAGGCTGGTAGCTTGCTGGGCTTCCATCTTCATCAAAGTCTTGATTGTAATGTTCGAGCTGACCAATTTCGACTAGCTCCAAGCTGTAGCCCTCTGGAGCATTTTCAATGAAGTGATGCGCTATCTTTTTGCTAAAAGATCCGCGTCTTAGCGATCCGACGAGGATACCTATTTTTTTGTCTGCCATAATATTTTCGTTTTTTGGATATTAGAAAAACAACGGTAGGCAAATTAAGTTTTTTGACGGGTGGCAATAAAAATGAGGAACGGCTTTTGGCTATTCCTCATTTTTAGATTGCTGTTATCTTACTTCGATAACCTTTCGTTCCGAATTGCCTTCGCTATCGGATGGCGGTGGCGTATCGTCTTTCTTTTTCTCTACTGTGATTTTACATTCTGTCAATAGTGCGGCGAGGGCACCTACGGCAGCAAATATCGGGGCGAAAACCACGCCGACGACACCTAAAGTGACGGGAAAGCTCATTATTTCTTTTCCAGATTTATCTGAAATACTAATTTTGGTAACATTCCCTTCGGCAATAATCTCCTTAATCTTCTTCAGAAGGTTCTCACCATTTACGAAAAAAGTTTCTTTGATTGACATAGTATTTTGTTTTTAAGGGTTTTAATAATACAACAATTTGATAGGATCCTTGTTTAGGGTAAGCGCAGTTTTTCGAGCATTTGCATACGAATGTTTGTCTGATGCTGGAGAAGTTTATCATAGTCTGATTCCTTATCCGTAAGCTTCATAACCAGAACAAAGAGCTCGATAGCCAAGAAAAACAGCATAAACAGTAAATATACGAATATTCCTATTTTTGAGGAAGTTACCACATCATGCAAAAGCGTTAGCTCATCTAAAAAGCCGGTCGATGCTTTCAATTCCTTCTCTTTCCTTTCCTTGATTGTGGTAATGGATGCTGCAAGCTCAAATTTCTTGGTTTGCAGGGTTTCTATCTGCTTATGCAGCTGTTCCATCTCCAACTTTTTTGGATTTTCCATGACCGATCTATTGGTGGACCGCGTGCTATTAAGCTCTTTCCCTGTATTATCTTTGGTTACACTGTTGTTGGTGTATGTCGTGACAATGACGGGGTTCTTTTTAAGATCCAAACTGACAGCATCATATTTTTTGGTTGCAGCCGCTATCATGGTATCCAAGTCCGCAATTTGCTTTTGCAAGTCGTCTTCAGATTGCTTGACGGCCAGTTTAACGCGCTGATCCATGACTTGCGCTTTGCGTAGCTCGATGTCGTCCTTAAACGTGATCTGATCCATGATAAAGGCGCCCAGAATAGACATCACCACAGCGAGCAAGATGCGGAAGCCACTAGACCAAGCACTGACCTTTGTCGAAAGAATGATGATCCGTTCGATCTGGATAATGACAAAAGCCATTAGTAATCCGCCGATTATTCCACCAATGAGCGACAAGTGTAAGTAGCGGGTAGCAAAACTAAAACCAATAAAAATCCACACCAGTACAATTAGTAACATGGCAGAAGTATATTTTTTGACATTCTTCGCGGATTGTTCGCTGGAGTTTCTAACTAAGTTATAGTTAAAACCGGTCAGGAAGCATCCGAATTTAAGCCACCAATCTTTCATTTTCTAGAATTTTTTTGATAGTAAATAGGTTTGTGTAATCGAAGCCATGCCTTTCATAAAACCGCGTTTGTACGCCAAAATAGCGCGTTCGCAAAATCCTGAATCGCTTTGTAATGAATGCTCAAATTCCTGCACCTTGTCCATATGGGCTTTTAAATCTGTTTGCTTAATTTTCAGTTCGTCCACCAAGTCTATCAGTCCTGCCCGCCCACGTGAATGTATATGAAATTCAATGTCTTTCATCAGCGACTCGTGGTATGTTTTTATTTGATGCACCAAGATTTCCAAGTCATATTTTATAAGCCGGATGTTATCGTTTTTATAACCCTCATCCGGACTGACCAACGCATCGTCGAATCCCCGCTTTTCAAAATCCTGTTGTAGGTAGGCGTAGATCAGAAATATTCCTTGCTGATCGTGTATGGAGGCCCCGTTCAGCTGGCTATTGTCAACGCTTATCTGCTTTGAGCTTTCAGGTAGTGCTACCGTCTTCGCATCTACCTGCGTGGTAGGCTCATTTTTCTTAAATCGTGTAAACCAACCCATTTTCCCTATTTTTTTCAAATGTACCAGCCTACCGCGCGACGCGCTAGTGCTTTTAGGCGAGCATTGCCAAATAGTAGGCGAAAGCCCGAAGATCGTCGGTAAAAAAAATACATCACCTGTAACAAAACGAAGCAAATGTCTACTTATAAAAAAAAACTACAGACCATGAGTTTACAGATAACCGGATTAACGAAGACATACAAGAATGGCGTTAAGGCGCTGGATAACATTAACCTCGAGATAGGCAAGGGAATGTTCGGACTATTGGGACCCAATGGCGCTGGAAAATCGTCCTTGATGCGTACCATCGCGACCTTACAACAGCCAGATAGCGGCAGTATTATATTTCGGGATATTGACATCTTAAAAGATAAGATGAGCTTGCGCAAGGTGCTTGGGTACTTACCACAGGAGTTCGGCGTGTATCCCAATATATCGGCGCAGGAACTGCTCGATTACTTTGCCCAGCTCAAAGGAATTACAAGTAAGCTAGACCGGAAAAAAATTATTCAGGAAGTGCTTGAAATCACCAATCTATTTGATGTACGGGATAAAAGTGTGAGCGGTTATTCCGGCGGAATGAAGCAACGTTTTGGTATTGCGCAATTATTGCTCAATCGGCCACAGTTGATTATTGTCGACGAACCAACAGCTGGATTGGATCCGGCGGAGCGACAACGTTTCCTCAACGTATTGCGTGAGACTGGTACGGACAATACAGTGCTTTTCTCCACCCACATTGTGGATGATGTACGTGAGCTGTGCCATGAGCTGGCCATATTAAATGGGGGCAAAGTGTTGTATCGTGGTACCGCGCAGCATGGCGAAGATAGCCTTGCTGGCAAAATCTGGACAAAAACCATAGCACGTGGAGACTTCGAAGTGGAAAGCAAGCTGTACAATATCATTTCATCCAATTATAACCCTGATAATTCTTTAAATATCCGGATGTATAGCGAGCAGCGTCCAGATGAATCCGTGCGCGAAGTGAAGCCAATATTAGAAGATGTATATTTTGTAAACCTGAAGAAAGAAGCGCAGCATGTTTAGTTCGATTTTTTTGTTTGAGCTGAAGCGGTGGATTAAGAATCCAGCGTTTTACATCTACGGTGCGCTATTTTTCGCTTTCGCGCTATTTAGCATGAGTGCTAGCCTGGGTGTGTTTGATCAGGCTACAGCTACCACCTCCAATCCGGTCTACGCAAACTCGCCACAAAGTGTGAGCGGTATGCTTAATGCTTTGTCTATTTTCGTATACTTTGTGCTTCCCACGATCGTCGGCGGCTCGATCTACCGGGATTTTAGATACAATGTACATCATGTCCTTTTTTCGTATTCACTGGATAAGGCGTCTTACCTTTCTGCGAAATTCCTGAGCTCACTCTGCGTCACGATTCTTATTGTCTGCACGACGACCTTCGGTTTTCTGGGTGCGCAGTTTCTGCCCAATGTCAACCCCGATCTATTGGGGCCTAACCACCTTTGGTCTTATCTGCAGGCTTATTTTTATTTTGTTATTCCCAATTTGATCCTATTCGGAGCCATTGTTTTTGCGCTCGTTACATATACGCGCAATATCTACATCGGCTTTATTTTTATCATTTTCCTATTCGTACTTGATGCTTTTCTGGGCCAGCTGCGAAGCAATATGGACAATGAGTTTTTAGCATCATTAATCGATCCATTTGGTTTTGAAGCTATGCGTTTCGAAACGAAATATTGGACGGTGGACGAGCAAAACTTTCGAAATATTCCTTTTAAGGGAGCCGTTTTATACAATCGTCTTATTTGGTTAGGGTTGGGGCTGTTCGTCCTTGCGATGGTTTACCTGAATTTTAACTTCTCGCAGTCGGGTGTACAAATAGGGAAAACAAAGCCAGGTAAACGCGTGACCAAAAATAATTTCGGTAGCATTATGCGCGTCGACTTACCTAAGGTGAATCTCGATTTCTCCTTCTTATCCTACCTTAAGACTGCCTGGCGTCTATCGCATTACGATTTTCGGTATATTGTGCGGAACTGGATATTCATTATCATGATGATCTTCGCGATATTGCTCGTTGCTTTTATGGCATCTTCGGCGGGGCAGCTCTACGGAACGGAGACCTATCCCGTCACCTGGAAGATGCTTAAAGACACCAGCAGCATTTACAGTTTCTTCCTGACCTTGATCATCTACCTCTTTTCCGGGCTATTGGTGCAGCGTGCTAGCCTGGCGAATATGCACCTGGTCGTGGATGCAACGGCGGTGCCTAACTGGACGTTGTTCCTCTCCAAATTTATTGCCATGATCAAGATTGCGTGCTTGGTGCAGCTAATTAGTATGTTGACCGGGATTGGCTATCAGCTAGCACAAGGTTATTTCAATTTGGAACTAGGGCATTATATCTATGAGCTTTTCGTGCTCGACTTCCTGAATTACATCATCCTTATTCTATTTGCGCTCTTTATTCATTCGTTCTTCAAAAATTACTACGTTGGTTTTTTTGTAGCCTTAGTTCTCGTGATCGCCGTTCCCCTTTTGAGCAAAGTGGGCATCGAGCAAGATGTTTTTAAATTTAATCAGGGGCCTAGTTATAGTTTTTCGGATATGAACGGCTACGGTGATGTACGGCATTACATCTGGTACAAGGTTTATTGGCTACTCTTTGTGCTGTTCCTTAGTGGTATTACGTTGCTGTTTTGGCGGCGAGGCATTATCTCCGATGTGAAAGACCGTCTGCGTACAGCTAAAACGCGGTTGACGACCGCTATTTATATCCCGAGTGCTGTGGCTTTAATTGCTTTCGCTGTATTGGGTTTTGCCATCTACAGGCAAAATAACGTTGTTGAACGCTATGTATCCGCCAAAGAAAAAGAGCAGGAACAGGTAGACTACGAGAAGAAATATAAGATCTACGATGGGCGTCCGCAGCCACGTATTGTGGGGGTAAAGGTAAACTTGGATATTTATGCGGCAGACCGTAATTTCTTGGCGCAGGTCAATTATGTATTGAAGAACAAAACGGATGTACAGATCGATTCTATCTTTATCAACTATAATGATATGGTGGATTCTGTGCACATCGGCGGGGCAAAACGCGTGCTGAAAGACAGCCTAGCTGGTTTCGATATTTATGCTTTACATGCACCTTTGTTGCCCGGAGATAGCATTGCGATGTTTGCTCAAGTGAAAAACATGCCGAATAACTTTTTATATGATCGGTCACCAATTTTAAGTAACGGCACGTTTATCAATAATGGCTATTTTCCGAACATCGGTTATCAAGATCGCGTTGAGCTGGTCGACAATGATGTGCGGAAGAAATATGGCCTTCCTAATCGCGACAGGATGGCCGAGCCGACTGATAGTAGGGCGCGGCAGAATACCTATATCGCAAATGATTCCGATTGGATTCGATTTGAAGCCACCTTGAGTACAGACGCTGACCAAACTGCGATTGCGCCGGGTATATTGCAAAGAGAATGGGAAGACAAGGGGCGTCGCTACTTTCATTACAAGATGGATCAGAAAATGCTAAATTTCTATTCGTTTATTTCTGCGCGGTATGCGGTCAAGAAAGAGCGTTGGCAAAATATCAATCTAGAGATTTATTACCACGATGGGCATACCTATAATCTTGATCGCATGATGGCTTCCATGAAGAAATCGCTGGATTACTATGGCCGTTCGTTTAGTCCCTACCAGTTTACCCAAATGCGTGTTATTGAGTTCCCGGTTACGCACGGCACGTTCGCGCAGGCTTTTGCAAATACAGTGCCTTTTTCAGAAGGCATTGGCTTCATTGCCAAAGTGGATGACGAGAACCCAGATGCGGTGGACTATCCATACAACGTGATCTCGCATGAGCTCGCGCACCAGTGGTGGGCGCATCAAGTGATCGGTGCAAATGTGAAAGGCTCTACCATGCTTTCTGAATCGATGGCGGAATACAGCTCCCTTAAAGTGTTAGAAAAAACCTATGGCCACACCCAGATGCGCAAGTTTCTCAAAGAGTCGTTGGATAGCTATTTAAAGGGCCGGGGCGGCGAGCAGTTTAAGGAAAATCCGCTGATACGAAATGAAAATCAGCAATATATACATTACAACAAAGGGGCTGTGGTTATGTACGCCATGAGCGACTTTATGGGTGAGACGGCGTTCAATAACTTTCTAAAAGAATATGTTGGCCGTGTTGCTTTTCAAGAAGCACCATACACCAACTCCTTAGAATTTGTATCCCTGCTTAAACAGCATACGCCAGATTCGTTGCAATACCTAATTAAAGATATGTACGAGACAATTACACTCTATGATAATGATGTGCAGGAGGCCTCTTACAAGAAATTGGCCGACGGCAAGTATCAGGTGGATATCAGGTTCAAAGTGCAAAAATATAGAACCAATGAAAAGGGTAAGCGCACCTATGCAAACGAGCAAGGACAATTGCTTAAGGAAAAAGTAGCGGGTAAAGAAATATCCTCGCTGCCGCTTCAGGATTATGTGGAGATTGGCGTATTCGGGAAGCGCAAAAAGCAAGGAGCACACGAGGTCGATCATGAGCTCTATCTTGCCAAACATAAAGTGTCTAATGTCGATAATAAAGTTTCCATCATCGTGTCCGAGATACCTACTGAGGTAGGTGTGGATCCGTATAATAAGTTGATTGATACAAATTCTGACGATAATAGGAAGAGTCTATAACAAAGAAAGCGGAGCTTAAGCTCCGCTTTCTTTGTTAACGTTTTGTCCATTGATACCTAAGCCCTAACGTATACCACCTTCCGGGCATGGGGACGGCACCGCTTTCGAGGTACGTCACATCAAATATATTCTGCGCATCTGCATAAACCGAAACAAAAGGAAAATTATAAGCTAGGCGTAAGTCAGAAAGAAAATAAGAGTCGTCCGAGACGCGCTGGTTAAAGCGATTTGCTACGGATGCATTCCATTTCTGGTGCGAGGCTGCTACAACAAGTTTTGCTTGATGTTTAAGGTTCTCGAGGCGGTAGCGGGAGATTGCGTTATTCTGCGAGCGAAACGTTGGATCTAGGTAATTGTAACCTACATTCACTCTGAATTTTAACGTGGAACTAGACGGTATTTGATAGTCCACATTTGTGTTTAATCCACGTACCGTGTTTTCACCGAGATTTTCTGCTTGATAGGCCCCCCCTTCTGGATTGTAACGTACCCAATCTACGAAGTTGTTGATCTTGCGGTAAAAATATCCAGCGTGCGCGATAATTTGGTCGTTCGCAAATTTTACAGCACCCTCAGCCTGCCAGGCGTCTTCCGGACGTAGCGCACTATTTCCAGTGCTTGTCGGTTGTTTTATATAGAGGTCGGTAAACGTGGGGATTCGTTGGCTCGACCCCGCATTTAAAACTACTTTCCAGTGGGCGTCGAGCTTGTAACCAAAATCAAAACCGGGGTACACCTGCCATCCATATTGCGTATTGTAATTTACATAAGCCCCTACATTGAGGATAATGTTTTTCAAGTTTTCCGTTCTGAACTCCGCGTAGGCGCCATGGTTGTTTCTGTCATGATTACCCATATTATTGCTGTTGATGCGCTCCATGCGGGATTCCAGTCCGAAGCCAAAGTCGCCGACTAGCGTGCTGTAGCGGCTATTAAGTTCTGCTGAAAAGCTGTTGTTGTAATGCTTACTTACCGCGCTAGGCGTATAGGCATAAAAATCTTCATTGTAGCGGTTGCTTATGCGCGGGCTTAGGTAAAACCGATCGCTTAGCTGATGCTTTGAGCTCACGCTTGCAAAGACGGTTTCCACGGTTTCATGTGCGTCGCGATCGCCGGGCGCTGCATAGTAAGCATTTGCGCCGAAGTCATTATAGATATAGCTCCCCAACCATTCCACTTGGTTCACGGCATCGATTTTTGCCTTTCCTTGATAAAATACCTTTTGATTGTCTGATGCGGTGTTATACCGTTGCCCGTTGGATTTGTCTTTGCTGTAAAAGAGTTGATGCTGATGCCTTTCTTTAAAAAGGCTAGCGCCAAGCTGTGTTCCGGCCACATAGTATATGCCAGGTTTCTGTTCCTCATCCCTGTTTTTAAACGAGCTCCCCGTGTATACATTTGCCTGTATAGCGGTATTTTCTATTGCTTTGGTGATGATGTTTACCGCACCCGTAAGTGCATTAACGCCATAAATGCGCGCTGCAGCGCCACGCAGCACTTCGATGCGTTCGATGGCATCTAGTGGGATCGGTAGGTTTAAACTATGGTGACCCGTTTGCGGATCAGACACCTTTGCGCCATTAAGCAGCACCAAGGTTTGGTCGAAACTGCCACCGTCAATACTGATGTCTGCCTGTGTGCCGAAGGGTCCACGCTGACGGAGGTCTACACCGTTTAAAAGGCCAAGCACTTCGTTCAAGCTTCGTGCCGGCAGCTGACGGATTTGCTCCGCCGTTAGTATTTCTACATTCCTATTGTCTTTGTTAAATGGAATCTGCAACCTGTTTTGGTTGATAATGACTTCCCGGATATTGGTGGTATCCTGTCCAGTGGCCAATAGCGGAGCAAAAGCCAATAAAGGTATCGCGTATTTTAACATGCGTTATCTAGTAAAGCGGCAAAAGTAATCATTTAATACAATAAAAACATTTAGTGCCATTCCTCCCGACCTATTATTTTGCCGTTTGCTTTTGGCTCCTCATTATCGGGCTTCGCCTCCTGTTTTAGATTTAAT
Organism: Sphingobacterium deserti; assembly: GCF_000757725.1. Taxonomy (GTDB): domain Bacteria; phylum Bacteroidota; class Bacteroidia; order Sphingobacteriales; family Sphingobacteriaceae; genus Sphingobacterium; species Sphingobacterium deserti. Next base: position 157,574 of record NZ_JJMU01000053.1, read on the forward strand.
TCGGGTTGCCCGGCGTCTACCCAGGCAGAGAGCCAGTAGCAACCTACACGCCATATGGATTTGCGCATGCGGCTTTCTACCATACCGTTCATGCGGTCATGGTATGCTTTTGTGTAGGCATCAGAATAGCTCCATATCAGGGTATTGTTACGTGTAATATAGCTTCGTTGCCGGTGTTTGGGAAATTCCTTGGACAACTCTTTTTCGATCTTTAGCACATCCTTTACCAAGGCGTGGCTTTCCCTGATAATCGCCCATGCGGTGTCGAGGGAACTGTCGATGTATACCGCTTTACCAACGAGAAGATTATAGTCTCGCGCAAACATTTCGGGAATGCGACTTTCCCAAAAGGCATGGATACCAATCTGCCCAGAATACTGCCCGTTATAGTTATTGGTTGTGTGCAAGGGCACATGAGCATCTCCAATATAGTGGCCTATATCGGCGGAATACCGAATAATAGCCTGCACATCCTTTTTTGTGAAAGCTGTAACAAGCTTCTGATAGGTGAAATGGATTTGCCAGGGGATAATGCCCTGCGCCAGGAGCGTTCTTTCCTGATATTTTTCTTTGGCTGCTGACCAATGGATTGGAATAGAGTCTATAACACCGGCATCGTAGTCGTCAATATCAATGAAATGTCGGGGTGATTCCGCGGAATCAATGTAGCAGCGTTTGTCGGGGTCTACCGCCTTTTCGGTGATCAGATCGATATGTTTTTTGTAAAAAGGCGCTAGCTTAGCAGGCAACGTAAAAACAGCGCGCTGGTTTATGTGTTTGTGCGCAAAGAATCCCCAAGAGCAACAAAGCAACGCCAATGGGACACCTATACAGATGAGCATCTTCTTTTTCATAATTGGTGAGCATAAATTCATATAAAGTTAACAAAAAATCAACCTCTTTAAATATATTAATACAGTAGTTTTTTCGATAAAATTTGTACTTTGGGTTCGGAAAAAATGCAGATATGAAAATACTATATGCTGTCCAAGGTACAGGAAATGGGCATTTATGCCGAGCGCTCGATATTATCCCTATTTTGCAAGATCTGGGAGAAGTAGATGTGCTGGTAAGTGGAATCCAAGCTGATATTCAGTTGCCGTTTCCTGTGAAATATCGTTTACATGGGTTAAGCTTTATATTCGGTAAATCTGGTGGCGTGGATCTTTGGCGCACTTTTCTAAGTTCGACCGTACGGAAATTTGTTCAGGAAATAAATACGTTGCCGGTGGAGCAGTATGATTTGGTGATCAATGATTTCGAGCCTATCTCTGCATGGGCATGTCAAACGCGGGATGTTCCCTGTATCGGTTTGAGCCACCAAATTGGCGCGCTTGATGCAGCAAGTCCGAAGCCTGATGAAAAAGATATGCTCGGTAAATTTATTCTTAAAAATTATGCGCCCGCAAGTATATCGTATGGCTTTCATTTTAAGGCCTACAGCAAAAATATTTTCACGCCCGTTATCCGGCAGTCGATCCGCGAGTTAGAACCAAAAGATTTGGGGCACTATACAGTTTATCTACCGGCTTATGATGATGCACATTTGCTGAAAAACCTTTCGAAGTTTTCTGATGTGCAGTGGGATGTTTATTCCAAGCACAATAAGAAGAAATTTTCGCTTAAGAACGTAACGATAAACCCTATACAGAGCGATAGTTTTATCCAAAGTATGGCAAATTCGTCTGGCGTATTGTGTGGTGCGGGGTTTGAAACGCCTGCCGAGGCGCTTTATCTCAACAAGAAGTTGCTGGTCGTGCCGATGAAAAACCAATACGAGCAACATCTTAATGCAGCAGCGCTCGAGCAAATGGGAGTTCCGGTGATCAACAGTTTGAAGCGGAAGTACGACTTTGCCATCGAGGCTTGGTTAAATGGCAAGAATAAAGTAAAGGTAGATTATCCCGATGTTACACGGGAAATCGTGACCAATATCATAGAAAAACACAAGTAAAAATAAAGAATGAAGAAGATTGGATATTGTCTAATGGCGCTGGCCATTACGCAGGTGGTTGAAGGTAAAGCGCAGACACTGAAATCGACCAGTGATTCGGTGTCCTATGCATTAGGTATTGATGTAGGCTCGTCGCTAGCAAATAACGGTGTGGTGATACAGTCAGCGAGCTTTTTGAAAGGCCTAAATGACGGCATACAGGGAGCAAATAGATTGATTGGTCAGGAAGAAGGAATACGCATCATCAAAGCGGCATTTGCTAAGGCGGCAGATGAGAAAGCGGCTTTGATGAAAAAAGAGGAAACTGCTTTTTTCGCTGGGCTAAAAGGCAAGGCCGGTATTAAAAGCGTGGACAGCACGCTCTATTACGAAGTGATACAGGAAGGAACTGGTGCGAAACCTACCGCTGAAGACGAGGTTACCGTACATTATAAAGGCTCCTTGGCTAATGGAAAAGTTTTCGATAGCTCTTATGATCGTGGCGCACCGATAGACTTGGGTTTAGACCGGGTGATAAAAGGCTGGCAAGTTGGGATTCCTTTGATGACGGTGGGCTCAAAATACAAGTTCTATATTCCTTCCGATTTAGGCTACGGAGAGCGTGGCGCGGGAGCGGATATTCCGCCCTATAGTGCATTGGTGTTTGAGATTGAATTAATAGGGATAAAAGAAAATAATGCAGTTAATTAAATTAGGAAAATCTTCTTTATCGGTATCGCCCATAGGCATTGGTTGCATGTCGATGAAAGGCGGTTCTACAAAACTAAATACGGGTATTATCCAAGAAGCAGTTGCTTCAGGAATTAACTATTTCGATACCGCAGATCTATATGAGCGGGGAATGAACGAGGAGCTTGTTGGTCAGGCATTACGCAGTGTCCGTGACCAAGTCATCATAGCAACGAAAGTAGGTAACCAATGGCGTTCGGATGGGACCACTTGGGACTGGAAAGCATCAAAGCCCTATATCATTAAAGCCGTTGAAGCCTCCTTATCTCGTTTGAACAGCAGTTATATTGATCTTTATCAGCTTCATGGCGGCACGATAGAAGATCCTATCGATGAAATTATCGAAGCCTTTGAATTGCTCGTGCAGCAAGGCAAGATTCGCTATTATGGCATATCGTCCATTCGCCCAAACGTAATCAGGGCATATGCGGAGAAATCTAACATCGTAAGCGTTATGATGCAATACAATTTGTTAGATAGGCGCCCAGAAGACGTTTTCCCTTTGTTGCGCTCTAAAGAAATTGCTGTTATCAGCCGCGGCGCATTAACGCAAGGTCTTCTGGTTGATAAAGCAATGGATAAGTACTTGCAACTGACGTCTGGCGAAGTGGGGCATGCAAAACGCAATGTGGAAAAAGTAGCGGAGGAGTTGAAAGTCACCAAGTCGCAGGTACTGCTGGCTTATGCACTCTCGCAAGACGTGGTGGATATAGCGGCGATAGGCGTACGGACCTTGGCGCAATTGCGGGACCTGAAAGAAACGATAGCAAAGTTCCAATTGTTGTCGTCGGAAACAAGATCGGAATTAGAGCGGGGCGTGCGGAAGATTTCCTATACCGATCATTTATAAGCGCATTTCTTACCCTACATCAATGTTGACGCACGGCGTTTATTGGATCTTTGTGTAAGAAATAAAAACGAAAGGTTTTACTTATGGCAAATTATCAATTTCACGCGGCAGATTCTAGAGGAGATGCTAATCATGGTTGGCTTCGCTCTCGGCACACATTTAGTTTTTCAAATTACTACGAACCTGACCGGATGAATTTTGGAACGTTACGTGTTTTGAATGACGATCATGTGGCGGCGGGTATGGGCTTCGGAACGCACGCGCACGATAATATGGAGATTATATCCATTCCTTTATCTGGCGATCTTGAACATCGCGACAGCATGGGTAATGTTGAGATTATTCGTAATGGCGATATTCAGGTGATGAGCGCCGGCACGGGTATCAAGCATAGCGAGTATAACAAGAGTAAAGAGGAACCTGTCAAATTTTTGCAGATCTGGGTGGTGCCTAACCAGCGGGATGTAGAACCTCGGTATGATCAATTGACACTGAATCCGCAGGATCGGTTGAATACGTTTCAACAAGTCCTTTCTCCCTTTCCGGATGATGAGGGTGTTTGGCTACACCAAGATGCTTGGTTCAGTCTTTCCAAATTTGAATTAGGGGTGGAAAAAACCTATCGTTTGAAAGGCGAAGGGACAGGCCTCTATGTTTTTAATTTAAGTGGCGCTATCGAGGTGGATGGGCAGCGCCTGAGTGCTAGGGACGGTTTAGCCATAACAGATGTGAAAGACGTTGCGGTGAAAGCTGTCAGCGAAGCTGAATTTTTATTGATGGAAGTCGCTATGCGATAATGGATGAAAGGGGCTGATGAATTCGGCCCTCTTCATTTTATTTAGCTGCATACTACGCAAAGCTTCAGCTTTTGATCTTTATACGATCACTCCCGTTTTAGACCGGGCCTCTCGAGGTCTGCACCGATAGTGTTGAAAAAATAGCTGGCTAAAATGGTGCGGATATTTAAATCCGCATATGTAGGATACCTCTTTGATATCCATATCGGTATCCACCAGCAGATGCAATGCATGCTTTAATCTCGCTTTGCGGATGTAACCGAATACGGTATCCCCATAACATTCCTTAAAGGCCTTTTTAAGTTTAAATTCGTTGATACCAAATGTTCTACAGATGGTTTTAAACTGCAGATCCTTCGCGAAATTTTGATCCAAATAGGATCTTATTTGCTGTAATATATGCAAATCTTGACTTTTCCAACTGATTCGTGATACGGTATCCACTTTTTCGGAAAACACAGATAACATGATTTCCATGGCTTTGCAGCGGATGTAGTCTTTTGCAAAAGCCCCCTCAAAGGAGTGTGCCAGCAGTTCGCGAATCAGCGTCTGCTGTTCGAAAGTGATAGGGATGGCCTCCCGAAAGAATGTCCAACTATTAACCAAAAAATGTTCCTTTAGCTGCGTGCGCGAAAAACCCTGTTCGCGTAGGAACGCTAATAGGAAATCAAATTCGATGTGAATGTCTAATACCTTACGTGATAGGGGGTAGTACAAACTACCTTTTGTCGTCGGCAGATAAATAAATTGTTGGTGACCACTAGGGATAGGAATCTGCTTCCCCTCTTCGTCGGTAAACAGTGAGGATCCTTCCAGTTCAAACTGAAATTTGACCATGTGCTCCGGATGCTCTACCAGAAGGCTAAAAGGCTTTTTGATGCTCCATTCCTGATAGCATACAACAAATTGATCGCAGTGGCAGTGCTGCATTATCCCATCTACCACAGCATTGGAAATTGATTTATGCTGAAACCCTTTCTGCGATTCCTGATCGGGAAGGCTAAAGAATAATGCTTTTAAAAGCATTGTATCATAAAACTGCTTTAAAGTCAACCTTTCCATTTTATCCTTTTTTTGATCTTCTTAATCCGCTATTTGTTATCCGCAATGTAACAAAGCTACTACTTTTGCTTCATTATTTATACTTATTCTAAATAAAACACAATGTTATATAAACTATTAACCTCAAGTCGCTTCTTCATAGCGAATGTGCTTCTTTTTATTATCCCTATCGTAGGGTTGGCCCAAAACCGTGGCAAAATAGTCGGCGAAGTCTATACCGTCGATGGGAAACCGCTGGCATATGCCAGCATCAAACTAAAGGGGACGAATTACGGGGCACGTGTGGATGAAAATGGGCATTTCGATATGCAAGCGCCCGATGGGCAATATGTGTTGATTGTGAGCTTTGCGAATTATACAATTGCCGAACAATCGGTGCAGGTAAAAGCGACAGAAGTCTTGAAGGTACCCCGTATAATCGTGCAGTCTGCATCAAACCAACTGCGCGAGGTTGTCGTGTCTGATATACAGAAAAACAAGTTTGCACGTAGAGAAACAGATGATATTGCCCGGATGCCGCTGTCCAACATGGAGAATCCACAGGCTTATTCCGTCGTCACAAAAGACTTTATGCAAGAGATTGCTGCAACGGATTATATCAGTGCGCTATCGCAAGTGCCGGGAGCCATTGTTACGAATGGCGTCAACGACAATGGTAATGGTATTAGCCTTCGGGAATTTTCAAATTCTGGAACTGGTAATTCCAATATGGTGCGTAATGGATTGCCAATTGATTCTAGAGCGGTCTCTGAAATCTTTAATCTGGAGAAGGTAGAAGTTATCAAAGGGCCGTCTGCAACGCTGTTTGGAGCGCAAGTTGCATCCTATGGTGGGGTTATCAACAATGTAACAAAAAGGCCGTTCGAATCTTTTAGGGGCGAGGTGAATTACACAACAGGTAGCTTTGGAATGAATAGGTTAACGGCCGATATCAATGCGCCATTAAACGAAGATCGGACTGCATTGGGCCGGTTTAATATCTTAGGAATGACCAATGATGGGTTTCAAAATGAAGGTAAAGTCACCGCTATGGGCTTTGCTACAAGTTTGGCTTTTAAAGCCGGTGAGAAGACTACCGTACGGTTTGATGCTGATGTGTATAACACCTCAAAACCATTGGTAGCCCTTCTTCGGAATACATACAACCTAAGCTTTAAAGATTTTAAAGAATACGGTATGCCGCACGATCGTTCGTTGACGTCTAACGACGTCGCAACCAATAGAACTACGATTAATATTGGTGCGGAGATCGAACATCGCCTGTCTGAAAATTGGACATCCCGTACTTCATATCTTTATAATAATAGTGGCGATCAAGGATCTGTTTTTATGGTGCCCATGGTGGTAGACGATGAGCGTATCGAAAGACGCTATCGCATATTTGATGATTACAATCTAAACTTTTCGGTAATCCAGCAAAACTTTAATGGTACGTATACAGTGGGTGGCCTTGAAAATAAGGTGTTGCTGGGACTGGATGCGACGATGTATACGGATAAAAACCTGTATATGGTGCCCTATTTCGCGATTTACGATACGGTGAGTGTAAAAGATCCATTTTGGAAACCATTGACACGGTCTGAAATTGAGAATTCTAGAGGTGAACGAAGCTTCGGTGACGGGGTTGACAATAGCAAGTACAGCGTTGTGAGTGCGTATTTCTCAAATGTTACGAATATATCAGATCGCTTATTTGTTATGTTGAGCGGACGTCTTAATCGTTTCCAACAAGGGAACCGTACGTCCTACTCTCCCGGGCAGCCCATTGTCTTAAACGAACAAGGTGATATTGAGCAGAACGCGCAAGAACCTTCCTATAGTGAGCTAGAGGGTTCTAGTCAGGTTAATTTTTCGCCTAAGATTGGGTTGGTGTTCCAACCGATAAAAGATCAGGTTGCTGTATTCGCCAACTACATGAACGCATTTACAAATGTAGCCGCTTCGCAAGGACTTAGCGATCCCGGAAATTTGGATTCGGATGTCATTACTAAGCGCTGGAAGCCCGAGCAAGCCAATCAATTTGAGGTAGGCGCCAAATTTGATCTTTTCAACGGATTGTTAAGTTCTACGCTATCCTTTTATGACATCCGCGTCAAGGATCGGCTTCGGGAGGTCATCGATTTCGTATACACACAGGATGGAGCCTTTAGCTCTAAAGGTCTAGAAGTGGATATTATAGCTAATCCAGCTCGCGGCTGGAATCTAATGGTTGGTTACGGGTACAACGACAACAAATTCGTTAAGAGTGAAGCATACTCCCAAGGCCTACGTGAAGCCTGGTCGCCTAAGCACGTTGCCAATTTTTGGACATCTTATAAATTCCTGGACAATGTCGTCAAAGGGTTGGGCTTCGGCGCGGGGATGAATTATACGAGCAGTGCACTAATGGACTTTGAAGACGATTTTACGATCCCTTCGTATACGGTATTCCATGCTACTGCCTTCTATGACCAGCCTAAATACAGGGTTGGTTTGAAACTCAACAATATTGGCAACCTGCAGTATTGGGATGTATTCGGTAGGCCACAGAAACCCTTTGAATGTTTAGCAAATCTTTCTTTTAAGTTTTAGTTGTGCTTACTCATATGCCCTATTGATAATTGCGCTATACCTAGGAGGTTGTAGACAATAGATATAGGGCTTTTGCAAAGAATTACATTATTTATGGCTTATCAACCTAAGAATATTCCTAAAGCAGCTTCTCCACAGGGTAGCCCTATAAAGAAGCGCGAAAAGAGTTGTTTTTCCCGATTTAATGCTTGGCTTCATCTTTGGCCAAGTATTATCTCGGGAGTTATTATAGTGTTCGTCTGTTTTACTGGGACGCTGATCGTTTATTGTGACGAAATTCTGGAGTGGAGTGCTGGTGATGCCCGCTATGTAGCGGAGAATGGAAAAATGCTGCCTGCGGATGAATTAATTGCTGCTATAAAAAAAGTGGATTCTCATTTGCAGCTTTCCGAATTCGTCTATTTTAACGATCCGCATCGTAGTCTAAGAGTTCGGGCCTTTCACGATCAGACGGACCAGCTCACCTTTGTCTATGTAAACCCTTACACCGCAGACGTATTAAAGATCGATCCTTCGGCGCATTTTTTCTATGTTTCTGCACACCTGCATGCCGCTTTGCTGGGTGGGCCTGCGGGCGGTTGGATTGTACTTATCTCTACACTTATTTTTTTTGTGAGTTGCGTTACAGGATTAGTTCTTTGGTGGCCTAAACGTTGGACCAAAAAAACAATTCAAGATAGTTTCACCGTCAAATGGAAAGCTCGATTCAAACGTGTGAACTATGATTTGCACAATGTATATGGTTTCTATTCCTTACTGCTGTGCTTCATCTTGAGTCTCACGGGTATTGTACTATTCTTCCATTCGTTGGGCGATATGATTAATACCGCATTTGGTGGTGGGCATGAACATATCGAAGAGGTTGTTGGAAAAGTGAAATCGGATGCCGTTTCTGTAGACATAAGCCAGCTGGCACAGCAGGCTTTAAGAGAACATCCTGAACAAGAGAGTGCGTCAATCTGGCTTTACAATTTGGAGGAGACTGGCGTTTACGTATTTCGTTTGGGTGTTAACGGACTGAAAAGTACGGAGCACCTGCAGTTGGTTGTATATGATCGGTATACTAGGCAGTCTCAAATAGTACCACAAGCGCAAGTGATCCATGAACAAGTGGAAAACACGATTTGGCAACTCCATATGGGGCAGTGGTGGGGGCAATTTGGTAAACTTTCGACTTTCCTCGCCGGGCTGGTTGCCACATCACTGCCCATTACCGGTTTTTTGATCTGGTGGGGGCGCCGTAAAAAGAGCAAAAAAAAGAAAACAAAACTTACGATAGTAAAAACTTAATATTTATGCTAATTGAAAGACCCGGGCTTTGCTCGATATGCATTACTTTTTTGATACTAATTTTTTCCACAGCTGCTGGCCATGCACAAACAAAAATACGAGGTTCGGTAGTCAATGCTGCCGACCATCAAGGCATTCCTCAAGCCAACGTTACCCTAACCTCGTCATCGGGCCACTATACTACTTACACGAATGATGAGGGTGTCTTTCAGCAGGTGCTTCCAGCAGGAAGCTACCAGCTGGAGGTGCATCATGTGGGATATCAGCTATATGCTGGAAACCTTGATGTCAAGGCTGGAGAGGGCATGCTCGTGGATACGATCATGCTGCAGGGGGTACCGCAGCAACTGGATGAAGTTACCGTGGAGGGCAAGCGCCGCCTCATCGAGCAAAAGAGCGACCGTATGGTTATTCACGTGGAAAATAGCATATTGGCCAGTGGCATGACGGCATTGGAATTGTTACAGCGGGCACCATCAGTAAAAGTGGATGAGGATGGGAATATTAACATGCGCGGGAAATCGGATATTGGTGTTCTGCTCAACGGTAAGCTCTCGTATTTGTCACCCAAAGAGTTAGCCAATGTTTTGAAAGGCACTTCATCTGAATCCATAAAAAGTATTGAGCTTATCACGAACCCGTCAGCAAAGTTTGATGCACGTGGCGTAGGTGGGTTAATCAATATTGTTATGAAAGATCCGGCATCTACTCCATTTTCTGGAAGTGCACAGATTTTTGGCGGTGGCGGGAGGAAAGCCCGTTATGGCGCCGGTGCAAATTTCCAAGGTCAGGTCGGTCAGTGGCGCTGGCAGGGGAGTTTCGAACATGCTTCCCGAGACGAAGAAGAATACCGCAACTTTGATCGATTTTATATGGATGAAAATAACAGTTATGCTGGAAAATCCCTTCAATATTCCAAGACCGATGAGCCACTTACAACCCAGCAGGGTAGCGTAGGACTTGAATACGCGCCCAGCGCTTCTATGAATTTAGGACTGCTGTATACCGGAAACTTTGGGAATTATCGAAGCTTCAGCAATGGTTACAATGATTTGTACCGGACCGAAAACGAAAGGTTGACACATACTTTAACAGAAAACAGCAACGATAGTCGGTGGCAAGCACACAATGTGGGGTTTAGCTACATGCAGAAGATCGATGAAAAGAAGCAATTGACGGCTGATTGGGATATCCTGTATTCTCGGTTTGACGCTGATCAGGTACTTCGATCTACCATACAGCAGATTGGTCAATCAGCTGCTTATCTTTCTGCCCGACAAATTGCAACGCCTTCCACGACTCGCTTGCAAGTCGCTAAAATAGACTATCAGCAGCAGGTAAGCGATGCGCTGACCGCCGAACTTGGCTGGAAAAGCAGTTGGATGCAGTCTGACAACAGCAGCTTATCGGATACCTTACGCAGTGAGGTATGGATTTATGATCCGCAAAATAGCAATCATTTTATGTATAAGGAGCAAATTCACGCGGCTTATATGAATGTTAACTTTAATCTTGATAAATGGGGACTTATTGCAGGTTTGCGAGCAGAACGCACGCAGTCTAGTGGAGAGCTGATAAATGAAAGTACTGCATTCGACAGGCAGTATACCCAGCTTTTTCCGAGTGTTTCCGTGCGGTACCAACCCAGCAACAATCACCAATTGCAGCTTTCTTACAGCCGTAGGATTAATCGGCCTGATTACGAAGATCTCAATCCTTTCCGGTATTATATTGATGCATACGTTTTTTGGGAGGGGAATCCTTATTTACAACCGGAGTTAGCCAATGCATACGAATTGAATTACACGTTTTATAAAAACTTACATCTTTCGTTCTACTATACTGCGGTAAGTAACGTGATGACATCCGTCTTGATCCAATCTCCTGATCAAAACAGAACGATTCGTAGTATACACAATATCGCAGGCTTTCAAAACTATGGCCTTAATGCAAACTATTCCTTTTCGCCATTTACATTTTGGTCATCACAATGGAATGTCAATACGTTTGAGAACCGGTTCTTTGGCAGTTTCCGCGACGAACGCATCTACAATAAGCTTTGGTCTTATAGCCTACAAACCACAAACACCTATCGGCTGCCAAAAAAATGGTCGGCGGAATGGACAGCCGCCTATCAAAGTCCGCAAAGCGATGGCGTTTTCCGACAAAAAGCGACTGGCTATGTCTCTCTGGGATTGATGAAAAAAATGTTTGAAGAGAAATTAAACTTTAAGCTTGCTGTGGATGATCTTTTTAAAACTAATCGGTATTATACGACATCTAACGCAGGTAATGTATTTATGGACCAACGAATTAATTTAGACAGTCGGATTTGGCGAGTCAGCCTAGGCTACAGCTTCGGGAAATCCGCCGAAGCGAATAGTAAAAAGCAATCCAACCAAGAGCAGGAGCGCGTGAGAGGTTTGTAGTGTGGCTGCTGTTGGTGGCCATGGGCCGCTATTTGAGGAATTTGCCCGACACACATCCCTTCCGCCGCATGCCGCGGCAAGGCACTACTTTTGAAGACCAAAAGTAGCAAAAGTCCGTCGCTTATTTTTGTTGCATCCCTGTTGGATAGTGCGAAGACAAAAGTGTACAGTCGCAACAAAACCGAGGCGACATTTCGTTTAATTAAGGGGTCGTGCGAATCATTTGTTTATTCTATTATCTCCATACGCAAAATTGCCGCGTCGTCGTTCCTCCTGCTTCTCGGAATGGTGGGTATACTTACTATCTCATTACGCACTACGCAAATCTCAATACGCAAGATTGACCCTTGCCGCTACTAGCGGTAAGGGTCAATCTTGCTTCTAGAAAGCTTTTTTAATTACATCATGCCAGTACAAACTGAACATCCGCGTGAAATTTTACCTCCTCACTCACCATCACGCCACCAGTTTCTAGTGCCGCATTCCAGGTAAGTCCGAAATCCTGGCGATTAATTTTGCCTGAAACCGTGTATCCCGCTTTTTGATTACCCCAAGGGTCTTTCGCTAATCCACCAAATTCAGCGGTGAAAACCGCTGGTTTCGTAACGCCTTTTATAGTCAAATCTCCCAGTAGGGTAAACTCATCCTGATCGATTTTTGTAATTTCCGTAGAGATGAACGTAATCTCCGGATAGGTTGAAGAATTAAAGAATTCGTCACTTTTTAAATGCTGATCACGCGGCTCGTTTTTCGTTGTTATCGAACTTGTTTTTATCTCGACAGTCACCTGCGCCTGCGTCAAATCTGCTGAATCAGCCTCCACCGTAACATTAAAGTCTTGAAACTGACCCTTCACATTGGAAATCATCAAATGTTTTACTTTAAATTCGAGTTCGCTATGTTCCTTGTCTAAATTCCACGTTGCCATATGTTGTAATCTTTTTTGCTTATTTAAATGATTAAAAAATGAATTGATACGATGATGTATAATAGTATAACAATCATATCATGCACCTTTGTTTTAGCTAATATAATATTCTGCTTAGTAAATAAACGTTATACCTTGTATTTTTTACGAGACATGACTTGTAGAAGACTGTCCATCAAGCAATGACGCTGATTGTTGATCTCGTTTTATTTTTTTTTTCGAAAAGTGGATACATTACGCGATTTACAGGCTAGGTTTGTTGGCTATTTGGAGTTTTGCATTCATCAAGTCAAATGCATTGAGCGCTTGGTCAAGCTGTTCGATACTGTGTGTCGCCATCATAGACATGCGGATGCGGGCATCTTTCTTTGCTACCGCCGGATACATGATGCAGTTGGTATAGATTCCCTTGTCGAATAAGATTCGGGTAGCTTTTGCGGTCAATGTAGGGTCTCCGATTTTTACCGGTATAACACCAGATTCGGTGTTTCCAATATTGAACCCCATACTTTTTAAACCCTGCTTATAATACGCTATATTTTTCCATAATTGGGCTTGCCACTGGGGTTCTTCATCGAGCAATGCCATTGCCTGAACGGCCGCCATAGCTTGCGAGGGCGGCATGCTGACAGAAAATAGGTGTTGGCGCGACTGAAATTTTAATAGCCTAATCAACTTCGGTTCCGCGACCACATATCCCCCCAGACTTCCGAATGTTTTGCTGAATACACCCGTAATGATGATGTCATCGTCTTTTAGTAACCCTTCTTTTTCCAATATTCCGCGACCGGTATCACCATGCACGCCCACACCGTGCGCGTCATCAATCAATAGGTAAGCACCATAACGTTTAACGAGTTGTAGGATGTCTTTAATCTTGGCTATGTCTCCATCTTGAGAATAAACGCCATCTATAATTACTAATTTCGTGCGGTATTGATCTTGACAATGCTTAAGTATTTGCTCTAAATGCTCCATGTTGTTGTGCAGAAATGTTTTCACATTTGTCGTTAAGCAACCCTCGTAAATGCTTGCGTGCACAGCCATGTCTAATATAGCAATATCCTCTTTTTTTAACAGCGCTTGTATGGTGGCGCTATTGGCGGTATAGCCTGTCGTGTATAGGATGGCATCTGTCTTCCCGAAGAATTGTGCGATTTTATTTTCCAAGAGCTGATGGTAACTGTAGTGTCCGCCAATAGCAGGAGAAGCGCCGGCGCCGGTTCCATACATAGACACTGCGTCTATAGCAGCTTGTTTCACTCGCGGATGTTGCGTAAAGCCGAGGTAATCATTAGAAACGAAATTTACATAGTTGCCGTCACTAACGCTGTTATTACCGTGTATAGTGAGCTCGTTTGCACATCCCGTTTGGTTTACCAAGCGGTAATTCAATCGTCCATTGTCGTCGAGATAATTTAAGAAATCATCAAAGGCTGTCGCCCGTTCGTGTATCGCTACATTCGGAATGTTTTCAAAGTCCTTGAAAGTCAATTTTGGATAGGTGTTTTTGTCAATCATGATTTATTGTTTTTAAAGGCGATGCGGTAAAATTGTACAACAATTTAGAGTTATTTTTTTGATTTGCCAATCTGTCTCGGCAATATTACATGCCTGAAGATGTTGGACGAAGATGGCAAATGGAGCCAAACGAAGGCTGGTTTTTACTTCCGCACATTTTTTACGATTGCATAGCTTCTTGTCTTGGGCCAAAAAGCTTAAGTACACCGTTAAAGCTAACCATAAAAGATGATGATATGGAAATATATTCCTGTCAAATATTTTGTGTGTATTCTAAAATATCCTATCATTGTATAGCTAAACCACGCTGCTTTATGAAACTTCAAATTCTTTTAACCACAATCTTTGTGCTATTGGTGCTCACTTGGAATGCAAACACAAACAGTGTACCTATACTTGGCACAGCTACCGCCTTATTAGGCGTCTCGTTGCTTTACGTTGTTCGTATCTTACGCAAGATGCAGACGCAAGCTAAGAACCAATCTTTCAAATAACAGACCGACTATTAAAAATATCTCTTTTACGTTGCAATGCACGCAGGAGGTCGCCTATCAGTACTCAGCCTTCGCACCTGATGCAAAATAACACCCATCTCTAAAAAACTGTATACGAACAGATAGCCAGGGGCGCATATTAGTTAAAAAAAGTAAATTTATAATAAGAACGATTTAGCAAGTTACTCTATGAAGATAGCTTGCTTTTTTATTGTTTAAACAACTGAAAATCAGTGCTTATGGTATAATAAGTTGATAATATAATACAATGTTGTTTGAAATGTGTTTGATATTTTTGGCTATAGGCCTAAAAAATAGATTCCCCCAGGGGGACGCTAACGAGTAAAATAGTCTCATCACTGCAGGATGAAGCTAGCATGCTTTTAATAACAATTATAAACGAAACTTAAATGAGAACTTTTTTAAAACGGAGAGGGTATATCCCTTTCGTCCTTATGCTGCTGTGGTTTACAGCCTGCAATAAAACAACTGATCCCATTAGCGATCTCTCTGGTCCCGTGGAGAATTTACGGCACGTCGTCCAGGGCGAGCATGTCAAAATAGCCTGGGACTTGTCCGGTCAATCCTTTACCCACTATGAAGTACAACTTTCGAGACTTCCTGACTTCGCTTTGCTTAACCAAAGTGTAACGTTAAATAGCGATGTTAGCGAGCACGTTTTTTGGAAGCTGGGGCGCGGCGAGGATTACTATTGCCGCATCAGAAAAGTTGCTGAAAGCAATGAGACCGAATGGTCTTCCGTAGAATTTAATACCAGTGAGAGCAATATACTGCTTCCATTGGGCGAGAATGATCTCGCTGGACGCAGTGTCACGCTGCGTTGGGATCCTATTTCAACAGATATCAAGCTATCCAAGATCACGTTCGAGCCGGCTTTCGGGCCCGTGAAAGAACATATGTTAACGGCAACGCATATAACTGACAAAAGTCTGTCTGTGGCAGATCTTGCGGTTGATATGGCGTATGAAGCCCGTCTGTACGACGGCGACTTTATGGTCGGTCGTTTGTCGTTCACCACATTGGCAGTTCCGGTAAATGGTGTTTGGACGCTTTCGCCGCACAGTAATCTGTTAATGGCTATCCAAGCCGCAGCGCATCAGGACCGGATAGTTTTGCGTCCAGGCGTCTACGATTTGAGTACGGCAGTGCCTCGACTTGAAGACAAGTCTATCCGTATCGAAGGGGCAGAGGAAGCAAACCGTTCCAAACTTTACGTACGCAATTTCTTTTTGATCGGACCCCAATCTGGTATCGCTTTCAAAAATCTGGATATCTCCGGATCACGTATTGATGAATACAACCGCGAGCTTTCCAATACGCAGGATCACTTGTGGAACGATTGGCTGATTTCCGTTGATGTGGCCTCGCCGGGGCTAGATGCGGTGGATATTGATAATTGTATTGTACGAAATTACTGGGCCGGTATTTTTCAAATGAATGATACCAACAGGCCGCCACACAAAGTAGGCAATAGCATTCGTATACATAACACGATCGTCCATCATGTAGGTGGTAATAACGAAGCGCCAACCTTAGCGATTAACGCCGCCCAAGTGAAGGTGATATCGGTTTCTAACTCAACTATTTACCAAAGTAATCGGCTTTTTGTCAAGATTGACGCAGAGCGCAATGCGGCGAATGTAGTAGACTTTACATTTAAAAATAACACGGTAGACGCCAGTTGGGCGGGCGGATCCTTTGACTTTTTGGCGGTCAAGGCACCATCGAGATTTTCTTCGGAAAATAACAACTTCACAAACATGACTTCCGCCGGAAACTTCTTTCCGAATTTCGCCTACACACAAAATACGTTTCACAAACGGCTGATCAACACAAATTTCTTTAAGGTGCTTTCAAAATCTACGATTTACGGCAGTAACTCTTCCAATATGCCTGTGCATACCTGGGAGATTAGGCATCCCAATACACGTTGGAATGAAGTGCTGCCAGCATTTATCATGAACGATGCACAGCATCAAAATCCAAACTCCATTCAAGCTTATACTGTTTCGCATGATCCAGGATATCTCGATGCGGCGAATGGCGATTTCACGGTATCGGCTTCGAGTCCGCTGCGGAGCGTGGGGCAGGGTAGTCCAATCGGTGATCCACGCTGGTGGTAAGCTTTGCGGATTTTTATAACATTATTAAAGAAAGAAATATGAAAACATACATCATTTATATTATCGCTATGGTGTTCACAGGCACCGCGATGTTATCATCGTGCAAGAAGGATCCGGTATTTGTGGAAGCATTGAAAGAGACGCCTTCTAATGTGCAGTATATGGTCCAAAGTTCCAATGTAAAAGTGAGCTGGAAAAAGCCTGCAGAATCTTTCGACGATTATATCATTGAGGTTTCCAGGCTGGAAGATTTTTCGATTATCGATCGGACGGAAGTTGTGGATGCTGAGGATGAATTTGTGATCTTGAGAGGCTTAGACCTAGCGGAGAATCATTATCTCCGCATCCGCACACAACGAGAAAGCCCGAAGTCGCAATCCGAATGGGCGCAATTGCGGATCACGACCAACCCCTCGGATATCCTATTGCCCATTCTACGCGAGCATGTATCGGGCAACAAGGTTACGGTGTCTTGGGATTTTCCGCATACTGACGAGTCTACCTCAGCGCGTGTAAGTCACTTATTGTTGGTGCCCGAGCTTGGTACGGCGCGAGAGATCCCGATTAACGAATCGGATATTGCGGGCAAAACAGCAACTATAGATGGGCTGGAAAAGGATATGGCCTACGAGGTACGGATTTACAACAATGCTTTTTTGCGTGGTCGCCAAGCCTTTATTACGGGCGCTGAGTCGGTGAATGGTATTTGGACATTGAGCCCACATAGCGATTTAAAAGACGCGATCGAACGTAGCGTAGAGGGTGACCAAATTGTGCTGAGAGCAGGTGTGTATGATTTTTGGAACGAAGAGATTATCGTCGATGACAAGCGCATCAGCATTAAATCCACGGCTGATGTTATTAATGCGAAAGTTTATGTGAAAAGCTTTGTGCTCAAAGGATCTGGCAAGGCTGGCATTAGCTTCTCTGGCCTAGACTTGTCTGGTACGCGGGTGGATAGCTATAAAAAAGAGATCCCCAATACTGCGGATACGCGTTGGAACAGTTGGTTGATTACCGTTGATGCGCAGGCTACGGGATTTGATGCGGTAGCCTTTGATAACTGTAAAATCCGTAGCTACTACACCGGCCTGCTCACGATGAATGAAAAGCAGGTGGGTAATTCGGTACGCATTCATAACGCGGTGGTGGGTATGATGGGAGAGGATGGGCAACACGCTTTCATTAATGTAGGTGCAGCGCGCATTAAGGAAGGGGCATTTAGCAACTCCACTTTTTATAAGAATAACAAGATGTTTATCAATGTAGACCGCGAGAAAAATCTACAGAATGATATCAATTTCCTCTTCAAGAACAATACGGTAGACAATAGTTGGAGTGCCATGGCATTTGATTTTAAAGCATCGAAACTGCCTACGGTGGTAAGGCTGGAAAACAATTTGTTTTCTAACATCACGACGGCAGCCAATTTCTTCAACAACTTCGCCCATGTGGCCAATGATTTTGATAAGCGCTTGATCAATTGTAATTTTTGGAATGTGCGCTCTAAATCTACGGTCTATGGCAGTAACTCATCCAATATGCCGGTGCATAGCTGGGAACTGCGCCACCCGAATAACCGGTGGAATGAAGTAGTGCCCGCTTTTGTGATGAATGATGCCAGCCATGCCAATCCAAATTCCATCAAAGAATATCCGATGGCTCTTGACCCGCAGTATGAAAATGCGGAAGCGGGCAATTTCAAAATTGGCGCAGGCAGTCCGCTTCGTAACGCAACTCCGGGCGTTATCATCGGAGATCCCCGCTGGTGGTAGTACGCGGGCTTAAAACGATATTACTAGGCTATCTCTATGCGGAGGTAGCCTTTTTTGGCTACCTTATCAGCATCCTGCACTTTAGGATGGTGATTACTTGTCTTACGGACGCATAGATCGCCTTATTTTTCCAAAGGTCACGCGACTTACATCAATAGGCTAGCAGGCTGCTACTTTAGCCCTCCCGTCTACTCTCAATGGTGTATACAAAGCTATCGGCGCGGTAATAGCCCAAGTTGTATTCCACAGGACGATCGGCTTGATCAAAAACAAAACGCTTTCTTAACAATATGGGGCTGCCTACTTCCAAGTCCAATTTGTCGGCAACAAACTTATCGGCCATACGGGCGCTGATTTCCTCTTTGGATAGATTGACACGCACGGAATGTTCTTGTTCCAAGATCTCGTATAGCGGGCGCTTAAAATCCTCTTCGCCGGTCATGCCCACGCGCGGATGGAAGTAAGAGATAAAGTAGACGAAAGGACCCTCCGTGCGGCCACGGAGACGTTCTAGTTTCAATACTTTTTTTTGCTGATCAATATCAAAAAAGTGAGCTAGCTTCTCATCAGGAAGTTCCCAGCTTATATGCAGTTCGAAATTTTTAATAGGAATGTTGCGCGCCTCCATCTCTTGCGAGAAACTAAGCCAATTATTGGATTTTGAGCTCACCGAAGCTTCCGCAACCCGCGTGCCCACACCTTTTTTACGGATAAGCAAGCCTTCATACACCAATTTGTTAAGCGCCTGCCGCAACGTAGTACGTGAGATAGCGAGTTGCTTAGCCATCTCTACTTCATTGGGTAAGAATTTCGTGGCATATGCAGGATCTTTGATCATCTCGCGGATAAGTTGCTCAGCCTGTATATGCAGAGGTATCGGGCTCTTGTGGTCTATAGAAAGTTTCATTTTCGACGTAATCTGTTTCCTTATTTCAGCGTAGCTACAAATGTATGTAAAAAGGTCAAGATTGTTCGAAAGTCTATACATTAACCATTCATGCATGCACATTATATAATTATCATCGCTGAACTATGCGGTGGCAAACTTCGAAGGTATAAATCGAACAATGTGTTGTTTATATGTTCATATGTATGTACATTTGTTTTTGATAATCATTTATAGACAATGGAACTAAAAACGAAAGTTGGCTCAACACAGCATAAAACCACATGGCGAAAAAGTGGAGAACGATTGCTACCAAATAATTTGCAACAGGTTAATCGTCAAAAAACAAGTTATGATATTTATCCTTTTCATAGTTTAGGTGCGAACAAAATTGCAAATCATCAAGGACTTGTGGATTGGATCATTGAAAAAGGCACGGTGCTGTTGGATGGCTATGTGGGTGTGTTCTGGAATGAGGTCGAGACTTTACTGCAACAAGAGTTTGATCAACGCGGGATTGCCGTTGAATGGATGCGTACCGAAGATTTTATAAAAGGTAAGGATGAGGTCGAGGATATGGTAAGCCCATTTTTGGGTACAGCAGATAGTGTGTGGGGAAAAAAAACGACATTAAAGCTGAGCGATTTTTTTGAAGAGTCTTATTTCGATCAAGTACCCGAGCGTAGCGGTACGGTTAACATCGTAATTGGGATCGGAGCAGCTCTTCTTTCTTGGGACGCGCCAGTAATTTATCTGGATATCCCCAAAAATGAAATACAATACCGCATGCGTGCAGGTACAACAAGCAATATTGGTAATCCCGATATTTTGTCGTCTACCGCCATGTACAAACGGTTCTATTTCGTTGATTGGGTTGTTTTAAATGCATACAAAGCGCAAATAAGTAGTAAAATAGCCGTTGTTGCGGATGCGCAACGAGCTGATAGTTTGCATTGGCTTTATGCAGCAGACCTGAAAGATGCTATGCAAATGATGGGGCGTTCCTTTTTTCGAGTTCGCCCTTGGTTTGAAGCAGGTGCCTGGGGCGGCCACTGGATGCAAGAACATATTGAAGGCCTAAATAAGGATGAAGTAAACTACGCTTGGTCATTTGAGATGATTGTTCCGGAGAATGGTTTGCTGTTTGAAAGTAGCGGTAAGCTCCTAGAGGTAGCCTTCGATTGGCTTATGCTGTTTGAGCAGGAGGCGGTATTGGGAAAGCACGCCCGCATTTTTAAAACAGAATTTCCCATACGTTTTGATTTTCTAGATACTTTTGATGGCGGAAATCTTTCCATTCAATGCCATCCCAGTTTACGCTACATACGGGAACATTTCGGTGAGTTTATTACCCAGGACGAGACCTACTATATACTTGACTGCAAACCGGACGCACAAGTTTATCTAGGGTTCCAAGATGATATCGATCCAGCCGCATTTCGTAAGGCATTGCAGCATAGTCAGGATCAAAATGAGCCAATGGTTATCGAAAAATATGTGCAAGTGCTCCCGGCAAATAAACATGATTTGTTTTTAATACCCAACGGAACGGTACATAGCGCGGGCACTAATAACATGGTATTGGAGATTAGCGCAACACCCTACATTTTTACGTTTAAGATGTATGATTGGATGCGTTTGGGATTGGATGGGCAGCCGCGCCCGATCAATATCACCCATGCTTTTCAAAACTTAAATTTCGATAGAAAAGGAAAGAAGGTCGAAGAAGAGCTATTGTCCAAGCCCTATGCGCTTGAACAAGGAGCGGATTGGCAGCTTGTGCATTTGCCGACCCACGAGGGTCACTTTTATGATGTGGAGCGATTGGAATTTGATAGCGTGATCGGGTCGGAAACTAATGATCGCTGTCATGTGCTGATGTTGGTAGAGGGCAGCGCAATTATTCTGGAATCGCAAGATGGTCGTAAAACAACCTTTCATTACGCCGAAACTTTTGCTGTACCTGCGGCTGCTGGGCATTATCGTTTGCACAACGCTGGCGAAGGTCGCGCAAAAGTCATCAGGGCTTTTGTCAAAGATGATGTAGACTATTTGTTGGAGGATAAAGTAGAGGTTAAATCGTCTACGCTAAGTTCCAGCAATCAAAAAAAATGATTTAACCCATAATAATCGATCTTATGATAGCGCAGAAACCTGTTGGTTTACTTTTTATTACGCTTGTAGCATCCTTAGGAGGGCTTCTGTTTGGGTTTGATATGGCTGTTGTTTCGGGTGTGTTGCCGCTCGTAACGCAGCAATTCTCCCTGACCGCGGGTCAGGAGGGGTGGTTTGTATCCTCTGCATTGGTCGGCTGTATTATCGGCGTGCTATGTTCTGGGGAAATGAGTGACAGATGGGGGCGAAAAAAGCCACTTTTCCTTGCTGCGGGCTTTTTTATACTATCAGCACTCGGATGCGCACTGGCGCCCAATTTGTCCGGGGTTATTGCCTTCCGTATAGTGGGCGGCATTGGCATTGGCATTGCATCCAGTGTAGTGCCACTCTATATTTCCGAGATTGCGCCTGCTGATCGGCGTGGCCGAATGGTGACCTATTACCAATTTGCGGTAACACTTGGCATTTTGTTGGCCTACCTTAGCAATGCAGCCTTGCTAGGTGATAATAGCGTTATCCAAAGCTCGTTTTGGTTAGGAACCCTACTCACGAGCGAGCTTTGGCGGCTCATGTTAGGAATCGGTGTG
This sequence comes from Sphingobacterium deserti, assembly GCF_000757725.1. Lineage (GTDB taxonomy): Bacteria > Bacteroidota > Bacteroidia > Sphingobacteriales > Sphingobacteriaceae > Sphingobacterium > Sphingobacterium deserti. The sequence continues at coordinate 179,706 of NZ_JJMU01000053.1, forward strand.
CTTCCGGCGCTTCTTTTCTTTGTCGGATTGCTGTTCGTTCCCGAAAGTCCGCGCTGGCTCGCGCAACGTAGCACGAAGAAGCACGTGAAACCCATTATGCAGGAAGGCACGCCGGATTCATCCATGGCTATTGAGTTGGATCGACAAGCAGCGCCGCATTCCAGATCGAGTGCCCACTATAAAGAACTTTTTGCTCCTCCGATGCGCAGAGCACTGCTGATCGGTATTCTACTTCCCGTGTTTTCCCAATTTAGCGGGATCAATGCCATCATCTATTACGGTCCTACTATCTTGGGTAATGCCGGCATCTCTTTAAGCAATTCCTTACTCAGTCAGATCATCTTCGGTGCCGCAAATATGTTGTTCACGTTGTTCGCTATTTGGAAAGTTGATCAATGGGGCCGAAGGCCCTTATATTTATTGGGCACTGCAGGTGCCGCAATTTCGCTGTTGGCTACTGGCTTTTGTTTTTATGTAGGAGCAGGATCCAGCATGTGGCTTTTATTGCCCGTACTTCTTTTCTTGGCTTGCTTTGCCTGTTCTATCGGTCCTTTAAAGTTTGTCGTGGCCTCCGAGATTTTTCCAAGTGCGATTCGTGGACGAGCTTTGGCGCTTAGTGTTACCATCATGTGGATTGCGGATACAGCGGTTGGGCAAATTACGCCACTCTTGTTGCACCACTTGGGTAATGCCGGTACATTTTGGATTTTTGCCCTCTTTTGCATGGCTGCATTTGTGATGGTGTATCGTTTACTGCCCGAAACTAAAGGTAAATCCTTGGAAGAGATTGAGGCCGATTGGAATACGAAGGCCACGGAAACGTAAATGCATCTCATCCTGTCAAGGCAAGATGAAAAAACAAGAACAATAAACCTATAATCGATGAAATACCTAATGAAAAGAAAACAACTAAAAATAATACTCTTCGGCTGCTATACGTTCCTGCTGTCCACGCTACTTTACGGCCAAAACAACCATGATTTGCTAGCCTACGTCGACCCTCGTATCGGCACGGCGCATTGCCGTTGGTTTTATTTTACGCCCGGTGCCAGCCCCTTCGGGATGGCAAAGCCTGCACCATCCACAGATGCTTCTTACGGAAACAAATCAGGTTGGGAAGCGGTAGGCTATGACGCACGACATAGGTCTATAGAGGGGTTTGCAAACTTTCACGAATTTCAGGTGGGCGGCGTGGTATTTGCGCCGCTCGTAGGAACACTTCAAACAATACCGGGAACCTTGGAAAACCCAAAATCCGGTTACCGTATGGTTTTTGACAAGCGCGATGAAATCGCAGCTCCAGGCTATTATTCCGTTGATTTCCGCGACGAGCAGATTCGCGCCGAACTTACCTCGACGAAACGTGTGGCCTTTCACCGCTATACCTTTCCGAAAACAGAGGAAGCACACATCCTTTTCGATATCGGAAATCAGCAGGGCGAAAGCGGTCCAGTGGACGATGCCCAAGTATACCTCACAACAGATGGGCGCATTGAAGGCTATGTAGCCACTTTGCCCGCCTATGTGCAAAAATACCAGCCCGGCGCCGTCGTGAAGATGTTTTTCTCTGTAGAACTCAGTAAGCAACCGAAGGCCTATGGAGCATTCCATGGCGCGCACATAGCAAAGGGCGAAAAGTCCAGCCAAGGGAAAGGAGCGGGCCTGTATCTTACGTTTTCAACAAACGAGCAGGAAAGTATCACGCTTAAAGCCGGACTGTCTTACACATCCATCGCTAACGCGCGGCACAATCTGCAAACCGAAGCAAAAGAACTTTCTTTCGACCGAGCGCGGACACAGGCGGAAAATGATTGGGCAGAGCACTTGGATAGGATTCGCGTGCATTCGAACCGCAAAACAGATATGACCAAATTTTATACTGGCTTGTATCATGCCCTTTGTGGCCGCGGGCTAGCGAGTGATGTCAATGGTGCTTATCCCAAAAATGACGGTTCCGTCGGACAGATTCCGCTAGATGCTAACAAAAAACCGTTGCACCAGCACTATAATACGGATGCCATCTGGGGAGCTTTCTGGAACTTGACCCAACTGTGGACGTTAGCTTATCCAGAGTACTATTCCGACTGGGTGAAAAGCCAGTTATTGGTTTACAAAGATGCCGGGTGGCTTGGCGATGGTATTGCCAATAGCAGGTATGTTTCCGGTGTTGGGACGAATTTTGTTAGCCTTGCTTTGGCATCTGCCTATGCTTCTGGAATTCGGGATTTCGATATAGAGCAAGGTTATGCTGCTGCTTTGAAAAATGAGTTACAGCATGAAGGTCGACCGTTTGGTGCGGGAAAGTCAGATGTAGATAGATTTGTAAAATATGGTTATGTCAATCATTTGGACAGCGGTTCCGGACCGGATGAAGGCTGGCGATTTTCTGCATCACATACCTTGGAATACGCGTTTAGCAGTTACGCCGTTGGCCAGTGGGCGAAGTTGTTGGGTAAGAAAAATGACCAACATCAATTAGCCGGTCTGGCCGATGCTTGGGAGCATATTTTCGACAAACAATCACACTTCATGCGACCCAAAGATGCAAACGGCAAATTTATCCGCGATTTTAAGCCAGAGGAGGCATGGCGCGGCTTTCAAGAGGGCAATGCTTGGCAATACAGCTTTTACGTGCCGCATGCACCACATCAATTGGTAAAAGCTATAGGTCAAGATCGCTTCAACGCGCGTCTAGACAGCATTTTTTTGGTATCACAACAAAATAAATTTGGTGGCGGAACCACGCTCGATGCGTTTTCTGGACTTGAAGGCCTTTACAATCATGGAAACCAACCGAGCTTGCATATAGCTTGGCTATTTAATTACTCGGGTAAACCGTCGCTCACGCAAAAATGGGTGCGACAAATTACGGAAGAATTTTATGGCGCCGATGAGATTCATGGATATGGCTATGGGCAGGATGAAGATCAAGGCCAGTTAGGCGCTTGGTTCGTACTTGCGTCGATGGGTTTGTTTGATGTAAAAGGCTTTACTGACCCGCAAACGGAGCTGGGTATTGCCGCGCCTATCTTTGATTCCATTCGGATCAAAGGTAATCCAGCGTACTTCAGTGGACGGGATTTTGAAATTGAGGTTCGTGACAATACAACGGAGAAAAGGTATGCACACTCGTTCGAGCTAAACGGGAAAAGATTAAAAAAACCGTTTATAAAGCTTCGCGATATCCAGCAAGGGGGAAAATTGGTTATCCAGATGGGAAGCGAACCGAAAGACAAGTACAAGTAGGTAGGTGATCGTGTTTCCTTTGGCCAGCTGCTGCTGTGTCCAAAGGAAACACGATTTTTAATAGGGTTATTATTTGCTGCCTCGTGCAGCTTTTTTAGTTTCTAGTTCCTGTAAGGCAGACCATAGCACGCCAGCTTCACCGCGAAAGCTTGATGATCCCTTTGGTTCGTTGGCAGGTGTGTACCATTCGTAAAAACCATTGTTCTTGATCACCCGATCCAGCATGGGGTAAAGCGCCTCTTCGGCTTCCTTTATAAAACCATAGCGGATCAGTTGGCTAATCATTCTTCCGCCGAACCAGGTCCAGTCGCCACCATTTTGGTAAGAGTAAGGACCCATGCCTTTGTTTTGGAACGATCCTTCGGGATAGGTGGGGTAGAGTGTTAAACCGATGGTTGCTGCATTGGCCATTTTCACGTTTTCCTGCATCCGGTTGTAGGCGTGCAATACTTGATCTTTATCGAGCAAGCCGGCTTCTATAGCCACTGCGGTACCTCCGTGGTAATATACGGCAGATTCATCGAAATTCTCCGGGAAGGGCGAGCCATCTAAATAAATATGTGGAATGTATTTATTAGCTTTTTCATCCCAAAGGTGTTTTTGTGTATTCTTTTTAATACCGTCCAGTACGCTCTCCCAACGAGCTTTTTGTTTAGTATCTAGCGTAGCTATTTCTAGAAAGTCCTGTATGGCTATAATAAACATGGCGTTATCGTAAATATCGATGGCTAAATGCGAGTTTTCATCCAATACCACGCCCCATCCATGCTCGGGTTGTACATCTCCCCAATCTGCTGTGGTAGCCCCCCATAATAATCCATATTGTTCATTGAATCGTTCATTCAGCAAGAACTCTAGGGATTTTTCCAACAGTTTCTCTATCGTTTTTCCGGCTACTTTTTCTTGTAAAATTTCCTTGTCGCCTGTGGCGCGGATATATTTTGCGACGGCTTGAACAAGGGATGTTTCCTGATCGGTTTCTACTGTGTTTTTATGTCCCAAATAATCGGGTGCTAAAGCCGAACGGTAGAAGACGGATTCGCCACTGGCTTTCGAAGCGGGCAAATAGCCGTCGAGGATGCCGCCATCGGCTTGCTGAAATTGTAGAAAGCGAATCAAGTGATTTCGAATTTGTTCCTTATCGTTGACTTTACAGCTCAATGTGATAAAGGTATTAAGATCTCTGATCCACACTTCTCCGTAGCCATCGCCAGCTGTAAAACCTGATCTTACCAGGTCTTCGGCCATGCGCGTTACTTTGTCGCTCATGCTTGCAGAAATGCTGATCGCAGGTTTTGTCGGTTTAACTTCCTGCGCCATCAGGCAACAAGGGATAATGAATGCAGCAAGTAGGCTGCGCAATTTTGATTTGTACATGTAACTAAGGTTTATTGTTCATCCTGCTCTTCTGTTTAACAGAAGTGTAAAGCTTGGTGTTTTATATGTACAAACATACTAACAAAATAGATGGTTTCCCAAGGTTTTATTTTTTTTAGCGGATAACTTAGCTTCGATATCCGTTAAACGGTGCAGTGTACGTTTAACATGTTGCTTTTCCTGTATTTGTAATATTTTCGTTAATTCAGTAGTTATCGCGTGGCGGCACCATTAAGAACGTTCGAAATAGATATAATATTTGAAAGGCATACTTCACATACCAATTTTTGTTTATATGTTTGTACATATTGATGATGCACATTCTCGATTTAACCTTGGTCGTTACCTGTAATTGTGGTACCGCATAGCACGCGAGGCCCATTTTGCGACTGTCATTTACTAAGGCTTTAAAGTGGGATAAAATCGTCTTTTTTGGTCATACAAAGCTAAATCAATAAGAACATAGCCACGGCCAAAAGATAGAAAATAGCGGTTTTCATGGATAGTTTAACGCTATGGTTTTTAAGACATTTGTATAAAGATTAAATTAAATAGGAACGCATCCTTTTTGTGAAATCGATAATTATGCACCTAAACTAGTAACTATGCAACATCTAGAATCAACCTTTCACTATATAGCTTCCAAGAAAAAGCGAATCATCTGTAAGCTCCTGGAGGAGCAGATCGTCTTTCAGATTCGTAAAAATGGTTCCGATGATGAGCACAGATTTCGTTACACGGATATTCAGAAAATTCATCTGGGCCTATCGGATGTCTCTTGGCATACCATCGATATCTATTTCACCAATAAATTACATCTTCATTTGCAGAGCGTCACGCACTATATTGAAAGAGAAGATCAAAAATTTACTCGATCAAAGATAAATGAAGCTGACATCACGAAGGCCAAGGCCAATCAAAAGGCTTATTATGATTTTGTGATTGGCTTACATGAACGAATTATTTTACAAAACGCTGCAGAGGCTATAAAGTTTACTCATGGAAATCCATGGAAGAAAGCACTGATCTGGATATTCCTTGTAGTATTAATCATTTGGACGCATGCGATGTTAAAATCGGGTTACTACATGCTGAGCCTATTCTTTGGTGCCGGCTTTTTGTTGTTGTTTTTGTTTAGCATGAAAATAGATTTTCGAAAGAAATACCAGCCGAATTTGATACCCTCAAAATATCTGCCTTAGTACGTCAAGGAATTATGGCGAGCACGAAATGGTATCCAAATTATTCGACGCTTGTTCGTCGGTAAACCAAGTTGTTAAACAACATATTGATATAATGGGTAAGCGCTTTTTACAAACGGCGTCACCGCTAAACTATAAACCATGATAAAAATAAATTCTTTCCCCCTGTTTTTGTGCAGCCTCTATTGTTTCCTCTTGGAGTGCAATCTAGGGATCGCTCAGAAGCATGTTATATGGCAGATTGGTGATCAAGGAGGCAAAACAACCAATTTTGCTTTAGCTCCCGGCGGCTATCAAGACTTTCTTGCGCAGGATTTTGGTTGGGAAGATCGGTTCTACTTGGTAGGTAAGTCCAATCCAAAATCGGACTGGCCGTATGTGTTGCCGGGACCCGCAGATCATTGGGGGGGTACCGGCCCTACATCAGGTATTCGATCACATCAGCTTAACATTCTTTTCGAGCCGACATTTCCACTGCAAGATAACGCTTATACATTCGTAACGGATCTTTCTGCCTTTAATGGTAAAGATCCGGCATTGGTGAAGATTACGGTCAATGGGCAAGATTTTAAGTTTCGGCTCCCACACACGGGGAATGACCGCGGGCTTTCCGGTGAATTATCGGGCACGGTGGTGAAAACGCTGGAAGTTCCTATTCCTGCTGCAATGCTTCGTGACGGAGGTAATAGTATACAGTTGACTATTTTGGAAGGTAGTTGGATTGTTTTTAACAACCTACGATTGGAAGGGGCGGGTATGATCCATCCTTTGGCTTCTGATGAAGCCTTTCTACGCGCGGTGAGACCGGCTAATTACAATACGCGGCAGGGCAAGGCTCGTGTGCAGCCGCTACTTGTGGATGTGGAGCATCTTTCTGGAAGCCCTATGCTCAGCGTTAAGATTGCGGGTAAGACTGTAATCAATAAGCAATTGGACACGGGTCGATATATTCTGGAAGCACCGATGCCTGTAGGCAATAAGAGCAAACAACTCGACTGGCAAATATACCTATCTGGTAAACTATTGCGGGAAGGTGTGGCTACCACTTCCATGCAGCCCCTACATGAACAAGCGGAGTACGTAGACACCCGAATTGGAACGGCGCATTCGCGATGGATGATAGCGCCCGGACCGTGGATGCCTTTCAGCATGGTAAAACTTAGTCCCGATAATCAAAATGCAGGTTGGATGGCAGGTTACGATCCGACGATAGAAAGTATCGGAACATTTAGCCATATCCATGAATGGACCATGGCAGGCTTGGGGATGATGCCTGTCAGCGGCGAAATGAAGTATACCGTCGGCAGTCAGCATGATCCCAAGAGCGGCTACCGATCTGAAATCGATAAAAGCAGCGAGGAAGCACCGATTGGCTACTATAAGGTTTTGCTTAAGAAGTACAATATCCAAGCAGAATTAACATCCACAACGCGTTGTGGATTTCAGCGTTATACCTTTCCTGAAGGCAAACCGGGGCGCGTGATGATCGACTTACAGATACCGGCTGAATATGATTACACCGTCAAACAATTTCAGATCAAAAAAGTCGGTACTCGACGACTTGAAGGCTTTAGTGTGCAGCAAACCAAGGATGCCTGGGCAGGCGGTGTCGATCAGGATTATACCTTGCACTTTGTGATTGAGTTTGACCAAGATATTAAAGACTTTGCTGGTTGGATTGATGGAAAAGAACGCCCTGCAGATCAGCTAACGGGCAAGGATGTACAGAATGCCGGTGCTTATGCCGAGTTTGATACCGACAAACATCCTGTAGTGCAGGCGCGTTCTGGTATTTCTTTGGTTAGTATTGAGGGTGCATCAATGAATCTAAAAACAGAAATAGAAAAGCCCTTTGGTTGGGATTTCGATGCGGTACGCCATGCCCATGTTGCAAGCTGGAACAGCCTTATGGGGCGTTTAAAGGTCTCTTCGGCAGATAGTCGGGAAAAATCACGTTTCTACAATAATATGTACCGCGCATTGTGTAGTCGCAATACCTGGAGCGATAGTGATGGTTCTTGGGTTGATGCGACAGAGCAGGTACAACGCTTTGCAGATCCAAAAGATGTGGCGTTGGGTTGCGATGCTTTTTGGAATACCTTTTGGAACCTCAATCAATTCTGGAATTTGGTGACGCCGGAATGGTCTTCGAAATGGGTGAAGTCGCAGTTAGCGATGTATGATGCCAACGGTTTCCTGGCGAAAGGACCGGCTGGTATGGAATACATCCCGGTGATGGTTGCCGAGCATGAGATTCCGCTGTTGGTGGGAGCCTACCAAATGGGTATTCGTGATTATGATGTGAGTAAAGCGTTTGAAGCAGTGCACAAGATGCAGACGACACCGGCTACGCAAGTCGGGAAAGGACGAGCAGGTAATGAAGATCTAGAGCCGTACCTGCAATACGGCTATGTTCCTTATGATAAAGGTCGATTTAGCAATAGCTTGGAATATGCCTATGACGACTGGACGGTGAGCCAGTTCGCTAAAGCATTGGGCAAGGAAGATATATACAAGATATTCGAAAAGCGTGCGGCTTCCTGGAGGAATGTTATCGATACGGCATCTGGTTTCGCGCGAATGCGTAACTCGGCAGGCGAATGGCTGCCTGATTTTGATGCATTCAAATCAGGAGCCAACAAACATTATGTGGAAGGTAACAGCTGGCAACTGACCTATTTTGTGCCGCAGGATGTGCGCGGACTGGCCGATTTGATCGGTAAGCAACGCTTTATTGACCGTTTGGAATGGGGCTTTAAGGAAAGCTACAAATGGCGTTTTAATGCGCCGAATGATGCTTATTGGGATTATCCGGTGATACAGGGTAACCAACAATCGATGCATTTTGCCTTTCTCTTTAATTTCGTGGGCAAGCCTTGGTTGACGCAACAATGGAGCCGTGCCATCATAGATCGGTACTATGGTTTTGACCAAGCTAATGCATATCTAGGAGATGAAGACCAAGGGCAGATGAGCGCATGGTTTATGATGGCCTCGCTAGGCTTATTTCAAACAGATGGCGGCTGTAGTGTCGAACCACAGTATGAAATTGCAAGTCCGATTTTTGAAAAGGTAGTCATCGATCTTGGAGGGCGCTATGGACGAGGGAAGACTTTTGTCATTGAGGCTAAAAATGCATCAAGAAAAAACAAATTTGTGCAAAGCGCGTTGCTCAACGGTAAGCCGCTGAACAGTTTCCAGTTTCCGGCAGCGGCACTGCTACAGGGCGGAAGCCTGCAAATTGAAATGGGAAGCGAGCCGAATAGGCAATGGGGTATTGAAAGCAATCAGAAATAGCTTCCCGTTCCGTATCAAAACCCTGGCAAGATTCCTTTTTGCAAAGTTTTGGAAATTGCCAGGGTTTTGATTTTCTTAATCTTTGCGTTTGCTGCGGTGGAGGTAAACGTGTAGAAATCGGCGAAGTAAATTGTCTGCTTATCCAACTGCACTGTTCCTCGCGCTGAGCCTAACCTTCCATGCGACAGGATATCTTCTACCTCCCACGACACAACTTGGAGATTAGCATGCTCTTTAATAAAGGCTGCTATTGCCTCATGTCCGGTGATAATTTGATCGCCTAACATTTCCCATTGGATGTCGTCATGCACGTAACTTAGTACTTTCTGGATATCGCCCGCTGCAAATGCTAGGTTGAAGTCAGCAATCAGCTGCATTTTCGGTGAATTTCCGCAATAGGTTGGTACGGTAGGTTTCATAGTTTAAAAGTTTTCAGCAAGCTCAAGTAGTTTTTGATAGGTGTTTAAATTTCGTCCGGTAGCAATCACGTGCAGCTTTTTTTCAAAGTAGTTGTTGCTCATTTTTGCGCGAGCGGCACCGTTTGGGAGATAAAAGTAGAGGATATTCTCCACTATATCGAAAGTTTCATCAGCATGATCAATAGCTTTGACTTTCTCTAAAAGCGCTTTATCTGGTTCTTTGTTAAGTACGGTGATAAACAGATGGTTTGGCGCGAGTTTGCCTTTTATGGGAATTTTATCAAGCGCCTTTTGCAGGAAAGACCTGTCCAGTACAAACACCTCTAAGGTCAGACCAAATTTATCTTCGATGAGTACTTTGACTTTACCTGCGACGATATCGGCTGGCTCCAAGGACTTTAGCAGGATATTGCCACTTTGAATATAGGTTATTACGTTTGAAAACCCGGCTACCTGTAACTCCTGCCGTAGTTCAGCCATCTTAATCATGTTTTTGCCCGATACATTCACAGCCCGCAGCAAAACGATGTAAGTAGTTTGTTTTTGCTCTTTCACCTGCTTGTTATCGTTCCGATTGTTTCATATAGTCAAAAGCTCCTATGCGCAGATTGATACCATACTCTAAATAGGCCTTCAAACAGGCCAGGAAATTCGCCCAGCCACCTGTTTGTCTTTTCATTTGTTCGACGCCATCCGGAGTGTTCTCCATTTCGTGCTCCACGATCCGCACAACGGTGGAGTTGTTATCACCCTCGCTCAAGAAAATTTCTACCAGCTGATTTGCCTCGCCGCCACTCCAGTCAAAAGAAATGTATGTATCCGCAACAATTTCTTTACCCGTCACAGGAAAAGATTCTGGAAATTCAGGGAAAGACCATTGTACGGTTTTATCTGTTTCCAGTGTGCCGCTGGATTCGCCAATAAAATAGTTGCTCATTTTTGAGGGTTCGATGATCGCCTGAAACACGTCGTTCATCGATTTCTGAATTTGGATCTGTGCATTTGCTGTTAATTTCTGCATCATTATCTATTTAAATCATCAAATCTGCAATGGTTATTTTATTCATCCGCATTAATGTCTTATTTGCCGCAGGGTTGTTCCGCAGAAGTTCATCAATATTATGCGGAACGATTTGCCAGCTCACGCCATAGGGATCCTTACACCAGCCACATCGACTTTCCTCGCCATTTTTAGTCATAGCCGCCCAATAATAGTCAATTTCTGTTTGATCTTGACACGGAATGACTAAAGACAAAGCTTCATTGAATGAGAAAGGTTGGTCATGCACACTGTCTGCTGCCATTAGCGTCATGCCATTCACCATAAATTGCGCTTGCAAGATTTGTCCTTCTCGATCCCCATCTGGATAGGACATACTGCCCTGATCTGTAAACTCACGAAAGACCGATTTGTAAAAGGCGAGCGCTTCCTTGCACTTGCCCTGCTGCGGGCCGCAAAATAGGAGGGTGGGCATTATTGGCTGATAGTTTACGTCTTCAAGCGAGCCTAAAAATAATTGCCAGGATACTTTGTTTTTATCACTCATCCATCCATAGTACGGACTCCAGGCGTAACTGTCGAGCGGCATAATTACTTCCCCATCATCCATAAGCATCTCCCAGAGACGATCTATCTCTTCCTGTGTCTCACAAATCACCATGAAAGAGATAGCAGGATTGGGCTTGAAATACGGCCCGCCATTTATAGCTATAAAGGGTACTCCATTCAATTTAGCAGAAACTACGATGGCATTGCTCTCTATAATTTGGCTGTCGGGAAATATCTCTACGTAGTCTTTAAATGCTTCTTTGGCAGCCTCGCTAAACCAAATTGCAGGGTAAATAGTTCCTTTCATTATTGATTATTAGGTTAACAAAACTCGATAACGTCCGCGACTTGACCGCTCCAACGTTCTCATATTATTGTGTCTCTAATATAGTCTTTAAGTTTTGAAGTCCCACCTCAAAATCCTTATTCATATCATAAAAAACATTCATGATATTGAAAGGGTAGGGCATGGTGCCACTAATTTCCCATGTCACTTGACTTTGGTTTGGGCCGAGATCTTCTACAGCTATAAAAGATGGATTTGCAATGCCCGTTCCCTGAAAGTAAAGATTCATGTCGATTCGCTTACCCGGCTCGATATGCGTCACTACTTGTTTCCCGTCGCCTACTTTTTTGCTCTTCCACTCATACGTAAAACCTACAGTGCCATCAGTGCCCGAATACTTTTTTTCGATGTTCGGATCCTGTTTGGACCAGGCATCATAATTCCCTTGATTTTTTATTGCAGACACATAATCGAATACTTCTGCACTTGGACGATCAATAGTAATTTGACTACCTGCATGAAATTTTCTGGGTAAAATTAGCGCGATGATCAGCACGAGGACTACCAGCGCTACAACGGTTAAGAGGATATACTTTAAAATTTTCATAATGTCTAGTTGTTAGCTGTTTAAATATTGAAGATTAGCTGCAGCACCCCTAGATTGATCTCTGGCAGATCCTTTAGTGGGACGAATGACTGTATACCCGCTTTTCACATTTTTTGGCGTTACCAGTACGTCTACGGCTAATTGCATTTGCGAAAATGGCAATAGCAGAATATATGCAATTGATAACGAGGTTATTGTCTATCTTCTGCTATTTTGCCAATTTACCCCATTTTCTTGTTTCCTTCGTAATGGATCATCCAGCTGATTCCAAATTTATCTGTGAAAGAAGAGAAACGCTCTGCAAAAAATGTTTCTTCGAGATCCATCTCCATGTTTCGCGCATCTATGCTTAGCTTATCATGGAGCTGGCGTGCTTCTTCCGCAGTGTCTGTATCAAGCATAATATATGTTCCAGTACCGAACACCGCCTTTTGGCCAAAACTTTCGACACAATCCGACCCCATAAGCATAACATCCTCATTGATTTTTATTGCAGTGTGCATTATCTTATGCGCATCTTCTTCTGGAATGCTAAAGTTAGGGTCTGCTGGCATATCACCAAAACGGTGCGTGCCTAAAAGTGGTTTTTCGAATACGGTCTGGTAGAAATTAAAAGCTTCTTCGCAGTTGCCGTTGAAGTTAAGGTAAGCATGTAGTTTTGCCATGATTATTAAATTTTTATGTTTATTGTATGAAGCCTGTTATCTGATAGTAAATAAGCTACTTGTTGTTCGCTAACCAATCTCCTAGGTTGTTCTGTCCCATCTCAAAGCCTTCTCTAAAACCCATATCTACCAATTGTGATAGATCTTCCGCAGATTTTGCACGGAGGTGATTTTCAACGCGTGTCCCCATTTCGTTTTCGCTAAATTCGGTACGCCAGTGCATGGATGGCATGTCAGCATTCGGTTGTCCATGCTCGTCACAGAAGTTGTCTTTTCCTTCGAAATAAGAAAGTAGTTCTATCTCGCCATATGAGCAACGGCTCCAAGCTACCTCACCATCGGGTCCATTCATGCTGTAAAGCCATTCACCTCCCTCGCGGAAATCCATGTGCTTGGTATGGCATTTCCAAGGCTCTGGTGCCCACCATTGGTCTAAAATGGAAGCCTCTGTCCAAGCCTTCCAAACCTGCTCCAAGGGAGCTGCATATTGCCGTGAAATGTGGACAGACCTACCATCTGCCGCTATCTCGAATTGCATAGTGTTTGTTCTTTCCATGATGCTATTATTTTCAGTTTACTAATAGGTGCTTTAAGGTCTTGTCTACTTCTTGACTATAACAAAGTTAATAGGTTTGTACATAGCCGGGCTTGGCATAGGACAAGATTTCTGAACGGCTAATGGCATTGTTGATATCATGCTCGTTTCAAAATGCGCCTGTCTTAGTCGTTGGACTCCTTAGCCTTTCGTCTTCTTCTTGCTCCCTGCTTCAGCCTTTTCTTTCATTTTTTGCATATTGAAGTGTACAATCTTTTCAAGCAGCTGTTGTGGTAGCTCTTCGTTAAGCGGTAACTGAATAGCTCCTTTGGAAGTTTTGTATTTGGCTAATTCCGCCTGATAGTGGACGATAGCATCCGGGCCTGGATAAATGCCCAAATGATTTTTAAACCGTGCGAAATGGATCAAGTTACCATGATAACGGAACGTAGGCATTTGATAGCTGATTGCCTCCGTCGCTTCTGGAGCAGCCTTGCGTATGACCTCTCTGGTGGCTTGTAACAGCTGCTGCTGATCAGCCGGAAACTGTGCGATGTATTCGTCGATCGTGTTGCATGTGTTCTTCATAACCTTTATCTTTTTGATCTCATCGCCGATATCTTCTTTATGCTGTCATCAGCAAGCAGTTCCTGATAAGACGGCGAGGCGCTATCCACTAGTTTAACTTTCCCTTCATCGTTTGATAATATTCCCCAGCCGTAGGTCTTTGCTAAGGGCGAGGTGCGCAGGCATGGTTGTCCCTTAGAAAAAAAACGTTCGCGTGCTTCTGGAACTTCCGAATTATGTAGGTCATTTTTCTGCGCATAAATTAAGAACAGGACTTCGTCTGATGTGTAATGAAAGGGGGAATTGCCGATTAGATCAAACTGCAGTTGCGCAATGGTTTTATTTTCGGTTTTCTCCGGCGGCTTACTTCCCTGATCAGCTTTGCTATCTTCCGCCGTCGTTATTAAGCTATTGTAATAGTTTGTGGAATGCTTTTTCATAGAATTATTGCATGTAGGATTGGTGGTTAGCTATTATCCATCTTTTGGCTTTACACGCGTGTAAGTGTTGCTTAGAAATTTTATACTTTCTTGCATTAACGCTTCCAACGATGGTATATCGATATCTGCAAGTCGCTTTACGTATATACAAGCTTTACCTATCTTGAATTTACCAAGGTTGGCCAGCAAGTAGCGGTGTTGTTCGTTGCCGGTATACACATAGAGCGAGAATGCGCTTTTACGCGGAGAGAAAGCAACTAAGGGAGCTTCGCCGGAATGCCCACTGGCATATGTGTATGCATACCGCCCAAAACCAATAATGTTGGGGCCAAACATCTGAGCGCTTTCACCGGTAGCAGCTTCCATTAGTCTGATTAGCGCCTCACTATCTGCTTGTTTTTGGTCATCCAGTAAGGTTTGCAGGAATAGCGATACAGATTCCGTTGTGTAAGCTGTTTTGTTTGTTGCCATTTGTTATTTGTGCGTTTAGCGTCTTGTTAATATAAAGGTATTTTCACTAGCCTCCGGGTTCTCAGGACGTTGTGCCTCCGTAAACTCGCTCTACGTAGCTTTTGAAATTATCTAAAATAGCTTGCCAACCATCGCGTTGCATGTCGATGGGGTTTTCGCTTTCTGCATCGAAAGTAATTTCAACAGCCGTTCCATCACGATGTTCATCAAAGTTGATGTCCACCTGCCGTCCATCTGGCATAGCATATGCAATACGTTTAAAAGGTTCAATAGCTGTATATTGACCTTCGAAATCGAAACCAAAACTTCCATCCTTCGCTTCCATTCTGTTGCTGAATTTTCCGCCAACCCGTAAGTCGTTCTTTGCGTTTGTACACTGCCAATCTGCAGACGCTTGATTCCATTGCATGATATCTTCCGCCGAGTTGTATGCATTCCAAATCGTTGCCACATTGTTCGCTATACGCGATTTCACTGTTATCTTTTCCATATCATTATTCTACGTTTTCTTTCTGTTTTTTTAAGAGTAAGACGTTGCCCGATGGATCTTTGATCCAGTGCATGGACGGGCTTATTTCTTCGATTTCATCGCATGTGGTCACATCATTTGTCCGGAGGTAGGTGGTTGCGCGTTCCACATTATCGGTGTACAATTCAAGCCATACTTGCGGTTGTGTAGCATCCGCAACGCAATCTAACCACAATATGTTCGGACCAAAATGAAGCCTATGTGTCCGCAAGACCGTAGGATGCGTTATCGGGATTTCTTCGACATCAAACAAAAGTATGTCTCTGTAGAAAGCCACCGTCCGTTCGTAGTCAGCGGTCGAAATTTTCATTGCCATATTGAGCCCACCTTTGAAATTAATCTCCATAACGCCTCTTGTTTTATCGGTTTACTATCCAAAAATAAGGGCTGAAGTGTTTGCAAATCTTACCCTAAGACAACTTTTTCCTTCGAGGTGCTACTTTCCTACCAATTCTTTCCGTATACGGCTTAATGAGGTATCCGTGATGCCCAAGAACGTTGCGATATGCTTCAATGGCGCTTGTTGTAGTATCTGTGGCTTTTCTTCGAGTAACTGTTGGTAGCGATCAATCGCCGAAAGACTGATCATATCGAGCGCTCTTTTTTTTGTTAAAAAAAGCTGGTGTGATAGCCATGCTCGTCCCCATTCCGTAACAGCCGGAATTTTTGCGAAAAGATCTTGAAAAGCATCAAATTGAATGCGCCAAAGCGTACAATCTGTTAAGCATACTATATTTTCCTGTGTAGGAATGTGATGAAATATGGAGGCGACTTCGATAACGATCTCGTCTTCGCAGAAAAAGTTTGTACTGATATCATTTCCATCATAGTCATAAACGAAGGACCGAACGATTCCTTTTTCCAAAATATAATAGCAATCGCTTATCTGACCTTCACGCAGTAATAAATCACCTTTTTTGAACGTCATCTTTTCGTGCTTTTCTACAACTTGATCTAAATCAGTATAGGTCATGGATGGATATTGATAAATTAACCGAAGTTTATCTGGGTACATAAGCATTGGTTATAGAAATTGTTTCACTTTATTAAGATCATAAACACATCACAATTATTATTAAAATTATAAAAATATTTGGAATGTGATAGCGATATTATGATTTTATAAAAGGTCGCTCAAAAAGAATGACTTCTTTTGGCGTATTGTGTATTGCGTAGGGAGAATTGAATAAAAGTAGGCGCCATTGCGGAAGGAGGACGAGGACGAAGCAATCTTACGCTTGTAAAAATGCAGATTGCCGCGTCATACTTCCTCGCAAGGACGCATTTTTGGACTTAAACGCCATTGCGGAAGGAGGAACAGCGTGTTGTGTATTAAGTAGTGCGTAATGGGAATTGAGATGTCACGTGTGATAAAAGTGAGTGTTATCACGATGGGAGGTATGACGAGGTGCTATCTTTACAGAAAAAAGCTGCCTTTATCAAAAAGCAGCTTTTCTAAGTAAACCATAGCAGTTTTAGAAATCAAATTTCACCCGCACCCGAATGCCGTGCTTGGGTGCTTCCGGTTGATCAAGATAGTTTAACCGCCGAACATAATCCACCCGAATAAATTTAAAAATATTCGTTAGTCCTACGCTGGCCTCCACGTAGGGCTTGTTGCCAAAACCATATGTGATAGCTTCTCCATCATTGTTCTTTTGAAATTGAAAGACGTTGTTGGTGTAAGCTGGATTATTTTCGTTGCGCAATCCTCCATAAATCGCTTTCAGGCTAAACACTTCGCGCCACTTCAGCTTTTTGATTAGCGGTACTTTGTTTAATATGAAGCCATTCATATAATATTGTATGTTTGCCGAAACCGAATGGTCGCTCACAAATTCTAAGAAATTCATTAAGTTGTACGAACGCAATTGGTAGGCATATGTTTGGTTTGCCCGATGGATATTTAAGAAAGGGAATGGTATCTCGTTGCCTAAAATATAGTTTCCTTCCACATTGACATCCGCATAGCCCAATTGAGAAAAATAGAAGCGTTTGTCGGCACCCAAAGTAAAGTTGTGGTAGTTATATTCACCCTCCAACACATTCTTCAGCCCAGCAACGTAGTTGAGGTAGAAGATCGGATATTTGTTAAAAATCGGTGTGCGGTATAACTTTCCCTGGTAAAATTCCTCGTGCGGCGCATAGCGTAAGCTTAATGAAAGCTCTGTGGTATTCAAATCGTTAAACAATTTATTATCGCCGTTTTCATCCATCATCTGGTAGGTTAGAATACCGGCAGGCTGTTGCCTCCATTTGGAGAAGCCGAGCACGTACGAGAAATTGTTCTTAAATTCGCGTTTATATTCTAACCGGTAGATATCGTTGTATAGGTACCGCTCATTTTCGCCGCGTTTAAACGAGAGCAAAAAGTTATCTTCCTGTACAAACTCCAGATTTTGCCCTGGTATCTTCGTATCACGCATCACGGAGGCGCGCAAGTAGTGTTGCGGAAAGGTATACACCGATTTATTATTCAAGGCGTAGGTTGCGCTTAGGAAATACTTCCATTTTTCGTCTTTAAAGCCATACGCTGTATAGCCTTCGGCGTAAAAACGCTTACTAAGCCGGTCAGTAGTTCGGCCACCCAACCTTAGCCGAAATCCTTCCACCGGATTAAAGCTATAGAATGTATTCACCGGACCTACTTCCACTGGGCCCAATTGCTTGTAACCGGATAAAACCAACGAGCTGATGTCCAGAAAGCGCTGGAAGGATGGCATGAGTTGCAGGGTATCTATATTGTGGTAGATGTTTTCTTCGTTGCTTTCCAGTGGCACAGGTCTATGCGTCAACCAATAGTCGTCAGCAATAGGCTTTTTCTCTTGCTCAAATACTTTCACCACCGAAGCACCATCATAGATACTATCCGGCTGTGCAACGCCCGTTCTAAAATCTTCAAAGATGACGGTGCGATTCCCTTTGATGCCGGTTCCCTTATCTGTAAGGGAGAAATCTAATCCCAAAGAGCTCGTTTTTAGATAGTATCGATTGTTGGTATCGCGCTCGTAATCGAGCTTAGCATCCAAGTCGCGAACAAAGTTGAGGTTGATGTCGTTGGCTACGCTTAGCTCTGCATGTTTAACGGCATAACGGCCATCAAGTGTGATGTATAGCTTACCTTGAAAGAGTAGATCAGCCTTGTTTCGAGGGAAAAAACTTAGTTCTACCAAGTAGGGCGTTTCGGTCTTTATCGTATCGGTGATGTAAAACTTATAGAACGTAGGCGACGATCCTGCTATAGGACTTAAGAACTGATTAGTCACCAGCTCGATGTTACTATCGTAAATGTCAATATCCTGATACAGTTTATTGAAGTAAGCACTCATGCCGTTATTATCGATAAACTTCGGGTCAAATTGGGCACGCTGCTCGGCAAGAATCAGCTGTTTACTGCTGCTTGGTTTTTTACGCGTATAAAACTGTGAAAGGCGTTCTTCAATAAACGCGGGTAAGGTATAGCCCTTTGTTGCGCCGTTCTCAGCATCTTCTTGCTCGAATAAAAACTGGTAATTTTTAAATACTTTGCGGTTTTTAAACTTTTCGGATAAGTTGCTCAATCCTAGGGATATCTTTTCGTATTGTTGGTATTCAGCATATTCGTAGGCTTCTAGTCTGTTCTCATCCTTATGAGCAATAACTTGCCGGATGAGTTCCACGGCGGGGTTGTTTTTGTTGGAGTATTTCGAACGCCGCGGAGCCCTTATCTCGACAGCTTCAAGCGTATTCTCTTCTGGAACCAAGTAAATTGTGAGCTCCTGATAGCTATCGCCACTGATGCTTATGTCCTGCGATTCGTAACCAACGTAAGATATTCGCACCTTGCTAAAACCATGTTCAACCTTTAAAGCAAAACTTCCATTATCATCTGTTGATGTGGCGCTTGTAGAGCCAATTGCTGCCACCGTAGCGTAACCGATAGGTTGCTTATTCGTGACATCCATCACGCGTCCTTTGATGTGCAAATCTTGCGCAATCGATATTGTTGAAAAGATAAATAGCACCAATAGCGTTGTAGCTACCCTTTGGGCTACATGTATGAGAGTCGTAAACATAACAATACTTGTTGAAACTATCGAATTGACTTTTGAACTGCCAAGGTCAACTCTTTAGGAATTCCGACAAAAGTAATGATTGTTTAAATGATTTGAAAAGGGATTATTGCGTTCAAAAACGAATGTGACTTTCTTTTGATTATTGTGTAAATATCGGCCTACCTAAAATGGATCGGGGACTTCAAAAGTAACTATTTTACGCGTTGATGGATGCTGAAACTGGATAAGACCAGCATGCAGATGCAAACGTTTATCGCGCTTACCATATAGATCGTCTCCGACGATTGGTGTGTTTAGTCCGAGGCTGTGCGCCGCGTGAACGCGAAGTTGATGGGTGCGCCCAGTCAGCGGAAAAAAATGGACACGTGTCCTACCATTTTCGCTTCTTAATAGGGTAAATTTTGTTTGCGCTGGTTTACCGTATTCATAGCATACGACTTGGCGAGGCCGATCATCAAGATCAACGCGAAGGGGAAGATCGATTATGCCCGCAGCAATTGAAAGCTGCCCCTCGAGGAGAGCTGTGTAACGTTTCAAAACGGTGTGCTTTATAAACTGGTCTTGGATAAATTTATGCGCATCCTTGTTTTTCGCGAGTATGAGGATACCTGACGTGGACATGTCTAAGCGGTGAATAATGACGGGACCAGATATATCAGGGATCATCGCTAGTATGCGCGTATACACCGAATCTTGTATGTGTATGCCCGGTACGGAAAGAAATTCTGCAGGTTTGTTTACAACGACAATATCATCATCTTGAAAAATAATATCAAATTGTTGTCCAGCTGCTGGATTTTCTAACAGCGGATTATCGTCTACATGTAGACCGCGGAGCATATGGGCGAGGATAGGCTCACATTTGCTTTTACAGGCCGGGTAGTAATTTTTATGCTTACGCACCTCAGATGCCGGCGATATTCCCCACCAAAATTCAGCCATGCATACTGGTTTCAGCTTATGTTTAAAAGCATGTTGCAACAGTTTTGGCGCTGCACATTCACCTGCGCCGGCTGGCGGAGTGAGTTGTTTCCTTTCGGAGAATATGGAAAGTACGCTGCGCTCTTCGCCAGCAGCATTCAGGAATTGATATTGATCGAAAAGCCGGCGTTGTAGCGTAGCAGAGCGAATTTTGCGTTCGTCTTTCAGCTCGTTGATGGCATGCTGCCGCTGTTGATGATCCTGCTGTATCGTATCCACGGTACTTTTCCATTGTGCTTTCAGTACATCGTATTCATGTTGGTCGCGGTAACTTTGTTTGATAAGATCTTCTACCAATAGCTGATAAGCCTCATCCGACAGCGAGAGTCTGCTTTGCGTTCGTTTTTCTTTCCGACCCGCCTTTTCTTTCTTCATATGTTGACGGAAGGCGGCCAGTTCAGATTGTGCTTGCTGTTGTAGTTCGTCAAGTTTTCTTTGCAATTCGGCCAAAGTAACATCGCTTTCCAAGGTTTCTATCCGCCTGTTTATTGCGTTAATCTTTTCCTCTTCCATTAAAAAAAAACTGTCGTCGGTCAACATATCGAATACCGGCGGCACGAAGTGTTTATGCTGGTTGCTATTGCCAAGCTTGCCCGACACAGCCGCGAGGTAAGCCAAATTACCCTGCTCGGTTTCTACAACGAGCACCCCGAACATTTTACCGATAGCAGGGCCTTCCTTATCGTGCAAACCAAAATTGTGCTGAAAATCTTGCTGCTGTTCCAGATACGCTTGTAGTTCACTTGCTGCTAGTTCACTGAGCGGGTGTGGGTCATAGCTAAAAGGAAAAGTAAAGCGCGAAGGCTTCTCCAGATGTGAAACATCAACTTTAAAAGAATGAAGAAAAGGGGTGTTATTAACAAACATACAGGGGCATTATTGCCGCACAAAAGTAGAAATTTATTCGGATTTATGACAATAATATGGACGTGCCATTTCCTGCTAAAACAGTAAAAAGCGTACATTGTGTTGTTTAATTTGGATATTTACATATGGAAAAAAAGATCTTGAATAATACGGAATTGCATATCGCACCAATCATATTTGGTGGAAACGTTTTTGGATGGACGTTAGACGAAAAAAGCTCTTTTGAAATTTTAGATGCTTTTGTAGATCTTGGTTTTAACGCTATAGACACGGCGAACCAATATTCCTATTGGGTTCCGGGAAATACAGGCGGCGAGTCCGAAACGATATTGGGGAAATGGATGAAGGAGCGCGGCAATCGCGATCGCGTTGTAATGATGACAAAGGTTGGCGGTGCTTTCGCTGATAGTCCAAAACCTAATACGACAAGGCAGCATATTATTGAGCAAGTCGAGCTCTCCCTGAATCGCTTGCAAACGGATTATATTGATGTATATCAGACTCATTTCGATCAAGAAGAAACACCTGTTGAAGAGACGCTTCGTGCGTATGAAGAATTGATCAAAGCCGGCAAGGTGCGCTATATCGGGGCTTCCAACCTATCGCCTGATAGACTTCGTGAGTCACTGGAAACCAGTCTCAGCTTTGAGTTACCGAAGTACGTCACCTTACAGCCGGAATATAACCTCTACTCACGAGAAAAATTTGAAACGCAATATAAGGATATTGCATCGGTGTATGAGCTATCGGTGATTCCTTATTTTTCGTTAGCAAGTGGTTTTCTTACGGGCAAGTACCAAAGTGAAGACGATTTTGCAAAGTCTGCTCGGGGCAATGGTGTTAAGGAACAGTATTGGAATCCGCGCGGCGAAAAGATTGTGAAGGCTTTGCAATATGTTGCAGAACAGCACAGTACGACGCCTGCCGCCGTCGCACTTGCCTGGCTTTTACAGCAACCCACGGTAGCGGCACCTATTGCGAGTGCCACAAAAGCTTTACATCTCCAACCTTTTGTGGATGCAGTAGGGCTTACTTTTGCAAAAGAAGAATTAACGTTGTTGGACGAAGCAAGCGCTTATTAGTATGAAGAAGTTTTTTCTTACGGTGCCCAAAGGGACAGCAGCATCAAATTTCGCTTCACTGCTCCTTCGGGTCGGCTTTGGAGCGCTGATGATTCCTCAACATGGCTACGCTAAACTTGTGGAATTTGCAGAGCGCAAAGGGCAATTTATGAGTTTTATGGGATTAGGTAGTACATTTTCATTAAGCTTAGCCATCTTTGCAGAATTCTTTTGTTCTATATTTTTGATTTTTGGACTGTTTACAAGGTTGGCCACCATTCCTTTGCTTATCACGGTATTGGTTATCATGTCCGTGCATAATTGGCAATTTTTTGGTAAGCATGAGTTGGCCAGCGCTTTTTTCGTTGGCTATTTAGCTATTTTTCTGCTCGGGCCCGGTAAATTCAGTTTAGACTATTTGTTGTTTAAACGGGGTCGTTAAGAGATATGGTTATTTTTAGGGCAAAGATTTGACTTTTTGTTCAACGCTTTGTCCTACTCACCATCTATCCGCCGCATGCCGCGGCAAGGCATTACTTTTGTGGGGCAAAAGTAGCAAAAGCCTGTCGCTTATTTTTGTTGCATCCCTGTTGGGTTAGTGCTGAGGCAGATGACTACAGACGCAACAAAACTGATGCGACATTTCGTTTAATAATGTTAAGTGCAATTGCAGTAATTTTCGAAATTTCTCACTACGCAATTCTACATACTAAGTACTACATACTAAAATCTACCTTCGCAATACGCTGTACGCAATACCCTGTTCTAAAATATTGCAAAGCTTTCGATGCGACAGTTCGCATAAATGAAGGTAGGTGCAATTGCAGTAATTTTTCAAAATTCTTACTACCCACTGCGCAGTTCTACATACTAAGTACTACATGCTACAATCTATATCCGCACTACGCATTACACAATACTTAAAAAAAACTGTATGATTATTTTAAAAAGTATTTAAAAAATAAATTCGTACAGTTTTTTATTTAATAGCTCCATCGCAGGTTGTGCTATTATCGATAGAGTAGCACGCCCGAAACATTCCAAAAGCTAAAACTGCTCCCTTCAGGTTCACCCTGCGGTATATGTACTCGAATGCTGTGTTTACCAGCTTTTAAATCGCCCAAGTGGATATAGTTTGGTGTTGTAATAGTTCCTGGGCACCAGTTGGAGCGGCTTAAGTCCGAAGACGAGAGCCCATTTTGGAAGTTTCCAGATATTGGGTTGTATAATCTGTAAGATCCGCAATCCGTGCGCCAGGGGGTGAACTGGAATGCCAGCTTATCATCCAAATATATACTGTTTTCTTTCGGGACGAACTCATCGCCCTCACCCCAACCTCCGTGGCCAGTGGTGATATAACGAAGTTGTACATCTTGGGCGTCATTAGCTAGCTCGAAAGATACCTCGAGTCCCTTTTCCTGACTAAAAAAGCGAGCGTATGTTTGTCCACCCATCTCCATTACGTTTGTGCTATTGAATACGGATAATACATGTGGATATTCCATTTTCGAGCTACCGGGATGTATGGTAAGCTCTAAGCTTACACGATGACCGCCTTTATCATAGTTGCCAATATAAGTGCCGATGTAAACTTCTCTACCGCTCACCACACTTAAAAATTCAGAAACATCTTGCCGGTAAAGCACGGAATCTTGCCAAGTTTTGCCCTTTAATGTCAACCGATCATTAAAGTGCGATACGCCGAACGGTGTGAAAAATCGCATCAGTTCGTAAATGGGAGAGTAGCCAACCGTGCGCACCATTCCGGGATAGTTTTCGCCATCGCCATTACTGTACATGGGTAACGTATTCATCCCATTCTTCATGCCGTCTAAAAAGCTTTGTGCTTGGTCGTCTGCAATCAGAAAAACTGAGCCTGTACGGTCATAAGCATCTCCATTCGATTTTTCAATAAGCTGTACAAAAGCTTGGCTGCCGGCTTTGACCTCTGGAACCTTTACCTTCTTAACGATGACCGTTCCATTTGCAAAACGCATAACGCTGTCTGATTTGGCTTCTTCCGAAAAATTTATCTGCTCATCTTGAAAAATAGGAATCTGAATGAACCTGCTTTTCCATACCTCATCTTGATAGGTTAGCGCATCTACCTGTAAACTAAATTTGCGTAACGCTACATGCTGAGATACACGGTCTATTTTCTCAACATTAGTTGCGGTAATTTTAGAATTGCCATTCCGAACGTATTCTAGCACTAAACCAAGATTTTGACCGAGCTCTGTTGGTGACCCTTTGACCGGTAGATCGTTTGTGTACCATATTTCGATGCTATTGGAGTTAACGGCGGTTATCGCCTTTTTACAATGGTAGCCCAATATTTTCTTTGTATCTTTCGTAAGCGTTAGCGTATTACGACTTAAAATAGATGTATCTAAAGTTGCAAGTTCTTTATCAGCGGAAAAGGTCGTCAGCCGATAATAATGCGATGGATTGCTGCGATCTACATAAAAGGTTTCGTAAGGGTATGGCGCCAAAGACTGTGTTGCTTTTTCACTGGTAATCACAGTTTGCTCCTTCGAAGTAAATACCGTCAGAGGGTCATCATTTTGCGATATCTTGTCGTTGTAGCTACGTTGATAGCTGATTTTGTAAGCTTGTCCGAATAGCTGGATAGATATCAGCATCACTGCAATAAACAAGAGGTAGTTCTTCATGATATTCAAAATTGAGGTCTAATAAAAAGAGATCAAAATTTTTTAAAAACATGTATAAAAAAAAGGCAGTAGTGATCTCCGCTACTGCCTTTATATATTTTTTTATGATACTAGCCTTTAATGCTTGGTACTTCGACGACTTCGTTTGTATCGGCCTCGTAATCTACGTTGCTGAAATTAAAACCAAATAGGTGGAAGAATTCGTTTCGGTAGCCAGCAATATCAGATATCTCTTCCAAGTTTTCTGTTGTAGCTTGTTCCCAGAGTTTAGCGACTTCTGCCTGTACATCTTCACGCATTTCAAGATCGTCTACACGGATTCTTCCTTTATCATCTAAAGCGGGTGCTGCGCCAGTGTACAATCGTTCTGCAAACAAACGTTGAATTTGCTCAATCGTACCTTCGTGAATTCCTTTCTCTTTCATCACTTTGTACAACAAAGAGATGTAAAGAGGTACCACCGGAATAGCGGAGCTTGATTGCGTAACGAGCGCCTTATTTACCGATACATAGCTTATTCCGTTAAGGTCTGCCAATAGATCATTAAGTACAGGTACGGTCGCTTCCAAATCATCTTTCGCCTTACCAATTGTTCCGTTTCTGTAGATCGGGTATGTTAGTTCAGGCCCAATGTAAGAATACGCTACGGTTTTTAAACCGTCAGCCAATACGTTTGCTGCTTTTAATTCTTCGATCCAGAATTTCCAATCTTCGCCACCCATTACAGCGATCGTATTTTCGATGTCGTCATCACTTTCTACAGGTTGAATAGATATATCTGATATAACACCTGCATGGAAATCGACAGTTTTATTTGTGAAGGGCTGATTTATTGGTTTAAGCACCGACGAATGGGCTACGCCAGTTTTCGGATGTGTACGACGCGGCGACGCTAGGGAGTAAACGACAAGGTCAACTTGCCCAAGGTCTTGTTTGATCAACTCAATAGCTTGCTTTTTTACTTCATCGGAAAAGGCATCACCATTGATACTTTTCGCATATAGACCAGCCTGATTAGCCTCTTGTTCAAATGCTGCACTATTGTACCAGCCTGCTGTTCCCGGCTTGCCCGGAGCTGCCGGTTTTTCGAAAAAGACACCTATCGTAGATGCATCAGATCCAAACGCAGCTGTGATACGTGAGGCCAGACCAAAGCCTGTAGAGGCACCGATTACCAATACTTTTTTCGGACCGTTTTCAATTTTGCCTTTCGATTTTACGTAAGCTATCTGTTGTTTAACATGTTCCGCAGTACCTTCTGGGTGCGATGTCAAACAAATAAAGCCTCTTACACGTGGTTGTATGATCATATTATTTTTCTATCTATTGAAATTGAAGATGCAAATTAACTAAATTTAATAGAATTATGAGCAACTTATCGTGTTATTTCAGTTCTACGGTCACCGTGTATGCTCCTGAGTAGCGGTTTTCCTGCATTTGGCTTTCGCCAATGATCAATTGGTAAGTTCCGGTTTTGGTAAGACTGTCAGTCATACTGTCTCCGAAAGGGCCGTCTGTAGTTCCATCGGGAAAGACAATTTGGTTTATGCGGATGCTGCCGGAACCGTCCAAGGTTTTGATAGCGGCGGTAAAGGTGGCGGCGTGCTTCACATCGAAGGTTAGCGTATCCTTCACACCTTCGACCTTTTGGCGTTCGAAAATAATAGGCTTCTTGCTCTCTTCTGTAAGCTGCTCCTTCGCTGGTTGGTCTTTCTCACCAACATTTTCCGTTTTTGTTGTTTCGTTCTGGCATGCAGCGAGCGACAGGGCTAGCAGCAAAGCAACATAGAAATTTCGCTGTATCATAAAAATGCCTTTCGCTAAGAACGAAAGGCATGTGAATTTGTTTGAACGAACGCCCTGAATTAAAGAAGATTGATATCTTGCTCCAAAAGGAAGATCCGTTGTTCTTCGTTCCATATGCTTACCTGCACCTCGCCAATGTGGGCTTTCTTCAACATAAACATACACACTCGCGATTGTCCTATCCCCCCACCAATAGATTCTGGAAGCTTATCACCCAAAAGCATACTGTGAAAAGAAAGTTGTGCACGCTCGCTATTGTTACGCACTTCGAGCTGGTGTGCGAGGGCCGTTTTGTTTACTCGAATGCCCATGGAGGAAAGCTCAAATGCAGTATGGAGCACGGGGTTCCATACGAGTATATCACCGTTTAGACCTTTATAGCCATTTTCATTATCCGAACTCCAATCGTCGTAATCAGCCGCGCGGCCGTCATGCGGGAAGCCATTGCTAAGCACGCCCCCAATACCATAGATAAATACGGCGCCGTGCGTTTTTGTTATAGCATTTTCACGTTCTTTAGGTGTAAGGTCCGGATAAGCAAGCAGCAGTTCTTCGGCAGAAATAAAGTGGATACTTGAAGGGAGTGCGGCTTTTATATCAGGATATTTCGCTTCCACCTCGCGCTCTGTATCGTAAAGTGATTGATAAATCTGCAATACAGTTTGTTTGAGGTAGGAAAATGTACGGTCGCTTGCATCGATGTGTTTTTCCCAGTCCCATTGATCAACATATATAGAATGTATCGGGGTGTAATCCTCATCCGGACGTAACGCGCGCATATCTGTTATTATTCCTTCGTTTTTTTCGATTTCCAGTTCCTTGAGTCGCACCCGTTTCCATTTTGCTAGGGAATGGACGACGACCGCTCGCTGCTCATTTAATGACTTTATCGGAAAACTAACCGGCCGTTCGATACCATTCAAATCGTCGTTAATCCCCGTGCCGTCAAGCACGACCAGTGGAGATGAAACAGGTATCAGATTTAAAGCTTGAATAAGTTTACGTGAAAAGGATTCCTTAACAAACGTGATAGCCTGCTCGGTTTTTAATAAATTACGTCCCATAAAAAAATGTTGTTTCCCCAAACTATCGCTTGAAAAATAGATTTACGATTGATATATTTTTAATGTATAGGCGTAAAAGTAATGAAATTATTAAATAATGGGTATTTATATTTGGTTTTTTACATAAAAAAGGGAGCTAACTTTTATCTAACTCCCTTTCATGATTATTTCGAGTCTATCCTTTACACGGAAAAGCTCTCGCCACATGCGCATGTACGGCTGGCATTAGGGTTGTGAAACTCAAAACCTTTACCACCCAGACCATCAGAATAGTCGAGTTCAGTTCCGGCAAGGTAGAGGTATGATTTTATATCCAGACATATTTTTACGCCCTTATCCTCGCAAAACTGATCACCTTTCTTTTCTTCGTTATCGAAGTTCAACTTGTATGACAAGCCAGAGCATCCACCGCTTTCCACGGCTACACGCACGAAGTAGTTAGCATCATAGCTTTCTTCCTGCATAATTTGCTCTATACGGTGTTTTGCTTTATCTGTAATCGTTACCATGGTTATATCGCATTAATCGTCTATACATTGCAAATAACGTTAATCTTGCCTATACATGCAATACAAATACGTTATCCAATTGTCAAAATAATCAGTCTATCAGCCCGTCCTGAAAAAGTTTCCAAATAGGGGAGAGCGACCTTACTTGTTCTACCGTTGCCACCAATTCTTCCACTGTTTGCAAGATCTCTTCACGTTCGGTGTACTTACTTAAACTGAAGCGTAAACTGCTGAAGGAATCTTCATCGGAAACCTGCATAGACTTTAAAACATGGGAAGGATCAAGCAGTCCTGATGCGCATGCAGAACCCGAAGAAAGTGCTATCTGTGGCATGCTGGTCATCAGCTCTGCAGATTTAATATGCCGGAAGGCAATGAAGCTCGTGTTGTCCAACCGGGAAGTTGCAGGTGCATGCACGAAGCACTGCGGTATTCTGGAAGTTAATTGTTCTTCCAATAAGTCTCGATATACTTTTATATACGCATGGTTTTTGGAAATTTCCATTGCTTTGCCACACCCAATAATGTTTGGGACGTTGTAGGTGCCGCCTCGTAAACCCTGCTCTTGTTTGCCGCCGCTAATGAGTGCAGGAATTTGAATCGGCTTGCTTTTACGGCGAATAAAAAGTGCGCCGACACCCTTCGGGCCGTGAATCTTATGAGCGCTAAATGTCAGGATGTCAATAGGAATATTCGCCAGATTTAGTTCTTTTTTTCCTATGTATTGGGTAGCATCGCAAAAGTAAAGCACATCCCGTCGTTGACAGATATCAGCTATTTCTTTGATCGGGTGAATCACACCCGTTTCGTTGTTGGCCGCCATAATACTGACCAATACAGTATCGTCACGAATGCTGTCTTCGAGAAGCTGAAGGTCTAGCTGCCCCTGTTGATTTACGGGTAGATAGGTTACTTCCATACCGCGTTTTTCCAGCAAGGCACAGGTGGTCAGGACTGCCTTATGCTCGCTAAGGCAGGTTATGATGTGTTTTCCTTTTCGCTGATAAGCATCCGCTATGCCGCGCAGAACAGTGTTTACAGCTTCGGTAGCTCCTGATGTGAAGAATATCTCATTGTCTTTGCATCCTAATTTAAAGGCTACCTGATGCCTTGCCAATGCTATAGCTTCATTAGCTTCTCGGCCCATCCGATGTTGTACGCTTGATGCGTTTCCATAAGATTCTTGCAGGAAAGGAAGCATATCTTCCAAGACAGCGGGATCAATTTTAGTGGTTGCGTTGTTGTCCAAATATATCCAAGACATACCTTAAAGATAGGCTTAAATTGACAAATGTCTTCAATAAAACAGATAAAATTTTAAATTTGTTAGATGGAAAAATTTGAAAACAGTATCGAAAGATTAATTGATGTCGTTATTCTAAAACTGCCTGCCATAGCGATAGCGTTGATTATTTTGGTGGTCGGCCGTTACCTCATCGGCTTAGCACTGCGGATCATTGAACGGAGGTTTGAACGTAGAAATGTAGACCGTTCTATCCGTAGCTTTCTAAGCAGCTTGATCAAATTTTCACTCTATTGCTTGCTGCTTTTGACTGTTGCCAGTACAATGGGGATACAGACAACCTCGTTCATTGCAGCACTTTCAGCTTTTGGTTTGGCGGTAGGTTTGGCGCTGCAGGGAAGTTTGTCAAATTTTGCAGGCGGCGTCTTAATTTTGCTTTTCCGTCCATTTGAGGTGGGCGATTATATATCGAGTAATAATGGATCCGAAGGATCAGTTGATCGCATTGATATTTTATACACGACATTGATAAGTGGTGAAGGGATCAGGGTTTTTAGTCCAAATGGTACCTTAGCGAATTCCGTAATCAAAAATTTCACAAAAATTATTTCGCGGAGATTCCAGTTTATCGTTGGCATATCTTACGATGATAACATCAAAGAAGCAAAAGAGACGATAGAGAAGTTGATAAATGCTGATGAGCGTATCCTCAAAACGCCTACCCCAGAAATCTTTGTTAGCGAATTAGCGGATAGCGCAGTGAACCTCACTATTCGTGGCTGGGTAAACAAGGATCAGTTTTGGACGACGCATAATGAGATGCAGGAGCGTATCAAGTTAGCCTTAGACGAAAAAGGGATCTCCATTCCTTATCCGCAGACAGAAATGCATATCAAGTCTGATGGCACTATCTTGGCAAGTATTCCAAAGAAAAATCAATCCAATGATTGAGTAAGCACATAATAGCGGTAGGCCAGTATGGCCTGCTGCCATTTATTTAGTGTAGCCGGGTCCTTCTGGCTTAACTTTGGTAAGGCAACTTGGTTGATCTTGTTTAATAATCTAAAAATTGATTTTTTCATTGATCTAAAATTTCTTTTCAACGTTTTAATTTATTCGATTGGGTTGGATATGCTATCCTAGACTTGTCGCATGTTTGATTCAACACTCCGAATCCAAGTCAATTTCTTTACTAACAAAAAGGTAATCGTGATGGTTTTATCTTTGTCCGATGTTGTCATTCTCGGTGTATCGGAATCTCAACATGACAATTCGTAAGTCAATAAATCGGGGAGAGTATATTTCGTCGTGATTTTTTTTGCTAAAATAATTAGTTTTCATTTTCTTTTTCCCTTATATTTGGTCTAGTAACCATTTATAATTGAATTGTATGAGCTCAACGAAACGATCCGATCGTCGTATAGATGATCCGTTATGGAAGTCCGTTATCGAGGATACCTTCGCACATTTCCTGACCTTTATGTTTCCAGCCGCTGCGCAAATTTTTGACTTGGAACGCGGCTTTGAGTATTTGGATAAGGAGTTTGAAAGCCTTTTTCCACCAGAACCTAATAATCGGGGTATACGCTATGTTGACAAGTTGGTTAAAGTCTATTTGCTAGACGGCAGCGAGAAATATGTACTTTGCCATATTGAGGTGCAATCCAGTAAGGGCAAAGGAGATCTTCCTGCACGCATGTTTCAGTATTTCTATCGGATTACCGATAAATACAAGGTTCCGGTCACAGCAATCGCCATCTTGGCGGATAATCATCATGCTTACCGTCCGAGTGTGTATGTGCAGGAATTTATGGGTACTCGTTTGCACTACACATTTAATAGTTACAAAATTTTGGATCAGGACGGGACTGCACTTCGTGCTAATAAGAATCCCTTTGCCGTAGTAGTTCTTACTGCATTGCAAGCTATTTTGCAGCGAGATGTGAGCGATGAGCAGCTGATGACGATCAAGCATGATCTCTA